>NZ_BBVA01000004.1:0-727088 GCF_001652995.1 Micromonospora sp. NBRC 110037
GGTGGTTCGCTCGATGGCGCGATGACCACACGTTGATGCGTCTGCACGACCGGTTGCGGGAGCAGTGCCGTACCGCCGCCGGACGGCACGCGCATCCCAGCGCCGGAGCGATCGATTCTCAGTCGGTGCGCGCCGCGGACACCGTGCCCCGACACAGCCGCGGTTTCGACGTCGCGAAGAAGGTCAACGGCCGTAAACGCCACATCGTCGTGGACACCATGGGCCTGCTCCTGGCCGTCATGATCACCGGCGCGCACGTCAACGACCGCACCATCGCCCGTGACCTGCTCTGGCGCACCCGGCTGTTCCACCCCCGCCTACGCCTGCTCTGGGCAGACGGCGGCTACATCGGCACCCTGAGCACCTGGGCCCGCCACGCCCTCGACCTCACCGTGCACCTGGTCCACAAACTCCCCGGACAACACACCTTCGTCGTGCTGCCCCGCCGCTGGGTCGTCGAACGCACCTTCGCCTGGATCAGCAAGAAACGCCGCTGCGTCCGCGACTACGAACACCTACCCACAAGCCACGCCGCCTTCGTCACCTGGGCCATGATCCACGTCATGGTCACCCGCCTGGCCCGACACACGAAACCGGCCCAGGCAACCCACACCTGAGCCGGAATCTCAAACACTCACTAAGAGATACGAAGGCCGGCACCCCGAACCAACGGGGTGCCGGCCTTCACGCCTGTCCGGACCCGTCCGGGTGAACCCGGCGCGGTAGCCGGGGTGGGCGCGGCAGCGGCGGGGGTTGGATGCGGGACATGGACGAGGTGGACGTCGCGGCACTGCGGCAGGCGTACGACGAACTGTTCGCGGAGATCGACGCGGGCGGGTTCGGGCCGCCGCCGGAGGGGCAACTCAGCGCCGAGCAGATCGTCGCGCACCTCGCCGCCAACGACGAGCTGATGAGCGAGGCGACCGAGGCGGTGCTGGCCGGTTCGCCGTTCGCCTACTACGACCTGGACACCATTCACCGGCCGCAGCTGGACGCGCTGGTGTCCGAGTGCGGCGGGCTGGACGGCCTGGCGGTGCTGTTCCGGGCCACCAGCCAGAAGCTGTGCGCGCTGGCCGACCGGCTCGGCCCGGCGGCGGAGACACCTGTGGACACGGTGCTACGCGAGGGCTTCGACCTGGACGTGGACGAGTCGCTGCCCTGGGGCAGGGCGCTGGACCTGCACATCCGCGTGCACCTGCCGCTGCACCTGACCCAGCTCCGCGCCCTGCGCCGCCAGCCCCACCTCGCCTGACCGCGGGACCGCCCGCCGCCGATCCGCCCCGCCGCTGATCATGGAGTTGTGGCGGTGGACAATTCCGGCACGTCCGGCCTTCCAGGCGCCACAACTCCAAGATCGACGGGAGCGGGGCGCGGGGAACGCGGGGACGTCGCGGGGGACGCCGCGGGGGAAGGGTGGCGGAACGTGCGGCGGTAGGCGGTGGGGGCCACGCCGACCCGGGCGTGGAAGTGCTGGCGGAGCGCGGCTGTGGTGCCGAAACCCGCGTCCTGGGCGATGCGGTCGACGCTCAGGTCAGTGGTCTCCAGCAGCACCCGGGCGTGCTCGGTGCGCTGCTGGAGCAGCCACTGCGCCGGGCTGAGCCCGGTCTCGGAGCGGAAGTGCCGGGTGAACGTGCGGACGCTCATCCGCGCGTGCGCGGCCATCTCGCGCAACGCCACCGGCTCGTGCAGGCGCTGCCGGGCCCACTCGCGGGTGGCGGCGGTGCCGTGGTCGGTGCCCCGGGGCACCGGCCGTTCGATGTACTGGGCCTGCCCGCCGTCCCGCCACGGCGGCACCACGCAGCGCCGGGCCGCCCGGTTGGCCGCCGCGCTGCCGTGGTCGGTGCGGACGACGTGCAGGCACAGGTCGATGCCGGCGGCCACCCCGGCCGAGGTGAGCACGCGCCCGTCGTCGACGAAGAGCACGTCGGGGTCGAGTCGTACGCCGGGGTGCAGGCGACGGAAGCGTGGGGCGTACGCCCAGTGGGTGGTGGCCGGGCGGCCGTCGAGCAGACCGGCGGCGGCCAGCACGAACGCGCCGGTGCAGATGGACATGACGCGCGCTCCCCGGGTGTACGCGGCGCGCAGCGCGTCGGCCACCTCGGCGGCCACCGTGCCGTCGAGCAGCGGCGGACCGGCGTGGATGCCGGGGACGATCACGGTGTCGGCGGTGTCGAGGAGTTCCAGGCCGTGGTCGGGGAGCACCTGGAAGCCGGCGCTGCTGCGTACCGGCTGCCCGCCGGGGGTGCACGTGGCGACGAGGTACAGGGGGACGCCGCCGTCGGTGCGGGCGGCGCCGAAGACCTGGGCGGGGGTGCCGAGGTCGAGTGCCACCACGCCGTCGAGGGCGAGGACTGCGACCCGGTGCGGTACGGACATGGCCCGATTATTGCGCACGATGGCTTTCCGGCCACTCGTCGGCGAGGCCACCCCGGTCCGAGACTCGGCTGGTGAACCGATCCCGCCTGCACCCGGCCTGGCTCGTCGCCGCCGTCGCCTTCGTCGCGCTCGTCGGCGCGGCCGGTTTCCGGGCCACACCCGGCGTGCTACTGCACCCGCTGCACGCCGAGTTCGGCTGGCCGCTGGCGACCATCTCCGCCGCCGTCTCGGTCAACCTGCTGCTGTACGGGCTCACCGCGCCGTTCGCCGCCGCGCTGATGGACCGGTTCGGCATCCGCCGGGTGGTGGCCGGCGCGCTGGTGCTGGTGGCCGCCGGCAGTGGCCTGACCGTGGCGATGACCGAGAGCTGGCAGCTCATCCTGTGCTGGGGCGTCCTCGTCGGGCTGGGCACCGGCTCGATGGCCCTGGCGTTCGTGGCGACGGTGACCGGGCGCTGGTTCGTCAAGCGCCGGGGCCTGGTGACGGGTGTGCTCACCGCCGGTGGGGCGGCCGGGCAGCTGGTCTTCCTCCCGCTGCTGGCGGTGCTGGTGCGCGACCACGGCTGGCGCACGGCGGCACTCGTCGTGGCCGGGGCCGCGCTGGCGGTCGTACCCCTTGTGGTGTGGTTGTTGCGCGAGCACCCGGCGGATCTGGGGCGGCCCGCCTACGGCGCGACGGAGGTCGTGCCGCCGGCCCGGCCGGAGGGCGGCGCGGCGGCGCGGGCGGTCGGCGCGCTCGCCGCCGCCGCGCGGACGCGGCCGTTCTGGCTGCTCGCCGCTGGTTTCGCGATCTGCGGCGCGACCACGAACGGCCTGGTGGGTACGCACTTCGTGCCGGCCGCGCACGACCACGGCATGCCGGAGACCACAGCGGCCGGGCTGCTCGCCCTGGTCGGGCTCTTCGACATCGCCGGTTCGATCGCCTCCGGCTGGCTCACCGACCGGGTCGACGCGCGGCTGCTGCTCGGCGCCTACTACGCGTTGCGCGGGGCGTCGCTGCTGGTGCTGCCGAGCCTGTTCGCCGGGTCGGCCCGGCCGAGCATGCTGGTCTTCATCGTCTTCTACGGGCTGGACTGGGTGGCGACTGTGCCGCCCACCGTGGCGCTGTGCCGGGAGTGGTTCGGCGCGTCCGGGGCGGTGGTGTTCGGCTGGGTGTTCGCCGCGCACCAGTTCGGGGCCGCGCTCGCGGCCACCGGCGCGGGCCTGGTCCGGGATCGGCTCGGCGACTACGCGATGGCCTGGTACGTGGCGGGCGCGCTGTCGGTCGGCGCGGCCGGGCTGTCGCTGCTGCTGCGCCGCCGTCCCGCCGACGAACCGGCGTTCGCGCTCCCGGTGGTCGCGGGCCGGCGGGCCTGGAGCTATCGGGGTTGACGCCCGCGCTGCCGGTCAGCCGACCGCCCACTGCTGCTCCGGAGCGCCGCTGCAAGGCGCCTGCTCCAGCTCACGGCCGGGCTCGGTGCCCGCGTCGTCGACCTGCGCGCACTTGCCGCTGTGCACGGCGACCAGCAGCGCCACGCCGTCGCCGGCCTGCTGGAACCGCCACTGCTGGTTGGCCTGCCCGTTGCAGGACCACTGCTGCACGTCCGTGCCGTCGTCGGTCTTCGCCTCGTTGACGTCCAGGCACTTGTTGCTCGCGGCGTTGACCAGCAGGTAGGTGTCGTTCGTGACCGGCGTGACCACCCACTGCTGCTCGGGCCCGCCGGTGCAGTCGGCGAGCGCGGCCTGCGCGCCCTCGGCCTCGTCGCCGGTCACGCCGAGGCAGCGCCCGGACGGCACGCCCCGGAGCACCTTCGGCGTGGCCACCGGCGCGGCCGGGGTGGTCGGCGCCGCGCTCGGCGAGGGCGAAGACGACGGCGTGGGCTCCGCCGACGGTTCCGCGCTCGGCTCGCTCGCCGTCGCGGTCGGTACTGCCGCCGCCGGCACCACCGGCCGCTCGTCGCCACCGCCGAGCACGCCGGTGGCGAAGAAGGCCCCGAGGAGTACGCCGGTCACGCCGACGCCCAGCGCGATCCGCATCAGCGGGTCCTGCGGCAGCCGGAGACCACGGGCGCCACGGGCGCGGCGGGCCCCGTAGACGGTGCCGGACGGGTCGGAGTGCGGGTCGGCCATGGGAGCATGGTGACCCACCGGGGCCGCCGGGTGCCAGTCACCCCGGCGGCACGGTGACTCAGTCGACGACCCGGACGTCCTTCCAGAACGCCACCCGGTCGCGGACCATCTCCGCCTCCGGCTTCGGGTCGCTGTAGTACCAGACGGCGTCCGGGCTGGTCACGCCGCCGTGTTCGAGCGTGTAGTAGGAGGCGGTGCCCTTCCACGGGCAGACCGTGTGGGTGTCGGAGGGGCGGATCAGGTCCTGGCGCAGGGCCGTACGGGGGAAGTAGTGGTTGCCCTCGACCAGCACCGTGTCGTCGCTCTCGGCGACGACGAGGTCGTTCCAGACGGCTTTCGGCATGTCCTCCACGCTATGCCGCCGGCCCTCCACCGGCCACCGCTCAGCGCGTCGGCTCCTCGTCTGTCACGTCGGCCACAGTCGCGCCGAGCGTGGCCAGCGCGGTGTCCGCGTCGACGGCGACGGCGAGGCCGTGCTCGCCCGCGCCGAGCGTGATCTCCCGGCTGCGCAGCCGCTCGTCGGCGACCACCGGCCAGGCGGTGGTGGAGCCGAACGGCGTGATGGTGCCGCGCGCGTACCCGGTTGCGGCCTTCGCCGCCTCGGCGTCCGGCATCGACAGCCGGCTGACACCGAGCAGGGCGCGCAGCTTCGGCCAGGAGATCACCCGGCCGCCGGGGGTCAGCACGAACAGCAGGTCGCCCTCGCCGCGGCGGACCACGATCGTCTTGACCACGTCCGGCACCTCGACGCCGCGCGCCGCGGCCGCCTCGGCGAGGCTCGCCACCGGGCCGTGCCGGATGACCCGGTACGGCAGGCCGGTGTGGTCGAGAGCGGTCAGCGCGGGATTCGCCATGGCGGTCACGGTAACGCGCGCGCCGACTGTGAGTCGGCGAGGCCATCGTGGACGTCCCCCGAATTGTCGTACCCGCGCGTAAGGTGATCTCATGCACGCTGTCCGTGATCATGAACGGGCGGTGGACACGCTGCGGCGCTCCTACGCCGCGGTGCCCGCCGGGGAACCCGTACGGCTGGCCAAGCAGACCTCGAACCTCTTCCGGCCGCGTTCCGCTCCGCGAACGCCGGGTCTGGACGTGAGCGGCCTGACCGGGGTGCTCGCCGTCGACCCGGCGGCCCGCACCGCCGACGTGCAGGGCATGTGCACCTACGAGGATCTGGTCGACGCGACGCTGCCGCACGGCCTGATGCCGCTTGTCGTGCCGCAGTTGCGCACGATCACGCTGGGCGGCGCGGTGACCGGGCTGGGCATCGAGTCCACCTCCTTCCGCAACGGCCTGCCGCACGAGTCGGTGCTGGAGATGGACGTGCTCACCGGCTCGGGAGAGATCGTCACGACCCGGCCCCGGGGCGAGCACGCCGAGCTGCACCGGGCCTTCCCCAACTCGCTGGGCAGCCTCGGCTACGCCACCCGGCTGCGCATCGAGCTGCAACCGGTACGCCGTCACATGGCGCTGCGCAACATCCGGTTCACCCGGCTGGAGGAACTGGTCGACGCGGTCGGCGAGGTGGTGGCCAAGGGCGCCTGGGGCGGCGAGCCGGTCGACGCCATGGACGGGGTGATGTTCAGCCCCGGCGAGGCGTACCTGGTGCTCGGCACGTTCACCGACGAGGCCGAGGACGGTCCGTCCGACTACACCGGCCAGGAGATCTACTACCGCTCGTTGCGCCGGCGTACCCGGGACACGCTCACCGCGTACGACTATCTCTGGCGCTGGGACACCGACTGGTTCTGGTGTTCGGCGGCGTTCGGGGTGCAGCACCCGGTGGTGCGGCGGCTGTGGCCGCGGCGCTACCGGCGCAGCGACGTCTACCACCGGATCGTGCGGCTGGAGCACCGGCACCAGGTGGCCGCGCGCGTCGACAGGTGGCGGGGCCGCCCGGCCCGCGAACGGGTGGTGCAGGACGTGGAGGTTCCGCTGGACCGCACGCCCGAGTTCCTGCGCTGGTTCGCGGCGAACGTGGGCATGACGCCGGTGTGGCTGTGCCCGCTGCGGCTGCGCGAGCCCGCCGGCCCCGGGTCGGCGAAGGCGTGGCCGCTATATCCGCTCCGACCGGGCGAAACGTATGTGAACATCGGCTTCTGGGGAAGCGTGCCCATCGCGGCGGGCGCCGCCGACGGGGACGTCAACCGCCAGATCGAGCGCATGGTGTCGGAGGTGGGCGGTCACAAGTCGCTCTACTCCGACGCGTACTACGACCGGGGCGAGTTCGACCGGCTCTACGGCGGGGAGACCTGGCGTGCCGTGAAGGACCGCTACGACCCGGACCACCGACTCACCGGACTGTACGAGAAGGCGGTATCCCGAGCATGAGTCTGACCGACCGAACACCGGGGGCGGCGAGCGCCCCGGCCGGCCCGCCGGCGGGCGGCCGGCGTACCGGACCCACAGTCGCGGACGTGGTCCGCGCGGTCACCACCGGCGACCTGCCCGTCCGGGTGACCGGCTACGACGGCAGCGCGGTGGGCCCGGCCGACGCCGGCATCACCCTGGCGATCCACACCGAGCGCGGCTTGTCCTACCTGCTCACAGCGCCCGGCGACCTGGGCATGGCCCGGGCCTACGTCAGCGGCGACCTCGGGCTGGAGGGCGTGCACCCGGGCGACCCGTACGAGGCGCTGCGGGTCATCAAGGACGAGGTGCCGCTGCGGATCCCGGCGATGAGCGAGGCGCTCGCGCTGGTCCGCGGGCTGGGCTGGGAACGGCTGCGTCCGCCGCCGCCCCCGCCGCAGGAGGCGGCCCCGCGCTGGCGGCGGCTGATGACCGGGCTGCGTCACTCGCGTACCCGGGACAGCAGCGCGATCTCGCACCACTACGACGTGTCGAACGCCTTCTACGAGAAGGTGCTCGGGCCGTCCATGACGTACACCTGCGCGGTTTTCCGCAGCCCCGGCGACACCCTCGAAGAGGCGCAGCGGGCCAAGTACGACCTGGTCGCCGGCAAGCTGGCGCTCAAGCCGGGGATGCGGCTGCTGGACGTCGGCTGCGGCTGGGGCGGCATGGTCCGGCACGCGGCCCGCGAGTACGGCGTCAAGGCGCTCGGTGTGACGCTGTCGAAGGCTCAGGCCGAGTGGGCGCGGGCGGCGATCGAGCGGGAGGGGCTGAGCGAGCTGGCGGAGGTGCGCCACCTGGACTACCGGGACGCGCCGCACGAGCAGTTCGACGCGATCTCCTCGATCGGGCTGACCGAGCACATCGGCGTGCGCAACTACCCGGCCTACTTCGGCGCGCTGCGCTCCCGGCTCAAGCCCGGCGGGCGGCTGCTCAACCACTGCATCACCCGGGCCGACAACCGGGCGCCGCACCGCTCCGGCGCGTTCATCGACAGGTACGTCTTCCCGGACGGCGAGCTGGCCGGTCCGGGCCGTCTGATCAGCGAGATCCACGACGCCGGGTTCGAGGTGCACCACGAGGAGAACCTGCGCCAGCACTACGCGCTGACGCTCGCCGGCTGGTGCCGCAACCTGGTCGAGCACTGGGACTTCTGCGTCGGCGAGGTCGGGCCGGGCACCGCCAAGGTGTGGGGCCTCTACATGGCCGGCTCCCGGCTGGCGTTCGAGCGCAACGGCATCCAGCTGCACCACGTGCTCGCCACGCACAACGGCCCGGAAGGGGTGAGCGGGTACCCGCTGCGTCCGGACTGGACGCCCTGACCGGTCGTACCGACGAGAGGCCGCGCGGACCGCGCGGCCTTTCGTCGAAGTCATTGACAAAGAAGTTTTGTACGTACAAACTAATTTTGCCATGAGAGACGTCCTGTACCTGGAACAGCGCGAGCAGGCCGAAGCCCTGCTCAAGCCGCAGCGCATCGAGGTGCTGCGGCAACTGGCCGAACCCCGCACCTGCACCGAGGTCGCGGCCCGGCTGGAGCAGACGCCGCAGCGCGTCTACTACCACGTCAAGCAGCTCGTCGCGGCCGGGCTGGCCGAGCAGGTGGCGCAGCGCCAGGTGCGCGGCATCACCGAGGGCATCTACCAGGCCGCCGCCCGGTCGTACTGGCTCTCGCCCCGCCTGGTCGGCCGCATCGGCGGCGCCCGCCGCGCCCGCGACGAGCTGAGCCTGGGCTACCTGCTCGACCTCATGGAAGAGGTCCAGGCCGACATCGCCGCGCTCGACCGCGCCGCCCCCGAACTGCCGTCCATCGGCGTCTCCGGCGAGATCCGGGTGCCCGCCGAGCGACGGCAGGAGTTCCTGCACGACCTGCAGACGACGCTGCAGGACCTGTTCACGCGCTACGGCGGCGCCGAGGGCGACGCCTTCAAACTCGCCGTGGCCTGCTACCCGAAAGGCGACAAGCATGAGTGAGCCGATGACCATCCGCGCCCGCCTCGCCGCACCCGTGGCCACCGTCCGCCGGGCCCTGACCGACCCCGCCGAGCTGCGCGTCTGGCTGGCCGAGCACGCCGAGGTCGAGCTGCCCCGGCGGTACGAGTTCTGGGGCCGCTACACGCCCGAGGGCGACGCGCCACACCAGCGGCTGCTGCACGTCGACGACCGGACGCTGCGCTTCGCGTGGACGCTCGACGGGGTGGAGACCACCACCGAGTTCGAACTGGAGCCCGACGGCGACGGCACGATACTCACGCTGCGGCAGAGCCACTTCGACTACGCGGAGGCGATGAGCGGCAGCAGCATCCGGGGCGTGCTCCAGACGTACTGGTACCTGGCGATCGCCCACCTCAACGACCACCTGGACGGCCGGCCGCTGCTGCCGCGTACCGACTTCACCTCCGCCGACCTGCGCGGCGAGGTGGTCATCGACGCCCCGATGGACAAGGTGTGGACGTCGCTCACCGACTCGGAGCAGGTCACCGCCTGGTTCGGCTACCCGATCGGCGTGGAGCCCTGGGAGGGCGGCCGGTACGCGATGGGCGGCCTCGACGCCGGTGAGGCCGCAAAGGTGTTCGACGTGACGCCGGGGCGGGCGCTGTCCATCGACTGGGGGCCCGTCGGCGTGACGTCCTGGGAACTGGCGGAGTCCGACGGCCGGACGAAGCTGACGTTCGTGCAGTCCGGCTTCGACGAGGGCAACCCGCCGTACGCGGCGTGGAGCGGCAACGTGGCCGGGTGGGCCGAGCTGCGGCGCTTCCACGAGGTGCCCAACTGGAAGCCGATCTGGCTGTAAGGAAGGGCCCCCTCTTAACGCCTCCGGTAGAGGAGGGGGCCCCTTTTAACACGGCGCCCGGGTGGGTAATGCCGGGCGATGTTCTTCATCTTCGGGCTGCGGACCAAGGTCGTCCGGTCCGGCGTCGTCACCGAGGTCTGCCGCAACTGCGGCAACCATGCCGCCCAGGTGATCACTCGCCGGGTCACCAAGTTCAGCCTCTTCTTCGTCCCGCTGATCCCGCTGCGCACCCGGTACGCGCAGCAGTGCACGTTCTGCGGCGCCGAGTACGACATCTCCCGCGCCGAGGCCGAGCGCCTCCCGGTCGGCTGACCGTGACCCGCTTCCTCTACTGGCTGATCGGCCGGCAGCCGGCCGCTCCGGCCGCCCCGCCGGTGCACACCGCCGCCCGTCCACCCTGCACGCCCGGGCGCCGGCACCACCGCCGGCGTCGCCGGGTCGCGGGCGCGCAGTCGCCCCGCTCGCCCTGGAACCGTTCCGCCGACCGCTGACGCACCGTGTTAATAAGGGGCCCTTCCTCTACCGGAGGCGTTAACAGGGGGCCCTTCCTTACACTTCATCGGGTGGAAGATCGGCTGGCACGGATCAGGGGTGGTGGGCCGCCCCGGCGGCACAACGCCCGTACCATCGCCGCGCTGACCGGCAACCCCGGCTGCACCCGCCGCGCCGTGCTGGACAGCGCGGGCGCGGACAAGCCGGCGCTGGCCGAACGACTCGGCTTCCCGGCCCGCTTCGGTCAGTCCCGCTTCGCGATCACCCGCGGCAACGCGTTCGAGGCGCAGGTGAAGGCCGACGGCGGGAAGGAACTGCTGCGCCTGGTCGCGGAGCGGCTCGGCGTACCCGTCCCGGAATGCGCGACCTGGACCGACCTCGGCGCCGACGACGACCGGCCGGAACGGTCCCGGGCGGCGCTCACCGCGAGCGGCGACGGCCCGGCGCTGTTCGACCACCCGCTGCTCGGCCTGGACGTGGCGGGTACCCGGGTGCACCTGGAACCGGATCTGGTCGCCGCCCGGCTGGCGGGCCGGTTCCACGTCGTGGAGATCAAGTCGTTCCCGGTGATCGACGGGCAGGCCGACCCGGGCAAGGTCGCCGCCGCCGCGATCCAGTCCGCTGTCTACGTGCTGGCGTTGCGCGAGCTGCTCGCCGCCGAGGGACACGACCCGGAGCTGGTGTCGCACGAGGTGGTGCTGGTCTGCCCGCGCGACTTCGCCAACCAGCCGGTGGCCAGCCTGCTCGACGTGCGCCGCCAGCTGCTGGTGCTGCGCCGCCAGCTGGCCCGGATGGCCCGGGTCGAGGACCTGCTCGCCGCCGTACCGGCCGGGTTCACGGTCGACCCGGCGGCCGATCCGGCGACGCTCGCCGCCGCGCTGCACGAGGTGCCGGCCCGCTACGCGCCTGATTGCCTGGCCGCCTGCGAGCTGGCGTACTTCTGCCGGCACGAGGCGCGCGGGCAGACCGGCGCGCTGGGCCGGCCGGTCCGCGAGGCGCTGGGCGGCGTCGAGGAGGTGGCGGACGTGCTGGCGCTCGCCGAGGGTTCGGCCGCGCCCGAGCCGGGGCAGGCGGAGGCCGCCGCGCTGCTGCGGGCCGCCGCGCGCCTGCGCGCCGACGCCCTCGCCGGGCAGACCGCATGAGTACGCTGCGCGCGCTCGCCCGGGCGCAGGCGGTCGCCTCCGGGCGGGCCCAGCCGGTGGCCACCGTCCGGCACCTGCACCTGTCGGAGCGGCCCCTGGTGCTGGTGCCGCTCGCGCTCGCCGGTGAGGCGAACGCCCCGCTCGCCGCGATGGTCGGCGCCGCGCCCGACGACGCCCGGCTGCTGGTGGTGCCGCAGCCGCGCAACCGGGACCAGCGGTTCGCGTTCGCCGCCGAGCTGGCCGCGATCGTGCTGCCGTACCTGGACGAGTTCCGTGACCTGACCGAGGCGGTGCCGGTGGACCGGGGCCGCGACGTCCGCCACCGGTACGTCGACGCGCCGCAACTGCTGGTGCCGAACCCGGCCGGGATCACGTTCCTGCGGCTGTTCGGGCGCTCGACCCGGTTCCGCCGTACCGACGGCGACTATCCGGTGCACCAGTCGGTGCCGCTGCTGGGTCGCTGGCTGACGTTCTTCGCCGAGCGTGCCGAGCAGCCCGGCTCGTCGGCGCTGCTGGCGTTGACCGAGGCGCTGACGTTGCACTGGGCGACCGGGCAGAGCGTGGTGGAGGACCTGCATCTGCCGGCGGTGCTGGGCTGGCTGGACCCGCCGGCCGGGCTGACCGGGGCCGAGGCGGCGGCCCGCGCCGAGGACCCGGCACACTGCCCGCCGGCCGGGCCGGCCACCGACCCGGACTTCGACAACCGTCGGCTCGCCCCGGCGATCGAGGCGTACACCCGGGCCGGGGACGACCCGGCGGCCCGCGCGGCCGCGTACGACGAGCTCGCCGGCCTGCTGCGCGACCAGCTCGCGCCCACCTGGGAGCTGATGTGGCGCGGCGTCGGCCTGCTGCGGACGCTGCCGGCCGGTGCTCGGGTGGCCGGCCGGTGGGCCGGTGACCGGGACGCGTTCACCGCGCACGCCGAGCACGTCGACGCCGGGGGCGGCCCGCAGCCGCGGCGCGACGGCGCGGTGGCGGCGGCGCTGCGGTTGCAGCGGCTGGAACGGGCGTCGACCGCGTGGGCGGTGCAGCGCGCCTACGACGATCCGCTGGTGATGGCCGAGCACCGGCTGTCCGGTGAGGCGTTCGTCGGTGAGGTGACGCTCGCCGACCCGGCGCGGGTGGACGACTCCGGCAAACGGCCGGTGCTGCGCCCGCGCATCCAGGTGGTCACCACCGAGCCGGTGCCGATGCCGGTGGGCGCGAGGCTGTACTCGCCGCAGCGCCCGGCGCAGAAGGCGACTGTGGTGTTCGTGACGCCCGGCGCGGACGGCAAGACCGAGGTGGTGCTGGAGCTGTCCGGCGGGATGGGCCGGGGGCTGACCGCGCCGCCCGGCAGCGTTCCGGAGGTGGGCGAGCGGATCTGCCTGACCAGCCTCTCCGACGGTTTCCTGCCGGGTGGGGCGTTCCCCGCGCCGGAGGAGACGCCGTGGACGCACGGCGGCCCGCCCGGCACGGCCGCCGCAACGCCGGACCCGGCCCCGGCGGAGGACTGGTCCTGACCGTCACGGTCCGCTGACCGACAGCCGTCGACTCTGGCGGCGGCCCCCGGCGCTGACTAGGCTTGCGCCGTCCGTCGTCCTGCCCTCGGCGTCGAGGGTGCACGTCTGGAAGAGAGCCGGAGCGCATCGTTGTACCCCAGCTCGACGTGAGCCTCGCCGCCGCTGCGCCGGCCCGTCATCCGCTCGCCGGCCGTGTCGGACTTGTCGCGGCCGCCGTCGTCGTACTCGGGGAGACGGCCTGGCTGGTCGCCCGGCTGCCCGGCGCGGCGCTGGTCAGCGACCTCGGCGCGGTGGCGGTGTCGAGCCTCGCGGCGGTGCTCTGCGTCGGCGCGGCGCGGCGCCACCCGGTCGCGCTACGCCGGTTCTGGGAGCTGCTCGCGGTCACCATGGTCCTCGCCGCGCTCGGCCGTACGGTGTGGACGGTCGAACGTCTCGGCGGGCTCGGGCTGCCGCACACGCCGCTGGTCGCCGGACTGTTCGCCGGCGGCATCGTCACCGGCACCGCCGCCCTGCTCAGTTTCCGCGCCGGCCCGCGCAGCCTGATCGGCCGGGCCCGCACCCTGCTCGACGGGGTCATCGTCGGGCTGGCCCTCCTCCCGATCGGCTGGGTGGTGGTGTTCCAGGAGATCACCGAGGCCGGCCTGGCCGATCCGATGCGTACGTTCGGCCTGCTCTACCCGATGTTCGACCTGATGCAGCTCACCATCCTGGTGGCGGTCGCCGGCCCGGGCCGGCCGATGTGGCGGGCGCTCACCGTGATCGGGGCGGGCCTGGCGATCCGGGCCGGCGCGGACGCCGTCTACGTCTCCCTGGTCGCGCACGGCAACTACACGCCCGGTCACCCGGTCGACATCTGCTGGCCGCTGAGCTACCTGCTGGTCGGCCTGGCCACCCGCTATCCGCCGCCGGTCGACGAGGACGGCGACGACGACGTGGTCGAGTCACCGCTGCCGCCGTGGTGGCGGGTGGCGCTGCCGTACCTGCCGGTGGGCGGCGCGATCGTCGCGGTCATGCTGTCGCGGCGGCCCAGCGGGCAGACCCCGCACGTGGTCTTCGTCGGCATGATGGCCCTGCTCGGCGTACTGGCGCTGCGTCAGGGGCTGGCCGCGAACGAGAACCTGCGGCTGGTCGGCCGGCTGCGCCGGCTCGCGTACTCCGACCAGCTCACCGGCCTGCCGAACCGGCTGACGTTCGTCCGGCGGCTGCGGCGGGCGTTGCGCACCGGCGGGCCGGTCGCCGTGGTGCTGCTCGACCTGGACGGCTTCAAGCAGGTGAACGACAGGTTCGGGCACGCCGCCGGGGACCGGCTGCTCACCGCCACGGCGGAGCGCATGCGGGACGCGGTCGGCCCGGACGGGATGATCGCGCGGCTGGGCGGCGACGAGTTCGCGGTGCTGGTCGCCGGGGACCGCGCGGTGCCGCCCGAGCGGCTCGCGATCCGGCTGCTGGCCGCGCTGGAGCCGCTGCCCGGCGAGGAGGACCTGGGAGTGCACCCGTCGGCGAGCATCGGCATCGCCGAGTACGGGCCGCAGCACGCCTCGCACACCGACCTGCTCCGCGACGCCGACATCGCCATGTACGCGGCGAAGGCGGCCGGCAAGGCCGCGTACCGCACGTGCACGCCGCAACTGCGCGAGTCGGCGGTCAGCCGCGCCGAGCTGATCGCCGACCTGCGCCGGGCGGTGGACGAGGGCCAGTTGCTGATGGAGTTCCAGCCGATCGTCGACCTCGACACCGGCGCGGTACGCAGCGCCGAGGCGCTGGTGCGCTGGCGGCATCCCCGCCTCGGCGTGCTCACCCCGGCCCGGTTCCTGCCGCTGGCGGAGGAGACCGGGCTGATCGTGGCGATCGACAGGTGGGTCATCCACGAGGCGTGCCGGGCCGCCGCGACCTGGCGCGCGCACGCGCCGGAGGTGACGGTCGCGGTCAACATCGCCGCCGCCCACCTGTGCCGGCCCGACCTGATCGCCACCGTCACCGGCGCGGTCGCCGCGGCCGGCCTGCCGCCCCGCGCGCTCACCCTGGAACTCACCGAGTCCGCGCTGATCGAGGGCAGCGAGGCGGTGCTGGACCGGCTGTCCCAGCTGCGTGACCTCGGCATCCGCATCGCCATCGACGACTTCGGCACCGGGTACTCCTCGTTGAGCTATCTGCACCGCATCCCGGCCACCGAGCTGAAGATCGACAGGTCGTTCGTGTCCCGGCTGGACGCCGGGGACAGCCGCGCGTACGCCACAGTCGAGATGGTGAACCGGCTGGCCGGCGCGTTCGACCTGGCCGTGGTGGCCGAGGGGGTGGAGACGGTCGCGCAGCACGCGGCGGTCACCGCGATCGGCTGCCGGCAGGGCCAGGGCTGGCGGTACGGCCGCCCGGCCGCCCTGACCGACCTGCTTCCCGCGTTGTCCGGGGCGGGCGCGGACCGCTGACCGGCCCGGGTCCACGGGGGCCGAAGGTCCCGGACGGGACAGGGGGTTCGACCCTGCTCACGGGCGGTCCGGCACCGCCATGATGGTTCTCGTCAACAAGACGAACACACCCTCCACACGGGAGCTTGATATGAAGCGACGGACTCTCGACCTGCTGTTCAGCATCGGTGGGCTGGGCCTGGCGGTCCTGCTGCTCGTCGTCGGCGTCGTCCTGACGACGAACGCCAACTTCGCCAACGACTACGTACGCAGCCAGCTCGGCGAGCAGAACATCACCTTCACCCCGGCGGACAAGCTCTCCGACGAGGAGAAGAAGTCGGACTGCCTGCGCGAGTACGCCGGCCAGAAGATGACCACCGGCAAGCAGGCGGAGTGCTACGCCAACGAGTACATCGGCCTGCACCTGAAGAACATGGCCGGCGGCAAGACCTACGCCGACCTGGGCGAGCCGCAGAGCGCGCTTCGTGAGCAGGTGGCCCAGGCCGAGCAGAGCAACGCCGCCAACCTGGCCGACCTGCAGAAGCAGCTCGCCGAGGTGACCGCCCAGCGGGAGACCGTGTTCAAGGGTGAGACGCTGCGCGGCCTGCTGCTCACCTCGTACGGCTTCAGCGAGTTCGGCCGCAAGGCCGAGCAGGGCGCCCTGGCCGTGTACCTCGGCGCGGGCCTGCTCCTGCTGCTCTCCGCCGCCGGCCTGGTGCACGCCTTCCGCACCCCGCCGACCGCGACCTTCGCCGCCCCGGAGAAGGAGAAGGTCACCAACTGACCGCACCGACGACGCCCCCGGCCGATCCTGGTCGGGGGCGTCGTCGTGTTTTCCGGCTTGACCCTCACGCAGCGGAAGGCGGCAGCCTTGGTCGCGGAAGGGAGGGAACCATGGCGTACACGGTGGGGCAGGTGGCGCGGGCGGCCCGGGTGACGGTCCGGACGCTGCACCACTACGACGAGATCGGGCTGCTGCGGCCCAGCGGGCGCACGTCGGCGGGCTACCGCCGCTACGACGAGGCGGACCTGGACCGGTTGCAGCTCATCCGCTACTACCGGGAGCTGGGGTTCCCGCTGGAGGAGATCGCCGAGATCCTGGACGATCCGGACGCCGACCCGGTGGCGCACCTGCGCCGGCAGCACGAGCTGCTGTCCGGGCGGATCGGGAAGCTCCAGGAGATGGTCGCGGCGATCGAACACGCGATGGAGGCGAGGACGTTGGGGATCCAGTTGACGCCGGAGGAGCGGTTCGAGGTGTTCGGGGACTTCGACCCGGACGAGCACGCCGAGGAGGCGGAGCAGCGCTGGGGCGGCACCGAGGCGTACCGGCAGTCGCAGGAGCGCGCGGGCCGCTACTCGAAGGAGGACTGGCTGCGCAACAAGGCGGAGAACGAGGAGTGGGGGCGGCGGTTCGCCACGCTGATGGACTCGGGCGCGCCGGCTGACGGCCCGGAGGCGATGGCGCTGGCCGAGGAGCACCGGCAGCTCATCACCAAGTGGTGGTACGACTGCTCGTACGAGATCCACACCGGTCTGGCCGACATGTACGTGGCGGACCCGCGGTTCACCGCGTACTTCGAGGCGCTGCGGCCGGGGATGGCCGCGTACCTGAACGAGGCGATCCACGCCAACGCGATCACCCGGTCCTGACCGGGAGCGGGTGGCAGGATGGCCGGCATGCTCATCGTCGCCGGCACCCTCTACGTCGATCCGGCCCGGCGGGACGCCTACCTGGCGTCCTGCGAGGCTGCCGTCCGCGCGGCCCGGGACGCGCCCGGCTGCGTGGACTTCGCGGTCAGCGCCGACCTGGTCGAGCCGGGCCGGATCAACGTCTACGAGCGGTGGGAGTCCGACGAGCAGTTGCTGGCGTTCCGGGGCTCCGGCCCGGAGGCCGAGCAGGTGACGGAGATCCTCGGCGCCGAGGTGCACAAGTTCCGCATCTCCGGCGTCGAGGCTCCCTGACCGCCTCTAGATGAAGACGTCGAGCAGCAGGACGCCGAGGAAACCGACCACCGAGATGATGGTCTCCATCACCGACCAGCTCTTGATGGTCTGCCCGACGGTCAACCCGAAGTACTCCTTCACCAGCCAGAAGCCGGCGTCGTTGACGTGGGAGAAGAACAGCGATCCACAGCCGATGGCCAGCGCCAGCAGCGCCACCTCGGGGGCGGCGAGCGTGTCGGCCAGCGGCGCGACGATGCCGGCGGCGGTGATGGTGGCGACGGTGGCCGAGCCGGTGGCGACCCGGATGCCGACAGCTACCAGCCAGCCGAGCAGCAGCGGGGAGAGGTTCGCGCCGTCGGCGGCGTTCGCGACCAGGTCGCCCACGCCGGCGTCGACGAGCACCTGCTTGAAGCCGCCACCGGCGGCGACGATCAGCAGGATGCCGGCGATCGGCGGCAGCGAGCCGCCGAGGAAACCGGAGACCTGGGTACGGCTGAAGCCGGACCGGTAGCCCAGGAAGATCATGGCGAAGATGACGCCGGCGAGCAGGGCGATGATCGGGGTGCCGACGATGTCCAGCGCCTTGCGGCCGGTGGTGTCCTCGCCGAGCGTCAGCTCGCCGATCGCCCGCAGCAGCATCAGCACCACCGGCAGCAGCACGGTGACCACCGCCGCCCACAGCGCCGGGGCGCGGCGCGAGCGCCGTCCGGCCGGCTCGTCGATCGCGCCGCCGGGCCGCCCGGTGCCCGGGTTGACCAGGTCGTCCTCGGTGACCAGGTCGCCGTCGGCGTCGAGCCGTCCGTCACCGGGACGGGTCGGGCTGCGGTCGTCGGCGTCACGCCGGGTCGGCAGCAACTCGGCCGGGGCGGTGGCCGGCACGTACCGGGCGATGAAGTTACCGAAGACCGGCCCGGCGATGATCACCGTGGGGATCGCCACCAGCAGGCCCAGGGCGAGCGTCTGACCGAGGTTCGCGCCGAGCGCGTCGATGGCCACCAGCGGGCCGGGGTGCGGCGGCACCAGGCCGTGCAGCACCGACAGGCCGGCCAGCGCGGGAATGCCGATCTTGATCAGCGGCACGTTCACCCGCAGCGAGACGAGCAGCACGATCGGCACCAGCAGCACCACGCCGACCTCGAAGAACAGCGGCAGGCCGATGAGCGCGGCCACGCCGGCCATCGCCCAGGGCAGCGCGGTCCCGGAGACCCGGCCGACCACCCGTTCCACGATGCCGTCCGCGCCGCCGGACTCGGCCAGCAGGCCGCCGATCATCGCGCCGAGCGCGATCAGCAGGCCCACCCCGCCGACCGTGGAGCCGACGCCGCCGCTGAACGACGTGACGATCTTGTCGACGGGTACGGCGGCGACCACGCCGAGCACCGCGGCGCCGAGGATCAGCGCGAGGAACGGGTGCACCTTGCCCCACGCGATGAGCAGGACGACAGCGGCGATGCCGAGCAGGGCGGCGAGGACGAGCTGGGTGTCACCGGCGTTCGTGAGCGGTTCCGCTGGTGCGGCGAGCAGTGTGACCACGGCTATCACGCCCTTCGGTCGGTCAGCGGGGTGGTGCGGTGGGTGGGGGTTCCGGCGGCAGGCTCGGCGCCATCCGTCGCAGTGAGGCGAACGTGGGTACCAGTGCGTCGTACAGCTCGGAGAAGAGGGGGAGCAGCGCCGCGTACGTGGCGGCGGAGGCGGGATCCGGGCGGACCGTCTCCTCGATCCGGACCAGGTCGGCGGCGACCTCGATCGATTCGATGAGGCCGAGCGCCTGCATGCCGAGCAGCGCCGCGCCGAAGCCGGACCCCTCGTGCCCGGCGGGGAACCGCACCGGCATGCCGAGCGCGTCGGCGAGGATCTGCCGCCACAGCGGGCTGCGGGCGAAGCCGCCGCTGGCGCGGACCTCGCGTACCTCGTTGCCGGCCGCCCGGACCGAGGCGAGGACCAGCGCGAGTTGCTGGCAGACGCCCTCCAGTGCGGCCCGGACCAGGTGCGCCCGGCCGTGGCCGTGGGTCAGCCCGACGTACGCGCCGCGCGGCAGCGCGCTCCAGTGTGGTGCCCGTTCGCTGAGCAGGTACGGCAGCATGATCAGCCCGCCGGAGCCGACCGGTGCCGTGGCGGCCAGGTCGAGCAGTTCCTCCTCGGCGTGCTCGCCCAGTTCGGGGGCGAGCGCGTCGTTCGCCCACTGGAGGACGATCCCGCCGTTGTTGATGGCGCCGCCGACCACCCAGCGGTCCTCGGTGAGGGCGTAGCAGAACACGCCGCCGAGCGGGTCCACGCCGGGGCGTTCCACCATCACCCGCATCGCGCCGCTGGTGCCGATCGAGCAGGCCACCACGCCGGGGCGTACCGCGCCGAGGCCGAGGTTGGCCAGCGGCCCGTCGCCGGCGCCCACCACCAGCGGGGTGTCCGCCGGCAGGCCGGTGGCCCGCGCCGCCTCGGCGGTGAGCCCGGGCAGCACGTGCGTGGTGGGTACGAGCTGGGGGAGCTGCTCCTCGGTGATGCCGGCCAGGCGTAGCGCCTCGGTGTCCCAGGCCAGCCGGTGGATGTCCATCAGCCCGCTGGCGGAGGCGACCGAGTGGTCGGTGACGAGCGCGTCGGCGAGCCGCCGCAGCACCAGATCCTTGATGCCGACCCAGTGCGCGACCCGCTCGTGCAGTTTCGGCTCCTGCTCGGCGAACCAGACCAGCTTGGGCAGCGGCGCCATCGGGTGCACCGGGGTGCCGGTGCGGCGGTGCAGCGCGAGCCCGGACGGCACCGCCCGCAGCCGCTCGGCCTGCGCGCTGGCCCGGGAGTCGGCCCAGGTGATCGACGGGGTCAGCGGGGTGCCGTCGCCGTCCAGCCCGATCAGGCTGTGCATGGCGGTGCTGAACGACAGGCCGGCGATCGGCGCGGCCAGCTCGTCGACGACCGCGCGGATGACGCCGAGCACCGCTTCGTAGATGAGGTCCGGGTCCTGCTCGGCCCAGCCGGGGTTCGGCTCCTCCAGCGGGTAACCGATCGAGTGGCTCGCCAGTTGCCGGCCGGAGGTGTCGAACGCGACCGCCTTGGAACTGGTGGTGCCGATGTCCACGCCCACCACGACGGCCGGGTCGCCCACCGGTGCACCTCCTCGCCGCCCGGGGGCCGCGGTACGCCCCGCTGTGCGGCTGACGTTACCGACGTGCTCCCGCGCGCGCATGGCGAAGCAGCGCCGCCGGGAAGCGCGGGGGAGTTTCCGTCGATAGTGTCGGTCAATCAGCCGATCGGTCTAATTGGCGACTTTCGCGTGTCTTCGTACCCCTGCCGGATCGTTGACATGAATGACACCCCGATTGGTGGGCTCGCGCGGCGGAGGAGTCGGCGTGACGAAGACTGATTCGACGGGTTCCACATGGCGGTACCGGTGGGCGCACCGGCAGAACGAACGGCGGCAGCGGGCCTTCCGCGCGGCCGACGAGGCGTGGCGACGCCGCGACGACGAGCTGCGCCGCCTGCGTACGCTCGCGGTGTCCTTCCACGGCTCGGCCCAGGCGGGCGTCGGCCTGCCGATGGAGCTGGCCCCCGGTGAGGTGGTCTTCTGGACGCTCCCGGCCGCGCAACTGGTGGAGGTCCGGCACACCGCAGTGCTGCCCGCCCCCGAGCTGACGGTCGACCCCGACCCGCCCGTGCTGCGCCCGCGCCGCCCCGAGGGCGTCAAGGTGGTCGACGCCGGGCTCGCCGTGCTCACCAACCGCCGGCTGGTCCTGCTCGGCGGGCGAGGCCGGCGCGACTGGGCGTACGGCCGGATGACCGGCCTGTCCCACGACCCCGGCGCGCCGGTCACCCTGATCCAGGTGCTGGACCGGCGACGTACCTCCGGGCTGCTGCTGCCCACCGGCGCGGTGGCCGACTTCCGGTTCACGCTCACGCTCGCGTTCGCCGACGCCATCGAGCAGCGCGCCGCGGTCGTGGCCGAGCTGGACGAGCTGATCGAGGAGCACGCGGCGGAGCGCCCCCAGCGACCGCCCGTGCTCACTCCCGCCCAGGCCCGGGTCTCCGCGCTGGTGCCCGGCGGCCGGCGCACGGTGGCCGTCGGCGCGGCGCTCGCGCTCGTCGTCCCGGCGATGCTCTTCGAGTCCAACCCGCCGACCCGGGCCGGCTCGGAGCGCGCCGTCGCGGCCACCCCGGCGGCCACCGGAACCCCCGCGCCGCCGCAGGTCGCGCCCGCCGTCCAGGTCCGGCCCACCACCAGTCCCGAGCCGTCGCGCGCCCGTCCCGCGCCGCCGCGCGGCACGCCCCAGCCGCCGGTCGAGCGCCGCTGCGGCGCCCCGGCGAACCCCTTCGGGTACGACTTCTGCGGCGGCCAGCGGATCCGCAGGCCGGCCGCCGGGGTGTGCGACTGGTTCGAGTGCGTACCCGGGTTCTGGTCCGATCGCGGCTGGCTGGTGCAGTGCCGCGACGGCTCGATCAGCCGCACGGGTGGCCAGCGCGACGTGTGCGCCGGGCACCAGGGGTTGCGCCGCACCGTCTGGCGCTGAATCCGCTCGCCTCCCGTCGGGGCGTCCGGCTACCGTCCGGCCGTGTCCCGCACCGTCACGCTGATCCTGCTCGACGCCGCTGGCCGTCCGCTCGGCGCGCTGCCGCCGTTCGGCGTACCGGAGCCGTGGTGGCAGGAGGTCGCCTCGATCGTGGCCGAGGTTCGTCGTCGTCACGGTCTGGAAGTCGCCGTGCTGCGGCTGCTCGACGCCGACCGTCCCGCGCCGCCCGGCGGCCACGTCCGCTACCTGGCGCAGACCGCCGACGCTCCCGCCGTACCCCTGGAACCGGTTGCCGTGGACCTCGCGCCGCACCCGCTGCGCCAGCCGTGGGCGCGGGCCGGCGGCCCGGCGCGCAGCGTCGCCTGGGCGGCGGGTGAGCTGCGCCGGCTCGGCCGCCGGGTGACGGCGGTGGCGCAGCAGCGCACCTGGAACCTCTCCGCCATCTGGCGCCTGGACACCGACGCGGGCCCTACGTGGCTGAAGCAGCTCCCCCCTTTCGCCCGCCACGAGCCCACGGTCCTGGCGTTCCCCGGTGACCCGAGCTCCTTGGTCAACGGGCCGACGGTGCTCGCCGCCGACGGGGAGGGGCGGATGCTGCTGGCGGACGTGCCGGGGCAGGACCGGTACGGGGCCGGGGAAGGGGAGCGTGCCTCCATCGCGGTAGAGCATCACGCGGTGCAACTGCGGGCGTGTGGGGTCGTCGGTGAGCTGGTCGCCGCCGGGGTGCCGGATCTGCGCGGGACGGGGCTGGCGGACTGGATCCGCGAGCGGCTCGCCGGGCACGACGTGTCGGCGGCCGCCGGTCTGCTCGACGGGCTCGACCACCGGCTCCAGCAGGTCCGTGACTGCGGCCTGCCCGACACGCTCGTGCACGGCGACCTGCACCCCGGCAACGTGCGCGGCGACGGGCGGCGGCGGGTGGTGATCGACTGGGCGGACTCGTTCGTCGGCCACCCCGCCTTCGACATCCTGCGCCTCACCGAGGACGTCGACGCGGACGCCGCCGCCCGGCTGACCGGCGCGTGGGCGCGGCGCTGGCGCACCGACGTACCGGGCAGCGACCCGCACCGGGCCGTCGACCTGCTCCGGCCGGTCGCGCCGCTGCGGCTGGCCGCCGTGTACGCGATGTTCCTCGCCGCCATCGAGCCGGGCGAGCATCCGTACCACGTACACGACGTGCCGGCCGCGCTGGCGCGAGCGGCAGCTACTCCCTAGACCCGGCGGACCGGGATCCACAGCTCCGCGTCGGCGGTGCCGCCGTCCTCGGCGACCCGCACGCGCGAGATCTCCGGCCCCGGGCGGGCCTCGTACGGGTTGGACGGGAACCAGGACGTGAACACGGCCCGCCACAGGTGCTGCACCGCCACCGGGAACGCCCCGGAACTGGAGAACACCGCCCAGTCACCGGCCTCGACCGGCAGACTGTCCAGATCGCCGGGCACCTCCGCGCCGGTCACCGCCGCGTACCAGTAGTCCAGTTCGGCACCCTCGTCGCGGGAACCGGCCAGTTCGGCGCTGACGTTGACGATCCCGCGCGGCTCCTGGTCGGACAGCGCCTCGATGCGGCGTACGGTGGCCGGGTCGATGCCCCTGACGAACGCCACGATGTGCGGGTTCATCCCCTCGTGCACGAGCGGCACCCGCGCTTTCAGCCCGGCGAGCCGGAAGGCGTCCTTGGTCACGATCCGGTAGTCCATGCTGGTGTTCCCTTCGACGACGAGCCGGAAGGACAGCCGGGGCTGGGACCGCAGCACCGCCCCGGCCTGCCGGGCCTGCGTCGGCCCGACGCCGTGCACGGCCCGGAACGCGCGGGCGAACGCCTCGTTCGAGCCGTAACCCCAGCGGACCGCCACGTCGAGCAGTGACTCCCGCCCCGCGAGCACGTCCGCGCCGGCCAGCGTCATCCGGCGACGGCGGACGTACTCCGACAGCGGCAGCCCGGCCAGCGCCGAGAACAGCCGGCCGAAGTGGTGCTCCGAGACGCCCGCGATCCGGGCCAGCGCGGCCACGTCGAGCGGCTGCTCGAGCCGCTGTTCGAGGTAATCCAACGCGGCGTTGAGCCGATCCAGCACCCGATGTTCCTTCCTGGTGACGACCTCGACGCTAGGTTCCCGGCCGTCCACAGACCCGATCACACCGGACCCGGTCCGGTCGCCTCATTCGGCACTGGCGGGCGTGTCGCATCATGACGTGGTGATCTTCCGGAAGCGGCACCGCCACAAGAAGAAGAGCCGGGACTGGTGCAACTGCGACGTGCCCACCTGTGACGGGCCGGGCTGCTGCGACCTGGGCCTCTTCTCGATGCTGCTCACCCTCGGTTCGGTGACCGCCGGCGTCGTCCGGCGGCCCGCCGTGGACCGCGCCGGCCGGGCCGCCATCCTCGGTTACCGGCGCTGGCTGTCGCACCGCTGGCCGGCGACCTGCCGCTACACGCCCACGTGCAGCGCGTACGGGCTCGCAGCGGTCGAGCGGTACGGGCTGGCGGTGGGCGGTCGGATGGCCGCCGACCGGGTACGCCGATGCCGTCCCGACGTGCCGCACGGCACCCACGACCCGTTGCGCTGACGCGCCCTCGCCACGTCGGGGAGGTGGCGGTGTCCCGGTGCGCCGGATGCCGCCACTCCGGCGACCTGGTGTCGATCAAGGCGGTGGCGGTCACCCGACCGACGCGGGGCCGCCGAAGACGACGGGGACGCCGGGGGAGTAGAGCACGCTCGCCGGTGGGCCGTCCGGCGCGGGCAGGCCGGCGACCGTGACCAGTTCGTCGTCCAGGTCAAGCAGCTCGGCACGGTGCAGCGGCCACTGTGGATGCCAATTCGGCACGTGAAGGGTGCGGCTGTACGCGCGGGTGTGCAGACCCCAGCGCGCGGTGAGGAAGTGCTCCAGCGGCGTCGGCTCGGCGATCGGCGCGCCGACGCGCACCGTCATCCGGCTGGACGCGCCGGACGGACCGGGCCAGCGGCGGCGGCAGCGGTAGGTGAGCGTGTCGCCGGAGCGGTCCAGCCGCATCGCCGACCACTTGTATGGCAGGCGCAGACTCAGTTGGGCCACCAGCACCGGCACCAGCCGGGACGCGTCGAGCGAGCGGAACACGACGGCGCGCCGCCCGGAGCCGTCGACGGAGTAGAGCCGGACGTTCGTCTCCCAGAACGTGCCGAAGTACGGCACGCCCGGGCCGACGCCGAACCCCAGCCCGACCATCTGGAACCCGATCAGCCCGACGTAGGTGAGCCCGTCGAACGTGTCCGGCCGGGTGCCGGCGGGCAGCAGTGGAGCCACCCGCTCCGGCGGGACCGCCCAGTGCAGGAACGTCAGGTCGTGCCAGCGCTGTGCCAGCCAGGACCGGCGGATGGCGCGTACCGGAGCGTGCTCGACCGGTTCGATCTCCACCGGTCCATCCTGCCTCCGCGACGCAACCGGACTCACTCCGGGCGGTGGCAGACCGCCTCGACGTTGTTGCCGTCCGGGTCGCGGACGAACGCGCCGTAGTAGGTGGCGTGGTATTCCGGCCACTCCTTCGGCGCGTGCAGCACCTCCGCGCCGGCCGCCACCGCCGCGTCGTGGAACGCCCGTACCGTGGCGCGGTCAGCGGCGGTGAACGCGATGTGCACGGGCACCGGCGTGGCGTTGGACGGCGCGGGTTCCACCCAGAAGTCGGGCTTGTCGACGCCGTAACCGATCGGGCCGGGCTCCATGAGCCGCCGCGCGCCCAGCGGGGCGAGCACCGTGTCGTAGAAGGCGCCGCTGGCCGTCAGGTCGCGTACCGCTACGGAGAAGTGGTCGAGCACGTCGCCTCCCTACGATCGTCGTTGACCGCGCCAGGCTACGAGCCCTCTACGACACTTTCGCCGCCCGGTTTGCGTCGCGCCCGCCGCCGGGCAGCCGTCGCGGTGACGCCAGCCGTCGTCGAGCGCCCGGGCTCGGTGGTCCAGCCTCGTTGAAGACGTGTGCCATCCAGAGCGATATACCTCAGAGTCGCTTCTGCCTCCATGTATTTCCGGCGGCGGTAAGGACCGTCGGGCGGGATGCGTGTCGCCGCCGGGCGGTGAATGAACTCGCCCACCGCGCCCCGGATTTCCGCACGCCACCCACCACGTAGTGGGTTCTGTCCTCGGCGCCGAGCCGTACCGTGCTCTGCGCCAGCAGCGCTCCGAACACGACGGCGTACCCGATCAGCGGCGGGGCGTCGGGGTTGGTGGACCGTCAGCACGGGGGCGAGCACCGGCGCCGCGAGCACGGGCCACCAGCGCGGTGGAGACCGGATCGTCGACGAAGTCCGCGAGCCGTCCGAAAGGGATTGCTCACGCAGCGTAGGATCGCGTGCGACACAGCCGAACACACGGGGGAAACGATGTTCGAGCGCCTGGGCAGATTCGTCGTGGGCAAGGCGTGGTGGGTGATCGGCGGCTGGGTCGTCGCCGCGATAGCGATCATCGCCGCCAGCCCGTCACTAAGCGACATCACCTCAGCCGACCAGGAGAGCTTCCTGCCGAGCTCCTACGAGTCTGTGCAGGCCACCGAGCTGGCCGGGAAGTCGTTTCCACAGGCGGCCACCGCCACCGCCACCGTCGTGGTCAAACGCGGCGACGGCAAGCCGCTCACCGCGGCCGACGAGGCGCGCGTGGGGCAGCTCGCCGCCGCGCTCAAGGCGCGGAACATCCCGCAGACCTCCGGCTACCTGACCGGGCCGCAGGCCGTCGCGCCGGACAAATCGGTGCAGGTGGTCACCGTCGGTCTCGACGCCGACAGCCCGGACGACCCGGGCCTGCTCGACGCCGTACGCGATCTGCGTGCCGCCCTCGGGCCGGACCTGGCCGGCAGCGGCCTTACCGCAGGGGTGGCCGGCGACGTGGCCAGCTTCGTCGACAACGAGGACACGTTCAACGACGCGTTCGCGGTGGTCGGCGTCGCCACCATCATCCTCATCATCGGGCTGATCCTGATCATCTTCCGCAGCCCGATCGCCGCGCTGCTGCCGGTGGTGGTGATCAGCGTGGTCATGTCCGTCACCACCGGGCTGGTCGCCGCCGCCGGCAAGGCGTTCGACCTCAACGTCAGCCAGGACCTGCAGACCATCCTGCTGATCGTGCTGTTCGGCATCGGCACCGACTACATCCTGTTCCTGCTGTTCCGCTACCGGGAACGGCTGCGCGCCGGTGACGACAAGCGCACCGCGATGGTCGTCTCGGTGCAGCGGGTCGGCGAGGTCATCACCTCCGCCGCCGGTGCGGTCATCGTGGCGTTCCTGGTGCTGCTGCTCGCCTCGCTCGGCTTCTTCGGCTCGCTCGGCCCGGCGCTCGCCATCGCCGTCGGCGTCATGCTCGTCACCTCGCTGACCCTGATCCCGGCACTGGTGTCGCTGCTCGGCCGATGGGTGTTCTGGCCGTCGAAGGCGTGGCAGCGCCCACCGAAGGCGACTCTGTCCCGGCGGCTCGGCGCCGCCGTCGGCCGTCGCCCGGCTGTCGTCGCAGCCGCCTCCGGTGTGCTGCTCGTCGCGCTCGCCGCCGGGGTGCTCGGCTACAAGGCCGACTACGACTTCAGCGCCGGATTCCCGCAGGACACCGAGTCGGCGCGGGCCGCCCAGGACCTCCAGCGCGGATTCGCCGCCGGTGCGCTCGCGCCCACCGAGGTCTACCTGACCACCGGCAACGGCACCCCGCTCACCGACCAGCAGGTGAACGACTTCGCCGCCGCGTCGGCCAAGGCGCCGGGCGTCGGGCGGGCGCAGCCGCCGGAGCGCAGCGCCACCGACCCCAGCGTCGCCCGGATCAGCCTGCTGCTCAACGAGAACCCGATGTCCAACGAGGCGATCACGCTGGTCCGCGACGACCTGCGGGACGCGCTGCACGCCGCCGCGCCGCCGGGCACCAAGGCCCTGGTCGGCGGCGCCACCGCGATCTTCGCGGACATCAACTCGGCGAACAACAGGGACCTCTCGGTCATCCTGCCGGTTGCCGCCGGCCTGATCGCGCTCATCCTCGGGTTGCTGCTGCGCAGCCTCGTCGCGCCGGTCTACCTGGTGGTCGCGGTACTGCTCAACTTCGCCGCCACGCTCGGCGCGACCGTGTACGTGTTCCAAGGGCTCCAGGGCAACCCCGGCGTGACGTTCCAGCTGCCGATCATCCTCTACCTGTTCGTGGTGGCGATCGGCACCGACTACAACATCCTGATGATCGCCCGGCTTCGCGAGGAGGCGCGCGAAGGGCACGAACCGCACGAGGCCGCCGCGATCGGGGTGGAACACGCCGGCCCGACAGTCGCCGCGGCCGGGCTGATCCTGGCCGGCACGTTCGGGGTGCTGATGCTCGCGCCGATCTCGTTCCTGCAGCAGATGGGTTTCGCGGTGGCGATCGGGATCGTGCTGTCCGCGTTCGTCATGTCGATGTTCTTCGTACCGGCGCTGACCGGGCTGATCGGCCACACGGCATGGTGGCCGGGGCACGGCGACGAACGGCGCAACGGCGGTGGCGGTGGCGGCCGGCACGCCGCGCCCGAGCCGGCCGACGCGACGCCGGTCTGACACTCACCCGCCCCGGCGCGGCTCAGCCCTCGCCGGGGCGGACCAGCCCGCTCTCGTACGCGATCACGACGAGCTGCGCTCGATCCCGGGCGTTCAACTTCTGCAGTAGCCGGCTCACGTAGGTGCGGGCGGTATCCGGGCTCAGGAACAGCGCCTGCCCGATCTCCGTGTTCGACCGTCCGGCGCCCACCTGCGCGAGCACGTCCCGCTCCCGCGCGGTCAGTCCGGCCAGCCGCGCCGGGTCAGCCACCGGCGAGCGGGCCGCCGCCGCGAGCACCCGCCGGGTGACGGCGGGGGACAGCAGCGCGTCGCCGCCGGCCACCGTCCGGACCGCGTCCCGCAGGGCGTCCGGCGCGGTGTCCTTGAGCAGGAAACCGGCCGCCCCGGCGCGGATCGCCTCGAACAGGTACTCGTCGTCGTCGAACGTCGTCAGCATGAGCACCTGCACGCCGTCCAGCGTCGGGTCGGTGAGGATCCGCCGGGTCGCCGCAAGCCCGTCCCCGCCGGGCATCCGTACGTCCATCAGCACGATGTCGGGCCGCTGCTCGCGTACCACGGCGAGGCCGCTGCGGCCGTCGCCCGCCTCGCCCACCACCTCGATGTCCGGCGCCCGGTCGAGCAGCGCCCGCAGGCCGGTACGGACGAGGTGCTGGTCGTCGACGAGGACGACGCGGATCGGGCTCACGCGGCGACTCCCGCCAGCGGCAGGCTGACCGCCACCCGGAAGCCGGTGCCACCGGATGCGGCGGTGCCGTTCCGGACCGTGCCGGTTTCGACGGTGCCGCCCAGCAGGGCGACCCGCTCGGCCATGCCGCGCAGGCCCTGACCCCTCCCGTCCGCCCGACCGGCGGGTGGGCCGCCGCGACCGTCGTCCACCACCTCCAGCGCGAGCCGACCGGCCGTGACGCGCACCGTGACGGTGACCCGGGTGGCCCCGGCATGGCGCAGCACGTTCGTCAACGCCTCCTGCACGACCCGGTAGACGGTGCTGCCCACCACCGCCGGCAGTCTGTCCACCGGCCCCTCGACGCGCAGGTCGACTGCCAGCCCGCCCTGGCGTACGCCGTCCACGAGCGCCGGGAGCCGGTCGAAGCCGGGTACCGGCTCCCGCGGCCCCGGTTCGCGGCGCAGCGTGCCGAGCGTGGCCCGCAACTCCGCCATCGCGCTGCCGCTCACCGACCGGATCGCTGCGAGCGCGCTCTCCGCCTGCGCCGGATCGCTGTCAGCGAGCGCCTCCTGGGCGACTGCGGACTGCAACGTGATCACCGACATGGTGTGGCCGAGCGTGTCGTGCACCTCCCGGGCGATGCGCAGCCGTTCCGCCTCGACCTGACGGGCCGCCTCCCGGTGGCGCTCCTCGTCGGCCGCGACCGCCTGGCGGATCAACGCCGCCCGTAGCGACCTGCGGTTGCGTACCGCATCACCGAGGGCGATGACGGCGAGCAGCAACGCCGCCTCCGAGCCCAGTTGCGTACCGACGACGACGCCGATGTCGTCGCCCTCGGCCAGCCGCGCGACCACCGATACGGCCAGCAGGCTCCCGGCGACCACAGCAGCAGGGACCACCCGCCCGCGTTCCGACGCCCGGTAGAGAACTGCGGCGGCCGGAGCGGCCACGCCGACCGGCGGCAGGTCCAGCGCGTAGTACAGGAGGATGGCGACCGCCGTGGCCAGCAGCGCCGGCACCGGCCACCGCCTGGCGCACAGCACCAGCCCACCGAGCACCGCGCCGACCACCACGGCGAGCGCCGCGCCGCCGGCAGCGGGCCGCTCGGCCGCCACGGCCACCGCGACCAGGCCGAGCGTGGCCGCGGCGAGCAGCGCATCGGCACGTGTGGGCAGGGCGTCGGGCACGCTTCGAGCCTAGGTCCGCGCGGCCCTTCGCCGCTGTCGTCCGTAGGCGTCAGGGACAACCCCGAGGCGTACGCCGAGAAGCGACAACCGGTCGCGCGGCCACGCGGACGACGGTGCCCGGCCCCCGACCTAGCGTCGATGGCGTCCCCGAAACGTGAGGAGAACCCTCGTGGTACGCACACGACTGACCTGGATAGCCCTAATTGCGATGGTTTGGGCTTCGATGATGTCGTTCGGCGGGGTCGCCGCCGAGACAGTCATGCTCTACCCGAACATCTTCAACGACGCGCCCGCCTCCCTCGACCGGGCCCGCGAGTTCCTCGTCCACGGCGGCCCGCACGACTACTTCCCGCCGCTCGGCGCGTCGGTGATCCTGAGCAGCGTCGCCGCGACCCTGCTCACCTGGCGCGACGGCCGGCTGCGCTGGTGGATCGCCGGCGCCACAGCCGTCTTCGTCGTCTGCGAGTTCCTGTTCTCGGCCGTCTTCTTCTGGCCACGCAACGAAATCATGTTCGTGGACCCGGTGGGGACGCACTCGCCGGAGTACCTGCGGCAGGTCGCGGCCGAGTTCGTCGCCGGGCACTGGGTGCGCGTCGCCGGAGGGGCGGTCACCGCCGTCCTGGCGTTCGTCGCGCTGTTGAAGTTCGTGCGCTCGACCGCGCCGGCCCCGGTTTCGGCTCCCGCGCCTGCTTCTGTTTCGGTTGCGGATTCTTCCGAGGCGACGCGATGAGCGGGGCCCGCCGTACCCTCGGGTTCTCCTGGCCGGCGCTGGTCGCGCTCGCCGCGCTGGCCGCCCCGCGCGTGGCTCTGCACGACCTGGGCGTCGTGCCGGAGGGCACGATCGTGGCCGCGCTGCTGGCGGTCGGGCCGCCGCTGTGCTGGGTGGCCGTCGTGCTGTGGCGGCGACCGCCGCGCCCGTTCCTGACGCTCGTCGTGGTCGGGGCGCTGTACGGGGTGTTCCTGGCGGCCGGTCACCAGGTGTTCTGGGACTCGTCGCTGGGGATGGACGCGCCGGGGCCGGCCGGGCTGGCGCCGGGGGCGCGGGAGGCGTTGTTGCGGGGTGCAGCGGTGATGTCGAGCCTGGTCACCGGGACGATGGTCGGAGTGATCGCCGGTGGGGCAGCGGTGTTGCTGAGCCGGGCGCTGCCCGCGCCAGCCCGACCGACAGAGCTCAGCTAACAGGTGGTCTTCTAGGCAGCCGCCCGGAATTTCTCGTAGCGTGCCTCAAGTCTTTGACGATGGGGATGAGCAGAGCGCTCCCTAGGCAGCGCAATCTGGCATCCATGCATCTCCTGGATTCCATGCCGCAGCATCGGTCCATCGATCTCAATTAAAATATCGGATCGCACCTCGACTCGGTAGTCAGGTCGGATGCCGATGATGTTCTGATCGAACGCCGCGTGATGAATCTTGCAGAGGGCTAGGCCGTTGGGCACGATCGGGTCACCCGCCGGTTGGCCGTCCGGGATGATGTGAGCGGCGTCCAGTAGTGACCGGTGGCGTAGCCGGCAGATCGCGCACGTCGTCCCGTAGGCCTGTATTACCCTAGCCCGGAAAACCGGCTGGTGAAGACGTAGCTTCGTCAGACGTTCGATGTACCTCCGTCTATCCGTATCGACCACTCCTCCCGGTTGGATCAAACGCTGCGCCTCGTCAAGCGCAACCGCGAACTGTAGTTGTTCCGGCTCGTCTGCGATTAACCACACCGGATACCTCGGCAGGTAAAGAGCCGGTGCAATGCCGACGAACCAGATCAGTGGTAGCTGGTGTTGGTAGGCGCGGCGCAACGCGATATTCTCATGGTGGTTTGGGTCGTTTCCGCGGTACTTGTATCGGAGGAGCCCGTCCGGTCCCTCTCGGTCCTCGTAAGGCGGTGGGTGACCCGGTGGGGTGAACGTTGTGCGGATGGACAGCGCTGCATCAAGAAACGCAGGCTTACGGATACCGCGCTGTGGATCCAGGAGAGCGACTCGTCGGCCTTCGAAGGTGAACTGTGCTAGCTCTTCCTTTGTTGCCAGTTCCTGCTGGCGCAGTGCTCGTTCGGCAAGCCAAGCAGCAGCTGCTTTGCGAAGGCGGAGGTCGAGAGCCGCATCTGCCATGATCGACATACTGTCACGCCAGCCGCGGCCCTCCTTCCACTGAACGGCTAGAGATCGGGAACCACGTAGGCCCGACCGGACCGCGGCGACTTACGCCGTGGTGTAGCAGGCTGGAAGAATGCCTGCCGCTTGGGTTCTGAAGGCTCTGGGAGCTCAACATGAGTTCCTTGTGCGAACTTCGAACAGCGGTGCTCCCTCCCGCGTGGGCTGGAGCCACCCGGCCGGTTGCCAACCCCAGGAGTCGTATGCCTGCTGCGCAGCGGCGTTGTCCGGCCGCACGAGCAGCGTGGCCCTCTGCTCCCGTCGCGTGCTGAGGAGCCGGTCGTGGAGCGCCCGCGCGATGCCTCGGCATTGCCACGATCGCCGTACCAGCAGTTCGCAGACCGGGAAAGCCGGGCGCCCGTCTTCGTCCATGAAGCCGTCCGGCACCGGCTCATGAATGCCGTCCCACCAACGCGAATCGGCTCCGAGCGGGAAGCCGTACACGTAGCCGACCAGATCGTCATCGATCCTGGCCGTCACCAGCTCCCAGCCTTCCCGGAGCATGTGCGCCGCGAGTTGCTGTTCGTACCGCTCGGCCGTGTAACGCGGGCCGTCGTCGGCGTGCGCGTCGAGGTAAACGTCCACAAGCTGGTCTACCAGGCCCTCGGCTCCCGCTGCGGTCTCCTGCCGTAGTCGCAGATTCTCCAGCACGATCACAGGATCCCACCGGGCGGCAGTCACTCGCCGAGAGGCTCTCAGACGAGATCGGCGAATGGCTTCCAACGTAGACCGTGGTCGCCTTGGATGACCGACTGCAATCGCTTGTCAAACTCGGCTGCGACCTTCCCCGAACTTGCGAGAAGCGGCGTGGCAGCAGCGATCATCTTGAGCTCTCGGGCTTCCCGCAGAAGTGGCCAGTCGCGGTCGGATGTCACGTCATACCCGTACGCCTCGGCGAGCGCCCGATGCGCCCCGGTCTTCCCGAAGCGGACCTCACCCACGGCGACCGCTGCCAGGTCCACCTGCCAAGGCCCGAGACAAGTGGCGTCGAAGTCGCAGAGCAGGATGCCGCGCGACACATCCCGGAGAAGGTTGCCGACGTGCGCGTCCCCGTGGACGAGCGACTGCTCCCCGCGCTGGTTGAGGTCGGCGACCTGCGGCTCCAGGCGGTCGCACCACGCCGCCAGGTAGTCGTGGTCCTCTGCGCTCAACCCGTCGGCATCCGCCAGGCGTCGACGCGCGTCCCCGATCGGATCCCAGGTGGCCAGCGGGAAGGGCGGGGGTCCGAGCGCATGAAACCGCCGCAGCGCCGAGCCGAGGTCATTCATCGTCGGAGTAGGCGCGGCGGGTGGCACGTAGACCCACACCGAGGCCACCAAGTCACCGACCGCAACCGGCTGCGCCACGCCGGGCGCCAGCCGGATCGTGGGCGCGTCCAGCTCGGCGAACCATCGCGCAAGCTGAACGACCTTCGTCACCCGGCCCCGGAGCCGGTGCGTCCGCGCGATGCGGATGACGAGCCCGGATTCCGGCAACGCGAACACGGCGTTGTTGGTCAGCCGAAGGAGGCGGGCATCCTCGGTCGGCACCTCAAGTCCGCCGGCGATCTCCCGCATGGCGAGGGTCATCGCTTCTTCCGAGAACCGTCCGTTCATACCGTGGCCGCAGCTCGTGCGGTGAGCGTGCGTTCGAATTCGGCAACGACGGGAAGGTGGCGGTGCCGTCCGAGATCGCGGCGCAGGTTGAGTACTCGATCAACGACTCGACTGGAACTCAGCGCACGCGACTGCTCGACCACACGCGTGCCGACAGCGACCGCCCGCTCGGGCTCATCGGTGAGGAAAAGCGCGCTGCACAACCCGACCTCGTTCAGGACCATGCTGCGGACGTTCGCCGGGCCGAAGGCGACGATCGCCTCTTCGACGCTCCGCACCGCCTGCGTCGCGTGCGTGCCGGCCTGCCGAGCCATGTCGCGGTACACGCGACCGTACTGCGCTAGCAGCTCGCCACGGTCGTAGAAGGCCATCCAGGTTGGCTCGCGCTCGGGATCCACACGCTCGAACTGATCACTCGCCTGACCGAGGAGGGCCAGCGCGTTCTGGTGGTCGCCGAGTGCGGCTGACGAGGCTGCCTCCGCGCCCCAGAGCAGCGCCTTCACGGCAGGGGTCGCCCGGGATCCCAGCTCTGAGTGGGCCAGCCGCAGCGTGGCCAGAGCATCGTGGTTGTGCCGAAGGTGTTGCAGTTGCTTGGCCTGCGAGTAGCGGATCAGAGCCGCCAGCGGAGCGTCGTCAGCGGGCATCGCGGCCCGCTCGCCGGCGGCGAAATGCCGTTGAGCGTCCGCGTGCCGGCCGGCGTCGAGCGCGGTCCAGCCAGCCAACTGGCGAGCTGCCGCGATGGCCGCGACCAGGCGGGGTGTCACCCCGGGCGAGTGTGACCAGTCGAGCATGCGGTACACCGACTCCGCGAACCGGGCGACCTCCCGATAGAGCAGACCGCCACCGCATTCGTAGTCGACCGACCGGTAGAGCTCCAGTACCGCGTTTAGTCGAGTCACGTCCGCGCTGCCGATTCGGCGAGGACGGGGATCCTCAAGGGCTCCGACCAGCCCGGCCCCTGCCGACACCGCCGCGATGCCAGCCAGGAGGGTTCGCCGGCCCAGGTCTGGTGCAGCGCGGCTCCCGTCGGCCCGAGCGCTGACCGGGGAGTCTGGACCGACGGCGAACCAGAGAGACCTCGGCGGGATGCGGAGCACGGTCGCCCAATGCGCAAGCCGGTCGAGATGCACCAGGGCTGGGCCGTTCTCGATCCGGCTCAACTGCGCCTGCGTGATCCCCAGCCACCCCGCAACGACGCTCTGCGGCAGCGGGTTCCGCCCGTGGTACGGGTGGTGTCGGTACGCCCGGATCACCTGCCCGAGATGCCGCCGGGCCAACGCCGTCCGTACCGGTTCATGGTCCCAGAACGAGTCGGGCACGCCGGGCGGCGTGCTGAGGCGGTCGCGTTCGGCGGCCTGGCAGGGCGCGCAGCGTCCCGTGTCGTTGTCGCGCGCCAGGCGCCCGCCGCAGCGGGGGCAGTTCGCAGGTGTCACCGGCAACCTCGCCGTTCGCGGAGAACCTGTGTCCGAAGTCGAGCCTAGCCATTCAACCCGTTCCGGAGCGGCCCGGTATACGCATCGTGCATATCGCCGGATGTCTCGCGACGGTTACCGAGAGTATGCGGTGTGTGCATTGCGGTCACGATCATCAGCGCATGCGCTTCCTGCCGGGAAGGCCTGAGGGTCGGCGCATGGCCCGGGGCGGGTGCCGGGCTCCGGTGGCACCGCGTCCCCCGATCGCGGCTCCCGCCGTCCCCGCCCGCTCCGGTGCCACTCCACGAGAACCGACCCGGAGGCGCCAGCCGATGTCCGCCGTACTCGCCGACTTTCCCGTCCTCACCCCGGTCACCGACGAGGATCTGCTCGTTGCCGCGCTGGCCGTGCGCGTACACGTTCCCGAGCACTGGCCGCAGGGACCGCTGTGCCGCAGCGAACGCGTCCCGTACCCCTGCCGGCTGGCCCGGTGGGGGAGGGCGACGCTCGCCGCGGCCGGGCTGCCCGACGACGCCGTGGCGGCCGGGATGGTGGCGTTGTGATCTACGTGACCGGGGAGCGGGTGCAGGCGTACCAGGTGCGCAGCGCCGTCTTCGACACCCGCTGGCGCGGGCTGGACCCGGCGCAGGTGCACGACTACCTGTGCCGGGTCGCCGACGAGATGGACCGCCTGCACCGGGAGCTGACCACCGCGCGCACCGAGTCGGAGCGGGTCCGTCAGGCGTTGCGGCAGTGGCAGTCCCGCCACAACGGGTGCCGGCGACGCGGTCACGATGACTGAGCCGCGCTGGATCATCCATCTGCCGACCACGCTGACCAGCCGGGACGCCGCCGCCGACCTGGCCGCCGCGCTCGCCCGGTCGCTCGGGCACCTGGATGCCGTCGATTTCGGCGAGACCACGCTCAGCGAGGAGGACGCACAGCACCTGCGGCACCGGGTCTGGTGCGATCAGCGGTTGCCCGAGGGTGGACGCTGTGGGCTGCGGAACGGTCACGGCGGGTTGTGCGGGGCGACGGAGCCGCGCTGACGCCGGTACCGTCCCCGCCGTGCTGGACACCGAAGAACTACTCGCCGAGTTCACGTCGCCCCGCCCGTACACGATGGCGGTCGTTGCCGACGCGCCGGCCGCGCCCGGCGTGCACCTGGTGCTCGACGGTGGCGTGGTGGTCTACGTCGGCTACACCGGTAACCTGCGCTCCCGGCTGCGGCAGCACCTCACCGGCAACCGCGACTCGTCGGTGCTGCACGACCAGGTCGGCCAGCTCCTCGACACGCCCGGCCGCCCAGCGACCCGCGACGACATCGCCGGGTGGCTGGGGCGGCGCGAGGTCCGGTGGCTGGAGACCGACCACCCCGAGGGTACGAAGGACGCGCTGGTCCTGGCGTTGCGTCCCCGCTTCAACCGGCAGGTGCCGAAGCCTCGCTGAGGCGGCGCGTGTTAAGAAGGGGCCCCGCCTCTACCGGAGACGTTAAAAGGGGGCCCTTCCTTGCACGAAGCGGAGCAGGTGATCCAACGGGTGCTGCGGGACCTCCGGGAGGGGGCGCACCGCGGCGTCGTCGTGGACTCGCCGCCGGGCGCCGGGAAGTCCACCCTCGTGGTCCGCGCCGCGGTCGAGATCGCCGCCACCGGCGACCCGCTGATGATCGTGGCGCAGACCAACGAGCAGGTGGACGACCTCATCGACCGGCTCGGCCGTAAGGCCCCGGACCTGCGCGTCGGGCGGCTCTCCGCGACCGACTACCGGCCCACCGAGCGGGTAACCGGGCATCCGGCGGTCCGGGTCGCGGCGAAGGTCGCCGATCTGGGTGGCCCGGCGGTCACCATCGGTACGGCGGCCAAGTGGGCCACCGTCACCGAGGGGAGCTGGCCGTGGGCGATCGTGGACGAGGCGTACCAGATGCGCGCGGACGCGCTGCTGCGCGTGGCGGGGCGGTTCGAGCGGGCGCTGTTCGTCGGCGATCCCGGGCAGCTCGATCCGTTCTCCACTGTGGAGACGTTCCGCTGGACCGGGCTGACCTGGGATCCGATGCAGTCGGCGGTGGCCACGCTGCTGCGGCACAACCCGGAGCTGCCGGTGCACCGGCTGCCGGTGTCGTGGCGGCTGCCCGACTCGGCCGCGCCGGTGGTGTCCGCCGCGTTCTACCCGTTCACCGGGTTCCGGGCCGGTACCGGGCCGGCCGACCGGGTGCTGACGTTCACCGAGCCCGGTCCGGGGGACGCCTACGACGCCTCGGTGGAGGTGGCCGCCGCGACCGGCTGGGCGTTGCACGAGCTGCCGGCCCGGCACACCGTGCGTACCGATGCCGAAGCCGCCGCGGCCTGCGCGGAGCTGGCGTTGCGGGTGCTGGCGCGCGGCGCGGTCGCGGTGAGCGAAGCAGCGCCGGGCGGCGCGCCGGTCGCCGCGGACCGGATCGCCGTCGGGGCCGCGCACCGCGACCAGGTCGCGGCCATCCGGTCCCGGCTGGGCACGGCCGGGGCGGGCATCACCGTGGACACCGCCAACCGGCTCCAGGGCCGGGAGTACGACGTGACGATAGTGCTGCACCCACTCTCCGGCCGGCGGGACGCGACCGCGTTCCACCTGGAGTCGGGGCGGCTGTGCGTGCTGGCGTCGCGGCACCGGCACGCCTGCGTGGTGGTGGCCCGGGCGGGGATCGGTGAGCTGCTCGACGCGTACCCGTCGACCGAGCGGGTGCACCTGGACGTGCCGGTGAAGTTCCCGGACGGCTGGGAGGCCAACCAGACGGTGCTCACCCATCTGGACGCGCACCGGGCGTGACGACGGGCCGTCGTGGCATGTCCGGCGAACCGAACGGATCTTCCGGGCGGTGGAGGGCGGTGGGCACGATGGCCGGATGTACCCTCACGACCCGTATCAGCAGGATCCGTACCAGCAGCAGTATCCGCCGCCGCAGTACCCGCAGTACCCGCCGCAGGCGTACGCGCCGCAGCCGGAGCAGCCGACGAACAGGTGGGCGATCGTCCTGTGGGTGGCGTTGCCGGCGCTGCTGGTGATCCTCTGCTGTGCCGGCTGTGTCGCGTCCGGGTTCGCGGGCGGGTTCATCGAGGGGTTCAACGAGGGCTATTCGTCGTCGTAGGCGTACCTCGCCGCGCGCCGCTGGCGGCGGTGCGTTAGGAAGGGATCATGACCGCGAGTGTGCTGCCCTGGCTGGGCGGGGGCGTGGTGGCCCTGGCGGCCGGGTTCCTCGCCGCGTTGCTGCCCCGGCGCCGCGCCCGCGCGCAGGGCCGGCGCGTCGCCTGGTCCTCGGCGCGGGCGGCGATCCACGACGCCACCGTGAGCCGGGACGCGTCCCCGACGGCGGTGCCGGAGGCGGAGCGGCTGCTGGCCCGGGCCGAGATACTCGCCGCCGCCCGGGGCGGCGCCGACGCGGCCCGGGCCGCGGCCGAGCACGCCCGCCGGGCCGACGAGCTGTGGCGGGCCGGCCGGTGACCGCGCCGAGGTTGCCGGTACGCCGGGATCTGGTGCGCTGGTCGCTGCTGGCCGCCGCGGCGGCAGTGCTGGTGGTGTTCCTGGGGGCGCAGCGGCAGAGCGTGGAGGTCAGCTACGGGCGGTCCCCGTCGGCGGGCGCGCTGCCGCAGGAGGGGTCGGCCGGGGAGCTGAGCGACGCGAGCGTGCCGTCGGTCGAGGAGATGACGGCGCTGGTCGCGGCCGAACCCGTGGTGCGGCTGCCCGGGGCGGTCGCGCGCTGGGACGAGCAGCGGGTACGGGCGGCCATCGGTGACCGGGGCACCCGGATCCTGGTTGCCCCGCCCGGTCTGGACGAGGCGGAACGCCGCCGGGTCAAGGACGTGGAGAACGCCGAGATCCGGATCGTCGGCACCGAGGTCAGCGGCGGGCTCTACGTGGCTTCGCCGGACGACCTGCCGGGCTGGCGGGCCCGGTTCGCCACCCGTGACGTGACCAGCTCGCTGCTCACGCTGCTGGCCACACTGCACGACCAGCCGACCCCGCCCGACCGCGACGACCTGCGCTGGCGGGAACCGACCGGTCCGGAGCTGGCACCGATGGTGGCCGCGTTGCGCGCCACCGGCCGGTACGTGGGCCCCGGCGCCACGCTGACCAAGCTGCCGGAGAAGGCGGCGAGCAGCGCGTTCCCGGACGGGGCCTGGTTCGTGGTGCTGCCCGCGCAGCCGTACGGGGAGCCGCTGCCCGCGTACGGGCCGGCGCTGCACCGGCTCGCCCCGGATCAGCCGCTCCTGGTGATGTACGGCGACTGGATCGAGTACCACGGTCCGAGTGCGGCGGAGTTCGCCGAGGTGGCCGGCGCGAGCTTCTACGCCCAGTTCGGCAGCCGGCTCGGCCGGTACGCCTACCCGCAGCAGAACGTGCTCGCCACGTACCTTGGCCAGGTGACCGACGTGCGGTACGCGGGGCTGTTCGACCGTCCGCTGCCGTACCGTCCGTTCGATCCGCTGCGGGTGGCGCTGCCGGCGTTGCCCTGGATCTTCGCCGCCTGCGTGGCCGGTTTCGTGGCGCTGTCGATCCGTACCGTGCGGGGCAGCGGTCGCCGTCCGGCCGACGTCGGTCCGGGCGGTACGCCGGCCCGGCTGGCCGGGCTCTCCGCGCTGGCGGTGGAGCTGTCGCTGCTCACCGACGCCCGCACCGACCCGGCGCTGGTGCGGGGCGTGGGCCGGTTGCGGGCGGCCCGGGACGCGCTGGGCGAGGGGTTGCCCGACCGGCACGTACGCGAATTGCTGGCCGACGCGGCGGCCGAGCTGGACGACGTGGCCCGGGACGTGCGGATGCCCGGCTACCGGCCGGACGTCTACCTGCGGGCGAGGCTGTCGTGAGCGGCGTCGCGACCCGGCCCGCGCGGGTGCCCGCCCGGCGCGGCGCGGCGGCGACCGGTCCGCGCCGGCTGCTCGGCCGCCTGGTCGGCACCGCGTTCGGCCGGGCGACGCTCGCCTGCCTGGCGCTGGCCGGCTGGGCGCTGTGGTCCGGCGGCATCCTGGACGGGCCGGTCGCGCGGCAGGTGCGCGTCTCGTCGGTCTACACCGCTCCCGGGGTGGACCTGGACCGGGCCGCCGCCGAGCGGGTCATCGGCAACCGGCGGCTGGTGGTGCTGATCATGGAGCCGGGCGCCGACCTGCGCGAGGCGTGCGCCGACACGAAGCGCGCCGCCCAGGGCACGCTGGTGCTGGCGATGAGCCGCGACGGCGAGGACTGGGACACCTACGGCTGCTCCCGGCTCGGTGGCGACGGCGCCAAGGACCTCGGCCGGGCCGTGGTCGCCGAGACCACCATCGGCCGGGGCGCCGACGCGTTCGTGGACCGGCCGGTCGAGGCGCTGAAGGTGATCGTGCTCAACTACGACCGGCTGGTCCGGGCCGGTCTGGTGCCGGACGGCGCTCGTACCATCAGCCCGTCGCTGCCCCGGTACCTGCTGGCCGGTGGCGCGGTGACCGGCGTGGTGGCCGGCGCGGCGGTGCTCTGGTTCGGCGGTCGCCGGGCCGGTCGCCTGGCCGACGCGCGCCGGGCCGGGCGGGACGCGCGCGCCGACGAACGGGCCGCGCTCGGCGCCGCCACCGCTGTGCTCGCCCAGCAGATCATCGACCTGGACGGGTACGCCGGTCCGGCCGCGCCGGCGCACCGGCGGCTGGCCGCCGACTACGTCGGCCTGCTCGACGAGGTGTCCGAGGTGGACGACGACGCCGGGGCGTTGCGCCGGCTCCGGGAGCGGGTCGAGGAGCTGAACCGCCGCGCGGCGGCTCTGGCCGACGACGCCGCGTCCGGGCGGGGCGCCGATCGCGCGGGTGGCCGCAAGCAGGACAAGCCGCCGGCCGGGAGCGCCGGCAGGTCGGCGGGCGGGCGGCCGGGCCGGACGGCGGCCGGCGCGCCGGGGAAGGGCCGGACGCGCGGACGGGGCCGGCGGTGACCCGCCGACCCCGTCGTCACTGCGTCGTCAACGCTGGGCGCCCACCGTCGCGGCGGCCGGCCAGCTGCCGGTGAAGACCTGGGCGGGCGTCGCGCTGCGGGCCGCGAAGCCGAACAGCGAGTCGACCCGGGAGGCCTCGGCGGAGCTGGGGTACGGGTTGGTGCAGCTCGTACCGGCGCTGCCGCCGGACATCAGGATGGCGCAGTTGCCGTTGTAGTTGTCCGGCAGGCCGAGGATGTGGCCGATCTCGTGCGTCATGATGCGCAGTGCCGAGTACTGCTGGGCCTGGTTGTAATCGATCACCACGCGGCCGTTGCCGAGGCTGGTGCGCTGGGCGTACGAGCCGCCGCCGTAGGTGTAGGTGATCCGCAGGTTGGACCCGCACTGGGCCATGTTGATGTTGTTCGTGTAGTTGTTCCAGATCGCCGCCGCCTGCACCGCCGTGTTGGCGAACGGGCCGGCCTGGCTGATGTTGTAGCAGACGTTGCGGACGGCGGCGGAGGCCGGAGCCGGGTTGACGGCTACCGCGCCGAGCGCTGCCAGCGTCGCGGCCGCGAGGGTGGCGAGGATCCGGGACAGCTTGGGCTTACGCATGGTTCACACTCCTTGGGATGGGGGGTGAGCGGAACGCCGCCAGCCTATAGATTGGTATCCATCGATATCAAGTGTCGCGGTGAACTGACCGGGCTCGATCATCCGTACCCCTTGTCGTGCGGACCACGGAGCTGGTGACCTGTCCCCGCGAGCCGCGCGACCGGCTCGGCCCGGTCGCCGTACGCGAGGCGGTGCACCGCTGGCTGCGGCTGATCGCGGCGGACGCGGAACTGGCCCCGTACCTGATCGGGGTCGACCGCCGCCGGCTCGCGGCGCTGCTCACCGACCGGCTGGACGCGGCGCTCGGCGGTGTGTGGCGCAGTCCCGGCGGCACCGGGTCGGATGGCGGGCCGGTCCTCGGCGGCGCGCGGCGACCGCCGTTGAGCGAGGAGCAGCGCTGGCGCGTCCTGGACTACCTGGCCGCCGCGCTCTGGACGCTCGACCTGCCGCCGACCGCGCTCGTGGACGCCCAGCGGGCCGTCGCCGGACTGCTGCACGCCTGATCGCCCACCAGCACAGGAATGGTCGTTCACGCCGCCGGGAATCCCCGGTTTTCCTGTCAACCTCCCGTCACGCGGGGTGTTTTTCTGATCGCTTCCGGTCGATAACGTCGGGCCACTGCCGTCGACGAAGGGCCGACGATGAACGACAACGGACACCCGCTCGACCGCCGGCGACTGCTCGCCGGCGCGGCGGCAGCCTCGGCGGTCACAGTGACCGGCCTGGCCGTCGCCTCCACCGGAGCCGCCGCCGCGGCGGCTCCCGCCCGTCCCGCGACACCGCTGATCGCCCGGGACCGCATCGCCACCGCCGCGCTGCGCGCGCCCGACGGCTCCGCGCCCGCGGTCGGCGTCCAGACCGACTTCCACGCCCGGCTCGCCGCCTGGCTCGCCTTCTGGTCGGCGAACTCGCCGCCGGCCTGGAGTACGCCGGTGCACGTGGTCGCCCGGGTCGAGCCGGCCGGCGACGCGCTGGTGCTGCACGCGATCCGGCACCGCCGCGACGACGAGCTGCACGCCGGGTTCGCCGCCGGCCGGCGCGACGCCACCCACCTGGCCACGCTGGCCAGCCTGCACCACCACTTCCCGGACGTGCGGGTCCGGCCGGACGGCACGATCCGGGTCGCCGATGGACCGGCCGGGTTCACCGGCGCGCCGGAGCAGGTCGCCTTCGCGGTCGCGGCCTGCCGCGAACTGTGGGGCGACGCCGCGGCCACCCCCGGCCGCTGGGCGGAACACGCCGCCCGGGTGCTCGCCCGCGCCGGGCAACGCACCGACGCCGCCTCGCACGCCGGCTGGGCGGCCTTCACCCGAACCAGCCTGCGTCGCGGGCTGGGCACCGAATCGTACGAGTGACCGGAGGAAGCACATGGCCCGCAACGAGTTCCGCTTCGTGGTCGACGGTGTCGACCTGAGCGCCGAGCAGCAGACGCTGATCGCCGCGGAGATCCAGAAGGCCGGCCTGGCCGCCCTGCGTACCGCCGACGCGAAACTGACCAACCCGCTGACCGTCGGCCACGGCAACATCAAGCTGCGCCCCGAGTGGTACGGGCTCTGGGTCATCGACGGCCCGTTCGCCCAGGACCTCGGGCAGAAGATCAACGACATCGGGTTCTGGATCCAGCGGTGACCGACGCCGCCCGGCCGGCCGGCGCGCCGGAGCGGATGTGCCCGAGCACCCCGGCGTCGAACGCCACGGTGTTCCTGGGCATGATCACTCCGGCGGGCCGGGTGGCCTACGTGACCCCGGCCGTACCGGCCGAGGTGGCGCTCGCCGGGCTCGGCGACTCCGACGAGCCGGTCGAGGCACGGGTCCGGCTCGCCGGTCCGTGCGTCACCTCGTCCTGCGGATTCTGGACCGGCTCGCACTGCGGGCTGGGCGCGCGGATGGCCGCCTCGTACGCCGAGACCGCCCCGCCCGCCGAGGAGGCGCTGCCGAAGTGCGCCATCCGGCGTACCTGCCGGTGGTTCGCCGAGCAGGGGCCGTCGGCGTGCCCGGCGTGCGCGCACGTGGTGACCGACGCGCGGACCTGATCGCTGTCGTCTTGTCGGACCCCTCGACTAGCGTCGGGAGGTCATGGAGCCGCGGTTCGGCGAGCAGATCATCGGGCGGGAACACCCCGCGGCGCTGTTGCGCGCCGAGGTGGCCCGGCTGACCGCGGGCCACGGCGGCCTCGCCCTGGTCACCGGCGAGCCGGGCATCGGCAAGACCACACTGGTCTCGGCCGCCGCCGACGAGGCCCGCCGAAGCGGCGCGCTCGTGCTCGGCGCCGCGTGCTGGGACTCCGACACCGCCCCCGACTACTGGCCCTGGGTCCAGGTGCTGCGCCGGCTGGCCCGCTTCGCCGACGACCCGTCCGGCGCCCGCGAAGCGGTCGACGCCGGGCTGGCCGCGCTGCTCGGCGAGCGCCCCGCCGGAGAGGGCGACGAGCCGGGGGACGACGGCGACGAGGCGGGGGACGGCGGCCGGGCCGAGTTCGACAGGCACGACGCGGTGACCGCGGCGCTCGTCGCCGTCGCGCAGCACCGGCCGGTCGTGGTGGTCCTCGACGACCTGCACTGGGCCGACCCGGCGTCGGTCCGGCTGCTCCAGTTCGTCACCCGGCACACCTGGTTCGAGCGGCTGCTGTTCGTCGGCACCTACCGGGACGCCGAGGTCGAGTCCGGCGAGCATCCGCTGCGCCCGTTGCTGGTGCCGCTGAGCGCGAAGGCCACCACGGTCACGCTCACCGGCCTCGGCCGGGACGACGTGGCCGCCCTGATGACCCGCACCGCCGGCCGCGAGCCGGGCGCCGACCTGGTCGCCGAGGTGCACCGGCGCACCGGCGGGAACCCGTTCTTCGTCGAGCAGACCGCCCGGCTCTGGCACACCGACGGCCTCACCGACACCATCGCGCCCGGCGTCCGGGAGGTGGTGCGCCGCCGGCTCGACCAGTTGACCGCCCCGGTCGTCGAGGCGCTCACCGTCGCCGCGGTGCTCGGCCACGAGTTCGACAGGGGGACGGTGGCGGCCTGCGTACCCGCTCCGGTCGCACAGGTCGACCGCATGCTCGGCCGCGCCGCCGCGGCCCGGCTGGTGCTGCCCCGGGGCGGCGGGCGGTTCGTCTTCGTGCACGACCTGGTCCGCGAGACGCTCTACGACGGGCTCGCCGCGGACGCGCGGCGGGCCCGGCACGCGGGCGTCGTCCGCGCCGTGGACAGGTCCGGCGCGCTCGCCGGCGCGCTCAGCCCCGCCCACCTGGCCCGGCACGCGTGGCTGGCCGGCGCCGAGCTGGACCCGGTACGCGCCGGTGAGCTGCTGGTCACAGCCGCGCGGGACGCGGCCGGCCGGCTCGCCGTGGACGAGTCGGTCCGGCACTACCGGCGGGCGCTCGATCTTCCCGGTGAGCCCGTCCCGCGGGTCCGGCTGCTGCTGGAACTGGCCGGGCTGCTGCACCACATCGGCCCGGCCGAGGAGGTCGAGCGGCTGCTGACCGAGGCCGCCGCGCTGGCCCGGCAGGCCGACGACCCCGGCGTGCTGACCCGGGTGGCGCTCACCGCGCACCGGCGGCACTCGGCCACCCGCCGCCGGCTCGACGCCGACGACCTGGTCCGCGAGGCGTACCGGCGGTTGATCGGCGAGCCGGATCCGCAGCGGTCCGTGCGCAGCCTGGTCACCGACCTGATCACCGCCACCGAGACGCTCGCGAGGCACGGCAGCGACGACGAGGCGCTCACGTTCAGCCTGTGGGCCCGCCACGACACCACCTGGGGCCTCGGGACCGCCGAGGAGCGAGCCCAGGTGACCGCCGAGATCCGGGAGGTGGCCCGCCGCGGCGGCGACCGGGAGACCGAGCTGTGGGCCACCGCGCTGCGCTGGGTCGCGCTGCTGGAACTGGGCGACCCGGGATACCGCCGGGAACTGGCCTCGTTCGTGGCCGGCGCCCGGCAGGGCGAGGTCCCCCGGCAGCGGATGGCGGCCACCATGGACAGCGGCATCATCGCCGCGTTCCGGGGCGACCTCGCCACCGCCGAGGAGTGCTTCGCCGAGGTGGAGAGCCACCCCGAGCCGGAACACTCCGACCACGCCTTCATGACGCACCACATCCGCTGGTCGGTGCTGCTTCTCTACGGCCGCGTCGCCGAGGCCGAGGCCCTGCTCGACAAGGTGGGCGCCGGCCATCCGCACGCCGAGCTGCTCCGGGCGATCACCGCCGCCGAACGCGGCGACCCGGCCGCCGTACGCGGGCTCACCGCCGGGATCGAGGCCGCCGGCGCCACGTACCCCCGGTCGGTGTCGCCGCTGTGGCTGCGGCTGCGGGCCCAGGCGGCGGCAGTGGACGGCGACCCGGGCCGGTGCGCCGAGGCGCGGGCGGCGCTGGCGCCGCACCGGGGACGGTGGATGGCCGCGCTGTTCGGCTGCGACATCGCCGGCCCGGTCGACCTGTGGCTGGCCGCGGTGGACGCGGCCGACGGCCGGTGGGACGACGCGGTCGCCGGTTACACGGCGGCCCGGGACGCCGCCGACCGGCTGGGCGCCCGCCCGTGGTCGGTGCTGGCCCGGGTCGGGCTGGTGGCCGCGCTGACCGGGCGCGACGGGCCGGGCGACGCGGCCGAGGCGCGGCGGCTGCGCGCCGCGACGGCGGCCGAGGCGCGGGCGCTGGGCATGAGACAGGTGCCCGGCCGGCTGGCCGCCGCCCGGGCGGACCCTCCGGCGGTGGCGGTCTCTCCGCTGACCGCTGTTCGCCCGGCGGTGTCCGCTCCGCCGGAGTTCCGCCCGGACGGGCCGGTGTGGCGCCTCGGGTACGGCGGTGTGGTGGTGCACCTACCCGACGCCAAAGGGCTGCACGACCTGCGGCTGCTGTTGAGCCGGCCCGGCACCGACGTGCCCGCCGTCGAGCTGCTCGACCCGGCCGCCGGCCCGGAACTTGTCGCGGCCCGCCGCCTCGGCGCCGACCCGGTGCTGGACGACGAGGCGAAGGCCCGCTACCGCCGGCATCTGCGGCGGCTCGACGACGAGATCGACCGGGCCGCCGTACGCCACGACGAGCGGCGGCTGTCCGCGCTGGACGCGGAGCGCGCCGCGCTGCTCGACCAGTTGCGGACCGCCGCCGGGCTGGCCGGGCGCAGCCGCCGCCTCGGTGACCAGGCCGAACGGGCACGCAAGGCGGTGACCGGGCGGATCCGGGACACGCTGCGCCGCATCGACCAGCGGCATCCGGCGCTCGCCGCCCATCTGCGCGAGTCCGTCACCACCGGCGGCGCCTGCCGCTACCTGCCGCCCGAACCGGTGTCCTGGCGGCTCTGACCTGCCGTACGCCGGGGTGGCGGGTTCGGGTCCCGCCACCCCGGCGGGCGGTCAGTGGCGGTTGTAGCGGTACATGGTCAGCGTGCCGAAGACGGCCACGAAACCGGCGCTCCAGAGCAGCAACCACATCGTGTTCGGGCCGTCCATTGAGCCGGCCATCGCCGCGCGGACCGCGCCGACCAGGTGGGTGATCGGGTTGACCTTGACGAACGCCTGCAGCCAACCGGGCATGGTGGACGGTTCCACGAACACGTTGCTGAGGAACGTCAGCGGGAACAGCGCCATCATGCTGACCCCCATCACCGACTTCTCGCTGCGCAGCACCAGGCCGAAGAACGTCCACACCCAGGAGAACGCGAACGAGAAGACCACGAGCAGCCCGATCCCGGCCAGCACCCCGAGCAGCCCGCCGTCGGGGCGGAAGCCGAGCACCAGCCCGACCGAGAGGATGACCACCGCGGCGAGCACGTAGCGCAGCACGTCCCCGAAGATCATCCCGACCAGCGCGGCCGGCCGCCAGACCGGCAGCGTACGGATCCGGTCGAAGACACCCTTCTCGATGTCGTTGTTCAGCCCGACCCCGGTGTACATGGTGATCATCACGACGCTCGTGACCATGATGCCGGGCAGGAAGAACTGCAGGTACGCACGCGGGCTGTCGGCGAGCGCGCCACCGAACAGGTACGTGAACATCAGCACCATGATGATCGGGAACGCGGTCACGTCGAACAGCTGCTCCGGCACGTGCTTGATCTTCAGCAGGGCCCGCCAGCCGAACGTCAGCGACGCGGCGAGCGGACTCGGCCGGGCCGGCCGTTCCGCCGGGGCGAGCACCGTGGCGAGCGCCTCGGCGGACGGGACGTAGACGGACGGCGCGCGCCCGGTGGTGATCGCGGTGTCGCTCATCGCGCCGCCTCCAGCTCGTCGTCCCGCTCGTCCGCCGGGACGGCCGGGTGGTCGGTCAGGGCCAGGAAGACCTCGTCCAGGCTGGGCTGGCCGAGGGAGAAGTCGTCCACCACGATGCCGGCGCCGGCCAGCTCACCGAGCGCGCGGGCGGCCTGCGCGCTCGCCTCCAGGTCGGTGCCGTCCTCGCCGACCCGGGCGGTCAGCGCCACCGGGTCCGTGTCGAGCTGCACCGGTACGCCCAGCGCCGCCCGCAGCACCTTCTCGGCCTGGGGGCGCTGCCCCGGATCGCGCAGCCGGATGTGGACGCTGCCGGATCCGACCGACGACTTCAACTCGCCCGGGGTGCCCTCCGCGATCACCCGGCCGTGGTCGACCACCGCGATCCGCCCGGCGAGCTGGTCCGCCTCGTCCAGGTACTGCGTGGTCAGCAGCACAGTGGTGCCGTAGGCCACCACCGCCCGCACGATCGCCCACACCTGGTTGCGGCTGCGCGGATCCAGCCCGGTGGTCGGCTCGTCCAGGAACAGCAGATCCGGGGTGTTGAGGATGCTCGCGGCGATGTCGATGCGCCGCCGCATCCCGCCGGAGTACTTCTTCACCTGCCGCCCGGCGGCCTCGGTCAGCCCGAAGGCGGCGAGCAGCTGGTCGGCGCGGTCCCGGGCGCCGGCCCGGCTCAGCCCGAGCAGCCGCGCCAGCAGAATCAGGTTCTCCGCACCGGTCAGGTCCTCGTCCAGCGAGGCGTACTGGCCGGTCAGGCTCACCCGGGAGCGGACCGCGTCGGCGTCGCGCACCACGTCGTGGCCGAAGACCCGCGCGGTGCCGCCGTCCGGGCGCAGCAGCGTCGCCAGCACCCGTACGGCTGTGGTCTTGCCGGCGCCGTTGGGGCCCAGCACCCCGTACACGGTGCCGGCGGGGACCCGCAGGTCCAGCCCGTCGAGCGCCCGCGTCGTACCGAAGGACCGGACCAGGCCCTCGGCCTCGACGGCCAGGCCGGTGTTCCGGTTACTCATGGATTGCTACCTCTCTCGTCGGTGTCTCGACAGGCGTACGGCGTGCCGCCGGACCGATCGCCTGTTTCAACGAGGCCGGGGAGCTGTGGTGTTGTGCCGGCCTCACCTCTTCGGCGCCAGACGGTCCGCCAGATCCGATCTGGCGGTGGCGACGCCCGGCCGACGGCGGCCGGTACGGGAGAAAGGCGCGGTTATGACCGTTCCCGCAGCAGTCCGCCGGATGACCGGTCGCGGACAGTGCGCGATCGATCGTCTGCCATATGCTGCGCCGGCATCCGACGCACGGGGGGCGTGCCCTGGTTGTGGTGACGCGGACGCCTCTTGAGCGCATTGAAACCGAGAGGGGTCCACCGTGTCCATCGTCCGAAGAGTGCTCGGCGCACTCGCCGTGGCGGCCCTGGCCGTCACCGCCGCACCCACCGCCGCCGGTGCGGCGGCGGATCCGGCAGGCGTGCTCCACCTGACCGTCACCGGGACCGACGGCAGCCCGGCCGGCGGCAACGTCGCCGTGACCGCAGCCGACAGCAGCTACGACAAGGACCTGCTGCCGCTGGACGAGTCCGGGCAGCTCAGCGTGGAGGTGCCGGCCGGCGACTACAAGATCGCCATCACCCCGTTGTACAGCGACGGCCAGGACGACGAGGTGCTCCGGCAGTGGGTGCCGGGCCGCACCAGCTGGGCGCAGGCCGGAACGGTCCGGGTGTCCGCGGGGGACACGACGGAGGTCTCCGAGCGCCTGGTCACGCCCAGCGGGTCGACCCTGCGGGCGCGCGACGCGGTCACCGGCGCCGCGGTCGACGGGGTGTGCGTGTTCCTCGACCCCCGGCGCAATCCGTGCGGCGACACCCGGGTGACCGTCCCGCCGCTGATCCCCGGCCCGCAGGAGGTGTGGGTCTACACCCGGGACGACACCCACCTGCCCCGCTACGCCACGGTGAACGTCCTGCCCGACGGCAGCGGCACCGCCGTGGTCGTCCTGACCCCGGCCGCGAACGTGGTCTCCCGGGTGGTCGACGCGGCGACCGGCGCACCAGTCGCCGGGGCCTGTGTGACGCCGGCGCCCGCCGGTACCGGCGAGCTGCCCGCCAACCCGGGACGGTACTGCTCCGACGCCTCCGGGAACGTCCGCGTCGGCCTGGTCGCGGCCGGCTCCTGGAACCTGTTCGCCCGCCCCGCCGGCGGATCGGCGTACGGCGCGCAGTGGGTCGGCGCGACCGGCGGCACCGGTGACGCGAAGCAGGCCCGGGTGGTCACGCTCCGCGCCGGGCAGACGGTCACCGTGCCGCCGATCCGGCTCGACCGCGCCGGCGTGGTCACCGGCACCGTGACCAGCGCGGCCACCGGCAGGACGGCGACCTCCGGCGCCGTGACGCTCGCGCCCGAGCCGGGCTCCTTCCCGGATTGGGGAGTGGAACTGGACGCGCAGGGCCGCTACCGGATCGACTGGCTCGGCCCGTACGCCTGGCCGCTGCTGTTCACCACCGCCGACAACGCCACCCAGTGGTCCGGCGGGTTCGCCCTGCGGGGCAAGGCCGTGCCGGTCACGGTCCGGGTCGGCGCCACCACCGTCTACGACCTCGCCGTGCGGCGAGGCGTCCTGGTCACCGGCCGGCTCGTCGATCCGGAGGGCCGCCCGGTGGTCGCCGAGCTGACGGTGCGCAACGCGCGTACCCGTGAGGTCATCGGCTGGACGCTGGATCGCGACGGCGAGTACGCGCTGCGCGTGCTCGGCCCCCAGCCGGTCATCGTGGCCTGGCTGTGGACGCCGCCGTTCGTCAGCTACGCCGGCTGGTTCGACGGCGCGGCCCGCCCGGCCGACGCCACCGAGGTGACCCTGCCGGGCACCGGCACCCTGCGGCTGGACGTCGCTGTCGACCGGTACCCGGCCGGCTGAGCGACACGATCCGGTCGAACGGCACGAGCGGTCGATCGGCACGGGCCGGGTGGCGTGTGAGCCACCCGGCCCGGCGCCGGTCAGCGCGCCGAGTCCAGCAGGGTCCGCTGCTCGGCGGTCAGCTCCAGGTCGACAGCGCCCAGGCTCTCCTCCAGCTGCGCCACCGAGGAGAAACCGACGAGCGGGATCGACGGGATGTCGCCGCCCATCAGCCAGGCCAGCACCACCTGGTTGACGGTGGCCCCGGTCTCGGCGGCCACCGCCCGCAACGCCTCCAGCCGGGCCGGGGTGGCGGGCACCGCGTACTCCTCGCCGAGCCGTTCCGGCCGGACGTACGCGCCCTTGAGCAGCGGCGAGTACGCCACCAGCGTGAGCTGCGGCTCGGCCCGCAGGTAGCTGAGCAGGTCCGGGCCGACCCAGCCGACGTCCCCGTCCCGGTCCAGCTCGCTCGGCACGTCGAGACGCCGGGGCAGGTAGCTGCGGTGGTACTGCAGCACCTCGTACCCGGGCAACCCGGCCGCGGCGGCGAGCGCCCGCGCCCGCTCCACCCGCCAGGCGCGGTGGTTGCTGGCGCCCAGCAGCCCGACGGTGCCCTCCGCGACCAGCTCGGCGAAGCCCTCCACGGTCTCCCGCAGCGCAACCGTGTGGTCCTCGATGTGGGCGTAGAGCAGGTCGATGCGGTCGAGCCCGAGCCGCTCCCGGCTGCGTTCGGCGGACTCGCGGATCACCTTCGCCGACAGCCCTTCGGGGTTGTCCACGTAGCTGGTGCCCGGGGCGAGTGGCCGGGCACCGAGCTTCGTGGCGATGACCACCTCGTCGCCGACCCCGCGGCTGCGCCGCCAGCGGCCGAGCAGTTCCTCGCTCTCGCCACCCTGGCCCCCGTTCTGCCAGAAGGCATAGTTGTCCGAGGTGTCGATGAACGTGCCGCCGGCCTCCACGTAGCGGTCGAGGATGGCGAACGAGGTGGCCTCGTCGGTGGCGGTGCCGAAGAGCATCGCGCCGAGGCTGAGCACGCTGACCTTGCGGCGCGTCGCAGGGTCGGTGCCGATGGTGCGGTAGCGCATGGATTTCCTCCCCGTCGGAGCTTTGCCGGTCACCCTGCCCCTTCGAGTGCGCGCGAAGTCAAACGTCGAAGGGCCTCGGTTCCCCGGGCCCTTCGGTGTGCGGCGGTTCAGCTCGGGATGTAGTCGAACTCGTCCGGGTTCGGGCCCGTCCGGCCGTCCTCGCCCCGGTCCAGCGAGGTGAGCCGCTCCATCGCGGTGTCGTCGAGCGTGAAGTCGAAGATCGCGAAGTTCTCCTCGATCCGCTTCGGGGTGGTCGACTTCGGGAAGACGATGTCGCCGCGCTGCACGTGCCAGCGCAGCACCACCTGGGCCGGGGTCCGGCCGACCTGCTCGGCCACGTCGACGACCGTCGGGTCGCCGAGCACCGCGCCCTGCGCGATCGGCGACCACGCCTCGGTGAGGATGCCGTGCGCCTTGTCGTACGCCCGCACCTCCTCGTTGCCGAGGTAGGGGTGCGCCTCGATCTGGTTGACCGCCGGCACCACGTCCGCCTCGGCGGCCAGCCGCTCCAGGTGCGCGACCTGGAAGTTGGACACGCCGATCGACCGGACCGTGCCCGCGTCACGCAGCTCCTCCAGCACCTTCCAGGTGGAGACGAAGTCGCCGTCGTAGCGGGTGGGCAGCGGCCAGTGGATCAGGAACAGGTCGAGGTAGTCGAACTTGAGTTCCCGCAGCGTCTGCTCGAACGCCTTGCGGGCGTCGTCCGGGCGGTGGAAGCCGTTGTTCAGCTTGCTGGTCACGAAGACCTCGCCGCGGTCCAGCCCGGAGGCGCGCAGCGCCTGACCCACCTCGGCCTCGTTGCCGTACATCTGGGCGGTGTCGATGTGCCGGTAGCCGATCTCCAGCGCGGTGCCGACCGCCCGGGCGGTGTCCTTCGGTTCGATCTGGAACACGCCGAAGCCGAGCTGTGGGATGGAGTTTCCGTCGTTGAGCGCGATGTCCGGAACGCTGTTGGGGGCCATGAAGAGTCTCATCTCCGATCGTGCGGTGCCGGGGCGCGTCCGTGCCGCCCGCCCCGGCCGTGCCAACCGGATGTCTCTACCCGCTCGCCACGCTTCCTCACATCGGGGACGAGCGTCAACTCCAGATCGACCGGGCCCACTCCGGGTGGTCGACGAACGGGTTGCGGTTGCCCTGCCAGCGTTCGTAGATCCGCTGGTTGCGTCGCTGCTCGAAGGCGTCCGGCGGGTCCTGGTCGTTCCAGGCCAGCAGCTTCGACAGCCGCCCGAGCCGGGGCGCGGAGCCGTTCGACACCGAGTCGTTCGGTTCCAGGTCCGGCCAGCCGTCGCCGCCCTCGTACCGGATCGCCATGTACAGGATCATCCGGGCCACGTCGCCCTTCACCGCGTCGCGCGGCTCGAACGAGTCGGCGTCGGTGTAGCAGCCGGGCGCCTCGGCGACCGCGCCGCCGCCGGCGTCGAAGTCCTTGTTGCCGCGCAGCGAGTTGACCGACACGTCCTCCGGCCGCAGGTGGTGCACGTCGGTGCCGGGGCCGGTGGCGGTGCCGAAGTCGCCGTGCGACTTGGCCCAGACGTGCTCCCGGTTCCAGTCGTTCGCACCGCCGCCGTTGCTGGTCTTGCTCTGCGAGCGTCCGCTGTAGAGCAGGATCACGTTCGCCGGGTTGGCCGGGTCCTGGTCGGTGTCCTTGAGCGCGTCCCACACCTGGTCGTAGCTGAGCTTCGTCTGCACCCGGATGATGCCGTGCAGCGCGGTGCGCAGCGCCGGCCCGGTCTTGCCGGCCGCGGCCGCGTAGTAGGCGTCGGACGTGCCGGTCGGCGCCGGGGTCGGGGTCGGGGAAGGGCTCGGCGTGGCGCCGCCGCCGAGGCTCATCGCGCTCGGGTTCTTCAGCCCGCCGTGACTGAAGTACGCGGTCAGCGCGCCGGTCGCGGTCACCTGCCGCCCGCGCAGCGACGGGTTGCCGAGCAGCCCGAAGGTGCTCCGCCAGGCGGCCGTGACCTGCACGTACAGCATCCGGGAGGTGCCGGTCTCGCCAGCCTGGTCGGCGATTGCGATCGCGGTGTCGGCGGTGAAGCCGGAGGTGAGCACCGTGTTGGTGGCGGTGGGCTGGCCGATGACGTAGCCGGTCACGGTGGCGGTCCGGCCGTCCTGCGCGGCGAGCGCCTGCGCCACGGTCAGCGTGGTCGCGGCCGAGGCGGCGCCGGTCACGCCGAGCGGGATCGCGACCGCGACGGCGAGCACGACCGCCGCGAACATCCGCCCGGATCGCGAGCGGGTGACGCGCTTCATATTCATGAGCAGCAATGCTAGGTGCCGCGGGCCGGTTTGAGGAGAGGCTCAGGCGGCGGTGAGGTCGCGCAGGGCCAGCACCGACCGCCAGTTGCGGGCCGTCGCCACCACACCCAGCTTCTTCTCCAGGTACGCGGCGGTGAACTTCGTCCGCCCGTAGCCGCCGGCCGGGAAGTGCAGGTGCGCCTCCCGGCCGATCACCTCGTACTCCATCGTCTCGCCCGGCGGCACGGCCAGCTCGCGCACCCGCGCGGCGGCGGGCGCGGCCGACAGGAACACCACGAGCACCCGCGTGTGGTCGTCCTGCCGGCCCGCGTACGGGCTCGCGGCGGCCACCGCGGCCAGCTCGTCCCCGTCGCGGACCAGCACCGGCACCCGCAGGCCCAGTTCGTCGCCGAGCCGGTTCGCGATGCCCTCGGCCAGCGTCTCCGGCCGGGCCGGCGGGCTGGTGAAGACCACGTTGCCGCTCTGCAGGTAGGTCTTGACGTCGGTGTGACCGAGGTCGGTGACCACGCGGCGCAGGTCGGCCATGGCCAGCTTGTTGACCCCGACGTTGACGGCCCGCAGCAGAGCGGCGTACCTGGCCATCGGCCCTCCTCGGCTCGTGCCCGGGGCCGACCCTACGTCAGGAGTCCGACAGCCGGGCGTAGACGTCGCCGGAGCGGCCGCCGGGACGGTACGTCTCCAGCAGCCGCACCAGCCCGGCCGCGTCCAGCCAGCTCTCGCTCGCGAACCGCATGGTCTCCACCGGCGAGTAGTTGTAGCGGTACGCGCCCAGCTGTTCCACGAGGTCCAGCGACGCGAGCGCGGCGTCGTGCGCCGGTGGCAGGTACTCGAAGGACAGCCCGCGCACCGGGTGGCTGAGCCCGGACAGCACGTCGACCTCGAAGCCCTCGACGTCGACCTTGCAGAACGCCGGTACGCCGTGCCGCGCCACCAGGTCGTCGAGCGTCACCACCGGCACCTCGACCGACCGGTCCCAGCGGACCCCGGCGAAGCTCGGATCGGCGGTGACCGACTCGATCCAGGACGACGACATGGTGGACACCGTCGGCGTCGCCGACGACAGCTCCAGCCGCGCGCTCCCGGACCGCGCACCGACCGCCGTCGGCTCGATCACCACGTCGGCGTCCCGCCCGAAGCCCAGGCGCAGCACCCGCAGGCAGTCGGGCTGCGGCTCCACCGCGACCACCCGCGCGCCCAGCCGCCGCCAGGTGCGCACCCGGCCGCCGACGTGGGCGCCGATGTCGAAGGCGAGGTCGCCGGGGGAGAGGAACTGCCCGTAGAGCTGCCGGGCACGCCGGTGCTTGGCCGGCTGACCGTGGTAGACGGCCAGGGAACGGGTGATCCCCCAGGCCCGCGCGAGCATCGTCACGACATCCCTAACTGTGAGTGGTGGACTGCGGTCCGAACGCCCGCAGGAAGCGGTCCCGGAACGACTCCATCGGCCAGACCGGGGCCTGCGGGTCCGGGTTGAGCCCGTCCTGCCAGCCCCATCCGGCGATGCGGTCGAGCACTGCCGGGTCCTTCGCGACGACGGTGATCGGCACGTCCTTGCCGGCGTCGTCGCCGGTGATCGTGCGGGCGGGCTGATGGTCGCCGAGGAACACCAGCACCAGGTTCTCGTCACCGTACCGCTGCACGTAGGAGATGAGCGTGCGCAGCGAGTACACGACGGCCTGCCGGTACGCCTCCCGGGTGCCCTCCGCCGAGCGGTCGGCGCGCGCCGTTCCCTTGTAGACCGAGCCGTCGCCGATGTCGTCCCAGCCGACGAGGGGCGGGACCGGCGTCCACGGCAGGTGACTGGAGAGCAGCGGGATCTCGGCCATCACGGGCGTACGCCCGGGGCCGCGCTCGCGGCGTTGGAACTCCGCCAGCGTGTACTGGTCCGGTGGCGAGGAGAAGCTGAACAGCGGCCCCTTGTAGCCGAGTTCCTTTGCCCCGTACAGCGTGTCGGGTTCGAAGAATGCCGCCTCCGGCCACGCCCGGTTCAGCGCCGGCATGACGAGCGCGGTCCGCCAGCCGGCGCGCTTGAACGCGCCGTTGAGGGTCAGGTGGTCGCTGCGTACCAGGTTGGTGTAGCGCAACTGGTTGTCGGTGCGGATGCCGCTCATCAGCGTGGCGTGCGCGAGCCAGCTTCCACCGCCGGTGGTGGACGAGGTGAGGAACGCGCTGCGGCTGCCGTAACCGGCCGCGCGCAACTGCCGGGTCCCCTCGTCGAGGACGGCGTCCACCTCCGGGGCCAGTTCCGGGTCCTCCAGCGCGACCCGGCCGTAGCTCTCCACGAACGTGAACAGGACGTCCTTGCCGCGCAGCGCGGTGAGCATCCGCTCACCCGGCACGTCCCGGAACGGGTCGCCGGCGAGCTGCGTGTTCAGCGTCTCCTTGTCGTTCAGGCCCGCCCGCACCTGCCGGGCGCGATCGAAGACGTCGGCGGCGACGGTGTCCGCGGCGACCGGGAGGCCGGGCACGATCTGCGCGCCGAGCACGGCGCAGACCACCCAGGCGGCGGCGAGCGCGGTGACGGCGCGCGTGGTCACCCGGCGGTGGGCCGCCGCGGCGCGGGCCAGCCGCCGCGCCGAGAGCGTCACCAGCACCGGTACGGCGAGCGCCGCGACCACGGCCAGGGCGATCGCGCCCACCTCGGCGGCCCCGCCGTACGACTCGGACAGGAACTCCGCGCCCGCGCCGAGGAACGTCCAGTCGGCGATCAGGTCGAAGCGCCGGTCGAGCACCATCGAGAACCCGAGATCGGTGACCTTGAGCACCAGGATCAGGCCGAGCAGCGCGCCGAGCAGCGTGGCCACCACGCGGCGCGGGCGGGCCGGCAGGACCAGCAGCAGGGCGACGGCGAGCAGCCCTTCCACCGGGATGCGGAGCAACGCCCCGAGGGACAGCAGTTTGACCTCGCTCGGCGCGACCAGGGCCACCAGCACGAGCGCTCCGGCCAGCGCGGTGACCGCCGCGCCGAGCAGCCGCCGGGCGCTCCACGCGCCGACCGCGTCGTTGCCCGGGTCGCTCGTCTCCCTGTCGTTCGGGGTGCGGTCGCCGCTCTCGGCCGAGGCGCCGGCGCTGTCCGGCGTGCTGTCTTCCGTGGACGTGGCGCCGGCCGGGACGTCGTCGCCGTCGGCCGGCCGGGACAGGTCGGTCACCGGCGCCGCCCGCCGACCTCGACGGGCTGGCGCACGATCCGCGTGCCCGGCGTCCACTCGGACCCGTGGCCCGCCGGCGCGGGGGAGACCGGCGCCGCCGGGAGCGCCGGCCGTACGCGGTGCCGCCACAGCCAGCCGACGTCGCGTCCGAACGACTCGACCAGCAGCGCGAGCGCGCCGAGCACCACCGCGAGGGCCAGCGGCCGGGGCAGCACACCGGCCGCCACCACCGTCAACGCGATGCCCTGCGTGGCGGCGACCACCTTGCGCCAGTAGCGCGGCGGCAGCGAGCCGCGCATCCACGGCAGCACCCAGCCGGCGGCGACGAAGACGTACCGCATCGCGCCGATCACCAGCACCCAGGCGCCCACCTGGTCGGCGACGTACCCGCAGAGGACCAGGACGAGGAAGGAGTCGACCTCCATGTCGAACCGGGCGCCGAGCGCACTGGTCGTGCCGGTGCGCCGGGCCACCTGCCCGTCGACCCAGTCCAGGGAGAGCGCCACGGCGGCCAGCGCGACCAGCACCGGCACCGCGATCGGCCCGCGGAACGCCTCGACTGTCAACGCAGCCACCCCGCCGGCGAGCGTGGCCCGGGTGAGCGTCACCCAGTCGGCCGGGCCGAGCCGGTCCGCGCCCGAGCGGCGCAGCCCGTATCCGAGCGCCGCGACCATGACCACCCCGAAGAGCAGACCGGCCAGCCAGCCGTACGCGCTCAGGCCGACCGTGCCGGCCAGGGCCGTCAGTACGCCGACCTGGAGTATCGCCCCCGCGAATGGATCAGTTCGAACTGCGGACACCATGCCTCCGAGGTAGACGTCACGTACCACACCTGTGTACGGAGAACATGCCCGAACAGTTCGTTCTGATGCCGGAAACGCGCCAGCGATGTGACTTGTCACGTCCACCGGCGTCGCGGCGGGCGCCGCGCGGATCAGGCGCCGGAGCGGAGACCGTCAGCGCGGCGGCGGTCCGGGGACCAGCCGCCAGTACTGCCGTTTGCCCTCGTCGCGGACCACGACGCCGAGCCGGGCCAGCTCCCCGTGCAGCTCCCGGGTCTCGGGGTCGTGGCCGCCGTCGAGCGCCCGCTGCCGGGCGCGCAGCAGGGCGTCCGCGCCCGGCGGCAGGTCGGGCAGCCCTTCGACCCACCTGCGGTACGCGTCCCGGTGCGGGTCCTGCCCGGTCCACGGCCAGCCCTGCCGGGTGAACGCCTCCCGCAGCTGCTCGGTGTCCAGGTCGGACTTCTCCCGGGCCAGCTCGCCACCGGCGGTGTCCAGCAGCACCAGCGCCGCACCGTCGACGAACACCCCGGCGACGTCGGCGCGGGCCACGTCCCGGCCGTGCCCGTCGCGGTGCAGCCGTACCGTGCGGTGCCCGACCGTGACGGTCAGCCGGTCGCGCACCGCCACCACCGCCAGGGCCAGGCCGCCGAGCAGGCCCAGCCCGGCCCCGATCGGGTACGCCCGCTCGTCCGGCCACCTGTCGAGCAGCTCGAACAGGCCCTGGAACGGGAACCAGGGCAGCCCGGCGATCCAGCCGGACAGCGTGGTCAGCCCGGCGCCCAGTCCCGCCCCGAGCAGCGGGAACCCCGCCCAGAACAGCACCAGCTCGCCGCGTCCGCCGTCGACCACGACGTCCTCGCCGGTGTGCCGGGCCGCCACGGTCACGACACCTCCCGGCGCAGCGTGCGGACCAGACCGGCGACCAGCGGCAGGAGCACCCAGACGGCGAGCGAGACGCCGAGCCGGCCCCACTGCCCGCCGGTCATCTCGGCGCCGAGCAGCGGCTCCATCGTGTACGAGGTGTCGAGCCAGCGGGCCGGCTCCCGCAGCGCGGAGATCATCGCGGCGAGCAGGCTCCACACCGTGGGCAGCAGCAGATAGGTGACGATCGCCAGCGGCGTGTTCAGCAGCAGCAGCCCGAAGGCGGCGCCCATCAGCACGTTCACCACCTGGAACACGGCCGCGTGCGGCAGCAGTTGCCAGTCGAACGTCCAGGCGCCCGCCCCGCCGGTGGCGCCGGCGGCGAGCGTGCCGACCGCGGCGACCGCGAGGCTGACCAGCACCGAGGCGAGCGCGGCCAGCACCACGGCGGCGAGCTTGGCGACGATCACCCGTTCCCGGCGGGGCACCAGCGCGAACGTGGTGAGCGCGGTGCGCTGCGACCACTCGCCGGTGATGGAGAGGATGCCGAGCACCGGCAGCAGCAGGCCGACCGGCAGAAGCGACGGGGTGAAGAAGGCGGTGAACGTCTGGTCCGGCGCCTCGACGACGAAGAGCTGCACCACCACGATCACGGCCGCGATCAGCCCGATCGTGATCAGCAGCCACCGTCCGGCCCGGGTGTCGGCGAGCTTGCGCAGCTCCACGCCGGTCAGCCGGGCCAGCGTCGGTCCGGCGACGGCGGCCTCGGGACGCGGCGGCGCGGGGTTACGGGTGGCGGTGGTCATCGGACGGCCTCCTTGGTCGACGCGCCGGCGGTGAGGGTGAGGAAGAGCTGTTCGAGGCCGCCGCTGCCGGCCGGGCGCAGCTCGGTGAGGACCAGTCCGGCGTCCGCCGCGGCCTGGCCGACCTGACCCGGCTCGGCCCGGACCACGTAGCCGCCGTCGGTGCCGGCCGTGGCGGGCAGCGCGGCCCGCTCCAGCGTCAGGCGCAGGGCGTGCGCGTCGCGGGCGCGCACCAGCGTGCCGGCGCCGGCCAGCAGCTCGTCCTTGCCGCCCTGGGCGACCACCCGGCCCCCGCCGATCACCACCAGCCGGTCGGCCACCGCCTCCACCTCGCGCAGCAGGTGCGAGGAGAGCAGCACCGTGCCGCCCCGGTCGGCGAAGTCGCGCAGCAGGCCGCGCATCCAGAAGATCCCCTCCGGGTCGAGGCCGTTGGCCGGCTCGTCCAGGATCAGCACCCGGGGGTCACCCAGCAGCGCCAGCGCCAGGCCGAGCCGCTGCCGCATGCCCAGGGAGTACGCCCCGACGCGGCGCCGGGCGGCGGTCTCGTTCAGCCCGACCCGGTCCAGTGCCGCCGCCACCCGCGCCCGGTCCACGCCCATGGTGCGGGCGGCGAGCGTGAGCGCCTCCCGTCCGGTGCGCCCGGCGTGCTGCGCCGAGGCGTCGAGCAGCACGCCGATCTCCCGCCCCGGATTGGGCAGGTCGCGGTAGGGGCGGCCGGCGACCGTGGCGCCGCCCGCTGTGGGCGGCGTCATCCCGCAGATCATCCGCATCGTGGTGGACTTCCCGGCGCCGTTCGGCCCGAGGAAACCGGTCACCGTGCCCGGTTCGCACCGGAACGTGACGTCCGCGACGGCGGTGTGCGGGCCGTACCGCTTGGTGAGCTGGTCGACTTCGATCATGCCGTCGAGCCTGCCGGGGCCACCCGGCCACGCGCTGCGGCCGGCGGTCGGCGTCGCCGTCGACCTCGGTTCACCGCAGTCGTCGACTTTGGTAGCTGGTAGCCGGTCCGGACGGCTTCCTAGCATGGGTGGGTGAGCAGCGCCGTCGTACCCGATCATCCCTGGCTCCTGCCGGGCTCCCTGGTGCCCGCCCGGACCGCCCGGCGGACCCCGCGGGACTGGTTCGTCGACGGCGCGCTGTTCGTGGCCTCGCTGCTCTGGGTGCTCATCGCCCACGGCGACGTCACCAGCGCGAGCCCGGAGTTCGGGCTCAACGCCGGTCCGGCCTGGCTGGAGGAGGTCGACCTGCTGATCGGCCTGTGGATCAGCGGGGCGCTCTGGCTACGCCGGCGCTGGCCGGTCGGGCTGGCACTGGCCACCGCGCCGCTGGTGTTCTTCTCGGTCACCTCCGGCGTCGCGTTGCTCGTCATCACGTTCACCGTGCTGGTGCACCGGCCACTGCCGGTGGGCCTGGCCCTGGCGGCCTGGAACGTGCTCAGCCTGCCGGTCTACCTCGCCGTCCGGCCCGACCCGACGATGCCGTTCTGGGGTTCGGTGATCTGGACCGCGCTGTTCATCGGCGTGGTGGTGGCGTGGGCGCTGTTCGTCCGGGCCCGCCGCCAGCTGGTGCTGTCCCTGCGCGACCGCGCCGAGCGGGCCGAGGCCGAGCAGCAGCTCCGGCTCGACCAGGCCCGGCAGCTCGAACGCGGCCGGATCGCCCGGGAGATGCACGACGTGCTCGCCCACCGGATCTCCCTGCTCAGCCTGCACGCGGGCGCGCTGGAGTTCCGGCCGGACGCGCCGCCGGAGGAGGTGGCGCGGGCGGCCGGGGTGATCCGGGCCAGCGCGCACGCCGCGCTCCAGGACCTGCGCGAGGTGATCGGCGTGCTGCGGGCCGAGGTCGGCTCCGAGGCCACGCCGGAACGGCCGCAGCCCACGCTGGCCGACGTGCCCGCGCTGGTCGCCGAGAGCCGCGACGCCGGGGTACGGGTCGCCGTCGTCGACGAGGTGGCCGAGCCGGAGGCGGTGCCCGCGGCGATCGGGCGTAGCGCGTACCGGATCGTGCAGGAGGGGCTGACAAACGCCCGCAAGCACGCGCCCGGCGCGGTGGTGACCGTCCGGCTGGCCGGTGGCCCGGGGCACGGGCTGGTGGTGGAGATCAGCAACCCGTGGCCGGTGGGCAGCCCGGCCACCGCGATCCCGGGCACCGGCACCGGCCTGGTCGGCATCGCCGAGCGGGTCACGCTCGCCGGTGGCCGCCTGGAACACGGGCGGGACGCCGACGGCACGTTCCGGCTGACCGCCTGGCTGCCCTGGGCGGCGCAGTGAGCGCCCCGGTACGGGTGCTGATCGTCGACGACGACCCGCTGGTCCGCGGCGCGCTGTCGATGATCCTCGGCGGCGTACCCGACCTCGCGGTGGTCGGCGAGGCCACCGACGGCGCCGAGGTGCCCGAGGCCGTCGCCGCCCACGCCCCGGACGTGGTGCTGATGGACATCCGCATGCCCCGGGTCGACGGCCTGGCCGCCACCGAGGCGCTGCGTGCCACAGCGGAACCGCCCGAGGTGCTGGTGCTCACCACGTTCGACGCCGACGAGCAGGTGCTGCGGGCGCTGCGGGCCGGGGCGAGCGGCTTCCTGCTCAAGGACACCCCGCCGGCCGAGATCGTGGCGGCGGTACGCCGGGTCGCGGCGGGGGAGGCGACGCTGTCCCCGGCGGTGACCCGGAAACTCATCGCGCACGTCACCGGCGCCGCGCCGGCGCCCGGCCCGGACCCGAAGCGGGAGCGGGCGGTACGGCTGCTCGACGGGCTCTCCGAACGGGAACGGGAGGTCGCGGTGCTGCTCGGCCGGGGCCGCACCAACGCCGAGATCTCCGCCGAGTTGTTCATGAGCGTGGCGACGGTGAAGGCGTACGTGTCGCGGCTGCTGACGAAGCTCGACCTGAACAACCGTGTGCAGGTGGCCCTGCTGGTCCAGGACGCCGGCCTGGTCTGAGGCACAGACACTCTCATTCGGGATACTATCAGAGATGAGAGTATCCGTCCTGAGAGTATGAGGTGATGACGTGGCCGGTTTCGTCGGCAGGACGAGGGAGCTGGCCCGGCTCGACGGCATGTTGGCGCGCGTCGAACGCGGCGGCCGGGCGGGGCGCCCGGGACGGGCGCTGCTCATGCGTGGACGCCGACGGGTGGGTAAGTCCCGCCTCGTTGAGGAGTTCGTCGAGCGCGCGGGCGTACCCCACCTCTTCTTCACCGCCTCGGCGCAACCCACCCCCGCCGCCGACCTGCGGCTCTTCGTCGAAGCGGCGGCCGGCTCGACGCTCCCTGGAGCGGGTCTGTTCGCCGGACAGGCGCCGGCCACCTGGGACGCGGCTCTCACCCTCCTCGCCGCCGCGCTGCCCACGGATCAGCCCAGCGTCGTCGTGCTCGACGAGATGCCCTACCTCATCGCCACCGATCCCGGCTTCGAGGGCACCCTCCAGAAGGTCTTCGACCGGGAGCTGTCCCGTCGGCCGGTCCTGCTGATCTGCGTCGGCTCGGACCTGGCGATGATGGAGGCGCTCAACGACTACGGCCGCCCGTTCCACCAGCGCGCGACCGAGATGGTCGTGCCGCCCCTGAGCCCCGGCGACGTGGCCGAGATGCTCCAGTTGCCGCCGGCGGATGCCATCGACGCGTACCTCGTCACCGGTGGCCTGCCGCTCGTCCTCGACGACTGGACCCCCGGCGAGACCGTGCGCGACTACCTCGCCCAGGCCGTCCCGGACCCCACTTCCGCGCTGCTCGTCAGCGGGGAACGGGCCCTCGCTGCCGAGTTTCCGCCGCAGTCCCAGCCGGGGGTGGTGCTGCGCGCCATCGGCTCCGGGGAGCGCACCTCCTCCTCCATCGCGCGGGCGGCCGGCGGAATCCCGCAGGCGTCGCTGCACCGCGCGCTCCGACTGCTGACCGACAAGCGGGTCGTGGAGGCCGCCCTCCCGCTGTCCACCCGTCCGTCGCGCGAGACCCGCTACGTGGTCGCCGATCCGTATCTCCGCTTCTGGCTCGCCTTCCTCGACCCCTACCTCGCCGAGATCGAGCGCGGCAGAGGGGATCTGACGCTCGCCCGCATCCATTCGTCCTGGACCTCATGGCGAGGGCGTGCGGTCGAGCCGGTGATCCGGGAGTCCCTGCGGCGGCTGCCGCCGGGGAGCCTGCCGTCCGGGACGGCGGAGGTGGGCGGGTACTGGACGCGTACCAACGATCCCGAGATCGACCTGGTCGGCGGCGATCGGAGCCCGGTGGCCAAGCGGATCACGTTCGTGGGCTCGGTCAAGTGGCTGGAGAACGGCGCGTTCGACGGTCACGACCTGGCCCGGCTGCTTCACCACCGCGCCCAGCTACCGGGTGCCGACGACGACACACCGGTCGTCGCGGTGGTGCGCAGTGGCCGTGCGGTCGACGGAGTCACCGCGCTCGGGCCGGCCGAACTGCTCGCCGCGTGGCGGGATTGAACTGCTGCCGTCATCCGGCCGTACCAGTGGTCGAGGATGTGGTGCGGCCGTTCCGCCGCACCGCTGCCGAACTGCGGGAGGCCTGCCGTGCGAGTTGGTGAGCAGTCGACGGATCCCATCGACCAGATCCTGGGCGAGGTGCCGGTACCGGCGCCGTTGACCCCTGAGGACGTCCGCCTCGCGGTCCGGGCGGTGGTGGTGCACGCCGCCGAGGAGTGGCCCGCGGGGCCGAAGTGCCGCAACGACGGTTCGTCGTTCCCCTGCCGGTTGCATCGCTGGGGCCGGCGCGTGCTGGAGACACACGGTCTCAACGACCGCCAGATCGACGCGCTGATCCGGCACGGCAACCCGTTCGTGCACGTGCCCTTCCCGTTCGTGCTGACCGGACCGTCCGGCGCCCGTCCCGCCCCCGGGCAGGCCGCCCGCGGTCAGACGGCGCGACCGGGCGTACCCGGTCAGGTCGCGCGGCCCGGCGTACCCGGTCAGGCCGGCCGCCCTGTGCCCGGACAGCCGGCCCGGGCGGTGCCGGGTCAGGCCGCCCGCCCCGCCGCGGCGCAGGCGGCGCGCGGTGCGGTTCCGCGGGCCGCCGCGCCGCCGGTGCGGCCCGGTCTGCGGCCGGTCGCCGGGCGGTCGGCTCCCACCGCCCGGCCCCGCTGGCCCCGGGCGAGCTGACGCCCGGCGCCCGGTTCCGGTCGCGCCGACGCCCCGTCGCGGAGTGGCGTCGGTCGCGCCGGAGCATGCCGACGGCGGCCCGGACGGGGAGCCCCCACCCCCGGTCCGGGCCGCCGTCACCGCATCACTTGACTCCGCAGTCCGGTGCGGACCAGCCCTTCGTGTTCGACGACTTGTCCCGGTTGTTCTCCCGCCGCGAGTCGACGTGCGTGTGGTCGTCGTGGTCCGGGTAGCCGGGGCCGTAGATGCCGCTGAAGCCCCGGCTGCGGGCCGAGCGGGCGATGTCGCAGAGGCTGCGGTGCTTGGCGATCAGGTCGGCCGCGTTGCCGTAGAGGTGCTGGCTGTCCGCGGCGCCGCCGACCTGCCGGTTGCAGGCGATGCTGCGGAACCCGCTGGTCACGTAGAGCGGCTTGTCGCCGAGGCTGCGCCGCAGCGCCTCCAGCTTCCACATGGTGCGCAGCGCGTTCTCCCGGGTGGCCGACGCGGAGAGCGGGCCACCGGCCCACCCGCCCTTGCCGCAGCCGTTGTCCAGCTCGGCGTAGCTGAAGTGCTTCGGCGTGCAGTCGCTGTCCTTCTGCAGGTCGTAGATCCTGGCGAACGTCTGCGGCCCGGCCACGCCGTCGGCGCGCAGCCCGTACGCGGTCTGGAAGCGCTTGACCGCGGCGGCCGTCTCCGGGCCGTACACGCCGTCGACCCGGACGATGCCGCCGTACGCCGCCCAGCCGGCCACCCGGATCTGGAGCTGCCGGACGTCGTCGCCGGAGCTTCCCTGGGACAGCGTCCGGTTCCAGGTGTAGCAGCCGTCGGCGTGCGCCGGTGGCGCGGCCACGACTGTCGCCACGGCGGCCCCGGGCAGGGCCAGCGCGAACGCGACCGCCGCCCGCTTCAGGGTGTTGACGCGCACAGAGTCCTCCCGATGTCAGAGCGGAACTGGGATCCGACGGGCACATCGACCGGTACGTCCCGTCCCTATCACCGTGACAGGTACGAGGATTCTTCGTGGTGATTAGCGGAAATTGTTCTCACATCGCCCGGTTGCTGGGTATTGGCTGTGAATACTGCCTGTTTGCGTACGCGCTGCCGGGTGTCGCCCGTCGGACGTGACCGGTAACGTCTGCTCCCGGACCGGGCGGCGACCTCGACGGGCGGGGAGGTGGGCGTTGGCGCGTGGCGGCGTGTTCTGCGTCGAGGGGCAGTGGCACCGCGACCTCAACGAACGCGGGTCCGTCCTGCCCACGCTCGATCTGCTGGAGCGGCTCGGCCGTATCCGCTACATCCACAAGGACGCGGCCACCCGCGACGAGCTGTTCTACTTCGTCGACCGCTGGCTGCTCAAGCAGTACGCCGACCACCGGGTGGGCTTCTTCGCCATGCACGGCGAGCCGAGCCGGCTCTGCCTCACCGACTGGGACTCGGTCGAGCTGTCGGACGTGGCCGAGCGGATGGCCGGCCGCTGCGAGGGCCGCCGCCTCTACTTCGGCAGCTGCTCGGTGCTGCGCGCCTCCGACGCCACGCTGCGCGAGTTCCTCGACGTCACCGGCGCGGCGCTGATCTGCGGCTTCACCCGCGAGGTGGACTGGGTCGAGTCGGCCGCCTTCGAGACGGTGCTGCTCGACGTGCTCGCCAACGGGCAGCGGCACAACGCCGCCGAGCTGCGGATGCGCTCGGCGCACTGGGCGCCGCTGGCCGCGTACCTCGGTTTCCGGGTGATCTACGCCAACGGCCGCGCCTGGCGGCCCTCGGCCCGCCCGCGCGTGCCGGAGCAGGTCACCGCGCAGCGGTCCGCCGGCCGCCCGCGCTGAGAACGACGGACATGCCTGGTAGAACCGAGGCATGGCACGCAGCATCGCGAAGAACACCCGGGTCGACCGGGACGCCCTGATCGAGTTCCTCCGCCCCCGCCACCACGTCGTGCTCATGACCACCCGCTCCGACGGGCGCCCGCAGTCCTCCCCGGTGGCCTGCGGGGTGGATGCCGAGGGCCGGCTGGTGATCTCCACCTATCCCGAGCGTGCCAAGGTCGCCAACATCCGCCGCGACCCGCGCGTCTCCGCGTGCGTGCTCTCCGACGACTGGAACGGCCCGTGGGTGCAGGTCGACGGCGTGGCCGAGGTGCTCGACCTGCCCGAGGCGCTGGAACCGCTGGTCGAGTACTTCCGCAGCATCTCCGGCGAGCACCCGGACTGGGACGAGTACCGGTCGGCCATGGTCGCGCAGGGCAAGTCGCTGATCCGGGTCACGATCGAGTCCTGGGGCCCGATCGCCACCGGCGGCTTCCCGGCCCGGCTGGCCGACTGAATCAGTACGCGACCGTGAACCGGGCGTTGCCGAAGCGCGGATCCTCGATCTCGTCGACGATCGCCACCGCCAGGTCCTCGTAGGTGAGCACCGAACGGCCCTGCGCGTCGGTCACCGGGTGGTCGGTGCCGGTGCGGTAGTGCCCGGTCCGCTCGCCCGGGTGGAACTCCAGCGGCGGCGGGGAGACGTACGTCCAGGTCACCCCGTCGGCGCTGGACCTGTAGAACTCCAGCGCGTCGGCCTGACCGTGCGCCGAGTCCCGGTACTCCTCCGGGAAGTCCGGCTCGTCCAGATACCGGGTCCCCTTCGGCGTGAGCAGCGTCGAGCCACCGCCGACGTGGATCACCCGAGGTGGGTCCGGCAACTCACGCAGCGTGTCGACCAGCGTCCGCGCGGCGTCGCGCCACAGGGCCCGCTCGCCGCCGCCGATGGCCACCACCAGCACATCCGCGTCCTCGGCCAGTTCGCGTACGCTTCGCGCCGACGTGGCGTCGCCGGTCACCGTGCGTACGCCTGGGGGTAGGTAGCCGACCGCCTCCGGACGCCGCACCGCCGCTGTCACCCGGTGCCCCCGCTCGACCGCCTCCGCGGCGATCCGCGAGCCCGCCGTCCCGCCGGCGCCGAACACGACGATGTCGCTCATGCCTCACAGGCTAGGCAGCCTGCCGGCGGGCGGCGGGAGTTCCGCCGAACCGGCTCAGTCGACGATCGCCGAGTAGACGAGCTGGCGCAACTGGCTGCGCAGCGGGTACGTGCTGGACGGCATCAACTGGGTGAACAGCAGCGCGGTGACCTCCTCCACCGGGTCCACCCAGAACGCGGTGCTGGCCAGGCCGCCCCAGTAGAACTCGCCGACGCTGCTCGGCACCCGCGACGGCACCGGGTCCAGCACGACCGCGAAGCCCAGCCCGAAGCCGACCCCGTCGAGGATCGTCTCGGCGAAGCCCTCCGGCGAGAACGAGGCCAGGTCCCGGTTGCCGGGCAGGTGGTTGCGGGTCATGAAGCGCACCGTGCGCGGCCCGAGCAGGCGCACCCCGTCCAGCTCGCCGCCACGCAGCAGGAACTGGGTGAACCGGTGGTAGTCGGCCGCCGTGGAGAGCAGCCCGCCGCCGCCGGAGTGCCACGTCGGCTCCGCCAGCGCGGCCCGGCCCACCCCGTCGGCGCGTACCGCCTGACCGGTCGCCGGGTGCGGGGCGTAGAGCGCGGCCAGGCGTTTCGCGTCCGCCGCGTCCACCCACCAGCGGGTGTCGGTCATGCCCAGCGGGCCCAGGATCCGCTCGGCGAAGAACGCGTCGAGCGACTGCCCGGAGATCACCTCGACCAGGCGGCCCAGGACGTCGGTGGAGACGCCGTAGTTCCAGCTCGTGCCCGGCTGGAACAGCAGCGGCAGCCGGGCCAGCCCGGCCGAGGCCGCCGCCAGGTCCGCGCCCGGCGGCACGCCCAGGTCGAAGCCCGCCGCCCGGTACAGGCCGTCGACCACCGACACCTGGGCGAAGCCGTACGTCAGGCCGGCGGTGTGGGTGAGCAGGTGCCAGATCCGGATCGGCTCGACCGCCGGCACCGTGTACGGCTTCAGCACCGAACCCCGGTCGTAGACCCGTACGTCGGCGAACTCCGGCAGCCAGCGGCTGACCGGGTCGTTCAGCTCGAGCCGGCCCTCCTCCCAGAGCATCATCGCGGCGACCGAGGTGATCGGCTTGGTCATCGAGTAGATGCGCCAGAGCGTGTCCGCCTCGACCGGCGTACCGGCCTCCCGGTCGCGCAGCCCGTACGTCGAGGAGTGGGCGATCTCGCCCCGGCGGGTGACGACGATCTGCCAGCCGGCGAGCCGGCCGTCGTCGACGTACCGGGCGAAGTGCTCGTCGATCCGCGCCAGCCGGGCGGGATCGAGGCCGACACGTCCGGGGTCGGTGCTCACGGTGACACTCACGACCGCGAACCTACCCGCAGGTACCGCGGCCGAGAAGTGTCACTACTGTCGGTGGCATGCCGGAGCCGGTCGAGGACGTCACCTACCGCCAGGAGGACTGGTACGCCGAGGAGTTGGCCGACAGGCACTTCGTACGGTGCGAGTTCTTCCACGTCGACCTGACCGAGGCGGTCAGCCGGGGCGCGGTCTTCACCGACTGCGTGTTCGGCAACGTGGCGTTCAACGCCTCCCGGCACACCGACTCGGCGTTCACCAGGTGCTCGTTCAGCAAGTGCAACCTCTTCGAGGCCGAGTTCACCGGCTGCAAGCTGGTCGGCAGCACGTTCGACCGCTGCGACCTGCGCCCGCTGCGGATCGACCGGGGCGACTGGTCCTTCGTCACGCTCGCCGGCGCCGACCTGCGCGGGGCACGGATCACCGACGTACGGATGCGGGAGGTCGACCTGACCGGCGCCGACCTCACCGGCGCGACGCTGACCGGCGTGGACCTCTCCGGCGCCCAGTTGCACGCCGCCAAGCTGATCCGGGCCGACCTGCGCGGCAGCGACCTGTCCGCGCTCGACCCGACGGCGGTGCAGCGTGCCGGCGCGCGGATCGACGCCGAGCAGGCGGTGATGCTGGCCCAGGCGCTCGGTTTCCAGGTCGGCTGAAAGCTGCCGCGGGTTGTCAGGTTTCCCGGCCAGAATCGGGCGCATGACATGGTGGTCCGATCTGGTGGCGGCCGAACCCGAGTTCGCGGCGCGGGTGCGCGCCCGCTTCGCGGTCCGCAAGCACGGCACGATGGCGACGCTGCGGCGGGACGGTTCGCCGCGGATCAGCGGCACCGAGTTCGACTTCGGTGACGACGGGCAGCTGCGGCTGGGCAGCATGGCCGGCGCGGTCAAGGCGCTCGACCTGCGCCGCGATCCTCGGGTGGCGCTGCACAGCCCGACCGAGGACGCCCCGCCGGACGACCCGTCCACCTGGGACGGGGACGCGAAGATCGCCGGCCGGGCGCACGAGGAGCAGCCCGCCGAGGACGGCTCGCACAGCTTCCGGATCGAGCTGACCGAGGTGGTGCTCACCCGGGTCGGCGACCCGCCCGACCACCTGCTGATCGAGAGCTGGCACCCCACCCGGGGCCTGCGCCGCCGCACCCGCCACTGACGCCACCCACCATCCCGCCCCCCGGGGCGCCCCACCCCCGCCCCGCTCCCGTCGATCATGAAGTTGACGGCATTCCGCGCCCGAAATGTCCCCGCCAACCTCATGATCAACAGGTTGACGAGGGTGGGCGCGCCGGCCGGGGGAGATCTTGGAAGGAAATGGCTCCTATGGGGACTGCTCCTATGGGGACCTGAATCTTCCAAGATCTGGTCCGTGGGCGGGTTGGCGGCGTGGGGTGCGTGGGAATTGCGAGGGCGGATGCCTTCTGCAAGATCGCGTTCTGTGTCATCCTCCCTACGGCGAGCCACGGGGCCGGGCCGCTCGCCGCCGGTGGCCGAGGAGGGTCGGTGGCTGAGGACGACATCGCGCGGACCGGAATCCGGGTCGGGGGTTGGCTGCCCACGCCGGACGAATCGGCAGACGCGCCGGCGCGGCCCACCGGTCCACGCCGCCTGCCCGGGAACACCGACCCCGGCGTGTCCCGGCCGGTGACGCCCCCGGACGCCGAACGCTCACCTTCCGGCGCGGACGATCCGGTGCCGCCGGTCGACCTGGATCCGCCCGGTACCGCTGTGTGGCCGCCTCCGCGCGCCGGCGGACCGCCGGCTCCCGACCTTCCGGCCGCCGGCCCGCTCCCGGCCGACACGCCCGCCCCGGGCGCGCTTGCCCCGGGCCCGCTTGCCCCGGGCCCGCTTGCTTCGGGTCCGCTTGCTTCGGGCGCGCTCGCTTCGGCGCCGCTCGCTTCGGGCTCGCTCGCTCCGGGTCCGCTCGCTTCGGGTCCGCTCAGCCCGGGTGCGCCTGCTCCGGGTCCGCCCGGCTCCGGCACGCCCGCTCCGGGTTCGCTCGGCCCGAGGCCACTCGTCACCGGGGCGGCTGCATCGGCCGTCCCCGAGTCGCGTTCGAACCCGGCCGGCGGCCGGGTTCCGCTGGTCGGGCCGCCGCCGATCGGACTGCACCTGTCCGCTCCGTCGCCGGTCCGGCCCGCTTCCGATCCGGCCGAACCCGGCCCGCCGCAGGTGGCCGAAACAGAAGCGAGACCGGGCCGGCACTCCGCCCGGGAGAGCATCCCGGCGCGCCTGGCCGATATGACCAGCGGGATCGGCCACCTGACCAGCGGGATCGGCGACCTGGCCGGCCGGATCGGCGATCTGGCGGGCGGGATCGGCGTCCGGCTGCGCGACGCGGCGCGAACCAGGCTGCCACTCGGCCCGACCCGGCCCCCGGCCGACGCCCCGGCCACCCGGGTCGCCGTGGCCCGGGCCCGTCGTCGGCGCCGGCGCGCCGTGCTGGCGGCGGTGGCCGTGACCGGGCTGGTGGCGGCGCTGGCGTACGCGAGCCGGTCACCCGCGCCACCGTCGAACCGGGAGACGTCGCCCGTGGCGGCGCCGAGCGATCAGGCGCCCGACCAGGCGCCCGATCAGGCGCCGGCCGACCCGGTGTCACCCGGCGGGCCGCTGCTCGACGTGGACCTGGCGCCGCTGCCGGGGGCGTTGTCGCTCACCGCGCTCGGTACGCGGGACTGGCGGCACTGGGGCGGTACCGGCGCGGACAGCTTCCATCGCAAGGCGGGCGGCACCGGCGAGATCCAGGATCCGGGTGGCGAGCGGCTGGAGCACAACGCGGGTGCCTGTGATCTCCAGTGGACCGACGGTACGCCGACAGCGCGCCAGGAGGGCACCCGGGCGGGTGTCTTCCAGCGCGGCGCCGGGAAGAGCTTCACGCTCGGGGTGGCCGGGAGCGGGGACCTGCGCACGGTCCGGCTGTTCGTCGGCACGTTCTCGGCCGGCGCGCGGCTCGACCTGACGCTGTCCAGCGGCGGCGATCCCGTCGTCCGTGAGGTCGCCCTCGCCGCGGGCGACCGCTTCTACCAGTACGTCATCCGCTTCCGGGCGGCCCCGGGGGAGCGGCTGCTGATCAAATGGCAGGCCCTGACGGTCACCGGCGCGCAGAACGACGGGGTGGCGCTGCAGGCGGTCACGGTAAGCTGAGCGGCCGGTCCGGCGAGCGGCCGCCAGGTAACGAACTGGAAACGCCCGTCACTCGACATATGGCGCAAAGAGCCGTCCGGTGACACCGTGAAGCCCGTCGCGCACCAGTCGTATCCGGCGGTGTCGTGACCGAAGTGGAGGGTGTGGTGGGCCAGGAGGACCGTCCGCGTACCGGCCCCGGCTCGCATCGGCACGGCCTTCCGCGTACCCGCTCCGCGCTGCGGCGGCTGCGCCGTCGGCGTCGGCTGATGCTGGAAGGGCTGGCCGCGTTCCTCTGCCTGGCGGCACTGGCGCTCTACCTCGGCGTCGAGCGGCACGACGCGCCACGCGAGGAGCACGCCCGGCTGCCGGCCGCGCCGCCCGGCCGGGTCGGGCTGCCGAACGAGGCCGACGACACGGTGGCCAATCCGGGACTGCGTCCCCGGCAGCGGCCACCGTCGCCGAGCCCGACGCCGTCCACGCCGTCGCCGTCGCCGACGAGCGCGCTCCCGCCGACAGTCACCGTGACCCGCGCCGAGGTGCCCGCCACCGTCGACCTCACCGCCGTGGGCACCACCGACTGGGTCCACTGGGGGCTCACCGGCGCCGACCGGACGGTCCGCAAGCGGGGCGGCTCCGGCGAGATCCGCGACGAGGGCGGCCGGGGGCGGCGGCAGAGCTTCAGCAACAACCCCGAGGCGTACGCCTGGCGCGACGGCAACCCGGTCGCGTCGGCGAGCGGCACCATGTCCGGCGTGTACGCCTGCCACCGGGGCAGCGGGTTCAACCTGGCGGTGGCCGCCGACGGGCAGCAGCGCACGGTGCGTCTGTACGCCGGGCTCTGGATGGCCCGTGGCCGCCTCGACGTGCGTGTCTCCACCGGCGGACCGGTGACCACGCTCCGGATGGAGGACCCGCACACCGCGCTCACCACCGAGTTCACGATCAAGTTCCGCGCCCAGCGTGGCGCGCGGCTGCTGCTGAACTGGACGGTGGAGGAGTCGCTCGGCGACTGCGGCAACGTCAGCCTCCAGGCGGTGGCGCTGCGCTGAGCGGGGACAGTTTGTCCGTCGCGTACCCGGCACGGCGTCGTAGGTTTCCGTTGTTGCCGTCCGACCATCCCCTGTGGAGGCACGACCGATGACCGGCCCTGCTCCCGTCGTCCCCGCCCGCCCCCGCGCCGACGGTGACGTGCTGCGCGAGATCCCGATGCCGCCGTACGTGACGGTCGAGGACGTCCAGTTCGCGGTGCGCGCGGTGGTGGTGCACGCGCCGCGGACGTGGTCGGGCGGGACCATCTGCCGCAACGACGCCAGCCCGCACCCGTGCCGGCTGCACCGGTGGGGTCGCCGGGTGCTCACCCTGCGCGGGCTCCCACCGGCCGAGATCGACGCGCTCGTCGAGCGGGGTGACCCCGCCGCCGGCCCGCAGCCGCGCCGCCCCGGCGCCTAGCACCCGGGCGGTACGGCGCCGGTCAGCAGAGCGCCGGTTTGACCCAGGAGCACTCCCGTCCCTCCGGTACGCGCGGTGACTCCGGCGCGGCCGGCACGGTACGCCGGGCGGTGGCCGTCTCCCTCTCGGTGTACGCGGCCAGGGCGATCGCGATCTGATCCTCCAGCCCCTTCACCGACGAGGTCAGGTAGTTGTTCAGCACGATCGAGAACGCCAGCAGCCGGCCGTCCGCACTCGTGACGTAGCCGGAGAGCGCTGACGCGCCGGTCAGGCTGCCGGTCTTGGCGTGCACGTTGTTCGCGGCGGCGGTGCCGCTCATCCGGCTGCGCAGCGTCCCGCCGACGAGCCGGTTCGGGTTGCCGGCCACCGGCAGCGCGGCGTACCAGGTGTCGAACCACGGTTCGGCGCGGACCGCCGAGAGCAGCGTGACGAACTGTCCCGGCGGGACGAGGTTGCGCCGGGACAGGCCGGAGCCGTCACGTTGGCGCAGCGTGCCGGTGTCCACCCCGGTGTCGCCCACGTACCCGCTGATCGCGGAGAGCCCGGCGGCCCAGGTGCCGGAGCCGGAGAGCTGCCGGCCGAGTTCCTTGGTGAGCACTTCGGCGTGGCCGTTGTTGGAGAGCTTGAGGAACGGCACCATGAGGTCGGTCAGCGGCATCGAGTCGTGCCGGGCCAGCGGCTTGGCCGTGTCCGGGGTGGCGGCGCCGAGCACGGTCCGCCCGAGCACCCGTACGCCGTGACGGCGCAGCGCGGACCGGAACACGTCGGCCGCGTACCCGGTCGGTTCCCAGACCGTCACCCAGTCGCTCTCGGTGGCCTGGCCGAGCGCGATCTGGCCGGTGACCACCACTGTGTTGCCGCCGTGCTCGCGCTCGAACGAGATGGTGGTCTCGCCCTCGGTCACCGTCTCGGCCCGGTTCTCGATGCGCAGCCAGCCGTTGTCCGGAGTCATGGTGATCTTCGGTCGGGCGCCCGCCCGCGTTCCCGGCGCGGCGTGGACGATCACCGTGCCGGCGTCGTAGTCGGTGTCCGGGGCCACGGTGAGCGCGGACACCTGGGCGGCGTAGTAGTAGGGCTCGTCGTCCCAGGTCCAGTCCGGGCCGAGCCGGTCGCGGTCGTACCGGGTGTCGTCGGCGACCAGGTTGCCCGCGACGACCCGTACGCCGGTCGCGGCGACCTGCGCGGCGAGCCGGTCGTAGTCGGCGGCGAGGATGGTGGGGTCGCCTCCGCCGCGCAGGTAGAGGTCGCCGGAGAGCATGCCGGCGTGGCGCGGCCCGTCGGCGCTCACGTCGGTGGTGAACCGGTGGCCCGGTCCGAGCAGTTCCATCGCCGCCGCGGAGGTGAACAGCTTGGTGTTGGAGGCCGGGATGAGCCGTCGCGTCCCGTTGCGGTCGTACAGCGTGCGGCCGGTGGTGGTGTCGACGACGACCACGCCCGCCTGCGCGCCGTCGAGCCGGCTGTCGGCGAGGACGGCGTCGATGGTGGCGTGCAGCCGGGTCTGCGCGGGGGTGGGCGCTTCGGCAGTGGCGGTGGTGGCGCCGGCGGTGGCCGCGGTGGCGACCAGCACCAGCACCGCGAGCGCCCGGGGGAATAGGCGACGATGCATGTGCCGATGCTGCCATGGAGATTTCCTGCGGGAAAGACTCCGGTGTGAAAGGTTATCGCCAGGAGACGTGGCGCGCACCGCGCCGTCTCTGCCCCCAGCCTAGGGATTCGCCGGGCCGAGGGAGGGAAAAGACCTGTACGTGGGCCTTGTCGCCCGCGCGAATCCCGACATCCAGCCATGAGGAGTTCAGCGATGCTGACCATGACCGACAACGCCGTCCTGGTGATCCGTGACCTCGCCGCCCAGCAGGACGTGGCCGACGCCGGTGGGCTGCGCATCGCCGCCGACACCGAGGCCGGTTCGCTCTCCATCGAACTGGTGCCGGAGCCGGTGCGGGGCGACCAGGTGGTGGACACCGAGGGGGCGCGCATCTTCCTCGACTCCGACGCCGCCGAACTGCTGAACGACACCTCGGTGGACGCGGTCGTCGACGACGAGGGCGTGGTGCAGTTCGGGTTCACCGAGAAGGAGTGAGTCAGCCGGCGCGGCGGGACTCCCCGCCGCGCGGCGAGCGGCCGGTACGTCCCCGTTCCGGGACGTCCGGGTCGGCCCACCACGCCCGGCCGCGCTGGTCCCGTTCCGGTCGGACCAGTGCGGCCAGCACCTGCGCCAGGTGGTGCGAGGTGCTCCACGCGATCCAGTTGGCCGGGGAACCTGCGCCCGCGCCGCGCCGGGCCCGCCGGACGATCTCGTGGTCGCCCCAGGAGAAGCCGGCCCCGGCTGCCGGCCAGTGCGCGGCGGCGGTCACCGTGCGGCACAGGTCGGCGAAGCGCTCGTCGCCCCGCCCGCCGCGCCGCGACCAGCGGTAGACCCACCACGCGTCGTCGGTTGCCCAGCGCAGCGTGGGAACCCGGTCGACCGGCTCGTCCGCGCCGCGTACCGCGCAGCTCACGCCGTAGTCGCCGTACCCGAGGTCCAGGTCGGCCAGGCGCTGCCAGAGCGACCAGTCGTACCGGTCCAGCCGGACCGGCTCGTCCACCGGAAGCCGGGACAGGGCCGGCGGCATCCCGCCGGCCGCCACCGTCACCGAGCGCCAGGCGTGCCGCCGGGCCCATTCCGCCGCGCGCCGCACCCGTGGCTCGGCCAGCCGGACGTCCGCGGTGCAGCACACGTCCTCCGCGTCGAGCAGCAGGTCGCACTGCTCCGGCATCAGGCCGGTCAGCCGCCACACCCGCTCCGCGGCGGCCGTCGCGGCGTCCGGCCCGCTTCGGTCCGGGCCGGTGCGCAACCGGACGACCGCGTGGTGCGCCCAGGCCCGTGCCGCCGCGCCGTGCGCGGCCAGCCGCCGGTCGCTGTCCGTCAGGCCGATGACCGGCGCCAGCGGTACGCCCCAACGGACCGGATCGTGTTCCGGGGTGTCCGGAAGCGCCGACACGTCGACGGCGGGCAGCAGCCCGTCCGGCAGTCGAGCCAGCGAGTCCTTGATGGACGGCGCGCCCGCCGCGACGTCGAGAACCGGTGCGAGCAGCGGGGTGGAGCCTCCGTCGAGATGGGACAGCGCCTCCAGCTCACCGCGCCGCGCGGCCAGCACCGGGCGGTAGACCGGGCCTCGGGGCGACTGCACCATACTTAAATGTAGCCAGCCGATCGCTCTGCGTCATGTTGTGAACGTTTTCGCAGGTCAGAGCCGTTCGCTGTCAGTGATCGGACACTTCATCGGCTGGTTGCCGGGCGGTGCGCCGACATAGCGTCGGAATCATCGAGGGTGACCGCCGCCGATCGCCCGAACGCGCACGAACGCCTCCGGCCGGCGTACCGGCGGGAGAGAGGATCACCATGCCCAGCCGCAGAGGTAGGAGGGAAACCACCGGCCAGCCGATCCCGAGCATGCGGGAGGCCGCACGCGCCGACACCGAGATCAACTCGTGTTCGCCGGTCGGGCTGCCGGCCACCGCACGGATGCTGTTCGCCGTGGTCGACGCCGACGGAAAACTCGTCCGCGGGCTCGGCGCCACCTCGGCCACCCGGCTCGCCGCCGGGATGTACCAGGTCGCGTTCGACCAGGACGTGGCCGGAGCGGCGTACGTCGGATCGGTGGGCCCCGCGACGGCGAACGGGCTGGTCCCGCAGGGTGTCATCACCGTCGCGCCGCGCTCGGGTATCGCGAACGCCGTGTTCGTCGAGACGCACGGCACGAGCGGGCACGTGGACCGTCCGTTCCACCTGGCCGTGCTGGCCTGACCGGACGCGCAGACGAGCGCACGGCGCCGCACGACCTCCGGTCGTAACGTCGCCGCGCTCCGGCCGTCTCCCACCGCCGCAGCCGTACAGGCGGTACGCCAGCGGGGACTTGGCTCGACCGGCCCGTCCCGCACCGGTCTTGTCGGCAGCACATGCCCCTTCTCCGGGGATCCAAACCGGATCGGCGTGGGGAATTCCACCATCTGCGACTCCCGGCGTGGCGGGCGCGTGATCGGGGTATGAGCGGGCCATGGAGCATTTCACTATCGCGACAGTCGCCGAGAAGAGTCCCGACTTCCGCCGCGTGCTCTGGACCGGGGAGCACACCCAGCTGGTCATCATGACCATTCCGCCGGGCGGCGAGATCGGCGAGGAGGTCCACGAGGGCATCGACCAGATCCTCACGTTCGTCAGCGGCACCGGCGAGGCCCGGGTGGCCGGCGAGAAGAAGGAGGTCGTCTCCGGCGACCTCGTGGTCGTCCCGGCCGGCACGAAGCACAACTTCGTCAACACCGGGCCGAACCCGCTGGTGCTCTACACCGTCTACGGCCCGCCGGAGCACGCCGACGGCGCGGTGCACAAGACGAAGGAGGAGGCGGACGCCGCCGAGGAGGCCGGCGAGGACGAGCCGCCGACGTCCTGACGCCCGGTGCGCACGTGTTAAGCGGGGGCCCCTGCTCTACCGGAGACGTTAAGAAGGGGCCCCTCCTTGCATCAGGCCGGGGTATTTCAGGCCGGCGCCGGTGTTCAGCACCACCACGCGCTCGCCGGGACGGATCCAGCCACCGGCCCGCAGGTGCCGGGCGGCGGTCAGGCAGGCCGCGCCCTCCGGGCAGAGCAGCAGCCCCTCGCGGGCGGCGAAGTCGCGCAGGTCGGTGAGGATCTCCGCGTCGTCCACGGCGATCGCGGTGCCGGCGCTCTCCCGCAGCGCGGACAGGATCAGCTCGTCGCCGAGCGGGGCGGGCACGGTGATGCCGAACGCGACGGTGCGCGCGTCCTCCCACGGGGTGACGCGGTCCTCGCCGGCCGCGAACGCCCGCACGATCGGCGCGCATCCGGTGGACTGCACCGCTACCAGCCGGGGCAGCCGGTCCTCGACCCAGCCCAGCTCGCGCAGCTCGTGCAGCGCCTTGTGGATGCCGATCAGCCCGACGCCCCCGCCGGTCGGGTAGACGATCACGTCGGGCACCTGCCAGCCGAGCTGCTCGACGATCTCGTACCCCATGGTCTTCTTGCCTTCGAGGCGGTACGGCTCGCGCAGCGTGCCCGCGTCGAAGATCCGCCCGTCCGACCCGGCGATCAGCTCGGCGATGTCCCGGCCGGCGTCGTTGATCAGGCCGTCGATCAGCCGCAGGTCCGCGCCGGCGGCGAGGCACTCCTCCCGGCAGATGGTCGGCGCGGCCAGCGGCATGGCGATCGTCGCGCCCATCCCGGCCCGCGCCGCGTACGTGGCCCAGGCCGCCCCGGCGTTGCCGTTCGTCGGCATCGCGATGTGCTCCACGCCCAGCTCCCGGGCCCGGCTCACACCCACCGACGCGCCCCGCGCCTTGAACGACCCGGTCGGGGTCAGCCCCTCGTCCTTGACGAGCAGATCCGCGATGCCGATCTCGTGGCCGTACGCGGGCGCACGCCACATCGGCGTCCAGCCCTCGCCGAGCGTGGTGACGCACCGGGGATCGGCCACCGGCAGCAGCTCCCGGTAGCGCCACAGGTCGGCCGGGCGCAGCCCGAACTGCTCCGGGGCCACGGTGGCGGCCACCTCGGCGAGGTCGTAGCGCGCCAGCAGCGGTGAGCCGCAGCCGCACAGGTTCTGCAACACGTCGGCCGGATGGTCACGACCGCAGCGCGGGCACTCCAGGTGCGTCAGGTGCACGGTGGTCCTCAGCTCGCGTCGATGCTCAGCCAGTGCCGGCTGCGCCGGCCCGGCTCGTACGGGGAGTCGAGGCGTTTCGCCACCACTCCCGGGAGCCCCTGCTCACGGGCGGCCCGCAGGGCGTCCGCACCGACTCCCGGGAACCACGGCGGAGTCTGCCAGTGCGGACCGGCGAGCGCCAGACCGTCGAGCAGGTCACGGCGTTGCGCGTACGGCACGTCCAGGCTCGGCACGCCCTCCAGCCAGAGCAGGTCGACGGCGAGGAACTGCCCGTCGCGCCGGGTCGGCGGCCGGACCCGCCCGGCCGGGTCGATCCGGACCAGCACGCCGTCCAGCACCGCCTCGGCCGGGGCCAGCGCCTCGGCCATCGCCCGCAGCCAGGGGTACGACCCGGTGACCTCGTTGTCGTCGCCGTCGAGCAGCCGCAGCCGGCCGCCCGAGACGTACGCCATCGCGCGCACGCCCGCCCAGCGCAGCTCGTACCCCCAGGCGTCGGCGTCGCGCGGCAGCCGCCCACCCTCGGCGGGCCGCATCGGGCGGACCAGGTCGGGCATCGGCGTCCAGCCCTCCGGCGCCGGGTCGGTGCGCCTGATCATCCAGTCCCGGCCCCGCCCGCCGGTGGCGAACAGCACGTACCGCCCCTTCGTGCGCTCGCCGTCGAGCACCACGATCACCTCGTCGTCGCGCCACTTCTCGGCCCGGTAGGTGCCGGTGTCGTGCACTGTCATCCGCCCGCCGCCGTACTCCCCGGCGGGAATCTCCCCGTGGAACGTCAGGTACTCCATCGGGTGGTCCTCGGTGTGCACGGCGAGGTGGTTGCGGCCCGGGTCGCGGGGCAGGCCGCGCGGCACCGCCCAGGAGGCGAGCACGCCGTCGTGCTCCAGCCGCAGGTCCCAGTGCAGGCTCCGGGCGTGGTGCTGCTGAATGACGAAGCGGGGCGCGCGCCGCGCGGACCGCTTCCGGCCGGGCGCCCGCTCGGGCACCGGTTCCGGGGTACGCGCGGCGTCCCGTTTGCGCCGGTACTCGTCCAGCCGGTCCGCCATCCCCGCATCCTCCCCCAGACGCGCCGTGCGCGCCGGGATGCCGGTGTGTGTGCGGCGAACCGGGGTAGAACGGGGGACATGGACAGCGACCAGCCCACCCTTCCGCTCGCCGGTGACGTCCGGATCCCGCTGCTCGGCTTCGGGACGTGGCAGGCCACCGGCGAGGCCGGCTTCCAGGCCGTGCTCGCCGCGCTCGACGCCGGCTACCGGCACATCGACACGGCCACCATGTACGGCAACGAGAAGGAGGTCGGGCGGGCGGTCAAGGAGAGCGGGCTGCGCCGCGAGGACGTCTTCATCACCACCAAGCTGCCGCCGGACCGGGTGGGCCGGGAGCGGGAGACCATCGAGGCGAGCCTGGCCGCCCTGGACACCGACTACGTGGACCTGTGGCTGGTGCACTGGCCGCCGTCCGCGCCCGGCGACAGCATCCCGGTGTGGCGGGAGATGCTCGCCGCGCGGGACGAGAACATGGCGCGCACGGTCGGGGTGAGCAACTACTCGATCGGGCAGATCGACGAGCTGATCCAGGCCACCGAGGAGACCCCGGCGGTCAACCAGATCCGCTGGAGCCCCTCGCTGTACGAGCGGCACACGCACGCCGCCCACCGGGACCGGGGCGTGGCGCTGGAGGGGTACAGCCCGTTCAAGACCAGCGACCTGTCCGACCCGGTGCTGGTCCGCATCGCCCAGGCGCACGACGTGTCGCCGGCCCAGGTGGTGCTGCGCTGGCACATCGACCACGAGATCGTGGTCATCCCGAAGTCGGTCACGCCGGAGCGGATCCGGGCCAACGTCGACGTGTTCGGGTTCTCGCTCACCGCCGAGGAGATGCGCGACATCGACGCGCTCGCCGGCTGAGGCGTACCCGGGGGGGAGGGGGCGCGGTCCGCGACGGACCGCGCCCCCTCCCGTGTGCGGTGGTCAGCCCCGGGCGCAGGTGGAGCCGTTGAGCGTGAAGCTGCTCGGTGCCGAGTAGCTGCCGTTGAGCGTCGCCTGGTAGCCGAAGGTGGTCGACGTGCCGGGCGACAGCGTGCCGTTGTAGCCGGCGTCGCGGGCGGTCACCGCGGAGCCGCTCTGGCTGACGGTGGCGTTCCACGCGTTGGTGACGGTCTGCCCGGAGGGCAGGTTGTAGTTGAGGGTCCAGCCGTTGATCGTGCCGGAGCCGGTGTTCTTGACCGTCACCTCGGCGGTGAAGCCGTTGTTCCACACGTTCGCCGCCTTGTAGGTGACGGTGCAGGACGCGCCGCCCGAGGGCGGGGGCGTGGTCGGCGCCGACGTGGTCGGCGGCGGGTTGGAGCCGCCGGTGTTGACGTTCTGCGAGAACGAGTTGACCGCCAGCCCGACGCCGCCCTGCCACGGCTCGAAGCCGGCCTGGATGCTGGTCAGGTACCAGTCGTTCGTGATCGCGCCCCGGTTACGGGTGTCGTTGATGAACGCCAGCGCGTCGAAGCTGAAGCTGGGGATGGCCGACGGCGACAGGTACGAGATGACGTTGTTCGAGCCGTTGCTGCCGCGCCACACCTCCCAGGTCCGGCCCGCGATGTTGGCGGTGCCGACCGGGGAGCCGATGGGCTGGATCGAGCCCTGCCGGTTGAGCCAGATCATGATCTCCATCTGGTTCACCCCGTCCCGCTTCGGCGACGGGTCGAGCCAGATGTCGTACGAGGCGTTGAAGATCGCGCCGCTGACGTAGTTGTAGCTGATGCTGGACGGTGCGCTGCTGATGTTCTTCACCTGCACCGGCAGGTTCGTGCCGGGCGAGCAGTTGGTGTAGTGGCAGCCCACGAAGATCGACGGGTAGGCGACCGGCGCCCCGTTTGTCGGCGCGGAGCCGTCCGCCCGGGTGATCGAGAAGCCGGTGGAGGTGACGTTGATGCACTGCTGGGCGCTGGTGCCCCAGCGGTTGTTCTGCACCACGTACTTGCCGCCGATGGTGGTCGAGCCGTACTGCTCGCAGATCTGCGTGTCGGCGGAGGCGGTGCCGCCGAGCGCTACGGCGACGATGGTGCCGGCGGCCAGCAGGCCGGCTGCGGCGAGAGCCCTGAGTGGACGCTTCATGATGCTCCTTGGCTCGGCGCGGGGACGGCGCCGGTTCGGTCGGTGCTACGGACGGGAGCGCTCCCACGGTGCAGGGAATACATTTACATGTCTCAAATCATTGCGCAAATGCGCCGGGCTCGTTAACGCTCCGCGTACGGCCGGTGGTGCGACCGAGTGCCGCGGCCGACCCCTTCCCCCAGATGGAGGCGGGATTCCTGCCGGTGGGACGGGGTGTGCCGCCGACCGGCGGTCCGTGCCAGGGCGAGCGGGCACTTCCGCCGCCTGGTTGCGGCGAGTAATGTCTTGCCTCCAACGCGTGCCGTTCCCCTCCGGAGGCGTAACCCACCATGGGTGGTTCACCCCTGCGCGTCCTCGTCGTCGGCGCGGGCATCGCCGGACTCGCCGTCGCCCGGGCGCTTCGCCTGGCGGGATTCCGGCCCGACGTCACCGAGCGGCTGCCACCCGCGGAGTCGACAGACACCGGCCTCTACCTGCCGGGCAACGCGGCCCGGGCGATGCGCCGGCTCGACCTCGACGGCCCGCTGCGCCCGCTCGGCCAGGTGATCCACCGGCAGCGCTTCCTCGACGCCGCCGGTGCGCCGCTGTGCGAGGTCGACCTCGACGCGCTCTGGACCGGAGTGGGGGAATGCCGGGCGCTGCCCCGGGCCGAGCTGCACCGGGTGCTGCTCACCGGCGCCGGCGGCGCGGTCCGCCACGGCGCCGAGGTCAGCACCGTCGACCCGCTGCCCGGAGGCGTGGCGGTCGGCTTCACCGACGGCACCAGCGCGGAGTACGACCTGGTAGTCGGCGCGGACGGGCCACGCTCGGCGGTACGCACGCTCGCCGCGCTCGGCGGGCCGCCCCGCCCCGCCGGTCACGTGGTCTACCGGGCCCTCGTGCGCGGCGGCCCGCCGATCGCCGACTGGACCGCCCTGCTCGGCCAGCGGGCCGGGTTCCTGGTGGTGCCGCTCGGCGCCGGGCGGCTCTACTGCTACGCCGACGAGGCCGGCACCGACCTGCCCGCCGACCCGCTCGCCCGGCTGCGCGAGCTGTTCGGCTCCTACGGCGGCCCCGTCCCGGAGGTGCTGGACGCGCTGGAGACGGTGTGCGTCGAGCGCACCGAGGAAGTCGAGCTGGGGCGGTGGTTCCACGGCCGGGTGCTGCTCGTCGGTGACGCCGCTCACGCCACCGCGCCGACGCTCTCCCAGGGCGCGGCCATGGCGCTGGAGGACGCCGTCGTGCTCGCCGAGTCGCTGCGCGCCGCCGGCAGCGTCGACGCCGCGCTGCTGGCGTACGAGAGTCGCCGCCGCCCGCGTACCCGCTGGGTGCGGGACCGGACCCGGGACCGCAACCGCACCCGCGACGTGCCGCCGGCGCTGCGCGACCCGTTGCTGCGCGGACGCGGCGGACGGATCTTCCGGGAGCACTACCGGCTCCTGACCGGCCCGCTCTAGGCGGCCGGAGATCGTAGCCGCCCACCCCACGCGGCGGGGCCACCTACCGGGGACTATCCTCCTTGCGGATGACGGCTGCGCCGATGACCAGCGCGCCGAGCGGGACAACCAGAACCGGAGGCCACTCGTGACCACCGTCGCACCCAAGCCGGTCGTGACCCGGCCCTGGCCGGTCCGGGAGCCGGTCAAGGGGTCGGCCCTCGCGCGGCTGTTGCGCACCACGGACGCGAAGCAGATCGGGATCATGTACATGGTCACCGCGTTCGTGTTCTTCATGATCGGTGGCCTGATGGCCCTGATCATGCGAGCCGAACTCGCGCGGCCGGGCCTGCAGTTCCTGTCGCCCGAGCAGTACAACCAGCTCTTCACGATGCACGGCACGATCATGCTGCTGTTCTTCGCGACGCCGATCGTGTTCGCCTTCGCGAACTACGTGGTGCCGCTGCAGATCGGCGCGCCGGACGTGTCGTTCCCGCGGCTCAACGCCTTCGCGTACTGGCTCTACCTGTTCGGCGGCACGCTCGCCACGGCGGGCTTCATCGCCCCCGGCGGCGCGGCCGACTTCGGCTGGACCGCGTACACGCCGCTGAGCACCGCCGACCACGCCCCGGGCGTCGGCGCGAACATGTGGGTCGTCGGCCTGGCCATCTCCGGTCTGGGCACGATCCTCGGCGCGGTCAACCTGATCACCACGATCCTGACCCTGCGCGCGCCCGGCATGACCATGTTCCGGATGCCGATCTTCACCTGGAACATGCTGGTCACCAGCCTGCTGGCGATCCTGGTCTTCCCGCTGCTGGCCGCCGCGCTGTTCGCGCTCGCCGCGGACCGCCTGATGGGCGCCCACGTGTACGACCCGGCGACCGGCGGGCCGATGCTGTGGCAGCACCTGTTCTGGTTCTTCGGTCACCCCGAGGTGTACATCATCGCGCTGCCGTTCTTCGGCATCATCAGCGAGATCATCCCGGTGTTCTCCCGGAAGCCGATCTTCGGCTACAAGGGCCTGGTGGCCGCCACCATCGCCATCGCCGCGCTGTCGATGAGCGTCTGGGCGCACCACATGTTCGCCACCGGCCAGGTGCTGCTGCCGTTCTTCAGCTTCCTGAGCTACCTGATCGCGGTGCCCACCGGTATGAAGTTCTTCAACTGGATCGGCACCATGTGGCGGGGCCAGATCACCTTCGAGACGCCGATGCTGTTCTCGATCGGCTTCCTGGTGACCTTCCTCTTCGGTGGTCTCACCGGTGTGCTGCTGGCCAGCCCGCCGCTCGACTTCCACCTGCACGACTCGTACTTCGTGGTGGCGCACTTCCACTACGTGCTCTTCGGCACCATCGTGTTCGCCGTCTTCGCCGGCATCTACTTCTGGTTCCCGAAGATGTTCGGCCGGATGCTCGACGAGCGCCTCGGTAAGATCCACTTCTGGCTGACCATGATCGGCTTCCACACCACGTTCCTGGTGCAGCACTGGCTGGGCAACGAGGGCATGCCGCGCCGGTACGCCGACTACCAGGCCATCGACGGCTTCACCACGCTGAACACGATCTCCACGATCGGCGCGTTCATCACCGGTATCTCGACGCTGCCGTTCATCTGGAACTGCTGGAAGTCGTACAAGACCGGCCCGGTCGTCGAGGTCGACGACCCGTGGGGCTACGGCAACTCGCTCGAGTGGGCCACCAGCTCCCCGCCGCCGCTGCGCAACTTCGACCGCATGCCGCGCATCCGCTCCGAGCGGCCGGCGTTCGACGCGAAGTTCCCCGAGCTGGCTGCCGGGCAGAGCCTGGCCGGACCGCCCGAGGGTGGTGCCAAGCCGCTGACCAGCGAGGTCAACGGTGGCGCCAGCTACCAGGAGGACACCGCAGGTAACCTCGACCAGCGCTGAGTTTCGCGCCGTCACGTCGAGCCGGGCGCCGCACTCCCTGACGGGGGCGCGGCGCCCGCCCTTTTCCCTGCCCGCCCTGTCCCGCCTGTCCCGATCCGCCCGTCCCCGTCGATCATGAAGTTGACGGCAGTTCGTGTCCGTTTTGTCGCTGCCAACCTCATGATCGACGGGGTGAGGCGGGGTGAGGCGGGGGCGCGGCACCAGTTCGGGGAAGTGGTGGTGTCCGGGGTACCTGGACCCAGCCACTTCCCCGTTCTGGCTTCGCTCTGCCTTGGGCGCTCCGGTGATCAAGGGGTTTGTGTCGTCCTGGGGTGCCTGAGGGGACGCCAACTCCTTGGTCAACTTGCAGGGTGGTGGGGTTCGGGGCCGGGGACATCGCGCGGGCACCAGTTCGGGGGAGTGGGGGTATCCGGGGTGCGTGGACCCAGCCACTTCCCCGTTTTGGCTCCGCCCCTGCCTCGGGCGCTCCGGTGATCAAGGGGTTTGTGTGGTCCTGCGGTGCCTGAGGGGACGCCAACTCCTTGGTCAACTTCGGGGAGGGTGGGGTTCCGGGCCGGCGGGGGCGTCACGCAGGCACATGTTCGGGGGAGTGGGGGTGTCAAGGGCACCTGGACCCAGCCACTTCCCCGTTCTGGCCTCGCCCTCCGCCTCGCGGAGACACGAACTCCGGCCGAGGGGTCAGCGGGGGGCTAGGGCCAGGTCGGGATCCAGGGTCGGGGTGGGGGCCGGGGTGCGGCGGTGGCGCAGCTCGATCGGGAGCACCACCAGCGCCACCAGCGCCCCGATCGTGCCGGTGACCGCGAAGCCCCACGCGGGCGCGGAGGCGTCGATGACCGCGCCGGCCAGCGGCGCGCCGAGCGCGATGCCCACCGTCACGGCGGAGCCGTGCAGCCCCATCGCCACACCGCGTACGGAGGGCGGGGCCAGCCGGCTGACCGCGTCGGAGGTGGACGCGAGGGTGGGCGCGCAGAGCGCACCGGCCGGGATCAGCGCGAGACAGAGCAGCCACCAGTGCGATCCGCCCAGCCCGACCGGGATGGTGGCGAGGCTCAGCACCGCCACCAGCGCCAGCGGGGAGAACGAGCGGCGTACCGCGCCGTATGCGAAGCCACCCACCAGCGAGGCGACCGCCCAGGCGGCGAGCACGACGCCGGTCCAGCCGACCTCGCCGCCGGAGCGGAGCACGGCGACCACTGCGACGTCGGTGCCGCCGAGCACGAGGGTGGCGGCGAGGCTGACCGCCAGCACGGCGAGCAGGCGCGGGGTGAGCCACTCGCGGCGGTGCACCGGGCGCTGCGGCCCGGTCTGCTCGTCGGCGGCCCGCACCGGCGGGTTGAGCAGCCAGAAGCAGATGCCGGAGCCGACGATCCCGGCGCCGACCGCCCACAGCGTCAGGCGCGGCGTGACGGCGGTGGCCAGGGCGACGGCGAGCGCCGGGCCGACCATGAACGACAGCTCCATCGCCATCGAGTCCAGCGCGTACGCGGGGCGGCGCTTCTCGGCCGGCACGAGCGCGGCGATCGACTGGCGGATCATCGAGAAGATCGGCAGCGCGAGCAGCCCGGCGAGGAACGCGGCCGGCAGCAGCACCGGGTACGACAGTGTGGGCGCGGCGGACCAGAACAGCGCCTCGGCGACAGTGGTGAGCACCAGCACCGGCCGCAGTCCCCGGCGGTCGATGAGCCGCCCGAGCAGCGGGGCGCCGACCGCCGCGCCGATGGTCGACGCGGCGCCGACCAGGCCGGCGGCGCCGTAGCCGCGGCCCAGGTCGAGCACCACGTAGAAGGTGAGCGTCACCCCGGTGGCGGTGAGCGGCACGCGGGCCAGCACCGACACCAGCAGCAACGATCGGACACCGGGTAGGGCGAGCGCCTCCCGGTAAGGCTTCAGGTTCACGACGGTCCGTACCTCCGGCGCCATCCTGGGGCCGGGGTACGACACCCGCAAGCGATTACCGGGTCAAGCGGTGGCGATCACAGGCTCGCCCACCATTGTCACCCCGGCGCCGTCGAGGGCCCGCAGCGCCACGTCGAGCGTGTCCGGCGCGACGGCGGCGGTCAGGTCGAGCAGCACAGTGGTCCGGAAGCCCTCCCGGGCGGCGTCCAGCGCGGTCGCGCGCACGCAGTGGTCGGTGGCGATGCCGACCACGTCGACCCGGTCCACGTCGTGCCGGCGCAGCCAGTCGGCCAGGCACTCGCCGTCGGGCGCATGGCCTTCGAAACCGGAGTACGCGGCCGCGTGCTCGCCCTTGTGGAAGATCGCCTCCACCCGGTCGGTCGCCAGCTCGGGGTGGAACTCGGAGCCGGAGGTGCCGACCACGCAGTGCCGGGGCCAGGAGTCGACGTAGTCCGGCGGGTCGCCGAAGTGCGCGCCCGGGTCGATGTGGTAGTCCTTCGTCGCGACCACGTGGTCCCACCGGTCCGGCTCGGCGGCGAGCAGCCGGGAGATCCCGGCGGCCACTCCCGCCCCGCCGCCGACCGCGAGGGAGCCGCCCTCGCAGAAGTCGTTCTGCACGTCCACGATGATCAGGGCGTTCGCCATCGGGTTCCTCCTCAGCTCGCGGGTACGACGGTGACGGGGACGGCCGGGTCGCCGGCGGAGAGCTTGAGCCCCTCCCACGGGATGGAGATCAGGCACTGGCGCAGGTGGTCCCGCGACTCCTCCAGCGTGGGCGGCGTCTCCGGCTCGCCCGACACCACGTACGAGCGCTGGAGCAACCGGTCGTTGGGCTGCCGGTCCGGCACGCCCTGCGGGACGATGACCTCCTCGGTGGCGGTCCCGGTCGGCTTGTGCCGGCGGACCGCGACCTTCCGGCCGCCGATGGTGGCCTTGTGCTCGGAGCGTTTGACCACCGGCCGTCCCTCCACCTCGACCAGCTTGTAGACCAGTCCGGCGGTGGGCGCGCCGGAGCCGGTCACCACGGCGGTGCCGGCGCCGTACATGTCCACCGGTTCGGCGGCGAGCGCGGCGATCGCGTACTCGTCGAGGTCACCGGAGACGATGATCTTCGTCTCGGTGGCGCCGAGCGAGTCGAGCAGCTCGCGGGACTGCTGGGCGATCACCGCGAGGTCGCCGGAGTCGATCCGGACCGCCCGCAGCTCCGGCCCGGCCACGGCGATCGCGTTGCGGATGCCCTGGGCGATGTCGTACGTGTCGACCAGCAGCGTGGTGTCCTTGCCCAGCGTGGCGACCTGGGACGCGAACGCGGCCCGCTCGTCGTCGTGCAGCAGTGTGAAGGCGTGCGCGGCGGTGCCCGCGGTGGGGATGCCGTAGCGCTGCCCGGCGGCCAGGTTGGAGGTGAACCGGAACCCGGCCAGGTACGCGGCCCGCGCCGCGGCGACGGCGGCCTCCTCGTGCGCGCGGCGGGAGCCCATCTCGATCAGCGCCCGCCCCCGTGCGGCGGTGACCATCCGGGCCGCGGCGGCGGCGACCGCGCAGTCGTGGTTGAGCACCGACAGCACGAGCGTCTCCAGCACCACGCACTCGGCGAACGTGCCGGACACGGTGAGGATCGGGGAGCCGGGGAAGAACAGCTCGCCCTCGGCGTAGCCGTCGATGTCGCCGGTGAAGCGGTAGTCGGCCAGCCACTGCGCGGCCCGGTCGTCCACCACACCGGTACGGCGCAGGAAGTCGATCTCGGCCGGGTCGAACCGGAAGTCGCGGATCATCTCGATCAACCGGCCGGTGCCGGCGACCACCCCGTACCGGCGCCCGGCCGGCAGCCGCCGGCTGAACACCTCGAAGACGCAGCTTCGGTCGGCCGTGCCGTCACGCAGCGCGGCGCTGACCATGGTCAGCTCGTAGTGGTCGGTCAGCAGCGCGGGGCGAAGGGTGCTCACCGCTCCAGCCTAGAGTTCAGTCCGGCTCCGTGCCGTCGTGCCCCGGCATCGACCGCAGCGCGGCCCGCAACTCGCCGCGCCCGGCGACGCCGAGCTTGCTGTAGACGCGCTGGAGGTGGTTCTCCACCGTTCGCGTGGACAGGAACAGCCGCTCCGCGATGGCCCGGCTGGTCACCCCGTCGGCGGCCAGGCGGGCGACCTCCCACTCCCGGTCGCTGAGCGTCGGGCGGAGCCGCCGCAGCGCCGGGGTGGAGATCTCGTCGCAGCGGCGCAGCAGGTCGGCGAGGCGTTCCCGGACCGGCCCGGTGGCGCCGGCGCGGGCGTTCCGCGTCCGGTGCAGCGCCATGGCGGTCGCCTCGGCGGCGTACACGGTCAGCTCGCGGTCGGCGAAACCGTCGGCGACGGCCAGCAGGGCGTCCGGGGCGCCGTCGGCGGCGGCCCGGCCGAACCGGGCGACGAGCGGCGGCAGCACGCCGTCGACCTTCTCGGAGAGCTCGGCCAGGCGTTGCGCCACGGTGCGCCGGCCGCCGTCGGTGCAGGTCGGGCCGACCGGCGCGGCGGCCTGGTCGAACCGGACCAGGTCGAGCAGGACGAGCAGCTCGTGCCCGGCCAGGCCGTCCTCGCGCAGCCGGTCGGCGAGCGCGCACAGGTGCTTGGTGGCCGCCGGCAGGTCACCCGTCGCGGCCTGGACCGCGCCCCGGGCCTGCTCCAGCCAGGGATAGAGCACGGCCATGCCGGGTGCGTGCGTCCGGTCCGCCTCGGCCATCGCGTCGGCCGCGTGCGTCACGTCCCCGCGCAGCGCGGCGGCCTGGGCGCGCTCGGCGTGCGCCAGCCCGGCGTACACGCGGCTGGTGGCGAGCACCGCGCACGCCTCCAGGCTGGTCCGCAGCGCCTCGTCGCCGCGCCCGCGCAGCCGCGCCGCGTACGCCTGGAGGATGGCCAGGTAGCCGGTGCCGAGCCGGAAGTCACCGGCCCCGGCCAGGTCGGCGAACTCGTCGGCGACTATCGCGTCGATGCCGGGCAGGTCGCCGGAGAGCGTCAGCCGGGTGCCCCGGGCCAGCTCCATGGCGAGCTGGAGGTAGGGCATGTCGGCCCGCCAGCACGCCGCCTCGGCCTGGACCCGGGCGATCGCGGTGGCGCTGCGCTGATACTGCCCCTGCGCGGCCTGGAGGTGGGCCAGCGTGCAGCGGGCCAGCTCCCGGGCGGCCATCGGGGCGGCCGGGCGGTCGAGCACCTCCTGGGCCAGCCGTACCGCGACGTCGACGTCGAGCCGGTGCAGTCGCATGATGGCCTCGAACGCGCGTACGCGAGTCCGGTCGGCGGGGTCGCGCAGCTCCTCGCCGCGCGCGGCGATCTCCTCCACCGTGGACTCCCGGTTGAGTCCCCAGTAGCTGACCATGCCCCGGACCGTCAGCCACCGGCTGCGCCGGCGGTCGTCGTGGATCTCCCCGGCGACCTGGTCGAGCACGCTGATCGCCTCGTCCGGCCGGTCGCCGAACATCAGGATGGTGGCCAGCAGCTCGGCCGCGTCGGTGCCGCCGCCGGCCTCCAGCGCGGCGCGGGCCAGCCGGGTGGCCAGCGGCACGTCGTACCGGCCGAACGCCTGGACCGCCGCGTCGAGCAGCAGGGCGACGTCCTGCGCCGTGCCCGAGTCGAGCCGCCACACCGCGACCCGCAGCAGGTCGTCGCGGCGGCGCGTGCCGACCTGCTCCAGCAGCCCGGCGAGGGTGGCCTGGAGCCGGCGGGTGCGGCTGACCGGGCAGTGCCGGCGCATCACCTCGCCGTAGAGCGGGTGCGCCAGGCGGACGTTGAGCCGCCGGTCGTCGTGGATCAGGGTGATGAGCCCGCGCTCCTCGGCCGTCTCCACGTCCGCCGGGTCGACCGCCCGTTCCAGCAGTTGCAGGCCCAGCGGCTCGCCGAAGGCGACCAGCTCGACCACCGCCCGGACGCCGGGGGTGAGCTGCCCGATCCGGGTGTCGATCAGGTCGGTGAGGCTGGGCGCCAGCTCCAGCCGCCCGGTCCAGGTCCAGATCCCGTAGGTGCGGCGCAGCTCGTCGTCGGCGGCCAGGACCAGCTCGCGCAGCAGCAGCGGGTTGCCGGCGCAGAGCTGGAAGAGCCGGTCGGAGGAGCCGGCGTCGACCGGTCCACCCAGGATGGCGGCGAGCAGACCGGTGGTCTCGCTGCGGCCGAGCGGGCCCAGTTCGACCAGTTCGACCAGGTCGTCGGTCCAGAGCGCGCGGATCGGCAGCGGGATCTGCTCGCCGTTGCGCAGCGTCCCGATGACTGTGGCGTTCTCGGAGCGGGCGACCAGGTGCACAAGCGCGGCCGAGGGTGGGTCGAGCAGGTGCGCGTCGTCGATGGCGAGGACGATGGGCCGGCCGGCGGCCTGTTCCTGCAGCACGTCGACGGCCCAGCGCAGGATTCCGGCGGGGGAGAGCCCCTGCGGCTGGGTGGCGGGCAGCACCTGGACGAGCCCGCCGAAGGGGAGCGCGGCGGTGGTGGCGCTGGCCGCGATGGACCAGATCGCGTACCGCTCGGGGGAGAGCTCGGAGACGCCCTCGCGCAGCAGCCGGCTCTTGCCGACCCCGGCGTCGCCGCTGAAGAGCAACCCGCGCCCCCCGGGTCGGCCGATCGTCGACAACAGACGGTTGAGTTCATCCCTACGGCCGACGAACTCCCACCTACTCATCGGAGCAGCATATCGACCGTGTTCCGTCCGCGTGCGGGCCGTTACGCAGTGAAGTTGAGTAATCTGGCCGTTACCCATGAGTATCGGAGGTGTTCGTTGTCGGATGGCCGACAGCCGTACTCTTCCGACAGCCCCTGCAACCAGGGAAAAGCCGCGACCGGCACCCCGGTCGCCTGACCGGGAGGCCACCTGATGACGCCGGGTCCACTCCCCTCGGTCGACGTGCCCGACCCGCGCCGTCAGGCCGGCCCGCCCGGGTGCGCCCCGCTGCCGACCCGGCTCGGGGCGGCCACGCCCGGACCGGACGATCCGATGGCCGTGGTCGTCGCCGGCCCGGCCGGCGCCGGCCGGCGCGAGGTGATCGCCGGCCTGCTCGGGATCGACTCCGCGACGCTCGCCGTGCCCGCGGGAAGCAACCTGCTGGTCCAGCACGCCGAGAAGGCGACCCGCGCCGCGTACGTCCCGGGCTACCGCCAGCCGCACGCCTACGGCGCCGACCCGATGGCGACCGGCCCGGCGCTGGCCCGGCCGCCACGCCGGGTCGAGCTGAGCCTGCCCGACCCGCTGCTGCGGCACTTCGCCGTGGTCGACACGCCGGACACCGGCACGCTCGGCGTGGCCGGCGGCCGGGTGCTGCGCGACGCCGTCGGCCGGGCCGGCGCGCTGCTCTTCGTGATCTCCGCCGACCAGGCGTTCAGCGCGGCCGAGCTGCACCTGCTCGCCGAGATGGCGCGCGCCCGGGTCGAGGTGTTCTTCGCCGTCACCCCCGGCACGACCGGCTGGACCGCGTCGGCCGACGGCCCGGCGGCGGAGGCCACCGGTCCGTCCGCCCGCCGGCTCGACCCGGTGTCGGTCTCCATCGAGGCGCACCGCGCGGCGCTGCTGGCCGCGGTGCCGGCGCTCACCCCGGCCCGGTGGTTCCCGGCCCGCCGGGCCGAGCTGCCGCACCTGCGGCGTGCGCTGGTCGGCTGGGCCGCCGACGAGGGACTGCGCCGCGGCAGCGCAAGCCCGCCGGTGCCGCCCGGCGCGCACGGCCGGGTGCCGGTGCTGGCCGGCGTCGAGCCCGGCGAGCTGGCGGACCGGATCGACAGGGGGTCACGAGCCTGCGCCCGCCGGATCCGTCAGCACCTCGCCCTGGAGTTGGCGAACATCCACCTGCGGGTGGTGCAGGAGATCGTCTTCGGGGTCGGCTGCGCCGGCCTGCCGCAGATGCTCGACCGCGAACTGGAGGCGCTGTCGCTGCTCGCCACCGCGCAGTGCGACGAGGCCGTCCGCGGTCTCGTCGACGCCGCCGCCGCCCGGGTCTTCGGCGCGCCGCTGGCAGAGGGCGTACGCGGGCGGATCGCGCACGCGGTGCGCTGTAGCCTGGCCGACCATCCGGACGGCCGGGAGCTGGACCGGGTCCTCCTGGTCACCAGCACGGCCGGGGTCGCCGCGCTGACCGGCGAAGGCGCTCTCGACGCCCTGGCCGGGCTGCCCGGCGGGCAGCGGGACGAGATGCTCCCGCCCGTGGGCGTCGCCCTCAACGGCGGCTGCTGGCAGCACTGGCGGGCGACCGACAACAACGACCCGAACGCCGCCCGGTCCTGGGCCCAGCGCGCGCTGCGCGAGGTCGAACTCGAACTGTCCCGCGAGGTGTCCCGCCGCTTCGAGGTGATCCGTCTCTCGCTGACCGGGGTGCTCGCCGATGCTGTCGACCACGGCATCCTGCTTGCCTGACCACGGCGCGGGCACACCGCGACCCGGGCTCGCGTACGCGGCCCGGGCGGGTGACGACGGCCGCCGCGGTGTTCCGGTTCATCGGTTCCCCGGATCCGGTGGCACGATGGGGGGCATGGCGGCTCCACAGGTTGCGCCGGTCGAGACGCCGGACACCGAAGAGGTGCCGGTCTCCGACCGGCCGTGGGTGACCATCGTCTGGGACGATCCGGTCAACCTGATGACGTATGTGACCTGGGTGTTCCAGAAGCTCTTCGGATACAGCCGGGAGAAGGCGGAGCGGCTCATGCTGGACGTGCACCACAAGGGCAAGGCCGTGGTGTCCACCGGCGCCCGGGAACGGATGGAGCACGACGCGGCGCAGCTGCACGCGTACGGTCTCTGGGCGACGGTGGAGAGGTCATGAGCATGTTCCGCCGCCGGGGCGACCACTACGTGGCGACGTTCGCCGTCGACGAGGTCCGGGTGCTGCGCAAGGTCGCCGCCGAGGTGGTCGGGCTGCTGACCGACGGCTTCGACCACGGTGACCCGGTGGTCGGCCGGCTCTTCCCCGACGTCTACCCGGACGACGACGCCGGCACCGCCGAGTTCCGCCGCTACACCGAGGGCGATCTGAAGACCGGGAAGATCGACCAGGCGGGCGCGATCCTCGCCGCCCTGCCCGACGGCGACTCCGGCGGCGAGGTGCGACTCGACGCGGAGGCGGCCGAAGCGTGGCTGCGCGCGCTCAACGACGCCCGGCTGGCGATGGGCGTACGCCTGGAGATCAAGGACGGCACCGACCTGGGTGAGGAGCTCGACGACGCGGTCGCCGAGGACCCCGGTTCGTCCCGGGTGTTCCAACTGTCGGTCTACGCCTACCTCGGTTATCTGCAGGAGTCCCTGCTCAACGCGCTCATCGACTGAGTGGTGACGGTTGCCACCTCGCCGCCCGGCCCGGCCAGGGGCTAGGCTGGTGGCGTGCTGAGCATCGACCGGTCGATCATCGACGCGATCGTCGCCCACGCGCGTCGGGACCACCCGGACGAGGCGTGCGGCGTGGTCGCCGGCCCCGTCGGCAGCGACACCCCGACCCGGCACATCCCGATGGACAACGCGGCCCGCTCCATGACCTTCTACGAGTTCGACTCGATGGAGCAGTTGCGGGTGTGGCGGGAGATGGACGACCGCGACGAGGAGCCGGTGGTGATCTACCACTCGCACACCGCGACCGAGGCCTACCCGTCCCGCACGGACGTCTCCTTCGCCGGCGAGCCGGGCGCGCACTACCTGCTCGTCTCGACCCGCGAGCCCGACACCGAGGAGATCCGCTCCTTCCGGATCGTCGACGGCGTGATCACCGAGGAACCGGTGAAGATCGTGGATGCCGCCGTGGACCCGAACGCCGTCCAGTCCTACATGTTCGGGCAGAGCCCGGCGACGGTCGACTACGAGTGTTCCGACCGCTGACCTTCAGCGCCGGCACCTTCCTTTTCCCGTCACCTGGCACCATCCCGAACGAGGAGCACGAGACATCATGGCCATCGAGGTTCGCATCCCCACCATCCTGCGCAGCTACACCGGCGGCGCGAAGGTCGTCGAGGGCAGCGGCGACACGCTCGCCGACCTGATCGCCGACCTGGATTCGCGGCACGGCGGCCTGAAGGCCCGCCTGGTCACCGACGCGGGCGTGCTGCACCGGTTCGTCAACGTCTACGTCAACGACGAGGACGTCCGTTTCCTGGGCGCGCTCGACGCCAAGCTCAACGACGGCGACAGCGTGACCATCCTGCCGGCCGTGGCCGGTGGCGCGTTCGGCTTCGCGGCCGCCGCGGCGATCGCCTCGCACGCGGTCTCCACGCGCGCCGCCCGCTGAGGGGGCCCGCGATGGCGCGGTACGACAGCCTGCTCGACGCGTGCGGTGGCACCCCGCTGGTCGGGTTGCCCCGCCTCTCGCCGACGGTTCCCGCCGGGGCGCCGCCGGTGCGGCTCTGGGCCAAGCTGGAGGACCGGAACCCGACCGGCAGCATCAAGGACCGCGCGGCGCTGTACATGGTGCGCGCGGCCGAGGAGGCCGGCCGGCTCCGTCCCGGTGACACGATCCTGGAGCCGACCAGCGGCAACACCGGCATCTCGCTGGCCATGGTGGCGAAGCTGCGGGGCTACCGGCTGGTCTGCGTGATGCCGGAGAACGTCTCCACCGAGCGGGTGCAGCTGCTCCGGATGTACGGCGCGGAGATCATCTTCTCGCCGGCCGCCGGTGGTTCGAACCAGGCCGTCGCGACCGCGAAGCAGATCTCCGCCGAGCACCCGGACTGGGTGATGCTCTACCAGTACGGCAACGAGGCGAACGCCCGGGCGCACTACGAGACGACCGGACCGGAGCTGCTGCAGGACCTGCCGGGCATCACCCACTTCGTGGCCGGGCTGGGCACCACCGGCACGCTCATGGGCACCGGCCGCTTCCTGCGGGAGAAGGTCGACGGGATCCAGATCGTGGCGGCCGAGCCGCGGTACGGCGAGCTGGTCTACGGTCTGCGCAACATCGACGAGGGCTACGTGCCCGAGCTGTACGACGCGGGTGTGCTGTCCCGCCGCTTCTCCGTGGGCACCCGGGACGCCGTGCTGCGGACCCGGCAGCTCGTCGAGGTGGAGGGCATCTTCGCCGGGTTCTCCACCGGCGCCATCCTGCACGCCGCGCTCGCGGTGGCGCACGAGGCGGTCCGCGACGGCCGCCGCGCCGACGTGGCGTTCGTGGTCTGCGACGGCGGCTGGAAATACCTGTCGACCGGCGCGTACGGCGGCACGCTCGCCGACGCCGAGGAGTCGCTGGAGGGGCAGCTCTGGGCGTGACGGCCCGCGTTCGGTCCGGCCGGTGGTGTCCCCGCCGGCCGGACCGCCGCGTCTGCCCGGACGGACGTGTATGGGTGTCACGTTGATGACAACTTCCGGCAGATGATTCTTGCCCGACCGGGGCGGCGCGTAGGCTGCGCAGCGTGGCGAGCGCGTCGGTAGAGATCATCGGCGGCGTCGCCGCCGGCGCATCGACTACTCATGGTGAGATCGAGGCCACCGGATGAGACTGACCGTCCTCGGCTGCGCGGGCAGCTTCCCGGGCCCCGAATCGCCCTGCTCGGCCTATCTCATGGAAGCCGAGGGCTTCCGGCTCCTGATCGACTTCGGCGTGGGTTCCCTGTCCACGCTCCAGCGCTACGTCGGGCTGCACGCCCCCGACGCGGTCCTCCTCACCCACCTGCACTGCGACCACATGTTCGACGCGGTGTCCTACGTGGTGGTGCGCCGGTACGCTCCGGACGGTCCGTACCCGCCCCTGCCGATGTACGCCCCCTCCGGCGCGCCCGACCGGCTCGCCGCCGCGTACGGGCAGGAGGAGGGCTCGGTGGAGGACGTCTACCAGTTCTACGGTCTCCAGCCGGGCACGTTCCCGATCGGCCCGTTCAGCGTCACCGTCGACCGGATGAACCACCCGGTCGAGACGTACGGGGTGCGGCTGGAGCACGGCGGGCGGGTGTTCTGCTACTCCGCCGACACCGCGCCCTGCGAGGCGTTGCTGCGCCTGGCCCAGGACGCCGACGTGTTCCTCTGCGAGGCGAGCTACATGGACGGCGTGGAGAACCCGCCGGATCTGCACCTGACCGGCCGGGAGGCGGGCGAGGCGGCCACCAAGGCGGGCGTGGGGCGGCTGCTGCTCACCCATCTCGTACCGGCCTGGGGCAGCGAGTCGCAGACCGTGGAGGCGGCGGCCGGGGCGTACGCCGGGCCGCTGGACGTGGTGCGGCCCGGCGCCTGCTACGACGTGTGACCCCGGCGGCGGCCGGGCCGTGTCGGCGGACACCCGCGGACGATCCGATCACCGCACCGCATAGGGTGCAGGCATGGCGCGACCTGACGGGCGGGAGCCCGACCAACTCCGACCGGTGACCCTGACCCGGGGCTGGAGCACCCACCCGGAGGGTTCGGTGCTCGTCGAGTTCGGCGCGACCCGGGTGCTCTGTACGGCGAGCGTCACCGAGGGCGTGCCGCGCTGGCGCAAGGGTTCCGGGCTGGGCTGGGTGACAGCCGAGTACGCGATGCTGCCCCGGGCCACCAACACGCGCTCGGACCGGGAGAGCGTGCGCGGCAAGGTCGGCGGGCGTACCCATGAGATCTCCCGTCTGATCGGCCGCAGCCTGCGTGCCTGCGTGGACCTCAAGGCGCTCGGCGAGAACTCGATCGTGCTCGACTGCGACGTGCTCCAGGCCGACGGCGGCACCCGGACCGCGGCGATCACCGGCGCGTACGTCGCGCTGCACGACGCGGTGACCTGGCTGGCCGAGCGGAAGGCGCTGGCCGGCAAGGTGGAGAAGGTGATGCACCGTTCGGTGGCGGCGGTGAGCGTCGGGGTGATCGGCGGCGAGCCGATGCTCGACCTCTGCTACGCCGAGGACGTCACCGCCGAGGTCGACATGAACGTGGTGTGCACCGGCGCCGGCGACTTCGTCGAGGTGCAGGGCACCGGCGAGGCGGGTGTCTTCGCCCGCGATCAGCTCGACGCGCTGCTCGACCTGGGCGTGGCGGGCTGCCTGGAACTGGCCGACGCGCAGCGGAAGGCGCTCTCGTCATGAACAAGGTCCTGCTGGCCACCCGGAACCGGAAGAAGCTCGTCGAGCTGCAGCGGATCCTGGACGGCGCGCTCGGCGCGCACCGGATCGCGCTGCTCGGCCTCGACGACGTCGAGGAGTACCCGGAGCTGCCGGAGACCGGCCTCACGTTCGGCGAGAACGCGCTGATCAAGGCGCGGGAGGGCTGCCGGCGTACCGGCCTGCCGACGATCGCCGACGACTCGGGGCTGGCGGTGGACGCGCTCAACGGCATGCCGGGTGTGTTCAGCGCCCGCTGGTCCGGCCGGCACGGCGACGACCACGCCAACCTTCAGCTCGTGCTGGACCAGGTCGGCGACGTGCCGGACGAGCACCGGGGCGCGGCGTTCGTCTGCACCGTCGCGCTGGTGCTGCCGGGCGGCAAGGAGCACCTGGTCGACGGCCGCCAGTCCGGCCGGCTGCTGCGCGCGCCGCGCGGCGAGGGCGGCTTCGGCTACGACCCGATCTTCCTGGGCGACGGGCAGGAGCGCACCAACGCGGAGCTGACGCCCGAGGAGAAGGACGCGGTCAGCCACCGCGGCAAGGCGCTGCGGGAGCTGGCCAAGCTGGTCGCGAAGGTGCTCCCGCCCGCCACCTGAGATCAGCCGAGGGGGCCGATCTCCCGTTCGATCGCCGCGCGCAGCTCCGGGCCGCGTACCACGTCGCGCGCCGCCTCCATCAGCGGCGCGAGGAACACGTCCGGTCCCGGCTCGCCGATCGTGCGGCCGAGCACGTCGAGCGCCGCCTGCCCGGCCGGTGACGGCGTCAGCGGGGCGCGGAGCTGGAGCCCGCGTACGGCCGCCAGCAGCTCCACCGCGAGCAGGCTGGTCAGGTTGTCCAGCACGGTGCGCAGCTTCTTGGTGGCCGCCCAGCCCATCGAGACGTGGTCCTCCTGCATGCCGCTGGTGGGCAGCGAGTCGACCGAGGCGGGCGCGGCGAGCCGGCGGTTCTCCGCCACGATCCCGGCGGCGGTGTACTGGGCGATCATCAGCCCGGAGTTCACCCCGGCGTCGGGGGACAGGAACGCGGGCAGCTCCCGGGAGCGGGTGACGTCCAGCAGCCGGTCCACCCGGCGTTCGGCGATCGCGCCCACCTCGGCGGCGGCGATGGCCAGGTAGTCGGCGGCGAAGCCGAGCGGCGCGCCGTGGAAGTTGCCGGTCGACTCGACCCGCCCGTCCGGCAGCACCACCGGGTTGTCCACCACGGACAGCAGTTCCCGGCCCGCGACCACCTCGACGAAGTCGAGCGTGTCCCGGGCCGCGCCGGCGACCTGCGGGGCGCAGCGCATGGAGTACGCGTCCTGCACCGCGTGCGCCAGGTCGTCGCGGTGCGAGTCCATCACCGCCGAGCCCTGCAGCAGCCGGTGGATGTTCGCCGCCGAGGCGGCCTGGCCGGGATGCGGGCGGATCGCGTGCAGCTCGGGCAGGAAGGGCCGCTCCGAGCCGAGCATCGCCTCGATGGCGAGCGCCGCTGTCACGTCCGCCATGGCGAACAGGTGCCGGGCGTCGGAGACGGCCAGCAGCAGCATGCCGAGCATGCCGTCGGTGCCGTTGATCAGCGCCAGCCCCTCCTTGGCGGCCAGCGACACCGGCTTCAGCCCGACCTGGTGCAGCGCGTCGGCGGCCGGGACGCGCTCCCCGGACGGGCCGAGCACCCAGCCCTCACCGAGCAGCACCAGCGCGCAGTGCGCCAGCGGCGCCAGGTCGCCGGACGCGCCGAGCGAGCCGTGCTCCGGCACCCACGGGGTGACGTCGTGGTTGAGCAGGTCCACGAGCGCCTCGGCGACCAGCGGGCGTACCCCGGAGCGGCCGAGCGCCAGCGAGCGGACCCGCAGCAGCATCATGGCGCGTACCACCTCGCGCGGCATCGGCGCGCCCACCCCGGCGGCGTGCGAGCGGATCAGCGCGTGCTGCAGCTCGGCCCGGCGCTCCGGTGCGACGAACGTGTTGGCGAGCGCGCCGAACCCGGTGGAGACGCCGTACACCGGCCGCCCGGCCGCCTCGATCCGGTCCACGATGGACCGGGAGGTCGCCATCGCCTCGGTGGCGGCCGGGTCGAGCACGACCTTGGCGGTGCCGCGGGCCACCGCGAGCACGTCGGCGGGGGTGACCCCGGTGGACAGGATGGTCACTGTGGTCATCGCGGCACTCCGTTGTGCAGAACCTGGCGGATCAGTGGCACCCCCGGCCGGTAGGCCAGGTGCAGGTGGGACGGGGCGTCGAGGATGATCAGGTCGGCCCGCGCCCCGGGGGTCAGCCGCCCCACGTCGGTGCGGCGCAGCGCCGCCGCCCCACCGGCGGTAGCGGCCCACACCGCCTCCGCCGGGGTCATCCGCATCTCGCGTACGGCGAGCGCGACACAGAACGGCATCGACGACGTGTACGACGAGCCGGGGTTGCAGTCGGTGGCGAGCGCGACTGTCACGCCCGCGTCGAGCAGCCGCCGGGCGTCCGGGTACGGCGACCGGGTGGAGAACTCGGCGCCGGGCAGCAGCGTGGCGACCGTCTCCGAGCCGGCCAGCGCGTCGACGTCGGCGTCGGTCAGGTGGGTGCAGTGGTCGACGCTGGCCGCGCCCAGCTCAACGCCGAGCCGTACGCCCGGCCCGGGGCCGAGCTGGTTGGCGTGCAGCCGTACGCCCAGACCGGCGGCCTGCCCGCAGGCGAGGATCGCCCGCGCGTGGTCGGCGTCGAACGCGCCCCGCTCGCAGAACACGTCGATCCAGCGGGCGTACGGCGCGGCGGCGGCGAGCATCGGCCCGCAGACCATGCCGACGTAGTCGTCCGGGCGGTCGGCGTACTCGGCGGGGACCACGTGCGCGCCGAGGAACGTGGTGTCCTCGGTGAACTCGGCGGCGATGCGCAGCGAGCGGGCCTCGTCGGCGACGGTGAGGCCGTACCCGCTCTTGATCTCGACGGTGGTGGTGCCCTGCCGCAGCATCTCCGCGCGTAGCCGGCCCACAGTGGCGCGCAGGTCGCCGTCGGAGGCCGCGCGGGTGGCGCCGACTGTGGTGCGGATGCCGCCGCCGGTGTAGGGCTCGCCGGCCATCCGGGCGGCGAACTCGGCGGCCCGGTCCCCGGCGAAGACCAGGTGGGCGTGGCTGTCCACGAAGCCGGGCAGTACCGCCGCGCCACCGGCGTCGATCCGCCGGTCGGCGGCGGGCGCGTAGCGGGCCGACCCGATCCAGGCCACCTGGCCGTCCTCGACCAGCAGCGCGGCGTCGCGCCTGATGCCCAGCGGGTCGCCGTCGCGGCCGTCGTTCGTGACCAGCTCGCCGATGTGGTCGACGAGCAGGCTGCCGCGCGTCACGAGTCCTCCTTCGCGGTCACCGCCGCGATCGCGTCCCGCAGCTCGGTGGGCACGTCCACGGTCAGGTGCCGGCCGCCGTCCACCACCGGCCTCCCGTCCACGATCACGCTCGTCACGTCGGCGGCGGTGGCGGCGAAGAACGCGCCGGCCGGCGGCACCCCGGCGGTGCGGGCGCTGTCCAGCCGTACCGTGACCAGGTCGGCCCGCTGCCCGACGGCGAGCCGGCCGGCGTCGCCCCAGCCCAGCGCGGCGTGGCCGCCGACGGTGGCGGCGCCGAGCAGCTCGACCGGCGTGAAGTGCCCCCGCCGTCGGGTACGCAGCCGCTCGTCCATCTCCAGCGCGCGGGCCTCCTCGAACAGGTCCACCACGGCGTTGCTGTCGCTGCCCAGGCTCAGCGGGCTGCCCGCGTCGGCCATCCGCCGCACCGGGCCGACCCCGTCGGCCAGGTCGCGTTCGGTGGTGGGGCAGACGCAGACCCGGGTACGGCTGTCGCCGAGCAGCGCCACGTCGGCGGCGGTCGGGTGGGTGGCGTGCACCGCTGTGGTGTGCGGGCCGAGCACGCCGTGGTCGGCCAGCAGCCGCGTCGGGGTGCAGCCGTGCACGGCCCGGCAGGCGTCGTTCTCGGCCGGCTGCTCGGACAGGTGCACGTGCAGCGGCAGCCCGTTGCGGTCGGCCCAGCCGGCCACGGTGGCGAGCTGCTCGGCCGGGACCGCGCGCACCGAGTGGATGGCCGCGCCGAGCCGGACGTGGTCGTCGGCCGGCCCGAACGCGTCCACCCGCGCCGCCCAGCGCAGCGCGTCGCCGTCACCGAACCGGCGTTGCGGCCCGGTCAGCGGCGCGCCGTCCACGCCCCCGGCCAGGTACGCGGTGTCCAGCAGCGTGATTCGGATCCCGGCGTGCGCGGCGGCCTCCACCAGCGCGGCGGACATCGCGTTCGGGTCGTCGTACGGGGTGCCGCCGGGACCGTGGTGCAGATAGTGGAACTCGCCCACGCAGGTGATCCCGGACAGCGCCATCTCCGCGTACACGGCGCGGGCCAGCGCCAGGTAGGTGTCCGGGTCGAGCCGGGTCGCGATCGCGTACATCAGGCTGCGCCAGGACCAGAAGTCGCCGCGCCCGTCGTGGGTGCGCCCGCGCAGCGCCCGGTGGAACGCGTGCGAGTGCGCGTTCGCCAGGCCGGGCACCGTCAGCCCGGGCAGCCGTACCGCGTCGCCGAGCACCTCCACCCCGGCGGTCGGCGGACCGTCCCCGGTCAGCGGGGTGACAGCGGTGAGCCGCCCGTCGGTCGCCTCGATCAGCACGTCCCGGGTGGGCTCGGCGCGGTCGGGCAGCCAGGCGTACTCGGCCAGCCAGCGGGTCAGCGGCATGCCAGCTCCTCCAGGACCCGGGCCAGGGCGGTCACCCCGGCGGCGCAGTCGGCGTCGGTGGCCGCCTCGGCGGGGGAGTGCGACACCCCGGTCGGGTTGCGCACGAACAGCATCGCGGTGGGCAGGTGCGCCGCCAGCACGCCCGCGTCGTGCCCGGCGCCGGTGGGCAGCACCGGCGCGCCGAGCAGCGCGGCCAGCCGGTCGGCCAGCCCGCGGTCGAACGCGACGAGCGGGGTCGCCGACTCCTGGGTGCAGGTCAGCGCGGTGCCGTCGCGGCCGGCCCGGTCGGTGGCCTTGGCGCGTACCGCCTCGACCAGACCGTACAGCGTCTCCGCCTCGGCCGCCCGCGCGTCCAGCCAGCCGGTGACGCGGGACGGGATCGCGTTCGTGGCGTTCGGCTCGACCGACACCCGGCCCACTGTGGCGTGCGCGTCGCGCAGCCGGGCCTCCTTGTTCGCGGCCAGCACGGTGAACGCGTAGGTGAGCATGGGATCGCGGCGGTCGGCCATCGCTGTCGTACCCGCGTGGTTGCCCTCGCCGGTGAAGTCGAACCGCCACCGGCCGTGCGGCCAGATCGCGGAGGCCACCGCGACCGGCGCGTCCTGGTCGACCAGCGCGCGGCCCTGCTCGACGTGCAGCTCCACGAAGGCCGCGAAGCGGCCGAGCAGCGCCGGGTCGGCGCCCGCCGGCCGCTCGCCGAGCGCCCGCGCGAAGGTCGTCCCGGCCTGGTCGCGCAGCCCGGCCGCGCGGTCGACGTCGATCTCGCCGGTGAGCAGCCTCGACCCCAGGCAGGGTACGCCGAACCGCGCGCCCTCCTCCTCCACGAACGCGGCCACCACCACCGGCCGTTCCGGGGTGATGCCCGCGGCCCGCAGCTCGTCCACGGCGAGGAACGCGCTGACGATGCCGAGCGGACCGTCGTACGCGCCGCCGTGCGGCACCGAGTCGAAGTGGCTGCCGGTGAGCACCGCGTCGCCGGCCTCCGGGTCGCCCCACCAGGCGAACAGGTTGCCGTTGCCGTCCTGCTGAACCGGCATCCCGCGGGCGTCGGCCTGGTTGTGGAACCACTCCCGCAGCCGCAGCTCCGGTTCGGTCAGCGCGTAGCGCAGGTAGCCGCCGCTGCCCTCGTCGCGCCCGATCGGCGCGATCTCGTCCCACAGCTCCCGGAACCGGTTAGGAAGGGACCCTTCCCATGCAGAATGCGTTAACAAGGGGCCCTTCCTTACTCGGCCATCGGGATGCGGACGCCGGTGCGCTCGGCCACCGCGCGGGCGTCGTCGTAGCCGGCGTCAACGTGCCGGATGACGCCCATCGCCGGGTCGTTCGTCAGCACCCGCTCGATCTTCTGCCCCGCGAGGGCGCTGCCGTCGGCCACGCAGACCTGCCCGGCGTGGATGGACCGGCCGATGCCGACGCCGCCGCCGTGGTGGATCGACACCCAGGACGCGCCGCTGGCGGTGTTCACGAGCGCGTTCAGCAGCGGCCAGTCGGCGATCGCGTCGGAGCCGTCGGCCATCGCCTCGGTCTCCCGGTAGGGGCTGGCCACGCTGCCGCAGTCCAGGTGGTCCCGGCCGATCACCACCGGCGCGCTCAGCTCGCCGGACGCGACCATCTCGTTGAACCGCACCCCGGCCCGGTCCCGCTCGCCGTAGCCGAGCCAGCAGATCCGCGCCGGCAGACCCTGGAACGCGACCCGCTCGCCGGCCATCCGGATCCACCGGGCGAGGGACTCGTTCTCCGGGAACAGGTCGAGGATCGCCCGGTCGGTGGCGGCGATGTCCTTCGGGTCGCCGGAGAGCGCGGCCCAGCGGAACGGGCCCTTGCCCTCGCAGAACAACGGCCTGATGTACGCGGGCACGAACCCGGGGAAGTCGAACGCCCGCTCGTATCCGCCGAGCTTGGCCTCGCCCCGGATCGAGTTGCCGTAGTCGAAGACCTCCGCGCCCGCGTCCAGGAAGCCGACCATTGCCTCCACGTGCTTCGCCATCGACGCCCGGGCCCGGTCGGTGAACTCGGCCGGCTTGGCCGCCGCGTAGTCCCGCGCGTCGCCCGGGTCCACGCCCTCCGGCAGGTACGACAGCGGGTCGTGCGCGCTGGTCTGGTCGGTCACGATGTCGATGGCTACGCCCCGGCGCAGCAGCTCGGGAAAGACGGCGGCGGCGTTGCCGACCACGCCGACGCTGAGCGCCCGCCGGTCCCGCCTGGCCGCGAGCGCCCGCTCGATGGCGTCGTCCAGCGAGTCGGCCACCTCGTCGAGGTAGCGGTCGTGCACCCGGCGGTCCAGCCGCGACCGGTCCACGTCCACGATCAGGCAGGCGCCGCCGTTCATGGTGACGGCGAGCGGCTGCGCCCCGCCCATCCCGCCGCAGCCGGCGGTGAGCGTCAGCGTGCCGGCGAGCGTGCCCCCGAAGCGCTTGGCGGCGACGGCGGCGAACGTCTCGTACGTGCCCTGGAGGATGCCCTGGGTGCCGATGTAGATCCACGAACCGGCGGTCATCTGCCCGTACATGGTCAGGCCCAGCGACTCCAGGCGGCGGAACTCCGGCCAGGTGGCCCAGTCGCCGACCAGGTTGGAGTTGGCCAGCAGCACGCGCGGCGCCCACTCGTGGGTCCGCATCACACCGACCGGCCGGCCGGACTGCACCAGCATCGTCTCGTCGTCGCGCAGCTCGGTGAGCGTGCGCACGAGCGCGTGGTACGACGGCCAGTCCCGGGCCGCCTTGCCGGTGCCGCCGTAGACCACCAGGTCGTCGGGGCGCTCGGCCACCTCCGGGTCGAGATTGTTCATCAGCATCCGCAGGGCGGCCTCCTGCGGCCACCCCTTCGCGGTGCGGGTGACGCCGCGGGCGGCGCGGACGGGCTGGTGCATCTCGTACTCCTCTCAGCCGAGGAACAACTGGCGGCGGGCGGCGGACGACTCGAACGCCTCGAGCCGGTCCTGGGTCTCGGCCGGTGCGGCGTCGCAGATCGCCTGGAGCACCACCATGGCCAGGGTCATCGGTGCGGTGTGCAGGTCGAAGACGAGGTCGGCGCCGACGGCGGCGGGCAGCACCACCTGGGCGTGCTCGGTGGCCGGGCTGACCGGCGAGTCGGTGATCGCCACGACGGTCAGGCCGGCGTCCCGGGCCTCGCGCAGCGCCTCCAGGGTCTCCCGGGGGTAGCGGGGCAGCACGAACGCGAGCATCGCCGTCGCGCCGGCCGCCACCGCCTGGTCCAGGCGGTCCACGAGCATGCTGCCGCCGTCGTCGAACACCCGTACGTCCGGGTGCACCTTCGCCGCGAAGTAGGCGAAGTAGGCGGCCAGCGGCGCGGCGGCCCGCAGCCCGAGCACCGGCAGCGGGCGGCTGGCGGCGAGCAGGCGGCCCACCTCGGCGACCCGGTCGGCGTCGGCGAGCTGCGCGGCGAGCCGGTCGAGGTTGTCCCGTTCGGCGTGCACCGCCCGTTGCAGGGCGTTCCCGGCGCGGTCCTGGTCGGCGCCGTCGCGCGCGCCCAGCTCGCGCAGGCGGCGGCGCAGCGCGGGGTAGCCGTCGTGGCCGAGCGCCATGGCGAACCGGGTCACCGACGGCTGGCTGACGCCTGCGAGCTCGGCCACCTCGGCGGCGGACAGGTACGCCGCCGCGCCCGCGTGCCGCACCAGGCAGTGCGCGATGCGGCGCTGCGTCGGGGTGAGCCGTACGCCGTGGAAGAGGTCGAGCAGGCGGTCAGGGGAGGCCGCACCGCTTTCATTCACGAGCCGACTCTATGCATGAAAACTTTCAGAGCGCAAGCGTCGCGCGACCGCAGGGAGGTCCGATGAGCGTGCTCTCTGTACTATCCGCACGGCGGGTGAACAGAGGAGTGGGGCATGCAGCCGGAGGGGCCGTACAGGTTCACCGAGACGTTGGGCGAGTGCCAGGTCGGCCGGGCGTGGGCGGCTCTCGACGGACAGGACCGCCCGGTCACCGTCGCCGTCCTCGAAGGCGCCGCCGCCGGTGACCAGCGCTGGCGGGAGGCGTTCGCCAACGCGGCGAACGTGCTGGCCCAGACCCCCGGCGGCCACCGGTACGTCAACGCCGACTTCGCCGCCGCCGAGCCCTGGATCGCGTACCCGTCCGAAGAGGAAGGTGCGGCCGAGCGGCTGTTCCGCAGCCTCGGCATGGACTACCAGCGCACCCCGACGGCCGAGATGCTCCCACCGCCCCCGGCCGCCGCCCCGGTCTCCCCGCCGTCCCAGTTGCCGTGGGTTCCGCAGCCCTGGGCGATGGCGGCCCAGCCGATCTCCGGCGCGCCGATGTCCCCGGCCGCCGTCTCCGCGACCTCCGGGGTCCCCGCGCAGTCCGCCGTCTCCGCGCCACCCGCCGTCGGCTCGGCGCCGGTGGCCACCGACCCGCTGGACCCGTCCGGCGGACGCCGGATCGCCCCGGTGCAGCCGGCGCCGAAGCGGCGCGACTGGATCTCGATCGTCGGCGCCCTGGTGCTCACCCTGGTCGCCGGCACCGCCGGGTTCTTCCTCGGCGCAGGACGCGAGAAGGAGGCCGCGACGCCCACGCCGTCGGCCAGCCCGTCGCTGCCGCCCTACGAGGCCACGCAGCTCGCCATCAACAAGGCCAAGTTCGAGGGTGAGCTGGCCCCGCTGGTCGAGCCCTGGCTGACCCGGATCGGCGGCTGCACCGTCTACAACGAGCCGGGCGCACCGAAGCTGCCGGCGGACGAGAAGGGGCACGTGTTCTGCCACTACGGCGGCGCGTGGCTGCACTTCACGCTCTACCCGGGACAGAAGCAGAAGGACACCGCGCGGGCGTACCGCCAGCAGCTCAACCTGGCCGGCGGCTCGCTGGCGCCGGGGCTGCGCGAGGCGAGCACCACGAAGGGCGGGGTGACCGGCAAGCCCGGCAGCTACGTCGAGTACGCCTTCGAGGGCGAGGACGGCCGGGCGATCTGCGGCGTCTGGTGGGACCCCGACGACATGCAGGGGGCCTTCTACATCGAGACGCTCTGCAAGGACGGTGTGGACGGCGACTGGGACGCCCTGCGCGACCTGTGGCAGCGCGGCAGCTGACCGCCGCGCCGCGTCATGCGGCGCTGATCCGCGCGACCGGCTCGACCCCGCCGGTGACCTGCTCGACGCGGTAGGCGGCGAGCGCCTGCCGCCAGGCGTCCACCTCGTCGCCGACGACGTGCGAGCGGATCAGCCAGACGCGCGCCCCGTCGCCGCGCTCGGCCGCCAGCTCGACCGCGTGCCGGAGACCGGCCTGCACGGCAGTCGTGTCGTGGCCGGGCACCACCACGACGTCCGGCCGCTCGGGCATGTCGACCCACCAGCCCACCGTGTTGCCGTGCGGCACCACCAGTCTCAGCCGCTCGTGCCGGGAGTAGAACGCGAACCCGTACCAGGCCGCGTTGTTCATGACCACGACGTCGTTCGGGAGCCGGTGCCGGGCCACGTACTCGGTCGCCGAACGCACGTCGGTGACGGCGATCGCCGTGTAGTAGAGCCCCGGCTCGTTCCCGTCGAACCGGTACCAGTGGCTGTTGCCGGCCGCGTACCCCCCGAGCACTACCGCGCAGGCGGCCGCGGCCAGGACGGCGGGCCGCACCCGGGGGAGCCGGCGGCAGGCCAGGCCGGCCGCGCGGCTCGCCGACCCGGCGACCCCGAGCCCGGCCACCGCGGCGGCGGTGACGAGCAGGAAGTGCGAGGTACGCAGTTCCAGCAGCGGATAGACCTTCGCGACGCCGACGATCGTCGCCACCACGGGCAGGAGCATCACGGCGACCGCGGCGGCGGGCCGGCCGTGCCGGCGGAGCGTCAGCGTGCCGGCCACGAGCAGGGCGACCACCACCAGCCCGGGCGCGCCGACCACCGGCATCAGCGTGTCGACCTGCCGTGCCAGGTAGCCGGGCAGTTCGGTGACGCCGGGGAAGTTGCCGGCCCAGAACTGCTGCATCGGTACGTTGCGGCCCTGCATCGAGATGCCGAAGTAGACGCCGGTGAGGACCAGCCCGGCGTTGAGCCCGGCCACCGCCACCTCGACCAGGCGTAGCCACTGCCGCCGGACCGTGGTGACCAGCAGCAGCCCGCCGAACGCGCACGGCGCCACGATCGCGGTGACGTGGCTGAACAGCATGCCCGCGGCGACGGCGGCGGTCAGCACGTTGAGCCGCCGCCGCGACCACCGTTGCTCGACCCAGGCGACCAGGGCGAGCACGCCCACGGCCACGGCGGCGTCGGCGGTGTACTGCTTGAGGTCGTGGCGCACCTGCTGGGCGGGAAGCAGCAGGACCGCCGCCGCGCAGGCCGCGCCGGCCACCACGCCCCGGCCGGGCGTCGACCACCGCAGCGACCTGCCGAGCCCGTACGCCGCCACGACCGCGAGCCCCTGGAACGCCAGGGTGACCAGCCGCAGGTCGTCCGGGTCCGGCACCAGCCGCAGCAGGAAGCTCCAGCCGAGCGGGCTGGACGACGTGGTGACCGGCAGGTCGCCCAGCGGGAACCGGACGGACAGCGCGACCCACGCCTCGTCGAGCCAGTACGGCGCGCCGAGCATGGTCTTGACGTCGTGCAGGATCGGCAGCAGGCACAGCAGCGCGAGGACGGCGGTGCTGTCCCACAGGATCGGGCGGGGCCCCGGCGGTCGGCCCACCGCCGCGCCGGTTCTGTCCACATCGGCTGGTTCCACCCGTGTCACCACGTAGATCCCTATCCCCGCCTGCCGACCGGCCGTCACCCTAACCCACCACTCAGGTGCGTCGACAGGCCCGGAACTGCGGGTCCGCGTCCCCGTCCCCGGGGCTGGTGCCGATCGGCCACTGCTGATCCGTACGATCGTGCGGTGCGCGTGTTGGCTGACCGGATCAGGGGCGTGGAGCGCAGGTTCCGCTACCTCGGCCTCGGCCTCGTCGTTCTGGCGGCCGGGTTCCTGCTGACGGGCAGGTGGCAGCTCGCGCTCGGGGTCGCCGTCGGCGCCCTGCTCGGCTGGGTGCTGACGGACCCGGTCCGGATCACCTGGGCGGTCTTCGTCATCGCGTTCGCCGTCCCGGTGACCATCGACGTCGGCTATCCGACGAATCCCTCGTACGCGCTGCTGCTGGTCCTGTTCCTCCTCGCCGCGTGGGGGCGGGTGCTGCGCGCCGAACGCGACGGGTGGCCGCCGAAGGCGCTCGCGGCGGCGCTCCTGCTCCCGGCGTGCGCGGTGCTCGCGGGGCTCGTCCACTGGCACGGGGTGAAGCCGATCGCGGTCGGCGTCGCGCCCCTGCTGTGCTTCGGCGTGCTGGCCTGGCACCTCGCCGAGGAGGCACGGCACGACCGGCGGACCGTCCGGCGGATCGCGGAGGCGCTCACCTGGTTCAGCGTCGCCGTGGCCGTGTTCGCCAAGTACCAGACCGCTTCCCGGAGCTGGCCGATCTTCGACCAGTTCGCCTACGACTGGACCTACACCTCGGCGTTCGACGCGACCCGGGCGGTGGGCCTGTCCGGGCACCCCATCATCTACGGCACGTTCGCCATGGCCATGGTGCTCGTCGCGCTGACGCTCCGGGGCCGGTTCTGGTACGTGCCGGTCACCGCCAACCTCGTCGGCCTGGTGCTCTCCGGCACCCGCAGCGCCTGGGTGGGCACGGTTCTCGCGCTCGGGCTCTGGCTGTTCTTCCAGTGGCGGAAGGTCAGCTGGCGCGGCCTGGGCGCCACTGCCGCCGTCGCCGCCGTCACCTTCACGCTCGTGGCGGTCAACCCGCCGGCCCTGCGGCCCGACACCACCACCGCCGCACCCACGCCGAGCCCGGCCGCTCCGGCAGCGAGTTCGGCGGCGCCGGCCCCCGAATCGCCCGCTGCCACGCTGAGCCCGGCCACGCTGAGCCCGGCCGCGCCGAGTCCGGCCGCGCCGAGTCCGGCCGCGCCGAGTCCGGCCGCTCCGGCGCCTCCGGCGGCGAGTTCCCTGCCGCCGGAGCCCGTCGCGCCGACCCCGGCCGCGCCCACCGCCAGCGCCGTGGACTCCGTCGACGTGGCGGGATCACGGATCTCCGACCCGGCCAGCGCCGACGCCCGCTTCACGCGCATGAGCGTGGTCTGGGACGGCATCACCCGCGACTGGTCCACAGTCGTCTTCGGCAACGGGCCGGAGGCAAACGTGCGGTTCCTGGAGAACGTCGGCATCGGCGACGGCCAGGCCCAGGTCTTCGACAACACCTACCTGACGTTCTGGTACAACTTCGGCCTGATCGGACTGGCCTGCCTGCTGGCGCTCCTGGTGCTGCTCTACCGGCACCTCCGGTCGCTGCCGGCCCGCCTCCTGCTGGTCGGGTTCGCGGCCCAGATCTTCTTCTTCGACGTGTGGCTGTGGCTGGGCGCCGTGGCCGTGCTGCTCCTGGCGGTCGCGCTGGGCGCCGCCGACAACCCCTCCCTGTCGGCGCGGGCGCTACCGGTGCCCCGTCGCCGGCAACCTGGCGCGCAAGCCGCCGCCCCGGCCGCCGCCGGCCCCCGTCAGCCAGCGGCCGGCGCGGCGGCCGGATCCGGCTCGGCGCCCGCCGCGCGCCCGGGCAGCGCAGGCGCGTCGGGACCGTCCTGACCCGGCCGATCCGGCGGCTCGCGCAGCGCGGGCGGCGTCCAGTCCTTTCCCCGCAGCGCCGGCTTCTCCACCAGATGCCAGGAGAGCATCGCCAGCCCGAGGCTGAGCACGGCGCTGACCAGGAAGAACCCGGCCACGCCGAGAGCCGGCAGGCCGAACTTGGCGAGTACCTGCTGCACCAAGAACGAGTAGATGTAGACCCCGTACGAGTAGTCGTTGTCGCGGCCGACGCGGTGCAGCACGCGCGGCAGCCGTACGGCGAGCCAGAGGACGGCGTACGCGTAGGCGAGCAGCGCCGGTGCGAAGAACGCCCCGTCGACGGCGTACACCCCCGGGCCGACGAAGTCGCCCCGCACGGCGAGCCAGCCGACCGTCCCGAGCGCGAGCACGCCGAGCACGTCGTTCATCGGCAGCCGGTCGCGGTACAGCTCGGCGGCCCCGCCGGCCAGGAACATGAACCCGAACCAGAGCAGGTAGGTCTTCTGCAGCGCGCCGAGCATCGGCAGCGGACCGACCGCCCCGCTGGTCCAGAGCGCCGCACCGGGCTGGAGGTGGTTCCAGCAGAGGACGCCGAACACCGCGACCACGGCGAGCAGCGTGACCCAGCGGAGCTGCCGGCGCAGGACGGTCAGCGCGGCCAGGACGGCCACCGCCAGATAGCAGTAGATCTCGTAGGCGAGCGTCCACAACGACCCGTTGATCGTGTTCCCGCCCTGCCAGTGCCAGTACGGCGTGTCACCGCGCAGCAGGTCGGCGATGCCGAACTGCCGCAGCCCGCCCCACCAGTTCAGTCGCAGGTAGTCGAGCACGCCGCCCGGGCTGCGCCACAGCCCGTCGAGCGTGCCGTGCCGGTCGAGGTACAGCAGGGGCGCCACGACCAGGCCGGTGAACAGCAGGCAGACCCACAGCCCGGGCCAGATCCGCAGCGCCCGGTGCCACAGGAAGCGGGGCACCGAGTTGCGTCGCGCCGAGCCGACGACGAGGAAACCGGAGATCGTGAAGAAGCCCGCCACCGCCAGGGCGCCCAGGTCGACCCGGTGCAGCAGCGGACGCCCGAACCCGAGGGCGGCGGTGTGGGACAGCACGACGGCCAGCGCGAAGACGAGCCGCAGCGCGCCGAAACCGTTGGCCCGCCCGTGGTACGCGCTCGCCAGCGGCTGCGACACGAGCGCACGCCGGACGGCGGCCTTCAGGAGGGGAGACACGCGGACCGACCCGGCTCAGCCGGCCACCGGCGGGCGGGGCGCGGGCACCCGTGAACCGATCAGCCCGGCCGCCCGGTGGTGCCGGCGGGCAGCCGGCGGCAGGCCGACCAGGAACTCGGGGAACATGCCGAAGAAGATCCGGGCGCTGCGCAACTCCAGCGTGTGCGCCGGTGACCACCGCACCGAGTTCGTCGCCCGCGCCCAGTGGTGGGTCCACCGCACGTCACCGAGCAGGGCGACCGGGAAACCGCGCTGCCACGCCCGCAGGCCCAGCTCGTGGTCCTCGTAGTAGAGGAAGAAGCGCTCGTTCCATCCGCCCAGCTCGACGAGGTCCCCGGTGCGTCCGGCGACCGCCGCCCCCATCAGCCAGGCGACGTAGCGGACCTCGCCCGGCTCGGCCACCATCCGGTACGACTCGTGCAGGCGGGACAGCGGCCACAGCTTCCGGTTGCCGAGCTTCGCGGTGGCGTACGGGAAGCCACGCCCGTTTGGTTGCGGGGTCCCGTCGGTGGAGAGCAGTTGGGGCGCCACCAGTCCGCCGTGCGCGTCCAGGTGCCGCGCGAGCGCCTCCAGCCCGTCCGGGCGGACCTCCAGGTCCGGGTTCGCGAAGAGGACGTACCTGCCGGCGGCCTCGTGCAGCGCGACGTTGTTGGCGCGGGAGAAGCCCACGTTCTCCGGCAGCCGGACGACCCGCGCGCCCAGCTCCCGGGCCACCGCCGCCGAGTCGTCGGACGACGCGTTGTCCACCACGATCCACTCGTACGGCTTCTCGCCGCGCCAGCAGCGGCGCAGCGTGTCCGCCGAGTTGTAGGTGACAGTCACGACACTCCACGGGTGTCCCGTCATCACGCTCTCCGAACTGTCAGATAGCTGAGCAGGGTCGCGAAGCCGAACCGCTTGCCGGTCCACTGCCGGCGGGCGGCCGGCCCCTGCCGCAGGCCGTGTCCCACGCCGCGCAGGAACGGCCGCAGCAGGCCCTGGCGGACCCGCCGGGCGGCGAGCGCGACGTGCGCCAACGCGAGGACCGGCAGCGCGACGAGCAGCAGCGGCCAGGTGAGGGTGCGCGCCGCGACCAGGAGCCGGTTGCGGGCCAGGAGGAAGGCCCGGAATCCCTGCAGCCGGTCGTCGCCGTCGACGCTGTGCCCACCGGCGTGCGGCAGCATCAGATCCAGCGCCCGGGTACGAACCCCCGAGGCGTGGAGCCGCAGGGCGAGGTCGGCGTCCTCACCCCAGGCGAACAGGTGCTCGTAGAACCCGCCGAACCTGCGGTACAGCTCGGTGGGGAAGACCGCCGCGCCGCCGGACGGGCCCAGTGGCGCCCGTGCCGTCGTGGCGGACCGGTCGATGAACAGCGAGACCGGATTCAGGTCGATGCCCACGTACTCGCCGCCGTGCATGGCCAGGCCGACCGCGACCGGGGTGCCGGGGTCCTCCGCGACGGCGGCGCAGATGCGGGCCAGCGCGCCGTCGGGCAGCCAGACGTCCGGATTCAGCAGCAGCACGTGGCCGGTGGTGGTGGCCGCGACGGCCCGGTTGCAGCCGGCCGCGAAGCCCGGGTTGGACGAGTCGGGAAGGTACCGGTACCGGTCCTGGTCGAGGCAACCGGCGATGATCTCCGCGCAGCCGTCCTCGGGCCAGTTGTCGGCGAAGACGAACCGCACCGGCAGCCCTTCGGCGCTGCGTACCCAGGTGGGCAGCGTCTCGGTGAGCATGCCGGCGGACCGGTAGAGCACCGTGACGACGGTCAGTTCCACGGCGGTCACCGCAGCGACCGGTACAGACTCTGCCAGCGCGTCACGCACCGGTCGAAGGCGTACTCCTGGGCGTACCACTCGGCCACGCCCCGCCGCTCCTCGGCGGGCCCGGCCTGGGCCAGCGCCCGGCGGACGGCGCCGGCCAGCGCGGCGGGGCTGGGGTCGGCCCGGACGGCGAGCGTGCCGGTGGCGTGCCGGGTGACCTCGGCCAGCCCGCCGGCCCCGGTGTGCACCACCGGTACGCCCAGGGACAGCGCCTCCAACGCGCTGAGCCCGAACGACTCGACCCGCGACGGCACCAGGAGGCAGTCGATCCCGCGGAGGAAGTCCGCCGCGACGACCCGGCCGACGAGTTCCAGGTTCGGCCGGGCCGCGATCGGCAGCGAGCCGGCCCCGGCGACCCGGACGTCCATCTCCGGCAGGTGCGCGGCGGTCTCGGCCAGCAGGTCCGCGCCCTTCTCCCGTTCCAGCCGGCCCAGGTAGCCGACCACTGGACGCCGGCCGGACGCCGGCGCGTCGGCGGGTTTCGGGGCGGGCCAGTCGGCCGGCAGCGGGTTGGGGATCAGGTGGACGTTGCGGACGCGGCCCCGCTCACGCAGCTCGGTGGCCTCGAACTCGGACACCGCCACCGTGGCGTGCGGCCGGAGGCGGCGCATCGCCAGGTCCAGCGCGATGTTGGACTGGGTGGCGGCCTTCTGCTGCCACGACCCGGCGGTGTCCCGGTACTGCCAGAGGCTGTTGTGCAGGGTGACCACGAGCGGGGTGCGGTCCAGGCTGAGCGCGGCCCGCGCGTGCATCGCGGCGGACAGCAGATGGGCGCAGACCACGTCCGGCTTCACCTCGCGGACGAGACGGCGGATCTGACGCGCGTAGCCGAGGTCGATCCGGCTGGTCGCGCCGAGCCCGACCCACGGCACCCCGGCCTCGCGCAGCGACCGGCCCACCTCGTCGTCCGAGGTGGCGGCCACCACGTCGACGCCGGTACGGGCGTGCGCCGGCACCAGCTCGGCGAGCATCCGTTCCGCGCCGCCCAACTGCCGCCGCCCGGAGCCACCGGTCGTGCAGACGAAGAGCACCTTCACGACGCACGCAGCCCCGCGACGGCCCCGCGCGCGATCGCGCGGCGCACGGAGTCGCGGCCCACCGCCGCCCGCAGCAGGATGCCGCAGACGTACGCGGTGGCCGCCACGCGACCACGGCGGCCGCCCAGGTCCCGGCTGGCCCGGATGAACTCCCGGGTACGCCGCTCGGAGATCTCCTCCGCCGACCAGCGCCGCTTGGCGGTCGCGTCGTCCTCGTGCATGATCACGGCGTCCGCCACGTACGCCAGCCGTTTGCCCTGCCGGCGTACCGCCCAGCACAGCCGCATGTCCTCGGAGTAGAAGAACGACGTCTCGTCGACTCCGCCGATGGCGTCGAAGGTGCTGCGCCGCAACGCGACGAACGGCCCGGTCAGCCAGTCCGCCTGCTCCGGGGGCGCGACGATCCGCAGGCGCGGCACCACGAGGCTCAGCCCGGTGGCGTGGCCCAGCCCGACCCCCATGGTCAGGAACCGGCCGCCCTCGGTCTGCGGCACGCCCTCCGGCGTCACCACAGCGGGGAAGGCGGCGCCCACCTCCGGGTCCTCCAGAGCTGTCAGCAGCCGGGCCACCGCGTCACCGTGCACGACGATGTCGTTGTTGGAGAGGATGACGTTCGCCCTGCTGGTGTGCCGTACGCCGAGGTTCATGCCGCGGGCGTACCCCAGGTTCGAGCCGGACTGGACGTAGGTGACGCCCTGCTGGGCGCAGAACCCGCTCAGCGCCTCGCGGATCTCCGCCGAGCTGCCGTTGTCCACCACGACGATCTCGGCCTCGGCGGGCAGGGACAGCACGCAGTCGCGGGTGCGGTGGAAGTCCTCCCAGGCGAGAACCACGATCGAGACGTCCATCTCACACCATCCCAGGATTCGGCGGCTGCGCCCGGCGCAGGCTCGCTCTCGACGCGAACGCGTGTACGGCGTAGGCGAGCGAGGAGGCGACCGCCGCCCCGACCACACCGGCCCACGGGATGACGCCGAGGTATGCCGGAACCGCGACCGCCGACGTGACCACGGCGACCACAGTGGTCGCCCTCTCACCCCGCCGCTTCAGCAGCAGGGCGCTCCAGCTCTTTCCGGCCGCCGTGGCCAGCGAGCCCGGCAGGAGCAGCAGCCCGAGGAGCCAGGCGTGCCGGTACTCCGGCGCCAGGAAGCCCAGCACGCCGAGCCCGACGATCGCGGCCAGGGCGATCGGCAGGGCCGCCGTCACCACCGCCCGCGTCGGGTCCGGGCCGTTCCCACCGTCCCGGTCGGCGAGGATGCGCTGTGCCCGCACCACGGCTCCGGCCTGCGCGAACTCCAGGGCGGCGACCGCCAGCGCGTAGACGCCGAGCGGACCGGCCCCGGCGAACCGGGCCACCAGGACCTGGTTGAACCGCAACGTCATCATCTGCGCGAAGATGCCCAGGTGCAGGCTCCCGGCCGCGAGCAGGTCGGCCCGGAGGTCCGCGCCGGTCGAGGTGGGCGCCGGGGCTGCGCCGGCCCGCCGCAGCCGGACCAGGACCAGGCCGCACACGGCGAAGGCGCTGAGCCACTGCACCGCGAGCCACACCATGCTCCACACGCCGCCGTCGAGCCGGCCGGCGGCGTAGAGGGCGGCGTACCCGGCGACCAGGACCGCGCCGCTCGCCGCGCGCATCGCGTAGACCAGCCGGAAGCTGCGCTGCCGCAGGGCGAGCGACGAGACCGTGTTGAACACGGTCAGACCCACCGCGGACCCGACGCCGACCAGATAGGCGCCGACGCCCGCCGCCGCGGTGAGCAGCGCGGCGGCGACACCGGAGAGGAGTACGGCGACGCCGAGGATCGCGATCACGTACGTCCGTCCCCGGGACTGCACCCAGCCGGCCGGACGCGAGATGAGGAAGGTGTCGAGCGACAGCCCGCCGACGGCCGCGCCGAGCGTCGCGCTCACCATGTTGGCCGACAGTTCGCCGCGCTCCGCCGCGGGCAGCGCCACCGACATGACCGCCGCCAGGCCGGTCAGTCCCAGCGCGCCGAGATAGAGGCGCTCGGGCGCGACGAGCCGCCGCAGCAGACCGGCCGCCCGGCGCCGGTGCGGCGGTGTCGTGCCGGGGTCCGACGAGGACTGCGCGGCGTCGACCAGCGAACCGCCTGTCACTCGTCGCCCCCGAACGGTGCGGCACAGGTGCGGGTACTGCGGTAGTCGGGTAGGAGCCCGGCCGTACGCGCGTGGGCCAGGCTCGGCGCGGCGGCGTCGCGGGCCGACAGCACCGGCGCCTCGGCCGGCCAGTCGATCGCCAGGTCCGGGTCGAGAGGGTGCACCGTGTGCTCGGCGCCCGGGTTGTAGGTGGTGGAGCAGAGATAGCTGAGTGTGGCGTCGTCGGTCAGCGCGCAGAAACCGTGCCCCAGGCCCTCGCTGAGATAGACGGCTCGCCGGTCGACGTCGTCCAGCCGCACCGCCTCCCACCGGCCGAACGTCGGCGAGCCCACCCGGATGTCCACCACCAGGTCGACCACGGCCCCGCGTACGCAGGTCACATACTTGGCCTGGCCGGGCGGGACGTCGGCGAAGTGGATGCCGCGGACCACGCCCCGCGCGGAGACGGACAGGTTGCCCTGGGCCAGCCGCAGCGGACGCCCGACCACCTCGGCGAGCCGGTCGAACCGGTACCACTCCATGAACAACCCGCGGGAGTCGCCGTGCTGCCGGGGCGTGATCTCCCACGCCCCCTCGATACTCAGCGGCCGGATCTTCATCCTTCGGTCCCGCTCCGCTCGGCCAGCAGGCCCAGCAGGTATTCGCCGTAGCCGCTGCGGGTCAGCGGATGGGCGAGCACGCGCAGCCGCTCGTCGTCGATCAGCCCGGACCGCCAGACCACCTCCTCGACGCAGCCGATCTTCATGCCCTGGCGCTCCTCGATCACCCGGACGAACTCCGCGGCCTGCATCATCGAGGTGAACGTGCCGGTGTCCAGCCACGCCGTGCCCCGGTCGAGGACCGTCACGGTCAGCTCGCCCCACGCCCGGTACGTCTCGTTGACCGCCGTGATCTCCAGCTCGCCGCGCGCGCTCGGCGTCAGCTTGCGGGCGATGTCGACCGCCCGGTTGTCGTAGAAGTAGAGGCCGGGCACCGCGTACCGGGACCGGGGACGGGCCGGCTTCTCCTCGATCGAGAGCACCCGGCCGTCGGCGTCGAACTCGACCACGCCGTACGCCTGCGGGTTCGCCACCGGGTACGCGAAGACCCGGCCGCCCGCCGGTTCGCCGTGCTGGGCGAGCTGCCGGCCGAGCCCGACGCCGTGGAAGATGTTGTCGCCGAGGATCAGCGCCACCGACTCGTCGCCGATGAAGTCCGCGCCGAGCACCAGCGCCTGCGCGATGCCCTCCGGACGAGGCTGTTCGGCGTACGCCAGCCGCAGCCCCCACTGGCTGCCGTCGCCGAGCAGCCGCTCGAACTGGGCGCGGTCCTCCGGAGTGGTCACCACCAGGATCTCCCGCACGCCGGCCATCACCAGAGTGGAGAGCGGGTAGTAGACCATCGGCTTGTCGAACACCGGCATCAGCTGCTTGGAGACGGCCCGGGTGATCGGCCACAACCGGGACCCGGTGCCGCCGGCGAGAAGGATTCCACGCACTCGCGGAGACTACCCGTGACGCCGTCACCACCGTGGCCCGTCGACGTCCCGCCTGCGCTGCGGGTACGGCGTAGACTCCTCCACCCGTGAGGATCCTCGTCACCGGCGGCGCCGGCTTCATCGGGTCGGAGTACGTGCGGATGCTGCTGGGCGTGCCCGGCGGCGACGCGGCCGGGGTGCCCGCGACGGCGCCCACGGCGCTCACCGTGCTGGACAAGCTCACCTACTCCGGCAACCTGGCGAACCTGGCCCCGGTACGCGACGACCCGCGCCTGCGCTTCGTGCACGGCGACATCTGCGACGCGGCGCTCGTCGACGAGGTGGTGCCCGGCCACGACGTGATCGTCCACTTCGCCGCCGAGTCGCACGTGGACCGCTCGATCACCGGCGCGGCGCCGTTCGTCACCACGAACGTGCTCGGCACCCAGACGCTGCTGGACGCCGCGCTGCGTCACGGCGCCGGCCGGTTCGTGCACGTCTCCACCGACGAGGTGTACGGCTCGATCGACTCCGGCTCCTGGACGGAGGACTGGCCGCTGTCACCGAACTCGCCGTACTCCGCCTCGAAGGCCGGGTCCGACCTGCTGGCGCTGGCCTACCACCGCACCCACGGCCTGGACGTGGTGGTGACGCGCTGCTCCAACAACTACGGGCCGTACCAGTATCCGGAGAAGGTCGTCCCGCTGTTCGTGACGAACCTGCTCGACGGCGGCACCGTGCCGCTCTACGGCGACGGCGGCAACGTGCGGGACTGGCTGCACGTGCACGACCACTGCCGGGGCGTGGCGATGGTCCAGGAGAAGGGGCGGGCCGGCGAGGTCTACCACATCGGCGGCGGCACCGAGCTGACCAACAGGCAGCTCACCGAGCGGCTCCTGGCCGCCTGCGACGCCGGCTGGGACCGGGTCGTCCCGGTCACCGACCGCAAGGGCCACGACCGCCGCTACTCGCTGGACATCAGCAAGATCAGCGACGAGCTGGGGTACGCCCCGACCATCGACCTCGACCGGGGGCTGGCCGAGACCGTGCGCTGGTACCGGGACAACCGGGCCTGGTGGGAACCGCTGAAGACGGCCGGCCACCGGTGACCCGGGTGCTCGTCACCGGCGCGGGCGGCATGCTGGGGCGGGACCTGCTCGCCGTGCTGCGGACCCGGCCGGACCTGTCGGTCACCGCCGCCACCCGCGCCGGCCTCGACGTCACCGACGCCCACGCCGTCCGGGACGCGGTGAGCGGGCACGACGTGGTGCTCAACGCCGCAGCGTGGACCGACGTGGACGGCGCGGAGACCCGCGAGGCGGACGCCACGGCTGTCAACGGCGACGCGGTCGCCCACCTGGCCCACGCCTGCGCCGGGTCCGGCGCGCGCCTGGTGCACGTCTCCACCGACTACGTGTTCGCCGGGGACGCGGTCGAGCCGTACCCGGAGGACGCCCCGACCGGCCCGGTCAACGCGTACGGGCGCGGCAAGCTCGCCGGGGAGCTTGCGGTGGCCCGGCTGCTGCCCGAGACCGGGTACGTGGTGCGTACCGCCTGGCTCTACGCCACCCACGGCCGCAACTTCGTCACCACGATGCTGCGGCTGGCCGCCGAACGCGACCGGCTCGACGTGGTGGACGACCAGCGCGGGCAGCCCACCTGGTCGTACCGTCTCGCGGAGCGGCTCGTGGCGCTCGCCGACGCGGCGCTGGCCGGCGACGCGGCGCCCGGGACGTACCACGGCACCGCCGCCGGCGAGACCACCTGGTACGGCCTGGCCCGCGCCGTGTTCGCCCTGCGCGGCCTGGACCCGGACCGGATCCGGCCCACCACCAGCGACAGTTTCCCGCGCCCGGCGCGGCGTCCCCGCTACAGCGTGCTCGCGCACGGCCGGTGGGCCGCGGCGAAGCTGCCGCCGCCGGGGGACTGGTACGCCGACCTGGCCGAGGCGCTCAGCCTCCACCGCCCCGGAACACCTCGCTGACGGTACGCAGCACGATCTTGATGTCGAGCCAGAGCGACCAGTTCTCGACGTAGTAGTTGTCGAACCGCGCCCGGTCCGAGATCGGCGTGTCCCCGCGCAGGCCGCTGACCTGCGCCAGCCCGGTGAGCCCGACCGGTACGCGGTGCCGCATCGCGTAGGTCGGGTACTCCACCGAGAACTTCTCCACGAAGTACGGCCGCTCCGGGCGGGGCCCCACCACGCTCATCTCACCGCGCAGGATGTTCCACAGTTGCGGCAGCTCGTCCAGCGAGGTGCGCCGCATGAACCGCCCGATCGGCCCGACCCGCTGATCGTGGGCGATGGACCAGGTCGTCTGCGACTCGTGCTCGTCCTCCGGGCGCATCGACCGGAACTTGATGACGTGGAACGGCTTGCCGAACCGGCCGATGCGCTCCTGCCGGAAGAACACGCCCCGGCCGCCGTCGAGGAACGTGGCGAGGGCGCAGAGCAGCAGCAGCGGGCTCAGCACCACCAGCGCGGTCACCGCGAAGACCACGTCCGAGGCCCGCTTGAGCCGCCACCGGGGGCCGGTGAGCGTGGTGTCGCCGATCTTGACGATCGGAATGGCGCCGATGTGGTCGGGGTAGCCGCCCTGCGACCGCGAGCCCCACAGCCGGGGCACCGCCCACAGGTCACACCGCGAGCTGGCCGGACGCAGCAGCGACTCCATCAGCTCCGACTCGGAGCAGTCCGGGTCGGCGATGACCAGGACCTCGCACTCCAGCATGTCGGTGAGCTTCTCCAGGTCGTCGATCGTGCCGATCAGCGGCAACGCCCCCATGCGGGGCCTCGACGGGGCGTCCACCGCGCCGACGAACCGCAGCCCGTACTGCGGGTGGCGGCGCAGCAGCCGGGCCAGCTCCCCGCCGATCGGACCGCCGCCGATGACGATGGTGTTGCGCTCCACCCACCGGCGCTTACGGGCCAGCAGGACGAGCCGGCTGTTCAGCGCGCGCCCGACGATCACCAGGCCGGCGGAGAACGCGACGCCCTGGACGAAGCCGCTCACGTGCGGCACCGAGTCGTGCCGCAGCGCCGCGATGATCGCCACCACCGCGCCGGAGGCCAGCAGCCGCCCGCCGAGGCTCGGCAGCTCGTCCAGGATGCTGATGTGCCGGCGCGGCCGGTACAGTCCGCCCGCCGCGAAGAAGCCCACCGTCAGGGCCGCGTTGGCCAGCGTGCCGCGCCAGTAGTTCTGGGTCAGCAGCAGCGGCGCGAGCAGCGCCGCCACGTCGATGGGCGCGGTCACCATCCACGCGCGCACCCATCGGGTACGCGTCGACGCCCGCGACCCGGCGTAGGGCAGGACCGTTGTCGTGTCCAGGCCGCTGTTCATCGGCGGATCGTTCGACGGCGCGGCCGGATGCTCGAACGCCGGAAGGCGTGGCATTGTCGATCCTCCCCCGTGACGCCGCCGGCCCGGATGCGGAGACCGACGACGATCGCAGGATACGAGCGGCCCCGCCGCGCCGCCACCACCGGCATGGCAGATCGACGTCCTACTTTCCGCTGACGGCGAGAATCTCCGGGACCGAGTCGCGGCGGACCGCGTCGAACAGCGTCTTCGCGCGCGCCGGATCCGGGAACACGACGCTCTCGCTGCCGACCCGGCCGGTCCCCTTCACCGGGCAGGTGAAGAACGTCAGATTGCCGCTGCGCAGGCCACGCATCTCCATCGCGAGGTCCACCAGAGACAGTGATTTGTCGACGGCCACCGAGTTCGACGTGGCGCGGACGAACGAGTTCAGCTTCGCCGGGTTGGTCATCACCCCGCCCGAGGCGGCCTTGTCCAGAATGGCCTTGATCACCTGCTGCTGGTGCCGGATGCGGGCGAAGTCGCCGTCGGGGAACGCGTGCCGTTCCCGCGCGTAGTCGAGCGCGGCGGCGCCGTCCATGGTCTGGCGGCCCTTCTTGAACGTCCGCGTGCCGATCAGCGAGTAGTTCGTGGTGAACCCCTTCTCCACGTCGATCTCGACACCGCCCAGCGCGTCGATGATCTCCTTGAAGCCGGCGAAGTCCACCATCGCCACGTTGTCCACCCGTACGCCGCTGAACTTCTCCACCGTCTGCACCATCAGCGGCACACCGCCCCAGGCGTACGCGGCATTGATCTTCGCGTCGCGACCGCCGCGACCCTCCTTCGACTTCGGGACGGCCGTCCAGGTGTCCCGCGGGATCGAGATGAGCTGGGCGCTCGACCGGTCCTTCGGCAGGTGGGCCAGGATGATCGTGTCGCTGCGCGAACCGCCGGTGCTCTCCGGGTCGCGGGAGTCGCTGCCCAGGATCATGATGTTCATGGCGCCCTTGACCTCGACCTGCGGGCGCGACTCCTCCGGTACGCCCTCGAAGGCGTCGACCCGTTCGATCGACTTGTCGACGGAGCGGTAGTACAGGCCGCCGGCCAGCGCGCCCCCGCCGGCGAGCAGCACCATCACGAGCAGCACGATCAGGGCGATCCGGCGGCCCCGGCGACGGCGCGGCGCCTTCTCCCGCACCGGCTCGCCCGCCTCCACATCGGAGACCCCGGAGCGGGCGTCGGAATCGGCGAGCTGATGGCGATCTGACATGCTGCGATGCTACTGATTCGCGCTGCGCCGCGGGGGGACCCTCGGACGGCAGGCGGTGGGCCTCGGCACCGGTCGGCGAGCCGCACGACCGGCGTGCCGGGCCTTGCCGTGAGGAGCGTCACGGATCGATGATGGTGAGGCAGCCAGGTCGACCGAGGAGTCGAGATGCAGGTTATCCACCAGCCCCGGGTGGCGTGGGACGCGGCCCGCGTCATCGGCGCGTCGATCCACGACGAGGAACTGTTCCGCTGGCTCTACCGTGTACTCGGCGATCTGCTCGGCCCCGCCACATGGGCGGCCCTCGACGAGACCCGCGACCGGGTCCGTTGGTCCGGCGACGAACGGATCCCGGTCGAGACCGGAGTGTGGCGCGTCCGCCTGGAGGACTCGCTGCGCGGACGCCCCGACCTCGCCGACGAGCTGGCCGGCATCGTCGCCACCGCCCGCGCGGTCCGGCCGTACTAGCCGCCGCGCCGGTTTAGCTTTCGCTTAGCTCGCTTGTCCGGCGGCACGCCGGTCCGGCAGCATCGACCGGCGTGACCGACGGCACCGTACCCCACCCGCCGACCGACGACCACGCGCCCGCCAGCCGTGCGGCCACGCGCCGTCGCCGGCTCGCCGCCGCCGGTCTGGTCACCGTCGCGGCGGCGGTCGCTGTCGCCCTCGCGGTACGCGGCGGCGCCGCCCCCGCCTGCGCGGCCCCGCCTCCACCCGCCGGCGTCCCGGTCCTGGCGGCGGGTCCACTCGGCGCCGCTCCGCCCGTCGGTGGGACGACCCGCAGCGGCAAGGCCACCTTCTACGACTCCGCGGGCGCCGGCGGCAACTGCTCCCGCCCCGCCGCCCCGGCCAACCGGATGTACGTCGCGCTCGGCCCGGGCGAGTACGCGGCCGGCGCCTCCTGCGGCGGGTTCCTCGATGTCACCGGTCCGCGCGGCACGGTCCGGGTGCTCGTCATGGACCAGTGCCCGGAGTGCGCCCCCGGCCACCTCGACCTGTCCGCGGAAGCGTTCGCCCGGATCGCCGACCCGGTGCAGGGCGTGGTGAAGGTCAGCTACCGGGCCGTGGTGAACCCGCCGCTGCCCGGGCCGCTCACCTTCCGCATGAAGGAGGGCTCGTCGCAGTGGTGGTTCGCCGTCCTGGTCGGTGACCACGGCAACCCGCTGCGCTCGGTCGAGGTCCGGCAGAACGGATCGTGGCGGGCGGCCCAGCGGCAGGACTACAACTACTGGCTGATCGATTCCGGCGCCGGCCCCGGCCCGTACACGATCCGGGTCACCGACGTGTACGGCAACCGCGCGACCGCCACCGGCGTCCGGATGCTCCCGGGCCAGGTGCAGCGCAGCGCGGTCCGGATGTACGGCGCGAAGCCCGCCGCCACCACGCCCACCCCGAAGAAGCCCCGCCCCACCTCCCCGACCCCGACCGCATCCACCCCCACCGCGTCCACCCCCGCGGCCCCCGTCGTGCAGGCAGCCGCCACCCCACCCACCCCCACAAGCTGCGCCTAGCCCTCGCCCGCCCCTCGCCCCCGCCCTCGCTGATCTTGCACTTGGGGACCCGTGCGTGTCGTGAATGCCCGATCTGCCGGGGCCATGAGTGCAAGATCAGCGAGGCGGGGCGGGGGGGGAGGCGGGGCGGGGCGAGGTGGGGAGGGGGTCAGGTTGGGGTGGGGAGGTCCAGCCACATGAGGATCTCGTCGCGGGCGTCGGTGGCGGACAGGCGCAGCGCTGCGGGGAGGCGGCCGATCTCGCGGTAGCCGAGGCGCTTGTAGAAGCGGTCCAGCCCCAGCCCGTCGCGGACCGTCACGTGCAGCGCCGCCAGGCCCAGCCCTCGGGCGATCCGCTCGGCCTCGCGCATCAGCGCCGCGCCGTGGCCGCGCCCCTGCGTGTCGGGGTGCACCATGACGCGCTTGAGCACCCGCCAGTGCGTCTTGAGGTGGAACCGGTTGTCGGCGATGACCAGCACCGCGACCAGCTTTTCGCCCTCGTGGCCGACGAGTAGCCGGTCCGGCCCGTCCGCGACCTCGTCGAGCGTGGAGGTGGCGAGCGGGCGTACCTCGTCGGCGGTCACGGGGGCGACGAAGCCGACGGCGCCGCCGGCGTTCGTCACGTCCACCCAGAGCGCGATGATCTGTTCGCGCAGCTCGGGGGTCAGGTCGGGGTCGAGGGAGAAACGCAGGTCCACGCCGTAATCCTGCTCGTGGCGACGCGGTGCGGACCCGCGTTCGTGACCTTCCCGACAGTCGCCGGTGCGCGTGGCACCGGCGACTGGTAGGGCCGGCGGGATTCGAACCCGCACTGGTGCGGACCTAAACCGCATGCCTCTGCCGTTGGGCTACGGCCCCTTCATCGTGACCACCGCCCGCGGACCGGTGTCACAGCCTCCGGATCGTAGACCACATTCGGGGTCACCACTGCGGCGCGGCCGTCACGAGCCGGACCGCGCGCCGACCTCAGTCGAGCCCGAGATCCCGGCGCAGCTTGGCGACGTGGCCGGTGGCCCGCACGTTGTAGAACGCCTGCTCGATCTTGCCGTCCTCGTCCACGACGAACGTCGAGCGGATCACGCCGGTGACCGTGCGGCCGTACATCTGCTTCTCGCCGAACGCGCCGTACGCGGTCAGCACCGCCTTGTCCGCGTCGGAGACCAGCGGGAACGTGATCGCGTCCCGCTCGCGGAACTTCGCCAGCTTGGCCGGCTTGTCCGGCGAGATGCCCACCACCTCGTAGCCGGCGGCCTGCAGGGAGGCGAGGGAGTCCCGGAAGTCACATGCCTGCTTGGTGCAGCCGGGCGTCATGGCGGCCGGGTACGCGTACAGGATGACCTTGCGGCCGCGCAGGTCGGCCAGGGAGAGCGTCCCGCCGTCGTCGGTGGGGAGGGTGAATTCGGGGGCGGGGTCGCCGGGCTTGAGGCGGTCGGTCATGGCGGTGACGATACCGCCGGGCCGGTGCGCTCGGCGGACGGCGACGCGCGGACGCGGTGACGGCCATCATGAGGTTGTTGCCAGATATTGGCAACAGTGCCTTCCTGGAAATACGCTGAGCGCGTGGACACCCTGGCGATGCACATCTCCAACGGGATCATCAACGGTCCGGTCGCCGCGATCTTCGCGGCTCTCGCCCTCGCCGCGCTCGCGTTCTGCGTGATGCGGGGCCGAGCCGACCTCGACGACCGGCTGGCCCCGATGGCCGGGCTGGTGGCGGCGTTCATCTTCGCCGTGCAGATGCTCAACTTCCCGATCTTCACCGCCGGGGTCAGTGGCCACCTGCTCGGGGGCGCGCTCGCGGCGATGCTCGTCGGCCCCTGGGTCGGCGCGCTCTGCGTGGCCGTGGTGCTCATCGTGCAGGCGCTGGTCTTCGGTGACGGCGGGGTGGCGATGCTCGGCCTCAACATCACCAACATGGCGCTGCTCGGCACCGCCGCCGCGTACCTGCTGATCGCGCTCCTGCTGCGTGTGCTGCCGCGTACCCCGGCCGGCCTGGCGGTGACCGCGTTCGTGTCCGCGCTGGTCAGCGTGGTGGTCGCGTCCCAGGGCTTCGTCCTGCAGTACTGGCTGGGCGGCACCACCGACCTCGGCGGAAACCTGACCGGCCTGGCCGGCACCATGGCCTTCGCCCACCTGCTGATCGGCATCGGCGAGGGCCTGATCACCGCGACCACCGTGGTCACCGTGGCGAAGGTCCGGCCTGACCTGGTGTACGCGCTGCGCGCCCTCAAGCCGGTCACGCCGGCTCCCGCCGTCCCGGTCGCCGGAGGTGCCCGATGAGCAAGCGTCAGTGGCCGTTCCTTCTCGGCGGCCTGCTGGTGGCGCTGCTGCTGGCGGGCGTGGTCAGCAACTACGCCTCCTCGCACCCGGACGGGCTCGACTCTTCGCTGCTCAAGGGCTGCACGGTGAACGCCGACGACGAGATCACCGGCGGCAGCTGCCCGGCCCAGGAGGCGAAGGACCACGAGCTGGCGGACAGCCCGCTGGCCGACTACGGCGTACGCGGAATCGGCAACGACTTCGTCTCCACCGGCCTGTCCGGCGTGCTCGGCGTGCTGCTCACCTTCGCGTTCGGCGCCGGCCTGTTCTGGCTGGCCCGCCGCCGCGGCCCCGCCACGCCCGCCACGTCCGCCGGCCCCGGGGCGCGTGACACGACCACCGCGAGTGCCGACCCGGCGGACGACGCAGCGACCCCGTCCACCGGCAGCCGCTGACCATGGGCGCCGGGCACGCGCACGTCCTCTACCGCGAGTCCGGCTCGCCGGTGCACCGCCTCCCGCCGGAGGTGAAGATCGCCGCGATGGTGCTGTTCACCGTCGCGGTGGTGGCCACGCCCCGGGAGGCGTACTGGGCCTTCGGCGGGTACGCGCTCCTGGTCGCCGTGGTGGCCGCGCTGGCCCGGGTCGGCCCGCGCTGGCTGCTCAGCCGGGCGCTGATCGAGCTGCCGTTCGTGCTGTTCGCGTTCGCGCTGCCGTTCCTCGGGGCGGGGGAGCGGGTCGAGGTGGCGGGGCTCGCCCTGTCCGTGGACGGGCTGCACGGCGCGTTCAACATCCTCGCCAAGGGCACGCTCGGCGTACTCGCGTCGCTTCTGCTGGCGGCGACCACGACGACGCGGGACCTGCTGCTCGGCCTGGACCGGCTGCGGTGCCCGCAGATCCTCACCCAGATCGCCACGTTCATGCTGCGCTACCTGGAGGTGCTGGTCGGCGAGGCCCGCCGGATGCGGGTGGCGCGGGTGTCGCGCGGCGACGACCCGCGGTTCCTGTGGCAGTTGCGCGGCTTCGCGGCCGGGGTCGGCGCGCTGTTCCTGCGCGCGTTCGAGCGCGGCGAGCGGGTCTACCTGGCGATGCTCTCGCGGGGCTACACCGGCCGGATGCCGGCGGTGTGGCAGGGGGCCGGCGCGGCCACCGCCGGCCAGTGGGCGGTCGCCGCGACGGTGCCGGCGATCGCGGCCACCATCGCCGCCGTCGCGCTCGTCCTGCAATGATCGGGTACGTGCAGCAGCCGCCCTCCCTCGACGTCAGCGGCGTCCGGTACGCGTACCCGGACGGTCACGTCGCCCTGCACGGCGTGGACCTGACCGTGCCGCGCGGCGATCGGGTGGCGCTGCTCGGGCCCAACGGCGCCGGCAAGACCACGCTCGTGCTGCACCTCAACGGCATCCTCACCCCGACCGAGGGCACGGTGAGCGTCGGCGGCCTCACCGTCACCCGGGACCGGGACACGCTGGCCGAGGTACGCCGCCGCGTCGGCATCGTCTTCCAGGACCCGGACGACCAGCTGTTCCTGCCCACGGTCGCCGAGGACGTGGCGTTCGGCCCGGCCAACCTGGGCCTGCGCGGCGCCGAGCTGGCCGCCCGGGTCGACGAGGCGCTCGCGGCGGTCGGGATGAGCGAGCACCGGGACCGCGCCCCGCACCACCTGTCGTTCGGGCAGCGACGCCGGGTGGCGGTGGCCACTGTGCTGGCCATGCGCCCGGAGATCCTGGTGCTGGACGAGCCGTCGTCGAACCTCGACCCGGCCGCCCGCCGGGAGCTGGCGGAGATCCTGCGCGCCCTGCCGGTGACGCTGCTCATGGTCACGCACGACCTGCCGTACGCGGCCGAGCTGTGTCCCCGCTCGGTGATCCTGGACGGCGGCCGGATCGTCGCCGACGCCCCGACCGCGGACCTCCTGTCCGACGAGGCGCTGTTGACGGCCCACCGCCTGGAGCTCCCCTACGGCTTCGCCCCCCGCCCGTCCTGACCCCGCCCTAGCCCCTCCCTCCCGCCCGTCCCCCCTCCGCCGCGATCTTGCACTTTCCGCCCGGGCATTCCGGGCAAAAGCCGCGCGCCCGGGGCGGCAACTGCAAGATCGCGCCGCCCGGGGGGGGTGAGTGCGGCGGGAGTGGAACGTGATGGGTGTGTCGAGGGGGGTTTGACACCCGTGGTGTTCCACTTGGGCTGCCCGGCGCTCGCAGATGGTCAGGGCGTGGGGGTTGGGTGGGGGGTGGGGCGGGCTGCTCTTGCTGCGGTGCGCAGGCGCAACAGGCCCGCCGCGACCGCGCCGGCTCCCGTCGCCAGGCCGACCACCACCAGCACCCGCACCAGGACCGGCGGGCCGGCGGCCGGGGGGATCGCGCGGGACAGCGCGGCGAGGTTCGTCACCCCGGCGAACACCGTCAGGCACGCGCCGGCCAGCGCCAGCACGAAGTCGGCGGCCGGGCGGCGGGCCAGCGCGTACCCGCCCGCGGCGAGCGCGCCGAGGCCGGTGAGCAGCGTCCACACCTGCCCGGTGAACAGTTCGGCGAGCATTCCGCCGAGGCCCGGGGTGCCGGTGTCGAACGCCCGGGCGACGGTGAGCGCCACTGTCGCCGCGCCACCCAGGGCGAGCAGCGCGCCCACGCCGCGCAGCGCCCGTACCCCGGCGGTCGTGCCGCCCGGCGCCAGCCCGGCTGCGCCGATCACCAGGAAGCCGAGCGTGGCGGCCACCCACCAGGGGTACGGGTCGGGCGGCGGCACCCAGTCCAGTGTGCCGCGTACGGCTCCGGTGGTGTCACCGGCGCGCAGCGGCACCGCCCAGTCGCGTACCCGATGTTCCCGGTCCGGGTCGGCGGCGACGGCGGCCGGCGGCGCGTCCTCCCGCCACAGCGTGCGCTGGTCGTGCCAGCGGGCGGTGGGCCCGTCGTCGATCCGCCGCCAGTCCGGCGCGGCGGCCGGGTTCGCCTCGGCCGGCAGCCGGGTCTCGCCGGCCAGCGTCCGGTTCAGGTACGTGGCGGGGGAGTGGACGTTCTCGTACACGCCGCCCGGGCCGACGCGCAGGTACGGCTCGCCGGAGTAGCCCATCACCGTGACGTCGGCGCCGGTGTCGTTCGTCAGCTCCAGCCGTGCGCCGGCCTCCACCATGCGGGCGCTGAGCCCGGGGCGGTCGGGCTCGACGCCGGTGATCGTGGCGCGGTAGTCGGTGCCGTCGGGCGCGTCCGCGCCGTGCGCGGCGGCCGGCGCGGCGAACGTGAGCAGGGCGACGGCCGCGCCGGTGAACACCAGCGCGGCCCGGCGCAGGGGTGCGGGGATCACTTCCCGGCCGCCTCCACCGCTGCCCTGATCCCCTCGGGGCTGCGGTCCCGCAGCTCACTTCCGTTGATCTTGATGGTCGGGGTCCCGGTCACGCCGGCCTTGCTCGCCTCGTCGGTGACGTGCTCGGTCCACGACCGGTACGTGCCGTCGGAGACGCAGGACGCGAACTCGTCCCGGTTCAGCCCGACGCCCGCGCCGATGTCGACCAGCTCGTCGTTGCTGAGCCCGGCGCCGCCCTCCGGCGGCTGCTTGGCGAAGAGCTGGTCGGTGAACTCGCGGAACTTGCCGCCCTGCGCCGCGCAGCCGGAGGCGGCCGAGGAGCGGGTGGAGTACTCGGTGGTGGAGAAGCGGTTGAGGAAGGCGACCGGGTGGAACACCAGCTTGGCCTTGCCCTCGGTGACGAGCTGGTTGAGCGTCTCGCCGTTGATCTGCTGGAACTGCTTGCAGGCCGGGCAGAGGTAGTCCTCGTACAGGTCGATGGTGACCGGCCCGGTGCCCTGGACGATGCCGGTGCCGGCGTCGTTCGCGCCGGGCGGCGCGGTGAAGTCGTCCGACTTCTGGCTGGAGTAGACGGCCCAGCCGATGCCACCGGCGATGACCAGCACCAGTACGGCGGCGATCGTGGTCCAGAGCGTGCGCTTGCGGCGCTTCTCCCGGGCGATCTGCTCGCGTACCACCCGCGCCGCGTCCCTGCGGCCCTTGCGGCTACTCATCGGTGTCCTCCACGGTGTCGTCGCCGGCCAGCCAGCCGTCCACCGAGAACGGCGTGCGGGGCCAGATCAGCAGGAACCCGGCAAGCGCCAGGAACCCCAGGTCCCGGAGGATCTCCGGGAGGTAACTGGGTGTCTCGCCGGCGGCGAGCTGGCCGCCGCTGCCGAAGCACCCGCAGTCGATGGCCAGGCCGCGCGCCCAGGCCGAGGCGATGCCGGCGATGAAGACCACGAGCAGCACCGCCGAGATCCCGGCGCTGACCCGGGTGGCCAGCCCGGCGAGAAGCAGCAGACCCAGGGCCAGCTCGACGAAGGGCAGCGCCGCGCCGATCACGGTGGCCAGCTCGTACGGCATCACCTGGTAGGCGTTGACGGCCCGGCCGGAGGCGGCGAGATCGCCGACCTTGGTGCCGCCGGCGATCAGCCAGACGGCGGCCAGTCCGAGGCGGGCGGCGACGCCGAGCCAGGGGCGCAGGGTCTGCCAGCGGCCGGCCGGGGAGGGGGAGGGGGTCACAGTCATTCGTCGTCCGAGCGTCACGAAAGGTTCCCGCTATCCGGTCATCGTGTCGCCGACGGCGCCGACCAGTTCGTCCCGGGCGCGGGCCACCCGGGAGCGGATGGTGCCCACCGGCACCCCCTCCACGTCGGCGGCCTCGGCGTAGGACAGGCCGAGCAACTGGGTGAGCACGAACGCGGAGCGCCGCTCGGCCGGTAGCCGGCGGACCAGGTCGGTGGCGCCGAGCTGACCGGCCGGGTCCGGGTAGGGGCGGTCGGTGGCGGCCTGGGCGGCGAGCCGCGCGTCGAGCCGCCGGCGGCGTACCACCGTGCGCAGGTGGTCGGCGCAGGCCCGGCGGGCGATGCCGAGCAGCCAGGTACGCACGCTGGAGCGCCCCTCGAAGCCGGGCAGCGCCCGGAACGCCCGCAGGTACGTCTCCTGGGTCAGGTCGTCCGCGCTGTCCGGGTCGACGAGCGCGGCGGCGAAGCGCCACACCTCGGCCTGGGTGGCCCGGACGAGGGCGGCCTGCGCGTCGCGGTCCCCGTCGCGGGCGGCGAGCGCCCAGCCGGTGGCCGTGTCCCGGACAGCCTCGGCGGCCGCCTCGGGGCGGTCGTCGGCGGTGTCACGCGAGCCGGGGATCACGTCACCCGAGGTTACGCGGCGTACCTGGAGGGGACAGGGTCCTTCGGCCCATTCCGTGGTCCCGCACACGCCGGGAACTTTTTCCCGCCGCCGTCCGACTACCCTCCCATGACCTCCGAGCAGGCCCGGCGTGGCGCGCGCCGCCGCGCCGGGTGGGCGCTCGGTCACGCCCGCCCGGGACCGGCTCGCCGGATCGGCTCCGGTTCGGGAACCATGGCGGTCATGACTGCTGCCGTACGCCGCCCGTCCCGGGCCGTCGCCGCCCGATCCGGGGCCGTCGCCGGGCTGCTGCTCCTGCTGGTCGCCCTGCTGCTCGTCCCGGCCACCCCGGCCAGCGCCCACGCGGTGCTGGTGAGCAGCAGCCCGGCCGCCTCCGCCGTGGTGCCCGACGCGCCCGCGCAGGTGGTGATCACCTTCAGCGAGAGCGTCCGCAAGGTGCCCGGGAAGGTCCGCGTGATCGCCCCCGACGGCTCGCGGGCCGACCGGGGCGAGCCGACGTTCCAGGGCGCCGAGGTCACCATCCCGGTGGACCCCGGCGCGGGGCGCGGCACCTATCTGGTGAGTTACCGGGTCATCTCGGCGGACAGTCACCCGGTCTCCGGCGCCTTCACCTACTCCGTCGGCGCGCCGTCCGAGCCGCCGACGGACAGCGGCACCGACAACCGGGCGAACCCGGTGACCGAGACCGCGGTGAAGGTGGCGAAGTACGCCGGCTACGCCGGGTTGCTGCTGCTCGTCGGCCCGGCGCTGGTGCTGGCCGCGCTCTGGCCGCGCCGGCTGTCCCGCCGCGGCCCGGCCCGGCTGGCCTGGACCGGGCTGGGCGTGCTGGCGGTGGCGACGCTGGCCGAGATCTGGCTCCAGGTGCCCTACGTCAACGGCGGCGGCCTGTTCGACGTGACCGGCTCCGGGCTCGGCGACGTGCTCGGCAGCGCGTACGGCACGACCCACCTGGTCCGGCTGGGCCTGATCGCCGCGGCGGCGTTCCTGCTCCGGCCGCTGTTCGCCGGCCCGGTCGGCCGCACCGACGGGATCATCCTCGCCGTTCTCGGCGGCGCCGCGCTGTTCACCTGGCCGCTCGCCGGGCACGCGGCGGCCTCGCCGGCCCCGGCCGTGTCGGTGGTGGTGGACGCGGTGCACCTGGGCGCCATGGCGGTCTGGCTCGGCGGCCTGGTGATGCTCGCGGTGTTCCTGCTGCGCCGGGCCGACGAGCGCGAGCTGGACGCGATCCTGCCGATCTGGTCCCGCTGGGCGGCGCTCGCGGTGGCCGCGCTGCTGCTGGCCGGCACCGTGCAGGGGCTGATCGAGGTGGCCAGCCTCCAGGCCCTGATCGACACCACGTACGGGCAGCTGCTGCTCGCCAAGATCGCGCTGTTCGCGCTGGTGATCGGCGTGGCCGCGTACTCCCGGGCGCTGGTGCGGCGGCGCGTCGCCGCCGGACGGCCGGGCTCGATGCGGCGGGCGGTGGTGGCCGAGCTGGTGATCACGGCGGTGGTGCTGGGCGTGTCGGCGACGCTCGTGCAGACCACACCGGCGCGGACCGCCGTCGCGGACGCGCCGGGCGCCTCGCCCGGCTACTTCTCCACCACGCTGAGCAGCCCGATCTACTCGCTGCAGGTCGAGCTGGACCCGGCCGAGACCGGCAACAACTCGATGCACCTGTACGCCTACACCCCGGACAACCGGCCGCAGCCGGTGCAGGAGTGGAAGGTCACCGCCGCCCTGCCGTCGGCCGGGATCGAGCCGATCACGGTCCCGCTGCTGCCGTTGAGCGACAACCACGCCACCGGGGAGGTCAACCTGCCGGCCCGTGGTGACTGGCAGTTGCGCATCACCGTCCGCACGTCCGACATCGACCAGGCCACGGTGACCGCCACCGTGCCGATCAAGTAACGGGAAGGTCCCACTGATGATCCGTCTCCGGCGCTCCGCGACCGTCGCCGCGCTGACCCTGACCGCCGTCGCCACGACCGTGCTCGGCCTGGCCGGGCCGGCCTCGGCGCACGTCACGATCAACCCGGCCGAGGGCAAGCAGGGCGGCTACGGCCGGTTCGCCTTCCGGGTGCCGAACGAGAGCGACACGGCGTCGACGGTCAAGGTCGAGGTGAACCTGCCGGAGAACGCACCCGTCGGTTCGGTGTCCACGATGCCGGTGCCGGGCTGGACGGTGGCGGTGGAGAAGCGCAAGGTCGACCCGCCGATCGAGGTGCACGGCAGCCAGCTCACCGAGGCGGTGTCGAAGCTCACCTTCACCGCGGCGCCGAACGGCGGCGTGAAGCCGGGCGAGTTCCAGGAGTTCCCGGTGTCGATGGGCCCGCTGCCGCAGGTCGACACGATGGTGTTCAAGGTGCTCCAGACGTACTCCGACGGCAACGTCTCCCGGTGGATCGAGGAGCCGACGCCGGGCGCGGAGGAGCCGGAGAACCCGGCGCCGGTGCTCAAGCTGGCCGCCGCCGAGAACGCGCCCGCCTCGCCGGGCGCGAGCGCGTCGGCCGCCGCGGCGGCCGACGACGATGACGACGACGCCGGCTCCGGCGCGGCGACCGCCCTCGGGGTGGCCGGTCTGGTCGCCGGACTGGCCGGCCTGGTCCTCGGCGGTCTGGCGTTCGCGCGTACCCGGCGGGAGCCCGCGGCGAAGTCCTGAACGCGAGCGACGCACCGGCCCGGCGGAACGATCCGCCGGGCCGGTCGCCGTCCCGGCCGGGTGCCGCCGATATCCGGCGATCGGCCGACCCGCGTCGGTAAGGTCTGGCGGGTAGTTGGCTACCGAGAGGGACGACGCGAATGCGTTTCGCACGCACGATCGCCGGCATGGTGCTGCTGGCGCTGGGGGTTCCGGCCCTGCTGGCCGGCGCCGGCCTCTGGCTCGCGGCCGGGCACGCCGACCCGGACGGCGGTTTCGGCGCCCGGTTCGAGCCGGTCCGCACGCCCGCCCGCGTGGTGCTGGTGACCGACGTGGACGCGCTGCTGCGCACCGACCTGCCGGTGGCGCGCACCGGGCAGGCCCGGCTGCACCTCACCGCGCGGGACGACCACGGCCCGGTCTTCCTCGGCCTCGCCCCGGCCGACGAGGTGCGGCGGTGGCTGGCCGACGTCCCGCACAGCACCGTGCGCCGCGTCGCCGTCACCCGGGGCCCGCTTCCGGTCGATCTCGACCCGGCCACCGCCGGCGACGGCGTCGCCGTGCCGCTGGCCCAGCCCTTCTGGGTACGCGAGGGCATCGGCTCGCTGGAGTGGAGTCCGCCCGAGCTGGGTGGCCGGTCGTTGAGCCTGGTCGTGATGCGCGTGGACGGCGCCGACGGGCTCGACCTGCGGATGCGGGGCGAGCTGCGGGCCGGCTGGTTCCCCGGGCTGGCGTGGGCGCTGCTGACCGGCGGAACGCTGCTGGTGGTCCTCGCCGTGGTGGTGCTGCTGCGGCCGCTGCGGCCGCGTGAGGTGGTCTTCGTGGTCGAGCCGGACCAGGTGCCGGTGCTGGCCGGGCGCCTCGGCGTCACCTCGCTGAGCGGGCTGGGCCGGCAGCCGGGTCCGGCGTCGCGGCCCGAACGGCATCTGGTGGCGGTGGGCTCGGGCGCCCACGGGCGGACCCGCGCGGCGATCGCCCCGCCGCCCGGCCGGTGCCCGGACGACCAGGACTGACCGGAAGAACCGAACGGCCCTCCGCGCTGCCGACGCGGAGGGCCGTCCTCACCGGGGGATCGGTGCTACCTGGGAGAAATCTGAGGTAGTTGAGACCAGATTAGCGCTGATCGCCGTTTGTTGCGAGGTGTGTCCGTTCAGTCCGTGTTATCTGAGGTTCGTCCCGGTGGTGGCGGATCGGGAGCACCACCAGCAACAGCAGGCTGAGCAGCACGTACACGTTGCGGACGACAAAGTCGACCGGATCGTCCGTGTGCACGATGGCGGTGCCCCAGTCCTGGAACGTCACCAGGCCGTACACGATCGGCAGGCCGACCACGGCGGCCAGCGCGAACAGCCCGCCCCGGCGGCGCGCCCCGGCCGGCGTCGCCGGATCCGCGTCCAGCGCCGCGTCGACGAGCACCACCACGGCGGGGATGAACCAGTAGAGGTGGTGGATCCAGGTGATCGGGCTGACCAGCCCGCCCACCAGGCCGGTCACTGTGAGCCCCACCAGCGCGTCCCCGGCGCGCGCCGCCCGCGCCGCGCGCCACAGGCCGAACGCGGCCACCGCCAGCGCGAGCAGCAGCCACAGCAGCCGGTCCGCCTCGGCCGACGCGGACAGGCGGCTGAGCAGCCCGAACAGCGACTGGTTGCCGGTGTAGTCGGTGCGGCCCACCCGGTCGGTGGCCCACAGCTCGTGGGTCCAGAACCGCCACGAGTCACCGGGCGCGACCGCCGCCGCCAGCAACGTGGCCGCCGCCGCGGTCGCCGTCGCCACCGCCGCCGCCCGCCACTTGCGGGCGACCAGCAGGTAGAGGACGAAGATGCCGGGGAAGAGCTTGAGCGCCGCGGCCAGTCCCACGCCCACGCCGGCCCAGCGTCGCCCCTGGGGTACGGCGAACAGCAGGTCGGCCAGGATCAGCACCACCAGCAGCATGTTGATCTGCCCGAGCGTGAGCGTCTCCCGGGTGCTCTCCACCGCCAGCACCAGCAGCACGGCGACCGTCAGCCCGAACCCGCGCGGCAGGTCGTGCCGCCGCAGCACCGGCAGCACCAGCCAGCGGGTCGTCACCACCACGGCGGCCACTGTCAGCACCACGAACGTGGCGACCGCGACGCCGAGCCGCAGATAGCCGAACGGCAGCAGCAGCAGCGCCGCGAACGGCGGATAGGTGAAGTAGAGCGCGCCCTGCACCCGGTCCGGCTGGACGTAGTCGTAGAGCGGATGCCCGGCCGCCCACCAGTCCATCGCCGACATGTAGATCTTCTGGTCGTAGTAGTCGTGGCGCAGGTTGGGCAGGTAGAGCGCCGGCAGGATCGCGACCAGCGCCAGCACCGTTACGACCCGCCGGACCGTACGCGCGCCCACGTCGCCGCGGGCGACGGCGGGTGGGGCGGCGGGTTCGGCTGGCACGCAGGAAACCCTAGCGGTCCACGTCGGCCACCGTGCCGAGGCGCGGGCGGGTCGGCGGCGCGTAGTCTGTTCCGGTGGCTGATCTTCTCGTCTGGATCGACTGTGAGATGACCGGGCTGGACCTGCGGCGGGACGCGCTGATCGAGGTCGCGGCGCTGGTCACCGATCCCGATCTCAACGTGCTCGGTGACGGCGTCGACGTGGTGATCCACGCCGACGACGAGGTGCTCGACGGCATGCCGGAGATCGTGCGCAGCATGCACGCCAAGTCCGGGCTCACCGAGGAGGTGCGCCGCTCCACGGTCACCCTGGCCGAGGCCGAGGACATGGTGCTCGACTACGTGACCAGCTACGTGAAGGACCCACGTACCGCGCCGCTGTGCGGCAACTCGATCGCCACCGACCGGGGCTTCCTGGCCCGCGACATGACCCGGCTCGACGCCCACCTGCACTACCGGATGATCGACGTTTCGTCGATCAAGGAGCTGTGCCGGCGCTGGTACCCGCGGGTGTACTTCGGGCAGCCGCAGAAGGGTCTGGCCCACCGGGCGCTCGCCGACATCCGGGAGAGCATCCGCGAGCTGGAGTACTACCGGCGGACCGTGTTCGTGCCGCTGCCGGGCCCGGACGTCGAGGCCGCGAAGGCGATCGCCGCCCAGCTCTGACGCCCGCGCCGAACCCGGTGGACGGGGTCGGCCGGAGTGTGGCTATTATTAGTCCGCGCACCGCCCGGGCAACCGCAAGCGGCGAGCATGGTGGCTGTAGCTCAGTTGGCAGAGCACCGGGTTGTGGTCCCGGTTGTCGTGGGTTCAATTCCCATCAGTCACCCCGATAGTGGATCTGCTCCACTGCCTGATCACGCCCCCTCCTCCGAGGGGGCGTGAGTCGTTTCAGGGGCACCGCAGGGGAGTCGTGGCCCCGCCAGTGCGCGTCTCCCCTGCGGAAGGCGTTCGAACTCCGGCTGGAAATCGACGCGATGTGCTTCCTGCCCGGAGAAGCACGCCTACACTGGGGTGGTACATAGAGCCGATCAGTCCGCGGATGTGGTCGGAAGTCGGGCCGAGGACTCCCGGGGCAGACCGGGACCTCGGCCCCGCGCATGTTCACAGTCAGTGCAGCTCGATCTCGGACATCCTCAGTGTGGGCGTCAGCGGAGCGAGCAGCTGTTGCCCATGAGCTGAGCCGTGTGCGCTGCTGACCGCGCCGGCAACGATGTCCGGCAGCCACAGCAGCGGATCACTCTGCGGTCCGTACGGCCGCACGAAGTCAATCTTGATCCGTCCTGAGATGATCCGCCGCCGCTTGAACTGAGCAATGGCAGCGGTGTCCTTGGCGTTGAGCGACGCCGTGCGGGTCTCGATGCTCGCGTGTTCCACGCCTGCCCGGTCGAGTTGCCACAACATCTGCTCCATGCACAGCCGCCGGGCGCGTTCCTGCCGGGAGCTGTCCATGCCGGTTCCCATGACCACCACATGACCGCTGCAGTCATGGACGCCACGGCCTGGACCATCTTGCGCCGTTCGCCGTCGGTCGCGTCCCGGTAGTGAACGCGGGCCCGGGGCGTCGGAGCCAGCCTGGCAGCGTCGAACCTGACCATCTCGACCTCGCCGGTCTGTATCACCGCCGCTGCGAGCACGTAGATGCCGCTGCGGTCGGGCCGTTGACGCATCGACTCGTCGAGCCAGGCCGCGCTGCTCATCTGACCACCTCAACGACCGGCTGACGGAAGGTCCATGGCGCGCCCGGCCATGAGGGGAACGAGCGCGGTCCCGACAAGACATGGCCTGTGTGTCTCCTCACGACGAAGCCCCCTCCTTCCGGAGGGGGCTTCGTCGTGTGCGCGAGGTCAGGGGGTCGGCTCGACGCTGGGCGTACCGGCGTCCGGCGTGGTGTCGGGGTCCGGGGTGTCGGCGGCCGGCGGCTCGTACGGCAGGGCGCTGCCCTTGACGTACTCCTCCCAGCTCATGTTCCAGTCGGTCCAGCCGTTGCCGTTCTGGAGCTTGCGCTCGGTGCCCTTCACCGTGATCGGGTCACCGATGCGGGTGTTGGCGAACAGCCAGTTGCCTTCCTTCATCGAGACGTTGACGCAGCCGTGCGACACGTTCGACCGGCCCTGCACGCCCTCGGACCAGGGCGCGGCGTGGATGAACTCGCCGCCCCAGGTGAGCCGCTGGGCGTAGTCGATCTCGGTGCGGTAGCCCTCCTCCGGGCCCAGCTCCTCCATGGTGTCGAAGACCGTGTGCCGGAGCTTCTCCATCACCACCATCGTGCCGCTGGACGAGGGGGTGCTCTTCTTGCCGAGGCTCACCGGGATGGTCTTGACCACCTTGCCGTCGCGGGTGACTGTCATCCGCTTGGTGCGGTTGTCGACCGTCATCACGAACGACGGACCGATCTTGACGTCGACGGTGAGGTCGGACCGGCCGTACCAGCCGCCGCCGAGCGGCAGCCCGCCCGCCTGCACCTTGTAGCTGACGGTGCTGTTCGGCTTCCAGAACGTCTTGGGCCGGTAGCGCACCTCGGTCGGGCTCACCCAGTGCCAGATGCCCTCCTGGGCCGGCTTGGCGGTGACGATCATCCGGCGCTGCACGTCGTCGCGGTAGTCCTCCGGGATGGCCCGGCCGAACTTCACGATCAGCGGCATGGCCACGCCGACGACCTGGTTGTCGCCGAGGAAGCTGGTGACCCGGACCTGCTTGGCCGGCTTCGCCATGGTGGTGAACGTGCTGGTGGCGGTCGCGGGCTTGCCGTCGTCGCCGGTCGCCGTCACGGTCGCGGTGTACGTCTGCCCGTACTCCAGGGCGCCGGCCGGCAGCCAGCTCTTGCCGTCCGCGGCGACCGCGCCGTCGACGGCCTTGCCGGTGGAGTCCTTCACCTCGACCGTTGTCTCCTGCGCCTCGGTCGTGGTGAAGACGATGGCGGTGGAGGCGGGCACGTCCTTGGCGTCGGCGGCGGGCTCGCTGATCGTGGCGGCGGCCTTCGGGGCCTTCTCGCCACCGTCGCCGCCGCCCTGCCAGCTCGACGGCTTGCCGCCACCGCCGCCGGTGCAGGCGGAGGTCAGGGCCAACGCGGCGGCGAGCACCCCGGCCGCCAGCGCGCGGCGGCGGCCGACGCGCGGGGCGCTCCCGCCCCTGATCGGTTCGTCCTGGCCAGCTCGCATGATTCCCTCACAAGTGATGCCGTTCGGCGTCGTCTCAGGTCAGACGCGCCGGAGCGCTTACGCGTTGCCGGGCGTGAACCGGAACACCCCGCCGGGATGTAACGATTCCACGGCCGCCCGGCGCTTCGTCGGAGGTGGCGTGTCCGACCACGGTACGCCGGTCAGAACGGGGCGGGCTGCCCGCCCTCCGGCACCGGCAGCGCGCTGCCGGCGACGAACTCCGACCAGCTCAAGCTCCAGGCGGTCCAGCCGTTGCCCGGGGCGAGGCGCCGCTCGGTGCCCTTCACCGTGATCGGATCACCGACGAGCGTCTTGCCGAACAGCCACCGCCCGTCGGCCATCGACACGTTGACGCAGCCGTGCGAGACGTTCCGGCGCCCCTGCACGCCCTCGGACCAGGGCGCGGCGTGGATGTACTCGCCGCCCCAGGTGATCCGCTGGGCGAAGTCGATCTCGGTGACGTAGCGGTTGGCCGGGTCCGGCTCGCTGCGGGTGTCGAAGACGGTGGACTCCTTCTTCTCCATCACCACCATCGTGCCGCTGGAGGAGGGGGTGCTCTTCTTGCCTAGGCTCACCGGCAGCGTACGGATCACCGTGCCGTTCTCGGAGACCGTCATCCGCTTCGTCGCGTTGTCGACGGTCATCTCGAACGCGCGGCCGATCTTCGCGGTGGCGCTCCGGTCGATGTTGCCGTAGCGGCCGTTGCTCAGCGGGATTCCGGCCAGCGCCAGCCGTACGGTGATCGTGGTGCCGGTCTTCCAGTACTCCGGGGCGCGGTAGTACGCCTGGGTGCCGTTGTCGACCCAGTGCCAGGCGCCGGGCTGCGGCGGGTCCGTCTGCACGAACATCCGCTTCTGCACCGCGGCCCGGTCCTTCTTCGGGATGCCCGGGGAGAACTCGGCGACCACCGGCATGGCCACGCCGTACGTCTTGTCGCTGAACAGGTAGAGCCCGGAGCCGATCATCGACTTCGGCTTGGCCATCGTGGTGAACGTGCTGGTGCCCTCGTACGTCTGGCCGTCCTTGCCGGCGCCGGTGACGGTGGCGGTGTACTTCGTGCCGTACTTCAGCGCGGCCGACGGCACCCAGCTGGACCCGTCCCGTCGCATCCGTCCGGCGACGGCGGTGCCGTCGGCGGTGGCGAGCACCACCTTCGACACGGTGCCGCCGCCCGGGATGCGGGCGCTGATCTCGGTGCTGACCGGCCGGCTCGCCGCGCCGTCGGCCGGGCTGACAGTCAGCGCCGCCGCGGGGGCGCCGCCGGTCGGGGCGGCGCTCGGGTCGGCGGGCGCCGAGGCCGAGACGCCGCCGACCTGCTGCTGGCCGGGCTCGAACGCCGGCTTCTTCCCCTCGTCGCCGCCGCCGCACCCGGTCAGTGCCAGCGACGCCGTGAGGACCAGGGCGCCCACCGTCGCCCCGGCCCGCGAGAACCTGCCCATGCCCACCCCTGTCCTCACATGCCTGGCGGACATCGTGCCGTATCGACGCCATCTGACCCGCCCCGGCGCTGAACAGTCTGACCGTTTTAGTCGCTTTCGCCGGTTAAGCTCGACCGAAGGGGGGACCCCGGTATCGGATTGGAACCCGGCTCCGCGGGCGTGCTAATCTTCTTCCCGTTGTCAGCGAGCGCCGCTAGCTCAACTGGCAGAGCAGCGGACTCTTAATCCGCGGGTTCGGGGTTCGAGTCCCTGGCGGCGCACCAACGAGCAAGGCCCTGAGCAGGCGTTACACGCCGGTCGGGGCCTTTTTCGCGTACGTCGCCGACCGGCGGGTCGGGCGCGCGCCGGGGCGACGCCCGTGGGTGGAACACCATGGGTGTCAAACGGGCCCGGAGGCACCCATGACGTTCCACCGAAGCGTGGCCGGCCGGGCGGCGGAGCGGCTCGACCAACCGCGCCTATGCGGGCAGCGCGGGGAATACGACCACCGAGCCGTCCCTGCTGCGGGCGATCTCGATCGCCACATCTGCCTGGCGGTTGTTGACCATGCTGCTGTCGCGCAGCCTGTGTACGCGATTCGCCGCGCGCATCAGGCGGTCGACCTCGCTGTTCGTCAGCACGGGCAGCAGACTGTTGGGGCGTGTCAGCTCCAGCGCCGACAGGCGTTCGAGGACACCCGCGATGCCCGACTCCAGTTTGTCGAGGCGCTGCTGATCGGCCTTGAGAGCGCGGGCGAAGCTCTCGTACAGGTTGTCGGGGTCCATCTGGGCATGCTCTACGGCCTGCAGGACAATGACCCGCTGCTTCAGCGCAATGGCCAAGGCGGCGAGTTCGAGGTGGGCGCGGAACGTGCCGCCGTCTTCATCGACGCCCGGGAACGACTTGGTCAGCGTGCCGAGGTCGACGGCCTTCCCGCCAGGCAGCTTGTCCAGCGCGCTCTGCCATCCGGTGAGGCGGCGGTCCGCGGCGGCCAGCGCCTTGTTGATGGCGTGCACCGCCGAGTCCAGCCCGAGTGATACACCGAGCTTGCCCTGGTCGAGCAGGATCGCGGCGGCTTTGTCGATGGTGTCGCGGCAGCCGTCGAGTTCGTTGCGCTCATCGTCGAGCTTCTGTTCCTGCAGCTGTTCCAGCAGTTCGGTGATGCGTTCGATGGCCTGCTGGCGCTTGTGGTCGGCGTTGGCGCTCATCCCCACGGCCACGGCCATGAGCACGAGCGGCGCGGCCACCGTGAGCGCCGCGCTACCGGCGACAGCGACGCCAGCTGTCGCAGCGGATCCACCGACTGCGCCTGTCGCCGCCGCCTTGCCGACCGGCACGAATGTTGCGTGGGCGGCGATGCCCGACGAGTTCACCAGTGCACTGCGGATACCGCCAGCCGTGCCCTTGGCCGCCATCGGGCAAACGAGGCCCTGTCCGAACTGGGCGGCGACCTTGGCCGGAATCACCATGCGATACAGGCCCTCACCGGCGGCGCTCGTCGCGCCCGCCACCGAGGAACTCCTCGCCGATTGCGAGATGAGCTGTGACAGGTGATGCGCAAGGGGACTTGCGGCATCGAGCGGGATACCGCGGCTGCGGTCGAGCGTCCCGGGCAGGGGATGTACCTCAAGCGTGGCGATCGGCTTGTCTGCCAGAACCGCCAGCACACCGCGCAGTTCAGCCAATCGCTCAGCCGTCATCGGCTCGTCCCCGACCAGTGCGGGCACCCGGATGTCCCCGGTAGCGAGCGTCCACACCGGAACGACCGCCTTGTGGTCGTCAGTCATCGTCCACCCCCAGCTTCCCGGCGACAGACTAGTCCGCCAGCCCCGCTCCGGGCTGGCCCTCAGAATTCCACGTGCTGAGCGCATCTGGCATAGCTTGGGCAGCGGAGCACCGAGGCCGTGGCCCCCACGAGTCCGCTGTTCGGAGCGCCGCCCTGACCCCATCCGTTAGCGGCGCCTGAGGCCAGGGAGGCGCTGTGTCCGCTGAGACCACCGGGAGCCCGGACACGGTCCTCGTCTGCATCAGGGGCAACTCCGGCTCGGGCAAGAGCAGCATCGCCCGCGAGCTACGACACCGGCACGGCCGGGGATGCGCCCTCGTCGAGCAGGACTACCTGCGCCGCATCGTCCTGCTCGAACGGGACAAGCCCGGCGGCGTCGCCCCCGCGTTGATCGAGCAGACGGTCCGGTTCGCGCTCGACCACGGCTACCACGTGGTCCTGGAGGGCATCCTGTACACCGGCCGCTACCGCGACATGCTGACCTCGCTGCGGGACGGCCACCGGGGGCGGTCGCTGTTCTGCTACCTCGACGTGTCGCTGGCCGAGACGCTGCGCCGGCATCTGACCCGCCCGCAGGCCGGTGAGTTCACCGCCGAGCAGATGAGCGACTGGTACGCCGCGCACGACATCCTGGGCTGGCCCGGCGAACTCGTCCTCCCGGAGCGCACCGGCTTGGAGCAGGCGGTCGAGGCGATCGCGGCCGCCGCCGGGCTGCCCCAGCATTAGGCGGCGGCGCTTGCCCTTGCGGTTACTGAAGGGGGCAGGCTGGGATCATGTTGTCGATCAGCGAGTTCAGCCAGATGTGTCACCTGTCGCCGCAGGCGCTGCGCTTCTACCACGCCGAAGGGCTGCTCGTGCCCGCCGAGGTCGACGACCGGACCGGCCACCGCTCGTACGCCTTCGAGCAGGTCGAACGCGCAATGCTGATCACGCTGCTGCGGGACACCGGAATGAGCGTGAAGCTCGTCCGGCGTGCCCTCGACGAACCGGACCAGGCGCTCGCCCTGCTCGACCGGCACAGCGACGAGGTCCGCCGGGAACGTCAGGCTCAGGCGGACGCGATCGCTGCCGCCCGCGCCGTCTTCGAGGCGCAGCCCGCACCGCGGTTGCGGCACGTGCCGGCCACGACTGTGGTGGCGAGGCTCGTGCCGGGCACGCCGCTGGGCCGGGACGCGCAGGAGTGGGACCGGGCCGAGGAGATCATCACGGAGGCCACGGCCGAACTGGTCGCCACGGTACGGAAGGCAGGCGTCACCTGCCTTGGTGAGCCGTGGCGGACGATGGCGCTGGAGACACCGGAGCAGGACCGGCGCGTACTCGACGGCACCGGGCCGTTCTGGACGGTCAAGGTCGCGGTGACGGGCACCCCGGAGACGCTGCCGTCCCTGCCTGCCGACCTGTTCGTGCAGACGCCGGACGCCCACGACGAGTTGTCCATCTTCATGCCGGGCCGCAACACCATGGCCAAGTACTGCACTGTGGTCCTGCGCCTGCTCGACGCCGCCCCGGTCGACGGCGACCGGTTCGTCAACCTGGCGCGTCTGCGTCAGGAGGTCCGCCCCGACGGCGTGGTGAGCAGCGCGCCGGTCGAACGACGCCCGGCGTGACCGAATGAGCTGCGGACTCGGCGAGCCGCTTGAGGTTCAGCAACTATCGGCGGGTCATCACCAGGTCACCGAGCATCGGCGCGGCCCAGCACCAGCGTGGTCCGCAGGTCGAGCACGACGGTGCCGCCGAAGTCGTCCACCAGCCGGTCCAGGGCGGCGATCCCGCGCTGCTGCTGCTCGGGGGTGCGGGACAGGTACGGCCCGAACGTGCGCATCAGCGCCAGGTACCGCTCCTTGTCCAGCGGCAGTTCCCGCCGGAACACCTCGCGGCGTACGTCGTCGAACTGCCCGCTGTCGAGGATGTCCCGGTGGAACCAGTCGACGGGCCGCTTCCGGACGGTGGGGTCGACGGATCGCAGTGCGGCCCGGACGGCGGCCTGCTGGCCGGCGTCGGCGTAGTCGTAGCGGTGCCCGAAGACGGCGAGCGTGCCGCCGGGTGCCAGGGCGCGTCGGGCCAGGGCGTTGCGGGTGGCGGCGTCCAGCCAGTGCCAGGCCATCGCGCAGGCGAGCACGTCCACCCCGCCGGCCGGCGGCGACCACCGCTCGAACGTCGTCGCCTCGACGCGGGCGTCCGGGAACCGCTCGGCCAGCCGGGCCGCCATCCGCGCGTCCGGCTCCACACAGGTCAGCGGCGCGCCGAGGCGGGCCAGCACGTCGGTGCCCTTCCCGGTGCCCGCGCCGACCTCGACCACTGAGGCCGGGGTACCGCCGTGGTAGGCGAGGATCGACTCGGCGATCTCCGGCGGATAGCCGGGCCGCGCGCGCTCGTACAGGTCGGCGACCGTACCGAAGAGCTTCATCACCAGCAGGATACGGCTCCGACCGGTCCCCGACAGACCGCGCGGAAACCGGCCCACCCGCTTCTACAGTCCGCACCATGAGGTGGACCCTGCGGCTGGCTGCGGCGCTCGGCGTACTCGTGACCGCTCTGGCGACCGGGGCGGCGAGCGCCGCCGCGGCGCCCGCCGACGGCGGCCTCGGCCTGGCGCTGCGGCCCGGTCAGACCGACTACCGCGCCGGGGACCAGGTCCGCCTCGACCTCACCGTCACGAACGCCACCGGCGCGGCCTGCGCGCTCGCCACCAGCGCCGTCGGCACCGTGCAGATCACCGGGGTACGCCGGGACGGGCGCGACGTCACGCCGACGCTCGCCCGCAGCTTCCACGACGACGGGATCGGCGCCGCCGCCACCGCCGGACTGACCACGGTGGAGCCGGGCGCGACCGCCACAGTGACCTCGACCGGGGTACGGCTGCGCGACGGCGAGGTGGTCCTCCGCTCGGTGGCCGCCACGCCGGACGGCGGCGGGCTGGACACGCTCTGGCCGGTCGGCGCACCCGGCCGGTACGAGGTGACAGCGGGCTACGTGACGCTGCCGGTGGCCGGCGCGGCGGACCTGTGCGCGGGCGCGACGGTGCTGCGGACCAGCACGTTCACCGTGTCCGACGACGGCGGTCCCGGCCGACGCTGGCTCTGGCTCGTCGGTGGGGGAGTCCTCGCGCTGCTCGTCGTCGCGCTGGTCGTGCTGCTGCTGGTACGCCGACGACGCCGGCCGACCGCCGCCGCCGTGGCGCTGCTGCTGGTCGTGGTCGGCGCGTACGTCGGTGGTGGCGCCCGGCCGGCGCGCGCCGACTACGGCGTCGACCCGACGGCCGGGGTGCCGGTCAGCGGCGTCGACTTCCAGGCGGCCGTCGACGGCTGCCTGGCCGGGTTCGCGCTACCCGGCGGCGACCCGTCCGGCCTGCTGCCGAGGCTGCGCGACAAGAAGAGCCCCCGGGTGCGGATCATCCCGACCACTGGTGGCTCCGGCGCGTTCGAGACGCCGGACAGCGCCGACGGCAAGGGCTCCTCGACCGTCACGTGGAACCCGACCTCCACCGACCCGTACGGCGACGGGGTGGCCCGTGACCCCTGCGCCGCGCTCTACCACGAGCTGAACCACGCTGACGACATCTCTCGGAACGCGGTCCCGCAGGGCGCGTGCGGCGGCACCGGCATCCCTACCGCCGAGGTGAAGGCGACGCTCGCGGAGAACCGCTACCGGGCGGCGAAGGGGTTGCCGCCGCGCACCGAGTACGACGGGAAGACGCTGCCGAAGAGCCTCGACGAGTGCAAGAAGCCGGCCAAGAAGACGCCGCCGCCGAAGGGGCCGGTGAAGCTCTGCGAGGACGGCGCCGACTGCGGCGGCAGCAACGGCGACCCGCACCTGGTCACGTTCGACCGGGTCGCCTACGACTTCCAGGCAGTCGGCGAGTTCACGCTGGTCGCCTCCACCGGTGGCGACCCGCTGGAGGTGCAGGTCCGGCAGGCCCCGATGGCGGGCACGCGGACCGCCTCGGTCAACTCGGCTGTCGCGTTCCGGGTCGGCGCGCACCGCGTCGCGCTGACCCTCACCGACGGCGGCACGCGGGTACACGTCGACGGCGCGCCGCTCGCCGTACCACCGGACCGCACCGACCTGGCCGGCGGCGGCACGCTCACCCGCCGCCCGTCGGACACCGGCCCCACCGACGGGTACGACGTGACGTGGCCGGACGGGTCCGCGGCGGCGGTGGACCAGATCGGCCGGTACGGCTACCGGATCCTGGTGCGGCTGGCCGAGACCCGGGCCGGAAAGGTACGCGGACTGCTCGGCGACTTCGACGGCGACCCGGCCGACGACATCGCGCCCGCCTCCGGGGCGCCGTTGGCCCAGCCGGTGCCTTTCGGCAAGCTCTATCCCGCGTACGCGGACAGCTGGCGGATCGCCGCGGACCGCTCGCTGCTGCACTACGACGACGGGCAGAACACCGGCACGTTCACCGACCGCGCGTTCCCGGAACGAGAGGTCACCGTCGCCGACCTCGACCCGGCCCGGCGCGCGGCGGCCGAACAGGTGTGCCGCTGGGCCGGCGTCACCGCGCCCGCCCAGCTCGCCGAGTGCGTCTTCGACGTCGCGGTCAGCGGGCGCCCCGAGTTCGCCGTCGCCGGCGCGAGCACCGAACGGGTCACCCCACCGGCGGCCACCCCGATCACCGCCGTACCCGTCGCCGCCGCCACGCTCACCCCCGGCGGCGCGCCGCTGACGTTCACCGCGCGAGCCGGGGACGCCGTCTTCGTCGACGCCACCGCGCCCGGGATCGGCGACCGCTGCTCGCCGTACGTGCTCACCGAGCCGGGCGGCCGGGAGATCGCCAGCGGCTGCAACATCAAGGGCAACGGGTACGTCGACCGCGTCGACCTCACCGCCACCGGCACGTACGCGCTGCGGGTCGTCGCTGCGCCCGGCGACACCGGCCGAGCCGCCGTGCGGGTGTACGCGGCCCAGGACAGCGACGGGACGCTGCAGCCGAACGGCCCGGCGGTCACCGCCACCGTCGAGCAGCCCGGCGCGCGGGCCCGTTACCGGTTCACCGGGCGCGCCGGTGAGCGCGTCTACGTGGAGGTGCCGACGAGCACGCTCACCGACCAGTGCTCGCCGCTGGAACTGCGGGACGCCGAGGGGCGGCTGCTGCGCAGCGGCTGCGTGATCAACGGGACCGGCGAGGTCGACGGCACGGTGCTGCCCGCCGACGGGACGTACACGGTGGTGGTCGACCCGACCGAACGCGGCACCGGCACGACCACGCTGCGGCTGGTCACCAGCCGGGACCGCGAGGCGGCGATCACGCCCGGCGGGCCACCTGTCGTCGCCGTCGTGGAACGGCCCGGCGCGGTCATCGGCTACCGGTTCACCGCCGTCGCCGGCACGTCGGTGACGGTGAGCGCGACCGCCTCCGACCTGCCGGACCAGTGCGGCGTGCTGGCGCTGCGCGCGCCCGACGGCAGCACCGTCGGCAGCGGCTGCGTGATCAACGGGGCCGGTGAACTCGGGCCGACCGTGTTGCCGGCCTCCGGGGCGTACACCCTGATGGTGGACCCGTCGGGGGCCGCGACCGGGCAGGTCACGCTGGCGGTGCGGTGAGGCCGACCCTGGATTTCGGGGGTGCTGGGCGGGCGTGCTAACGTCTCGTCCCGTTGTCAGCGAGCGCCGCTAGCTCAACTGGCAGAGCAGCGGACTCTTAATCCGCGGGTTCGGGGTTCGAGTCCCTGGCGGCGCACCAACGATCAAGGCTCTGAACTGGTGGTTCACACCGGTTCGGGGCCTTTTTCGTGTACGTGGGTGGTGGGTGGTCGCTCGGTGGGTGCTCGGGAGCCGTTGGACCGGGCCGGGGTTGCTGGGACATGTGGTTGTTCCGTGGACGACTGCCCTCATGGTCATCTCTGAGGTGGCCAGCCTGCATCGGGCCTTCGTGGTCATTGGGGCATTCGCCAGTCCGGGCGTCGACGCGCTTCCTTCGAGCATCCACGCGGGGCCGGTCGTCGCCGATTACGCTGGCGGCGTGGGGGGACAGCCTCGGGTTCGTGTGCAGGGGGATCTCTATCACCCGGTGGTACCACCGGGTGCCGTGTACGTGGGGCGGCAGGGGTTCGGGTTGCGGCGTTCTCCTTGGGCCAATCCGTTTAGCCTGCGGAAGCATGATCGGGCGGAGGCGTTACGCCTCTATCGGCAGTGGCTTGTGGGGCAGCCGGCCCTTGTTGAGCGGGCGCGTCGGGAACTCGCGGGGAAGCAGTTGGCGTGCTGGTGTCGGGTCGAGGATGCGTGCCATGCCGACGTGCTGGCCGACCTCATTAGTTGACGTGCAGCCGGTACCGGGCGGTGGGCCGTCTTGGTGCGTAGACGCCGCCGATGCTGAAGGACTGCGGTCGTGCCGCTTGGTTGCCTACGTAGAAGGCGACGTCGCGGTCGGCGGCGCAGAGCTGGGTGAGGAACTTGTCTCTCAGCTGCTCCTCGGCCTCCGCGTCGGTGAGCTTGCTCAGGCGACGCTGTAGGGCGACGAACTCCCAGTCCCAGAGTGTCTGCTGGTGACCGCGGCAATGACGGTCCGCGCAGCGGTAGCGGTAGGCGCCGGTGAAGCGCGGTGCTTGAAGCGGGCTGCGCTTGGCCGGTTCCAGTAGGTCGAGCTGGTTGAGGTAGCCAGTGATCTTCCTGCGATCCTCCGCCGACCAGCCGGGGTGTCGCTTGACCTTAAGCGCCGAGATGTCGGCCGCGCGAATGAGAGCGATCGATCGTGCGCTCGGGTCGTCGCGGGCCTGTCTGTTGAGTCGGCACATGGAGTCTTCGACGAGTGGATCGAGAAGGTTCCGACGCGACTGCCGATTGGCGATATGCCGTTCGGTGGTGATGGTGTCCACGATCGGCTTCCAGCTCTCGCGCCGCTGGTCCTGCCTGGCTGGGAGTGCCTCGACGTGGATGATGTCGTACTTGTGGAACTTGCCGTCGTCATCGAGGTGCCGGTAGTGGATTGGGTAGAGGCGAATCCAGCCCGTCCAGGGTGGGTCTATGCCGAGTGCCCCGACGCAGACAGTCTCCCCGTACTGCGCGGAGGGGTTGGGTGCCGCTTTCACTGTGATCAGAAGGCGGAGTTTCGTTGGTCGTGCCAGGACTGGTTTCGGTCTCGGCTCTTCGTCGGTGCTCGGTCCCCACAATGGAAGCTGTTCCAACGGAACCACCCACATCGCTAAATGCAGCTGCACAGGCACATTCAGTTACATAGACAGTCTCATATCTGGAGGGCTGGCGCTAGGCGGCCGGGGCGAGGGGTGGCTGATCAGCTGAACGCTGGCGCGGAGGGCTCGCGTGAATCCGTCACTTTCGGTAACCATTTTCTCAGTGTGTGGCGCTTCGTCGCCGCTGCCCTGCTACCCCTACGCTGGCGGCATGAGGGAACCCAGCGCGGACCGGACTGGTAGGTGCTGATGAACCGGCATGCGGCGGCACCTTCCGAGGCGATCCGTGACGCGATCCGAGCGGACGTGGAGACGCTGTGGCGCTACCACGACATGCGTCACGAGTTGCGCCCGTGCGACGTGGGAATCGGGTTGGGGAGTCATGACCTCGGCGTGGCTGTCATCGCGACGCGCTTGTTTCACGAGGGACTGTTCCCAAGGATCGTGTTCACGGGCGCGAACGCCCCGACGACCGTCGAGCGTTTTCCGCGTGGAGAAGCAGTGCACTACCGCGAGTACGCCATCGAGCAGGGTGTACCCGGGGAAGCGATTCTCGTGGAGCCACGTGCCACGAACACCGCGCAGAACCTGGAGTACTCGCGTCGGCTCCTGACCGAACACCGGATCCCGGTGAAGTCGGTGCTGATCATGTCTCGGCCGTACCAGCAGCGTCGGGCCTACGCCACCTGCAGGCTGATGTGGCCCGAGGTCGATGTGGTGTGCGCGTCGAACCCGCTTGACCTGGACGACTACGTGCGCAGCATCGGCGACCCGCGGCGGGTGGTGGACATGCTGGTCGGCGACACGCAGCGGATCGAGGTGTACGCCGAGCGCGGGTTCGCGATCCCCCAGGAGATGCCGGACGAGGTACGGGAGGCCTTCGAGCGCCTGGTAGCGGCTGGCTACACGAGCCGGCTGATCTGAGCCCAGCTACCAGCGCGGTCCTCCCGACCGGACGCCCATCCGGTCGCTGAGTTCGACGGCCAGTCGAGGTGGCCGGGGGCGGGTGAGGATGTCCCGGACAAGGTCGCGGGAGAGCGAGTGGTAGCGCACCTGGTCGGGGCCGATGACCTCGGCGTCCAGGAGCGCGGCGAGCGCGTCGTCGATGCGGTTCCACCGGGCAAGGGCTCGGGCGGTTTCGATGGCGTGCCGAACCTGTCGCTCGACGGGCACGGTGCTGGTGTCGAGTGGGGCGCCGATGGCGATGGCGCGTTGCACGTCGCCGAGTTCCATCGCCACGGTCGTTTTGTGGATCGACACGTTGGTCGGGCCGAACGCGGTCCACACGTGGTTGCCGTCGGCGCCGAGCCGTCTCGTGGCGGCGTCGGCCTCGGTGATGTGGGTGTCGGCCGAGGCGCGATCGTCGTCTCGGGCGGCGGCCAGCGCGCAGACGAGGTGCAGGCTGCCGTAGACCGACAGCAGCTGCGGAGTCGGCTTGGCGAGCCGGGGTTCCAGGAACCGCGCCGCCGTGGCGGCGAGGCCCAGGGCTTGGGCGTACTCCCCGATGGATGCCAGCGAGTGTGCGGCGGAGCGGCTGAGTGAGCCGATGACGACGTGATCCTGGCTAACGTTGGCGGCGGCCAGCCCTCGGCTGGCAGCGGTCCACGCGAGGTCGCCCTCGCCGAGCTTGGTAAGGAACAACGCGGCGAGCTGGTGCGCGTAGGCGGTCATCGCATGCGCGCGCTGGCCGTCGTCGCCGTCGTACGCCTCGGTGGCGGTGAGGCAGTCGTGGATGAGGTAGGGCAGTCGGCGGGCGAGGGTGCCGTACCGCGAGTGCTGGTAGGCGGTCCAGATCTCGGCGACGTCGTTCTCGATCTCGCGCAGGGCGGGTGCCTCGACGTCCACCGTGCTGGCAAGCGCCGGCGCGAGGTGACGGTAGTCGTGGAGCGCGGCCCGCAAGGCCGGGATCGTCTCGCGCCCGGAGTCATCCGACCACTCGAACAGGCTCGGCGCACCGATGAGGTCGCCGAGGGACACGTCGAGGGCCTTGGCGATCGCGCGGATGACCGACAGCCGGTCCAGGTCGGCCCGGTTCGTCTCGACCTTGCGTAACCACTCCTGGGTCTTGCCGACCAGACCGGCCAGTACCTCTTGGGAGAGCCCGCGTCGACGCCGGTAGAAGGCGACGCGCTGGCCGATCGTCATGTCGTCCGTCATCCCTCGCACACCATCACCCTGCCCGCTGAAGGCCGCCGGACCCGGTACGGATTTTCCCGGTCCTCCGTACCGGCCGCCCCTACGTTCAGTTCACCCCAGATCACCGGCGCGTGTCGATGCCGATGTCAGGGATGACTGACAGGGAGCTGCAGATGGAGGGATCGATGAGCGGCGCACCACACCACGGCTTGGGCCGCTGGCTCGGCCCCTCCGGGAGCGAACTGTCTCGACGCTGTCCCCGCCTGCGTACCGCCATGAGGGCTGCGCGGGTGGGTGATCGGCGGTCTGCTCCCAGCCGCCGTGGTGCGGCGGCGGGCTCGCCCTTCCCCCGGCGAGCCCGCCGCTCATCGTCACTGACGGGGGTGGCGACATGACGGTCTACGTCTCGCGTAACGCCATGGCCAGCCAGGCGCGGCGCCCCGAGCCCAGGTGGACGGCCTCGCCGGGGCAGGTGTGGCCCGCTGATCCGCCGCTGCTCACCTTCGTGTGGCGTCGGCTGTTCGAGCAGCAGGCCCGCGAGGGCGGTCGCCCGTGACCGGGCCGCAGCGTCGTCCCGCGGTGAACCGGCTCGTACCCGCCGAGGTGGAACATCTGCCGATGCGCCCGCTGTGGCTGTGCCGCCGATGCGGGCAGCCGTGGCCCTGCGGCGCAGCGAAGCTCGCGCTCCTGGCCGAGTACCGAGAAGTGCCGGTGAGCCTGTTCCTCTACCTGGCCGGCTGCCTGCACGACGCGATCGACGACCTGCACCGGCTCAACCCGAGCGTCACGGGCAGCGCCGCCGACATGTTCGACCGGTTCCTCGGCTGGCCGGCCCGCCACGCTCCCGCCTATCGGGTCAGCACCACCACGGCCAGCATCGACGAGGAGGCCACCTCGTGAACGGCCTCGGCCTCATCAACGCCACCGGCCAACCGGCGGTCTCCGGCAGCTTCCACACCCTGGTCGTGCAGCCGACGAGCTTCTGCAACCTCGACTGCACCTACTGCTACCTGCCCGACCGGAGATCCCTGCGCCTGATGAGCGGCGTGGTCGCGCAGGCCTGCGCCGAGTCGATAGCCCAGCAGAACAGCAGTCATCCGGTGAGCGTCGTGTGGCACGGGGGTGAACCCACCGCCACACCCACCGGGCTGTTCCGGGACCTGTTGGCCCCGTTCGAGGAGCTGCGGCGTGCGGGGATGGTGCGTCACGAGATCCAGACGAATGCGACGCTGATCAACCGCCAGTGGTGCGAGCTGTTCACCGCTTACGGGTTCGAGGTCGGGGTCAGCATCGACGGACCGGGCGCGTTGAACCGTAACCGCCTCGATCGGGCCGGCAACCCGACGGACGCTCGCACCCTGCGCGGCATGCACATGCTGGCCGACATGGGGCTGAGGTACTCGGTGATCTGTGTGGTCACCCCGGAAACCATCGACCACGCGGGAGCCCTCGTCGACTTCTTCACCGGCCTGCCTGGTTGCGAGTCGGTGGGCTTCAACATCGAAGAGCAGGAGGGCGCTGACCGCGCACCGGTCCCGGAGGATGACGCGTACCGGTTCTGGCAGCGCCTCATCGCACGTCGCGTCGGCGGCAGCCCGCTGCGGATCCGCGACGTGGACCGGCTGGCCGACTATCTCGCCGCCACCCGTTCCGGCCACGTCGACCACGCCCCGTACGAGCCGATCCCGACCGTCTCCTGGGATGGGCAAGTGGTGCTGCTGTCACCGGAGCTGCTCGGCATCACCGAGCCGCGATACGGCGATTTCATTGCCGGCAACGTCCTCCAACAGCCGATCACCGCCATGCTTGCCGGCGCCGGCGAACTGGACTACGTCGCCGAGTTCGTCACGGCCCTCAACGACTGCGCCGACCACTGCGCCTTCTACGACTTCTGCCGGGGCGCCCAGGCCGGCAACCGCTACTTCGAGCACGCCACGTTCACCGCCCGCGAGACCACCTATTGCCGAACCACCCGACAGGCCCTCGTCCGCGCCGCCGCGGACTACCTCACCCCTCAAGGAGGAGCACCATGACCAACGCTCTCGCGGTCCTCGTTCACGCCGCACCCGAGCAACTCGCCCGCCTCGGCGTCGACCCGCAGCGGTCGGTCGCGGCGATCGACGCGGCGAAGTTCGACAACCGCCCCACCTGGGCCAACAAGGGTAAGTTCGACAGTCGACCCGGCTGGGACAACTGGAACAAGAAGAAGTAGCCCCCGCCACGGGGCGCGCGGGGTGACGTGCCCACCCCGCGCCCACACAGGTTGAGGACACATGCGCACCACCACGATCGGCGACGTGAAGCTCCTGCTGCCGGACCTCGAACCGGACGACCTCGACACCACGACGGACCTGGTGAACGGCCTCACCGAGGCCCTCGTCGAGGGCTCGGCGTGGCGCGGCTCGCACCTTGAGGACGCCAGTATCCGCAGCAGCCTGATCACCGGTGTGGACCTGAGCGAGAGCACCTGGGAAGCCGGCAGCCTCTACGGCTGCGAGATCACCCGCACCGACTTCTCCGGAGCGACCCTGACCGGCATCACCATCGAACGCTGCGCGATCACCGGCTCCCGGTTCACCGGCACCAGACTCACCGACGTACGCCTCAAGGACGTCCTGTTCGACGGCTGCCGCTTTGACTACGCCACCCTCCAGCGCGTCGCCGCCGCCGGCTCGGTCGCCTTCACCGACTGCACTCTCACGAACGGCGCGTGGTCGTCCTGCCGACTACCTCGCCTGGTGCTGCGGTCGTGTGACCTCGCCGGCCTGGAACTGGACTCCTGCCACCTCGACGGTGCCGATCTGCGGGGCAGTCGCCTTCACGGGCTGAAGACGGCGCTGGACAACCTGCGTGGCGTCACCCTCGGCGAGGACCAGCTTCCTGACCTCACCCGGCTGACCGTCGCTGCCCTCAACCTCGCCGTCCGCAAAGACTGATGACGAAGGCCATGGTCCGGCGACTCCGTACCGGGGTCATTTCGTCGTGCCCGCTCGGACGCAGATGCCTGGCCGACCCCGGACCCATCGACGGCCGGACGGGACGGATCATATTCTGACCCGTCGAAGGAGGCCGTCGTGTCCGCCACCCCGAGCGTGCTCACCCCGGCTACCTCGGCCGGTCCAGCCGGCCTGCGCCCCCGCACCTGGACCGCGCTGATCGTGCTCGGGCTCGTCGGGCAGATGGCCTGGACCATCGAGAACATCTACCTGAACCTGTTCGTGTACGACACGATCACCGACGATCCCAACGCGATCGCCACGATGGTCGCCGCCAGCGCCGTGACCGCCACTGTCGCCACCCTGCTGCTCGGTGCCCTCTCCGACCGGACCGGGCGGCGCCGGTCGTTCATCGCGGGCGGCTACCTGCTGTGGGGCGTCTCCACCGCCGCCTTCGGCTTCCTGACAGTGGGTTTCGTGGAGGACATCGCGCCCGTCGCGAACGTCGTGCTGGTCACGGCGATCGCGGTCATCACCCTCGACTGCCTGATGTCCTTCCTCGGCTCGGGCGCAAACGACGCGGCGTTCCAGGCGTGGGTCACCGACGTGACCGAGCCGGCCAACCGTGGCCGGGTCGAGTCGGTGCTCGCCATCATGCCGCTGGTCTCGATGCTGGTGATCTTCGGCGGGTTCGACGGGCTGGCCCGCGCCGGGAACTGGCGGCTGTTCTTCGTGGTCATCGGCGCGATCATGGCCGTGGCCGGTCTGCTGGCCTGGTTCCTGGTCGAGGACAGCCCGTCACTCGTCCGGCACGAGGGCGGCTACCTGCGCGCCGTCGTCCACGGTTTGCGCCCGGCCGCCGTCCGGGCCAACCCGGGGCTCTACCTCGCCCTGGCGGCCTGGTCGATCTGGGGGATCTCCACGCAGGTGTTCCTGCCGTATCTGATCATCTACCTGCAGCGGTACCTGCGGATCGAGGGGTACGCGATCGTCCTGGCCGTCGTCCTCGTCACGGCGTCGGCGGTCAGCGTGGTCGGCGGGCGGCTCATCGACCGCGTCGGCAAGGTGCGCTTCCTCCTGCCGGCAGTAGTGGTGTACGGCGCCGGCCTGGCGCTGATGTTCTTCGCCCGCGGCATGGTCCCCGTGATCGCCGCCGGGATCGTGATGATGTCGGGCTTCATGCTCGTCCTCGCCCCGATCGGCGCCATCGTGCGCGACTACTCGCCACCGGATCGGGCCGGCCATGTCCAGGGGCTGCGGATGGTCTTCGCCATCCTCGTTCCGATGCTCGTCGGCCCGTACCTCGGCGCCGCCGTGATCACCGGCGCCGGCGAGGTCTACGAGGATCTCGGCGTGGTGAAGCAGGTTCCGACGCCGGGCATCTTCCCCATGGCGCTCGCAGTGCTGGTCCTCATCGCGGTGCCGGCCGTGGCGCTGCGGCGGCGGGAGCGGGAGGCCCGGGCATGACGCTGCTGACCCCGTGGGGCTCCACGCTTGACCCGGAGCGGGTCCTGCCCGAGTACCCCCGCCCGCAGTTCGCCCGGGACAGCTATCTCAACCTCAACGGCCGGTGGGAGTACGCGATCACCGGTTCGTCCACCGAGCCGGAACGCTACGACGGCGAAATCCTCGTGCCGTTCTCCCCGGAGTCCACGCTCTCCGGCGTCGGGCGGCAGCTCCAGCCGGGCGAGACGCTCTGGTACCGCCGACCGCTGACCCTCCCGGTGGGCTTCCACGCGGCCGGCTCGCGCCTGCTGCTGCACTTCGGCGCGGTCGACCAGACCTGCCAGGTCTACCTGAACGGCGTTGCTGTCGGCGGCCATACCGGCGGGTATCTGCCGTTCACCTGCGACATCACCGACGCGCTCCGCGAGGACGCCAACGTCCTGGTCGTGGCGGTCCAGGACGACAGCGACACCGGCCACCACTCCCGGGGCAAGCAGCGGTTGCGCCGCGGCGGCATCTGGTACACCGCCCAGTCCGGGATCTGGCAGACGGTGTGGGCCGAGAGCGTGCCCGCCGTACACCTGCGGCACCTCACCCTGACCCCGCTCCTCGACGAGCGGTGCGTCGAGGTGACGGTGCACGCGACGGCGGATGCCGGCGACGCCGGCATCCGGATCCTGGCCGACGGGGTCGCGGTGGCCGAGGCCACCGCACCCGTCGGCGTGGCCGTTCGCATCCCGATCCCCGAGGTACGGCAGTGGAGCCCCGAGGATCCGTTCCTCTACGACGTGACCGCCGAGTTGGGCGCGGACCGGGTACGCAGCTACTTCGGCATGCGTTCGTTCGGTGTCGGACCGGACGGGGACGGCGTGCCCCGGCTGCTGCTCAACGGGCGGCCGTACTTCCACGCCGGCATCCTCGATCAGGGCTACTGGTCGGACGGCATGTACACGGCGCCCTCCGACGAGGCGATGATCGCCGACATCGCCACCATGAAGCGGCTCGGGTTCACCATGCTGCGCAAGCACATCAAGATCGAGCCGCTGCGCTGGTATCACCACTGCGACCGGCTGGGGATGCTGGTCTGGCAGGACATGGTCAACGGCGGCAGCAGTTACCACCCGCTGGTCGTCACCGCGCCGGCGGTGACGCCGCTGCGGCTGCCCGACCGGGGCCGGTGGCGGCGCTGGTTCGGCCGTGCCGACGCCGGTGGACGGGACCGGTTCCGGGCCGAGCTGCGCGACACCGTCGAGCACCTGCGCAACGTGGTGAGCCTCGCCGTGTGGGTGCCCTTCAACGAGGGCTGGGGGCAGTTCGACGCGGCCCGGATCGCCCGCGAGGTCGCCGAACTCGACAGCACCCGTACTGTCGACCACGCCAGCGGCTGGCACGACCAGGGCGGCGGCGACCTGCGCAGCCTGCACGTCTACTTCCGCCGCTTCCGGGTGCCGCGGCGACGCGGCGACCGCCGGGCGCTGGTGCTGTCCGAGTACGGCGGCTACAACCTGCGCGTCGACGGGCACGCCTTCAGCCGCAAGGATTTCGGTTACCGGCGGTACCGGAGCGCCGAGGACCTGGCGGAGGCGTTCACGCGGCTGCACACCGAGCAGATCGTGCCCGCGATCCGGGCCGGTCTGAGCGCGACCGTCTACACCCAGCTGTCCGACGTGGAGGACGAGCTGAACGGTCTGCTCACGTACGACCGGCGCGTGGTCAAGCTTCCCGAGGACGTGGTCCGGCAGGTCAACGAGCGGCTGCGTCACCAGCGGTTCTGAGCTTCCTCCGCCCAGCCGACCAGGCCGTCCAGAGCCACCCGTTCGCCGTCGTCCGCCTGGGCCCAGCCGGAGAAGTGCCCGAAGCACTGGTGGGTCTCGCTGGCTACGACGCCGAGGTTGGTGCGGGAGACCTTCTCGTGGAACGGGTGGAACTCCACCTCGACGCGATCACCGCTGATCCGCCACGGCCGCAGCCAGTCGCGGCGGTCGTAGCTCCAGTGCAGTTCGGCGCCGAGCTTGTGCAGCCGGCCGCCGACGAACAGTGCGTTCTCGGTCGAGCCGGTGCCGTCGGTCCACTTGCCGCCGAGCTGGATCGACACGTCCGATCCGCTGCCCGCCGCCCAGTTCCACGTGATCGCGTACGGCCACTTGCCCCGGCCGTGGTCGAGCACGGCGAACGAGTCGTCCTCGGCCACGACGTGCGCCGTACCGTCGACCCGTAGCGAGCCGTGCACCGGGCGCCCGACGTCCTTGACCGTGTACTGGAACCGGCGCGTGCTCCACGGGACCACGACGCCGAGCGACTCGTGGCCGGGCGGGAGCGGCACCACGAGGTCGATCTGGATGCCTGGTGCGGTGGCACGGATCGTGCTGCCCTCGATGGTCTGATCGATGTCGATCGACAGGCCGCCTCCGCGTGCGCACACGGCGCCCGCGCCGCTAACCGGCGGCATGACGACGCCACGGGCGAACGGGACCACGACGTCCGTGCCGGTCTCGACCTTCGTGGCGCGGTCGAGCACGTAGACGCCGTGCACCCCGGCGTAGTCCAGCGACGACGCGACGAGGCCGACGATGTGGGTCGGCGTCACTATCCCCCAGTACTCCCAGCGCTTGGCTCTACCCCAGCCGCGCAGGTTCGCCCGGTGCAGCGGCCGGCGGGTCCAGCCGACCGCGGCGGGGTTGAGCCGCCCGTCCGGAAGGCACAGGTCGACCGGCTCGACGATCTCCTTCTCGTGCGTCATCGGGGGAGCGTAGCGACCGCCTCAGTAGTCGATGTTGATGGCGGCGACCTGGCGACTGCCGTTGAACACGATCGCCGGTCCGGCGAAGCGGGAGCTGGCGTACGTCAGCGCCGTCTTGTGGCCCGGACTGTTGAACCACGCCTCGATCATCTGCTCCGGCGAGGAGTTGCCCGACGACGCGAACAGCACCTCGTGCCCGCAGTGCTGCAACCCGCTCGCGTTCAGGTTCCGCCGTACGCAGGACTCCGCCTCCCGGTGTTGCGCCGCGCCCAGCTTGACCTCGGTCAGCCCGAGCGCGCGACGCCGCTCGTTGAGCAGCACCAGCAGCCGCCGTTCCGCTGCTGACAAGCCGTTCGACGTGGCGGTGGACTTGACCGGCGACGGGGTCGGCTTTGGCGACTTGCTGGGCTTCGCCGCCCGGCTCGGGGTGGGGCTCGGGAGGGCGGCGGTCGGGGAGGCGGCGGTCGGGGAGGGTGTGAGCGCGGGAGCGGTGGTCGCGGTCGCGGGCTGCGAGGCCGCCACGCTCGTCGGCTGCTGCTTCGATCCGCTCGGGTAGTTGGCAAGGATCAGACCACCCCCGCCGAGCACGGCAACGGCCGCGGCGACGCCGACCAGGGTCTTGGACAACGAGAGCCCGGACCTCGCTCCGGCCGCCACGGCGTGCGTACCGGCCGGGGCGACGGGCGACACGGAGGCGACGGCGTGCAGCTTCTGCGTGACGTCCGAGGCGAGTGCGGCCGGGGGCGGCGTGAGCGCCAGGCCGGCGAGCAGCCGTTCCGCGGGCACCAGGTCGCTCGTCGCGTCCGGGCAGTGCGCGCAGTCCCGGAGATGCCGCGCGAACCGCTTGCGCCACAGCGGCGCCGGCTGACCGTTCCAGCCCGACGCGGTGTCGCGCAGGCCGGCGCAGCCGGGCCGCGCGGTGAGGGCTCGCACCACCAGCCGGGCGGTGTCCAGTTGCGCCTTCATCCGGGACACCCGCACGGTCACGTGATGTGGCTCCAGGCGCAGGGCGTCGACCAGGTCGGCGCGGGTGAGGTGACCGGCCTCGACCAGCCACCACAGGGACAGCAGATGGCGGTGGTCGTCGTCCAGCCAGCGCGTGGCCAGCACGACCTCGCGGCGCTGGTCGGCGAGGCGGAGCTGAGTCAGGGTCAGGTCCTCGAAGTCCGCGCGCGGGTCGATCACGTTGTCGATGTCCTCCGGCGGCGCCGGTGTGGTCGGCCGGCGCTGCGTGTGGGTGCGGATCTCGTTCATAGTGACGGCGACCAGCCACGACCGGAACAGCCGCGGCTCGCGGACGCCCGGCAGGCCGCGTACGACGCTCAGCATCGTGTTCTGCACCACGTCGTCGACGTCGGCCGACCGGTTCAGCGCCCGGCCCACGATGTTGTAGACCAGCGGCAGACAGTGCGAGACCACCTCGTCCGTCGCCGCCCGGTCGCCGCGGCGAGCCGCGTCCACCACCGCCGACATGTCGGCCCTGTTCGGGTACGCGGGATAGGACACGCTCACAACCTCGCCTTCACGGAATGATCTCGTACACCGTGGAGACTGTCCGGTACGCGGTCAGGTCACACAAAATGCTGAGGTGTCGGAGGGAAGCGTTACCTTCTCCGCCATGCCATTGATCACAGTCACCGACGAGGTGGTCGGAGCTCCGGGCGGGCCCGCGTGGACCATTGAGGTCTTCGAGGAGACGCTGCCCCTCGCCGAGTTGATCCGCCGTCGGGTTTCCCTCGAGATCGCCGAGTCCGGCGCGGACGCCGATCCCGAGGAGCGGACGCGGATGACACTCGACGCGTTCGGCCGTAACGCCTTCGTGGTGCTCGTGGACGACCACCAGGTCACCGACCTGGACGAGAAGGTCCGCCTGCACGCGGGATCGCGCGTCACCTTCCTCAAGCTCGTCCCGCTGGTGGGTGGCTGAGTGGACACGTACGACCCCGAGTCGGCCCTGCGCGATGTGGTCGCCACCGTCAAGAGGTGGTGCGAGCGGAGCGGCCAGACCCTCAACGAGCCCACTCAGCGGGAATCCATCAGCCTGGTGGTGACCGTGTGCGGCTGGGCGCCGGCCGGGACGGTTCCGTCGCTGCTCGCGGCACTGAACGATCCGCACGGGCCGTACGATCTCGCTCCGCCGCTGGTCGAGCTGCTACCGGAGGCGACCCGGCAGGCGCAGACGGTCGCCGCCGCCGTGGCCGACCTGGCCGGTGACGACGCGGATCACGACCGCCGTGTCACCGCTGCGTCGACACTGATCGACCGCCTGCCGTCGCTGCCGTACGCGCACGAGGACCCGCGGGACCGGGCCCGGGGTGAGGCGTGGCGCCGCACGAAGGAACTCCTGGCCGCACAACCGGCGCCGGTACGGCAGGTGGTGTTCGACGCGTTGGCCGTGCCGGGCTCGGGCAAGGACGGGTGGGCCACGCTGATCCGTGCCGTGTGTTCCGGCGGCGGCCTCGACGGCTCGGCCTGGCTCGGCCGGCTGAGCACTCAGGCCTGGCTGGGATTCAACTACTGGAGCTCCCATCTCGAGCGGTTCACCTGGGAGGCCATCCAGGCGGAGGCCGCGGCCGGGCGGGTGAACCCGGCGGCGCTGGCGACCTGGCGCCGGACCGGGATCGAGCGCTCGCTGAGCTACATCAGCGACGAGGCCGACCGGATGTGGCCGATCCCCAACGTCGGTGAGCAGTGGGCCGACCGCGCCGTCGCGGACATCGAGGCGATGCCGGCGGATCGCCGGTCCGCGTGGGAGGCGCTGCTGGCGCACTGCCCGGTCGAGGCGGACAAGGCGAAGCCGACGGCCGCCTGGCGCAAGCAGGCCCGGTCGCTGCTCGACGCGGTGGGCGTCGACGAGTTCACCGCCCGGCTCGACGACTGGCTCCCGCTCGTCGGGCAGTCCCGCAGCCTGCCACTGCGCATGACCACGTGCTGCGCCGGCCACATCAAGGACATGCCACCACGGATGATCGACCGCTACAACGTCAGGCTGCTGTGGGGACTGATCTGGATGCGGACGATGTGCCCGCCGTCCGAGCAGACACTGCGCAACCTCGGCCAGATCGCGGAACGGGCCGCCCGCAAGATCTCCGGCCACGGCCCGGCGAGCCCGAAACTGGCGAACGCCGCGGTCGCGGCGCTCGTCGACACCGACCACCCGGCCGCGCTCGCCCAGCTGGCGCGGCTCTCCTCGCGGCTGACCTACAAGAGCACGCTGCGCCTGGTGGAGAAGGGGCTGACCCGGCACGCCGAGGCGCGCGGCGTCAGCCGGGAGGACGTCGAGGAGATGGCCCTGCCCGGCTTCGGGCTGCCGCTCGCGGACAAGCTGGGCGACTGCTCGTACGAGCTGGAGGTGCGCGGTGTCGACGCCGTAGTGGTGTGGCGCAACGCGGACGGCAAGGTGGTCAGGACGCCTCCGGCGCAGGTGCGCAGGGAGCACGGCGAGGAGGTGAAGGAGCTGAAGGCGACTGTCGCCGACGTCGCCGCGACGCTCGTCGCCACCCGCGACCGGCTGGAAGGGCTGCTGCGGCGCGACCGTTCGTGGACCGTCGAGCAGTGGCGCGAACGGCTCCTGGACCATCCGCTGGCCCGTACGCTGGCCCGGCGGCTCGTCTGGACGGTCGACGGCGTCGCCTGCTGCTGGGCCGGTGAGGCGCTGCGCACAGTGGACGACAGCGTGTTCGAGCCGGCCGACGACGCGACGGTCCGGTTGTGGCATCCGGTGCTCGACCCCGACGCGGTGGGGCTGTGGCGGGACTTCCTGACCCGGCACGCGATCACCCAGCCGTTCAAGCAGGCGCACCGGGAGCAGTATCTGCTCACCGACGCGGAGCGAGCCACTGGCGTGTACTCCAACCGGTTCGCCGCGCACATCGTGCGTCAGCACCGGCTCAACGCGCTGCTGTCCCGGCGCGGCTGGTCGTACGTCCAGCACCGCAATGACGGGGCGTCCTACAACCTGCCCTGGCTGGCCCTCCCGGACTGGGGGCTGCGCGCCGAACTGGGTGTCGCCGGGATCGAGCACCGGGACGACGACCTCGTGTTCGACACGATGGGAACCGACCAGCTGTTCTTCATCCGGGGCGAGCGCCTGCCGGTTCCGCTGGCGCAGGTTCCGCCGGTCGTGCTGAGCGAGGTGATGCGCGACGTCGACCTGTTCGTGGCCGCGGCCGGGGTGGGCGCCGACCCGAACTGGTACGACGGTGGGCCGGAGGGCCGGTATCGCGACTACTGGGCGCAGAACAGCTTCGGCGAGCTGACCCGACCGGCCGGACGCGCCGGGACGTGCTGGCGGAGCTGATCCCCCGGCTGGCGATCGCCGGTCGCTGCACGCTCACCGACAGGTTCCTGGAGGTACGCGGCGACCTGCACACGTACCGCATCCACTGCGGCTCGGGCAACATCCTGATCGCCCCGGACGAGCGGTACCTGTGCGTCATCCCTGACTCGGCGAAGGCGAAGGAGCCGGAGTTGTTCCTGCCGTTCGAGGGTGACAGCCGGCTCGGCGAGATCATCAGCAAGGCGTTGCTGCTGGCCGCCGACAAGAAGATCAAGGATCCGGTGATCCTGCGCCAGCTGTGAGGCGGCCGGCGGGCGCCGGGCCCGGAGTCAGCTCGGCGCCCGCTTCGGCAGCAGCAGCTCCTCGTGGTCGAGTTCGCGTTCCAGCACGCGCAGTCCCTCGTCCGGCAGCCGGCCGGAGTCGCGCCACCGCAGCAACTCCTCGCGCTGTGCCTCCAGCGCGGTCCGGTGGACCCGCAGCGCCGTCTCGTACTCGGGTGAGGTGGGCAGCTCCGACGATCCGCTCTGCTGGAGCAGGTCGAGCCGCCCCCGGTAGCGGGCCAGCCGGGTCAGCAACTGGGCGCGTGTGGTGTCGACCGCCACCCGCGTGTCCGGCTCCTCGGCGGCGACGGTGTCGAGGCGGGCCAGGGCGGCCTCGACGGCGGCGGAGCGGGCCTCGTTGCGTACCCGGGCCTGGTCTGCCTCATCGGCGCGCAGGCCGAGCATCCGCACGAGCGGCGCGAACGTCAGGCCCTGCCCGACCAGCGTCACCAGGACCACCACGAAGGTGCAGAACAGCAGCAGGTCGCGGTCGGGGAACGGGTCTCCGCTGTTGGTGGTGAGCGGCAGCGTGAAGATGGCGGCCAGACTGATCACGCCCCGGGTGCCGGACCAGCTCAGCGCCACCACCTCGCGTGCGGTCAGTCCGCGGGCGTTGCGGTCGGCTCGCCCGGCCCGCCGCGCCGCGCCGGGCGGGTCGGTGTCGTCCTGTTCGGCGACGCCGCCCAGCCGGGTGTGCAGCGACCGGGGGAGCCACTGGGTGAGGATCAGCCAGGCCGGGCGCAGGAGCAGGACCACGCCGACGGACACGGCGACGGCGACGACGATGGTGGACGTCTCGTACTGGCGTAGGCCCCGCACGACGGCGGGGAGTTGCTGGCCGATGAGCAGGAAGACGAAGCCTTCGAGCAGGAAGTCGACGAGCCGCCACACGGCGTTGGTCTGGAGGCGGGCCGCCCCGGACCCGAACTGCGGCGTCTGGTGGCCGACGATCAGGCCGGCGACCACCACTGCGAGTACGCCGGAGACGTGCAGCGCCTCGCCGAGCAGGTACGCCACGAACGGTGTCGCGAGCGAGATGGCGTTGGACAGCAGCGGGTCCGCGGTGAGCGGCCGGACCAGCCGTTTGGCCCGGGCGACGACGACACCTACGGCGATTCCGCCGGCCGCCGCGAGCACGAACTGCCCGACCGCTGCGTGGAACGAGAACTCGCCGCCCACGGCGGCGGCCACCGCGACGCTGAGCATGGTCAGCGCGGTGGCGTCGTTCAGCAGCCCTTCGCCCTGGATGATCGTGACCATCTTCGGCGGCAGGTTGACCCGGCGGCCCACGGCCAGGGCGGCGACCGGGTCGGGCGGGGCGACGGCGGCGCCGACCGCGATGCCGGCGGCCAGGGTCGCGCCGGCGACGAACAGGTGGAACCCGACGCCGACGAGCAGTCCGGTGAGGAGCACCAGCAGCACCGAGAGGCTGACCACGATCCGCAGGTTGCGCCGGATGTCCAGCAGGGACGAGTCGAGCGCGGCGCTGTAGAGCAGCGGCGGCAGCACGACCATGAGCACGAGGTCGGGATCGAGGCCGATGTTGGGGCCGGGGAGCAGCGCGTACGCGATGCCGATGAGCGGCAGGAGCGCGGCGGCGGGCAGGCCGGTGCGGGAGGCCACCCACCGTACGGCGATGACGACCGCGACGGCGGCGAGCACGAACAGCAGTGTCGAATGGGTGCTCACCCCGGTCGACACTACCGGGATCGAGATCATCGCGCGATGGGAAGGGGCCGTCAACCGAGGGTTGACGCACCCGCATCGTCAACCTATGGTTGACGCATGGAGGAGACTGAACCGCACAAGATGACCCACCCGGTACGCCTCGACGACCTCATCGACGGCATCAAGAAGGCACACACCGACGCGCTCGACCAACTGGCCGACGCCGTCCTCGTCGCCGACCACCTGGGCGACGTCGCCGATCACCTGATCGGGCACTTCGTCGACCAGGCGCGCCGCTCCGGCGCGTCGTGGACGGAGATCGGCCGCAGTATGGGCGTGAGCAAGCAGGCCGCCCAGAAGCGTTCCGCGGCCAAGGCGGAGACCGCCGCCGCGCTCGACCCGAACTCCGGGTTCGGCCGGTTCACCCCGCGCGCCCGCAACGTCGTGCTGGCCTCGCAGGAGGAGGCGCGGGCGGCCGGCAACGCCGAGATCACCCCGGGACACGTCGCGCTCGGGCTGCTGGCCGAGCCGGAAGGGCTGGCCGCCGCCGCGATCGTGGCGCAGGGCGTACCCCTGGAGCGGCTGCGGGGGGTCGTCACCGCGACGCTGCCGGCGAAGGCCGGCCAGGTCCCGGACCTGATCCCCTACGACGCGCGGGCCAAGAAGGTCCTGGAGCTGACGTTCCGGGAGGCGCTGCGGATGGGACACAACTACATCGGTACGGAGCACATCCTGCTCGCCCTGCTGGAGGAGGAGGGCGGCGACGGTGTGCTGACCGGACTCGGGCTGCGCAAGGACGCGCTGGAGTCGGCGTTCGATGCGGCGCTGGCCGAGATCACCCGAAAAGGGGCCTGACACCGGGCCGGGCACGCGCCACGGGGGCGCGTGCCCGGCCCGCGTGTGTCATTCGGCGGCGGGGAACCCGTAGCGGGCCGCGTGCTCCGGGTCGGCCGGGTCGACCTGGCGGATGCCGGCGTCGGCGAGGCGCTTGTTCACCTCGTCCAGGCGTTCCCGGACCAGCCGGGCCTCCTCCTCGGTGACGCGGCCGCGGTGCGGGCGCCCGGCGTGCTCGATGGTGCCGTAGTCGATCTTTTCGGTGGCGCGGCGTGCCTTGGGCGGCTTGACCCGCTCGGCGGTACGCAGCAGTTGCGCCATCGGCACGTCGGTGGCCATCGCGTCGAACTCGCTGGCGGTCAGCACCACCCGGCGCGGCTCACCGTGGCCGTGCCGGTCGTGGATCTCCACCACCGCGACGTCCAGTGCCGCGTCGTCGATGCTCTCCACGTCGACCGGGGTGGCGTCCAGTTGCACGGGCCCGGCGACCAGGTCCGGGTGCTCCAGTACGACGACCTTGACCACCTCGTCGTCGGCGCTCAGCACCTGGCCGGTGAAGTCGGAGACGTGGATCGTCTTCTTGCCCATGCGCGGAGCTTCTCCTGTCGTAGGCCGGAAATCGGACCACAAGACGCTACCGCACAGGTGTGCGAAGACCGGTACGCCCGCCCGGCCGGTGTGTCGCCGCCCGCGTTCCTAGAGGCTGCCTTTCGGGGCGACCCACTCGGTGGGCTGGTGGGTGAGCGCGGCGATCCGGTCGTAGTCGGCTTCGTAGTGCAGCACCGTGGCACCGTGCAGCTCGGCGGTCGCCGCGATGATCAGATCAGGCAGCCGAAAGTTGCGGTGCTGGCTCTCGGCGGCCAGTAGGCGGTGCACCGCCATGGCGCGGTCCATCGCCTCGGCGGTGACATCCAGCCAGCGGTGTCCCCGGAGCGCCTGCCACAGGATCTCGTATCCCTTCGGTGTGGGGGCGTTGTTCAGATATTCCAGCGAGGTCATCTGGCACGCGGCGAGGCGCCCTTCTGCCAGCAGCGTCTCGAAGCGCTTCCGGACGGCCTGGTGCCGAGCCTGAAGCACGTACACCGACGTGTCCGCCAGGTAGACCTGGCCGGCCATCAGGCCGCGGCCTCGCCGTCGCGGGCGTCCTCGGCGAGCCGGCTCAAGTCGCGCCCACCGCCGTAACGCCAGCCCTCGTCCGACTCGGCGAAGTCCATCTCGACCTGATCGAACGCGGCGACGATCTCCTTCGCCTGCCGCCGGACGGCGAAGGCGTGCAACGCGGCGTTGATGGTGGCGACCTTGGTGTCGGTGCCCAGCACCTCGCGGGCGGACTCCAGCCACTCATCGTTGACGTCCACCGTGATGCGGGTCATGCGTTCGACCGTACACCAGGAAGTGCTGGATCTGCGCACCAAGCTGCGCTTGAAATTGGTGCGTCAGGCGGCCGCCGACCCGCGCCAGGCGGCGGCGCCCGATGGTTGCGTGTTCAGCTCGGCCCAGGAGAGCCCCCGGCTGCGGGCTTCGCGGTACGCCCGCTGCGCCGGGAAGCGTCCGGCGTCGCCGGCGGCCCGCCAGCTCCGCTCCGGGTCCTGCTGGAATCGGTCATTCGGTTCGTGAGGCATGACCACTACCGTCCCAGAAAAACTTGTCCATGTATGGAAATGAATATGACGCAGGGTCGATGCCTCGGGTTCCCGTGAAGCGTCAAATTCCTGCGGCCCTCCGCCGGACCACACATCGTCATCCGTCGCTGGCGTGCCGCCCCACTACCCATCCGCCGCGGGTCTCAACCCCGGTGGGATCAGTTGATTACGCGAGCAGGGGCGGTCCGGCCCGGCGTACCATGATCACGTGCTCGACCGGCGGGTCTTCCTCCATCTGGCGACCTGGCTGGGACAGTGGCCGGCGGGCCCGGGACTGCACGTGGTGCGGTCCCACCGCCGCGCCCGTCCGGCCTGGGACGGCCGCCTGCGCCCGGCCCTCGCGGTGACCGCCCACGGCAGCACCGTCCTCTCGGTCGCCGTCGATCGGGTGGAGGCGGTCCGGGCGCTGGTCCGGGGACGGCCGCCCGGCGAGTGGCTGCCCGCCCTCCCGGCGGCGGTCGGCACGCCCGACTTCATCTCGCACACGTCCGTCTTCCGCTGGTGCGCCGACCCGGCGCCGCTGCCCGAGGTGGGGGAGTGGGTGCCGCCCACGCTGCCCGGGCTGCCGCCGTGGCTGCGGCTGTTCGACCGGGAGGTGCTCGTGGTCCGGGGCGCCGACGGCGCGTACCGGGCCGGGGTGGGGATCAAGCGGCACGACTCGTACGGGCACGAGCTGGCGGTGGGCACGGTGTCGGCCGCGCGCGGGCGCGGCCTGGCCCGGCGGCTGGTCGCGCAGGCAGCGCGCCGGGTGCTGGACGAGGGAGCGATTCCCACCTATCTGCACGACCCGGGCAACGCGGCGTCCGGCCGGGTGGCCGAGGCGGCCGGGTTCCCGGATCGCGGCTTCACCGCGTTCGGCGTGTTCCCCCGCTGAGCCGGCCCGGCTCGGCGCGGACCGTGGATCCCGGGCCGGATCCACGGTCCGCAGCTCTCCCCCAGGCCCCGACACCGGTAACGCTATGTGTAGTACCGACCGTGAACAAGGGGTGTGTTGCTGTCCGGTTGTGGACTCTCACCTGCGAAATCGCTGGCAGGTGCGCGGGCGAGGTCAGTGACGCAGCGTATGGATGAGGGCGAGCGCCTGCCGGGTGGCCGGCCGCAGCACGCGCAGCCGGGACAGCCCCACCAGCCGGTCCACGAGCGGCACCACGCCGTCGATGAGCTGGCGGGTCTTGACCTGCCCGTCCGAGCGGTCGTGCACCCAGTAGAGCACCACACCCATGTAGCCGAGCCAGAGCAGCTCGGGTAGCGCCTCACGCAGCTCGTCGTCGAGCTTGACGGTGGACCCGGTGAGGGCCTCGCGGAACAGCGCTATCGACATGTCCCGCGGCTCCGACGACTCGGCGGAGAACGGGCTGAGCGGCGAGGTCGGCTCGGCCGCCGTCTTGAAGAAGGCGCCCGCGAACGCGTGGTACGGGCTCAGCACGTCGATGCCCGCGTGCAGCACCCCGGCCAGTCGCGCGGCGAACTCCCGTTCCCGGGCGAGCACCGGCGCGGCGGCCTCCCGGTGATCGCGCTGGGTGCCCGCGTAGAACTCCTGGACCAGGTGCTCCTTGGAGCCGAAGTAGTAGTAGGCGTTGCCCACCGCCACGCCGGCCTCCTGGGCGACCGCCCGCATGGTGGTGCGCGCGTACCCGCGCTCGCGGAACAACCGCATCGCGGTGTCCAGGATCAACTGGCGGGTCTGCTCACCCCGGGCCGTCGACCCCTGCCCACCCGCAGCGGTCGTCGGCGCACTCTGCTCGGTCATCGTCGTCACCGTATCCCGGTTCCCGGATCCGTTCGCGGACCGCGGAGGCCGCCGCCACCACCCGCCGGGCCAGCGGCAGCAGGTGCGGGCGGGCCAGCCGCTCGGCCGTACCCCGATGCTCGGCGAGCGCCCAGAGGCAGGCGAACCAGGCGCCGTCGCCGCTGTAGACCGCGCCCGTGTCGGCCACCACTGTCAGGTCCCGCAACGTCGCGTCGTGGTCGAGGCCGGGGAAGCGCCGCCGGGCCTCGGCGGACCCGGCCGGCACGAACTCCAGGGGTACGAGCTGGGGCCGCGAGGCGAGCCACCGCCGGGCGCCCCGGCACATCGGGCAGCCCGCGTCGAACAGGACGGTGAACCCGCGGATCCCACCGGCCCCGTGCCCGGTGGGATCCGACGGGCGCCCGCCCGGGGCGGACGTCACCGGGCCGGCGGGTTCGGGCCGCCTGCCGGTACGGGCCCACCCTGCGGCGGGAGGATACGGACCGGCGGCAGCGGCGGGTGGGTGGCCTGCTGCCGCAGGCGGCCGCGCCGGTAGCGGCCGAGCGCGAAGACGTTGAAGAAGTGCAGCGCGCCCAGTACCAGCAGGACCAGGCCCACCTTCATGGAGAGCTGCTCCAGCGCCTGGCTGGTGTCGCCGACCGGGCCGGACTCCTTCATCGCCACCGTGACGTAGCCGAGGTTGAGCAGGTAGAAGCCGACCACGAGCAGGCTGTTGACCGCCTCGGCCAGCCGGCTGTCGGCGAACACGTCCTGCAGGAACACCAACCCGTTGCGGGACAGTGCCCGGGCCACCCAGATGGTCAGACCGATGCTGACCGCCAGGTAGGCCAGGTACATCCAGACCTTCACGTCCATCCCCGTCGCCTCTCTTGAACGTGTTCAAATCAAGGACGCCCTGAGCGTACGACAGATTTTGAACGTGTTCAAGAGAGGCGTGGATCAGCCGGTCAGGCCCAGCGTCTGCGCGGCGGCGCGGCCGTTGGCGTGGCTGGCGCCATGGGTGGCGACGAACGCGCGCGCGCCAGCCGGCCGCCACGCGCCCGGCCAGCCCATCTCGACCACTGTCACCTGATGCGTGGCGGCCAGCGCCTCGACCAGCTCCCGCGCGCCGGGCAGCCGGTGCAGGTGCCGCCCGACCAGCACGACCGGCCGGTCCCCGGCGAGCCGCCGCAGCTTCTCCGGGTCGGTCTCGCCCGCCACCGCGCGGGCCTGCTCGATCCCGGCGGCCAGGTGCGGGCCGAGCCCCCACGGCACCCGCCCCTCGGCGACGGTGGAGGTGGCGTGCACCTGCACCACCAGGGGTGCGGCGGCGCGGGTGAGGTCGCCCTCGACCCGTACCGCCCGCAGCGCGGCGGCGTAGCCGAGGCCGTCGGTGGCGGGCGGCGGGGCGTCGGCGGGGCCGGTGGCGGCGAGCGCGGCGGTCCGGCCGGCCGCCTCCTCGACCCGCTCGCGCGCCAGCCGCCCGTCGCCGATCGCCGCGACGATCTCGGCGGCGACCGACTCGACCAGCTCGGCGTCGACCCGGGCGCCGATGCAGAGCAGGTCCGCGCCGGCCGCCAGCGCCCGGACCGCGCCCGTGCCGACCCCGCCGGCGGCGAGCACCGCGCCCTTCATCTCCAGCGCGTCGGTGACTACCGCGCCGGTGAAGCCGTACTCGACGCGCAGCAGGTCGTGCAGGACCGCGCGGCTGAACGTGGCCGGGCCGTCGCCGGTCAGCGCCGGCACCCGGATGTGCGCGGTCATCACCGCGCGGACGCCCGCGTCGACCACCGCGGCGAACGGCGGCAGGTCCCGTTCCCGCAGGACGGCCGGCGGCACGTCGACTGTGGGCAGCTCGTGGTGGGAGTCGGCGACTGTGGCGCCGTGCCCGGGGAAGTGCTTGGCGCAGGCGGCCACGCCCGTCGACTGGAGGCCGGCGACGGCGGCGGCCGAGTGGACCGCCACCCGCTTCGGGTCGGCGCCGAACGAGCGGGTGCCGATGACCGGGTTCTCGTCGGCGGTGTTCACGTCGACGGTGGGCGCCAGGTCGAGCGTGACGCCGAGCGCGGCCAGCTCGGCGCCGATCGCCGCGTACACCTCGCGGGTCAGCGCGGGGTCGTCGACGGCGCCGAGCGCGGCGTTGCCCGGGTACGGGCTGCCGGTGGCGTGGGCCAGCCGGGTGACGTCGCCGCCCTCCTCGTCGATCGCGACGATCACGTCGGGGTGGCCGGCGCGCAGTGCCGCCGTGGACGCCGCGACCTGGGCCGGGTCGTGGATGTTGGTGCCGAACAGGGTGTGCCCGGCGAGCCCGTCGGCGAGCAGGTCGACCGCCCAGTCCGGCGGGACCGGACCCGGGTACGCGGCCAGCAGCGTGCCCAGCGCGAGCCGCCGGAGTCCTGGATCCTGACCCACGAGTATCCCCTTTCCCTGCCGGGGCGTCCGACCTTCGCGGATCGGGGCGACCGATACGCTAACGGACGCCCCTCGGCAGGCGTTTTGTGGTTAGAAAACTTTACTGAAAATTGAGGACGACGGCATGAGTGCGACCCGGCTGCCCGGTACCCCCCGACTCCTGCGGGCGCTCAACGATCGTGCGGCGCTGGAGCTGCTGCTCGAACGCGGCCCGCTGACCCGGGCCCGGATCGGTGAGCTGACCGGGCTGTCCAAGGTCACCGCGTCCCAGCTCGTCGAACGGCTGGAGGAGCGCGGCCTGGTCGCCCGGGTCGGCGAGCAGGCCGGCGGGCGGGGCCCGAACGCCCAGCTCTACGCCGTCCGGCCGAGCAGCGCGTACGTGGTGGGCGTGGACGTCGGCGCGGAGCGGGTGGTGGCGGCCTGCGCCGACATCACCGGCACGGTGGCCGGCCGGGTCGAGCAGTCCACGAAGGACACCGACGACCCGGTCGGGGTGGTGCACAACGCGGTGGTCCAGGCGGCCAGCAGCGCCGGGGCGGAGCTGTCCGCCGTCCGGCGCGTCGTGCTCGGCACCCCCGGCCTGGTGGACCCGCAGACCGGCGACATCACCTTCGCGTTCAACCTGCCGCGCTGGCACAGCGGCCTGCTCGCCGCGCTGCGCGAGGACCTGGACACCCCGGTCGTGTTCGAGAACGACGTGAACCTCGCCGCGGTGGCCGAGGCGCAGTCCGGCGCGGCCCAGGGCACTTCCGACTTCGTGCTGGTCTGGGTGGACGCCGGCGTCGGCCTGGCGATCATGCTGGGCGGGCGGCTGCACCACGGCAGCAGCGGCGCGGCCGGCGAGATCGGCTACCTGCCGGTGCCTGGCGCGCCCATCCCGCGCGACGTGTCCAAGCGGGCCAAGCCGGCATTCCAGCAGCTCGTCGGCGCCGACGCGGTACGCGCGGTGGCCGCCGAGCACGGCTTCGCCACCCCGAAGGCGGCGGAGCAGGGCGTCGCGGCGGCCCGGGCGGCCGAGGTGGTACGCGCGGCGATCGCGGCCGGCACCGCCGGTGGGCCGATGCTGGACGAGCTGGCCCGCCGGCTGGCGCTCGGCGTGGCGAGCACCTGCGTGGTGCTGGACCCGCCGCTGGTGGTGCTCGCCGGCGCGGTCGGGCAGGCGGGCGGGGCGGCGCTGGCCGAGCGGGTGCAGCACGAGGTCGCCGCGATCACGCTCGTCCGGCCCCGGGTGGTGACCACCGGGCTGACCGAGGAGCCGATCCTGCGCGGCGCGCTGCGTACCGCGCTGGACGCGGTGCGCGACGAGGTGTTCGGCTCGACGGTCGGCTGACCGCGTCGTGCGCCCTGACGCCATGTGAAGGAATCCTTCATCATGGCGTCAGGGTTCGCAAGGAGTTGCCGGGCCTGCCCTTCCGTCACATCAGGTCGCGGCGGCGGAACACCGTGAACGCCGCGGCCACGAGCGCGCCGGTGAGCCCGAGCAGCACCACCAGACCCGACGGCCAGGTCACCGTGTACGAACCGTCGCAGTAGCCGGAGATCCCGGGGCCGCAGGCGTTGCCGTCCCAGAGCCGCACCTCACCGGAGAGCCAGGCCGCCAGATAGCTGGACAGCATGTACCGGTCCGGCCGGCCCACCTGGAGGATCTGGAACACCAGCCGCGCCCCCAGCTCCCACACCACCACGTACGCGGCCACCGCGCCGAGCGCCGCCGACGTCAGCCGGCCCAGCGTGGCGACGGCGAAGCCGAGCGCCGCGGCGAGCAGCACCAGCACCAGGCCGCGCCCCCAGATCGCGGCGAGCGACGGCCAGAAGTCGCCACCGGTCCGCCCCACCAGACCGGACGCCTGGCCGATCAACCAGAACGCCCCGAGGTACGCCACCGAGGCCAGCACCGACAGGCCGACCAGCCCGCCCAGCAGGGTGCCCAGCTTCGCGGCGAGCACCGTCGACCGCCGGGGCCGCCACAGCAGCAGGTTGACCACCCCGCCCGAGTTCAGGTCGGCCCCGATGTACGAGGCGCCGACCAGGAACCCGAACAGCGTCAGGAACGCGATCAGGAAGTAGAGCAGCGGCTCGGCCTCCTTGGCGAAGACGAAGACACCGCTGAGGTAGTCGGCCGCGGTCGGCAGCTCGTCGAGCTGGGCCGGGTCGATCTGGGCGCAGTCGCGCGGCAGGTAGTCGTTCTCGGCCGGCGGGAGCGAGCCCTCCCGGATCCGCAGGCAGCGGTCGTACGTCATCTCCATCTCGCGGACGCTCTCCGCCGCCTGCGCCTGCGCGCGGCTCAGCTCCGCCGGGCTGGGCCGGTGCGAACCGGCGAGCGTGGTCACCACCGTCACCGCGAAGGCGGCAGCCAGCAGCACCACCATGAGCTGCACGAAGCGCCGGGCGGCCAGCCGCTCCAGCTCGGCACGGACCAGGTTCACGCGTCCACCTCCCGGCTCTCCCGGACGTCGAGGTCGATCACTCCGTCGCTCGGCGGCGCGCCGTCGACCTGCCGCGGCACCTCCACGCCCATGTGCTCGTGGTCGCCGGTCAGTTCCAGGAAGACGCTTTCCAGGTCCGGCCGCAGCGGGACCAGCTCGCGCACCCACACGCCCTGCTCGCCGAGCGTCCGGCTGATCGTCTCCGGATCCTCCACGCCGGTCACCACCAGGTGGTCCGGCCCGGCCGTCACCGACAGACCGGCCCGGCCCAGCAGGTCACCGGCCTGCTCCGGGTCGGCCACCCGCACCCGCCACTGGTGCTGGTCGAAGCCGGCCAGCACCTCCTCCACCGGCCCGTACGCGACCCGCCGCCCCCGGCTGACGATCGTCACGTGGTCGCAGATCAACTGGATCTCGGCCAGGATGTGGCTGGAGAGCAGCACCGTCACCCCGGCCTCGGCGAGCGACCGGGTCAGGTCGCGCATCTCCCGGATGCCGGCCGGGTCCAGCCCGTTCGCCGGCTCGTCCAGGATCAGCAGCTCCGGGTTCTTCAGCAGGGCCGAGGCGACCGCCAGCCGCTGCTTCATGCCCAGCGAGTAGCCCTTGACCCGCTCGTGGCCCCGGTCCCGCAGCCCGACCTGCTCCAGCACCTCGTCCACCCGGACGGTCGGCACGCCACCGGCCACGGCCAGCAGCCGCAGCGTCCGGTGCGCGGTGAAGTTGGCGAAGAACTGCGGGCTCTCCACGATCGCGCCGACCCGGCCGGCCACGTCCGGCAGGCGCTCGGGTGAATCGGCGCCCAGCACGCGCATCCGCCCGGCGTCCGGCCGGACCAGCCCGAGCAGCGCACGCAGCGTGGTGGTCTTGCCGGACCCGTTCGGCCCCAGGAAACCGTGCACCTGACCCGCCTCGACCAGCATGTCGAAGCCGTCGACGGCGACCCGCCGCCCCTGGCGCAGCGAGTGGAACGTCTTGCGGAGGCCGGCGATCTCGATGACCGCGCTCATCCGCGCGCCTTCCGGCAGCGGTCGGGCATGGGTGTCCTTCCGGAAGCGGTGACCAACGACACGGCGCCCCACCCTATGGTGGCGACGCCTCCCGTGGGGGGCACCGTGCCGGATGCGTGATTGGATGGTGCGGTGACTGGTGACCTGATCCCCGGCGCCCCGGGCGCCCCCGCCCCCTCGACCGTGGACGCGGATCTGGTGGTCAGCCTCGACGGGGTCGGCGTCAAGCGTTCCGGCACGGCGCTGGTGCACGACGTCGACTGGCGGGTCGAGCTGGACGAACGGTGGGTGGTGCTCGGGCCGAACGGCGCGGGCAAGACGACACTGCTCAACCTGGCCTCCGGCCGGCTGTACCCGACCAACGGCGTCGCGCACGTGCTCGGCGAGCGCATCGGCCGCACCGACGTCAACGAGCTGCGTACCCGCATCGGCCTGTCCACCGCGACGCTCGCCGAGCGGATCCCCGCCGACGAGCGCGTCACCGACGTGGTGGTGACCGCCGCATGGTCGGTGGTGGGCCGCTGGCGGGAGAGCTACGACCGCACCGACGAGGCGCGCGCCGCCGCGCTGCTGCGCCAGCTCGGCGTCGGGCACCTCGCCGACCGCGCGTACGGCACGCTGTCCGAGGGCGAGCGCAAGCGGGTGCAGATCGCCCGCGCCCTGATGACCGACCCGGAGCTGCTGCTGCTCGACGAGCCGGCCGCCGGGCTCGATCTGGGCGCGCGCGAGGACCTGGTGGCCCGGCTGGCCGAGCTGGCGTACGACCCGGACGCGCCGGCGATGGTGCTGGTCACCCACCACGTCGAGGAGATCCCGCCGGGCTTCACGCACGCGCTGCTGCTGCGCGAGGGCGGCGTGGTGGCGCAGGGCCTGCTCGGCGACGTGCTCACCGCCGACAACCTGTCGAAGACGTTCGGCCTGCCGCTGGTGGTCACGCGGTCCGGCGACCGCTGGGCCGCCCGCGCCGCCTGAGCGACGGGACGGACACCGTGCCGCAGACCCGGATCGCCGTCGTCGGCAGCGCCAACATGGACCTGGTCGGCATCGGCGCCGCGCTGCCCCGGCCGGGTGAGACGGTGCTGGGCAGCGACTTCGTCATGCTGCCCGGCGGCAAGGGCGCCAACCAGGCGGTCGCCGCGGTACGCGCCGGCGCCTCCTGCGTCTTCCTCGGCGCGATCGGCTCGGACTCGTTCGGCGTGACGCTGCGGGCCAGGATGACAGCGGCCGGCGTGGACACCGGCCACCTGCGGGTGGTCTACGGCCCGTCCGGCGTCGCCCTGGTCATGGTCGGTGGCGCGGGGGAGAACGCCATCCTGGTCACGCCGGGCGCGAACGCCGCGTTCACGTCGCCGACCGCCGACGAGCTTTCCGCCGTACGCGATGCGGACGTGCTGGTCGCGCAGCTGGAGGTGCCGGTCGAGACGGTGACCGAGGCGGCGCTCGCGGCCCGGTCGGCGGGCACCCGGGTGGTGCTCAACGCCGCGCCGGCCCGGCCGGTGCCGGCCGAGCTGCTGGCGGCCACCGACCTGCTCGTGGTGAACGAGCCGGAGGCGCAGGCGTTGACCGGTCGCGGCCGGGACGAGCCAACGGCGCTGCTGGATCTGGTGCCCCGGGCGGTGCTCACGCTCGGCGGCGACGGCGCCTGGTACGTCGACCGGGAGCGGCCGGCGACGCACGTGCCGGCGGTGCCGGTGGACGTGGTCGACTCGACCGCCGCCGGCGACGCGTTCACCGCGGCGCTCGCCGTGGCCTGGGGTGAGGGGCGGGACCTGGCCGACGCGGTGCGCTGGGCGGCGGCCGCCGGTGCGGCGTGCGTACGCAAGCTCGGCGCCTCGGTGGCGCTGCCCCATCGCGCGGAGATCGACGAGCTGTTCGCCGACTGTTAAGAAGGGCCCCTTTCACTACCGGAGGCGTTAACAAGGGGCCCTTCCTTACACCTCGTCGGTGAGGCGTTCGCCGCGGCGGCGCAGCATGCCGAGCCCGGGGATGCCGGCGACCGCGAGCTTGAGGTCGCGGGTGACGTCCAGCAGGTCGTGCAGGTCCGGGCCGACCCGGTCCAGCGTGGCCAGGATCGGCAGCACGTCCGAGGTGAGGTGGTCCTTGAGCTTCGGCAACTCGTCCACGAGACGGATCGCTGCGGTCACCTCCTCCGGGCTGAGCTGCTCCACGAAACGTGCCGCCATCGGTGCGGCCCGGCGCAGCGTCGACTCGTACGCGGCCAGCAGCTCGTTTGCGACGCCGGTGGCCTTCTCGGCGGTGGCGAGGGTGCCCGCCGCCCGCGCGGTCACCGTCTCCGCCTCGGTGACCACACCGGCCGCGCTGCGGGCCACCCGGTCCGCCTCGCCGACCACGGTGGCCGCCGCCGCGGAGACCCGCTGCGCCTCGCCGACCACCACCGTCGCGGCGGCGGCCACCTCGGTCGCCGTGTCGATCGCCGCGGTCGCGGCGGCACTGATCACCGCCACCTCGCGGACCGCCGTCTCGGCGTCGGCCAGCACCCGGTCGGTGCGGTCGAGCGTGCCCTCGATCCGGTCCACCACTCCGTCGATCCGCCGGACCAGCGCCTCGACCTGGTCGAGGACGGCGAAGGCGCGAGCGGGTACCGAGGCCATCGTGGCGGCGGAGCCGAGCGCCTGGTCCACTGCGGTACGGGTGAGGCCGAGCAGGGCGCCGGGCCGGGGGAGAGGGATCGCCATGGCATCCAGTGTGCGGCGTCGCGGCCAGTGCCGCCCGGCGGCACCGGGCGGCGAAGGTCACGCCGGGCCGCCGACGCGGCGTAGGGTGCCGGCATGCCCACCCCCGGCCCGGCGTCGCGGCGAACGCTCGCCTGCGGCGTGGTCGCGCTGCTCGCCGTCGTCCTCGGCGCCCTGCTCCTGGTCCGCGCCGACGCCGGGCTGAGCACCGCGCGGGCGACGGTGGCCGGGGTGCCGCTGACCGAGGTACGGGCCGACGGCGGGGCCGGTGGCCTGCGGCCCGGGGTGGTGATCGCGCACGGCTTCGCCGGGTCGGCCCGGCTGATGCGGCCGCTGGCCGAGTCGGTGGCCCGCCAGGGCGGCGTCGCGGTGCTGCTCGACTTCGCCGGGCACGGCGCCAGTGGGTCCCGGCTGCCCGGCGCCGGGCGGGACGACGAACGCGCCCGGGCGCGGCTGCGGCACGACCTGGACGTGGCGGTCGGGTGGCTGCGCGGGCGTCCCGGCGTCGACAGGGACCGGATCGTCCTGGTCGGGCACTCGATGGGCGCCGGCGCTGTCGTCCGGTACGCGGTGGCGCATCCGGAGATCGACCGGACGGTGGCGATCTCGCTGCCCGACGGCGGTGACGTGCCGGCCGGCTGGCCGGGGAACCTGACGCTGGTGGTGGGCGGGCTGGAGTTCGCCGGCTTCCGCCAGGCCGTCGACGAGGCGACCCGGGACGCGCCACCGGGTTCCCGGACGCGGGTGGTGGCGCCCGGCGTCGAGCACGTGTCGGTGCTGTTCGCGCCGCGTACCCACGCCGCGGTGCTCGACGCGCTCCCGGGCCGTACCGGCGGGCCGGAGCCGTCCCCGCTGACCCGGCCGGGCGGCGCCGGGCTGCTGCTGGCCGGGCTCGCGCTGGGTTTCGTGCCGCTTGCGGCGCTGCTGCCGCGCCGGGCGCGGCCGGGCGCGGGCGGTCCGCGTACCGGCTGGTGGCTGGCCGCGACGGTGCCGGCGGCCGGGCTGGGCGCGGTGTTCGCCGCGCTGCTGCCGACCACCCGCCTACCGCTCGCCGTGGGCGGATACGTCGCGGTGTTCCTGCTGCTCACCGGCGTGCTGCTGGCCGCCGCGGCACGCTACGCGCGCCCCGGTGGGACACCGCCGACCGCGAGCGGCGTCCGGTCCGCGGTGGTCGCTGTCGCGTTCCTCGGGTACGCGGTGCTCGCCGTCGCGCTGCCGCTTCATCTCGGGCTCACCTCGACCGTGCCGGTCGGGGCCCGGTGGTGGCTGCTGCCCCTGGTGGCGTTCTGCTGTCTGGTGTTCCTGCTCGGCGCCGAGCGGCTCGCGGGCGGCGACGGCCTCCGCTACGCGGCCACCGGCGGCATCGCCGTGCTGTTGCTGGCCGCCGCGGCGGTGCTCGGCCTGGCGCCCGGGTTCGTGCTGCTGGTGGTGCCGCTGTTCGCCGCGCTGGTGGCCTGGCAGGCGGCCTGGGCCGCGGTGTTGCGCCGCCGGGCCGCGCCGTGGTGGCTGGCGCCGCTGCTCGGGGCGGTGCTGCTGGCCTGGCCGATCGCTACCACGCTGCCGCTGGCCTGACCGGCGCCGGTCGGCTCAGCGCCGGTCGGTCTGCTGTTCCACGGCACGTTGCACGGCCCGGTAGATCTGCCCGAACCGCAGCGCGTCGGGCGTGCGGACCAGCATCGTCTCCCGGCCGTGGTGCTGCACCCACAGTTCGTGCACCCGGTTGCCGCGCTCGTAGGAGCGGTCCAGCCAGCCGAGTGGCACCTCCAGGAACGGAGTGAGCGCCAGGCCGATCACCACGAACGCGGCCAGGATGATCAGGGCCAGTTTCCACTCGCCCCGGTCCTGCGCCGACCAGGCGAGGGAGAGCACGCAGACCACGGCGACCAGTGGTGGCAGCGACAGCAGCAGGACCAGCACCCCGCGTCCCAGCACCCGCCCCCGGACCGCGAGGGTGGTGGCGCCGCGCTCGTGCCAGACGTACGTGACGTCGGCGAGCGCGACGACCCGACCACCCGCGTGGATCGCGTCCGAGGTGACCTGCACCGCGTCGTCCCGGTAATAGAGGGCCATGAATCAGCCTAACCGCGTGTGTCGACACCGGACGGTCGAGCGTCGGTAGGGTGACGGTATGGCGGGCGGGGCCGGGCGAGCAGGACACCTACGGCCTGTTGCGCGGGCTGGGCCTGCTGCCGGACGAGCCGATCACGTTCTGACCCGTCGCGGCAGGACCGGTCGCGGCAGGGTCGGCCGCGGGACGACCGGGCGCGGCCGGCAGGCTCTCCATGGCCCGCTGCACCGCCCGGTAGATCTGGCCGAAGCGCATCGCGTCCCGGGTGTGCAGCAGCCGCACCGGACGGCCCCGCCAGTCGGCCCACATCTCCATCTCCCGGCTGCCCCGGGCGTAGGAGCGGTCCAGGTACTCGAAGAGGAAGTCGGCCACCGGCCCGACGGCCAGGCCGATCAGCACCGAGATCCCGACGATGGCGATGGTGACCACCGCCGAGCGTTGCAGCCACACGGCCAGCCCGATGCCCAGCACGGCGGTGACCAGCGGCCCGGCGATCGCGGCCCCGATCGCGCCGCGCCCGGCGAGCACCCGCCACGAGCGTTCGCCCCGCCGGTGCCACACGGTGGTGAGTTCGGCGAGCGGGTAGGTGCGCCCGTCCACCCGTACCGTGGTGGAGGTGACCTGGACGGACCGGTCGTCGAAGTAGGTGATCATGACCTCACTCCCGGTGGCGGGGCGGCGGCGACTCCGGCGGCTACCTGGGGAGTCGCCGACACCACACTGTCTACCCCAACGAGGCGAGCCGTAAGGTTGGCACGCGACTTCGACGAGGAAGTGAGGGCAGCGTGGGCGAGTTCGTCAAGCTGGAATCCAAGGACGGCATCGGCACCATCCGGCTGGAGCGGCCGCCGATGAACGCGCTCAACACCCAGGTGCAGGAGGAGTTGCGCGCCGCCGCGGCGGCGGCCACCGCCGACGCCGAGGTCCGCGCCGTCATCGTGTACGGCGGCGAGAAGGTCTTCGCGGCCGGCGCGGACATCAAGGAGATGGCCGACATGTCCTACGTGGACATGGCGGAGCGCGCGGCCGACCTGTCGAGCGCGCTCGGCGCGATCTCCCGTATCCCCAAGCCGGTAGTGGCCGCGATCACCGGGTACGCGCTCGGCGGCGGCTGCGAGCTGGCGCTGGCCTGCGACTGGCGGATCGTGGCCGAGGACGCCAAGCTCGGCCAGCCGGAGATCAAGCTCGGCATCATCCCGGGCGCGGGTGGCACCCAGCGGCTGGCCCGCCTGGTCGGCCCGGCCCGCGCCAAGGATCTGATCATGACCGGGCGGATGGTCGACGCCGCCGAGGCGCTGCGGATCGGCCTGGCCGACCAGGTGGTGCCCGCCGCGGAGGTCTACGACGCCGCGGTGGCGTACGTGAAGCCGTTCCTGACCGGGCCGGCGCAGGCGCTGCGGGCGGCGAAGGCGGCCGTCGACGCGGGTCTGGACATGGACCTCACCTCGGGCCTGGCCTGGGAGAGTCAGCTCTTCGCGGCGCTGTTCGCCACCGACGACCGGCGCGAGGGCATGACCGCGTTCGTGGAGAAGCGCAAGCCGGGCTTCACCGGCCGCTGACGCGAGAGCTGTTCACATCTGCTGTACCGGCCAGTAACGTGACCCCGGTCGGTCGATGAAGGGGAATGGCATGACGGAACGGGTCGAGGGCCACGGCGGCGATCTGGCGCTCGCGGCACTGCGCGCGCACGGCGTACGGGAGATGTTCACGCTCTCCGGCGGGCACGTCTTCCCGCTCTACGACGCCGCCCACAAGGCGGGCTTCCCCCTCTACGACGTGCGGCACGAGCAGTCCGCCGTGTTCGCCGCCGAGGCGGTGGCCAAGCTCCAGCGCCGCCCCGGCCTGGCCGTGCTCACCGCCGGCCCCGGCGTCACCAACGGCGTCTCCGGCCTGACCAGCGCGTTCTTCAACGCCTCGCCGGTGCTGGTGCTCGGCGGGCGGGCCCCGCAGTTCCGCTGGGGCTCGGGCAGCCTCCAGGAGATGGACCACCTGCCGCTGGTCGCGCCGGTGACCAAGCACGCCGAGACGGTGTTCAGCGCCGACGACATCCCGCGCGCGGTGTCGGCGGCGCTGACCACCGCGCTCACCCCGCACCGCGGCCCGGTGTTCCTGGACTTCCCGCTGGAGGCGGTCTTCTCGGTCGGTGACGCCGACCTGCCGGCGGTCACGCCGCCGGCGCCGATCGAGCCGGACCCGGACGAGGTCGCGAAGGCGGCCCGCCTGATCGCCGGCGCGTCCCGGCCGGTGATCATCGCCGGCTCCGACGTGTACGCGGGCGACGCCGTCGAGGCGCTGCGTGCCGCCGCCGAGTCGCTGCGGGTGCCGGTGTTCACGAACGGGATGGGCCGGGGCGCGCTGCCGCCGGAGCACCCGCTCGCGTTCGCCAAGGCCCGCCGGGTCGCGCTCAAGGGCGCCGACGTGGTCGTGGTGATCGGCACCCCGCTGGACTTCCGGCTCTCCTTCGGCGACTTCGGCGACGCCCAGGTCGTGCACGTGGTGGACGCGCCCAGCCAGCGGGCCGGGCACGTGCAGCCGGCCGCCGCGCCCGCCGGTGACCTGCGGCTGATCCTCGGCGCGTTCGCCGACCACACCGGTGACCGGGCCGACCACGCCGACTGGATCGCCGAGCTGCGTACCGCCGAGGACGCGGCGAAGGCCCGCGACGCCGAGGAGATGGCCGCCGAGAGCGACCCGATCCGCCCGGCCCGGATCTACGGCGAGCTGCGCAAGGTGCTCGCCCCGGACGCGGTCACCATCGGCGACGGCGGCGACTTCGTGTCGTACGCCGGGCGCTACCTGGAGCCGGCCCAGCCCGGCACCTGGCTCGACCCCGGCCCGTACGGGTGCCTCGGCACCGGCATGGGCTACGCGATGGGCGCCCGGATCAGCCACCCGGACCGGCAGATCTGCGTGCTGATGGGCGACGGCGCGGCCGGCTTCTCGCTGATGGACGTGGAGTCGCTGGTCCGGCAGAAGCTGCCGGTGGTGATCGTGGTCGGCAACAACGGCATCTGGGGGCTGGAGAAGCACCCGATGCGGGCGATGTACGGCTACGACGTGGCCGCCGACCTCCAGCCCGGGCTGCGCTACGACAAGGTGGTCGAGGCGCTCGGCGGCGGGGGCGAGACGGTGGAGAAGGCGGCCGACCTCGGGCCCGCGCTGGGGCGCGCGTTCGACTCGGGCGTGCCGTACCTGGTGAACGTGCTGACCGACCCGGCTGACGCGTACCCCCGGTCGTCGAACCTGGCCTGACCGCGGCGCGTGCGGGCCGTCCGCCGGGTGACCGGCGGGCGGCCCGCGGCGCGTGTCAGACCTCGGGGCGGTCGCGGTCGTCCGGGCGGCGCAGCTCCTCCTCGCGGCGGCGCAGGTCCTCCTCCCACAGCCGCAGCCGTTCCTGGTCCTCGCGGCGGGACCGCTCGTCGAGCGAGGCGAGGAACTCCGGGTCGTCGTCCGGGGCGAGCGGGCGACCGGCCGGGGCGGCGGGCCGGGCCGCGCCGGTGACGCCGGTGGTTCCGGCCGGGCGCTCGCGGCCCACCAGGAACCAGGCGATCGAGCCGACCAGCGGGAAGAACAGAATGATCAGCACCCAGATCATCCGGGGCAGCGCCTTGACCTTCTCCTCGTCGGCGGAGAGGCAACTGATCAGCGCGACGACCGCGAGGACGATCTGAACCAGGAAGAGCAGCACGTAGAGGCGGGCCATGCCCCATGATGGCTCACCCGCGCACGTCAGCGCACCCCGCCCAGCACGTGCGCCACGCCGAGCACCGCAAGTCCGGCCGCCCCGATCGCGGTCAGCGGCACCGACCAGCTGTCGAACCGCCGCGGCCCTGCGCCGGTGGCCCGGTGCCACGTCACCACGAGCACGGCGAGCCAGACCAGGAGCGCTGCTCCGGTCAGCAGCGCGTCGAGGACCCGGCCGGTGAACGCCAGCCGGAGCTGCAGCAGCAGCACCGCGGTCAGCGTGAGCAGCGTCCGCCGCCAGGCCAGCCGGGTGCGTTCGGGTTGCAGGCCGGGGTCGCGGGTCATCCCGCGCCACCCAGCAGCACGGCGGCCACCAGCAGCAGCGCGCCGATCGCGACGATCAGCGCCAGCACGGCCGGGAAGCGGGACGCGGGCAGTTCCTCGTCCAGCCGCATGGCCCGTTCGGTGCGCGCCCAGTGGTCGACCGCCCGGATCGAGACGGTCGCGCCGAGCAGCAGCAGCGCGATCGCGAGCGCCTCGCGCAGGTGGGCCAGGCGCAGCGGCGGGAGGAACTGCGCCGCGGCGAGCCCGCCCGCCACCAGCGCCAGGCCGGTACGCAGCCAGGCCAGGAACGTCCGTTCGTTCGCCAGCGAGAAGCGGTAGTCCGGCGGGTTGCCGACCGAACGCAGCTCACGCGGGTCGAACCAGTTCTTGATCGACTCCCACACGCTGCCGATTATCCGCTTTGCCCCGCGCCTAGCCTGGGGGGATGACCGATCTTGACGCGCGTGAGCTGCGCGCCGCCTACGACGCACAGATCCGACCGGAGCTGCCGGACCCGCTGCCGGACGGGGTGACGGTGGAGCGCGACGGCCCGCTGTTCCGCGTGCTCGGCCTCGACCACCGCGGCTTCCTCACCTACCGGACGCTGGACGGCCTGGCCGGCGCCGAGCTGGACGCGCTGATCGCCCGGCAGGTCGAGGTCTTCCGGGCCCGGGGCGAGTCGGTCGAGTGGAAGCTCGCCGGTCACGACGAGCCGGCCGACCTGGGCGACCGGCTGCGCGCCGCCGGCTTCGTACCGGAGGACCAGGAGACCGTGGTGGTCGGGCCGGTCGCGCCGCTCGCCGCCGCCGTTCCGGTGCTCCCCGAGGGGGTACGCCTGCGCGAGGTCACCAGCCGGGCCGACCTGGAGCGCATCGCCGCCATGGAGGAGGAGGTCTGGCGGGAGGACCGCAGCCACCTGGTGTACGGGCTGGCCCGGGAGATCGAGGCCGATCCGCAGTCGATCACGATCGTGGTGGCCGAGGCCGGGGAGACGGTGGTCAGCGCCGGCTGGATCCGCTACCAGCGCGGCACCGGCTTCGCCAGCCTCTGGGGCGGTTCGACGCTGCCGCAGTGGCGCAAGAAGGGCATCTACCGGGCGCTCGTGGCGTACCGGGCGCGGCTGGCGCAGCAGCGCGGCAAGACGCTGCTGCAGGTGGACTGCTCGCCGGACAGCCGGCCCATCCTGGAGCGGCTCGGACTCGTTGCGGTCACCACCTCCACGCCGTACGTCTACACTCCGTGATCATGGAACGGTTGACGGCGGACGAGCGGCTCACCCTGAAGACCGGTGCGTTCGGCGCGGTCTTCCTGGTCTCCAACGCCGTACCCGGGGTGCTGGCGATGGTGCGGGAGAGCTTCGCCGCGTCCGGCGCGCTCGCCGAGGTGGGGGGCGTGGTCAAGGAGGCGCTCACCACCGGCCCGCTGCCGCAGCTGCCCCGGGACTCGGCCCTGGAGGTCGAGTCCGTGGTGCTGCCCGCGCTGGGTCGGTCGATGGAGATCCTCCGGGCCAAGTCGCCCGCCGACGCCGAGACGTACCGGTCGGTGGTGCTGGCCGCCGCGGAGCGGGTGGCGCAGGCGCACCGGGGGATCGAGCCCGCCGAAGCGGCGGCGATCGAGAAGATCACGCAGGCGCTGGCCGGATCGGTCTGATGCCGGTGACCTGCGTCACTGCGGGCGGCCGGGGCCGTCATGCTACTTGCGGGTAACATTGCGCTCGTGGGGAAGTGCACAGCTGCCCGCGGTTGACCCACGTTCCGTCACGCGGGAGGCTGCGCCCGTGACCGGGCGAGTGATCGCTACACCAAACAGGAGGGTCGTCGAAGCGCGATGAATATCGTCGTACTCGTCAAGCAGGTGCCTGATTCGGGCGCGGACCGCAGCCTGCGTTCTGACGACAACACCGTCGACCGCGGTTCGGCGAACAACGTGATCAATGAGATGGACGAGTACGCCATCGAAGAGGCGTTGAAGATCAAGGAAGCGCATGGTGGTGAGGTCACCATCCTGACGATGGGTCCGGACCGGGCGACCGAGTCGATCCGTAAGGCGTTGTCCATGGGCCCGGACAAGGCCGTCCACGTCGTCGATGACGCCCTGCACGGTTCCTGCGCGGTGGCCACCTCGAAGGTCCTCGCCGCCGCGCTCGGGCAGTTGAACGCCGACCTGGTCCTGTGCGGTGCGGAGTCGACCGACGGCCGGGTGCAGGTGATGCCGCACATGATCGCCGAGCGGCTGGGTGTGGCCGCGCTGACCGGCGCGCGGAAGCTGACCGTGGACGGGTCGGCCCTGACGGTGGAGCGGCAGACCGAGGAGGGTTACGAGGTGGTGACCGCCTCGACCCCGGCTGTGGTCTCCGTGTGGGACACGATCAACGAGCCGCGGTACCCGTCGTTCAAGGGCATCATGGCCGCGAAGAAGAAGCCGGTGCAGACGCTCTCCCTGGGCGACCTGGGTGTGGCCGCGGCCGAGGTGGGCTTCGACGGCGCCACCAGCGCGGTGGTGGAGCACTCGAAGCGCCCGCCGCGTTCCGGCGGCGAGAAGATCACCGACGAGGGCGACGGCGGCGTGAAGCTGGTCGAGTTCCTCGCCTCCGAGAAGTTCGTGTGAGAGGTCGCTGACATGTCTGAGGTTCTCGTCGTCGTCGAAGCCACCCGGGAGTTCGGCGTCAAGAAGGTCACCCTCGAGATGCTCACCCTCGCCCGCGAGCTGGGCACCCCGAGCGCGGTCGTCCTCGGTGGCGCCGGCGCCGCCGAGGCGCTGAGCGCCAAGCTCGGCGAGTACGGCGCGGAGAAGATCTACGCGGCCGAGGGTGAGGAGATCGACGGCTACCTGGTCGCCCCGAAGGCGACTGTGGTCGCCGACCTCGTCGCGCGGGTGCAGCCGGCGGCGGTGCTGCTGGCTTCGTCGCAGGAGGGCAAGGAGATCGCCGCCCGGCTGGCGGTGAAGCTGGACAACGGCATCCTGACCGACGTGGTCGGCCTGGCCGCCGACGGCACCGCCACCCAGGTGGCGTTCGCCGGCTCCACCATCGTCAAGTCCAAGGTCACCAAGGGCCTGCCGCTGGTCACCGTCCGGCCGAACTCGCTCAACCCGGCCCCGGCCGCGGCCAGCCCGGCGGTGGAGCAGCTGACCGTGTCGGTCACCGACGCGGACAAGCTCGCCAAGGTCGTGGAGCGGGTCGCGGAGCAGAAGGGTTCCCGCCCCGAGCTGACCGAGGCGTCGGTGGTCGTGTCCGGCGGGCGTGGTGTGGGTAACGCGGACAACTTCAAGCTGGTCGAGGAGATGGCCGACCTGCTCGGCGGCGCGGTCGGCGCGTCCCGCGCGGCGGTCGACTCCGGCTACTACCCGCACCAGTTCCAGGTCGGCCAGACCGGCAAGACCGTCTCTCCGCAGCTGTATGTCGCCCTCGGTATCTCCGGGGCGATCCAGCACCGGGCCGGCATGCAGACCTCGAAGACCATCGTCGCGGTCAACAAGGACGCCGAAGCGCCGATCTTCGAACTCGCCGACTACGGCGTGGTCGGCGACCTGTTCAAGGTCGTCCCCCAGGCCGCCGAGGAGATCCGCAAGCGCAAGTGAGCGTCGCGTGAAAAAGGCCGCCGCCCGGTGCACCGGGCGGCGGCCTTTCTCGTAGGGAGCTGATCGGCGGGCCGGGGAGCTGAGCCGGCCCGCCGATCAGCCCGTCAGGGTGCCCCTCAGCAGGCTGTCGCCGGAGTGGCCGGGCTTGTTGTCGTACTGCTCCGCGCTGACGTCGACAACGGTGTAGGTGCGCAGGTCGACGTTCGGGGGGATCGGCAGCAGCGCGTCCCCCGAACCGTTGCTCAGCGTACCCACGGAGAACATCTTCATCGTGTTCGGATCGATCAGCCAGACCTCGTAGTACCCCGGAACGCTCGGGAGATTCGCCACGTGCAGATGCAATCGATTGTCACCGAGCACCCGGGCGTCGCCGGAGGCGTCCTTCGGCGTCGAGCCGAACGCGGCGAGCGGCGCGCTGGCCACCACCGGCGGGTCGGGGTCGGCCGGCTCGCCACCGCCGCCGCCGAGCACCGCGGCCGTGCCGGCCACGCCGATCACCGCGGCGGCGGTGGCGGTGACCGCCGTGGTCGCCCACCCCGGCCAGCGCCGGCTCCGCCGCGGACGACGTGCCACCACGGGTACGGCAGCCGGCTCCACCGGGTCGGCCGGGCGCGGCAGGCGCCGCTCGGTCAACGCCGGCAGCTCCTCGGCGGCCCGGATCTCGGCCACGATGCCCTGCCAGATGTGCTCCGGCGGGTCGGGCAGCTCCGCCAGGCCCTGCGTGCCCGCGCCGAGCCCGGCGACGTGCTGGAGCGTCTCCATCTCGCCCCGGCAGTGGTCGCAGGTGCCCAGATGGGTGGCCTCGCCGTCAGCCGCCTCGCTCTCACCGAGCGCCAGAAAGACCAGCCGGTCGTGGTCCAGGTGCTGCACCGTCCACCTCCCATCTGCGTTTCAGGCTCTGCATGCCGCGTCTGATGTGACTCTTGACGGTGCCGAGCGGCACTCCGGTCACCGCCGCGATCTGCTGATGTGTCAGGTCGTCGTAGAACGCCAGCTCCAGCATCCGGCGCTGCTCGTCGGGGAGCCGGGCCAGCTCGTCGGCGACCACCAGCCGGTCGACCACCGTGTCCGGGTCGGGGCCGGTGGAGACCGGTTCCGGTAGTTGCTTCACCGTCTCGACCACCCGGGTCTCCCGGGCCGAGGCCCGGATCCGGTCGACCACCTTGCGCCGCCCGATTCCGAGCAGCCAGCCGACCAGTGAGCCTTTCGCCGGGTCGAACGTCTCCCGGCCGAGCCAGGCGGCGACGAACGTCGCCTGGGTCACGTCCTCGGCGTCACTGCGGTTCACGAGCGTCGTGGTGGCCAGGTGCAGCACCGCCCGCCCGTACCTGTCGTACGCCTCTCGCAGGGCCGCCTCGTCGCCGTCGCGGAACCGGGTGGCGAGGTCGTCCTCGCCCGGCGGTTCGGGGCCCTGCCTGGCCGCCGTCACCGGGCGGCTCGCCTTCCGTGGGGCATGCCCGACTGTAACTCCCACAGCCCCCGCCCCACTCTCCCGGTGTGTCCGTCACGACCCTCGTCACCTCTCCTTCGTCGCCGGAGGCTCCGGCGGATGCGCCCGGAGACCGGAAAAAGAAATCGGATCCGGGCGCATCCGGGGGCCACGGAGCCGGCGTAACCCGTTCTGCAAGCCAGGCCTGACGAATCAGCATGAACTATCAGGAGGCAGACAATGCAGTACGCGATGTTCCGTCGGGTCGCCGCGGGCGGCGCGGTGGCCGCCCTCACCTTCGCCGGCGTCGGCGCCGCCACCATGAGCCCGGCCTACGCCGCCTCGTCGAAGGTCTCCGTGGTCCACGGCATTCCGGACACCCCGGTCGACGTGTACGTCAACGGCGAGAAGACGCTGAACAACTTCAAGCCGGGCGACGTGGCCGGCCCGCTCACCCTGCCCGAGGGGGAGTACGACATCGCCCTGACCAAGCCCGGCGAGGCGATCGACAAGGCGATCCTGAAGGTGGACGACGCCGAGGTGCCGGGCGGGGCGAACATCAGCCTCGCCGCGCACCTGAGCGCCGACGGCAACCCGCAGATCACGCCGTTCGTCAACGACGTGTCCAAGGTGGGCGCCGGCAAGGCCCGGCTGATCGTCCGGCACACCGCGGCCGCCCCGGCCGTCGACGTGCGGGCCGGCGGCAAGCCGGTCTTCGAGGACCTGACCAACCCGAAGGAGGCCAAGGCGGACGTGGCCGCCGGCTCGGTGAAGGCGGACGTGGTGCTCGCCGGCACCGACACCGTCGCCATCGGCCCGGCCGACCTGAACCTCAAGGAGGGCACCGCCACCATCGTCTACGCGATCGGCTCGGCCGAGGCGAAGAACCTGAGCGTGGTCGCCCAGACCATCACCGGCCTGCACTCGGCTCCGGGCGGCGTGCCCAGCGGCACCGGCGGCCAGGCCGACACCGGCGTGGACACCTGGTGGTACGTGCTGGCCGGGGCCGGCGTGCTGCTCCTGGTCGGCGGCGGTGCGCGGGTGGCGGCAACCGCCCGGGCCGGTCGCCGGTGACGGTGCGCAACCGCGGGGCGCTGGCGGCGATGGCCGCCGGCGCCGCCGCGCTCACCCTGGCGGGCGTGGTGGCGTGCGGATCCGAGCCCGCCGAGGACGTCGGCGGCGACGAGGTGACGGCCCTGGCCAGTGCCACTCCCACGCCGGCCCCGGCGGCGACCGGCGGCGGTTCGGTTCCGGTGAACCCGGGCACGCTGCCCGCCGGCAGTGAGATCGTGCCGCCGGTGAAGCTGAGCATCCCGCCGATCCGGGTCACCGCCACCGTCAACCCGGTGGGCGTCAACGAGCGCACCGACGAGTTCGAGGTCCCGCCCAGCGTGGACCAGGTCGGCTGGTACCGCTACGGCCCGGGCCTGGAGGCCGACGCCGGCTCGGTTGTGATCGCCGGGCACGTGGACAGCGCCGAGCAGGGCAAGGGCGCGTTCTTCCGGCTGCGCGAGCTGGGCCAGGGCGACAAGCTCACCGCCACCGGCGCGGACGGACGCGAGCGCTCCTACCGGGTGGTGGCCCGGGAGGAGTACCGGAAGTCGAAGATCCCGCTGGAGCGGTACTTCGCGCGCGACGGCAAGCCCCGGCTCACGCTGATCACCTGCGGCGGGCCGTTCGACGCCAAGACCCGCAGCTACCGGGACAACATCGTGGTCACGGCGGTTCCCGCGTGATCGCGGCCGTTCGGTCGTGAGCGGGCCGGACCGCCCCGGGTGGGACGGGGCGGTCCGGCCCCCGGCCGCGGGTTCGCAGGCCGTTAGGCTGAACGGTGATGGCATACCTTGATCATGCGGCGACGACCCCGATGCTGGACGAGGCACTCGAGGCGTACGTCGCGACCGCCCGCGAGGTGGGGAACGCGTCGTCGCTGCACGCGGCGGGCCGCCGTGCCCGGCGGCGGGTGGAGGAGTCCCGCGAGCGGGTGGCCGCCGCGCTCGGCGCCCGGCCCTCCGAGGTGATCTTCACCGGTGGCGGGACGGAGAGCGACAACCTCGCCGTGAAGGGCGTGTTCTGGGCCCGTCGCGCGGCCCGGGCCGACCGGGTCCGGGTGGTCTCCAGTTCCGTCGAGCACCACGCCGTACTGGACGCGGTGGACTGGCTGGTCGAGCACGAGGGCGCCCAGGCCGGTCTCCTTCCGGTCGACGCGGTCGGCCGGCTCGACCCGGAGCGGTTGCGCGCCGAGCTGGCCGAGCACGGCGAGCGCGTGGCGGTGGTCACCGCCATGTGGGCGAACAACGAGGTGGGCACCGTCCAGCCGGTGGCCGAGCTGGCCGCTGTCGCCGCCGAGCACGGCGTGCCGTTCCACACCGACGCCATCCAGGCGGTCGGGCAGGTGCCTGTCGACTTCGCCGCCAGCGGCGTGTCCGCGCTCACCGTGACCGGGCACAAGCTCGGCGGGCCGACCGGCGTGGGCGCGCTGCTGCTGGCCCGCGACGTGGCCGCCACTCCGCTGCTGCACGGCGGCGGCCAGGAGCGCGACGTCCGCTCCGGCACGCTGGACACCGCCGGCATCGTCGCGTTCGCGGTCGCCGTCGAGGCCGCGGTGAAGGGCCAGCAGGAGTACGCGGCCCGCGTCGCCGCGCTCCGCGACGAACTGGTCGAGCGGGTCCGGCAGGCGGTCCCCGAGGTGATCTTCAACGGGGACCCGGCCGACCGGCTCCCCGGCAACGCGCACTTCTCCTTCCCCGGCTGCGAGGGGGACGCGCTGCTGCTGCTCCTGGACGCCCAGGGCATCGCCTGCTCCACCGGGTCGGCCTGCTCGGCCGGGGTGGCCCAGCCCTCGCACGTGCTGCTGGCCATGGGCGCGGACGACGACCGGGCCCGGTCCTCGCTGCGCTTCACGCTCGGGCACACCAGCACCGGCGCGGACGTGGACGCGCTGATCGCCGCGCTGCCCGCCGCTGTGGAGCGGGCCCGCCGCGCGGCCGCCCTCCGTACGCCCCGCTGACCCGGATACGCTCGGTGAGGACGAGGGGAGTGGGCCGGTGAGGGTTCTGGCGGCGATGTCGGGCGGGGTGGACTCCGCCGTCGCGGCGGCGCGGGCGGTGGAGGCCGGGCACGACGTGACGGGCGTGCACCTGGCGCTCGCCCGCAACCCGCAGACCTACCGCACCGGGGCCCGGGGCTGCTGCACGCTGGAGGACTCCCGGGACGCCCGGCGCGCCGCCGACGTGCTCGGCATCCCGTTCTACGTGTGGGACATGGCCGACCGGTTCCACGACGACGTGGTGGACGACTTCGTGGCCGAGTACGCCGCCGGGCGTACCCCGAATCCCTGCCTGCGCTGCAACGAGAAGATCAAGTTCGCGGCGGTGCTGGACCGGGCCGTGGCCCTGGGCTTCGACGCCGTGGTGACCGGCCACCACGCCCGGCTCGGCGCGGACGGCCTGCTGCGGCGCAGCGTCGACGCGGCCAAGGACCAGTCGTACGTGCTGGCGGTGCTGACCCGCGCGCAGCTCGACCGGTCGATCTTCCCGCTCGGCGACTCGACCAAGGCCGAGGTGCGCGCGGAGGCCGCCCGGCGCGGTCTCGCGGTGGCCGACAAGCCGGACTCGCACGACATCTGCTTCATCGCCGACGGCGACACCCGCGGCTTCCTCGCCGAGCGGCTCGGTGAGGCGCCCGGCCAGGTGGTGGACGCGCTCACCGGCGCGGTGGTGGGCAGCCACAGCGGCGCCTACCAGTACACCGTCGGGCAGCGGCGCGGCCTGCACCTCGACCGCCCGGCGCCGGACGGCCGGCCCCGCTACGTGCTGTCCATCACCCCGACCACCAACACGGTGACGGTCGGCCCGGCCGAGGCGCTGGAGGTCTCCGACGTACGCGCGACCCGCCCGGTGTGGACCGGCGGGCCGCGCCCGGACGGGCCGGTCGAGTGCGAGGTGCAGCTGCGGGCGCACGGCGACGTGGTGCCGGCCGCCGTCGAGGTGGACGCCGACGGCCTGCGCGCGTCGTTGCGCCGCCCGGTCCGGGGTGTCGCCGCCGGCCAGGCGATCGTGGCCTACCGGCCGGACCCGGCCGGCGACGTGGTCCTCGGCTCCGCCACCATCACCGCCGCCTGACCTCGCATCGGCAGCGGATAGGCTGCGGCCGTGACTGAGCAGGCGTGGCCCTGGCCCACCGGAGCGGCGACCGGCATCGGGTCGCTGCCCGGCACCGACATCGCCGAGGCGCAGCGGATCGTGCTCGGCGAGCTGCCCACCCTGCCGCACCTGCCCGAGCTGCCCGCCCGGGGACCGGGCGCGGACCTCGTCGGCCGCAGCGCCGGCCTGCTCGTCGAACTGCCGGTCGAGCTGTACGCGGCCCGCTGGCGGATCGCCCCGCGCCCCGGCCGTGACCTGCGCCGCGCCCGCGACCTGATGGAACGCGACCTGGACCAGCTCGCCGAGCAGGCCGAGGAGTACGCCGGCCCGGTAAAGGTCCAGGCCGCCGGCCCGTTCACCCTGGCCGCCGCGCTGGAGCTGCCGATCGGCGGCCGGATGCTGCGCGACCCGGGCGCGGTACGCGACCTCGCCGGCTCGCTCGGCGAAGGGTTGCGCGGGCACGTCGAGGCGGTCGCCCGGCGGCTGCCCCGCGCCTCGGTGCTGCTCCAGCTCGACGAGCCGTCCCTGCCGACCGTGCTGGCCGGGCGGGTGCCCACGGAGAGCGGCTTCGGCACCCACCGTCCGGTGGAGACCGAGGTGGCGCGGGGACTGCTGCGCGACGTGATCGACGCGGCGGGCGTACCGGCTCTGGTGCACTGCTGCGCGCCGGACGTACCGCTGGAGCTGATCCGCTCGGCCGGTGCGGTGGGCGTCGCGCTCGACCTGTCGCTGGTCACCGACCTCGACCCGCTCGGCGAGGCGATCGACGCCGGGCTCGGCCTGCTGGCCGGCGCCGCGCCGACGCTGCCACCGGCCTCCGGCCGGGCGCCGACGTCGGCCGAGGTCGCCGGCCGGGTCCGCCGGGTCTGGGACCAGCTCGGCTTCCCCCGCCGCCGGCTGGCCGAGCAGGTGGTGGTCACTCCCGCGTGCGGCCTGGCCGGCGCCACCCCGGCGTACGCCCGCGCGGTGCTCACCGCCTGCCGTGACGCGGGCCGGCGGCTGGCCGAGGACTGACGTTTTCCGTCGTACCCGCCGGGCACGATGACCGGCATGATTGGACGACTGCGTTCCACAGTGATCGACTGCCCCGATCCGCGCGCGCTCGCCGCCTTCTACTCCGAGCTGCTCGGCCTGCCCGTGGTGGAGGAGAACTCCGACGGCGACGAGTGGGTGGTGCTCGGCGGGCCGCCCGGGCACCAGCCGCGGGTGGCCTTCCAGCGGGCGCCGGGCCTGCGCGCCCCCGACTGGCTCGACCCGGCCCGGCCGCAGCAGTTCCACCTCGACGTGAGCGTCGACGACATCGAGGCGGCCGAGAAGGCGGCGCTGGCGCTGGGCGCACGGCGGCTACCCGGCGAGGGGGAGGGCTTCCGGGTCTACGCCGACCCGGTCGGCCACCCGTTCTGCCTCTGCTGGGACTGATCTTCCCGGGCTTGCGCGGCGGAGGCATGATCGCCACCGTGACCGCCTCCACCGCCACCGGCCGCGTCGCCGGCTCGCTGTTCGGCCTGGCCTACGGCGACGCCCTGGGCAAGCCGACCGAGTTCCTCACCGTCACCGAGATCGTCCGGCGCTACGGCCCGGGCGGTCCGCGCGAGCTGACCGGCGACCCGGCCCTGGTCACCGACGACACGCAGATGGCGCTCGCAGTGGCGTGGGCGCTGCACGAGGCGCCCGCGTACACGGCCGAGGCGGTGGAGCCGCTGCTGCGGCAGCGCTTCGTCGACTGGTCGGTCAGCCCGGAGAACAACCGCGCGCCCGGCATGACCTGCCTGCGGGCCTGCGCCGAGCTGGCCCGGGGCGCCCGCTGGCAGGAGGCCACAGTCGCCGGCTCGAAGGGCTGCGGCGCGAACATGCGCGTCACCCCGGTCGGGCTGCTCGACGTCGACCTCGACACCATGGCCGGGCTGGCCCAGCTCCAGGCCGGGCTCACCCACGGCCACCCGACCGGGCTGGCGGCGAGCGAGCTGACCGCGTACGCGGTCCGGCTGCTGCGCGACGGCGCGGCGCTGCCCGAGCTGCCCGGCCTGCTCACCGAGCGGGCGCGGGAGCAGCGCACCGTCTACCGGGAGGACTGGCTGGGTGACCTGTGGCAGCGGCCCGGCGAGAGCGACGCGGCCGGGTTCGTCGCCCGCGGCTGGGACGACTGCCTGCGGGTGCTCGACCGGCTGGAGGCGGCACTCGCCCGTCCCGACGACGGCGGCGACCCGTGCCGGTTCACCGGCGAGGGTTGGATCGCCGAGGAGGCGCTCGCCACCGCGCTGCTCTGCGCGTTGCGCCACCGCGACGATCCGGTCGGCGCGCTGGCCCGGGGCGCCACCACGGCCGGTGACTCGGACTCCATCGCCGCGCTGGCCGGCGCGTTCGCCGGTGCCGCGTACGGCATGGCCGCCTGGCCGGCCGGGTGGGCCGACCGGATCGAGTACGCCGGTCAGCTCGCCGCGCTCGCCGACGCGCTCGACGCAGGGGCGTCGCAGCGCTGAGGTCCGGAGGCCGCCGGGGTCAGCCGGTGAGGTGGTTCAGGCGGCGCACACCCCGCCACAGGTCCGGGTCGCACGTGCCGGCCCGGTCGGCGAACGCGGTGAGCGGCACCGGGATGGGCTCGCTGATGTCCAGGTAGCTGTCGTGGTCGGCGTCCGGGTCCCAGCTCCGGGTCGGGATCGGCAGGTGGTCGTCCCGGTCCGACTTGTCCTGACTGGTGATCTTCAGGACCTCGGCGTCCGCGCCGTCGACCCGCAGCACCAGGCAGGGCCGCACCTTGGAGCCGGTCCCGTCGGCGTAGGGCACGTCCGCCCACCAGATCTCCCCGGGCCGGGGCTCGTCCCGGTCCGTCCGCCCGGCGCCGCGCGGCCGTGGCGGGACGCCACCCCGGTCCCGCCGGACGCCGACGCCGGCCCGGCCACCGCGCCCGGAGCCCGGCCGTCGCCCGTCGGCCCGGCCGCGCGCCCCGGCGGAACGGTCGGCCGACCGGCGGCGCCACTCGTTCCAGAGCCAGCCGGCCGCGACGCAGGCCACGATCACCAGCGCCCAGAGAACCCCGTCGCGCATCAGTACCCGCCTTCCGACCGTTCCCGCACAGCGCCGCCGAGGCGATGGTCGCACGCCCGGGGCCGGACCGCGCGGGGGCGCGACGCGCGCCGGTTCGCCCTGCTCGTGCGGGTGGCCGGACTGTTGTCACAGCCGACCGCTACGGTTCTCGGGTAGCGCGAGCACGGGAGGCGACAGCGGTGTCCGAAGGCGGCGGCGTGTCCGAAGAAGCGGTTCCCACTGCGGCCGACGCGGCCCAGGAGGCGGCGGCGGGGGCCGAGCCGATCCCAGCGGCCCGGGAGCGGCACGCCACGCTCAGTCAGGAGCTGACCGAACACCAGTACCGCTACTACGTGCTGGACGCGCCGACGATCACCGACGCGGAGTTCGACGCGCAGCTGCGGGAGCTGGAGGCGCTGGAGGCGGAATACCCGGCGCTGCGCACCCCCGACTCGCCCACCCAGCGCGTCGGCGGCACCTTCTCCACCGACTTCACGCCGGTCGCCCACGCCGAGCGGATGCTCTCGCTCGACAACGCCTTCGCCGACGAGGAGCTGGCCGCCTGGGCCGAGCGGGTCGAGCGCGACGCCGGCGGCCCGGTGCCCTACCTGTGCGAGCTGAAGGTCGACGGGCTGGCCATCAACCTGACCTACTCCAAGGGCCGGCTGGTGCGCGCCGCCACCCGGGGCGACGGCCGCACCGGCGAGGACGTCACCGCGAACGTGCGCAGCATCAAGGGCGTGCCGGCCCGGCTGACCCCGGCCGACGACTTCCCCGACGTGCCGGATCTGATCGAGGTACGCGGCGAGATCTACTTCCCGGTGGCCGCGTTCGCCGACCTCAACGCGAGCCTGGTCGAGCAGGGCAAGGCGCCGTTCGCCAACCCGCGCAACGCCGCCGCCGGCAGCCTGCGCCAGAAGGACCCGCGGGTCACCGCCTCCCGCCCGCTGCGCCTGGTGGTGCACGGCATCGGCGCCCGCACCGGCTTCCGGCCGGCGGCGCAGTCCGAGTCGTACGCCGCGCTCAAGGCGTGGGGGCTGCCCACCAGCGACCGCTGGCGGGTGGTGGACGACCTCGCCGGCGTCGCTGACTACATCGCCTACTACGGCAAGCACCGGCACGACGTCGAGCACGAGATCGACGGCGTGGTGGTCAAGGTCGATCCGGTCTCCATCCAGGGCCGCCTCGGCTCGACCAGCCGGGCCCCCCGCTGGGCGATCGCCTTCAAATACCCGCCGGAGGAGGTGAACACGAAGCTGCTCGACATCGACGTCAACGTCGGGCGCACCGGCCGGGTCACCCCGTTCGCCGTCCTGGAACCGGTCCGGGTCGCCGGCTCCACGGTCGCGCTGGCCACGCTGCACAACGCCCGCGAGGTCGAGCGCAAGGGCGTGCTCATCGGCGACACGGTGGTGCTGCGCAAGGCCGGCGACGTGATCCCCGAGGTGCTCGGCCCGGTGGTCGAGCTGCGCCCGGCCGACGCCCGTCCGTTCGTCATGCCGACCACCTGCCCGGCCTGCGGCACGCCGCTCGCGCCGGCCAAGGAGAGCGACGTCGACATCCGCTGCCCCAACGGGCGCGCCTGCCCCGGTCAGATCCGCGAACGGGTGTTCTACCTGGCCAGCCGCAAGGTGCTCGACATCGAGGTGCTCGGCGAGAAGGGCGCGGCGGCGCTGCTGGACGCGCAGATCATCACCAACGAGGGCGACCTGTTCCAGCTCGACGCCGAGCAGTTGAGCCGGTCACCGTTCTTCGTCAACAAGGACGGCAGCCTGGGCAGCAACGCGGTCAAGCTGCTCGACAACCTGGCCGAGGCCAAGGAACGCGACCTGTGGCGCGTGCTGGTGGCACTGTCCATCCGGCACGTCGGCCCGACCGCCGCCCAGGCGCTCGCCCGGCACTTCCGGTCGGTCGACGCCATCGAGGCCGCCGGCGAGGAGGAGCTGTCCTCGGTGGACGGCGTCGGCCCGACCATCGCCGCCAGCGTCAAGGAGTGGTTCGCCGTCGACTGGCACCGCGACATCGTGCGCAAGTGGGCCGAGGCGGGCGTACGGATGGCCGAGGAGGCCGCCGACGAGGGGCCACGACCGCTCGACGGCGTCACCGTCGTGGTCACCGGCACGCTCAGCGGGTTCAGCCGTGACCAGGCCGCCGAGGCGATCCAGGTCAGGGGCGGCAAGGTGACCGGCTCGGTCTCCAAGAAGACGGGGTTCGTGGTGGTCGGCGACAACCCGGGTTCCAAGGCCGACAAGGCGGCCACCCTGAAACTGCCGATCCTCGACGAGGACGGCTTCCGGGTGCTGCTGGACTCCGGCCCGGACGCGGCCCGCGGGGTGGCCCGGGTGGAGGACTGACGGGCTGGTCACGGCGATCGTCCGCGGATACCAAGTTAATTACGACTCCGACCGATTCGTGACTGTCGTGTCGGGGAAACCGCCTCGGAGGGCGTTTCATTGGCGTACGGCGCGTGACGGCGCGCGCCACGACGTTGCCCCCGGGAGGTGCGATGGAGACCGGCGACCCGCGTAACTCCGTCCCGCCCGGGCGGAGCGGGCCGTTCTTCGGCTTCGTCGGCGCGGTCGGCGTGGTGGCCGTACTTGTCTCGGCCGGGCCGCTGATCGCGCTCGCCGACCGGTTGACCGAGCTGCCGGCCGCGTTCTGGACCATGGCGGCGCTCGCCGTCGCCTGCGACGCCCGCCCGTTCGTGCCGCCGGGGCGGCGGCAGACCTCGGCCGTGTTCCCGTCGACCTGCTTCACCTTCGCCATCCTGCTCGGCTGGGGCTTCGGCCCGGCGGTGGCGGTCCAGGCGGTGGCCGTCGCGGTGAGCGGCTGGCGGCTCGGGTACGCGCCCTGGCGTACCGGCTTCAACGCCGCGCAGTACGCGTGCGCGCTCGCCGCCGCGTACGCGGTCAGCCGGCTCGGTCCGGGCGAGCTGTTCGGCGACGGCCGGCTGCACTGGACCGACGTGGCGGCGGTGGGCGGCGCGACGCTCGCCTGGTTCGTGGTCAACTACGGGCTGGTCAGCTCGGCCGTGCGGCTGCGGTTCGGCGACCGGTGGTGGCCCAGCGTGCGCAGCGGGCTGGCGTACGAGCTGCTGTCCACCGGTTCGCTGCTGCTGCTCGCGCCGGTGCTGGTGGCCGCCGCCCGGGCCAGCGCGGCGCTGATCCCGCTGGTGCTGGTGCCGCTGTTCGCCGTCTACCGGATGGCCCGGCTGTCCGAGGAACGGGAACAGCTCGCCGACGTGGACCCGCTCACCGGGCTGCCCAACCGCAAGGCGCTGCTCACCGAGGTGGCCGAGCAGGTGCACCTGCACGGCGAGCGGGCCGCCCGGGGCGCGCCGGACGCGCACCTGGCGCTGCTGCTGCTCGACCTCGACCGGTTCAAGCACGTCAACGACGCGCTCGGGCACGCGGTGGGGGACCGTCTGCTGGTCGAGGTGAGCGCCCGGCTGATGGGCGTGGTCGGCGCCGGTGACATGGTGGCGCGACTGGGCGGTGACGAGTTCGCCATCGTCGTACCCCGGCTCACCGACATCGACCAGGCCCGCGAGCGGGCCGACCGGGTGGTCGCCGCGCTCGCCGAGCCGGTGCCGCTGGACGGGTTGCCGCTGGACGTGGGCGGTTCGATCGGCATCGCGCTCTACCCGGACCACGGCGAGGACTTCGCCACGCTGATGCGCCACGCCGACGTGGCCATGTACGACGCGAAGCACCGCAACGACACGGTGGCGGTGTACGCGCCGGAGTCCGACCACAACTCGGCCGAGCGGCTGAGCCTCCTGGCCGACCTGCGCCGGGTGCTGGAGTCGGGCCCGTCCGCGCAGGGCGGGGAGACGGTGGGCGTACGCGGGGGTGACGGCGCGGCACTGACGCCGGCGCTGTCGGCGCCGCGACCGGCCCGGGCCGAGCGGCCGTCGCGCAACCAGCGCCCGGCGCGCGACGACGGCCGGGGCGGCGGACGCTCCGGCGACGGGCCGAACCGGTGGCTGCGGCGTCGTCGGGACCGCGCCGCGGAGCGGCACGACGATGACCTGATCGAGCGGATCCTCACCGGCGCCGACCCGATCCGCAGCCGGGCCGCGCGCGCCGGCGCGGCCGGAGCGGTGGTGGCGACGCCAGTGGTCGGTGGCGGGGACGCCGACGCGGCGGAGACCGGCACCGGGCGCGAGACGGAGGCCGCGCACGAGACCGACACCGGGCACGACGCGCAGGCCGCGGTGAGCACCGGCGCGCCCGGCGTCATCGGGCCGACCGCCGACGGGAGCGCCGAGCCGGAGGACCAGTCCGGGCACCCGGGCGAGATCACCATGTACTACCAGCCGCAGATCGCGATCGCGACCGGCGAGGTGGTGGGCGTCGAGGCGCTGCTGCGGTGGCGGCACCCGCGCCGGGGCATGGTCGACCCGGGCGAGCTGATCCAGGTCGCCGAGCAGAGCGCGGTGATGCGACTGCTCACCCGCCGCGTGGTGGACGACGTGGTGGAGCAGCTGGCCAAGTGGTCGGCGGCCGGGCTCACGCTGCGGGCCGCGCTCAACGTCAGCGTCCGTGACCTGCACACCGGCGAGATCGCCGACCAGATCGCCGACCGGCTGGCCCGGTACGGGGTGCCGCCGCAGCGGCTCCAGGTGGAGATCACCGAGGGCGCGCTGATGGCCGACCCCCGGCGGGTGCTCGCCAGCATCACCCAGTTGCACCGCATCGGCGTCGGCATCGCGCTGGACGACTTCGGCACCGGCTACTCGTCGCTGCAACACCTGCGCCGGCTGCCGCTGTCCGAGGTGAAGGTGGACCGCTCGTTCGTCCTCGGGATGGCCGACGACCCGGACGACGCGGCGATCGTCCGCTCGATGATCGAGCTGGCCGGCGCGCTCGGGCTGCGGGTGGTGGCCGAGGGCGTGGAGGACGAGCGCACCTGGCGGCTGCTGCACGCCGCCGGATGCGACGTGGCGCAGGGCTGGTTCCACGCCCGGCCGATGCCGGCCGAGGACCTGGTGGCCTGGTTGTCGCGCTACCGTCCGGTGCGCCCGGTGGAGGCCGGGAGCCGCAGCGGAGCGGCGCCGGAGGGGGAGGCGAAGGCGTCGTCGTGACGGCGGGACAATAGACTCGCTCCGGTCACCGCGCGTCATCCCGTACGCGCGGCCGGCCCACCGCAGACGTCTCAGGACAGCCACGAAGGGGGCACCCGATGGCCGCCATCTCCCGCGAGGAGGTCGCGCACCTCGCGCGACTGTCGCGGCTCGCCGTCACGGAGGAGGAGTTGGACACCTTCGCCGGCCAGCTGGATGTGATCCTCCAGTCGGTCGCGCAGGTCGGCGAGGTCGCCGCGGCGGACATCCCGCCGACGTCCCACTCGGTGCCGCTGACGAACGTGCTCCGCGAGGACGTCGTACGGCCGGGCCTGACCCCGCAGGAGGCGCTGTCGGGCGCACCCGACGCCGAGGAGCAGCGGTTCCGCGTCCCGCGGATCCTGGACGAGGATGTGGCCTCATGAGCGAGCGCAGCGAGCGAATCATCGGGCCCAGCATGGCTGTCGCTCATGACGGCACGGAGCGAAGCGGAGTGCCGGCATGAGCGACTTGACCAAGCTGAGCGCTGTTGAGATCGCCGGGCTGGTGGCGAGCGGCGAGACCTCCGCCGTCGAGGTCACCCAGGCCCACCTGGACCGCATCGGCGCCGTCGACGACCGGGTGCACGCGTTCCTGCACGTCGACACCGAGGGGGCGCTGGCCGCCGCGCGTGCCGTGGACGAGCGCCGCGCCGCCGGTGACGAACTCGGCCCGCTGGCCGGTGTGCCGGTCGCGGTGAAGGACGTGCTCACCACCAAGGGCGTACCGACCACGGTCGGGTCGAAGATCCTGGAGGGCTGGCGCCCGCCGTACGACTCGACCATCGTCGAGCGGCTGCGCGCCGCCGGCACGGTGATGCTCGGTAAGACGAACATGGACGAGTTCGCCATGGGCTCCTCCACCGAATACTCCGCGTACGGGCCGACCCGTAACCCGTGGGACACCGACCGGATCCCGGGCGGCTCCGGCGGTGGCAGCGCGGCGGCGCTGGCCGCGTACGAGGCGCCGCTGTCGATCGGCTCGGACACCGGCGGCTCGATCCGCCAGCCCGGCGCGGTCACCGGCACCGTCGGCGCGAAGCCCACCTACGGCGGCACCTCCCGCTACGGCCTGGTGGCGTTCTCCTCGTCGCTGGACACGCCCGGCCCGTGCGCGCGTACCGTGCTCGACGCCGCGTTGCTGCACGAGGTGATCGGCGGTCACGACCCGCGCGACTCCACGTCGATCCCGGCCCCGGTGCCGGACGTGGTGGCCGCCGCGCGCCTCGGCGCCACCGGCGACCTGACCGGCGTGAAGCTCGGCATGGTCACCGAGTTCATCGGCGAGGGCGCGGAGCCGGGCGTGATGGCCGCGTTCCGCGACGCGGCCGAGGCGCTGGCGAAGCTGGGCGCGGAGATCGTCGAGGTCTCCTGCCCGCACTTCAAGTACGCGCTGCCGGCCTACTACCTGATCGCGCCGAGCGAGTGCTCCTCCAACCTGGCCCGGTTCGACGGCGTCCGGTTCGGCCTGCGGGTCGGCGACGACGGCAACCGGTCGCTTGAGGAGGTCATGTCGCTGACCCGCGAGGCCGGCTTCGGCCCCGAGGTCAAGCGCCGCATCATGATCGGCACGTATGCGCTCTCCTCGGGCTACTACGACGCCTACTACGGCCAGGCGCAGAAGGTCCGCACCCTGATCACGCGGGACTTCACCAGCGCGTTCGAGCAGGTCGACGCGCTGATCTCGCCGACCACGCCGTTCGTGGCGTTCCCGCTCGGGTCGCGTACCGCCGACCCGTACCAGATGTACCTGGCGGACCTGTTCACCATCCCGACGAACCTGTACGGCGGCCCGGCCATCTCGGTGCCGTGCGGCCTGTCCGACGGGCTCCCGGTGGGCTTCCAGATCATGGCGCCGACCATGGCGGACGACCGGATGTACCGGATCGCCGCCGCGCTGGAGAGCGCCGTCGGCACGCTCACCCCGCCGACGATCTGAACCGGACGGTACGGAGGCGGCCCGCCCGCCTCCGTACCGACACGGTGATCACCGATCAGGGGATTGCCGGGGGTCACTGGCACTGGTCGAATAAACTGCGAGTCTGCTGGATCGACTGGACTGTGGCCCGCTGGCGGACGCGAGCGGTTCCGACCGAGAGCTGGATGTGCGATGGGGACACTTCGCCCGGTCATGGCCCTGACGATGGTCGTCGCGTTGCTGCTGGGCGCCGGGCAGCCGGCCGCCGCGCAACCGGCCACCGTCGCCACCGAGGCCGTCACCATCACCTCGGGCAAGCCCCGGTCGGTCATGGTCATCGGGCAGGTCTACGCGATCCACACCGTCGAGGCGACCGGTGGCACCGCGCCGTACCGGCTGTCGGTGACCTCGGGCAGTCTGCCGCCGGGGATGCTCGTGGTGGGTACGTCGCTGGGTGGTGCGCCGACGACGCCCGGCACGTACACGTTCACGCTGCGGATGACCGACAAGAACGACCTCTTCGACGAGCAGACGGCGACGATCGAGGTGCGCGAACCCAAGGTCGTCATCACGTCGGGCAAGCCCCGGTCGCCCATGTACCTGGGCCGGGTGTACGCGATCCACACGGTCGAGGCGACCGGTGGCACCGGGCCGTACCGGTTGTCGGTGGTCTCGGGCAGTCTGCCGCCGGGGATGCTCGTGGTGGGAACTTCGCTCGGGGGTTCACCGACCACCGCGGGGACGTACACGTTCACGCTGCGGATGACCGACAAGAACGACCGCTTCGACGAGCAGGACGCCACCATCGTGGTCGCCGAGGCGGCGGCCGCGTTCACCTCCGGCGACCCGCCCGCCGCCACGGTCGGCAAGCGTTACTCCTTCCGGTTCACCGCCGCCGGTGACTCGGACATCGTGTTCTCCCTGGCGGCCGGGGCCCTGCCGGACGGCCTCACGCTCGACGGAAAGGGCAAGCTCAGCGGCACCCCGGGCAGCGCCGGCACGTTCGCCTTCACCGTCGCGGCGAAGGGTTACAGCACCAGCGCCACGAAGCAGGTGTCGCTGACCGTCGCCGCGCGGAACCCGGGCACCCCGACGGCGTCCCCGACCGGCTCGACGCCCGACCCGGCCGACCCGACTGTTACGCCGACCCCCGACGACCCGGCCGCCACACCGTCGGAGAGCAGCACCTCGGCGCCGCTGCCGACGGCTTCGCCGTCGAAGGTGAGCGGCGCTTGGCTGCCGATCACCGGGCCGGGTTCGCCGCTCGTGCTGCTGCTGTTGAGCATCGTGGCCTTCTCCATCGGCGGCATCCTGCTCGTGCTGGCGTACAACCGTCGCCGTACCTTCACCACACCCGAGTGACGCCGGGCCCCGCGCGGTGATCTCGAAGCCCGGCAGCGGGGTGGCCGGGCCAGCCGATTAGGCTGGAACGGTTCTGTCCGGATCGCGCCTGGAGCTCAGATGACGACGACACTGCCCGCGTACGACGAGGTCGTCGCGCGCTTCGAACCGGTGATCGGCCTGGAGACCCACGTCGAGCTGGGCACGAACACCAAAATGTGGTGCGGCTGCCCGACCGACTTCGGCGGCGAGCCGAACACCCGGGTCTGCCCGGTCTGCCTCGGCCTGCCCGGCTCGCTGCCGGTGGCGAACAAGGCCGCCATCGAGGCGACCATCCGGATCGGGCTGGCGCTCAACTGCTCGATCGCCGAATGGTGCCGGTTCGCCCGGAAGAACTACTTCTACCCGGACATGCCGAAGAACTTCCAGATCAGCCAGTACGACGAGCCGCTGTGCTTCGACGGCTACCTGGACGTCGAGGTCAACGGCGAGCTGGTGCGCATCGGCATCGAGCGGGTGCACCTGGAGGAGGACACCGGCAAGACGCTGCACGTCGGCGGCGCCACCGGTCGCATCCACGGCGCCACCGAGTCGCTCGTCGACTACAACCGGGCCGGCATCCCCCTGGTCGAGATCGTCACCAAGCCGATCCCCGGCACCGGCGCGCTCGCGCCCGAGGTCGCCCGCGCGTACGTCGCCGAGCTGCGCGACGTGATCCGCTCGCTCGGCGTCTCCGACGTGCGGATGGAGGAGGGCTCGCTGCGCTGCGACGTCAACACGTCGCTGAACCGGCCGGGCGAGGAGTGGGGCACCCGCACCGAGACCAAGAACGTCAACTCGCTGCGCTCGGTCGAGCGGGCGGTGCGCTCGGAGATGCTGCGCCAGGCGTCCGTGCTGGAGGCCGGTGGCCGGATCACCCAGGAGACCCGGCACTTCCACGAGGACACCGGCGACACCACGTCGGGCCGGTCCAAGGAGACCGCCACCGACTACCGGTACTTCCCGGAGCCGGACCTGGTGCCGCTCGCCCCGGACACCGCGTGGGTGGCCGAGCTGAAGGCCGCCCTGCCGGAGCTGCCGCGGCTGCGCCGCAAGCGGATCCAGCAGGAGTGGGGCCTGTCCGACCTCGACATGCAGTCGGTGGTCAACGCCGGCGCGGTCGAGCTGATCGAGGCGACAGTGGCCGCCGGCACGACCCCCGCGGCCGCCCGGAAGTGGTGGCTGGGTGAGCTGTCCCGCCGCGCCAACGAGACCGGCGTGGAGCTGGCCGACGTGGGCGCCACCCCGGCCCAGGTCGCCGAGCTGCAGGGCCTCGTCGACGCGGGCAAGCTCAACGACAAGCTGGCCCGTACCGTGCTGGAGGGCGTGGTGGCCGGCGAGGGCTCGCCGACCGAGATCATGACCAACCGCAACCTGGAGGTCGTCTCGGACACCGGCGCGCTCACCGCGGCCGTGGACGAGGCGATCGCCGCCAACCCGGACGTGGCCGACAAGATCCGCAGCGGCAAGGTCGCGGCGGCCGGCGCGCTGGTCGGCGCGGTCATGAAGACCACCCGCGGCCAGGCGGACGCGAAGACGGTCCGCGAGCTGATCCTGGCGCGCCTCGGCGCCTGACGTGTTGTAAGGAAGGGCCCCTTCTTAACGCCTGGTGCATGGGAAGGGGCCCTTCCTAACGCCTCACCCCCACTCAGTGGGCGTCAACGGCGACGCCCGGATGGAGTCACCGTGAACCAGCACGACCTCGACGTCCTCGACGAGATCCAGCGCCGGGTGCTCTGGCTCGCCACCCGCATCGTCGACGCGGCCAACCACGACCGCGACACCGGCGACGGGGTGAAGGTCGGCGGCCACCAGGCGTCGAGCGCCTCCCTGGTGACAGCGATGACCGCGCTCTGGTTCCAGCACCTCGACGCCGAGGACCGGGTCGCGGTCAAGCCGCACGCCTCGCCGGTGTTCCACGCCATCCAGTACCTGCTCGGCAACCTCGACAAGTCGTACCTGCCGAAGCTGCGGGCGCGCGGCGGCCTCCAGTCGTACCCGTCGCGGACCAAGGACCCGGACGAGGTGGACTTCTCCACCGGCTCGGTCGGCCTGGGCGCCGCCGCGCCGCTGTTCGCCGCCGTGACCCGCCGCTACGTCGACGCGCACTTCGGCCCGCGCCCGCACTCCCGGTTCGTCGCCATCATCGGCGACGCCGAGCTGGACGAGGGCAACATCTGGGAGGCGGTCGCCGACCCGGCCACCACCGGCCTGGGCAACGTGATGTGGCTCGTCGACTTCAACCGGCAGTCGCTGGACCGGGTCGTCCCCGGCATCCGGATCAACCAGTGGCGCGGCCAGTTCGAGGCGGCCGGCTGGCACGTCGTGGAGGTCAAGTACGGCCGCAAGCTCGCCGAGGCGTACGCCCGGCCGGGTGGCGCGGCGCTGCGCGACTGGATCGACCGGATGCCCAACGAGCAGTACCAGTCGCTGTTCGGGCTGGCCGGCCCGGCGCTGCGCAAGCAGTTCCTGGACGGCGCGCCGGCCGAGGTGGCCGCGTTCGTGGCCGACATCGGCGACGACGAGCTGGGCCCGCTCGTCACCGACCTGGGCGGCCACGACGCGCAGGCGATGCTCGACGCGTACGCCCAGTGCGACGCGGTGGCCGACCGGCCCAGCGTCGTGTTCGCGTACACGGTCAAGGGCTGGGGTCTGCCCATCGCCGGCAACCCGCGCAACCACTCGGCGCTGCTCACCACCGAGCAGGTCGACGCGCTGCGCGCCGCGCAGGGCCTGACCCCGGAGACCGAGTGGGACCGTCTCGACCCGGCGTCCCCGGCCGGCATCCGGGCCGGCGAGCGCCGGGAGGCGCTGTCCCGCGCGCCGCGCGAGCGGGCGCTGGGCGTCACCGTTCCGGAAACCACGCGGGTACGCGCGAACAAGCCGGTCTCCACCCAGGAGGTCTTCGGCCGGGTGCTGGTCGACCTGGCCCGCGATCCGCAGGTGGCGCCCTACCTGGTGACCACCGCGCCGGACGTGGCCACCTCGACCAACCTGGCCGGGTTCATCAACAAGACGGGCGTGTTCGCCCCGACCGAGCAGCGCTCCTGGACCGAGGACCGGATGCTGCGCTGGACCGAGAGCCCCGCCGGGCAGCACATCGAGCTGGGCATCTCGGAGATGAACCTGTTCCTGCTGCTGGGCCAGCTCGGCCTGTCGTGGGACCTGTCCGGCCAGCCGCTGCTGCCGGTGGGCACCGTCTACGACCCGTTCGTGCTGCGCGGTCTCGACGCGTTCCTCTACGGGACGTACTCCGGTTCCCGGTTCGTGGTGGCCGGCACCCCGTCCGGCATCACGCTGGCCCCCGAGGGTGGCGCGCACCAGTCCACCATCACCGCCTCGGTCGGCCTGGAGCTGCCCGGCGTGACGTTCCTGGAGCCCGCGTACGCCGGCAGCCTCGACTGGCTGCTCTGCGACGCGCTCGGGCAGATCGCCGGTGGCGCCGCGCCCGCCGCCACCGCCGCGCCGGCCGAGGACGGGGCATACTACTTCCGGCTCAGCACCCGGCCGATCGACCAGGCCCCGTTCGAGGCGGCCCGGACCCGGCTCGGGGACGCGGTGCTGCGGCGGCAGGTGGTGGCCGGCGCGTACCGGCTCGTCGACGCGCACCAGGCGTACCCCGATCTGGCTGACGCCCCGGTCGTGCAGCTCGCGGCCTCCGGCGCGGTGCTGCCGGAGGTGCTCGCCGCCGCCGCGGAGCTGGCGGAGGAGGGCGTGGCCGCGCACGTCGTGGACGTGACCAGCCTGGACCGCCTCTACCGGGCGTGGCAGCGGACGCTGCGTCAAGGTGTGCGGACCGCGACGGTGCCGAGCGTGCCGGGCGCGCTGCGGTCGGCTTTCGCCGACCGGGTGCCGGTGGTCACCGTGCACGACGCGGCCTCGCACGCGATGGCCTGGCTCGGCTCGGCGGTCGGCGCCCCGGCGGTGCCGCTCGGCGTGGACGAGTTCGGCCAGTCCGGCAACGTCCGGGAGCTGTACGAGTTGCACGACCTGCTGCCGGGCAGCATCGTCAACGCCGCGCTGGCCGCGATCGCGCTGCGCTGACCGCGCCGGGCTGGTCCGGCTCGACCCGGCACCGCGGCAGGCCGTGGTGGTCACGGAACGTGACAGGTTGACCTGATTGCTGAGAGTGACCGTCTCCGGCGAACCGGGCGATCGCCTCTCGCCGCCTTTGCTCTGCAGCCACACCCGCAGCATCGCCCTGAGCTGGGGTGCGGCGAAGAGTGCCCGCGGCGCGCGGCCGTCCGTGCGGTCACTCCCGGTGCCTGCCGCGCCGATGGGTGCAGAGCAAAGGCGGCAGCAGGACATGCCAGTGCCGGACGGGTCGGTGACACGCGGTGACCGGGCGTCCGCGCGGCAGGCGGCCGGAGAACGCCCGAACGGTCAGCGGGTGGGGGTGGCGGTGGGGCTCAGGGTGGTCGTACCCGGCGACGGCGACTCGGAGGGTCCCCGGGTCGGGGTCGGGGTGACCGGCACCTGGTCGCCCTTGGCCGGGTCGCGGATGACGTGCCGCTCCAGGTTGACCTGCGACTGCCCGGTCCCGCCCACGGTGATCTCGTCGTAGGCCTGGAGCAGCTTCTGCTGGTCGAAGTAGAGCACCGTCATGGTCAGCGGCGTCGGCTTCTCGCCCTCCAGGCCGCGCAGCCCGGCCCCGCCGGTCGAGCCCTCCACCATCAGCGTGGTCGGCTGCTTGCCGGGCACCTCCGGCAGCTTCGACACCTGCCGGGCGTGGGTGTGCCCGGAGAGCACCAGCGGGCAGGTGCCGGAGAGCGGGCCAGCCGAGGCGGGATCGTGCACGAGCGCGATGTCGACCTTGCGCGGCGACTTCTCGACCGTCGCGGCGAGCTGTTCGCCGGCGCCGATCACCTGGTCGGCGACGGCGGCGGTGAGGCCGCTGCCGGCCGGTGAGGTCTCCTTGTCCGGAGTGAAGCGGGGGTCGCCGATGCCGGCGATGGTCAACCCGCCCACCGTCGTGATCGAGTTGTTCAGCACAATCGCGTTCGGCTGCTGGGCCACCGCGGCGGCGGTGCGCGGCGAGTCGTGGTTGCCGCGGATGAACACGTACGGCTTCTTGAGCAGGCCGATCGAGCCGACGAAGGACGCCTCCGGCTCGCTGCCCCAGTCGGTCATGTCGCCGGTGTCGATGACCACGTCGATGCCGAACTGCTCGACCACGGTACGGATCAACTGCCAGCCGGTCGGGTTGAGGTGCATGTCCGACACGTGCAGCACCCGGGTGGTGCCCGGCGACGGCTGCACCACCGGCAGCGCGGAGACCGTGGTGTACAGCTTGCTGACGTTGCCGACCAGCCGCTGCAACTGCTCGGCGTACTTGGTGTAGTCGTTGGCGATGCGCCGCGCGTCACCGACGATCGCGGGCGCGTTCACCAGCAGGCCCTCGTACCGTGGCTCCTCGATCGCCTGCGGACGCAGCGTCGTCGCGGCCACTCCGAGGCTGCCGGCGGTGATGACGAGCGCCAGGCCGCCGGCCCAGGCGGTACGGCGCACGTCGCGGAACACCAGCGCGGCCAGGATCAGTGTGGCCAGCACCGCCGAGGCGAGCGTACGCAGCCCGAGCCGCATCACGCCGTCGCGGACGTCCTGCACCGCCGACTGGCTGGCCCGGCTGATGCTGGCCGGGTCGTCGATCAGCGCCTCGGTGCGCCCCTGGTCGAGCGCGCCCACCTCGACGGTCAGGTACGCCGGCCCGTCGTGGCTGTCCAGCAGCAACGCGCCCAGCGGCGGGATGTCGACGGTGGTGCCGCCGCTCAGCGACGGGCTGAGCTTCAGTTCGGCCCGGAACGGGCCGATGTCGGTGCCGACGTGGCCGCCCGCGTACGTGCCGACCACGATGCCGCCGAGCGTGACCGCGAACAGGGCCAGCACGACACCCAGCCGGCGCAGCCGGCGACCCGGCCGCCACGCCGTCCAGCGGCGGGCAGGCCCGCTCCCGGGCGACGTCTCGTCCCCCGCGCGGTGCTCTTCGTTGTCGTGGCCGTCCATGCTGAGATCCTGACCTGCCCCTTGAGCGATCTTGACAAACCTGCCGACCCGGATCAGCTCCGGCCGGCGCCCCCGTCGGCGAAGACCAGCCGCAGGAGGCGGTCGTCCTCGGCGGCGGGCCGGCCCCGCCCGTCCCGGTTCGAGGTGCTCACCCAGAGCGAGCCGTCCGGGGCCACCGCCGCCGCCCGGAGCCGGCCGTACTTGTCGTTGAGCAGGTCGCGCGGCTGACCGAGGACGGTCCCGTTGCCGGCCAGCTCCACCAGCCACAGCCGTTGCCCGCGCAGGCAGGCGGCGACCAGCAGCCGATCCACGGCGGCCAGGCCGGAGCAGGAGGCGTCACCGGTGGGCCACTGCGTGATCGGGTTGACGTAGCGCCTGTCGTCGCTGCGCCCCTCCACCCGGGGCCACCCGTAGTTGCCGCCCTTGTTGATCGGGTTGATCTCGTCCCAGGTGTTCTGCCCGAACTCCACCGCGTACATCTTCTTGTCCGGCGTCCAGGCGAAGCCCTGCACGTTGCGGTGCCCGGTCGACCAGACCGGCGACCCGGCGGTCGGGTTGCCCGGCGCCGGCTTGCCGTCCGGGGTGATCCGCAGGATCTTGCCGCCGAGGCTCTTCGCGTCCTGGGCGTTCTCGGTGCGCCCGGCGTCGCCGGTGCTGGCGTAGAGGAGACCGTCCGGGCCGAAGCCCAGCCCGCCGCCGTTGTGCGTGCCGGCCTTCGGGATGCCGGTCAGGATCGGCGTCGGCGCCTGCCCGAGCCGCATCTTGGCGATCCGGTTGTCGTTCTCGGCGGTGTAGTAGACGAAGATCGTCCGGTCCCGCTCGTACGCCGGCGAGACCGCGATGCCGAGCAGACCGCCCTCGCCGCCGGCGGCCACGTCCGGCACGGTCTGCACCGGCCGCACGGCCAGCCCGTCCGGGCCGGACTCGGGGCCGACCTGCAGGATCCGTCCCTTGTCCCGCTCGGTCACCAGCGCCGCGCCGTCGGGCAGGAACGCGATGCCCCACGGCACCTCCAGGCCCTTGGCCAGCACGGTGGCGACCACCTGCTGGCCGGCCCCACCCGGGCTGGCGGTGCTGGACGGGCTCGGCAGGTTGGGCGGCGCGCCGGCCGGGTCCGGCTCGGGCTCGCCGAGGGCGCAACCGGCGCTGCCCAGCAGCAGCGCCGCGCAGGACACCGCCAGCGCCGTGCGGAGCCGGCGGGCACGGGGGTACGGAAGACGCGCTCTCACCCGGCCCAGCCTAGCCGGGCGAAGCGCCGAACCGGGCCGCTCAGCTCAGCCGGCACGCAGGGCGAGCAGGGCCACGTCGTCCTCACGGCGGTGGGCGGCGGCGAGCAGCCGGTCGCAGAGCAGGTCCAGCGGTGCGCCCGGCCCGTCGGCGCGGAGATGGGCGAGCAGGTCGGCCTGTCCCTCGTCGATCGACCGGTCCCGGCGCTCGATCAGCCCGTCGGTGTGCAGCAGCAGCGTGTCGCCGGGGGCGAGGACCAGTGTCCGGCCGGTACGCCGGGGCGCCCGGGCCAGGCCGAGCAGCGGCCCGCGTCCCTCGGCGACCGAGACCGTGCCGTCCGCCCGGACCAGCACCGGTGGGGGATGCCCGGCGTTGCACCAGGAGACCCGCAGCCCGTCCCCGTCCGGGCGGATCCGGGCCAGCACCGCGGTGGCGACGGTGGGCACCCGCAGCCCGCCCATCGCCCGGTCGAGCTGGGCCACCAGCAACTCCACCGGGTCGTCGCGCCCGTACGCGTTGCCGCGCACCAGGTTGCGCAACTGGCCCATGGTGGCCGCCGCCTCGATGTCGTGACCGGCGACATCACCGATCGCGGCCACCAGCTCGCCGTCGGGCTGGACGAATGCGTCGTACCAGTCACCGCCCACCTCGACCCGGTCCGCGACCGGCAGGTAGCGGGCGGCCAGCTCGATCCCCGGCACCGTCGGCAGGGTGGGCAGCATGCTGTGCTGGAGCACCTCGGCGACGTGGCGCTGCTCACCGTAGAGGCGGCTGTTGCCGACCGCCTGTCCGGCGCGTACTCCGATGTCCTGCGCGGTGCGCAGGTCGCTGTCGTCGAAACCGCGCCGCCCCTGGCGGTTGACGAGGGTGACCGCCCCGATCACCCGGTCCCCGGCGGCGGTGATCGGCACGGTCAGGTGGGAGCCGATGCCGAGCCGGTCGGCGAGCGGCACCAGCTCCGGGCGCGTGGTGCCGCGCGCCACGTCGTCCAGTCCGGCCACGGCCCGCACCGCCGGCCGCCCGGTACGCAGCACCGAACGGATCTGCGACTCCGCGCTGAGGCCGGTCGTCAGCAACTCGGCGAAGCGGGCCAGGTCGGCCCCGCGTTCGGCCTCCCGGTGTACGCCGGTGACGGTGCGCGGGCGACCCGCCGGGTCGACGAGCGTGATCAGGCACCAGTCGGCGAGCAGCGGCACCATCGCGTGCCCGAGCCGATCGACGGCAGTGGCCACGTCCAGCGTGCCGCCGAGCATCTCGCTCATCCCGGCCAGCATGGCGAGCCGGTCGTGCGCCTCCTCGGCGCGGCGGCGGGCCTGCTCGGCGCCGCGGACCGCGATGCGCAGCCGCAGCTCCGAGGAGCACGCGGCGGCCAGGTCGGCGAGCGTACGCAACTGCTCGGGGGTCCAGGCCCGGGGCTTGCTGTCGATCGCGCAGAGCGAGCCGAGTACCCGCCCGTCCAGGTCGGTGAGCGGCATTCCGGCGTACGCCACCACGCCCAGGTCCTCGATGGCCAGGTTGAGGCGTACCCGGGGGTAGAGGCGGGCGTCGGGCAGCACCAGCGGCATCTCGATGTCGACGACGTGCTGGCAGAACGAGTGGCTCAGCGGTGTCTGCCGGCGCGCCGCCCAGGGCTCCGGCAGCCCGGTCGCGCCGGGAAAGAACTGCCGGTCGGCGTCGACCAGGGAGACCAGCGCGACCGGCACGTCGAGCAGGTCGCCGACCAGGCGGGCGAACCTGTCGAACGCCTCGTCGGGTACGGCGTCGAGCCGCGTCTCGTCGAGCGCACGCAACCGGTCGGGATCGGTGAGCGCGGCAATCGGCACGGCCACCCGGCCCCGGCCGTCCTCGCTCATCGCCACCGCCCTCAGCAAGCGGAACACCCGACCGGCATCCCGTCCTCGGTTATACCCCGCTGCACTGTCAATCGACCCCGGGCGGGGCGTTCGTCACGGCCCACGCCATGCCGGCCCGGGGCTGCCGATATGGTCGGCGGTCGTGAAGGCATGGATCCCGCACCCCGAAGGCCTCCGGCTGCTCGGCGAGCTGCCGCCCGGCGTCACCGTGGAGCTGCTGGAGGACCCGGAACGGCCCCCGTCGTCCCCGGCCGGGGTGCGGTTCTGGGTGCCGCCGTTCCTGTCCGGCCCGGACGCCGGCGCGTTCCTGGCCCGCCTGCCGGACGTCGAGGTGGTGCAGCTGCTCTCCGCCGGCGCGGACGCCTGGGTGGGGCGCGTCCCGGACGGTGTGACGCTCTGCGACGCCCGGGGCGTGCACGACTCGCCCACCGCCGAGTGGGTGGTGGCCGCGATCCTCGCCTCGCTGCGCGGGTTCGCGCCGCTGGCCCGGGCGCAGGCGCGGCGCGAGTGGGCGTACGACGAGGTGGCGCCGACCGACGAACTTGCCGGTAAGCGCGTGCTGATCGTGGGCGCCGGCTCGATCGGCACGGCGGTGCGTGACCGGCTCGCCCCGTTCGAGGTGAGCTTCACGCTGGTGGCCCGTACGCCGCGCCCGGACCAGGGTGTGCACGGGGTGGACGAGCTGCCCGCCCTGCTGCCGGAGGCGGACGTGGTGGTGCTGCTGGTGCCGCTGACCGACCGGACCCGGGGGCTGGTCGACGAGAAGTTCCTGGCCGCAATGCCGGACGGCGCGTTGCTGGTGAACGCCGCACGGGGGCCGGTGGTCAGCACCCCCGCGTTGCTCGCCGAGCTGACCTCGGGGCGCCTGCGGGCGGCGGTGGACGTCACCGACCCGGAGCCGCTGCCCGCCGACCATCCCCTGTGGGAGCTGCCGAACCTGCTGCTCACCCCGCACATCGGCGGCTCGGTACGCGGTCTGCTGCCCCGGGCGTACCGCCTGGTGGCCGAGCAGCTACGCCGGCACGTGGCCGGGGAGGAGCTGACGAACCGGGTGGTCGACGGCTACTGATCGTTCGCCTCACCGGGCAGCTCCTGCCCGGTGACGGCGATCAGGTGGGGCAGCTCGGTGGCGCGTACCGCCGGCAGCATCACCACCTCGCCGTCGTCGAGCCGGGCGAGCGCGCGGCCCCGGGCGTCGCCGGCCAGTTCGGTGACGCGCGTCCACGGCACCCGGCGTTGCCCGGCGATCGCCCGCAGCCGCAGTTCCGAGGCGTCGGCGTCGGTGCCGGCGCGCCACGCCCAGACCGCGACGGTGAGCGGGACGAGCAGCACCCAGAGCAGCCACCAGCGGGCGGAGGCCAGCGGCAGCGCGCCGATGGTGGCGACGATCGCGGCGACCAGGATGGCCTGGTTGTGTCGGAAACGGACGGTATCGGCACGGCTCACCCTCCGATGATCCCACCCGGCCGACTCCCGCCACCCCGCGCCCCGGCAGCCCCGCCAACCCCGGAGATCTTGGTACGGCTCCGCCCTCCCGAGGGCGACTGCGTACCAAGATCTGGCGCGGGCTCGTCGGGAGGCTGGGGTGTGACGGATGTCACTGGTGGGATGACGTCGCCGGGCGCTTCCGGGATCGTTTCTAGGCGTGGCCGCAGTGGTCCCCGCCGATGCGTCCCGCCCGCCCCGACCCCGCACGTCGTTACCGCGAACCGCAACCGCACCGCCCCCGTGCCCCCTCACGAAGGCGACCGCCGTGCCCGTCCCTCCTCCCGCCGGTCCCCGTCGGCGGCCACCCCTGCCCGATGTCGCCGTGTCGCTCACCGGCGCGGTCTTTCTCCTGGCGGGCGTCGCCGGGCTCCTACCCGGTCCGGCCGCGACCGCGCTCGCCGTCGCCGGTGGATCCGCGCTCGCCTGCGTCCGGCTCGCCTGGCTGGCCGGCGGAGCGCTGCCCGCTCCGAGCGACCTCGCCCCGAACGCGCCGCCGACCGTCGACGCCCGAACCGCCGAATCACCAGCCCGGAGCGCCGAAACCGGCCCACCCGAGCGCCGGGACGTCATTGCGCCGGGCGTGACGACCGGGCGGCAGGCGCGCCGGGTCGCGTTGTCCCGCCGGGTCGCCGCGATCCTCGACGCCGCCGTCCTGGTCGCCGGGCTCTCCGTGGCGGTGCTGCCGCTGAGTGATCCCGCGTACCGGCTGCCGATCGCGCTGACCGGGCTGTGCCTCACCGCGCCGCTGTACGTGACGGCGCTGCTGCGCCTGCCCGGGCGGTCCCGGCTGTCCGGGCCCGAGCTGGTACGCCGTACCGTCGACGTGCTCGCGCTCGGCGTCAGCCTGGTCTTCGCCGGCTGGATGCTGCTGCCGGGCGGCCCGGTCCCGGCCGCCGCCGGGATCGCCGCGTCGGGCGGCGCGGTGGTGCTGGCCGTGCTCGTGGTGGTGGCCCTCGCCGAACGTCACCGCCGGCCGGGCGCCGCACGCTGTCACGCCGGGGCCGCGCTGACGCTCGGCGGGCTGACGCTGCTTGTGGTGCTGCTGGCGTACGGCGCGCCGGACCGGGCGCTGCCGGTTGTCGCGGCGCCGCTGCTGGCGGGGGCGCTGCTGACCGTCGCGGGCCTCCGGCGTGCCTGGGCCGGGGAGCGGCCGGACCGGGACGTGGCGCCGGCCGCCTGGCCCCGCCTCACCGCGCCGGCCGGGATCGCCGCGCTGGCCGCCGGTGTCCATCTGTGCGTGGTGGGGGAGTTCAGCACCGGCGCGATGGCCCTGGGCCTGACGGTCGTTCCGCCGATCATGGTGGGTGAGCTGCTCGCCGCCGCGGACCAGCGTCGCCGCGTGCAACGACTGGCGGCCCGGGAGGCGTGGCTGCGGCGCCGGCTCGGGCCTGATGCCCGGGCCGTCGAGCCCGCGCCGCTGACGCGCGCGGATCTGGTCCGGGCGTTGGCGCAGCGCAGCGGTGGCGCCCTGCTCGTGGTCGACCTGCACGGCGAGGGCGCGGCCGTGCCGGAGGGGCCGGTGCTCACCGAGGTCGCGCGCCGGCTCCGAACCGGCGTCGAGGCGCACGACCTGATCGCCCGGCTGGGCGACACCGAGTACGCGGTCCTCACCGATGTCGGGCCGGTGCTGGCGTACGCGCTCGGCACCCGGCTGCTGGCGGCGCTGACCGAGCCGTACCCGCGGCCGGGCGGGGTGGCCCGGGTGCGGGTGAGCGTCGGGCTGGCCGAGACCGGAAGCGGCGAGCCGGAGGACGTGCTGCGTCAGGCCGACCTGGCCCGCCGCCGGGCGGTGCAGCTCGGCCGGGACCGGGTCGAGTGGTACGACGCCTACCTGGAGGAGCAACTGGTCCGGCGCCTGGATCTGGAACGGGAGCTGCCCGGCGCGGTGGCGCGCGGTGAGCTGGACCTGGTCTACCAGCCGGTGGTGGCGCTCGCGGAGCGGACACCGGTCGGCACCGAGGCGTTGCTGCGCTGGCGCAGTCCCACGCTGGGCACCGTGCTGCCGGCGGAGTTGCTGCCGGTGGCGGCCGACCTCGATCTGGTCGGCGAGATCGGGCGGTGGGTGGTGGACCGGGCCTGCCGCCAGCTCGCCGCGTGGTCGGGGGGCGGCCGGGAGCTGTGGATGGCTGTCAACGTGACGCCGCGTGAGCTGGCCGCGCCGGACTTCGTGGCGCGTACGGCGACCGCGCTGGCCGCGTACGACGTGTCGCCGGAGCGGCTGGTGGTGGAGGTGGCCGAGCCGGGGGTGGGCGCCGAGTTGTCCACTGTGGTGGCCCGGCTGGCCGGTCTCCGCTCGATCGGCGTGCGGACCGCGCTCGACGACTTCCGCGCCGAGCACGCCTCGCTCGCCCAGCTCCGCCGCCTGCCGATCGACCTGCTCAAGGTGGGCCCGCATCTGGTCCGGCCGGGTGGGGACGGGCAGCGTCCGCTCATCGACGTGGTGGCGAACCTGGCCGACCGGCTCGGGGTCGAGTTGGTGGTCGAGGAGCTGGAGTCGGAGGGCCAGGTGGCGGGCGCGCGCCGGGCCGGCTGCCGGTACGGGCAGGGCTTCGCGCTGGCCCGCCCGGCGACCGCCGAGCGGGTCGAGGCGTGGTTCGAGGAGTTCCCGTCCGCAGCCCGGTGAGCTGAACCGGTTCAGCGGTCCGTCGTACGAGGTGGGGCCGTGCTGCCGCGCGGCGTGAGGTGCGCGGTCTCGTCCTGGACCACGGCGGCCGGCTCACCCGCGATCACGGCGAGGAGCTGCCGGGCGGCGTGCGCGCCGTACGCCGGGATGTCCCGGCCCAGCGCGGTCAGCGGCGGGTGCACCAGCCGGCAGAGCGGCGAGTCGTCCCAGGCCACGATGGACAGGTCGCCGGGGACGGTGAGGCCCATCTCCTGGGCCACCGAGAGCCCGGCGATCGCCATCACGTCGTTGTCGTAGATCACCGCGGTGGGGCGGGCGGCAGAGCTGAGCAGCCGGCGGGTCGCCCGCGCGCCCTCCTCGCCGGTGTAGTCGGACCAGACCGTCTGCGCCTCCTCCAGCCCGAGCCGCCGGCACACGCCGGTGAACGCCTCGGTGCGGATCTCGGTGTGCAGCAGCGAGGGCAGCCCGCCGACCCGGGCGATGCGCCGGTGGCCGAGCGCGACCAGGTACTCCACCGTCTCGACCAGCGCCGCCGCGTCGTCGGCCCAGACGCTCGCGAGGCCGCCGGTGTGGCCGGGGCCGCCGATCACCACCGCCGGCAGTTGCAGCTCCTCCAGCGCCGGCACCCGCCGGTCGTCGGTGCGCAGGTCGCAGACGAGCACGCCGTCGACCCGGCGTTCGGCCCACCACCGCCGGTAGACCGCGATCTCGGCGTCCTGGTCGCTGACCACCTGGAGCGTGAGCGCGTACGAGCGGGCCGACAGCTCGGCCTCGACGCCGCTGATCAGCTCCATGAAGAACGGCTCGATGCCGAGTATCCGGGCGGGGCGGCACAGCGCCAGCCCGACCGCCTTGGCGGTCGCCCCGGACAACGCGCGGGCGGCGCTGCTGGGCCGGAACCCGATCTCGGCGGCGATCGCGAGGATGCGCTGGCGGGTCGCCTCGGAGACGCCGGGCTGGCCGTTGAGGGCGTACGACACCGCGCCCTTGGAGACCCCGGCGCGCCGGGCGACGTCGGCGATGGTCGGCCGCTTCACCGGAGCGTTCCTCCACTGTGTCCGGCCCTCGCGGGCGCTTCCGGTCGCCGGATCACCGGCGTCTGGTGACGCTACTGCACGCGGTGCCGGGTCCGGGTGCCGCGGGCGGCATCGGTGGACCGCATCCGGCGCCAGTCGCTTGTGCGGTTCAGCCTAGAGCGCGGACCCGACGAGACCGCCCGCAGCGTGGTCGTGAGCGGCGGCGAGGTTACCGGATCGGCACATCGGTAACCGGCCGTTGACAGTCGTGAATGGGAACCGTACGGTGGCGTCACTTATCCGGTTCAGTCAACGTCTCTCGATATTCGGGAGCGTTCCCATTTCGGCGCGGAGGATGAGATGAGACGGTCCTGGACGCACCTGGCGCGGGTGACCGCCGTCGGTGCCGTCAGCCTGGTCATGATCGCCGCCTGCAGCGGCCGGAGCACCACCGGCGGCTCCGACCCGGCCGGTGGTCAGGTCACGCTGAAAATCAACTTCTGGGGCGACTTCGGGCTCCAGGACCTCAAGGCCAGGTACGAGGCCGAACATCCGAACGTCAAGATCCAGCTCAACTCGGGCGAGTACAACGCCCAGCACGAGGACCTGCAGAAGAAGCTCGTCGCGGGCAACGGCGCGCCGGACATCGCGGCGATCGACGAGGGCTTCATGGTCCAGTTCCGAAGCCAGTCCGACAAGTTCGTCAACCTGCTCGACAAGGGCGCCGGCTCGTACGAGAGCAAGTACCTGCCCTGGAAGTGGAAGCAGTCGCTGTCGGCGGACGGCAAGACGCAGATCGGCCTCGGCACCGACGTCGGCGGCCTGGCCATGTGCTACCGCACCGACCTGTTCAAGGCCGCCGGCCTGCCCACCGAACGCGACCAGGTGTCAGCGCTCTGGCCCACCTGGGACAGGTTCATCGAGGTCGGCCAGCAGTACACCACCACGACGAAGAAGAAGTTCATCGACGCCGGCACCAACCTGTTCAACCCGATCCTCGGTCAGCAGCCGGTCGGGTTCTACGACGAGCAGGACCAGCTCCGGATGGAGCAGGGCCCGAAGGTGGCGTTCGATTACACGGTGAAGGCCGTCGGCGCCGGGCTGTCGGCAAACCTGGTCAGCTTCCAGGCCGACTGGGACAAGGGCTTCACCAGCGGCGCGTTCGCGGTGCTCGCCTGCCCGGCCTGGATGCTCGGCCACATCAAGGACACCGCGCCCGGCACCGAGGGCAAGTGGGACATCGCCGCGGTACCGGGTGGCGGCGGCAACTGGGGCGGATCGTTCCTGACGTTGCCGAAGCAGGGCAAGAACGTCGACGAGGCGTACAAGCTGCTGACCTGGCTGGTCGCGCCGGAACAGCAGATCGAGATCTTCAAGAAGGTCGGCAACCTGCCGTCGCAGCCGGAGCTCTACACCGACCCGGCCATCGCCGACTTCAAGAACCCGTTCTTCAACGACGCCCCGGTCGGCCAGATCTTCCCGAAGATGGCGCAGGGCCTCACCCCGCAGTACCTGGGCCGCAAGAACGGCCCGACCCGGGTGGCGGTGGAGAACGTGATCCGGCGGGTGGAGAACAAGTCGCTCAAGTCCGACGCCGCCTGGAACGAGGCGGTCAAGGAGGCCGAGAAGGCCGCGAAGTCCTGACGTGTCAGCGGTGACGGGGCGGCCCGGCCCGCCCCGTCACCGTCCGATCTCCCGGCCCTGGAGTGAACAGATGTCCAGCACCCGTGCCGCACCGCCCCGCCGCCCACCCGCGCCGCAGGGCGGCAGTGCCGGCGACCGGCGGATGACCTGGCGCGACCGGCTGTACCGCTTCGACATGCGCTACATGCCGTACCTGATGATCGCGCCGTTCTTCCTGCTCTTCCTCGTGTTCGGGCTGTTCCCGCTGCTGTTCAACGCGGTCGTGTCGCTGCGCAACTACCGCCTGGACGACCCGACGCTGCCGTACTGGGCGGGCCTGGAGAACTTCAGCCGCCTGATCGCCGACGAGGACTTCTGGAACGCCCTTTACAACACGTTCGGCATCTTCCTGCTCTCCACAGTGCCGCAACTGCTGCTCGCGCTGCTCGTCGCGTCGCTGCTCAACCGCAAGCTGCGGGCGCAGACCTGGTGGCGGGTGGGTGTCCTGCTGCCGTACGTGACACCGATCGTGGCCTCGACGCTGGTGTTCAGCGTCTTCTTCTCCCGCGACTTCGGCATGGCCAACTGGGTGCTCGGCCTGCTCGGCATCGGCGGCGCGGACGACCCGATCGACTGGCGGGCCGGCAAGCTCCAGGCCTGGATCGCCATCGCCACCATGGTCAACTGGAAGTGGATCGGCTACAACGCGCTGCTCTACCTGGCCGCCATGCAGTCCATCCCGCGCGACGTCTACGAGGCCGCCGCCATCGACGGCGCCGGGCAGTGGAAGCAGCTCTGGCGGATAACCGTGCCGATGATCCAGCCGGTGGTCCTGTTCACAGTCATCCTCTCCACCATCGGCGGGTTGCAGTTGTTCACCGAGCCGATGCTGTTCGACCCGAACGCGCAGGCCGCGACCGGCGGGCCGGACGGCGAATGGCAGACCATCGCCCAGCTCATCTACAAGGTCGGCTGGAAGGACCTCAACCTCGGCTACGCCGCCGCCATGTCCTGGGCGTTGTTCCTGATCATCCTGATCGTGGCCGGCCTCAACTACCTGCTGACCAACCGACTCTCCGGAGGCCGCCGGTGACGACCCGACGTGTGGTGGCCCGGGCCCCGCAGGACACCCCGGCCGGGCTCTGGACCTACCTGCTGCTCGCGGTCAGCATGCTGTTCGCCGCGTTCCCGCTCTACTGGATGTTCGTCATCGCCACCAGTGACGACGAGGCGCTGGCGAAGCTGCCGCCCGCGGTGATCCCCGGCGACCGGTTCCTGACGAACGTCGAGGAGGTCTTCTCCCTCCAAGACGTCTACTTCGCCGCGTCGCTGATCAACAGCGTCATCGTCTCGGTGGTGGTGACCGCCTCGGTGCTGTTCTTCTGCTCGCTGGCCGGCTTCGCGTTCGCCAAGCTGCGCTTCCGGGGCAGCCGCGCGCTGATGCTGTTCGTGGTGCTCACGCTCACCGTGCCCAACCAGCTCGGCATCGTGGCGCTCTACATCGTGATGGGCAAGCTCGGCTGGAACGGCACGCTGCTCGCCGTCATCGCGCCCGGCCTGGTCACCGCGTTCGGCGTGTTCTACATGCGGCAGTTCATCCTGAACACCGTCCCGGACGAGCTGATCGAGTCGGCCCGGGTCGACGGCGCCACGACCATGCGTGTGTACGCGACGATCGTGCTCCCCGCGATCCGCCCGGCGCTGGCGGTGCTCGGCCTGCTCACGTTCGTGGCCACCTGGAACGACTTCCAGTGGCCGCTCATCACGCTCAGCGGCACCGACTACCCGACGTCGATGGTGGCGGTCTCCGACCTCGCAAGCGGCAACTACGTGATCTACCGGCGGGTGCTCGCTGGTGCGTTCATCGCCACCGTGCCCCTGCTGGTCATGCTGTTCATCGGTGGACGTCAGATCGTCCGCGGAATCATGGAAGGCGCGGTGAAGTCGTGAGCCGTCGAACTCTGCTGCACGAGGGATGGACGCTGCGGGCCGAGCCCGGTCCGGCGGTGCCGCCGCAGATCGCCGGGACGGCGGTGCCGGCGACAGTGCCCGGATGCGTGCACACCGACCTGCTCGCGGCCGGCCTCATCCCCGACCCGTACCTGGACGACAACGAGAACCGCCTCACCTGGATCGGCCGCACCGACTGGGTCTACGAGACGACGTTCGGATGGCAGCCCGGCGACGAAGAGCGGGTCGACCTGGTCTGCGCCGGCCTGGACACGGTCGCCACCGTCACGCTCAACGGCGTCGAGGTCGGCCGCACCGAGAACCAGCACCGCTCGTACCGCTTCGACGTCCGCGCGCTGCTGCGCCCGGACGGCAACACCCTGGCCGTACGCTTCGACTCCCCGTACCGGTATGCCGAGGCGCACCGGGACCGGCTCGGTGACCGGCCGAACGCGTACCCGGAGCCGTTCCACTTCATCCGCAAGACCGCCTGCAACTTCGGCTGGGACTGGGGACCGACGCTCGTCACCGCCGGCATCTGGCGCGACATCGGCCTGCACGCCTGGTCCACCGCCCGGCTCGCGTCGGTCCGGCCGATCGTCACGGTGGTCGACGGCGTCGGCCGGGTCGAGCTGCACGCCGAGGTCGAGCGGACCGGCGACGAGCCGCTGACCGTCCGCGCCACCGTCGCCGGGGTCACCGCCGAGATCGCCGTACCGGCGGGGGAGCGGACCGCCGTCGTGACGCTCACCGTCGCGGACCCCGCGCTGTGGTGGCCGATCGGGTACGGCGACCAGCCCCGCTACGACCTCGACGCCACCCTGCACGGCGCCGACGGCCGGGAGTTGGACGCCGCGTCCCGCCGGATCGGGTTCCGCTCGGTACGCCTGGACACCACGCCCGACGCGCACGGCACCCCGTTCGCGCTGCACGTCAATGACGTGCCGGTGTTCGTCAGGGGCGTGAACTGGATCCCCGACGACGCGTTCCCGAACCGGGTCACCCGGGAGCGCCTCGCGCAGCGGTTCGGCCAGGCGGCCGGCGCGCACGTCAACCTGCTGCGCGTCTGGGGCGGCGGCCGGTACGAGTCGGACGACTTCTACGACCTGGCCGACGAGATGGGATTGCTGGTGCAGCAGGACTTCCTGTTCGCCTGCGCCGCGTACCCGGAGGAGGAACCGTTCCGCACCGAGGTCGAGGCGGAGGCGCGCGAGCAGGTGACCCGGCTCGCCGGGCACCCGTCGCTGGTGCTCTGGACCGGCAACAACGAGAACATCTGGGGCTGGCACGACTGGGACTGGCAGGAACCCCTGGCCGGGCGCACCTGGGGGCGCGGCTACTACCTGGAGCTGCTCCCCGCCGTCGTCGGGGAGCTGGACCCGACCGTCCCGTACTGGCCGGGCAGTCCCTGGTCCGGCAGCGAGGAACTTCACCCCAACGACCCGGCGCACGGCACCACGCACATCTGGGACGTGTGGAACACCGACGACTACACGCGCTACCGGGACTACGTGCCGCGCTTCGTGGCCGAGTTCGGCTACCAGGCGCCGCCCACATACGCGACGCTGCGCCGGGCCCTCTCCGACGACCCGCTCGCGCACGACTCGCCGGGCATGACGCACCACCAGAAGGCAGCCGACGGGGACGGCAAGCTGCGGCGCGGGCTCGACGCCCACCTGCCGCCGCCCGCCGACTTCGACGACTGGCACTACCTCACTCAGCTCAACCAGGCCCGCGCCATCCAGTTCGGCGTGGAGCACTTCCGCTCGCACCGGCCGGTCTGCGCCGGCACCGTCGTGTGGCAGCTCAACGACTGCTGGCCGGTCACGTCGTGGTCGGCGATCGACGGCGACGGGCGCCGCAAACCCCTGTGGTACGCGCTGCGCCGCGCCTACGCCGACCGGCTGCTCACCGTGCAGCCGCGCGACGGCCGGCCGGCGCTGGTGGCGGTGAACGAGACCGCGCAGGCGTGGCGCGGGCCGGCCACGGTCACCCGGTTGACAGTCACCGGGGAGCCGAGGGCGAAGACCTCGGTCGACCTCGACGTCCCGGCGTACTCCTCGGTCGTGGTGGAACTGCCGGCGGAGCTGGCGCGGCCGGACGACGGCCGCGCGGAACTGCTCGTCGCGGACGCCGGGGACGCCGCGGAGCGCGCGCTGTGGTTCTTCGCCGAGGACCGCGACGTGCGGTGGCCGGCGGCGCAGTGGGACGCGGCGGTCGAGCCGGTGGACGGCGGCCGGCGGGTCCGGGTGACCGCGCGGACGGTGTTGCGTGACCTGACGCTGTTCCCGGACCGCCTCGATCCGGCCGCGGAGGTGGACCGGGCGCTGGTGACGCTGCTGCCGGGGGAGAGCGTCGTCTTCACGGTGAGCACCACGCGTCCGCTGGATGCCGAGGCGCTCATCTCCCGGCCGGTGCTGCGCTGCGTCAACGACCTGGCCTGAGCGGGACGCCCTTCATCTCCGTCGATGTGAAGATTTATGCAAGTGCTAAAGTCTTCAGAGTAGTCGTCGGAGGGGTGTGTCGTGTCGGTGCCGCTGTACCAGGCCAAGGCGGAGCTGTTCCGCACCCTCGGACACCCCGTGCGCATCCGGGTGCTCGAACTGCTCCAGGACGGGCCGAAACCGGTCCGCGACCTGCTCGCCGCCATCGACGTGGAGGCGTCCAACCTCTCCCAGCAGCTCGCCGTGCTGCGCCGCGCCGGCATGGTCACCTCGTACCGGGACGGCCCCCTCGTCATGTACGCGCTCAGCACCCCCGACGTGGCGGACCTGCTCGCCGCCGGGCGGCGCATCCTCGGCGCGGTCCTCACCGACCGGGACGCCCTGCTGGACGAGCTGCGGGCCTCGGGGACGGACCGGTGAGCGCGGCGACTGCCCTTCGCGCCGGTGACGTCGTACGGCAGACGGGCCGGCTGTTCCGCGGGCTGCTGCCCGGCCGGGCCGACTGGGCGGCGGCGCGCCGCTCGCCCCGGCGCGACCTGCTCGCCGGGCTCACCGTCGCCGTGGTGGCGCTGCCCCTGGCGCTCGCCTTCGGCGTCACCTCCGGCCTCGGCGCGCAGGCCGGCCTCGTCACCGCCGTCGTCGCCGGAGCGGTCTCCGCGGTCTTCGGCGGCTCCAACCTCCAGGTCTCCGGCCCCACCGGAGCGATGACTGTCGTGCTGGTGCCGGTGGTACAGCAGTTCGGCGCCGGTGGCGTGCTGATGGTCGGCGCGCTGGCCGGGCTGATCCTGATCGCGCTCGCCCTGGCCCGCCTCGGCCGGTACGTCCGCTACCTGCCGTCCCCGGTGATCGAGGGGTTCACCGCCGGCATCGCCGTGGTCATCGCGCTGCAACAGGTGCCGGCCGCGCTCGGCGTCACCGGCGCGCACGGCGAGAAGGTGTGGGCGGTGGCCGCCGACGCGGTCGCCCGGTTCGCCGCGCATCCCCGGCCCGCCGCGATCGCTGTCGCGCTCGGCGTGGCGGCGCTGATGCTGCTCGGCGGCCGGTGGCGGCCCGCCGTGCCGTTCTCCCTGGTCGGGGTGGCCGCCGCGACGCTCCTCGCCGAGCTGGCCCCGATCGACCTGGCCCGGATCGGCGAGCTGCCGCAGGGGCTGCCCGCGCCGTCGCTGGACTTCGTCGACCTCGGCGCGCTGGGCGTACTGCTGCCCAGCGCGCTCGCCGTGGCCGCGCTCGCCGCGCTGGAGAGCCTGCTCTCCGCCACCGTGGCCGACGGCATGACAGTCGGCGAGCGGCACGACCCGGACCGCGAACTGTTCGGCCAGGGCCTGGCCAACCTCGCCTCCCCGGTCTTCGGCGGCATCCCGGCGACCGCCGCCATCGCCCGTACCGCGGTGAACGTTCGCGCCGGGGCGTCCTCGAAGCTCGCCGCGCTCACCCACGCGGTGGCCCTCGCCGCGATCGTGCTCGCCGCCGCCCCGCTCGTCGGGCGCATCCCGCTGGCCGCCCTGGCCGGGGTGCTGCTCGCCACCACCGTCCGGATGGTGGAGGCCGCCTCCCTGCTGGCGCTGATGCGGGCCACCCGCGCCGACGCGGTGGTACTGGTGCTGACGTTCGCCGTCACCGTCATCTGGGACCTGGTGACAGCTGTGGTCGTCGGGCTCGCTGTCGCGGTCGTGCTGGCGCTGCGCGCGGTGGCCCGCAGCGCCAAGCTGGAACAGGTGCCGCTGGACACCGGCGAGCACAGCGCCGAGGAGCACGCGCTGCTCGCCGAGCACATCGTCGCGTACCGGCTGGACGGGCCGCTCTTCTTCGCCGCCGCGCACACGTTCCTGCTCCAGTTGGCCGAGGTGGCCGACGTGCGGGTGGTGATCCTGCGGATGTCCCGCGTCTCCACCATCGACGCCACCGGCGCGCAGGTGCTCGGCGACGCCATCGCCCGGCTGCGCGCCCGGGGGATCACGGTGCTGCTCTCCGGCATCACCCCGGGCCACGACCAGGTGCTCAGCACGCTCGGCGTCGCCGAGGAGCTGCGCCGCGAGGGCCTGGTGTTCGCGGACACCCCGGCCGCCATCCGGTACGCCCGGGGTGTCGCCCTGGCCGCGAGCCCCGCCTAGGCCGCGGTCGCCCTGGCATCCGTCTCCGCGCGCTTTCGCACGCCGAAGATGATCAGGTAGCCGAGGATCCACACCTCGCCCACCGTGGCGGGCACCACCAGCAGATCGCCGACGATGCCGGCGCCGGGGGCGAGGTACGCGACGAACGTCATGAGCACGTAGCCGACGCCACCGGCGACGAGGAGCCGGCCCAGCGGCCGGGGCAGCCAGCCCGACCGGAGCACGCACCAGCCCATCGGCACCAGCCAGAGCCCGAAGAAGAGGCCGCCCACCTCCCACAGGTTCCCGCTGACCAGGTAGAGCAGCTGGACCGTGTCGGCGTCGCCCGGCCCTCCGGTCGCCACCCCCAGGGCCGTCGCGAGCACTGCGGCGCTGCCCAGGATCGCGACCGCGTTGACGAGCCCGAAGGCGGCGATGCTGCCCGAGGCGGTGCTGTCGACAGTCCGGAACAGGCGGTGGAACCAGACGGCGGTGAGCGCCTGGGTGAGGACGACGAGCAGTTCGAGGGCGACGCCGACGCGGGCCAGCGACTCGTGGGCCACCAGGTTGGCGAACGTCGCGCCCGCGTCGTCCGGGTTGAAGATCATCGGCCGGACGGTGAGGAACCCCAGCGCGCCGGTGACGGCGAGCCCGAGGTAGAACAGCCCGGTCACCCGGGCGGTACGGATCAGCTGGTGCATGGCGGCTCCTTCGGGGGTGAACGACGCGGTGGCGGGGCTTGCCTTACGCCGTAAGGCCAACCATACGTTGTAAGGTCAAGGGGAGATGGGGAGCCGGATGGGAGCGCGGAAACCTCGGGAGCCGCTGAGCCGCGAGCGGGCCCTGGCCAGCGCGATCGCCCTCGTCGACGCGGAAGGGATGGAGGCGCTGACGATGCGCCGGCTCGCCGCCGAACTCGGCGTCGAGGCCATGTCGCTCTACCACCACCTACCCGGCAAGGCCGGACTGCTCGACGGCCTCGTGGACGCGGTCGCCACGGAGATCACCTCGGCCGCCGAGCGTGCCGAAGCGGACGCGCCCGGCGGCGACTGGCGTACCCGGCTGCGGCTGCGCTTCCTCGCCGCTCGCGCGGTCATGCTGCGGCACCCGTGGGCCCCCGCGCTGCTCAGCTCGCGCCCGACCGTCCCCGCCGGGGTGTACGCCTACTACGACGGCATCCTCGCCACGCTCGTCGACGGCGGCTTCTCGTACCGGATCGCCCACCGGGCGCTGCACGCGTTCGGCAGCATGGCGCTCGGCTTCGCCCAGGAGGTGTTCCGCCCGAACGCGGGCGGGGCGGCCGACGCCGCAGCCGCGGAAGCGGAGATGGTGGCGCTGGCCGAACGGCTGCCGCACCTGGCCGCGATGGTGGCCGCCGAGACGCACGACGCGGCCGATCCGACGCTGGGCTGGTGCGACTCCCAGACCGAGTTCGAGTTCACCCTCGACCTGCTCTTCGACGGCCTCGAACGACACCTGCCGCGCGCCTGACCCCGTCGGCCCTCGGGCGGGTTCGGGCGGGTTCGGGCGGCGCCGGGCGGGTACCAGGGCGGCATGACTGATCCGGTTGAGCTGTCCGAACTGCACGCCGGAGGCGCCGATCCCGACGACGTCATCCCGGACGAGCCGCACGCGGACCTGGACGGCACCGACGAGAACTCACCGGCGGAGTTTGGCCTGCCGATAGACGGCACCGCCCCGGCTGAGGAGGACCCCGCCCAGCGGTGAGGGGAACGCCATGGGTGTCAAACGGGTCCTGAGACACCCATGACGTTCCACCCGATGGCCGCGGAGGCCGCGGGGCGCTAGTTGGGCAGTGCGGCGAGGCCGGCCAGCAGTTCCCAGCGCTCGGCCTCGGTGAGCGCCGCGTACGCCGGCTCGTCGCGGCGGTCGGTGTCCGCCTCGATCGCCGCGCGTTCCGGGCCGTCCGGCAGCGCGCGGATCTCGTCGGCGGTCAGCCCGGCGGCCCGCCACGCGGCCCGGTGCGCGTCCGCGCGGTGGTGCCGCAGCGAGCCCAACCGGGTGACGAGCAGCAGCGCCGGGGAGGCCCCTTCCGGCTCGTACGGCGGGGACATCGCCCGGAACACCGGCCCGCCGGTGGCCTGCGCGTGCGCCAGCACCCGGCCGACCAGGTCGGCGAGCCGGGGCACGACGCCCAGGCCGGGCAGCACGCCGGGCAGCATGGCCCACAGTTCCTCGGCGGCCTCGCCGGTGGCCCGCTGGGCGAACAGCGTCAGTTCCCGGCCCAGGTCGGTGAGGTGCCACGCGCCCTCGTCGTCCCGGACGACGACGCCCTGCGCCAGTTCCTCGTCCATGCTTCCGGGGGTGTAGATCAGGCCGTCGGCCAGCGCCTCGGCGGGCATCGGCCGGGCCAGCACACCGGAGAAGAAGCTGTTCTCCGCGCCGAGTGTGCAGCCCCGCTCGGCGTAGAACGCCTCCATCCGGGCGCGCGCTGCCCAGCGGGCGCCCACGTACACCCGGTCGATCGCCGGCCGGACCAGTCGCGCGTAACTCACCGTCGTCTCCACGCCGCCGGACCCTACCGGCGCGCGGGCGTTAAGAAGGGCCCCCTCCTCTACCGGAGGCGTTAAGAAGGGGCCCTTCCTTACATCACTCCGGGACGCGGCGGTAGGCGCCGTCGCTGGCCGAGGTCGCCATCGAGGCGTACGCGCGCAGCGCCGCCGACACCGGACGCTGCCGGTCGACCGGGGTGTACGGGCGGTCTCGCTTCTCCTCGGCCACCCGGCGCGCCTCCAGCTCGTCGGCGGGCACGTTCAGCTCGATCGACCGGCCCGGGATGTCGATGACGATCTCGTCGCCGTCGCGGACCAGCGCGATCAGCCCACCGGAGGCGGCCTCCGGGGAGACGTGCCCGATGGACAGGCCGGAGGTGCCGCCGGAGAACCGGCCGTCGGTGAGCAGCGCGCAGGAGCGGCCCAGCCCCCGGCCCTTGAGGAACGAGGTCGGGTAGAGCATCTCCTGCATGCCGGGGCCGCCCTTCGGGCCCTCGTACCGGATCACCACGACGTCCCCGGCGACGATCTCCTTGGCGAGGATCGCGGTCACCGCGTCGTCCTGCGACTCGTAGACCTTGGCCGGGCCGCGGAACGTCAGGCACTCCTCGGGCACGCCGGCGGTCTTCACCACGCAGCCGGCCGGCGCGAGGTTGCCGTGCAGGATGGCCAGGCCGCCGTCCGCGCTGTAGGCGTGCTCCCGGTCCCGGATGCAGCCTCCGGCCGCGTCGGTGTCCAGCGACGACCAGCGGTTGGTGGTGGAGAACGGCTCGGTGGTGCGCACGCCGCCCGGGGCGGCGTGGAACAGCTCGATCGCCTCTCGCGTGGCCGAGCCGCCGCGCACGTCCCAGTCGGCCAGCCACTTGTCGAGGCCGGGGGAGTGCACCGCGCGCACGTCTCGGTGCAGCAGCCCGGCGCGGTCCAGCTCACCGAGGATGGCCGGGATGCCGCCGGCCCGGTGCACGTCCTCCATGTGGTAGTTCGGCGAGTTCGGGGCGACCTTGGCCAGGCACGGCACCCGGCGGGAGATCGCGTCGATGTCGGCGACGCCGAAGTCCAGCTCGGCCTCGCGGGCGGCGGCGAGCAGGTGCAGCACCGTGTTCGTGGAGCCGCCCATGGCCACGTCGAGGGCGATCGCGTTCTCGAACGCCTCCCGGCCGGCGATCGAGCGCGGCAGCACCGAGGCGTCGTCGTTCTCGTACCACTGCTTGGCGATCTCCACGATCGTGCGCCCGGCCTCGACGAACAGCGACCGGCGCGCGGCGTGGGTGGCGAGCGTCGAGCCGTTGCCTGGTAGCGCGAGGCCGATCGCCTCGGTGAGACAGTTCATCGAGTTGGCGGTGAACATGCCGGAGCAGGACCCGCAGGTCGGGCAGGCGGAGCGCTCGATCTCGCCGAGCTGGTCGTCGGTGACCGCCTCGTTCGAGGAGGCGATCATGGCGTCGATCAGGTCGATCTTGGAGTGCACGACTCCCTCGATCGCCACCGTCTTGCCGGCCTCCATCGGGCCGCCGGAGACGAAGACGGTGGGGATGTTGAGCCGCAGCGCGGCGAGCAGCATGCCCGGGGTGATCTTGTCGCAGTTGGAGATGCAGACCAGGGCGTCCGCGCAGTGCGCGTTGACCATGTACTCGACCGCGTCGGCGATCAGCTCCCGGCTGGGCAGGGAGTAGAGCATGCCGCCGTGGCCCATGGCGATGCCGTCGTCCACGGCGATGGTGTTGAACTCCCGCCCCACGCCGCCGGCCTCGGCCACCGCGTCGGCGACCAGGCCGCCGAGGTCCTTGAGGTGGACGTGACCGGGTACGAACTGGGTGAAACTGTTGGCGATGGCGACGATCGGCTTGCCGAAGTCGTCGTCGGTCATCCCGGTGGCCCGCCACAGGGCCCGGGCGCCGGCCATCGTCCGACCGTGGGTGGAGGTCCTCGACCGCAGCTCAGGCATGACAACCAGTCTGACACCATCCCGGCGGCGCGCCCCCGCCGCGCACCCTGTGTCCCAACAGTTGCACACCCGGTGCCCCACGGGGGGCGCTCATCCGGCACAGTTGACGCGTGCAGTCGTCCCCGGGGATGGTCACCGTCGCGGCGCTGAGCGGGATCGCCGCGGCCGCCGCCACGGTGCTGCTCGCCGCGTCCGCGCGGCGTCGCACCGGCCCTCGGCGGCAGGCCCACCTGCTGCTGGCCGTCGCCGCCGGGGCGGCCCTGCTCAGCCTGCTGGTCGGTCTCGGCGGTCTGCTCGCGGCCGGGGACCACTGGGCGCACCGGCAGGGCCAGCGGACCGGCTGGGCGGCAGTGGTCGCGGTGGGCACCACGCTCGCCGGGCTCGGCCTCGGCGCCGCCGTGCTCCGGCTGCCCGGCGCCGCCGCGACCCGCGCCGCCACCGCCCGGCTGCTGCTGGACGGCCTGATCATGGGCAGCGCGCTCTGGTTCGTCGGCTGGGTGGCGTTCAGCGAGCCGACCCGGCTGCTCGGTGACGCCACCCCGGTTGCCTGCCTGCCGATCGTGCTGGCCTCGATCATCGCGGCGCTGACCACCGGGCTGACCGTGATCCTGGTGCTGCGGGTCGCGCCGCCACGCGGGTGGCTGACCCTGCTCGGCGTCGGCGCGATAGCGGTCACCGCGGGCGGGCTGGGCGTCTCGGCCGGGCTCTGCCAGGCCGGTCCCGGCCTGGCGCTGACCGGCGCCACGCTGACCGCCGCCGGCCTGCTCGCCACCGCCGTGGCCGGACGCCGGGCCGACCTGACGCAGCTCGACGTCGATCTCATCCGCCGCGACGGCGAGTACGCCTTCGTGCCGATGTTCGCCATCGCCGCCTCCGCGATGTACCACCTGGTGCAGGGTGGCGGGTTCGACGGGTACGCCATCGTGGCCGGCACGGTCGAGGGCTTCGCCCTGGTCACCCGGCAGTACCTGGCGCTCAACGACGTACGCGGCTACGCGGGCCGGCTGGCCGAGCGGGAGGCGCACTTCCGTGAGCTGGCGCACACCGACCCGCTCACCGGGCTGGCGAACCGGCGCGGGCTGCTGCGGGCCCTGCACCGCTGCGCCGAGTCGGGCGTGCCCTGCGTCCTGCTCGGGCTCGACCTGGACGGGTTCAAGAACGTCAACGACATGCGGGGCCACGACGTCGGCGACGCGGTGCTGATCGAGGTGGGGCGGCGGCTGCGGGGCAACCTGCGGCCGGGTGACCTGGCGGCCCGGCTCGGCGGCGACGAGTTCGCGGTGCTGATGCACGGGTCGGCCGATCCCGGCCCGGTGGCCGACCGGCTGCTCGGGGTGCTCGGCCGCCCGTACGAGCAGGGGGACGGTCCGGTCTTCCTGTCGGTGAGCATCGGCGTGGCGGCCGGGCACGGCGACGCGGACGTGGAGCTGCTGCTGCGCAACGCCGACCTGGCGCTGCGCTACGCCAAGCAGCGGGGCAAGAACCGGATCGAGCGCTACGACGCCACGTACGACCAGTTGCTGAGCCGGCGTACCCGGCTGGAGCACGAGCTGCGCGGCGCGATCGAGCGCGACGAGCTGCGGCTGGTCTTCCAGCCGGTGGCCTCGCTGCCGTCGGTGCGCCCGGTCGGCGCCGAGGCGCTGCTGCGCTGGCGGCACCCGGAGCTGGGCAACGTCCGGCCGGACGAGTTCATCCCGCTCGCCGAGGAGTGCGGGATGATCGCCAAGCTCGGCGCGTGGGTGCTGCACCAGGCCTGCTACCAGCTCTCCCGCTGGCTCGCCGACGGGCACGACGTGTGGGTGTCGGTGAACGTCTCACCGCGCGAGCTGCACGCGCCGGAGTACGTGGTCCAGGTCGCCGAGGCGCTGCGCGCGCACCACGTGCCGCCGCAGCGGCTGGTGCTGGAGGTGACCGAGCACGCGGTCGCCACCGACCTGGACGAGCTGATCCGGCGGCTCACCGCGCTGCGGCTGACCGGCGTCCGGATCGCGCTGGACGACTTCGGCGCCGGCTACTCGTCGCTCGGCCAGCTCCGGCGGCTGCCGATCGACATCCTCAAGATCGACCACAGTCTGGTCGCCGAGCACGAGCCGGTCCGGCCGGTCGGGCGGGACGGTCCGGCGTTCGCGCCGATGGTCGACATCGTCATGCGCCTGGGGCATCAGCTCGGCCTGGAGGTGATCGCCGAGGGCGTGACCAATCCGACCGAGCTTGCCGCGGTGGTGGCCGCCGGCTGCCGGTTCGGTCAGGGGGCGCTGTTCGGCTGGGGCGTGCCGGCCGAGCACCTGGAGGCGATGCTGGAGGCGGCGACCGCGCCCGGGAACCGGCACACCGCGATGCCGCAGACACCACCGGCCCCGCCGGCGCACAGCCCGTCTCCGTTGCTGCCCCGGCTGCGCAACAACCCGCCCGCCACGGTGCCCGCCCAGCGTCCTCCGATGGAGGGATCTTCGCAGGTGACGCCGGGGGTGGAGGGCATGCCGGGTGCCGAAACGCCCACGTCCGTGAACCAAAATGTGGGATCAGTTGACTCATCGCGTGAGATGCGTCAGGCTTAGCCGCATGTCGTCGAACCGGTCGCCGCGAGTACTTACCTGAGCGCACTCTCCCACCGAGAGTGCGCTGGCCCCGTGCATCCTGCACGTGGGCTTTTTTGTTGCCGTCGGACCCATCGCGGGACCTCCGCGTCCCATCCTGAGAAGCGCGTCACCCACTCACTTCCGAAGGCTTGAACCGCCATGACGAGACCCACGCCAGAGACCCTCGCCCACTCCGCCCGCCGTGCCCGTTCCGGCACCGGCGCGGCCGGTGACTCCGACTCCGCCGCCCGCCCCGGCCGTGCCGCCCCGGCGGCCGCCACCACCGAGACGCCCGTACGGGAGCCCGCCACCGCGCAGGTCTCGGGCGCCGGTTCGCTCGTGCGGTCGCTGGAGGCGCTCGGCGTCGACGTGGTCTTCGGCATTCCGGGCGGTGCGATCCTGCCCGCGTACGACCCGCTCTACGACTCCACGGTCCGCCACATCCTGGTCCGGCACGAGCAGGGCGCCGGGCACGCGGCCACCGGTTACGCGCAGGCCACCGGCCGGGTGGGCGTCTGCATCGCCACCTCCGGCCCGGGCGCGACGAACCTGGTGACGCCGATCGCCGACGCCTACATGGACTCGGTGCCGATCGTGGCGATCACCGGCCAGGTGGCCCGGCCGTCGATCGGCACGGACGCCTTCCAGGAGGCGGACATCCAGGGCATCACGCTGCCGATCACCAAGCACAACTTCCTGGTGCAGACGGCCGACGAGATCCCGCGGGTGCTGGCCGAGGCGTTCCACCTGGCCGCGACCGGCCGGCCCGGCCCGGTGCTCGTCGACATCCCGAAGGACGTGCTCCAGGCGCCGGCGACCTTCTCCTGGCCGCCCGCGCTCGACCTGCCCGGCTACCGGCCCACGCTGCACCCGCACGGCAAGCAGATCCGCGAGGCGGCCCGGCTGATGACCTCGGCCCGCCGTCCGGTGCTCTACGTCGGCGGCGGCGTGCTCAAGGCCGGCGCCACCGAGGGGCTGCGCAAGCTGGCCGAGCAGACCGGCATCCCGGTGGTCACCACGCTGATGGCGCTCGGCGCGTTCCCCGACTCGCACCGCCAGCACCTGGGCATGCCGGGCATGCACGGCACCGTGGCCGCGGTCTACGGCCTGCAGAAGGCCGACCTGATCGTGGCGCTGGGCGCCCGCTTCGACGACCGGGTGACCGGCAAGCTCGACTCGTTCGCGCCGGACGCGACTGTGGTCCACGCCGACATCGACCCGGCCGAGATCGGCAAGAACCGGCACGCCGACGTCCCGATCGTGGGCGACGCGCGGCACGTCATCGACGAGCTGATCGCGGCGGTCACCGCCGAGCAGGCCGCGCACCCGTCGGTCGACCTGACCGACTGGTGGGCGCAGCTCGACGACCTGCGCGAGCGGTACCCGCTCGGTTTCGAGGAGCCGGCCGACGGCACGCTCTCCCCGCAGTACGTGATCAAGCGGCTGGGCGAGATCGCCGGCCCGGACGCGATCTACGTGGCGGGCGTCGGCCAGCACCAGATGTGGGCCAGCCAGTTCATCTCGTACGAGAAGCCGCACACCTGGCTCAACTCCGGTGGCCTGGGCACCATGGGCTACGCCGTTCCGGCCGCGATGGGGGCCAAGGTCGGCAAGCCGGACACCACCGTGTGGGCGGTCGACGGCGACGGCTGCTTCCAGATGACCAACCAGGAGCTGGCCACCTGCGCGCTGGAGGGCATCCCGGTCAAGGTCGCCGTGATCAACAACGGCAACCTGGGCATGGTGCGGCAGTGGCAGACCCTGTTCTACGGGGAGCGCTACTCCAACACCGAGCTGGGCACGCACAAGCACCGCATCCCGGACTTCGTCAAGCTCGCCGAGGCGCTCGGCTGCGTCGGGCTGCGCTGCGAGAACGCCGCCGACGTGGACAAGACCATCGAGGCGGCCATGGCGATCAACGACGCGCCGGTGGTCATCGACTTCGTGGTCGGCAAGGACGCGATGGTCTGGCCGATGGTCGCCGCCGGCACCAGCAACGACGAGATCATGTTCGCCAGGGGCGTGCGCCCCGCGTTCGACGAGGACGAACTCTAAATGACGATGCACACGCTGTCCGTGCTGGTGGAGAACAAGCCGGGCGTCCTGGCCCGGGTCTCCGGGCTGTTCTCCCGGCGCGGGTTCAACATCGACAGCCTCGCCGTCGGCGAGACCGAGAACCCGGACGTCTCCCGCATCACCATCGTGGTCAACGCCGAGTCCTCGCCGCTGGAGCAGGTGACCAAGCAGCTCAACAAGCTGGTCAACGTACTCAAGATCGTGGAGCTGGACCCGCAGGTGTCGGTGGCGCGGGAGTTGCTGCTGGTCAAGGTCCGCGCGGACCGCACGGCCCGCGCCCAGGTGCTGGAGACGGTCGGCCTGTTCCGTGCCCGGGTGGTCGACGTCGCGCCGGACACGCTGACGATCGAGGCCACCGGCACGCCGGACAAGCTCGACGCGCTGCTGCGTGACCTGGAGCCGTTCGGCATCAAGGAGATGGTCCAGTCCGGCACGGTGGCCATCGGGCGGGGTTCCCGGGCCATCACCGCCGGCCCGGCCCTGCGCGCCGCCTGATCCGTACCCACAAGTTTTTTCGACGGGCCGACGGGCTCCGCCGTACGAAAGGGAAGTCAATGAGCGTTGAGGTGTTCTACGACGACGACGCCGACCTGGGCCTGATCCAGGGCCGCAAGGTCGCCGTGATCGGGTACGGCAGCCAGGGCCACGCGCACGCGCTGTCGCTGCGCGACTCGGGCGTCGACGTGGTGATCGGCCTGCCCGCCGGGTCGAAGAGCCGGCCGAAGGCCGAGGAGCAGGGCCTGCGGGTGCTCACGCCCGCCGAGGCGGCCGCCGAGGCCGACGTGATCATGATCCTGGCGCCGGACACGGCCCAGCGGCACATCTACGCCGAGGCCATCGCGCCGAACCTGACCGCGGGCAAGGCGCTGTTCTTCGGGCACGGCTTCAACATCCGGTACGGCCTGATCAAGCCCCCGGCCGACGTGGACGTGGCGATGGTCGCCCCGAAGGGCCCCGGTCACCTGGTCCGCCGCCAGTACGTCGACGGCAAGGGCGTGCCCTGCCTGGTCGCCGTCGAGCAGGACGCCAGCGGCAACGCGTTCGGCCTCGCCCTGGCGTACGCCAAGGCGATCGGCGGCACCCGCGCCGGCGCGATCCGGACCACGTTCACCGAGGAGACCGAGACCGACCTGTTCGGCGAGCAGGCGGTGCTCTGCGGCGGCGCGGCGGCGCTGGTGCAGACCGGTTTCGAGGTGCTCACCGAGGCCGGCTACGCGCCCGAGGTGGCCTACTTCGAGTGCCTGCACGAGCTGAAGCTGATCGTCGACCTGATGTACGAGGGCGGCATCGCCCGGATGCGCTACAGCATCTCCGACACCGCCGAGTACGGCGACCTGTCCCGTGGCCCGCGCGTGATCGACTCGCGGGTCAAGGAGGAGATGCGCAAGATCCTCGGCGAGATCCAGTCCGGCGAGTTCGCCCGCGAGTGGGTGGCCGAGGACGAGGCCGGCCGGCCGAACTTCGCCAAGTGGCAGGCCGAGGGCGCGGCGCACCCGATCGAGGAGACCGGGCAGAAGCTGCGCGGCATGATGAGCTGGGTCGACCGGCCGATCACCGAGACCGCCTGAACCCTCCCCACGTGCGGCCCGTGGCCCGACGCTCTCCCCGGCGTCCGGCCGCGGGCCGCCGTGCGTTCACGTGTTGAGACACGGTGAGTAGCGCCTCGTCCCGTACCGCACCCGTTAACGGGGGATGACGGGCGTGCGACGGGCCTTTGTGAGGGCCCTCACCCCGCACTCCGGGACACGCCGGGCGGGCAGCCACCTACCATCCTTGGTGTGGTGCCCCGGCGCACCCGACGGCCATGGCACGGATCGGCGTAGGGCGCAGCGCGGCGCCCCGGCGTCCCAGGCCGCACCATTACCGAGCGTCTACGAGGACCGATGAATCCTGTCGTACTGATCGCCGAAGAACTCGCCCCCGCCGCCATCGAGGTGCTCGCCCACGACTTCGACGTGCGGCACGTGGACGGCACCGATCGCCCGGCCCTGCTCTCCGCCCTCTCCGAGGCCGACGCGGTGATCGTACGCAGCGCCACCCAGATCGACGCCGAGGCGATCGCGGCCGCGCCGCGGCTCAAGGTGGTCGCCCGGGCCGGCGTCGGTCTGGACAACGTCGAGGTGCCCGCCGCCACCGCCCGGGGCGTCATGGTGGTGAACGCGCCCACCTCGAACATCGTCTCCGCCGCCGAGCAGGCCGTCGCGCTGCTGCTCGCGGTGGCCCGCAACACCGCCAGCGCCAGCGCCGCGCTCAAGGCCGGCGAGTGGAAGCGGTCCAAGTACACCGGCGTGGAGATCCAGGGCAAGACCGTGGGCGTGGTCGGCCTCGGCCGCATCGGCGTGCTGTTCGCCCAGCGCATCGCCGCGTTCGGCACCCGGCTGATCGCGTACGACCCGTACATCCAGCCGGCCCGCGCCGCGCAGCTCGGTGTCCGCCTGGTCGGGCTGGAGGAGCTGCTGCGGGAGAGCGACTTCATCTCGATCCACCTGCCGAAGACGCCGGAGACGGTGGGCCTGATCGGCGAGAAGGAGCTGGCGATCGTCAAGCCGGGCGTCCGGATCGTCAACGCGGCCCGGGGCGGGCTGGTCGACGAGCAGGCGCTCGCCGACGCGATCGCGGAGGGCCGGGTCGCCGGCGCCGGCGTCGACGTGTACGCCAAGGAGCCGTGCACCTCCTCGCCGCTGTTCGCCTTCGACAACGTGGTGGCCACCCCGCACCTGGGCGCCTCCACGAACGAGGCGCAGGACAAGGCCGGTCTGGCCGTGGCCAAGAGCGTCAAGCTGGCGCTCCAGGGCGAGTTCGTGCCGGACGCGGTGAACGTGCAGGCCGGCGGCGTGGTCGCCGAGGACGTACGCCCGCTGCTGCCGCTGGCCGAGCGGCTGGGCCGGGCGTTCACCGCCCTGGCCGGCGGGGTGGCCGCCAGCGTCACCGTCGAGGTGCGCGGTGAGATCGCCGCCCACGACGTGTCGGTGCTCAAGCTGGCTGCGACCAAGGGCCTGTTCAGCTCCGTGGTGGAGGAGCAGGTCACCTACGTCAACGCGCCGCACCTGGCGGCCGAGCGGGGTGTCGAGGTCACGCTGGCCACGCCGGGCGAGACGGTCGACCACCCGAACCTGGTGACCGTGCGCGGCGCGCTGCCGGACGGCCGTACCGTCCGGGTGTCCGGCACCGTGGTGCACACCGGCGCCCGGGACGTGTTCAAGCTGACCGAGGTGGACGGCTTCGACGTCGAGATCGGCGCGGAGGGCATCCTGGTCTTCCTGCGCTACGCCGACCGGCCCGGCGTGGTCGGCACCGTCGGCACGCTGCTCGGCGAGGCCGGCGTCAACATCGCCGCCATGCAGGTGGCCCGCCGTGAGGCCGGTGGCGAGACGCTGATGACGCTCACCGTCGACCAGGCGCTCGGCGCCGACCTGCTCACCTCCGCCGCCGACTCGATCGGCGCGGTGGCGGCCAGCGCGGCCGACCTGCGCGACGTGTAGTCCGGACAGGACACATCGGGGCCCGGCCGGATGCGGCCGGGCCCTTCGTCGTTCCGGCCGGTCAGGAACGCACGCGGGCCGGTGGCGGGTAGACCGAGCCGTCCTGCGCGTCGAAGAGCATCAGGTCGTGTTCGCCGGCCAGCCGTTCGATGTCCAGCAGGACCTGGTCCGGGCAGGTCGGGTTCAGGTTCATCTCGATGTGGTCGGCGGCCGTGTGCAGCGGCGCCTCCCAGGGCGTACCCGGCCGGGTCGGACCGTCGGGGTAGCTCGCCGTGATCGCCCGGTAGAAGGCGACCAGCCTCGGGTCGGGTTGCTGCTTGCCGTGCCAGCCCTCGCGGCACTGCTGCACCGCCGCCCGCACCTGCTCCGGTGTCGCCCCGTTCGGCAGGGCCCACACGCTCAGATCGAAACTCACGGCGGACAGCGTGCCATCCCGGGCCCGGCCCGTCACCTCTGCCCCACCGTGCGTTCACCGGCTGATTGCCGACACCGATTCCCCGGCGTCCGCTGTGGAGACTCTTGCGTCGAGTTGCGTCGATTCGCTAGCGTACCGTTGCGGTTTCCGGCTGAGTCGATTCCCCGGCCCGTCTTCGGGTGGCGCGGTCGGGCGTCCGCCCCGTCGGCCCGCACCCCTCGATTGCGCGAGCCACGCGCACTCGTCGCTGACCGGCCCCCACGGTCGTTGCCGAGACCGCGGGGGCCGATCGCGGCTCAGCGCCGGTGCTGCGCGAACAGCGGGCGGTAGTCCGAGTCCTGGCGGAACCAGGCCAGTCCGGCCGGTCCGGCGGCGTACAGGGCGGTGGCGTAGGCGTCGGCGACGGCGAGGTCCGGGCCGATCACGGTGGCGGCCGCCAGGCGGTCGGTCGGCTCGCCGGTGTGCGGGTCGATCACGTGCCCCCGCCGCCCGGTGACACCGGAGGTGCCCACCGCGCCGGTCGTCATCTCCAGCACGAGCGGCGTGCGCCGGGTGTCGGTGGGGTGGTGCACGGCCACGCGCCACGGCCCGCCGTGCGCCGCGCGCCCGCGTACCGTCAGGTCGGCGCCGCTGAGCACGGCGTAGTCGTGGATGCCGGCGGCGCGCAACCGCGCCGCGGCCCGCTCCACGGCCCAGCCGCCGAGCAGGCCGCCCGGGTCGAAGCCGCCGGGCACCGCCCAGGCGTCGAACCAGCCGTCGGTCGCCGCCCGCATCGACGCGCAGAGGTCGATCAGGTCGGCCAGCGGGGGGTACGAGTCGGGGCTGATCTCGTCGCGGCGCAGCCGGGAGACGAGGCTGTCCGGCCGGTTCGGTCCGTAGGTGAGGTCGATGGCGCGCAGTTCGGCGACGGCGTCCCGCAGCGCCTCGCCCACCACCCGGTGGCCCAGCCACTCGGGCGCGTTGAGCAGCAGTGTGTAGTCGGCGGTCGAGGTGGCCACCGTGTGCCGGACGGTGATCCGGCCGGACGCGCCGGCGCCGGGCCGCTCGACGCGGTGGCTGCTGGCGCCCAGGTGCAGGTCCGGACGGACCGGGCGGAACGCGGACTGGTCGACCCAGCGGGTACGTGGTTGCTCGTCCGCCCAGTGGGTCCGCCGGTGCTCGATCCGCATGACACCTGCCCCTCGGTGGTCGCCGCCGTGTCGCGGCGGTGGCCGGTTCCGGGCCTGCGTCGACCCGATGAAACCCGACCCTAAGCAGTGGAGATGACCGCGCCATGGGTGTCAGCTGGGAGGATCCTGTGACTCGCGTTCCCGAATGGTGGAAGATTCGTACCGGGGGACGGGACACCGACGTACCGTTGCCGGGAACGTCGAGACGAGGAGCATCAGGTGGCACGCATCGCGGTGGTGGCCGGCGACGGCATCGGACCCGAGGTGGTCGCGCAGGCCCGCAAGGTCCTCGACGCGGTGCTGCCCGGCATCGAGGCCACCGAGTACGACCTGGGCGCGGCGCGCTGGCACCGCACCGGCGAGGCGCTGCCCGACTCCGTCCTCGACGAGCTGGCCGGTCACGACGCGATCCTGCTCGGCGCGGTCGGCGACCCGACCGTGCCGCCGGGCGTGCTGGAGCGCGGCCTGCTGCTCAAGCTCCGGTTCGCCTTCGACCAGTACGTCAACCTGCGCCCGTCCCGGCTCTGGCCCGGCGTCGGCGGCCCGCTCGCCGCGGTCAAGCCCGGCGAGGTCGACCTCGTGGTGGTCCGCGAGGGCACCGAGGGGCTGTACGCGGGCGCCGGAGGCGCGCTGCACCGGGACACCCCGGCCGAGGTGGCCACCGAGGAGAGCCTGAACACCCGGCACGGCGTCGAGCGGGTCATCCGCGACGCCTTCGCCCGCGCCCGCCGTCGCGAACGGCGCAAGGTCACGCTCGTGCACAAGACCAACGTGCTCACCCACGCCGGTTCGCTCTGGTCGCGCGCCTTCGCCGCGGTGGCCGCCGAGCACCCCGACGTCACCACCGAGTACCAGCACATCGACGCCGCCGCGATGTTCCTGGTGACCAACCCGTCCCGGTACGACGTGGTGGTCACCGACAACCTCTTCGGCGACATCCTCACCGACATCGCCGCCGCGGTGACCGGTGGCATCGGGCTGGCGGCCAGCGGCTGCATCAACCCGGAGGGGCGCTACCCGTCGATGTTCGAGCCGGTGCACGGCTCCGCGCCGGACATCGCCGGCAAGGGCGTCGCCGACCCGGTCGCCGCCGTGCTCTCCGCCGCGCTGCTGCTGGACCAGCTCGGCCACGCCGACGCCGCCGCCCGGGTCACCGCTGCGGTCGGCGCCGAGCTGGCCGCGCGTACGCCCGGCGCGCCGCTGCGCACCGAGGAGGTCGGCGACCGGCTCGCCGGGTACGCCGTATCCTGACCGGGCCGATCCTCACCTGGCGGCCCGGTAACGGGCCGCCAGACCCGTCTCCGGGCCCGATTCGGCGGTCCGGTGCGGCGCAACCGTCCGAGGGGCGGACCTATCCGCTGAACGACCGTTCGGGGTAAGTTTCTGGCACCAGTGACGTCGGCGTGCGATCCCGCATGCCGTGAACCCGCAGGGAGGTCAGCGCGATGAGCGGTGGTGACAAGCTCGATTTCGAGATCCGTCCGAATCCCGCGCCGGTATCCGCCGCCGACCGGGCCGCCCTGCTGGCGAACCCCGGTTTCGGCCGGGTCTTCACCGACCACATGGTCACCATCCGCTACGCCGAGGGCAAGGGCTGGTACGACGCCCGCCTGGAGGCGCGCGCGCCGATCCCGATGGACCCGGCCGCGGCGGTGCTGCACTACGCGCAGGAGATCTTCGAAGGGCTGAAGGCGTACCGCACCGGCGACGCGGTGACGATGTTCCGCCCGGAGGCCAACGCGGCCCGGTTCAGCGCGTCCGCCCGCCGGCTCGCCATGCCGGAGCTGCCGGAGGCGACGTTCGTGGAGTCGCTGCGCCGCCTGGTCGAGATCGACCAGGCGTGGATCCCGGAGCACGAGGACGCCAGCCTCTACCTGCGTCCGTTCATGTTCGCCAGCGAGGTCTTCCTCGGCGTGCGCCCGGCCAACGAATACCTGTACTGCGTCATCGCCTCGCCGGCCGGGGCGTACTTCTCCGGCGGGGTGAAGCCGGTGACGGTCTGGGTCTCGCCGGACTACACCCGGGCCGCGCCCGGCGGCACCGGCGCGGCCAAGTGCGGCGGCAACTACGCCGCGTCGCTCGCGGCGCAGGCCGAGGCGATCGAGGCCGGCTGCGACCAGGTGGTCTTCCTGGACGCGGTCGAGCGGCGCTACGTCGACGAGCTGGGCGGCATGAACGTCTTCTTCGTCTACGACGACGGCAGCATCGTCACCCCGCCGCTGGGCGGCACGATCCTGCCCGGCATCACCCGCGACGCGATCCTCACCCTGGCCGCCGAGGCCGGGCACGAGGTGCGGGAGGCGCCGGTCAGCTTCGCCGACTGGCAGGCCGACGCGGCGAGCGGGCGGCTGCGCGAGGTGTTCGCCTGCGGCACGGCCGCTGTCGTCACCCCGATCGGCGGCGTGCGCTTCCCGGAGGGCGAGTTCCTCATCGGCGGCGGCGAGCCCGGCCAGGTCACCATGGCCCTGCGCCAGAAGCTGGTGGACATCCAGCGCGGTCGCGCCGAGGACCCGCACGGCTGGGTCACCCGGGTCATCTGACCGCCCGACCGCGCGGTGAGCATCGAGTCCGCTCCCTGCTCACCGCGCGGCGTCAGTCCAGCAGGTGGGTGCGCAGCGACTCCAGCTGCGTCTCGGTGACGCCCGCGTGGGTCAGGTAACCCTCGACCGAGCCGTGGCCGGCGCGCAGCTCGGCCAGGAACAGCTCCATCGTCTCGGCCGGTGACTCCAGGAACGGCGGCGGCGGTTCCTCCGCGTCCGGCAGCGTGGCGCGGACCCACTCGGTGAAGCGCTGCGACGCCGCGGTGCTGAGCGCGTAGTCGGCGACCACGTCCTCGTCGGGCACCCCGAGCACGGACAGCGTGAGCGCGCAGACGATGCCGGTGCGGTCCTTCCCGGCGACGCAGTGCACCACCACCGGCGCGTTGGCGCTGTCCGCGATCAGCCCGACCGCCTCGGCGAGCCCGGCGGTCCCGGTACGCGCCAGGTCGGCGTACCGGTCGGCCAGGTAGCGGGCCAGGCTGACGCCGGCGGCGTCGAACCGGTTCGCGCCCCAGTCGGCGTGCTCGGGGTGGATGTGCCGGTAGGCGAGCCCGTCGTAGGCGGGCACCCGCCCGTCGCGTTCCACCTCGGTGGGGCGGCGCAGGTCGATCACGGTACGGATGCCGAGCGCGGTGAACGCCGCCCGGTCGGTCTCGTCGATGCGGTGCAGCGAGTCGGAACGGTAGAGCCGGCCGCGGCGCACGGTGCGCCCGTCCTGAGCGGCGTATCCGCCGACGTCGCGGAAGTTGAACAGGGTGGGGAAGGGGCTCTGCGGGGCGTCCACATCCGACACGGTACGGCCGGCGGGGCGTTCCCACGTCCCCGCCGGCCGTCGCCGCGGTGTCAGATGCGCGGCGGCACGTCCGGTGGCAGCGCCGAGTGGCTCTCGCCGTAGTAGCCGCCGAGCCGGTCCCGGTAGCCCGGGTCGGCGTGGCTGGACTCGTCGTACTCCGGGGCGGCCTTGATCTGGTCCTTCTCCCGGTCGACGTGCACGGTGCGGGCGTCGTGGTCGACGTGGTTCACGGTCCCGGCCGGGAGCATCACCTTCTTGCCGAAGATCCACGGCCCGGTGTCCACGACCAGGTAGCTGTCGTCCACCTCGTGGCTCGCCCGGTCGATCTTGCCGATGGCGCCGTCGGTGGCCTCGACCTTGTAGCCGGTCAGGTCGGCGCTCGCCACGCCCGCCTCGTCGCGGTAGCGCCACGGGTCGAAGGCGCCCGCCGGGGCGCCCCCGGCGACGGTGCCCCGGCCGTCGTCGAGGATCGGCTCGGTGCCGCCGTGCGTGGCGCGCGGGTCCAGTCCGTCCATGTGCCGCCTCCCGTCCCCAGGGCCGCGGCCGTCGCGGCGCCGTCATCAGTCGGGAGGGTTACCCACCCTGTCCGGGCACCAACCCGCCGGCGGCCGGCCCGCCGACGCCGAGGGGCCGGCGCCACGGTGGTGACGCCGGCCCCTCGGGAGGTCGGCCCGCGCGGCGCCGGTCGGGCGCGTCCGGGCCGGTGGATCAGGCCAGCGCGGCCTCCGCGTCCAGGGTCACCGCGGCGGCGTGTACGACGGCGGCGATCCGCAGCCCCTCGTGCACCTGCTCCCGGCTGAACCCGGCGGCGCGCAGCGTCTTCTCGTGCGACTCCAGGCAGACGCCGCAGCCGGTGATCGCCGAGACGGCGAGGCACCACAGCTCGAAGTCGGTCTTCTCCACGCCGGGGCGGGCGATGATCTGCATCCGCAGCCGGGCCGGCAGCGACGCGTACTGCTCGTCGCCGATCAGGTGCTTGGCCCGGTAGTAGACGTTGTTCATCGCCATGACCGCAGCCGCGCCCTTGGCCGCCGAGACCGCCTCGGGCGTGAGGTGACCGGCCGCCTCGGCGGCGATCTCTCGCAGCACCACCGGGTTGCGAGCGGCGACCGCGCAGGCCAGGGCGGTGCCCCACGCCTGCTCCGGCTTCAGCGTCGAGGTGGTGATGGTGGAGCCGAGGTTGAGCCGGATGTCCTTGGCGTACTCGGGCAGGCCCGCCTTGATCGCGTCCAGGCCCATGGTCAGGCCCCGGCGCCGGCGAGGAGCGCGTTGGCGTCGAGCGTCGCGCCGCCCTTGTTCCAGTTGCACGGGCACAGCTCGTCGGTCTGGAGCGCGTCGAGCACCCGCAGCACCTCGGAGACGTTACGGCCGACCGAACCGGCGGTCACCATGACGAACTGGATCTCGTTGTTCGGGTCCACGATGAAGGTGGCCCGCTGCGCGACACCGTCGGCGCCGAGCACGCCGCAGGCGGAGGTCAGCTCACGCTTGATGTCGCTGAGCATCGGGAAGGGCAGCTCGCGCAGGTCCGGGTGGTCCTTGCGCCAGGCGTAGTGGACGAACTCGTTGTCGACGGAGACGCCGAGCACCTGGGCGTCGCGGTCGGCGAACTCGCCGTTGAGACGGCCGAACTCGGCGATCTCGGTGGGGCAGACGAAGGTGAAGTCCTTCGGCCAGAAGAACACGACGCGCCACTGGCCCTCGTGGGACTTGTGGTTGATCGTCTCGAACGCCTTGTCGGCGTCGAGCGACACGCAGGCGGTGAGTTCGTACTCGGGGAAGTGGTCACCGACAGTGAGCACGGGTCCTCCTTGAGCGTGACCCGGCAGCACCGCCGGGCCAGTAACTGGATCTGTTCAAGATTCTTCCGCAGCCCTGTTTGCGCTCGTGGCGGGCGGTGGCCGGGTGTGAAGGCGGTCACCAGCCCCGCGATCGTCCCGGAATATGGGTTTCGCCTCCCAAAAGCGGGGGCGGGGTGGCAGAGTACTGGTCGTGACCAGCTTCGTCCTGATCATTAGCAGCTAGCGCGCCGGCCTTCCCTCGCCGAGCGCGCAGACCTCCCGCATCCGCGGGGGGTCTTTTTGTTTGCGCCCCAGGACGGACACGAGAAGAGGACTCCGATGACCTTCCAGGTGTACGACACGACGCTGCGCGACGGCGCCCAGCGCGAAGGACTCACGTACTCGGTGGTCGACAAGCTGGCGGTGGCCCGCCTGCTCGACGACCTCGGGGTCGGCTTCATCGAGGGGGGCTGGCCGGGCGCGGTGCCCAAGGACACCGAGTTCTTCCGCCGGGCCCGCACCGAGCTGGAACTGCGGCACGCGATCCTGGTCGCCTTCGGCGCCACCCGCAAGGCCGGCCTCGCGGTCGAGGACGACCCGCAGGTGCGCGGGCTGCTCGACGCGCAGACCCCGGCCGTCGCCCTGGTCGCCAAGGCGGACCTGCGGCACGTGGAACGCGCGCTGCGCACCACCGCCGAGGAGAACCTCGCCATGATCCGCGACACCGTGTCGTACCTGGTGGCGCAGGGCCGGCGGGTCTTCGTCGACGGGGAGCACTGCTACGACGGGTTCCGCTTCGACCCGGGCTACACCACCGCTGTGGCGGAGACCGCGCTGGCCGCCGGCGCCGAGCGCTTCGTCCTCTGCGACACCAACGGCGGCATGCTGCCCTCCCAGGTCACCGCCGTGATCGAAGGGCTGGTGGCGCGCACCGGGATCGCGCCGGAACGGCTCGGCATGCACGCGCAGAACGACACCGCCTGCGCGGTCGCCAACACCATCGCCGCCGTCGAGGCCGGCGTCCGCCACGTGCAGGGCACCGCCAACGGGTACGGCGAGCGCCCCGGCAACGCCGACATCTTCGCGATCGTCGCCAATCTTCAGCTCAAGCTGGGCATGCCCGTCCTACCGGAGGGCTGCCTGGAACAGATGGTGCGGGTCTCGCACGCCATCGCCGAGATCGCCAACATCGCCCCCGACACCCACCAGGCCTACGTCGGGGCCGCCGCCTTCGCTCACAAGGCGGGGCTGCACGCGAGCGCGATCAAGGTCGACCCGTTGCTCTACAACCACGTGGAACCCACCGTGGTGGGCAACGACATGCGGATCCTGGTGACCGAGATGGCCGGCCGGGCCAGCATCGAGCTCAAGAGCCGTGAGCTCGGTCTGGACCTGGCCGGCCATCCGGACACCCTGTCCAAGGTCACCGGGCGGGTCAAGGAGCTGGAGGCCGACGGCTGGTCGTTCGAGGCCGCCGACGCCTCGTTCGAACTGCTGGTCCGCTCGGAACTGCCGGGCGCGGCGCCGGTCCGGCCGTTCACGCTGGAGTCGTACCGGGTGCTGGTCGAGCACCGCGAGGACGGCGCGGTGGTCTCCGAGGCCACGGTGAAGATCCGGGTACGCGGCGAGCGGGTGATCGCCACCGCCGAGGGCAACGGCCCGGTCAACGCGCTGGACGAGGCGTTGCGGGTGGCGCTGTCCCGGCACTACCCGGAGCTGCGCGAGTTCCAGCTGGCCGACTACAAGGTCCGCATCCTGGAGGGCAGCCACGGCACTGGCGCGGTGACGCGCGTACTCGTGGAGACCGCCGGGGTGGGCCGCGACTGGACCACCGTGGGCGTGCACCCGAACGTGGTCGAGGCCAGCTGGCACGCGCTCGTCGACGCGCTCACCTACGGCCTGGACCGGACCCGCGTGACGGGCGGGACCGCGGCCTGACTCACCCGGCCGGCAGGCGCAGCTCGGCCAGCAACGCGCGGTGGTCGCTGCCCGGCACCGGGAAGGTGCCGGCGGCGCGCACCGCGATGCGCCGGTCCACCAGGACGTGGTCGATGGTGACCGGCGGGATCGGGTCGCCGTCGTACGGGCCCCAGGTGCCGCCGAACCCGGCACCGGCCGCGTCCGCCGCGTCGGTGTAACCGGTGGCGATCAGCTCCCGCAGCGCCGCGTGGTCGAGCGTCGCGTTGAAGTCCCCGGCCAGCACGCTCAGCCCGCCGTCCGGGGTGGCCGGCGGCTGGGCGCGCTGGTCGGTCCACCAGTCCGGCACCACGTCCACCGCGTACGGCGCGGCCGGGTGCGCCGACTCCACCCGTAACGGCGGCGCGCCCGGCACCGTCACCGTCGCGTACGCCTGGGTGAAGAAGAACCCCTGGTTGCGGCGGTGCCCGGTGTCGCGCAGCGGGTGGCGGGCGTACACGCCGGAGCCGGTGGAGCCGACCTCGGGGCTCAGCGACCGGTAGGGCAGCAGCGTGGCCAGGCCGAGCCGGTCCAGCTCGGCCGCGAGCGCCGGGGTGAGCTCCTGCACCGTGAGCACGTCCACCCGCCGGACCCGGGCCAGGTCGACAAGTCCCGCCGGGTCGGCCGAGCCGAGGCGCAGGTTGGCGGTGAGCAGCCGCAGCGTCGGCCCGTCGGCCGGGGGACGGGCGTCGGGGACCGCCCGGGGCGCCACCGCGCCGATCAACGACAGCGCGGCGAGGGCCGCGACCACCGCCGGGGCCCGGCGCCGCAGGGCGAGCGCCGACACCGCCACGACCGGGGCCAGCGCGGCGACGTACGGCGTGAAGGCGATCGCCAGCACCAGCGGACCGCGTTCCAGCCCGGCCAGGCGTACCAGCGCCCAGGCGGCGACCGGCGCCGCTGCCAGCCAGCACGCGGCGGTGGCCCAGCGGCCGCCCCGGGTGCCGCCCCAGGACAGGTCCGGCGCTGTGATCATGGCCGTCAGGCTACCCGGGTCCGCGCTGCCGCGATGCCCGGCGAAACAATTTCGTGAATGCTCGACCGCAATTTCTGAGCACTTTTTCGATCGGTCGGAAACGCAATATGAGCTATTGACCGCCCACGTTTTCCGGTGCTACGTTCCCCCTGGTTGAGACGTCGCGACTCTCTGTAGTAAGGCCAGCTCACGAGCGGTGCGCTCCCCGGGCGGATTCCCGATGATCCGCAATTTGACGCGCGCAGTCGCCGTATCACCACGGTTTAACCAAGGGAGAAATCATGGCCACATTCTTCAAGCGAAAGGCGACGGTGGTGGCGCTCGCCGCGCTGTCCCTCACCCTGGCCGGTGGAGGGATCGCCGCGGCCGCCCAGGCGGAGGCGCGACCCCAGCCCGGCGCCCGGCACAGCACCGCGCAGCCGCCGGTGACCGCCGCCGAGCGGCAGGCCGCCCGCGCCGCCATGCGGGCCACGCTGGCCCCGCCGGCCCCCGGTCAGGTCGCCTGGGCGGTCGTGTCGGCGAACGGGACGCTGCTGCAGCACTCCGGCAACGTGGTGTCCTCGCTCCGGTTCGTACCCGGCCCGGGCGTGTCCGCCGGGCAGTACCAGGTGCTGTTCGACTACGACGTGAGTCAGAAGTCGTACCAGGTGTCCATCGGGACGAACGACTCGGCGAACGTGCCGCCGGGCGGCGAGATCTCGGCCGCGCCGCGCACGCTGACCCCCAACGCGGTCTTCGTGCAGACCCGCAACTCCACCGGCGGCTTCGCCGACCGGCCGTTCCACATCCTGGTCGCCAACTGACCCGTCCGGCCGCGCACCGGCCTCCGCTGCGGCGGGGGCCGGTGTCGTGTTCCGTCCCGGTCCCGCCCGGACCGATGGGGTTCGCGCCGTTGCCGCCCGATCGGGGAGATGCTGCCCGTCCGGTTCGGCCACTGCCGGTCCGGGTCCGATAATCCGACGTTTGTCGCCGGTCCGGCCCGGGAAGCAAGCACCGTGACGGACATCTCGGACACCCTGGCCAGCGTGCCCAGCCCGGTCGATGCCGACGCGAGCGGCGTCGAGCTGGAACAGACCCTCGCCGAGGTCAAACGCGTGATCGTCGGGCAGGATCGGCTCGTCGAACGCCTGCTCACCGCCCTCATCGCCGACGGTCACTGCCTGCTGGAGGGCGTACCGGGGGTGGCCAAGACGCTCGCGGCGCAGACCCTCGCCACAGTCGTCGGCGGCACCTTCTCCCGGATCCAGTTCACGCCCGACCTGGTGCCCTCCGACATCGTCGGCACCCGCATCTACCGCGCCTCGACCGAGCAGTTCGACGTGGAGCTGGGACCGATCATGGCGAACCTCGTGCTCGCCGACGAGATCAACCGGGCCCCGGCCAAGGTGCAGTCGGCCCTGCTGGAGGCGATGGCCGAGCGGCAGGTCTCGATCGGCGGGCGGAGCTGGCCGGTGCCGGAGCCGTTCCTGGTCCTGGCCACCCAGAACCCGATCGAGTCCGAGGGCGTCTACCAGCTCCCCGAGGCGCAACGCGACCGCTTCCTCATGAAGGTCGTGGTCGACTACCCGAGCGACGCCGACGAGCTGGCCATCCTCTACCGGATGAGCACCGAGCGCCCCACCGCGAGCACCGTGCTCGACCCGATCCGGCTGCGGGAACTCCAGCGCCGCGCCACCGACGTCTTCGTCCACCACGCGCTCGCCGAGTACGTGGTCCGCCTCATCCTCGCCACCCGCGACCCGCAACGCTTCGGCCTGCCCGACATCGCGCCGCTGCTGGCGTACGGGGCCAGCCCCCGGGCCACGCTCGGCCTGGTGGCCGCCGCCCGCGCGCAGGCACTCATCCACGGCCGCGACTACGTCCTCCCCGAGGACATCCGGGACCTGGCGGTGGACGTGCTGGCGCACCGGCTCGTGCTCACCTTCGACGCGGTCGCCGACGGGATCTCCGGCGAGGACGTGGTGCGCCGGGTGATCGAGGCGGTGCCACCACCCCGGCTGGTGAACGGGCCCACCGAGGCGGCGCCGGACCTGGCGGCGGCATGACCGGCGCGGCCGAGCCCGGGCTGACCGACCTCGCGCCCGACCAGCGGCTGCGCCGGCTGGAGCTGACGGTGACCCGGCGGCTCGACGGCCTGCTGCACGGCCGGTACCGGGGCCTGCTGCCCGGGCCGGGCAGCGAGGCCGCCGGCAGCCGGGAGTACCGCCCCGGCGAGGACGAGGTACGCCGGATGGACTGGGCGGTCACCGCCCGGACCACGGTGCCGCACGTCCGCCAGGTCGACGCGGACCGGGAACTGACCACCTGGCTGCTCGTCGACGCCAGCCCCAGCATGGAGTACGGCACCTCCACGCTGGACAAACGGGAGCTGGCGGTGGCCGCTGTCGCAGCGATCGGCTTCCTCACCGCCGGAGTCGGCAACCGGCTCGGCGCGCAGGTGCTCACGCCCGACGGGCTGCGCCGATTCCCGGCCCGCAGCGGGCGTACCCATCTGCTCGGGCTGCTCCGCGCGCTGCTCGGCGCTCCGCGTACCGACGACCGGCGGGACCCGGACGGCGCGGGCGCGGCCGGCGCACGCCCGCCCGCCGCGGGGCCGGGCCTGGCCGACGGCCTGGACGGCCTGCAGCGTGTCGCCACCCGGCGCGGGCTCGTGGTGATCGTCTCCGACTTCCTCGACGAACTGCCCGACGACCCGGACGCCGCGCCCCCGCCGTGGGCCGCGGCGCTGCGCCGCCTCGCGGTCCGTCATCAGGTGCTCGCGGTCGAGGTGACCGACCCGCGCGAGCTGGAACTGCCCGACGTCGGGCTGATCACGCTCGTCGACCCGGAGAGCGGCCGGCACCGCGAGGTGTGGACCGGCGACCCGGACCTGCGCGAGCGGTACGCGCGCGCCGCCGCCGAGCAGCGCGAGCAGGTACGCCACACGCTGCGCCGGGCCGGCGCCACCCACATGGCGCTGCGCACCGACCGGGACTGGTGCGCGGACGTGGTGCGGCACGTGCACGAGCAGCGCCGGCTGGCCACCGTGCCGGCCGCCGCCCGGGGAGGTGTCGCATGACCTGGCAGTCACCCGCCCGCCTCTGGCTGCTGCTCGCCGTCCTCGCGCTGGTCGCCGGCTATCTGGTGCTGCAACGGCGGCAGAGCCGGTACGCGGTGCGCTTCACCAACCTGCGCCTGCTGGACCGGGTCGCCCCGCGCCGCCCGGCCTGGCGCCGGCACGTGCCGGCGGGCCTGTTCCTGGCCATGCTGGCGCTGCTCGTGGTCGGGTTCGCCCGCCCCGAGGCGGAGGTGCGGGTCCCCCGGGAACGGGCCACCGTGATGGTGGCTGTCGACGTCTCCACCTCGATGCTCGCCGGTGACGTGGACCCGGACCGGTTGACAGCGGCCAAGGACGCCGGCCGGCGGTTCGTCGACGGGCTGCCGGACGAGTTCAACGTCGGCCTCGTCGCGTTCGCCGGCAGCGCCGCGGTGCTGGTGCCGCCGAGCACCGACCGGGAGGCGCTGCACGACGGCATCGGGCGGCTGGCCGAGGGCATCACCGGCGTGCAGGGCACCGCGATCGGCGAGGCGATCAGCACCTCGCTCGGCGCGGTCAAGAGCCTTGACGCGACTGCCGCGAAGGACCCGCCGCCGGCCCGGATCATCATCCTCTCCGACGGCGCGAACACCTCCGGGATGGACCCGATCGAGGCGGCCGACCAGGCCGTCGCCGCCAAGGTCCCGGTGCACACGATCTCCTTCGGCACGCCCGGGGGATCGGTCGACCGGGGCGGCCGGGCGATCCAGGTGCCGGTGGACGGGCAGACGCTGCGGGCGGTCGCCGAGCAGACCGGTGGCGGATTCCACGAGGCGTCCACCACCGCCGAGCTGAAGGACGTCTACGAGGACATCGGCACGTCCGTCGGCTACCGCACCGAACGGCAGGACATCTCGGCCCGCTTCATCGGCCTCGGGCTGGTCCTGGCGATGGGCGCCGCCGCCGGCTCGCTGCGGTGGTTCTCCCGGCTGCCCTGACCCGCACACCACTACCGCACGACATGTGAGGAGCCAGGCATGGCAGTGCAGACCGGACTCGGCGAGCCACGCGGACCGTGGTTCGTCTCGCCGGAACTGGACCCGGACGGGCGCGGCCACCGGGACGTACCCGGGGGCGGGCCGGAGGCCGGGCGGCGCAGCCTGCGGCACCGGCTGCTGAGCGTAGCGGCGGTGGTGGCGCTCTCCACCGTCTCCGGCGCGGTGGCCGGCACCTGGGCGGCCGACCAGGGCTCGCCGGGACCGAGCGCGGCATCCGCCGCGCCGGTGCCCGCGGAACTGGTCACCGCCGCCGGCAAGACGGTGCCCGGCGTGGTCTCGGTGATGGTCGGGGGCCGATCCGGCGCGTCCGCGTCCGGCTCCGGATTCGCCATCGACAACGAGCAGCACATCGTCACAAATGACCACATCCTGGCCCGCGGCGGCTCGGGCGCGGTGACTGTGGAGACCTCGGACGGGCGTCGCTTCCCGGCCGAGGTGGTGGGCCGGGAACCCGCCAGCGACCTGGCCGTGCTCAAGGTGCCCGCGTCCGCCGGGCTGCCGCCGCTGCCGCTGGCCAAGGCGAACTCGACCCGGGTGGGGGAGCCGGTGCTCGCGGTCGGGTCGCCGCTCGGGCTCGCCGGGACCGTCACCGCCGGTATCGTCAGCGCGCTCAACCGGCAGGTGCGGATCGGCAACGGCCGGCACACGGCGGTGCAGACCGACGCCTCCATCAACCCGGGCAACTCGGGCGGGCCGCTGGTGAACGCGCGCGGTGAGGTGGTCGGCGTGAACACCGCCATCGCCACCATCGACGGCAACGGGTCGATCGGCATCGGCTTCGCCATCCCGATCGACCAGGTCCAGCAGACCGCCGACACCATCATCGGCAGGGGCGGCTGAGTCACCGGGCGCGGTCTCCCGCGCGGGTTGCCTCGGCGCTTCGCGCGGCGCTGACCTGCACAAGCACTGCAAGATCGGTGCGAACTGTCGGATATCCGGCGTGGGATCATTGGGGCATAGAAATATTACGCTGAGTATGGATACTGGCGGAGGTGGAGCAAGCTGTCATTGCGGCCCTCCTCGTGATGGGCCTGATCATCGGCGCCGGTGTCGGCGCGTCCTACGCGCGTGCGAAACGCGGCTGGACCGACTACCAGACGATCCGGACCAGCGTGCCGGGCGCCCGCCGCAACGCCTGGCTCGCGATTCGCGGCGTGGTCGTCAAGCTCGCGGTGATCGCCCTGCTGCTGGTCGGCGCGGCCGCGTACGCGGCCTCCGGCGGCGGCGAGGAACGGGCCGGTCCCACCCCGAGCGCCACCCCCACCCCGAGTCACCGCGCCGGGCGCTAGCCTCGGGGAGTGGACGACGGACTGCGGGTGACCGACCGGCTCGTGGTGCCCGCAGTCGAGCTGCGGGAACGGTTCTCCCGGTCGTCCGGGCCCGGCGGCCAGGGGGTGAACACCACCGACTCGCGGGTGGAACTGAGCTTCGACCTGGGCCGCTCGCCGAGCGTGCCGGAGACGCTGCGGGAACGGGCGCTGACCCGGCTCGCCGGACGCCTGGTCGACGGCGTGCTGACCGTGACCGCCAGTGAGCACCGCGCGCAACTGGCCAACCGGGAAGCGGCCCGGGAACGGATGGCCGCGCTGCTGCGCGAGGCCGTCGCCCCGCCGCCCAAGGCGCGCCGCCCGACCCGCCCCTCCCGTGGCGCCAAGGAGCGCCGGCTGGCCGAGAAGAAGCGCCAGTCCCAGCGCAAACGCGACCGCCGGGTGGACGGCGACTGACCGAAAAACGGTTGAACCGCCCGGCGCGCCGACCGGAGAATTCCGCCCCGTGATCGACTTCTCCGTCAAGCCCACGCTCACCGGCGAGCGTGTGGCGCTGCGCCCGTTCCACGACGACGACCTGCCGGCGCTCGCGGAGATCCTGGCCGACCCGGAGGTGGTCCGGCTGACCGGCAGCCCGGCCGGCGAGACGTTCGAACCGGCCCGGTTGCGCGCCTGGTACGGCACCCGCAACAGCCAGGACGACCGGCTCGACCTCGCGGTGGTGGACCGGGCCGGCGGCGCCTGCGTCGGTGAGGTGGTCCTCAACGAGTGGGACCGGGCCAACGCGAGCTGCAACTTCCGCACGCTGATCGGCCCCGGCGGCCGCGACCGGGGGCTCGGCACCGAGGCGGTGCGGCTGATCGTCGGGTACGGCTTCGAGCAGCTCGGCCTGCACCGCATCGGCCTGGAGGTGTTCGCGTTCAACCCGCGTGCCCGGCGCGCCTACGAGAAGGTGGGCTTCGTCGCCGAGGGGACGCTGCGGCAGGTGCTGCGCGACGGCGACGGCTGGGTGGACGCCACTGTCATGTCGATCCTCGCTCCGGAGTGGAACCGGCACCGCGGGCACCCGGAGGGTTGAGCCGGAGGCGTCGAAGCGCTTCAATGCGTACGGGAGCTTCAGGGCCGTCACCGACCACCACGTCACAGTGACAGGAGTCCCTTCCGCATGTCCCGAAACCCCGTACGCGCCGCGCTGACCGCGCTCGCCGCGCTGCTACCGGTCCTCGCTCTCGGCCTCGCCCTCACCGCCACCACACCCCCGGCCGCCGCGGCGGCCACGCCGGTCCGCGTCATGCCACTGGGCGACTCCATCACCGGGTCGCCCGGCTGCTGGCGCGCCCTGCTCTGGAACCGCCTCCAGTCCACCGGCCACACCGACGTCGACTTCGTCGGCACGCTCGGGCCGCAGGGCTGCGGCGTGCCCTACGACGGCGACAACGAGGGCCACGGCGGCTACCTCGCGACGAACGTGGCCAACCAGAACCTGCTGCCCGGCTGGCTCGCCGCCACCCGCCCGGACGTCGTGCTAATGCACTTCGGCACCAACGACGTGTGGAGCAACATCGCGCCCGCCACGATCCTCGCCGCGTACTCGAAGCTGGTGGACCAGATGCGGGCCGCCAACCCGGCCACGACCGTGCTGGTCGCGAAGATCATCCCGATGAACCCGGCGAGCTGCCCGGAGTGCGGCCAGCGGACCGTGGCGCTCAACTCGCTCATCGACGGCTGGGCGGCCGGGAAGACCACGGCCGCCTCCCCGATCGTGGTGGTCGACCAGTGGACCGGGTTCAGCACCGCCACCGACACCTACGACGGGGTGCACCCGAACGCGGCCGGGGACCAGAAGATGTCCGACAGGTGGTACCCGGCGCTGGTCGCCGCGCTCGGCCGCGCCACGCCCGGCCCGACCACGTCCCCGACCGTCAGCCCCACGCCGTCGCCCACGCTCAGCCCGTCACCGACGACCAGCCCGTCGCCCACCGCGAGCCCGACGTCGGCGCCCGGCGGCTGCACCGCCACCTGGCGCCTCGCCGGTCAGTGGCCGGGCGGCTTCCAGGGGGAGGTGACAGTGCGCAACGACGGCGCCGCGCCGATCGCCGGCTGGACCGTGCGCTTCCCGCTCGCCGGCGGACAGCGGGTCAGCCAGGCGTGGAGCGCCGACGTGACGCAGAGCGGAACCACTGTGACCGCCCGGAACGCGAGCTGGAACGGCGCGCTGGCCCCGGCCGCCCAGACCACGTTCGGGTTCCTGGCCGAGGGAACCGCGCCGAGCCCGGCGCTGACCTGCGCGCCGAGCTGACCGTCGCGTGCCGGCCGGCCCCGCTCAGCGGTGGTCGGCCGGCACCGCCCGGTCCAGCGCGGCCAGCAGCCGGGCGCGCAACCCGGCGGCACGCTCGGCGAACCCGCGCTGCGCGGCGGCGTACTCGGCCCGGCCCTCCGGCGTCTCCACCGGCACCGGCGGGTAGCCCAGGGCGGCCAGGTCGTACGGGCTGGCGCGCATGTCCAGCGTCCGGATCTCCCGGGCCAGCTCGAAGCAGTCGGCCACGAGTTCCGCACAGACCAGCGGAGACAGCTTGTAAGCCCACTTGTAGAGATTCATGCGTATCCTCATCCCAGGCAACTTCGAGGGAGGGAACGGAGGGATGGACGTCGTCATCTACGCACGGCTCAGCCTGGACAAGCTGGGTAACGAGCTGGGCGTTGATCGGCAGCTCGAAGCCTGCCGGGAGTTGGCAGCTCGTCAGGGCTGGACCGTGACGCGGGAGCTGATCGACAACAGCATCAGCGCCACGACCGGCCGGGTCCGGCCGGCGTTCGAGAAGCTGCTCACCCTGAGCCCGAAGCCGGAGGCCATCATCGTCTGGCATCTCGACCGGCTTGTCCGCCTCACCCGTGAGCTGGACCGGGTGATCAGTTACGGCGTACCCGTCCACGCCGTGACCGCAGGGATGCTGGACTTGAGCAACCCGACCGGCGTCCTGATGGCGAACGTGGTCACGGCGTTCTCTCAGTTCGAGGGTCAGCAGAAGGCTGCTCGTCAGCGTCTGGCAGCCACGCAGCGCGCTTCCCAGGGCCGTCCCTGGTGGTCTGCTCGACCCTTCGGATACGAGCGTGACGGATCGCCTCGTAGTGGCGAAGCCGAGGCCGTTCAGCGTGCGTACCAGGATCTGTTGGCGGGGCGCTCCCTGTTGTCGATCGCCGACGAGTGGAACCGTCGGGGCATGCTCACCACCAGGGGGAGGAACTGGACGGGAGCGACTGTTCGTCAGCTCCTCATGTCTGCCAGGAACTGCGCTATCCGGACGTACGCAGGGGATGAGGTCGGCCCTGGTAACTGGGATGCCCTGGTGCCCGAGGAGATCTACCGGTCCGCTGTCCGTGTGCTCAACTCTCCGACCCGCAAGACTGGTGGTGGCGGTCCCCGTCGGAGCTTGCTGACGGGCGTCGCTACCTGTGCCAACTGTGGTGGCCCCATCCGCACGGCATGGCGTGGACGGAAGGGCGAGCAGGGTAGCTACGCCGTCTATGAGTGCAAGTTCAAGCACTGCGTGTCCCACCGTCAGGACGAGGCTGACGCCATGGTCAGCGAGCGGGTGATCCGGTTCCTGACCGCGCCGCAGTTCGCGGAAGCGTTCGAGCAGAGCGAGGACGATCTGCCTGATCAGCAGATGAGGGACGAACTGGGGAGCCTGCGGTCACGGCTCGATGATCTGGCCACCGACTACGCTGCCGGACTCGTTACGCGATCGCAGTTTCTGACTGCATCCCAGACCATGCGCAGTCGGGTGGATGAGTTGGAGGATCAGCTATCCCAGTTGGGGAGTGACAGCGCCGTCAAGGGCGTCACCGGGATGACGGACGAGCAGGTGCGCCGTCACTGGGATGGGTTGGATGTAGACCGCAGGCGGTCCCTGATCCTGGCGGTTGTCGTGAGCTGTCGTCTCCGCCAGAAGGGGCGTGGCGTCCGCCGCACCGATGAGCGGCATGTCGATGTGTTGTTCAGGGCGGGAGACCCCGCGAAGGTCGCGAGCATCTGAGCCAGGGGAGGAACCGAACCGGGAAGAGGGCCCCGAAGGGGCCCATCTTCGGGTTCCTGATCTTCGGGTTCTCCGCCGACGCATGAACACCAGGGAGCGCAGTGATCCTGTGGCGCGGACGCTTCGCGTCAGTGCCCCTGCATCCCAAGAACCGGGGCAAGATGGCGGATGCTATGACGTAGCGGTGCGGAGAGGGTGTCTCAGGGGGTCATGCCCCACCCTTGCCGGTGGCTCCGCTCCCTCAAGCAGCGCCGCACACACATCGATCAACCGGGCACGTAGCCGGCCCGCGCGCTGCGAGAACGCGCGTTGACGAGCGACGTACTCGGCCTTGCCCTCGGGTGTCTCGATGGCCACCGCCGGTTCCCCGTAGGAGGAGAAGTCGTACGGGGACGCCTGCATGTCGAGTAGCCGGATGTCCCTCGCCAGCTCGAAACAGTCGAGCGCCAGATCCCCCGGCACCGCAGGGCCCAGCTTGGTTGCCCACTTGTGGCAGTCCATCGAGGCATGTAAGCAGCCTGGCTGGTCAAGCTCTACCTGGCTCTCCCTCGTTGGTTGGAGCCGGTTGAGGCTGACTGCGTCAGGGGTGAAGAACCGGAACGCATCGAAGTGCGTGCAGCGGATCTGGTGAGACTCGACTACCGCGTCAGTTCCCTCTTGCCCAAGTCGCAGGGGGAGTGGATGCCGATGTTCACGTTGGCGGTACACCATCGCCCACTCATGCAGGCCGAAGCAGCCAGTGAAGGCTGGTCGCGACGCGATCGCGGACAACAGCCGGTGGATGAAGCGCACCGACTCAGCTCGGTCGGCGAGGAAGGCTGTGACGTCGAAGCTCACGACTCCGTCTGCGTCGGTGCCGTACCAACGCCACTGTCGGTGTGGGGCGGGGCCGTTCGGTCCGGGCTCCAAGGAGATGCCCACGCCCGGGTGCCAGCGTCGGAGCACAGAGGGTCGGGTGCCGTAGTAGTCGTACAAGAAGTCATCGATCGCGTGGCGCTCCCTCGTGGCCCTGCGGGCACGGTGGCCTGCGGTAAGTGAGTCGGCACGCTTCTCGTGAGCTTCGAAGAGGGGAAGCCAGCTCGCGGCGGGGATGCTGGTCAACGGCTCGGACCCTTGTTGTCCGCTTCGTGCCGCTTGCATACCCCCCACTCGAAGTGGCTGCACCGCACGCCGCGCTCCTCGGCCACCGCCGCCGTCGCCGCCGGGCTCAGCCGCAGCGGCCAGGAGTTGTGCCGTACCTGCTCCTGGGCCGGCCGGTGCGAGTAGTAGGTGAAGAGGAAGTCCTCCACCGGATGCTTCACGCCCGCCCGGCGGCGGCCGAGATGCGGCGTCAGCCAGGCGTCCACCCGCTGCTCGTGGGCGGCCCGGCGCGCCTGCCAGTCGGCGACGTCGAGCGCGGGGGCGAGGGCGGCGGTCACGCACCCCAGGGTACGACCGCCGCCCGTCGCCGGGTCACGGCACGTCCACCCGCACGCCTGCGGAGAAGACGCCGCTGCGCAGCTCCAGCCGCTTCGGCGGCTCGTCGCCGCGCATGGTGAACACCAGTGGCAGCAGCACCCGCCGCCCGGCGGCCACCGGCTGGGAGAACACGTCCCGGCCGAGGTTCGCCACCCGGGTCGCGTCCTCGTCGGCGGCCACCCAGTTCCCGCTCGGCAGGTACGCGCGCTGCAACTGCCCGTGCCAGGTCTGGTCCTCGTTCGTGACGTTGCGCACCCCGACCGTGGCCAGACAGGGGCGTCCGCCGCCGGGCGCCGCCGGCAGGACGTCCGCGCCGCAGCTCACCCGGTAGACGGTGAACTCGAACGCGGTCTCCCGCAGCGGCTGGCCCAACGCGCCGGTGACGCTGCTGCCCACCCACGCGCCGCTCGTCGGCTGCTTGGTGGTGTCCATCGCCGCCACCCGCTGCGTGGCCGACCAGGCCGCCGCGCCGACCACCCCGGCCAGCACCGCCGCCGCCACGCCCACCACCAGCCAGACCGGCGGCCGGCGACGGCGGCTCGCGGGCGCCGGCACCGCAGTACGCGGATAGACCGTGCCCCGTTCGGCCGGGCTGCCCTGCCCCGGGACGCCGCTTCCCGGCGCGCCGGGACCGGCGGACATCGCCCCGCCTCCGGACAGGCCGGTGCCCGCCGTCGCGGCCGTGCGCCGGCGGCGGCGCCACAGGGCCCACCACAGCACGCCCGCGGTCACCACCAGCAACGCGGTGAACGCGGCAAGCAGCACCGGTGGCCGCCGCCAGGCCGGGGCGGCCGTCACCTGCGCCGCCGGGGCCGTCGCGGCCCCCACCCAGGTCGCCGTGGCGCAGTCGTACGGGCGCGTGCCGTCGGTGCCGTAGACGCAGGTGGGCGCGGTCACCGACCGGCCCGGGCCGGGAACCGACAGCGCGGTGTGCAACGTGGTGGTGCTCTTCGCCGGCAGGCGCAGCCGCCACGTCACCTCCCCGGCGCTGGACCCGGCGGGCCGGGTGGTCCGCCCGCCGCCGGTCACCGTGGTGGCCCGCGACCCGCTCGGCAGCTCCTGCCGCACCATCGTGTCGACCGGCGCCGTGCCGGCGTTGCGGACCTCGATCCGGTAACCCGGCGCCGGAGTGCCCGCCGCGCCGACCGCCACGCTCACCGGCGGCATCGACGGGCGGACCGGCGCCGGGCCGGTGGTCGGCACCGCCGGCGGGACCGCCGGCACGCCGGTCGGGATCGGGGTCGCCCCCGCGCCGGGCAGGGCGACCGGGACGGCGGCCGGCGGTGGAGCCGGTCGGGCGGGGGTTTCGGCCGCGCGGGGCGTCGCCGGGGACAGCGCCGGTACGGCGGCGATGACGCCGAGGCAGTTCACGAACACTGCCAGGGCCTTGTGGTGTCGTCTCGATGCAGGCATACCAACGAACCTCCGGAACCGAAGCTATGGGCCGGGCCCCGCCGGGCGGGTACGAAGCCGCCATTCCCGCCCCGTCCGGCGCGATCCGGCGTACCCTGTCGCTCTCTCGCCGGTCCCGGCGCCGGCGGGCGGCGAGGGGTGCGGCGCGGGCCGCCCGGGCGCGCTGCCTGCCGGTGTCCGACGGGCGACGCGCGGGCGGGGATAGATTGGCCGGGTGCGTATCGCTCGTTTCGCTCATGCCAAGGGAATGTCGTTCGGGGTCGTCGAGGGCGAGCCGGAGGCCGGGCCGCAGGGCCTGACCATCGCCGAGATCGAGGGCCACCCGTTCGGGCAGATCCAGTTCTCCGGCGCCCGCTGGGCGCTCTCCGACGTCCGGCTGCTGTCGCCGATCCTGCCCAGCAAGGTGGTCTGCGTCGGCCGCAACTACGCCGAGCACGCCGCCGAACACGGCAGCGAGGTGCCGAAGGAGCCGCTGCTCTTCCTCAAGCCGTCCACGTCGGTCATCGGTCCGCGCGACGCGATCCGGCTGCCGATCTTCTCCAAGCAGGTCGAGCACGAGGCGGAACTCGCCGTGGTGATCGGCGCTCCGGGCGCCCGCCGGGCCGACCGGGCCGCCGCCGAGCGGGCCATCTTCGGCTACACCTGCGCCAACGACGTCACCGCGCGGGACCTCCAGCGCTCCGACGGCCAGTGGACCCGCGCCAAGGGCTTCGACTCGTTCTGCCCGATCGGGCCGTGGATCACCACCGGGCTCGACGTGAGCGACCTGGAGATCCGGTGTGAGGTGGGCCGCAACCCGGAGGAGATGGAGGTACGCCAGCTCGGCCGGACCAAGGACATGGTGTTCGACGTACCGGGCCTGGTGTCGTACATCTCGCACGTGATGACGCTGCTGCCCGGCGACGTGGTCCTGACCGGCACGCCGGCGGGGGTTAGTCCGCTCACCGAGGGGGATACGGTCACCGTGCGGATCCAGGGGATCGGGGAGCTCAGCAACCCGGTGGTCCCTGTCGCCTGATTCGCTCCGATGCCTCGTTTCCGCTGGTCAGGTGGGTTTCGAGGGGTTGGATTTGGCCTGTCGGCACCGGGAGGGTAAAGTTCATTCCCGGCGCCGCAAGGGGCCAATGGGGTATGGGGTAATTGGCAGCCCGACTGATTCTGGTTCAGTTAGTCTAGGTTCGAGTCCTGGTACCCCAGCGCAGCCGCGGGTTCGCAAGAGCTCGCGGACGCTGGATTCCGGCAGCTCACGCTGGCGGAGTGCAATGAAGGTTCTGGCCCCGTCGTCTAGCGGCCCAGGACGCCGCCCTCTCAAGGCGGTAGCGCCGGTTCGAATCCGGTCGGGGCTACAGCACCGACAGCCCGTCCCGTTTCCCCGGGGCGGGCTTTTTGCTGTCCGGGCAACGTTTTCCGCGTGCGGTGGGGTGACCCCCGCGGCGCGGTGCCGGACGCGATGCCGCTAGACTACTGCCACGCCACCCGGCAGGGCGGCGAAGCAGGAAAAGTGCCTGGCCCCGTCGTCTAGCGGCCCAGGACGCCGCCCTCTCAAGGCGGTAGCGCCGGTTCGAATCCGGTCGGGGCTACGTCACCGAACGGCCCGTCTCGCTACGCGAGGCGGGCCGTTCGCATTCCCCGCCCCACCCCGTTGATCATGAAGTTAGCGGCAGTCTGGGAGATCAAAAATGCCGCCAACTTCATGATCAACGCGAGAGGGGGGTGGGGGTGGGTGGGTCAGAGGCCGGAGAGGCGCTGGCCGGCTCGGACGACGGCCATGGCGTGGCGTTCTCCGGGGCGGCGGCCGAGGCGCTCGATCGGGCCGGAGATGCTGATCGCGGCGATCACCCGGCCGGTGCGGTCCCGGATCGGCGCCGAGACGCTCGCCACACCCGCCTCCCGCTCCGCGACGCTCTGGGCCCAGCCGCGCCGCCGCACCTCGGCCAGCGTGCGGCCGGTGAACTTGGAGCGGGGGAGCAGCGGCATGACCGCCTCCGGCGGCTCCCAGGCGAGCAGGATCTGCGCCGCCGACCCGGCGGTCATCGGCAGCACCGAGCCGACCGGGACGGTGTCCCGCAGGCCGCTGGCACGCTCGGCGGCGGCCACGCAGATCCGCTCGTCGGCGCGCCGCAGGTAGAGCTGGGCGCTTTCGCCGGTGGCGTCCCGTAGCGCGGCGAGCAGCGGCTCGGCGGCGGTCAGGAGCACGTCCGGGGCCGCGTTCGCCAGCTCGCCCAGGCGTGGACCCGGGCGCCAGCGCCCCTGGGTGTCCCGGACGAGCATCCGGTGGATCTCCAGCGCCTGTGCCAGCCGGTGCGCGGTGGCCCGGGGCAGCTTGGTGCGTTCAACGAGTTCGGCCAGGCTGGCGCCGTCGACACAGGCGGCCAGGATGACCACCGCCTTGTCGAGAACGCCGACACCGCTCATACTGTGTCCCACAAGACGAAATTTACCTCCCAGAATTTAGGATGTCCAGATGGTGGGAGTCACTCAACCGAGGACCCTGGCCGAGAAGGTCTGGGACGCACACGTGGTCCGCTCCGCCGACGGCGAGCCGGACCTGCTCTTCATCGACCTGCACCTGCTGCACGAGGTGACCAGCCCGCAGGCGTTCGACGGGCTGCGTCTGGCCGGGCGCGGGGTCCGCCGTACCGACCTGACGATCGCGACGGAGGACCACAACACCCCGACCGGGTACGACGACCCGGCGTTCCGCCTCCGGCGCGGCGACCTGCTCACGATCGCGGACCCCACCTCCCGCACCCAGATCGAGACGCTGCGTCGCAACTGTGCCGAGTTCGGCGTCCGCCTGCACGCGCTGGGCGACGAGAACCAGGGCATCGTGCACGTCATCGGCCCGCAGCTCGGCCTCACCCAGCCCGGCATGACGATCGTGTGCGGCGACTCGCACACCGCCACCCACGGCGCGTTCGGCGCGCTCGCGTTCGGCATCGGCACCAGTGAGGTCGAACACGTGCTGGCCACGCAGACGCTGCCGCAGGCCCGGCCGAAGACCATGGCCGTGAACGTGGTCGGCGAGCTGGCGCCCGGCGTCACCGCCAAGGACCTGGTGCTCGCGCTGATCGCGCAGGTCGGCACCGGCGGCGGTCGCGGTCACATCGTCGAGTACCGGGGCGAGGCGATCCGCGACCTCTCCATGGAGGGGCGGATGACCATCGCCAACATGTCCATCGAGTGGGGCGCCAAGGCCGGCATGATCGCGCCGGACGAGACCACGTTCGCGTACCTGAAGGGGCGGCCCAACGCGCCCCAGGGCGACGCCTGGGACGCGGCGCTGGAGTACTGGCGGACGCTGCCCACCGACGACGGCGCGACGTTCGACACCGAGGTCACGCTCGACGCGAGCCGGATCACGCCGTTCGTCACCTGGGGCACCAACCCCGGGCAGGGTGTGCCGCTGGGCGCGACGGTGCCGGCCCCGGAGGACTTCGTCACCGAGCCGGAGCGGGTCGCCGCCCGGCGCGCGCTGGAGTACATGGACCTCACCCCGGGCACGCCGATGCGTGACCTGGCCGTGGACGTGGTCTTCGTCGGCTCCTGCACCAACGGCCGCCTGGAGGACCTGCGTGCCGCCGCCGACGTGCTGCGCGGGCACCGCGTCGCCGACGGCGTACGCATGCTCGTGGTCCCCGGCTCGGCCGCGGTCCGCGAGGCGGCCGAGATCGAAGGGCTGGACAAGGTCTTCACCGAGGCCGGCGCCGAGTGGCGTTTCGCCGGCTGCTCCATGTGCCTGGGCATGAACCCGGACACGCTGAAGCCGGGTGAGCGTTCCGCCTCGACCTCCAACCGCAACTTCGAGGGCCGCCAGGGCCGGGGCGGGCGTACCCACCTGGTGTCCCCGCCGGTCGCCGCCGCCACCGCCGTGGTCGGCCGGCTGGCCGCCCCCGCCGACCTGTAGAAGGGCAGCCGAGAGATGGACAAGTTCACCACCCACACCGGCACCGCCGTGCCGCTGCGCCGATCCAACGTGGACACCGACCAGATCATCCCCGCCGTGTACCTCAAGCGGGTGACCCGGACCGGATTTGCCGACGGTCTGTTCAACGCGTGGCGGGAGGACCCGTCATTCGTCCTCAACGATCCCGTCCATTCGGGTGCGTCGATTCTGATCGCCGGCCCCGAGTTCGGCACCGGATCATCCCGGGAGCACGCCGTCTGGGCGCTGCGGGACTGGGGCTTCCGGGCCGTCATCTCGCCCCGCTTCGGCGACATCTTCCGCGGCAACGCGCTCAAGGAAGGCCTCCTTCCGGTCGAGCTGGAATTGAAAGCCGTGGAAGAACTGTGGGATCTCGTGGAATCCGAGCCGACCACGCCGATCACTGTCGACCTCGCCGCCCGCCAGGTCCACGCCGGTGACGCCACCTGGGCGTTCCCGCTGGACGACCACAGCCGCTGGCGGCTGATGGAGGGCTTGGACGACATTGGACTCACCCTCCGGCACGAGGCGGAGATCGCCTCGTACGAGGCGTCCCGGCCGTCGTTCCTGCCCTCGGTAGCCTGACTCCGGCCCGAATTCGCCCCCACCGGTGCGCCCGGTGGGGGCGAATCCGTTACGACACAAGGGCTTTTTTCCACCGAATGTTTGTGTCCAGGCAGCACAGGGCATAACGTGCGCGCAGAATGGCTCGCGTCGAGTCAGTTGCACAATCGGGAGGAAGTCGTGAACAAGGCCGAGCTCATCGAGGCGCTCGCCGTTCGCCTGGGGGACCGGAAGACGGCGACGGCCGCGCTCGACGCGGTTCTCGCTGAGGTCCAGGCGGCGGTCACCAAGGGCGAGAAGGTGGCGATCACCGGTTTCGGAGCGTTCGAGAAGCGCGTCCGGGGAGCCCGAACAGCGCGCAATCCGCGTACCGGCGAGGCGGTGAAGGTCAAGAAGACCTCCGTCCCGACGTTCCGGGCGGGCGCGGGCTTCAAGGAGATGGTGGCCAGCGGCAAGGTGCCGAAGGACACCGCCGCCGCGAAGAAGACCACCGGCGCCGCGAAGAAGACCACAGCGGCGAAGACCACCGCGGCCGCGAAGAAGACCACGGCGGCGAAGGCCACCAAGACCACCGCTACCAAGAAGGCCGCGCCGGCGAAGAAGGCCGCCGCGACCAAGACCACGGCGGCGAAGAAGACGACCGCGGCGAAGTCCACCGCGGCGAAGAAGACCACCACCGCCAAGAAGACGACCGCGGCGAAGTCCGCCACGGCCAAGAAGACCACGGCGGCCAAGAAGGCGCCCGCGAAGAAGGCACCGGCCAAGAAGGCCGCCACCCGGCGCTGACCGGACGGCCCACGAAAGGGCGGCCACCGTTGCCGGTGGGCGCCCTTTCGCATGGGTACGCCGTTGACCGCCCGCCGTCGCGCCCCGCAGAATCGCCGTGCCGAAAACCCCCGTCGGTCACGAGAAGAGGCGCCCGTGCGGCACCGTCACCTCTCCACCCTCACGCTCGCGCTCGGTATCGCGGTCCTGCTGGACGTGCTGCGGGTCTGGCTCCCGTCGGTCATCACCCTCTTCGGGCGGGCCGCCGAGACACCGGCCGAGCTGCTCGGCGCGTTCGCGCTCGGCTGGTTCCTGCTTGCGCTCGCCGCGCCTGCGCTCGTACGCCGCACCGGCGCCGCCCCGGTCGGACTCGTCGCCGCCGTTGTGCTGGCGGCGGCGCGGCTGGCGCTCACCGCGCAACCCGGTGGTCCGGCCCAGCTCTGGCTGGCCTGCGCCGGGCTGCTCGCCGGCCTGGTCTGGCTCGCCGCCACCGCCGCGTCCGTGCCCCGGCCGGTGGCCGGGCTGGCGCTGGGCATGGCCGGGAACGCGGTCGGGCACGCCCTGCTCGGCACCGAGGACCTGGTGTGGCGCGGCGGTGTGCTCGCCTGGAGCCTGAGCGCCCTGCTGGTGCCGGCGTTCCTGGCCGCCTCGGTGGCGGTACGGCGGGAGCGGGCGGACACGTCGGCGGCGGGGCCGTCCCCGACGGGCGCGGGCCACGGCACAACCGGGCGGCGTATCCGCGTTCCGGGACGCCGGGCCTGGCTGCTGTGCGGGCCGGCGCTGCTGCTGGCCGGTCAGGTGGCGCTCGCCCCGGCGCTCTGGAGCGCCGCCGCCGGCACCGGATCGCCTGACTTCCCCGGCCTCGCCCGTCCCGGCAGCGGTGCCCTGCCGGGCGCGCTCGCGGTGCTGCTGTTCCTCGCGGCGGCGTTGTTCCGGGCACCGGCGCGCGTGGCGCGGGTGCTGTGGCCACTGGCGTTGCTCGCCGGGTCGGTGCTGTTCGTGACCGGGCATCTCGTTCCGGCGTACCTGCTCACCGCCGCCGGTCTCGGCGGCTGCCTGGCCCTCACCGACACGACCGGCGACGGGCCCGCAGCCGCCGACGACGCGGCCGGGCCGGGCGACGACGGACGGGCGGGGGCGCGACGCGGGCGGGCGGCGGCGCTCGGGATGCTGGTGTTCGCGGTGGCCACGGTGGCCTACTACGCCGCCTACGACCTGGGGTACCCCAACGGCTGGGCGCCGGTCGCCACGGCCGTCCTGGTGGCTCTGGTGGCGGCTACCGCGCCTCTCCGGCCCGCACCGACGGCACCCGACCCGACGGCGCCCGGCGCAGCCGCACCCGGCCCGGTGCTGCCGACCACGGTCCGGGTCGCGGCCCTGGCCGCGCTCACCGCGCTGGCCGGGCTCGCCGCCGTGCTGCACGTACCGCCCGCGCCGGCCCGGGCCACGGCCGCGCCGGCGGCGGTACGGGTGGCCGCGTACAACATCCGGATGGGGTTCGGCCTGGACGGCCGGCTGGACCTCGACGCGCTGGCCCGGGAGCTGCGCGGCGCGGACATCGTGCTGCTCAGCGAGGTGGACCGGGGCTGGTGGCTCAACGGCGGCCACGACACGCTGGCGTTGCTGGCCCGGCGGCTGGAGATGCCGTACGTCTTCGCGCCCGCCGCCGACCCGGTCTGGGGCGACGCGGTGCTCAGCCGGTTCCCGGCGCGCTCCGGGCAGACGCGGCGGCTGACCGCGCACGGCGCGCCGACCGGTGCGCAGGCCCTCGGCGTCACGCTCGACCTCGGTGGTCGCGAGCTGGCAGTGGTGGCCACGCACCTGCAACCGCCGCCCGGCCGGGATCCGGTGGAGCAGGCCCGCGAGGTGGCCGCGTTCGCCGGCCGGTACGCCGCCGGCCGTCCGCTGGTGCTCGGTGGCGACCTGAACACCGAGCCGGCCGACCCGGCGTTCGCCGAGTTCACCGGCGCCGGGCTGGTGGACGCGCTGGCCCCGGCCCGGCCGTTGCGGACCAGCCCGGCCGACGACCCGCGCACCCAGATCGACCACGTCTTCGTCTCCCCGGGCCTGACCGCCACCGAGGTACGCGCGCCGCGTACCGAGGCCAGCGACCACCTCCCGGTGACGCTCACCGTCACGCTGCCCTGAGCCGCCTCACAGCCGGTCCGGGAGGACCAGCCGGTCACCGGCGAACGGCAGCAGCCAGCCACCGCCCTTGGCGGTGGTGAAGTCCTCGTCCACGCGGCCGGTGAGCCGTTCCAGCGCGCCCGGGATCACCTTGCCCTGGCTGCACACCGCCACCGTCCCGGCGGCCTGCGCCAGCGCGACCAGGCGGGCCGCGGCGGCGAGCGCGCACTCCTCGGCCTGCTGGCCCGGCTCCGGCTCGTCGAAGTCGCCGCACACCTCGATCGGCAGGTCCAGCCGGGCCGCGGCCGGACTCAGCGTCTGAACGCAGCGGCGCGCCGAGGCGGAGCACAGGCGGGCCGGGCGGACCAGGGCCACGAGCGGCACCAGCGCCAGCGCCTGGGCCTGCCCGTCGTCGTCCAGCGGGCGCCCGTGGTCCGGGCCGGTCCAGGTGCCGCGCTTGCCGGCGCTGGCGTGCCGCACCAGCAGCACGGTCGCGGTGACCGGCGGAAGCGCCGCGAACGCGGCGATCACCTCGGCGTCGTGCGGGTAGCTGACCCGGCGTACCGCGTCGTCGACCGGGAACCAGGCCACGTCGTCGACCTCGGTGCCGGGCTGGAAGCCGCCGGCGCCGGCCGCCCGCATGGACCAGTAGTCGACCGCCTTGGCGTGACCCTCGCTGCGGTAGCGGACGGTGGGCAGGCGCACCTGCGGCACCGCGCGTACGTCGGTCTCCTCGGCGACCTCACGGACGGCGGCGACCAGCGGATGCTCGCCGCGGTCCAGCTTGCCCTTCGGCAACGACCAGTCGCCGTACCGGGGGCGGTGCACGAGGCAGACCTCGACGCCGGCCGGGCCCGGGCGCCACACCACGCCGCCCGCGGCCCGGATCCGTACCGGCTCGTCGTCGCTCACCCGCTCACCGTATGCCCGCCCGGCACGCGCCACGGCCCGCTCAGTCCGCCCGGCCGCCGACCCGGCGCAGCAACAGGTCCTGCAGGTGGGTCAGCGGCGTGTCGCCGTCGCCGGTACGCCGGTGCCAGGTGCCGTCGGCGGCCAGCTCGAACGCGTCCACGTCGGGGTCGAACGCGGCGGTGAGGACGTGGTCCAGCTCGGCGCGGGCCACCGGATCGCTCACCTGCACCAGCGCCTCGACCCGGCGGTCCAAGTTGCGGTGCATCAGGTCGGCGGAGCCCATCCAGAACTCGGCGTCGCCGTTGTTGCCGAACCGGAAGATCCGGGAGTGCTCCAGGAACCGGCCGAGAATCGAGCGGACCCGGATGTTCTCCGACAGCCCCGGCACGCCCGGCCGCAGCGTGCACATGCCCCGGATCAGCAGGTCCACGTGCACGCCGGCCCGCGACGCCCGGTAGAGCGCGTCGGTGATCTCCTCGTCCACCAGGGAGTTCACCTTGAACTGCACCAGCCCCGGCATGCCCAGCCGGACGTGCTCGATCTCCCTGTCGATGCGCTCGATCAGGCCGCTGCGGATGCCCTGCGGCGCCACCAGCAGCCGCCGGTACGCGGTCTGCCGGCTGTAGCCGGTGAGCACGTTGAACAGGTCGGTCAGGTCGGCGCCGATCTCCGGGTCGGCGGTGAGCATGCCGAAGTCCTCGTAGAGCCTTGCCGTCTTCGGGTGGTAGTTGCCGGTGCCGATGTGGCAGTACCGGCGGATCTGGTTGCCCTCCTGGCGTACGACGAGCGCGGTCTTGCAGTGCGTCTTGAGGCCCACCAGGCCGTACACCACGTGGCAGCCGGCCCGTTCCAGCGTGCGCGCCCAGCCGATGTTCGCCACCTCGTCGAAGCGCGCCTTCAGCTCCACCAGCACCACCACCTGCTTGCCGGCGGCGGCCGCGTCGACCAGCGCGTCCACGATCGGGGAGTCGCCGCTGGTGCGGTAGAGCGTCTGCTTGATGGCGAGCACGTTCGGGTCGGCCGCGGCCTGCTCGACGAAGCGCTGCACGCTGGTGGCGAACGAGTGGTACGGGTGGTGCACCAGCACGTCGCCGTCGCGCAGCGTGGCGAAGACGCTGCGCGGCACCTCGCCCTCGGCCAGGCGCGGATGGGTGGCCGGCACGAACGACGGGTCCTTCAGGTCGGGCCGGTCCGCCTCGCCGTAGACCTGCCACAGCGCGGACAGGTCGAGCAGCCCGCGTACCCGCAGCACGTCGTGGTCGTCCATGTCCAGCTCGCGGACGAGCAGCTCCAGCATGTGGTCGGAGATGGACGCGGCCACCTCCAGGCGTACCGGCGGACCGAACCGGCGCCGGGCCAGTTCCCGTTCCAGCGCCTGGAGCAGGTCCTCGTCGCGGTCCTCGTCCACCTCGACCTCGGCGTTGCGGGTCACCCGGAACAGATGGCACTCGACCACCTGCATGCCGGAGAAGAGCTGGCCGAGGTGCACCGAGATGAGGTCCTCCACCGGCAGGAACCGCACGCCCGGCTGCTCCCGGTGGACCCGGACGAACCGGGGCACGTTGTTCGGCACCTTGACCCGGGCGAACAGCTCCGAGCCGCCGTCCGGGTCGCGTACCGAGACGGCCAGGTTCAGCGACCGGCCGGAGATGTACGGGAACGGGTGCGCCGGGTCGACCGCCAGCGGGGTGAGCACCGGGAAGATGTGCTCCCGGAACCAGGTGCGCAGCCGCTCCCGCTCGGCGTCGTCCAGGTCGCTCCAGCGCAGGATGCGGATGTCCTCGGCGGCGAGCTTCGGCAGCACGTCGTCGACCAGGCAGGCGGCGTGCCGGGCGACCAGGCCGGCGGCCTTCTCGGTGACGAGTTCGAGCTGGGTGCGCAGCGGCAGCCGGTCGCCACCGCGTACCGGCAGGCCGGCGGAGAGGCGGCGCTTCAACCCGGCCACCCGGACCATGTAGAACTCGTCCAGGTTGCTGGCGAAGATGGCCAGGAACTTCGCCCGTTCCAGCAGCGGGGTGCGCGGGTCCTCGGCGAGCGCCAGCACCCGGGCGTTGAAGTCGAGCCAGGACAGCTCCCGGTTGAGGAAGCGGTCCTCCGGCAGCGGCTGCGCCGGTGGCGACCCGGCGTCCGGGCCGGTCTCGTCCGGGCCCTCGACCGGGTCGAGCGGCTCGTCCAGCCCGGTGGCGCCGGCCGCGTCCGGGTCGGCGCCGAGGCGCTCCTCCGGGGGCCGGGGCTGGCGGAACCGCCCGTCCGGGCCGCGGCTGGGGCGGCCGTTGCGGGGCGGGCCGGGGTCGAGGATCGGCGGCGGGCCGTCGGGGTGCTCGCGAGGGGTGCTCACCACCTCATGATTCCCCGATAAGGGTGAACGGAAAATGAACTCCGGCCAGGTTGTTCACGCCATGGTCGGCAAGGTCACCCGGACGACCTCGCCGTCGGCGTCCCGCTCGATCCGGACACGCTGCCCCAATCGGAGCAGCCGCAGCCCGGAGGCGTCGAACGCGCGGGCCGGGAACGCCAGCTCGGTGCCGTCGTCGAGCAGCAGCACGCCGCTGCGGGTCGACGCGTCGTAGGTGGCCACCGTGCCCTGCATGCCAGCACCGTACCGGACTTCGGCCCCGGCCAGCAGCGCCGCCGTGCGTGGCCCCAGACCCAGCCCGGCGGCGGCGGCCAGGTCCGCCGGGGTGTCCACGTCCCGGCGCAGGCTGGGCCAGTCACCGGCCAGCGGCAGCGCCCCGCTCGCCGCGTGGGCGGCGGCCGAGCCGGGCCCGAACCGCGGCGCCAGCGGCACCCCGGCCGGCGCGGCCAGCAGCACGGTGCCACCGCCGGGTGCGTCCGCGACGTACCCGCGTACCCCCTGGGTGGCACGCAGCGCGGCGGCCAGCTCGGCCGGTCGCAGCGCGGGCAGGTCGGCGGTCAGGCCGGCCACGGCGGCGCGCGGCCCGGCGACGGCCGCGCCGTGCCGGAACGCCGCGTTCAGCCCGGCGCCCGGATCGGCGGCGACCCGGGCGCCCGCCGCGTCCGCCGCCGCGCGCACCCGCGCGTCGTCGGTCACCACGAGCACCCCGGCGACCGCCGGGCACGCCCGCGCCGCGCGCAGCGTGTCGGCCGCCAGGGCCAGCGCCAGCTCCTCATGGGGTACGCCGGACAGCGCGCCCCGCAGCCGGCTCTTCGCCGCTTGCAGGCGCTTCACCGGCATCACCACGGTCCAGCGGGCCTCAGACACGCCGACCATCCTGCCAGCGGGAGCGCCGGTACCCGCACTGGCCGCAGCGGGGGCGAACAGGCATGATTCTGTGCCGGGGCGCGTGGGCGGATCGAGGAGGCACTGTGGCACGGCGGAGGCTGGGGTTCTGGCGACGGCTCGCCGTGGTGCTGGTGAAGCCGCTGATGACGGTCTGGACCCGGCGCACCTGGCGGGGCATGGAGCACCTGCGCGGCGACGGCGGCGTGATCCTCGTGCCGAACCACATCTCGCACGCCGACCCGCTCGTGGTCGCCCACTACATCTACGACGCCGGGCGCTGGCCGCGTTTCCTCGGCAAGGCCAGCGTGTTCCGGGTGCCGGTGGTCGGCGCGATCCTGCACCGCTGCCAGCAGATCCCTGTCGAACGGGGCACCGTCGAGGCGGTCAAGTCGCTGGACAAGCTGGTCGCCGCGCTGGCCGAGGGGGGCGCCGTGGTGATCTACCCGGAGGGCACCACCACCCGGGAGCCGGACCTGTGGCCGATGAAGGGCAAGACCGGCGCGGCCCGGCTGGCGCTCGCGACCGGCGCCCCGGTGGTCCCGATCGCCATGGTCGGCCCGGAGCGGATGTTCGACCCGCGTACGGCGCGGTTCGGGCTGCGCCCGCGTACCCCGGTGACGGTGGTCGCCGGCCCGCCGGTGGACCTGAGCCCCTGGGCCGGCGCCACGCCGACCCGGCCGATCCTGGAGGAGATGACGGACACCATCATGCTGCGCATCCGGGATCTGGTCGCGGAGATCCGTGGCGGCACACCACCGCCGCTCTGGCAGCGGCCCGCCCGCACCGGCATCCGGGAGGCCGGCGAATGAGCGGGCACGTGGCGGTGCTGGGCGCCGGGTCCTGGGGGACCGCGTTCGCCAAGATCCTCGCCGACGCCGGGCGGGACGTCACAGTGCTGGCCCGCCGCGCCGCCGTGGCCGAGGCGATCCGGACCGGCCGGGAGAACCCGGAGTACCTGCCGGGCGTGCGCCTGCCGGAGCGGGTGACCGCCACCGGCGACGCCGCCGAGGCGATCGAGGGCGCCGAGGTGGTGGTGCTCTCGGTGCCGTCGCAGACGCTGCGCGGCAACCTCGCCGACTGGACGCCGTACGTGGCGCCGGACGCCACGCTCGTGTCGCTGATGAAGGGCATCGAGCTGGGCACCACCAAGCGGATGAGCCAGGTGATCATGGAGACCGCCGGGGTGCCCGCCGACCGGGTGGTGGTCGTCTCCGGGCCCAACCTGGCCCCGGAGATCGCCGCCGAGCAGCCGGCCGCGACGGTGGTCGCCGGCACCGACAGCCGGCGTACCGCGCTGGTGCAGGCGTCCATCCGGACCCCGTACTTCCGCCCGTACACGAACGACGACGTGATCGGCTGCGAGCTGGGCGGCGCGGTGAAGAACGTGATCGCGCTGGCGTACGGCATCGCCACCGCGATGGGCTTCGGCGACAACACCCGGGCCATGCTGATGACCCGGGGGCTGGCCGAGACCGCCCGGCTGGGCGTGGCGCTCGGCGCCGACCCGATCACGTTCGCCGGGCTGGCCGGCATGGGCGACCTGGTCGCCTCCTGCTCGTCCCCGATGGCCCGTAACCGCACCTTCGGCGAGCACCTCGGCCGGGGGGAGTCGCTGGAGCAGGCCCAGGCGGCCACCCGGCAGACCGCCGAGGGCGTCAAGAGCTGCCTGGCCATCCGCGACCTGGCCCGCGCGCACGGGGTCGAGATGCCGATCACCGAGCAGATCGAGCGGATCTGCCACGAGGGGATGGACCCGCGCCTCGCGGTGGACGCGCTGATGAGCCGTACCGCCAAGCCTGAGTCGTACGAGTGAGCGGAGCCGGGATGAGTGGCGAGAACTGGGGCGACGGCACGCGCAGCGTCCACGCCGGACTGCCGGAGGCGGTACCCGGGCAGCCGTTCCTGCCCGGCCCGGTCTTCGCCGCGCCGTACCACCTCGACCCGGAGCGCGGCCCGTCGGCGGCGGCGGACGGGTACGGGCGGCCGGACAACCCGACCCGGCGACTGCTGGAGACGGCGATCGGCGAGCTGGAGGGCGCCGACTGCCGCGTCTTCGCCAGCGGCCAGGCCGCCATCACCGGGCTGCTGCTGACGGTGCTGCGACCCGGCGACACCGTGCTGCTGCCCGCCGACGGCTACTACTCGGTGCGCTCGTTCGCCTCGGGCACGCTGGAACAGCTCGGCGTACGCGTGGTGCTGGTGCCGACGGCCGGGCCGTACCCGTCGTTCGACGGCGTGCGGCTGGTGCTGCTGGAGACCCCGGCGAACCCCGGCCTGGACGTCGTCGACGTGCGGGCGGTGGCCGCCGCCGCGCACGCCGCCGGGGCGCTGGTGGCGGTGGACAACACCACCGCGACGCCGCTCGGGCAGCGCCCGCTGGACCTCGGCGCGGACGTGGTGGTCGCCTCCGGCACCAAGGCGCTGACCGGCCACTCGGATCTGCTGCTGGGCTATCTGGCCACCCGCGACGCCGGGCTGCGGGACGCGGCGACCACCTGGCGCAACGCCACCGGTGGGGTGCCCGGCGCGTTCGACTGCTGGCTGGCCCACCGGTCGCTGGCCACGCTCGACCTGCGGCTGGCCCGGCAGACCGCCAACGCGCGGGCGCTGGCCGACCTGCTCGCGGCCCGGCCGGACGTGACCGGGGTGCGCTGGCCCGGACGGCCGGACGACCCGGCGTACCCGGTCGCGTCGGCACAGATGCGGCGCGTGCCGGGCGTGGTCTCGTTCGACCTGGGTGACGAGGGCCGGGTGGCCCGGTTCCTCGGCGCCTCCCGGCTGGTGGCCGCCGCCACCTCGTTCGGCGGGCTGCACAGCACCGCCGACCGGCGCGCCCAGTGGGGCGACGCCACGCCGCCCGGCTTCGTGCGGTTCTCCTGCGGCATCGAGGACACCGCCGATCTGCTCGCCGACGTGGCGGCCGCGCTGGACGCGGCGGGCTGACGGCGCGACGTCCGCTGGGCTATCGTGACGGGCAGCCACGGCCCGTGCGGCCCCGACCCGAGGAGGTGAGTCCGATCCCCCAGCAGAGGACCGGCGTTCCCTCCGAGTCCGCGTCGCCCAGGAGCTGAGGCGACGCCGGGAGCGCCGACGAGCGCTTCCCGAAAGGCCTGCCATGGCATCCACCGTGTTCACTCCCGATCGTCCGGCCCTCGTCCGCCGGCTGCGCGCCGCCGGTTGCGTCTTCGCCGAGGACGAGGCGGACCTGCTGATCGCCGCCGCCGACTCGGCGCAGACGTTGACCCGGCTGGTCGACCGTCGCGTCGCCGGCCTGCCGCTGGAACATCTGCTCGGCTGGGCCGAGTTCTGCGGTCGGCGGATCGCCGTCCACCCGGGTGTGTTCGTGCCGCGCGGCCGGACCGCCCTGCTCGTCGACGCCGCGACGGCGCTGGCCGGGCCGGCCCCCGCGGTGCTCGACCTGTGCTGCGGCTCCGGCGCCGCCGCCGTGGTGCTGCACGAGCGGCTGACGCCGCGCTGGCTGGCCGCCGCCGACATCGACCCGGTGGCGGTGGCCTGCGCCCGGCGCAACCTCGAACCGCTGGGCGTCCCGGTCTACGAGGGCGACCTGTTCGACGCGCTGCCGGCCGGCCGGCGCAGGACGCTGGACCTGGTGGTGGCGAACGCGCCGTACGTGCCGACCGCCGCGGTGACCTCGCTGCCAGCCGAGGCGCGCCTGTACGAGGCGCCGGTGGCGCTGGACGGCGGCACGGACGGCCTGGCCGTGCTGCGCCGGGTCGCCTCCGGCGCGGCCGAGTGGCTCGCCCCGGGCGGGCATGTGGTGGTCGAGGTGAGCGTCGCGCAGGCCCCGGAGTTGTGCGCCGTGTTCACCGCCGCCGGGCTGGAGCCGGCGGTGGTCCGCGACGAGGAACGCGAGGCGACAGCGGTGACCGCCCGCCGTCCCGGCTGACCGCGGTGGGGGAGTCCCGCCGGGGGCGTGGCGGGTGGGCCGGACGGGAACTAGCCTCGGGTCAAGCGCGGCGGGAGGCGGTGGCGGTGGGCAGCGCAGGTGTGCCGGTGGTGGTGGGGCTGGACAACGGGGGCACGAGCGACAACGCCACTGTGCTGACCGTCGACGGCCGGTTCCTGGTGGACGGGCTGCTGGAGATCCCGAGTGACGTGGGCGCCGGGCCGGAGGCGGCGGTGGAGGCGCTGGCGCGGGCGTTCGACGGCGTGCTCGCCCACACCGGCGTGCCCCGTGACCTGGTACGCGCGGTCGGGCTGGACACGCCCGGCCCGGCCAGCGCCACCGGGGTCATCTCCTCGCGGGGCTCCACCAACTTCTCCCAGCCGGCCTGGCGCGGCTTCGACGTGCGTACCGCGCTGGAGCGGCGCCTCGGCCTGCCGGTGGTGTACGCCAACGACGGCAACGCCGCCGCGCTCTACGCCCACCATGTGCACTTCGGCGCGGACGCGATGGCCCGGTCCTCGGTGGCCGCGATCGTCGGCACCGGGCTCGGCGGGGGTGTGGTGGAGTCCGGGCGGGTGGTCGGCGGCGCGGCCGGCATGGCCGGCGAGTTCGGGCACGTGCACATCCCGCTGGACGGCCTGGTCGAGCCGGACCAGACGGCGCCGGTCTGCGCGTGCGGCTTCACCGGTGACGCGGAGAGCGTCGCCTCGCTGACCGCGATCCGGCGCAACCTGCTGCCGTACTGGCTGGCCCGGCATCCGGAGCATCCGCTGGCCGCGGAGGAGCCGGACCGGGCCGCGAAGCTGCTGCGCGGCTACGGCGAGCGGGGCGACCCGCTGGCCCGCCAGGTGTTCGGCCAGCAGGCGCGGGCGCTGGGGCGGCTGTTCACCATCGCGGCCAACTTCACCGACCCGCACGCGTACTTCGTCGGCGGGGGCGTGGTGGAGGCGGCGCCGGAGTTCCGGGACTGGTTCCTCGCCGCTGTCGCCGAGCACACGGTGCTCCGTGCGGAGCAGCGGGCGGTGGCCACCTTCGCCCTGGTGCCGGACCGGGACATGGCCGGGGCGCGTGGGGTGGCCATCGCCGCGCTGGAGGCGGTGCGCGCCGCCGCCGTGGCCGCGCCGCTGCGGCCGGGCGGCGCGTCCGCCTGAGGAGCCGCGGTCAGGGGCGCGGCGGCGCCGCGGTGAACGCGGCCCAGGCGTGCGGCCGGAACACCAGCACCGGGCCGGCCGGGTCCTTGGAGTCGCGGACCGCCACCGAGCCGGGCAGCGGCGCCATCTCCACGCATGCGCCCTCGTCGCCGCTGTGACTGCTCTTGCGCCAGCCGGCCGGTGTCGGGTGCGGACGGTTCGTGCCGTTCATCTGGGTCACCTCTCGTTCAGCAGGCGGAGCAGCTGGTCCCGACTGGCCGCCGGGCTCAGCGCCACGGTCCGCAGGTGCTCCATGATCTTGGTGCAGGTACGCAGGTCGCCCGGCCGGTCGAGGATCATCTGCCCGGCGACGGTCTCCACCGAGGCGATGATCGGGTCCTCCGGGTCGGCGAACTCCAGCATGTGCAGCGAGCCCCGGGTGCCGCGGTGGTAACCGGCGGCCAGGGGGATCACCTGCACCGTGATGTTCGGCAGTTCGGCCATCTTCACCAGGTGCTGGAGCTGGGCGGACATGACCGAGGGCCCACCGACCGGGCGCAGCAGCGCGCCCTCGTCGATGATGGCGTCGAGGATCGGCGGCTCGTCCCCGGAGAGCCGCTGCTGGCGGTCCAGCCGTAGCTGCACCCGCTGCTCGACCTGCTCGTCGCTGAGGGTGTGCGGGCCGCCGCGCATCACGCCGCGGATGTAGTCGGCGGTCTGCAGCAGACCGGGCACCACCGACGGCTCGAAGTTCGCGATGCCGGTGGCCTCGGCCTCCAGCGCGATGAAGTCGATGGTGCGGCGGTCCAGCAGGTACGAGTAGGACACCCACCAGCCGGGCTTGCGGGCGTCCTTCGCGAGCTCCACGGCCGCGGCGATCTCGTCCGGGCCCACGCCGTAGCTGGTCAGCAACGCGCGCACGGTGGCGGGACTGATCAGCGTCTGCGCGTTCTCGTAGCGGGACAGCGTGCTCCGGGTGCTGTTGATCTCGTCGGCCGCGGACTCCAGGGTGAGGCCGGCGGCCTCCCGGTGGGTCCGCAGTGCGATGCCGAGCCGTCGGGCCCGGGCGGTCTTCGGCGCCATGCATCGATGGTCGCACATCTGGTGGGAAAATGTGCGTGAGAGAAAGTCGATGAGAGTTGCATTCACGCCCGTGAACCTGTCAATCTGTGACGGCGTCCTCACCGCCGGTTGTCGTGGCGACGGTGGCGGTGAGCGACCGGAGGGGATGGGGCGCGCGGTGGTCGGATTTCTACTCCCCCACGATTCGGCCGCCGCGTGCCCCTGCCGGTCCACGAGATGGGGAGGGATTCCGCGATGACGGTGACGGCCTGCCGCCTGCGGAGCGGAGGTGGCCGGGAATGACCCGGTTCCTCGTGGTCCTCACCGACGTGCGACCCCCGGACGGCGCCGGGCGCGACGAGCGGACCAGCCCCGAACGCCGACGGCAGGTCGTCGGCGCGAGCAGCCGGGAGGCGGCCGACCGGATCGCCGGCGCGTTCATGGCGCTGGGCATGGTGCGGGCCGGCCGGCAGCGCGTCAAGGTGATCGCGGTCGGCCGCCGGCCCCGGCACCCGGTCTTCTGAGCCACGGCCACCCTTGTATCGTTACTCCCTGTATATGTCACCTTGACCGTTTGCCACGCGGCTCCGCGTCTCCCCGGGTATCGACCACCCCCGCCGACAACGCACAGTAAGGTCAATCGGGTGAGCGCCACCGGCGAGCACGGCCAGCCGCAGTCGCGACGATGAGGTGACCATGACCACCCCAGGCAAGACCCGTGTGGCGATCGTCTTCGGTGGCCGCAGCCCCGAGCACGGCATCTCCTGCGTCAGCGCCGGCAGCGTGCTGGCCGCGCTCGACCCGGACGAGTTCGAGGTGGTGCCGGTCGGCATCACCCGGCAGGGCCAGTGGGTGCTCGCCGACGGCGAACCGAGCCGGCTCGCCATCACCGACCGGAAACTCCCGGAGATCACCGCCGGGTCCGGCGCCGAGCTGGTGCTGCGCGCCGACCCGGCCGCGGGCGGCCTGATGGTGCTCGACCCGGCCCAGGGGCCGGTCGCGCTCGCCGACGTGGACGTGGTGTTCCCGGTGCTCCACGGCGCGTACGGCGAGGACGGCACGATCCAGGGAATGCTGGAGATGGCCGACATCCCCTACGTCGGCGCGAACGTGTTCGCCTCCGCCGCGGCCATGGACAAGGAGTTCACCAAGAAGCTCTGCGCCGCCGAGGGCATCCCGGTCGGCCCGTACGCGGTGCTGCGCGCCGGGATGTCGCTGAGCGAGGAGGACAAGGAGCGCCTCGGGCTGCCCGTCTTCGTCAAGCCGTCCCGGGCCGGCTCCTCGTTCGGCATCACCAAGGTCGACGACTGGGCGGACCTGGACGCCGCGCTCGTCACCGCCCGGGAGATCGACAGCAAGGTGCTCGTCGAGGGCGCCGTGGTCGGCCGCGAGATCGAGTGCGGTGTGCTGGAGGGCGAGGCCGGCGGCGCGCCGGAGGCCTCGGTGCTCGCCGAGGTGCGGATGATCGGCGACCGCGACTGGTACGACTTCGAGGCCAAGTACATCTTCGCCGACGAGGTCTGCGAGTACGACGTACCGGCCGACCTGCCCGAGCCGGTCGCGCGGCAGGTGCGCGACTACGCCACCCGGGCCTTCACCGCGCTCGACTGCTCCGGCCTGGCCCGGGTCGACTTCTTCGTGACCCCGCAGATGGACGTCTACCTCAACGAGATCAACACGATGCCGGGCTTCACCCCGACGTCGATGTTCCCGCGGATGTGGTCGGCCAGCGGGCTGGAGTACCCGAAGCTGGTCAACCGGCTGATCCGTACCGCCCTGCACCGCCGCGCCGGCCGCTGAACCGGCCGGCCGGGCGTCAGGCGGAGCAGCCCGAGGGGGCCTGCTTCGCCGAGGGCACGGAGCTGACGATGGTGTCGGAGATCGTCGTCACCCACTGCAGCGGCGGCTCGTACGACTTCGGCACCCGCACCCGGATCGGCGTCTCCCGGTCGACGGTGGTCAGCACCGTGGCGTCGGCCTCCTCGGCCGCGTGCCAGCAGACCTTGTTCACCGTCCACACCTCGTCGGTGGGCGGGAACTGCGCCGGGCTGCCGCCGCAGGCCACCGTCAGCGCCGGGTCGCCGTACGCGGCGTTCTGCTCCGGGCCCGCGGTGACCGGACGCTGCGGCAGGTCACGCACGCTGTCCGGAAGCTGCGACATCAGGGCACGGCAGAGTACGGTCGGGCGCTCGGCCAGCGCCGGGGCGGCCATCTCGACCGGCGCGCTCGACTGTGCCCGGGGGCTCGCCGACGCGCTCGGCCCGGCGTCCGGCGACTCCGGGGCCAGCTTGGCGAACGTGAACCCGGCCACCGCCACCGTCACCGGCACGGCGACCAGAGTCGCCCAGAGCGCGGCGCGGCGGGTGGAGCGGTCCGGGCGCGGGGAAGTCTTCTCGTCCACTTACAGCCGCACCACCGAACACGTGAGGGTGCGGGTGATGCCGGGTACCATCTGCACCTTGCTGACAATGAGTTTGCCGAGCTCGTCGACGGTGTTCGCCTCGGTGAGCACCACCACGTCGTACGGCCCGGTGACGGCGTCGACCCGTACCACGCCGGCCAGGTCCGCGATCAGACCGGCCACGTCACGCGCCCGGCCGACCTCGGTCTGGATGAGGATGTACGCCTGTACCACGACTCGACCTCCGTCCGTCGCCTCCGGGCGACCCGAAGGGTGAAACTACCGTACTGAGCGGCAGTGATCCCTATCGGTTGCCGGTCGTACGCGGTGAGCGAGCACACGCCGGCGCGGACAGGGGTGGAACGTGCGCAACGACGCAGCGGATCGAGGGGACGGCATGACGGTCACGGATGTCGGCGAGTTCGGGCTGATCGACCGGGTGACCGCCCGGCTGGCACAGGGACAGAGCTGCCTGCTCGGCCCGGGCGACGACGGCGCGGTGGTGGCGGCGCCGGACCGGCGGGTGGTCGCATCGACCGACGTGCTGGTGGAGGGACGGCACTTCCGGCGCGACTGGTCGGCGGCGCGGGACGTGGGACACCGCGCGGCGGCGGCCAACCTCGCCGACATCGCGGCCATGGGCGCCACCCCGACCGCGCTGCTCGTCGCGCTCTGCATGCCGGCCGAGCTGGACCCGGCCTGGGCCGAGGAGCTGGCCGACGGGCTGGGCGCGGAGGCGGCGCTCGTCGGCGCGAGCGTGGTCGGCGGGGACATGTCGGCCAGCCCGACGCTCACCATCGCGGTGACCGCGCTCGGCGACCTGGCCGGGCGACCACCGGTGGTCCGCTCCGGCGCCGGGCCCGGCGACGTGGTGGCGCTGGCCGGGCGCACCGGCTGGGCGGCGGCGGGCTACACCGTGCTGTCCCGGGGCTTCCGCACGCCCCGGCTGCTGGTCGAGGCGTTCCGCCGCCCGGAGGTGCCGTACGCGGCCGGACCGGCCGCCGCCGCGGCGGGCGCCACCGCCATGATCGACGTGTCGGACGGCCTGCTGGCCGACCTCGGGCACGTGGCCGCCGCCAGCGGCGTGGCCGTCGACCTGCGCCGGGAGGCGTTCGAGGTGCCCCGGCAGATGCGCGACGCGGCGGCGGCGCTCGGCGTCGACCCGTACACCTGGATCCTGGCCGGCGGCGACGACCACGCCCTGGCGGCGACGTTCCCGCCCGACGCCGCGCTGCCCGACGGCTGGCGGCCGGTCGGGCGGGTGGCGGCCGGCGCCGGCGTCACCGTCGACGGCGCCGGGTACGACGGCCCGCGCGGCTGGGACCACTTCCGCCGAACGGCGGAGTGATCTGCGTCCGACCCCCGGCCGCCCGGCCGGGCGGGGGTCGGAGGCGGTCGTAACCTGGCACGGTGAGCGAGATCGAGATCCGGGAGCGGCGCTTCGACGCGCCCGAGTCGCAGGCGCTGATCCGGGCGGCGCTGGCCGACCTCGGCGCCCGTTACGGCGGCAGCGGCGACGACACCCCTGTCGACGCGGCCGAGTTCACCCCGCCGGACGGCGCGTTCCTCGTCGCCTACCTCGACGGGCGTCCGGTGGGCTGCGGCGGCTGGCGCAGCCACGGCGCGGACGGCGACACGGCCGAGTTGAAGCGGATGTACACCGACCCGGCGGCCCGGGGCCGGGGCGTGGCCCGTGCGGTGCTCGGCGCGGTCGAGCGCTCCGCCCGTGACCACGGCCGCAAACGGATCGTGCTGGAGTGCGGCGACAAACAGCCCGAGGCGATCGCCATGTACACCTCGTCCGGCTACGAGCGGATCCCGAACTTCGGCTACTACAAGGACGCCCCGGGCTGCCTGTCCTACGGCCGCACGCTCTAGCCGACGGTGATGCGGATCTCGTCCGCGGCGCGGCGTGCGGCACTGGCCGCCTCGTCCGGGGTCGCGCCCCAGGCCATCAGGTGCCCGCTGCGGTGCGCCGAGGAGAGCAGTTCCGGCACGGTCTGACCGACCTTCGTCTCGACCTGCACGTCGAGCACGCCCGGCACGCGCAGCGCGTCGCGCTTGCCGTCGACGGCGGTGACCTGTCCGGGCGGCGCGATCAGGAACTCGATGGCCGCCGCGCCGGTCGGCCGCGCCGGCAACGCCGGCCGTTCGCCGCGCAGCACCCGCAGGTACGCCTCGATGACGTCGCGCTCGTAGGCGATCGAGATCAGCGCGGTGATCATGTCGCCGGGCATCCGGGCCGCGCACTCCACCAGCGTCGGCACGCCGTCGACGAGGATCCACTCGCTGTGCAGCATGCCGCTGCGGAAGCCGGCCGCCTCGGCGAGGCGTACCGCGGCGGCGCGCAGCGCGTCGTGCTCGGTGGCGGGCAGCGCGGACGGCACGGTGTGGCCGGTCTCGACCGGGTACCGGCCACCGGCGATCCGCTTGTCGGTGACGTTAGCGAAGATCACCTCGCCGTCGGCGACCAGCAGCTCGACGCTGTGCTCGGAGCCGACCAGCAGCTCCTCCACCAGCACGCCGGTGGGCAGGCCGCGCTCGGTGGCCTCGGCCGGGTCCGGCGGCGCGGCGCTCGCCGCCCAGCGGGCGGGCACCTCGGCCGGGTCGGTGATCAGCTGCACGCCCAGGCTGCCGGAACGGCGGGTGGGCTTGAGCACGCACCGGCCGCCGTGCGCCCGCGCGAACTCCACCGCCCGCGCCGGGTCGTCGACCAGCTCGTAGACGGGGTTGGCCAGTCCGATCCGGTCGGCGAGCAGCCGCATCCGGTGCTTGTCGGAGAAGATGTCAGCGGCCTCCGCCCCGGCGCCGGGCAACCCGAGCCGTTCGGCGAGCCGGGCGGCGGCGCCGACCGCGTACTCCAGGCCGGGCAGGACCAGCCGGGCGTCGGCCAGGGCGGGCTCGCGGGCGAGCAGGGCGTCGGCGTCGAAGCCGGTCTGGTACTCGGCCTCGACCAGTCGCCCGATCATCGGCAGCCGCTCGGCGAACCGGGCCAGGTCGCGGCGGGCGATCACGTCCGGCTCCTCGACCAGTACCACGGTGCCGGCCGGCAGTTGCTGGTCGAACCAGCTCAGTGAGCCGAACGACGCGCCCACCACCACCAGTTGCTCGCGACCCAGATCGAGGTCCACCGGTCACCCTCCCCACGGCTCGCGCCGGAACCGGACGGCCGGCGCAGCAGCACCCTAACCGGCCCGTACCAGCCGGTCGCCGTACGGTCGGTCAGGTGTGCGGCGCGGGTCGGTGGATACGACAGAAGCCGGCGGATCCCGAGGGATCCGCCGGCGACCGACGATGTTCGGTGGCGCTACCGCGTCAGGCGCGGGTGACCTTGCCGGCCTTGATGCACGAGGTGCAGACCTTCAACTTCTTGGTGTTGCCGCCACCGGCCGGGGTGCGCACCGACTGGATGTTCGGGTTCCAGCGGCGGTTGGTCCGCCGGTGCGAGTGGGACACGTTGTGGCCGAAGCCCGGCCCCTTGCCACAGACGTCGCACACGCTAGCCACGGGATACTCCTGGGATTGAAACGTTCATGAGGTCGCCGCCAGGCGCTGCCCGGGCAACCTGGTCAGGTTACCCGATGACAGTCGGTACGCCCAACCGGCCCTTTCGCGAGCCCACCCAGCGTACCGGCGACCCGGCCGGGCCGGCGGGCGGGGCGGACACGCGGCGGACGACCCCGGCGCGTGTCGGTGCGCGCCAGTAGGCTTCCCGACGTGCTGGAGACCCTCGACGCCGCAGCGGTGCGCCGCTGGTGCGCGAGCGGGCTGGCCGCCCTCCGGCGGCACCAGGGCGAGATCGACGAGCTGAACGTCTACCCGGTGCCCGACGGCGACACCGGCACCAACCTGGTCCTCACGCTGACCTCGGCCCAGCAGGCCCTGGCCATGGACCTCGGCACCCTCCCCGACGACGGGCACACCCCGCACGGGCACGCGCTGCGGCTGATGGCCCGGGGCGCGCTGCTCGGGGCGCGCGGCAACTCCGGGGTGATCGTCTCGCAGATCCTGCGCGGCCTCGCCGACACGCTCGCCGCCGCTCCCGCAGTGGGCGGGCGGCAGCTCGCCGACGCGCTGGCCGACGCCACCACAGCCGCCTACGCCGCGGTCGCCCGGCCGGTCGAGGGCACCCTGCTCAGCGTGGTCGCCGCGGCGGCCCACGCGGCCCGTCTCGCGGACAGCGACGACCTGCGCACAGTGGCCCGGGCCGCGGCCGAGGCGGCGGCGCACGCGCTGGCGCGTACCCCCGAGCAGTTGCCGGAGCTGGCCCGCGCGGGCGTGGTCGACGCCGGTGGGCGCGGCCTGTGTCTGCTGCTTGACGCGCTGGTCGAGGTGGTCACGGGGGAGAGCCCGGCGCAGGCGGCGCCCGCGCCGCCCACCCGCCGTCCGCCGGCCACGGCCGTGCGGGAGAGCGGCTCCGACGTGTACGCCTACGAGGTGCAGTACCTGCTCGACGCGGACGACGAGGCCGTGGCCCGGCTGCGCGCCGAGTTGGCAGTGCTCGGCGACTCGCTGGCGATCGTCGGCGACGGCGCCGGCACCTGGAACGTGCACGTGCACGTCAACGACGTCGGGGCGGCGATCGAGGCGGGCGTGGTCGCCGGCCGGCCGCACCGCATCGGCGTGACCCGCTTCGCCGACCAGACCGCCCCGGCGCCCGCGCCGCAGGTGGCGCGCCCGGACGGCCGGGCCGCCGTGGTGGTGGCCACCGGCGCGGGCATCGCCGAGCTGTTCGCCGCCGAGGGCGCCGTGGTGGTGCCGGCCAACCCGTCCACCGGTGAGCTGCTGAACGCGATCCGGGCCACCGGCGCCGCCCGGGTGGTGGTGCTGCCGAACGACCCGAACACGCAGTCGGTGGCGAGCGCGGCCGCGAAGGAGGCGTACGGCCTCGGCGTCAAGGTGAGCGTGGTGCCCACCCGTTCCCCGGTGCAGGCGCTCGCGGCGCTCGCAGTACGCGATCCGAAGCGGCGCTTCGAGGACGACGTGATCGCGATGGCCGAGGCGGCCGGCGCCTGCCGGTACGCCGAGGTGTGCCACGCCGCCCGGGAGGCGCTCACCGTCGCCGGCCCGGCCCGCGCGGGTGACGTGCTGGCGCTGGTCGAGGGCGAGGTGCACCTGATCGGGCAGGATCTGACCGACACCTGCATCGCGGTGGTGGACCGGATGCTCGGCGGTGGCGGTGAGCTGGTCACGCTGCTGTGCGGCGCGGATGCGCCGGCCGGGCTGGCCGACCGGGTCCGTGAGCATGTCGAGCGGGCCTGGCCGTTCGTCGAGGTGCAGGCGTACGAGGGCGGGCAGCCGCACTATCCGCTCCTGGTGGGGGTCGAATGACGAGCGAGGCGGCCACTGTGGACACGCCGCTGAAGAAGCTGGTCGGCGAGCGCACCGCGAAGGCGTTGGCCGGGCATCTCGACCTGCACACCGCGGGCGACCTGATCTACCACTTCCCGCGCCGGTACGACGAGCGCGGCGAGCACACCGACATCCGCTCGCTCGACGTGGGGGAGCAGGTCACAGTGCTCGCCCAGGTGCAGCGCACCGCCGTGCGCCCGATGCGCCAGCGGCGCGGCAACCTGCTGGAGGTCACCGTCGGCGACGGCTCCGGCGGCGTGCTCACCTGCACGTTCTTCGGCAACCAGGCGTGGCGGGAGCGGGAGCTGCGGCCCGGCCGGTGGGGGTTGTTCGCCGGCAAGGTGACCGAGTTCCGGGGCAAGCGGCAGCTCAACGGCCCGGAGTACGTCCTGCTGGGCGAGGGCGGCGAGGGCGAGGCGGCGGCGAACGAGGAGGTCGAGGAGTTCGCCGGTGCCCTGATCCCGGTCTATCCGGCCGCGGCGGCGGTACCGACCTGGGTGATCGCCCGCTGCGTGCGCGTCGTGCTGGACACGTTCACCCCGCCGGACGACCCGCTGCCGGCCACCGTGCGGGCGACCCGCAACCTGGCCGACATCGGCACCGCGCTGCGCGAGATCCACCGTCCGACCAGCAAGGAGGCGCTCTACCGGGCGCGTCGGCGGCTCAAGTGGGACGAGGCGTTCGCCGTGCAGCTCACGCTGGTGCAGCGCAAGCACCGGGCCGCGGCGTGGCCGGCGCGGGCCCGGCCGGCGAAGGCGGGCGGCCTGCTCGACGCGTTCGACGCCCGGCTGCCGTACGAGCTGACCTCCGGCCAGCAGGTCGTCGGGCGGGAGATCGCCGCCGACCTGGCCGCCGCGCACCCGATGCACCGGCTGCTGCAGGGCGAGGTGGGCTCCGGCAAGACCGTGGTGGCGCTGCGCGCCATGCTCCAGGTCGTCGACGCCGGTGGGCAGGCCGCGCTGCTCGCGCCGACCGAGGTGCTCGCCGCCCAGCACCACCGGGGCATCCTCGACCTGCTCGGCCCGCTCGCCCGGGCCGGTGAGCTGGGCGCCGCCGAGGACGCCACCCGGGTGGAGCTGGTCACCGGCTCGCTCGGCGCGGCGGCCCGGCGCCGGGCGCTGGCCGAGGTGGCCGAGGGGCGGGCCGGCATCGTGCTCGGCACGCACGCGCTGCTCTACGAGGGCGTCGACTTCCACGACCTGGGCCTGGTGGTGGTGGACGAGCAGCACCGCTTCGGCGTGGAGCAGCGCGACGCGCTGCGCGCCAAGGCCGACCAGCCGCCGCACGTGCTGGTGATGACGGCCACCCCGATTCCGCGCACGGTGGCCATGACCGTCTACGGCGATCTGGAGACCTCCACGCTGTCCCAGCTTCCGCAGGGCCGCTCGCCGATCGCCTCGCACGTCGTACCGGCCGCCGAGAAGCCCGCGTTCCTCGACCGGGCCTGGCGCCGGCTGCGCGAGGAGGTCGCGAAGGGCCACCAGGCGTACGTGGTGTGCCCGCGCATCGGTGAGGGACCGGTGTCGGACGAGGAGGCGCCGCGGGAGGACGACAACGGCCGGCGCCCGCCGCTGGCGGTGACCGAGGTGGCCCCGCTGCTGGCCGAGGGGCCCCTGCACGGGCTGCGGATCGGGGTGCTGCACGGGCGGCTGCCCGCCGACGAGAAGGACGCGGTGATGCGCGCGTTCGCCGACGGCGAGCTGGACGTGCTGGTCGCGACCACAGTGGTCGAGGTCGGCGTGAACGTGCCGAATGCGACGGTGATGATCGTGCTGGACGCCGACCGCTTCGGCGTCTCCCAGCTGCACCAGTTGCGGGGCCGGGTCGGCCGGGGCTCGGCCGCCGGTCTGTGCCTGCTGGTCACCGAGGCGGTCGAGGGCTCGTCGGCGCGGGAACGGCTGGACGCGGTCGCCTCCACCACCGACGGGTTCAAGCTGGCCGAACTCGACCTGGAACAGCGCCGCGAGGGCGACGTGCTCGGCGCGACCCAGTCCGGCCGGCGCTCGCACCTGCGGCTGCTGTCGCTCAGACGCGACGCCGAGCTGATCCGCGACGCGCGGGCCGAGGCGATCGAACTGGTCGAGGAGGACCCGGACCTGACCCGGCATCCGGCGCTCGCGGCCTCGGTGGCCGCGCTCGTCGACGAGGAGCGCGCCGAATACCTGGAGAAGGGCTGACGGCGGGCCGGTGCGGTCGCGGGGCAGCGGCACGCCCGTGGCGTGCCTAGGCTCGCGCAGATGTCGACACCATCACCCGAACGCGGCGTGCTGCTTCTGGCCCGAGGTGACGAGCTCCTGGTGGACCGGGTCGCCGGGGTCGCCGACGAGGCGTCCGGCCGGCGCTGCACCCCGGCGACCCGATTCCAGATCGCCTCGATCAGCAAGCAGATGGCGGCAGTGGCGGTGCTGCTGCTCGCCGAGCGGGGCGCGGTGAGCCTGTCCGACCCGGTGGTACGCCGGCTGCCCGGCACGCCGCCGCCGCAGTGGTCCGGCATCACGCTGCACCACCTGCTCACCCATACCTCGGGGCTCGGCCACTGGGAGGAGTACCCGGCGATCGACCTGCACGGGCCGGCCGAACCGGACGAGCTGCTCGACCGGTTCGCCGCGCTGCCGCCACTGTTCCCGCCCGGCGCCGGGTGGCACTACAGCAGTCCCGGCTACGTGCTGCTGGCCCGGACCGTCGAGCAGGTGGCCGACCGGCCGTACGCCGAGTTCCTCGCCGGGGAGGTCTTCGCGCCGCTGGGCATGACCGGCAGCTTCGCCGGTTCCGGCGAGGGGCGGCCGGACGTGGCGACCGGGCACGAGGGCGGCCGGGCGGTGCCGTCCTGGGACCTCGCGACGGTGAGCATGGGCGCTGGTGACGTCTGGTGCACCGGGGCGGACCTGCTCACCTGGCTCGACGTACCGCGCCGGGGGCGGCTGCTCGCCAGGGCCTCGGTGGCGGCGATGACCGCGCCGCACGCGCCCACCGGACGGCCCGACGAGGCGTACGGCTACGGGTTCTTCGTCGGCCCGCTGGCCGGCCGGCGGGCGCTGCACCACTCCGGGGACAACGGTGGCTACAAGGCGTTCGCCGCCTGGCTGCCCGACTCCGACGAGCGGCTCGTCCTGCTGACCAACCAGGCCGAGGTCGACCCGGTCGCGGTCACGTCGGTGCTCGACGCGGTCTGACCGCCCGCGCGCCCTGTACCGGACCCGCGGCAGGCACGGCGAGGGCGCGCCGACCGGGTGGTCGACGCGCCCTCGGGTGCGGATCAGGCGGTGAAGCGGATCCGGCGGCGACGGGTCACCACGAACAGCACCGCGCCGGCGGTGAGCAGCAGCGCGGCGCCGCCGACGATGGCGCCGGCGGCCGGGCCGGTGACGGGCAGGCCGCCACCCTGGCCGGAGCAGTCGTCCGGCTGGGTGTACGGGATGGTCTCGGCGTCCTCGACCACGTCGTACTTCACGGTGACCTTGAGACCCGGGTAGGCGTCGAACTCGACCGAGCTGGTCTTGCCCGGCTCGGACGCGAGCGTCCTGGTGACGCCCTTCTCGGTGGTCAGCGTGGCGGTGAACGGCGCGCCCTGGGCCGGGTTCTCCACGACGAACGTCATCGAGTCGCAGTCCTGGTCCAGCTTGAAGATCGGCTCCGCCGGCGGGGCGGACGGCGACGGCGGGGTGGACGGGCTCGGCGGGAGGGACGCCGACGGCGTCGGGGTCGGCGAGGCCGGCGTGCTCGGCGTGGGCGTGGGACTCGGCGGCGTGCTGGGCGACGGCGACGGGCTCGGCGTCACGCAGTCGCGGGCCGGGCGGGCCGTCACGGTCCGCTCGCCCTCGTGCGACTTGCGGCCCCGGTCCCAGTGCGCCCCGACGGTCAGCTTCAGCTCCGGAATCGCGCCGGCGAACGTGTGGGTCTGGGTGCCGGTGAGCGTGCCCTTGCCGGCCGGCTTCAGCTCGGCGCCGACCGCCAGGTCCCCGCTGACCGGGCCGGGCACTGTGGACACGAGCTTGGTGATGCGGCCGGAGATGTCGGTCTCACTGCTGGTCACGGACCAGGTGACGGTGACCGCGCCGTTCGGGGTGGCGCAGTAGCTGCCGGACGGCTCGGGGTGGTGGGCGGCGGCCGGGCCGGCGACGGTGGCGACGCCCGCGAGGCCGAGCAGCGTGCCGGCGGTGAGGGCGGCGGCACGCCGGAGGTGGAGACGATTCACGCCTGCTCCTGACGAGGGGGAGGATGGGAGAGACCGGGCGGAGGGGCCGGAGCCGCGCGTCCGTCCGGCAATCGGGCCAGACCCTAGCGAGATCGACAGTGCGGGCGTTACCGAGATCGACGGGTCGTAAAGGGTCCGTTATGAATCCGAGATCATTGATGTACGTCGAGTCACCCGGCGTCACCTCGGGTGCTCGATCCACCTCGGCGCGCGGGTCGCGTAGCGTCGGGGCATGCGCAGGGAGCGACGGTGACCCGGATCGTGGCCGGCACGCTCGGCGGGCGGCGGATCGCCGCGCCGCCCGGCGCCGGCACCCGGCCCACCTCCGACCGGGTCCGGGAGGCGCTGTTCAGCGCCGTGCACTCGCACGTCGACCTGGACGGGGCACGTTTCGCCGACCTGTACGCCGGTTCCGGCGCGGTCGGCCTGGAGGCGCTGTCCCGGGGCGCCGCGCACGTGCTGCTCGTCGAGTCCGACGCGCGTGCCGCCCGGGTGATCCGGGACAACATCGCCGCGCTCCGGGCCGCTCCCGCCGCGCGTCTGGTCACCGGCAAGGTCGCCACCGTGCTGGCCGCCGGTCCGGCCGACGGCCCGTACGACGTGGTCTTCGCCGATCCGCCGTACGCGGTGCCGGACGCCGAGATCACCGCGATGCTGGCGGCGCTGGTCGACGGCGGCTGGCTCGCCCCGGACGCCCTGGTGATCGTCGAGCGGTCCAGCCGTTCCGGATCGGTCACGTGGGTGGAAGGTGTCACTCCGGAGCGCAGCAGACGTTACGGCGAGACCACTCTTTGGTACGGTCGCCGATCATGAGACGTGCGGTCTGCCCGGGCTCGTTCGACCCGGTCACCAACGGTCACCTCGACATCATCGGCCGGGCGAGCCGGCTGTTCGACGAGGTGATCGTCGGGGTGCTGGTCAACCAGTCGAAGCAGGGCCTGTTCACGGTCGAGGAGCGGATCGACATGCTCCACGAGGTCACCGCCTCGTACGACAACGTCCGGGTCGAGTCGTTCCGCGGTCTGCTCGTCGACTTCTGCCGGGCGCAGCAGGCGAGTGTGCTGATCAAGGGCCTGCGGGCGGTGAGCGACTTCGACTACGAGCTGCAGATGGCCCAGATGAACATCGGCCTGGCCGGCGTGGAGACGTTGTTCATGCCGACCAACCCGCTCTACTCGTTCATCTCGTCCAGCCTGATCAAGGACGTGGCGAAGTGGGGCGGCGACGTCTCCGCCCACGTCCCCGACCTGGTCCGGGAGCAGCTGGCCACCCGCCTCCGCCCCTGACCCTCCGCCGGGGGTGGGCGACGCGCCGGGTGGGGCGGGTGGGGCGTGGGTGGCTCGGGCGCGACATGATGTGTGCAGCGCCGAAGCCGGGCGCAGGCCGCATCATGGAGGGCGGCCGACGAAGACAGGAGTGAGGTACCGGTGGACCCGCTCGATCGCATCGACGAACTGATCGCCATGGTGGAGCAGGCCCGCTCCGTCCCGATGTCGCGCAACAACTGCATGGTCGACCGGGGCGAGATGATCGCCGCGCTCGACGAGTTGCGCGCGGAGCTTCCCGCCGACCTGCGCCGGGCCGCCGCGCTGCTGGAGGAGCGGGACAAGATCATGGAGGCCGGCAAGCGCGAGGCCGACCGGATCATCAGCGAGGGTGAGGCGGAACACGCCCGGCTGGTCTCGGTCAACGAGATCACCGTCTCGGCCGAGCACGAGGGCGCGCGGATCATCGCCGAGGCGCGGGCCGAGGCGCAGCGCCTCCGCGAGGAGGTGGACGACTACGTCGACACCGCGCTGGCGAACTTCGAGCAGTTCCTCACCCGGGCGCTCGCCTCGATAGAGCGCGGCCGGGACAAGATGCACGCGCTGCGCGAGATCGGCACCTTCGCCGGGGACGAGCCGGACCGCCCGCTACCCTTCTGAGCGGCGCGCGGGCCGGTCGCCGACAGCCGGCTGCCGCCGAGCCGGAGGTCCGCCCCCGGTTCGACGGTCCGCCGCCAGGCAGGTAACCTTCTTTGTCGGCCTCTCATCGGCCGGAGTCTGACTATGCCCAAACACTCGCCAAGCACACTCGACCCCAGGTCGCCGCTGGTCCTCGACACGAGGGAACTGCCGCGCCGACCTGGCGCGTTGCGTACGCACAAGCGGGTCGTGCCGGCACCGGCGGACCTCGGCGTGGAGTTGATCAGTGTGCCGGAGGGCGCGGACCTCGACCTCGACCTGAGGTTGGAGTCGGTGTCCGAGGGCGTGCTCGTCTCCGGGACCGTCACCGGTCCCGTCAAGGGCGAGTGCGGCCGCTGCCTGCGCGAGATCGACGAATCGTTGGCCGTGACGATCCAGGAGCTGTACGCGTACGAGAACAGCACCACGGACGACACGACCGATGAGGACGAGGTGGGCCGGATGCAGGGCGATCTGATCGACCTGGAGCCGGCGTTGCGGGACGCGGTGGTGCTGGCGCTGCCGACGAACCCGCTCTGCCGGGAGGACTGCCCAGGCCTGTGCCCCGACTGCGGGGTGCACTGGGACGATCTGCCGGCCGATCACAGCCATCAGCAGGTCGACCCGCGTTGGGCGAGCCTGACGCAACTGACCCGTACAGAGGAGTAAGAACCGTGGCCGTCCCCAAGCGCAAGATGTCGCGCAGCAACACCCGCGCCCGCCGGGCGAACTGGAAGGCCTCGGCGGTGGCGACCGTGGCCTGCCCGCAGTGCAAGTCGGCCAAGCTGCCGCACGCCGCCTGCTCCGTCTGCGGCACCTACAACGGCCGTCAGGTCCTCGAGGTCTGACGCGGACGCCGAGTGACGTCCCCGACCACCGGTCGGGTGACGCGCGCACCAAGGCTCACGCCCGGTGCCCCGGCTCCCTCCACCGCCGACCGGCCCCCGGCCGGCGGGCCGGCGGAGCCGGGCACCGCGCGGATCGCCGTCGACCTCCTCGGCGGGGACGATGCTCCCGCCGTCGTGGTTGACGGCGCTCTGCGAGCGGTACGCACTGATCCCGCCCTGCACCTGATGCTCGTCGGCCCGATCGAGGTGGCCGGCGAGCTGATCGGTGCGCTCGACCCGGCGCAGCGAGCCCGGGTCACGGTCCGCCCGGTGCGGACCGCCGTCGGCATGGCCGACCATCCCACCGCCGCCCGCGGCGAGAGCACGGTACGCACGGCCGTGCAGGCCGTCCGCGACGGCCTCGCCGACGCCGTGGTCTCCGCCGGCTCGACCGGCGCCACAGTCACCGCCGCCGCGCTCGGCCTCGGCCGCTGGACCGGGATACGCCGCCCCGCGCTCGTCGCCACGCTGCCCGCCGTCGAGGGGCCCGTGGTGCTGCTGGACGTGGGCGGCACGCTCGAACCCGGCCCCGCCACGCTGACCCGGCACGCCGTCCTGGGCGCCGCCTACGCGGCAGTGGCGCACTCCGTCACCGCGCCCCGCGTCGGGTTGCTCTCCGTCGGGCACGAGACCGGCAAGGGCGACCGGCTGCGCCGCCACACCGATCCCGCGATCGCCGCCCTGGCGCTGCCCTGTGACGCGCGCTACGTCGGCCTGGTCGAGGGGTACGACATCTCCCTCGGCGCCCGCGCCGACGTGGTGGTGACCGACGGCTTTACCGGCAACGTCCTGCTGAAGGCCATCGAGGGCGCGTACGCGATGGCCGGTGGCCCTCCGCCCGGCGGCGGCGCGCCCCGCGCCGCCGCCCTGCTGGGGGTGGGCGGCACCGTGGTCGTGTGCCACGGCGCGGCCGGCTCCGAGGACGTCGCCTCGGGCATCGCCCTGGCCGCTCACCTGTGGCGCCGCGACGCCGCCGGAACGGTCCGCGCCCTGCTCGCCGACGTTGCGCACGAACCCGCACCTGACCGACACGACACCGAGGTAGCACCATGACCAACGACAAGCGGCGGCGTGCTCCCGTCGGCCACCTGGAGGCGGCCTTCGGAGTGTCGCTCGACCCGGAACTGCTGGAGCGCGCGCTGACCCACCGCTCGTACGCGTACGAGAACGGCGGCCTGCCCACGAACGAGCGGCTGGAGTTCCTGGGCGACTCGGTGCTCGGCGTGGTGATCACCACTGCGCTGTTCCACAACCACCCCGACCTGCCCGAGGGTCAGCTGGCGAAGCTGCGCGCCAGCGTCGTCAACATGCGGGCGCTCGCCGACGTGGCGCGTGGCCTGGGCCCGGACGGGCTGGGCGCGTACCTGCTGCTGGGCAAGGGCGAGGAGGCCACCGGCGGGCGGGACAAGGCGAGCATCCTGGCCGACACGCTGGAGGCGCTGCTGGGCGCGATCTACCTCCAGTACGGCCTGGACACCGCGGCCATCGTGATCCACCGGCTCTTCGACCCGCTGATGGCCGAGTCGGCGGGCCGGGGCGCGGCGCTGGACTGGAAGACCAGCCTCCAGGAGCTGACCGCGGCGCTGGGGCTCGGCGTGCCGGAGTACCGGATCGAGGGCACCGGACCGGACCACCTGAAGACGTTCACCGCCTGGGTGGTGGTCGCCGGCAACCGCTACGGCGGCGCGGAGGGGCGCAGCAAGAAGGAAGCCGAGCAGCGCGCCGCCGAGTCGGCCTGGCGGATGATCACCGAGCGGGCCGAGGCCGAGGCGGCGGGGGACGAGACGGCGGGGCAGGACGAGACGGCGGACGTCGAGGCGGGCGCCGGCCGTGCCTGAGCTGCCCGAGGTCGAGACCGTCCGGGTGGGACTGGCCCAGTGGGTGATCGGCCGGCGGATCGCCGCCGTCGAGGTGCGCCACCCCCGGGCGGTACGCCGGCACGCGCCGGGCGGCGCGCACTTCGCCGACGTGCTCGCCGGGCGGACGATCACCGGCGTACGCCGCCGCGGCAAGTACCTCTGGCTGCCGCTGGACAGCGGTGACGCGGTGATCGGCCACCTCGGCATGTCCGGCCAGTTGCTGTTGCAGCCGGTCGGCGCGGCCGACGAGCTGCACCTGCGGGTCCGGTTCCGGTTCGCCGACGACGGGCCGGAGCTGCGCTTCGTCGACCAGCGCACGTTCGGCGGGTTGTCCGTCTCCGAAGGCGGGGCGGAGCTGCCGGCCGAGATCGCGCACATCGCCCGCGATCCGATGGACCCGGAGTTCTCCGACGAGGCGTTCGTGGCGGCGCTGCGCCGCAAGCGTACGGAGATCAAACGCGCGCTGCTCGACCAGACGCTGATCTCCGGGGTGGGCAACATCTACGCCGACGAGGCACTGTGGCGGGCGAAGCTGCACGGCGCCCGCCCGGCCGACGCGCTCACCCGCCCGGCCGCGCTGCGGCTGCTCGGGCACGTCCGGGACGTGCTCGCCGAGGCGATCAAGCAGGGCGGCACCAGCTTCGACGAGCTGTACGTGAACGTCAACGGCGAGAGCGGCTACTTCGACAGGTCGCTGAACGCGTACGGCCGGGAGGGCGAACCCTGCCCGCGCTGCGGCGCGCCGATCCGGCGGGAGGCGTTCATGAACCGGTCCTCCTACAGCTGCCCGCGTTGTCAGCCGCGGCCCCGGGGCACCCTCCGGGGTTGACCCCGAGCCGATTCGGGGTTGCGCCGGTGTGCATCGCCCGACGGTCCCCGGAGACGCGCCGGAGCGTACCCGGACATGCCCTTTTCCGCCCGGTCCGTGCGGCCGGTTCCGGCCGCGCGGACCGCGCCCGCCGGATCGGGGACGAGCGGGGGCCGTTCCCCGATGCCGGGGCCCCGCCTGCTGCCTAGCGTCATCTGGGGTCGGCGCAGGGCCGGCATCAGGAGGGTGGAACCCGGAACATGGGCAGGCGACCGGTGACCGTGCGGCTGGCACGGTGGAGTGCGGAGCATCCGTGGCGCGCGATCGCGTTGTGGGTGGTCTTCGTGGCGGTGTGTTTCGTGGGCGGCAGCGCCGCCGGGCTGAACGAGGCGACCGACGAGGATCAGGCGATCGGCGAGTTCGGGCGGGCACAGCTGATCGTCGACAGTGGCGGGTTCGACCGGCCGGCGACCGAGAACGTGCTGATCACCGCCCGCTCGGGTTCGCTCGACCAGGCCGCTGCGAAGGCCGCCGCGCAGGACGCGGCCGACCGGCTGCGGCAAATCGACGGCGTGGCGTCGATCGGTACGCCGATGCCGTCGCGCGACGGCAGCGCGCTGCTGGTGCCGATCACCATGTCGGGCGACCCGGGCACCGCCGGGGACCGGGTGCAGCCGCTGCGGGACACCACCGCGAAGGTGCAGGACGCGCACCCGCAGCTGCGGGTGGAGCAGGTCGGCGGCCCGTCGATCGACAAGGCGCTCGACGACACGCTCGGCAAGGACTTCAAGCGCGCCGAGCTGCTCAGCCTGCCGGTGACGCTGGCCATCCTGATCATCGCGTTCGGCGCGCTGATCGCCGCCGGTGTGCCGGTGCTGCTGGCACTCTCCTCGGTGGCCGCCGCGATGGGCCTCTCCACGCTCGCCTCGCACCTGGTGCCGGCCACCGACACCACCGCCAGCGTCATCCTGCTGATCGGTATGGCGGTCGGCGTCGACTACTCGCTGTTCTACGTGCGGCGGGAGCGGGAGGAACGAGCGAAGGGCCGCTCCGGTCTGGACGCGGTGGAGATCGCGGCGGAGACCTCCGGGCACGCCGTGGTGGTCTCCGGCACCGCCGTGATCATCTCGATGGGCGGTCTGCTGCTCGCCCAGGACGCGATCTTCTCCTCGCTGGCCGTCGGCTCGATCCTGGTGGTGGCGGTCGCGGTGATCGGCTCGCTCACAGTGCTGCCGGCGCTGCTGGCGAAGCTGGGCCGCTGGGTGGACCGGCCGCGGGTGCCGCTGCTGTGGCGCCTCACCGCGCCGCGCACCGGGCGGGACGGGCAGCCGGCCCGGCCCCGGTTCTGGCCGGCGGTGCTCAAGCCGGCGCTGCGAGCGCCGGTGGCGACGCTGCTGATCTCGGTGGCGCTGCTGCTCGCGCTGGCCGCGCCCGCGCTCGGCATGAAGCTCAAGTTCCCCGGCCCGGAGGACGTGCCGCGCACCACCGCCGCCATGCAGGCGTACGACCGGCTCACCGCGGCGTTCCCGAGCAACGGCACCAGCCACACGGTCGCCGTGCGGGCGCCCGCCGAGCAGGCCGACCGGGTACGGGCCGCGCTCACCGACCTGGCCGGCCGGACCGCCACGGACCCGCTCTTCGCGCCGGCCGAGGCGGACGGCCCGGAGATCCAGGTGTCGGCGGACCGGCGGGTGTCGGTGCTGGAGGTGGCCACGCCGCACGCCAGCCGCTCCGACGAGGCGTCCCGGTCGCTGCACGAGCTGCGCGAGGACCTGGTGCCGGCCACGCTCGGCGGCATCCCGGGCGTGGAGTACGCGGTCGGCGGCGGCGTGGCCGCCAGCGAGGACTACGCCGCCCACATCTGGGCGAAGCTGCCGATCGTCGCCGCGTTCGTGCTGGCGCTGACGTTCCTGGTGATGGCGTGGACGTTCCGGTCGGTGGTGGTGGCGCTGACCTCGATCCTGCTGAACCTGCTCTCCGCCGGGGCCGCGTACGGGCTGCTGGTGCTGGTCTTCCAGAGCACCTGGGCGGAAGGGCTGCTCGGCTTCACCTCGATGGACGCGATCGTCACCTGGCTGCCGCTGTTCCTGTTCGTGGTCCTCTTCGGCTTGTCGATGGACTACCACGTCTTCGTGGTCAGCCGGATCCGTGAGGCGGTCGACCGGGGCATGCCCAACCGGGAGGCAGTGGCGCACGGCATCACCTCCTCGGCCGGGGTGGTGACCAGCGCGGCGGTGGTGATGGTGGCGGTGTTCTCCATCTTCGCCACGCTCAGCATGATCGACTTCAAGCAGCTCGGCATCGGCCTGGCGGCGGCGATCCTGCTGGACGCCACGATCATCCGGGCGGTCGTGCTGCCCTCGGTGATGACGCTGCTGGGTGACGCGAACTGGTGGGCGCCACGCTTCATGCGCCGCCGTACGGTCGTCGCCCCGGCGGTGGAGCCGCCGCCCGCCCCGGCCCCGGAGCTGGTCGGCGCCCGCTGATTCCGGGTCCGGGCGCCGGTCCGCGCGGCATGTCCGTCGCGGCTTGACATCCGGTCCGGACCGTGCTGGCGGCTGAGACGGCATCCCCTAGTGAGCGATATACCTGAGAGTCATAATTATGACTCTCAGGTATATCGCTTTTGCGTACATCTCTTGAGCCATGGCGTCACGCAGAGTGTCGGCACCTCCGTGGCCGTATCGGCCCAGGTGGCCGGGGACGGGGGCGTCACGGCAGTACGCAGGGGTCCCGCCAGGCGTCCAGTTGCCGGTCCTTGCGGATCGAGGCGAAGCCGTAGCCGACCGAGGTGACGCAGAAGTCCGCCGGCTCACCCGTGTACTCGACGTGGAAGACCGGCTTGCCGGCGTCGACGAACGGCAGCAGCTTCGCGCACTCGCGGCGGCGTACGCACTCCTGGTTGACCGCGAAGTCGAAGTCGGGCGCCAGCGCGGCCACCTGCGCCACGTCGTCGACCAGGCCGGGGGAGAGGTCGAGCTTGCGGGCCAGCCCGGCCAGCCGCCGGTTGAACAGCAACTGGTCGTCGAAGCCCAGCGGGAAACCGGAGCGGTACCGGTAGCCGTCCGCGTCGGCCAGCGCCACCGCGCCGAAGCCCTTGCCCCGGCACAGCCGGAGCCGGTCGGCCAGCACCGGTGACAGCGCGTCCCAGCGCCGTACGTCCAGGAAGCGGCTGCCCGGCCGCCCGGGCACGGCAGCGCCGCGTACGGCGGCCGGGAAGCGGGTGGCGTCCGGATCGTCGGCGGCGTACGTGCCGACCCGGACGTGGCAGACCAGCCTGCGGCCCCGCTCGCGCAGCGCGGCGGTCTCGGTCGAGGTGGTCGCCACCGGGTCGAGGAGGAAGACGTCGGCGTCGACGGTGACGTCCACCGGGGTGGTGAGCTGCCACTGCCACCGCCACCTGTCGGCCTGCGCGACCGGCCAGGGCGTGGGCGCGCCGGGCGGGGTGATCGGCCGCCGGCAGGCCGGCGCCGGGACGAGCAGCGCCGCGGTCAGCGCGAGCGCCACGCCCCGGCGCGGGCCACGTCGGCGGACGCGGGCCGGCCGGGCGCGCGGCACGGCCCACCCCGGCCGGATCCGCATCGACGACTCCCCGGACGCGGGCGGCCCGACGCCGCCCCCGACCGGTCAACGAGCGCCGGGCCCGTCACGACGCGCGGTCAGCGCGGCGTGCCGAAGACCTGCGTCCAGTACGGCCCGTTGCTGCGCGCCAGACCCATTCCGATCTGGGTGTACCCGCAGTTGAGGATGTTCTTCCGGTGCCCCTCGGATTTCATCCAGCCGTCCATCACCTCGGCCGCGCTCTGGTAGCCCCAGGCGACGTTCTCGCCCACCATGCTCCAGCTGTAGCCGGCGCGCTCCACCCGGTCCTTGGGCTCGCTGCCGTCGCTGCCGTTGTGGTCCATCTTCTTGTGGTCCGCCTGGTCCTGGCTGTGCCGCTGGGCGGCCAGGTTCAGCTTGGCGTTCACGGTCAGCGCCTTGCAGCCGGCCTTCGCCCGCTCCTGGTTCACCAGCGTGACGACCTTCTGGAGTTCCGCGCTCAGCGCGGTCGTGGCGGTGGCCTTGGTGGCCGCGGTGCCGCCGCCGCTCGGGGCGCTGCTGCGCTCCTGCTGCCGCGACGGCGCGGTGCTGCGGCTCGGCTTCGGGGTGGCCTTCTTGGACGGGCTCGGCGCGGCGGTGGTCGGTACGGCCGACGGGCTGGCCGACTCGGCAGCGAGCGTGTCCGCCGGGCTGTCCCCGGCGTCCTCGGGCGCCTGCGGCGCGGCGGCCACCGGAGCGTCGGCGGAGGTGCGCTTCGTGCCCTGGTCGTCGCCGGGTAGCAGGACGGCGCCCACGCCGAGACTCACCACGAGTGTCGCCGCGGCGGCGGCCCCGCCGATCACGAGCGGCCGGGACAGGCGCCGCTTGCGGCGTCGCGGCTCGTCGGCCGGGATGTCGTCCGCCGGCTGCCACGTCGCGGCCGGCTGCTCCCAGCCGCCGGCCGGCTGCTCGTGGCCGTGCCACGCCTGCTCCTGGCCCTGCCAGGCGGCCGTGGGCTGCTCGTGGCCGGTCCTGGCCGGCCCCTGGGCGTGCCAGGCATTGGCGGGCTGCTCCTGGCCGTGCCAGGCGGCGGTGGGCTGTTCCTCGCCGTTCCACCGGTCGCGGGGCGGCGGGTAGGAGCCGGCCGGCTCGGCGCCGTAACCGGCGGGGCCGTAGCCGGCGGGGCCGTAGCCGGCGGGCGGCTGCTGCTGCCCTCCGTCGCCGAAGAGGTACGACGACCGCGGCTCGGGCCGGTCGCTGAGCCACGCCGGACCCTCGTCGGTCGGCGGCTCGGGACGCCGGCGGGCGCCCTCCGGTTCGATCGGGTCGTTCCAGCGGTACACGCCTGTCCCCTCCACGGGTTGGTTACGGGCCTGGGTGACGCTACGGGCGCGCTCGGAGCTGCGGCAACGTGGCTAAGAAAGAGTTAAGGCGAAGCAGCCGCCGAGGATGAGGCGTTCACACATTTCCGGCGTACAGTAAAGGCGTCCGGACAGAGCGTGTCCGCGCCTTGTGGCAGCCCCCCGGCGAGTGGCCCGGCCGACGTGGAGATGATCTACGGCCTTGGTCAACTTGACGAAGGAGGGGGTTTCGGCTCAATATAGTGGTGTCGCCAGTCGCGCCCAGCCATGCCCCGATACAGCGGGAATGGTAGCCGCGAACATCATGGGCGCGCGTTGGCCGGCCTTTCCGGCAGCGCACATCAAGGAGTTCAGCATGGCGAAGGCCCTCTACGGCCACGTAAGCGCAGCGCCCGACCGGCGCCTGCTCGACGAGGTCACCCGTCTGCGTGCCAGGGTTCAGGCACTGGAGTTCGAGATCACGCGTCTGCGTGCCGACAACGATCGGCTCGCGGCGGCAGCGGCGGAGGCCGACGACCTCCTCCGTCTGGCCGAGCCCGCGCTGACCTGATCTCCAGTCGCCGGAAAACTGAATCGCACCACACCGAAAAGCGCGCCGACACTCAAGTGCCGGCGCGCAGCCATGTGCGTACCCCTTTTCGCCGTTCCCGCCGTGATTCTCGATCTTGCGAAACCGCCCGGAATTGCGTCCGGTAATTGTGATCATGCATTTCCGTTCCCACCGCGACGGCCGGGCGGAAAGCGGACACCGCAGGTGCCGGGTGGGTCGCGTGGCGGCGACGTCGCGGTCCCGGGTTAGTCTGCGGGTTCACCAGGTCCGCGCAGCCGGCGACGGTACGGCGGCCACCGGACGAGGATCGAGAAGGTGCATCTCAAGAGCCTGACGGTGAAGGGGTTCAAGTCCTTCGCCTCCGCCACGACGTTGAAGCTGGAGCCCGGGATCACCTGCGTGGTGGGCCCGAACGGCTCCGGCAAGTCCAACGTCGTCGACGCCATCGCCTGGGTGCTCGGCGAGCAGGGCGCGAAGGCGCTGCGCGGCGGCAAGATGGAGGACGTCATCTTCGCCGGCACCGCCGGACGCGCACCGCTGGGCCGGGCCGAGGTCACCCTCACCATCGACAACACCGACGGCGCGCTGCCGATCGAGTACACCGAGGTCTCCATCACCCGCCGGATGTTCCGCTCCGGCGAGAGCGAGTACGAGATCAACGGCGACTCCTGCCGCCTGCTCGACATCCAGGAGCTGCTCTCCGACTCGGGCATCGGCCGCGAGATGCACATCATCGTCGGGCAGGGCCGGCTCGACGGCATGCTGCACGCCAAGCCGGAGGACCGGCGGGCGTTCATCGAGGAGGCGGCCGGCGTCCTCAAGCACCGCAAGCGCAAGGAGAAGGCGCTGCGGAAGCTCGACGCGATGCAGACCAACCTCAACCGCCTGACCGACCTCACCGCCGAGCTGCGCCGCCAGCTCAAGCCGCTGGGCCGGCAGGCCGAGGTGGCCCGCCGCGCCGCCGCGATCCAGGCCAACCTGCGCGACGCCCGGCTGCGGTTGCTCGCCGACGACCTGCACACGCTGCGGACCACACTGGACAAGGAGATCGCCGACGAGACCGCGCTGCGCGAGCGGCGCGAGCTGATCGAGGCCGAGCACGGCGAGGTGCAGGGCCGCCTCGGCGAGCTGGAGGCGGCGCTGGCCGAGGACGCCCCGCTGCTCGCGGCGGCGCAGGACACCTGGTACCGCCTTTCCGCGCTCCAGGAACGGTTCCGCTCGATCGAGCAACTGGCCCGGGAACGGCTGCGTCACCTCAGCGCCGCCGGTGACGACGAGCGCCCCGGCCGCGACCCGGAACAGCTGGAGGCGGAGTCGCGGCGGGTGCGCGAGCAGGAGGAGGAGCTGCGCGCCGCGCTCACCGAGGACCAGATCCGGCTGGCCGAGGCGGTCGAGCACCGCCAGGAGCTGGAACGCCAGCTCGCCGCCGCCGAGCGGGAACTGGTCGCCGCCGCCAAGGCGATCGCCGACCGGCGCGAGGGACTGGCCCGCCTCACCGGCCAGGTGAACTCCGCCCGGGCCCGGACCACGAGCGCCGGCGAGGAGATCGAACGGCTCGCCGCCGCGCACACCGACGCGATGGGCCGGGCCGAGAAGGCGCAGGCCGACCTGGACGCGGTCGCCGAGCAGTCGACCGAGGCCGACCGGGACAACGCCGACCTGGACGCCCGGCACGACGAGGCGGTGGCCGTACACGAGCGGGCCCAGGCGGCGGTGCGCAGCCTGACCGACGGGGAGCGCGCCGCGGAGAAGGACGCCGCCACCTGGAAGGCCCGCGAGGAAGCGCTCGCGATGGGCCTGCGCCGCAAGGACGGCGCCGGTGAGCTGCTGGCCCGCGCCGACCAGGTGCCCGGCCTGCTCGGCAGCCTCGCCGGGCTGCTCACCGTCGCGCCCGGTGACGAGGCGGCGCTCGCCGCCGCGCTGGGCGGGCTCGCCGACGCGGTGGCGGTCAGCGGCGTGGACGAAGCGGTCGAGGCGATGCGGCTGCTCAAGATCTCCGACGCCGGCCGGGCCGGGCTGCTGGTCGGCAGCCCCGCCGGGCCGGGCATGGACGGCTCCGCGGACGCGCTGCGCCCGAAGCTGCCCGAGGGCGCCCGCTGGGCGCCCGACCTGGTGGAGTGCTCGGCCGAGATCCGGCCGGCCGTGCACCGGGCGCTGCGCGACGTCGCGCTCGTCGACGACCTGGCCGCCGCGTCCGCGCTCGTCGTTGCGAACCCGGAGCTGCGCGCGGTCACCCCCGACGGCGACGTGGTCGGGGCGTACGCGGCGGCGGGCGGGTCGGCCAAGGCGCCCAGCTTCATCGAGGTGCAGGCCGCCGTCGAGGAGGCGCGGGCCAACCGCGCCACCGCCGAACGGACCGCCGCCGAGCTGCGCGAACAGCTCGCCGAGGCGCGCGCCGAGGTGGCCGCCGCAAAGGAGGCCGTGCAGCACGCCGCCGCCGCCAAGCGGGAGGCGGAGAGCCACCGCAACGCCGCCGCGCGCCGCCTCGCCGAACTGGGCGCGGCCGCCCGATCGGCGAAGGCGGAGACCGACCGGCTCGGCGAGTCCCGGGCACGCGCCGAGGCGGCCCGGGAACGGGACCTCGCGGCGCTGGCCGAGCTGGAGGAACGGCTGCGGCTGGCCGAGGCCACCCCGATCGACGCCGAACCGTCCACCGAGGAACGCGACCAGCTCGCCGCCATGGTGCCGCAGGCACGGCAGAACGAGATGGAGGTCCGGCTCGCGGTGCGTACCGCCGAGGAGCGGGTGGCCTCGATCGCCGGGCGGGCCGACTCGCTGGCCCGGCAGGCCACCGCCGAACGCGCGGCGCGGGAGCGCGCCGCGGCCCGGCGCGCGGCCCGCGCCCGCGGCGCCCAGATCGCCCGGGCCGTGGTCGGCGGCGCCCGCGAGGCGCTCACCCGGCTCACCGTTTCGATCGCCCGGGCCGAGGAGCACCGCGACGCCGTCGCCCGCGAACGCGCCGCCCGCGAGGCCGAGCTGTCCGAGGTACGCGGCGCGGCCAAGCGCCTCGCCGCCGAGCTGGAACGGCTCACCAGCCAGGTTCACCGCGACGAGGTGGCCCGCGCCGAGCAGCGGATGCGCATCGAGCAGCTGGAGGCCAAGGCGGCCGAGGACTTCGGCCTGGACGTGGCCACGCTCGTCGCCGAGTACGGCCCGGACCGGCTGGTGCCGCCCACCGACGCGGACGTGGCGCTGGCCGAGAAGGACGGGCGGCCGGTGCCGGAGCCGGTCCGCTACGAGCGGCCGGTGCAGGAGAAGCGGGCCGCCAAGGCGGAACGGGAACTGGCCCTGCTGGGCAAGGTGAACCCGCTCGCGCTGGAGGAGTTCGCCGCGCTGGAGGAGCGCTTCAAGTTCCTCTCCGAGCAGCTGGAGGACCTCAAGGCCACCCGGCGCGACCTGCTCACCGTGGTCAAGGACGTGGACGACCGGATCCTGGAGGTCTTCGCCAGCGCGTTCGAAGACACCGCGCGGGAGTTCGAGCAGGTCTTCACGGTGCTGTTCCCCGGCGGCGAGGGCCGGCTCGTACTCACCGACCCGGAGGACCTGCTCACCACAGGCGTCGAGGTCGAGGCCCGGCCGCCGGGCAAGAAGATCAAGCGGCTGTCGCTGCTCTCCGGCGGGGAGCGGTCGCTGACCGCCGTGGCAATGCTCGTGGCGATCTTCCGCGCCCGGCCCAGCCCGTTCTACATCATGGACGAGGTGGAGGCGGCGCTCGACGACGTGAACCTGGGCCGCCTGATCACGCTGCTGGCACAGTTGCGGGAGAAGAGCCAGCTGATCGTGATCACGCACCAGAAGCGGACCATGGAGATCGCCGACGCGCTGTACGGCGTGACCATGCGCGCCGGTGTGACCCAGGTGATCAGCCAGCGGCTCAACCGGGCCGACGACGAGGAACAGGTGACGAGCGAGTGAGTCGGGAACGCGCCACGGCGCTCCTGGTGGACTTCGACGGCGTACTGCGCCGCTGGGATCCGACGGTGGCCGCCGGCGTCGAGCGGGAGTACGGGCTGACCGAGGGCGTCCTCGGTGAGATCGCGATGTCCTGGGGTCTACTCCAACCGGTGCTGACCGGCCAGGTCAGCCACGCCCAGTGGATGGTGAGCGTGGCCGACGCGCTGACCCCCGCGGTCGGCGCGGACCGGGCCCGTGCGGCGGTCCAGGAGTGGCAGAGCTACCGCGGCGAGGTGGACCCGGAGGTGCTGGCGTTCGTCCGCGAGGTGCGGGCCGCTGGCATCCGGGTGGGTCTGGGCACGAACGCCACCGACCTGCTCGACGCCGACCTGGCCGCGCTTGACCTGACCGACGAGCTGGACGTGATCGTCAACTCCTCTGTCGTCGGCGTGCACAAGCCGGCGAAGGAGTACTTCCAGGCCGCCTGCGAGGCGCTGGAGACGCCACCGGGGCGGGTGCTGTTCGTCGACGACGAGGACCGTTCGGTGGCCGGTGCCCGGGTGGCCGGGCTGTCCGCCCACCGCTGGAGCGGCCCGGCCGACCTGCGCTACCTGCGGGCGGCGCTGGCGTACTGATCCGGCTCAGGCGCCGGTGACGCCGTCGATGCGTTCCCGGATCAGGTCGGCGTGGCCGTTGTGCCGGGCGTACTCCTCGATCATGTGGACGTACACCCAGCGGAGGCTGACGTCGTTGACGGTGTCGCCCCGGCGATGGCGGAAGGTGTGCTCCAGCGGCAGGCCGGCGACCGCCTCCCGGGCCGCCTCGATCTCCGCGCGCAGCGTGGCGAACGCCTCGGCCGGGTCGGCGTCGGCGACGTCGTTGTGGTCGGCGTCCGGGTCCACGCTGTAGTCGTAGAGCGTCGGCACGTCCTGGCCGGCGGCGCGGATGCGGAACCACCACCGCTCCACGTCGGCCATGTGCCGGACCAGGCCGAGCAGCGTCAGCCCGGAGGGCTCGACACTGCGGGTACGCAGTTGCTCGGCGGTGAGTCCGGCGCACTTGTGCACCAGGGTGTCGCGATGGTGGTCGAGCCAGCCTTCGAGCATGGTGCGCTCGTCGGCGACGTAGGGCTCGTGGCGGCGGTCGATCTCAGGCACGGTCCAGGTCATGGGCGCAGATGTTAAGAGGGGCCCCCTGCACAACGCGAGGCGTTAACAGGGGGCCCTTCCTTTCAGGGCACCACGACGACGGGCCACCGGCCGGTACGGACCAGCCGGGTGGCGACCGAGCCGACCAGCTTGTGCCCGGCCTGCTCGGACGAGCCGACCACCACCATGTCGGCGCGGTGCTCGTCGGCGGCCCGGCACAGCTCGGTGTAGGCGTCGCCGCGCCGGCACAGGAACGTCACCGGCAGGTCCAGTTCCTCGGCCCCGCGCCGGCACTCCGCGCGCAGTTCGGCGGCCAGCTCGTCGTGGGTCTGCTGGACCGCGCCGGCCACCACGCCGGAGAGCATCGCGCTGTACGAGGCCGGCGAGCTGACGAACACCGCCACCAGCGTGGCGCCCTGTCGCCGGGCCAGTCCGGCGGCGTACGCGGCGGCACGCATCGAGGTGCGGCTGCCGTCCACGCCGACGAGCACCACCCGCGGCCCGTCCGTACCCCGCTCGTAGGGCGACGGCCGGGTCCGCGGGCCGTACCGTTCACGTTCCGCGGCGTCCATGGTCAGTCCCGCGTTCCGGCCGGGATCGCCTCGGCCTTCTCGGGCCCGGCGGGGACCGGCTCGGCGTTGGAGCGGCGCAGCGGGACCTCCCGGATGAGGACCACCGCGATCAGGGCGAGCAGCCCGAACGGGGCGGCGGCCAGGAAGATGTCACCGGCGGCGTGCCCGTACGCGGCCTCGACCACGTCCCGGATCGGCCCGGGCAGCGTGTGCACGTCGGGCAGGCCGCCGCCACCCGAGCCGGAGGCGGGGACGCCGAGGCGGCTCAGGCCGTCGGCCAGGTAGCCGGTGACCCGGTGCCCGAGGATCGCGCCGAGCGCGCTCACGCCGATCGCGCCGCCGAGGCTGCGGAAGAAGGACACCACCGAGCTGGCCGCGCCGAGTTCGTCCGGGCGGACCGTGTTCTGCACGGCGAGCACCAGGTTCTGCATGCTCATGCCGACGCCGAGACCGATCAGCGCCATGAACACGGCCAGGCGCCAGTACGGCGTGTCGGCCCGCATGGTGCCCATCAGCGCGAAGCCGGCGGTGAGCAGCACCGAGCCGATGACCAGCCAGCTCTTCCAGCGGCCGGTGCTGGTGATGATCCGGCCGACCACCGTCGAGGAGACCAGCAGGCCGCCGATCATGGGCAGCGTCATCAGGCCGGACATGGTGGGGCTGGCGCCGCGGCTGATCTGGAAGTACTGCCCGAGGAACACCGAGGCGCCGAACATGCCGACGCCGACGGCGATGCTGGCGATCACGGCGAGCGTGATGGTGCGGTTGCGGAACAGCCGCGGCGGGATCATCGGGTCAGCGGCCCGCTTCTCGACCCGGGCGGCGAGCACGCCGAGCACCGCCGCGCCGGCCACCATGGCGCCGCTGGTCCAGGAGATCCAGTCGTACTTGTCGCCGGCCAGGGTGATCCAGACCAGCAGCAGCGAGACGGCGGCGGTGATGAGGGTGGCGCCCCACCAGTCGATCTTCACGTCGCGCTTGACCACCGGCAGGCGCAGCGTCCGCTGGAGCACGATCAGGGCGAGTACGGCGAACGGCACGCCGACGTAGAAGCACCAGCGCCAGCCGAGCCAGGAGGTGTCCACGATCACGCCGCCGATCAGCGGGCCGCCGATGGTGCCGACTGCCATCACTGCTCCGAGGTAGCCGCTGTACCGGCCGCGCTCGCGCGGGGCGATCATCGTCGCCATGATCACCTGGGCGAGGGCGGTGAGGCCGCCCGCGCCGACGCCCTGCACCACCCGGCAGGCGATCAGCTCGCCGGTGGTCTGGGCCTGCCCGGCGAGCACCGAGCCCAGCACGAAGACCACCAGGGAGATCTGGACCAGCAGCTTCTTGCTGAACAGGTCGGACAGCTTGCCCCAGATGGGCGTGGTCGCGGTGGTCGCCAGCAGCGTCGAGGTGACCACCCAGGTGTACGCGGACTGGCCGCCGCGCAGGTCCGTGATGATCCGCGGCAGCGCGTTGGAGACGACCGTGGAGGAGAGGATCGCGACGAACATGCCCAGCAGCAGGCCGGAGAGCGCCTCCAGGATCTGGCGGTGGGACATGTCGACGGCGGTCGCCCGCGCGGGCGCAGTCGCCTGGGTCATCGTGGATTGCCTCCGGAGCGGGGGAGAAAGGTTGCCCTGGGCAACCGTAGAAGCCGTTGCCTTGAGCAACAACTCTTGCCGGGTCGGGTTTGTTCCCCCTCGCCGGAAGATCAGAACGACTCGTTGAAGCGGTGCATCAGCCGGGCGAGGTCCGCCACGTCCTCTTTCGGCCAGCTCTCCAGCGAACGCCTGATCTGTCCGAGTCGCGCCGCGCGCGCCGCGTCGAACCGCCGGGTGCCCTCCTCGGTCAGGCTCAGCTGGGCCGCCCGGCGGTCGGTGGGGTCCGGGTCGCGGCGTACCAGGCCCAGCGCCTCCAGCCCGCCGATCTGCCGGCTCAGCGTGCCCTTGCCGATGCCCAGCTTGACGGCCAGGTCGGTGAGCCGGATCGACCCCGACCGCCGCAGCCAGAGCAGCAGGCCGTACGCGTTGGGCTCCAGGTTCGGGTGGACCTCGCGGGCGATCTCCCAGGACAGCGCCCGGCCCCTGCGCAGCAACGCGGTCAACTCGTGCTCCACGGCGCGCAGCGTCTCGTCCACGCTCAGAGGGTACTCAGTCCCCGTCGCTGAGTTGCTGTTGCGCCACCGGGCGCAGCTCGCCGTCGCTGGTCGTGCCCTCGATCACCACGGCGGCCTCACGGCCCCGGTGGGTGAGCGTGGCCACCGCGTTGCCGAAGTAGGGCCCGGCCAGCTTCCGCCAGCGCACCGGGGGGCGGCGTACCCCGGCCGCACGGGCCAGCGCCCGGGTCGCCCCGGCCGGGCCGGGATTCCAGCCCAGCGTCATCAGCGGGCGCATGCCGGCGGGCACCTGGTTGTGGATCGGTGAACAGGTGAGCTGGTGCACCGGCGTGCGGACGTCACGGTCGGCGAACCGGGCCCGCGCCACGTACGAGTGGTGCACGTCCCCGGAGAGCACGCTGATCGACGCCGGTCGCGCGTACGCCGGCCCGGCGCCCACCCGCGCACCGGTGCGCGGCGCGGTGCCGCTGCCCAGCCGCGCGAACAGCTCGCCCAGCGCCTCGAACGAGCGCCGGAACGCCGCCCAGTGCTCCAGGTCCAGGGCCCGGCGGATCTGCTCGGAGATCCGGGCCACCCAGGGCCGGCCGGAGTCGGCCAGGCGCTCGTTCCACGCCTCGACGTGGTGGATGCCCGGTGGCAGCAGCCACGGCAGCGAGCTGCCCACCACCAGGTGGTCGTACTCGCCGTGCGCCTGGTCGAGGAACCACGACCACTCGCCCGGCGGCAGCATCGCCCGGCTGCCCGGCAGGAGCACCCGGCTGGACCGGTTGTCCAGCATCACCAGGCGGGTGCGGCCCAGGTCCAGCGCGTAGCTCCACTGGTACTGCACGGCCCGCCAGCGCTCGGTGTCGTGCGCCAGGTCGGCCTCCTTGTCGACCCGCTCGCCGAACTCGTGCAGCACGCCGGTGGCGTCCTCGGCGGCGATGACCTTCGCGTACACCGGGTCGGCGGCGATCTCGTCCGGGCTCAGGTTGCCCAGGTGCTGGTAGACCCAGTAGGAGGCGAGGCCGCTGCGGATCCGCTCGGCCCACCACGGCTGCTCGCGCATGTCCGCGCGCCACGACTGCGAGGTGTTCCAGTCGTCGATCACCTCGTGGTCGTCGAAGATCATCACGCTCGGCACGGTGGAGAGCAGCCAGCGGATCTCCGGGTCACGCCACGACTCCAGGTAGAGCTTCGTGTACTCGTCGAAGCTCACCACCTGCGTCGCCGGGGCGTCCTTCGGCCGCTTGCGGCGACGCTTGAGCAGCCGCCGCACGGTCGGCGAGGTCTCGTCCGCGTACACCTGGTCGCCGAGCAGCACCAGCAGGTCGGGCAGCACGGCCTGCTCGGGCGCGGCCATCACCCGCCGGGCGTACGCGTCGAGCGCGTCCGGCGGCAGCTTGCGCGCGGTGGAGTGCTGGGTGGTCTCCCGGCAGGAGCCGAACAGCAGCCGCACCGGCTGGTCGGCGTCGTCGAGCGCGCGGGTCCGGATCACGCTGGGCGGGAACGACGAGTCCGGCAGCGGCCACGCCACCTCGTCGTCGATCAGCACCTCGTAGGTGGTGGCGCTGTCCGGGGTGAGCCCGACCACCACCACGATCGCGTAGTGGTGGTCGTACGCGGAGAAGGTGGGCGCGCTGCCGGTGGCGCCGTCGGCCGTGCGGACGGTGACCACGGCGGGCGAGCTGGTCTCCACCCAGACGGTCGCCCGCGTGTCGACGACCCGGCGCAGCAACGGGCCGATGAGCAGGCGGGAACCGGGCACGACATCCACCTCCGACAAGATCGTTTCGGCTGTTCCCTACCCGGCCGGCGGTTGCGGTACGCCTTCCGGTGTGAGCGTACCCGCAGGTTGTTCGCGTGCCGAGGCGGTGAGTGGGACGCCGTCGCCGGCATCTGACAGGATTTCGGGCATGACGGAATACCTCCTCGTCGCTCTCGCCCTGCTCGGCGTGCTGATCATCGGCGGCCTGAGCCTCGTGGTGCCCCGGCTGCGCCGGCGGCCGGAGCCTCCGCTGCCGCGCACGGAGGTCGACACCCGGGCCGAGGAGGATCTGGCCGGCCCGCCGGTCGAGGCCCCGGAGGCGGACCTCACCACCGGCGTGGTGGTCGAGGCGCCCCCGGTGGAGGCGCCCCCGGTGGAGGCGCCCCCGGTCGAGGTGCCGGAGCCGACCGCCGGCCGGCTGGTCCGGCTGCGCTCCCGGCTGTCCCGCTCCCAGAACGTCTTCGGCAAGGGCCTGCTCGGCCTGCTCAGCCGCGACCGGCTGGACGAGGACACCTGGGAGGAGATCGAGGACAGCCTGATCACCGCGGACGTCGGCATCGACTCCACCCGGGAGATCGTCGACCGGCTGCGCGAGCGGACCCGGGTGCTCGGCACCCGCACCGGGGAGGAGCTGCGCGCGCTGCTCGCCGCCGAGCTGGTGAACGCGCTCGACCCGAGCCTGGACCGCTCGCTGCGGACCGCCCCGAAGGAGGGCGTCCCGGCGGTCGTGCTGGTGGTCGGCGTGAACGGCGCCGGCAAGACCACCACCTGCGGCAAGATCGCCCGGGTGCTGGTCGCGGACGGCCGCAGCGTGCTGCTCGGCGCGGCCGATACGTTCCGGGCCGCCGCCGCCGACCAGCTGGAGACCTGGGGCGGCCGGGTGGGCGCCGAGACGGTCCGCGGGCCCGAGGCCGCCGACCCGGCCAGCGTCGCGTTCGACGCCGTCAAGCGCGGCATCGACACCGGCGTGGACACCGTGCTCATCGACACCGCCGGCCGGCTGCAGAACAAGATCGGCCTGATGGACGAGCTGGGCAAGGTCAAGCGTGTCGTGGAGAAGCACGGCCCGATCGACGAGACGCTGCTGATCCTCGACGCCACCACCGGCCAGAACGGGCTGGAGCAGGCGCGGGTCTTCACCGAGGTGGTCAACGTGACGGGCGTGGTGCTGACCAAGCTCGACGGGACGGCCAAGGGGGGCATCGTGATCTCCGTGCAGCGCAAGCTCGGCATCCCGGTCAAGCTGGTCGGCCTCGGCGAGGGCAAGGACGACCTGGCCCCGTTCGACCCGGCCCAGTTCGTCGACGCGCTGCTCGGCACCGAGCCGCTCGCCCGGGACGCGTAACCTCTCCCGTGACGACTGACGATCGCGCCTACGCGGGGTGGCGCGACCCCAGCCACCCGTCGCCACGCCTCGGGAGACCGTACGTGACTTCGCAGGAGATCCCGCTGCACGGCGGGAACGTGAGCACAGTGGTCCGTGTCGGAGACACGGTCCGGCGCAACGCCGGCCCGTGGACGCCCTCCGTGCACGCGCTGTTGCGCCACCTGGAATACGTCGGCTTCACCGGCGCGCCCCGCGCGCTCGGCATGGACGAGCGCAACCGCGAGGTCCTGTCGTACCTGGAGGGGGAGTGCGGGGAGTACCCGCTGGCCCCGCACTGGGTCACCGACGAGGCCCTGGTCACGGTGGCCACCATGCTGCGGATGTTCCACGACGCGCAGTACGGCTTCACCCCGCCGCCCGGCGCGGTCTGGCGCTCGTTCGGGCCGCCCCCGCCGGACACCGAGGTGATCTGTCACCACGACGCCGCGCCGCACAACGTGATCTGGCGCCCGGACGGCACGCTCGGGCTGATCGACTTCGACCTCGCCTCGCCCGGCGCCCGCATCTACGACGTGGCGTACGCGGCCTGGACCTGGGTGCCGATCTTCTCCGACCGCGACTCGGTGACGCTGGGTTGGAAGCGCCCCGACCGGCCGCGCCGGCTGCGCCTGTTCGCCGACGCGTACGGGCTGATCCCGCGCGACCGGCACCGGCTCATCCGCACCATCCGCAAGCGCATCGTCGACCACGTCGAGGGCATCCGGCGGATGGCCGCCGCCGGTGAGCCGGCCTTCGTCCGGATCGTCCACAAGGGCCACCTGCGTCGCCCCATGCGCGACCTGCGGCTGCTCGACTACGAGCGGCACCAGTTGGAGTACGCGCTCCGCTGAGCAAGATCGGCGTTCTTCACACGCCGGAAACAACCCGTCACGTGTCGGAAATCGCGGAGTGTCGCTGAAGGAAACAGCCGGCGACAAAGCTTCCGCGCAACCGGCTGACGGGCGATGCTGCCAGGTCTTCAGTCGGAGGGAGGAATACGACAACGAGAGGAGGCAGCGTGGAGATCGACACCGGGAACACTGCCTGGTTGCTTGTCTCGACTGCCCTCGTGCTGCTCATGACCCCCGGTCTCGCGCTGTTCTACGGCGGCCTGAACCGGTCCAAGGGCGTTCTGAACATGATGATGATGAGCTTCTCGTCCATCGGGCTCGTCAGCATCCTGTGGCTTTTCTACGGCTTCACCGTCGCCTTCGGCGAGGGCGGCAAGTTCTGGGGTGACCTCGGTCAGTACCTGGGCACCAAGACGTTCGTCGGCGAGAACGACCTGTGGGGCGAGACCGGAATCCCGATCTACGTCTTCATCGCCTTCCAGATGATGTTCGCGGTCATCACCGTGGCGCTGATCAGCGGCGCGCTCTCCGACCGGGTGAAGTTCGCCGGCTGGCTGCTGTTCGCGTTCGGCTGGGCGACCCTGGTCTACTTCCCGGTCGCCCACATGGTCTGGGGCGGCGGGCTGATCGGCGGCGACATCGGCGCGCTGGACTTCGCCGGTGGTACCGCCGTGCACATCAACGCCGGCGCCGCGGCGCTCGCGCTGGTGCTCGTGCTCGGCAAGCGGGTGGGCTGGCCGCGCGAGAGCATGAAGCCGCACAACGTCCCGATGGTCGCCCTCGGCGCCGCGCTGCTGTGGTTCGGCTGGTTCGGCTTCAACGCCGGCTCCGAGCTGACCGCCGACGGGGTCACCGCGCTGGCGTTCATCAACACCCAGGTCGCCACCGCCGCGGCGCTGCTCGGCTGGATCGTGGTGGAGTGGGTGCGTGACGGCAAGCCGACCCTGGTCGGCGCCTCGTCCGGCGCCATCGCCGGTCTGGTCGCCATCACCCCGGCCTGTGCGTTCATCACCCCGGCCGCAGCGGTGCTGCTGGGCGTGGTGGCCGGTGCGGTCTGCGCCCTCGCGGTCGGTCTGAAGTACCGGCTCGGCTACGACGACTCCCTCGACGTGGTCGGCGTGCACTTCGTCGGCGGCTGGATCGGCTGCCTCTGGATCGGCCTGTTCGGCACCGCCTCGGTGAGCTCGCTGGTGGAGACCGACGGCCTGTTCGTCGGCGGCGACGCCAGCCTGCTCGGCAAGCAGGCGATCAGCGCGCTGATCGTCAGCGTCTACTCCTTCGTCGTCGCCTACGCTCTCGGCTTCGTGATCGACAAGACGATCGGCCTCCGGGTCTCCGCCGAGGCCGAGGTCGACGGCATCGACATCGCCGAGCACGCGGAGAGCGGCTACGACCTGTCGCCCACCACGGGCAGCGGCGGTGGCGCGTTCGCGATGGCCGGGATCGGAGCCGGCAAGCCCGGCGCGGAGCCCGCCGCCGAGTCGGACGAGTCCGCGCCGGTCAGCGAGAAGGTCGCCGGTTAACGTTCCTGGGATGGAGGGGTTGGACATGAAGCTGGTGACCGCGGTCATCAAGCCGTACCAGCTGGACGCGGTGAAGGAGGCTCTGCACGCCCTCGGCGTGGCCGGGCTGACGGTCAGCGAGGTCCAGGGCTACGGCCGGCAGAAGGGGCACACCGAGGTCTACCGGGGTGCCGAGTACACGGTCGAGTTCCTGCCCAAGATCCGGGTCGAGGTGCTCACCGACGAGATCGACGTCGACAAGATCGTGGACGCGATCGTCGGCGCCGCCCGGACCGGCAAGATCGGCGACGGCAAGGTCTGGGTGACCGGCGTCGAAGAGGTCGTCCGGGTGCGTACCGGCGAGCGCGGGCTCGACGCCCTCTGACGGCCGGACCTGCCGACGTGACCTCGTTGACCACGGCTGCCACCCCCACCGGGGACGGCGTGCCCGTGGTCAACGAGGTCGTCGGCGTACCCGGGGGCATCGGCGAGCCGGCCCGGAACGCGCGGGCCGAGGCGCTCGACGCCTGGCTGCGCCGGGCCTTCCCGGACCGGGACGGGGTGGCGCTCGTCGCGGTGGGCGGACTGGGCCGCCGCCAGTGCGCCCCCTACGGCGACCTCGACCTGGTGCTGCTGCACGCCGGGGTCCCCGGCATCGACGAGCTGGCCGCGTCGCTCTGGTACCCGATCTGGGACGCCGGACTGCGGCTCGACCACTCGGTACGCACCGTCGCCGAGGCGCTGTCGGTGGCCCAGGACGACGTCAAGGTCGCCCTCGGCCTGCTCGACGCCCGGCACGTGGCCGGCGACCCGGCGCTCACCGACCAGCTCGCGCGTACCGCCACCGACCACTGGCGGCGGACCGCGATCCGCCAGCTCCCCGGCCTGCGCGAGATCACCGCCGCGCGCTGGGAGGCGCACGGCGAACTGGCGTTCCTGCTCGAAGGCGACCTCAAGGAGGCGGCCGGCGGGCTGCGCGACGTGGGCATCCTGCGCGCCATCGCCACCGCCGGGGTCACCGACGCGCTCCGCCCGGCCGTGTACGCGGCGCACCGGCGGCTGCTGGACACCCGCGACGCGCTGCACCAGCAGGTGGGCCGCCGGGTCGACCGCCTGGTCGCCCAGGAACGCGACGGCGTGGCGCGGCTGCTCGGCGCCGAGGACGGCGACGCGCTGCTGCGGCTCGTGGCCGGCGACGCCCGCACCGTCAGCCACGCCCTGGACGACGCCTGGCGGGCCGCCGACCGACTCCGCTCCGGCCGCCACCGGGCCGCCCCCGGCCGGCCGCTGCGCCGCCCGGTCGCGCGGGACGTGGTCGAGCAGGACGGGGAACTGGTGCTCGCCCGTACCGCCATCGGGGCCCGCCCCGACCCGAGCCTGTCGCTGCGGGTGGCCGCCGCGGCCGCCACCACCCGGCTGCCCATCGCGCGGGCCACCTGCGAGTGGCTGGCCGCGTACTGCCCGCCGCTGCCCGCGCCCTGGCCGCCGGCGGCACGGGCCGCGCTGATCACGCTGCTCGGCGCCGGTCCCGGCCTGGTGCCCGCCTGGGAGACCTGCGACCGGTACGGGCTGATCGACCGCTGGCTGCCCGAGTGGACCCGGATGCGCAGCCTGCCCCAGCACAACCCGGTGCACCGGTTCACGCTCGACCGGCACCTGGTGCAGACCGCGTACGAGGCGAGCCGGCACACCCGCGACGTGGAACGCCCCGACCTGCTGCTGCTCGGCGCGTTCCTGCACGACATCGGGAAGGGACTACCCGGCGACCACTCGACCGTCGGCGCGCCGCTGGCCGAGGCGGTGGCCACCCGGGTCGGGCTGCCACCGGCCGAGGCGGAGCTGATCGGCACGCTGGTCCGGCTGCATCTGCTGCTACCCGACGTGGCGACCCGCCGCGACCTGTCCGACCCGAAGACGGTCGCCGGTGTCGCCGAGCGGGTCGGCGACACCGCCACGCTGGAACTGCTGCACGCCCTGGTACGCGCCGACGCCGCCGCCACCGGCCCGGCCGCCTGGTCGGCCTGGAAGGGCCGGCTGATCGCCGAGCTGGTGGCCCGGGTGCGCACCACCCTGGACACCGGCGTGGTGCCCGCTCCGCCGGCCCCCGACCCGGCGCTCGTGGCCGGGCCGCTGCCTGTCGTACACCTGGGGGAGGACCGGGTGTCGGTGGCCGCGGCGGACCGGCGCGGACTGCTCGCCACGGTCGCCGGTTGCCTGGCACTGCACCGCCTGGAGGTGATCTCCGCGGACGCCGCCACCGTGGACGGCCGCGCCCTGGTGCAGTGCCGCGTGCAGCCGCGCTACGGGCTGGCGCCGAACCCCATTGCGCTCAGCGCCGACCTGCGCCGCGCGGTCGGCGGCGACGTCTCGGTGATTCAGCGGCTGCGTGGCCGGGCGCTCGCCGCCCGCAGCCAGGGCGCCGCGCCCCGGGTGGTCTGGCACCGGGAGGCGGCCACCGACGCGGTGCTGCTGGAACTGCGCGCCGCGGACGCGGCCGGGCTGCTCTACCGGGTCACCTGCGCGCTCGACGAGGCTGGCGCCCAGGTGCGGGCGGCCCGGATCTCCACGCTCGGCGGCGACGTGGTGGACGCCTTCTACCTGGTCGGCGGCTGGCCCTCGGACGAGGAACGAGCGCGCATCGAGGCCGCCGTGCTCGCCGCCGTGTAAGGAAGGGCCCCTTGTTAACGCCTCCGGTAGAGGAAGGGACCCCTGTTAACACCCGGCCGACGAGCGGCGCGGGCCCGTGGACGGCCGGGCCGGAGCGAGGGTGCGGGCGGCGGGCTACCCTAACGGTGGGCTGGACCATCGGCCCGCCAGCATGTGCCCGCCGAAAACGACAAACGGGATGTTCGCGTGTTTGACACCTTGAGTGACCGCCTGTCCGGGATCTTCACCAAGCTCCGCGGCAAGGGCCGGCTCACCGACGCCGACATCGACGCCACCGCGCGCGAGATCCGGATGGCGTTGCTGGAGGCCGACGTCGCCCTGCCGGTGGTCAAGGGCTTCATCGCGAACGTCAAGGAGCGGGCGCGCAGCGCCGAGGTCTCCCAGGCGCTGAACCCGGCCCAGCAGATCATCAAGATCGTCAACGAGGAGCTGATCAACGTCCTCGGCGGCGAGGGGCGGCGGCTCCAGTTCGCCAAGCACCCGCCGACCGTGATCATGCTGGCCGGCCTCCAGGGCTCCGGTAAGACGACCCTCGCCGGCAAGCTGGCCCGCTGGCTCAAGAGCCAGGGCCACCAGCCGCTGCTCGTCGCCGCCGACCTCCAGCGCCCCAACGCCGTCGGGCAGCTCCAGGTGCTCGGTGGCCGGGCCGGCGTCGAGGTGTACGCCCCGGCGCCCGGCAACGGCGTCGGCGACCCGGTGCAGGTGGCCCGCGACTCGATCGAGCACGCCCGCCGCGCCGCCCGCGACATCGTCATCGTCGACACCGCCGGCCGGCTCGGTATCGACGCCGAGATGATGCAGCAGGCCGCGAACATCCGCGACGCGGTCCAGCCCGACGAGGTCATCTTCGTCATCGACGCGATGGTCGGCCAGGACGCGGTCCGTACCGCAGAGGCGTTCCGCGACGGCGTGGGCATCACCGGCGTGGTGCTGTCCAAGCTCGACGGCGACGCCCGCGGCGGCGCCGCGCTCTCCGTCCGCGAGGTCACCGGCCAGCCCATCCTGTTCGCCTCCACCGGCGAGAAGCTGGAGGACTTCGACGTCTTCCACCCCGACCGGATGGCCAGCCGGATCCTCGGCATGGGCGACGTCCTCACTCTGATCGAGCAGGCCGAGGCGGCCTTCGACTCCGATCAGAAGGACAAGATGACCGCCAAGCTGATGGGCGAGGAGACCTTCACGCTGGAGGACTTCCTCGATCAGCTCATCGCGGTCCGGCGGATGGGCCCGATCGCCAACGTGCTGGCCATGATGCCGGGCATGGGGCAGATGAAGGACCAGCTCGCCGAGCTGGACGACAAGCACTTCGACCGGGTGACCGCGATCATCAGGTCGATGACCCCGGCCGAGCGCACCAACCCGAAGATCATCAACGGCTCCCGCCGGGCCCGGATCGCCAACGGTTCCGGCGTCACCGTCATGGACGTCAACCAGCTGCTCAACCGCTTCACCGACGCGCAGAAGATGATGAAGCAGATGGGCGGCATGATGGGCCTGCCCGGCGGTGGCCGGCGCAAGGCGACCAAGTCGCCGAAGAACAAGCGCAAGGGCACGAAGGGCGGCGGGCGGCCGCGTACCGGCGCCGGCATGCCGGGAGGCTTCCCCGGCGGGATGCCGCAGCTCCCGCCGGGCCTGGACCCGGGTGACCTGGCGGGTGGGCAGGGTCTGCCGCCGGGCTTCAAGCTGCCGAAGATCGACTTCAACAAGCTGGGCAAGGGCGGCGACAAGGGCCCCCGCTAGCGTGTCGGTGACGGTGGGCGATGTGATCATCACCTAGGGTCGGTTCGCCCCCTGGAAGGAGATGTCATGACCGCGGCGCCGATCCTGCCCGAGCGGCACGAGTGGACGGTCGACGACCTTGGCGACCTGCCCAAGGACCTTCCGTACGAACTGATCAACGGAAGGTTGATCGTGCCGTCGCCCACCGCCCTGCACCAGGAGATCTGCGTCGAGTTGCTGCTCGCGCTGCGCGTCAACTGCCCGCCTGAGTTCCTGGTGAGCATCGACCTGTCCATGCGGGTGGACCGCCGCAACGAGCCGCGCCCGGATGTGGTGGTGATCCGGCGCAAGCACGCCGGCCGGTCGCCGGTCCCGGTCGAGGACGCGCTGCTCGCCGTCGAGGTCGTCTCGCCGACGTCGCACTTCCGCGACCTGTACGACAAGGCGAAGGTCTACGCCCGCTCCGGGGTCCGCTCCTACTGGGTGGTGGATCCGCAGCACGAGCGGATCGCGCTGACCGAGTACACGCTCGACGGCGCCGCCCGCGAGTACGAGCAACTGGCACACACCGAGGACCTGTTCGTCACCGAGCGGCCCTGGAAGGTCTCGGTCGATCTGCCGGCGCTGACCGCGCGGCGCAACGACCTGCTCGCCGTCGAGGAGGACTGATCGGGTAGGACTGTGCACATGGCTCTGCACGTGCGCGGTGTGTTCCTTCCCGACGACGAGGTCCGGGACGTCTGGCTGGTCGGCGACCGGGTCACCTTCGAACCGGTGCCCGGCGCCGAGACGGTGGCCGACGGCGGCTTCGTGCTGCCCGGTCTGACCGACGCGCACTGCCACATCGGCATCGCCCGCGGCGGCAGCCCGATCACCTCGCTCGACCAGGCGCGGGAACTGGCCCGGATCGACCGGGACGCGGGCGTGCTGGCGATCCGGGACGCCGGGTCGCCGTACCCGTACCCCGAACTGGAGGACGAGCCGGACCTGCCGCGACTCGCCCGCGCGGGCCGACACGTCGCCCCGCCCAAGCGCTACCTGCGCGACATCGGCGTGGAGGTGGGCGCGGCGGAGGTCGCCGAGACGGTGGCCGCGCAGGCCGCGGCCGGCAACGGCTGGGTCAAGCTGGTCGGCGACTGGATCGAGCGGGGAGTGGGCGACCTGGCGCCGGCCTGGGACGCCGACACCATGACCGCGGCGGTCGCCGCCGCGCACGCCGCCGGGGTACGCGCGGCGGTGCACACGTTCTCCGAGTCGGCGGTGGAGATCATGGTGCGGGCCGGGGTGGACTCGGTGGAGCATGGCACCGGGCTGAGCCTCGACCTGATCGACCTGATGGCCCGGCAGGGCACCGCGCTGGTTCCCACGATGATCAACATCCGGACCTTCGGCCACATCGCGGAGCAGGCCCGGCCCAAGTTCCCCGGGTACGCCGACCACATGCTCGCCCTGCGCGACCGCTTCCCCGAGGTGGTGCGCGCCGCGCACGAGGCCGGTGTGCCGATCTACGTCGGCACCGACGCGGGCGGCGGCATCGACCACGGGCTCGCGGCCGAGGAGATGCTCCTGCTGCACGAGCAGGCCGGCATGTCCGCGCCGGACGTGCTGGCCGCCGCCTCCTGGCGGGCCCGGGAGTGGCTCGGCTTCCCCGGGCTGGTCGAGGGCGGCCTCGCCGACCTGGTGGTCTACCCCGAAGATCCGCGCCGTGACCTGCGCGTGGTCCGGACGCCCAGCCGGATCGTCCTGCGCGGCCGGGTCGTCCGCTGACGGGCCGTGACCGGCCGCCGTCGTCGCTAGCGCGCCGTCGCCGCCATCAGGAACAGGCGCACCGCCAGGTCGGCCAGCCGGTCGGCGGTCTCGTCGACCGGGCCGCCGGGCAGCACGATGTGGCTCACCACCAGGCGTACGACGCTGTCCGCCGCGAACGCCAGGGCCGCCGGATCGGCGTCGGGCAGGCGGTCACCCGTCCACTCCAGCAGCGCCGCCGCGGCCTCGGCGAGCACCAACTCGGACCGGGTGGTCAGGTACGGCAGCAACTCCTCCGAGCCGCCCCGCGTGCTGGTCAGCACCGCCCGGACCAGCGGGTTCTCGGCGGCTGAGGCGAGCGTGCGGTGGATCGCCGCGTACGCCGCCGCCCGCACGTCGGAGTCGTGCTCGCCGAGCGCGGACCGGACCTGGCCGACGAACCGGTCCACCTCGTGCCGGGCCAGCGCCTCGCCCAGGCCCGCCTTGGTGCCGAACTCGTTGTAGACCGTCTGCCGGCTCACCCCGGCGGCGGCGGCCACCGCGCCCATCCGGACACGGTCCCACCCGAGGGCCACGGTCTGCGCCCGGGCGGCCTCCACGATCGCGTCCCGTGTCTCACCCATCGCCGTCGAAGTCTACGGCCGCGCCGGGCGACACGGCGCGGCCCGGCTCCCCGGCGAACCCCCGCCCCGCACGGCGCATAGGATGTGCGGTCATGGCACGCGTGCTCACTCCCCGTGCGGAGGACTTTCCCCGCTGGTACCAGGACCTGATCGCCAAGGCGAAGCTGGCCGACAACGGCCCGGTCCGGGGGACCATGGTGATCCGACCGGCCGGCTACGCCATCTGGGAGCGGATGCAAGCCGAGATGGACGCCCGGATCAAGGCGGCCGGCGCGGAGAACGCATACTTCCCGCTGTTCATCCCGGAGAGCTACCTCAAGCGGGAGGCCGAGCACGTCGAGGGCTTCTCGCCGGAGCTGGCGGTGGTCACGCACGGCGGCGGCAAGCAGCTCGCCGAGCCGGTGGTGGTGCGCCCCACCAGCGAGACGGTCATCGGCGAGTTCATGGCCAAGTGGATCGACTCGTACCGCGACCTGCCGCTGCTGCTCAACCAGTGGGCGAACGTGGTCCGGTGGGAGCTGCGCCCGCGGATCTTCCTCCGCACCAGCGAGTTCCTTTGGCAGGAGGGGCACACCGCGCACGCGACCCGTGAGGACGCGCGCGCCTACGCGCGGCGGATCCTGCACGAGGCGTACGAGGACCTGATGGTCAACGTGCTCGGCATCCCGGTCGTGGTCGGCCTGAAGACCGCCCGGGAGCGCTTCGCCGGCGCCACCGCCACGTACACGTGCGAGGGCATGATGGGCGACGGCAAGGCGCTGCAGCTGGGCACCAGCCACGAGCTGGGCCAGAACTTCGCCAAGGCGTTCGACATCAGCTACTCCTCGGCCGAGGGTGGCCGGGAGCACGCGTGGACCACCTCCTGGGGCACGTCCACCCGGATGCTCGGCGGCCTGATCATGTGCCACGGCGACGACAACGGGCTGCGGGTGCCGCCGAAGCTGGCGCCGGTCCAGGCGTACGTGATGATCGTCAAGGACGGCGACGGCGTGAGCCAGGCGGCGGCCAAGCTGTGCGACGCGCTGCGCGACGCCGGGGCGCGGGTGGCGCTCGACGACCGGACCGACACCGCGTTCGGCCGCCGGGCCGTTGACGCCGAGCTGCGCGGCTACCCGGTACGCGTCGAGGTCGGCCCGCGTGACCTGGCCGCCGGCAACGCGGTGGTGGTCCGGCGTACGGACGGTTCGAAGGCCCCGACCCCGGTGGCCGACGTGGTCGGCGCGGTCCTCGCCGCGCTGGAGGCCGACCAGCGGGCGCTGCACGACCAGGCGCTGGAGTTCCGCCGGTCCCGCACCGTCGAGGTGTCGACGCTGGCCGAGGCGATCGAGGCGTCCGCCACCGGCTGGGCGCGGGTGCCGTGGTCGGCGGTCGGCGTCGAGGGCGAGGCCGAGGCGAACGGGCAGGGCGTGACGGTTCGCTGCCTGGTGCGCGCCGACGGCTCGGTGCCGGACTCGGAGGACGAGCCCGACCTGGTGGCGATCCTCGCCCGCGCCTACTGAGGGTGTAAGGAAGGGCCCCTTCTTAACGCATTCTGCATAGGCGGGGGCCCTTGTTAACACGACGGCGGGGGTGAGCGTGCGGTTCGAGCCGGGGCGGCTGATCATGCACCGGAACGTGCGGCATGGCCGGATCGGGTGGGTCCGGTCGGCCCGCGTGGTCTCCGACGACGAGCGCGGCCTGCTGCTCTGGGTGGCGCGGACGGCGCCCGTCGCGCACGAGGTGAACGCCGCCGGCCTGGGCATGCGGGCCGTGCCGTTCGCCGAGTGGGTGACGTCGTCCTACCGGCTCGCGCAGGGCCGGTGGAACGGTCCGCCGGTGCTGAAGTTCCTGCCCACCGGCGCGGCCCACTCGGTCTGGTGGTTCCGCGACGCGCACGGGCGCTTCCAGAACTGGTACGTCAACCTGGAGGAGCCCGGCGTCCGCTGGGACGACGGCGCGGTGGCCGGTGTCGACATGGTCGACCAGGACCTCGACGTGGTGGTGTACCCGGACCTGAGCTGGGAGTGGAAGGACGAGGACGAGTTCGCCGAGCGGCTGGCGTTCCCGGAGCACTACTGGGTGACAGACGAGAAGGCGGTACGCGCCGAGGGTGAGCGGGTGATCCGGATCGCCGAGGCGGGCGCGTTCCCGTTCGACGGCACCTGGTGCGACTTCACCCCGCCCGCGGAATGGGATGTACCGGACGAACTTCCGCCGGGGTGGGACCGCCCGCCGGTGCGCTGAGCGGGTGTCGTCCGTCACGGCCCGACCCGCCGCGGGCGTGGTGTCCGGGTCCGGTGTGAGAGTTCCGGGGCGGATCTGGCAGAATGGTTCGCTGGTATCCGGCGCGCGTCCGGCGCCCTCTAACCCGGGCGCGTCGCCAGTTCACCGAGCAGTCTCCGGCCCAAACCCCACTGTGCCGGTCGGCGCTCACCCGCCACACCGCCCGTACGGGCCGGTGAGATCGCAACAGGAGCGAAACAACTGTGGCCGTAAAGATCCGGCTCCTGCGGATGGGCAAGATCCGCAACCCGCAGTACCGCATCGTCATCGCCGACTCGCGTACCAAGCGTGACGGTCGCGCGATCGAGTTCGTCGGTGTGTACCAGCCGAAGGAAGACCCTTCGGTGATCGAGGTCAAGTCGGAGCGGGTCCAGTACTGGCTGTCGGTCGGCGCCCAGCCGAGCGAGGCCGTGCAGCGCCTGCTGGAGCTGACCGGTGACTGGCAGAAGTTCAAGGGCCTGCCGGCCCCGCCGCCGCTGAAGGTCGCCCCCGAGCGGGCCGACCGCAAGGCGGCGTACGAGGCCGAGGCGAAGGCCGCCGCCGGCGTGGCGGACACCCCGGCCAAGCCGGCCAAGAAGGCCGCCGCCAAGGCGGAGGAGCCGAAGGCCGAGGCCAAGGCCGAGGAGCAGACCGGTGCCGAGTCCGGCGAGCAGGCCTGACATGCCGCTGCGTCCCGCTCTGGAGCACCTGGTCAAGGGCATCGTCGACCACCCGGACGACGTCCGGGTGCGGATGGTCGACTCCCGTCGGGGCAAGCGCCTCGAAGTCCGCGTGCACCCCGAGGACCTCGGCACGGTGATCGGGCGGTCCGGCCGGACCGCCAAGGCGCTGCGCCAGGTGATCGGGTCCATCGGCGGGCGTGGGGTACGCGTCGACATCGTCGACTCGTACTGATGCTTCTCGTCGTCGGCCGGATCGGTAAGCCGCACGGCATCCGCGGTGAGGTCACCGTGGAGGTGCGTACCGACGAGCCCGAAGCACGGTTCGCCCCCGGTTCGGTGTTGACCACCGAGCCGGGGGTCACCCCGTCGGAGCCCGGCGCCTGGCGGGTGCCGCCGACGCTCACCGTCGAGTCGGCCCGCTGGCACCAGGGGCGGCTGCTCGTCGCCTTCGAGGGCGTGCTGGAGCGCAACGTCGCCGAGGCGCTGCGCAACACGCTGCTCGGCGTGGACAGCGCCGACGTCGCCCCGCCGGAGGACCCGGAGGAGTTCCACGACCACCAGTTGGTCGGGCTCGCCGTGGTCACCCGCGACGGCGAGCACGTGGGCGAGGTGGCCCGCATCGACCACGCGCCCGCGTCCGACATGCTGGTGCTGCGGCGGCCCGAGGGGCGTACCGCGCTGGTCCCGTTCGTCAAGGCGATAGTGCCCGAGGTGGATCTGGCCGGCGGTCGCGTCGTCGTCGACCTGCCCGACGGCCTGCTCGATCTCTAGCTCTCGACCTCCGGCTGGAGCCACCGCATGCGCGTCGACATCGTGTCGATCTTCCCTGAGTACTTCGCCCCGCTGGACCTGTCGCTGATCGGCAAGGCCCGCGCGAACGGCACGCTGCGGCTGGCCGTACACGATCTGCGGACCTGGACCCACGACGTGCACCGCACCGTCGACGACACGCCCTACGGCGGCGGTCCCGGCATGGTGATGCGGCCGGAGCCGTGGGGTGAGGCGCTGGACGCGCTGGCGCCGGGCGAGCTGAGTCCGGACGGGCACACGCTGCCCCGGCTGATCGTGCCGTCCCCGGCCGGCGTCCCGTTCACCCAGGCCCTGGCGCACGAGCTGGCCGCCGAGTCGCACCTGCTGTTCGCCTGCGGCCGGTACGAGGGCATCGACCAGCGGGTGCTGGACCACGCGGCGACCCGGATGCCGGTGACCGAGGTCTCCCTGGGTGACTACGTGCTCTTCGGCGGCGAAGTGGCAGTGCTGGTGATCCTGGAGGCGGTCACCCGGCTGCTGCCCGGGGTGCTGGGCAACGCCGGCTCGCTGGACGAGGAGTCACACGCGCACGGGCTGCTGGAGGCCCCGCTCTACACGAAGCCGGCGACCTGGCGCGGGCTGGACGTGCCGGAGGTGCTGCGCTCCGGCGACCACGGCCGGATCGCCCGCTGGCGACGGGACGAGGCGCTGCTGCGCACGGCCGGGCGCCGCCCCGACATGATCGGCGCGCTGGCCCCGGAGACGCTCGACAAGCGGGACCGGGCGACGCTGGACCGGGGCGGATTTTCCCCGCCACCGGGGCATGTGGCAAAGTAGAGGGGTTGCCGCATCCGTCCACGCCGTGGGCGGCTGCGAGGACCCTCGACCGGGGCCGGTCTCGCCGGTCACCACCCGGGGGTCAGAATCACCCATCCGCGCATCGACTGACGATGCGCCGTGAGCCTCACGAGGACGCAGCGATGAACATCCTGGACGCCCTTGACGCCCAGTCGAAGCGCACCGACCTGCCCGACTTCCGTGCCGGTGACACCGTCAAGGTGCACGCGCGGGTCGTCGAGGGCAACCGCTCCCGGGTCCAGATCTTCCAGGGCGTCGTCATCCGCCGCCAGGGTGACGGCCTGCGTGAGACCTTCTCGGTCCGCAAGGTCAGCTTCGGTGTCGGCGTGGAGCGGACCTACCCGCTCAACGGCCCGGGCATCGACCGGATCGAGGTCGTGACCCGCGGTGACGTGCGTCGCGCCAAGCTCTACTACCTGCGTGAGCTGCGGGGCAAGAAGGCCAAGATCAAGGAGCTGCGGGAGAAGCAGCCGGCGAACTGACTCGCGTTCGCCACGCCGCCCGGCCTGCGCGGATGTCGTATCGACCAGACCGCATTACCCTGGTCGGTACGGGCGCAGCCGGACGGTGCGAAACGGTCCACTACCGCCCGTGGGGTCTCGAAGGAGACTCCCGGGCGGTAGTGTCGTTTCCGCGGACCGGAGAGTGGCATGGTGCAGATGGTTGACGAGGACGGCGCCGTCGATCCCTGGCGCCGGCGGGCCCGGCGCGGGCGTCGCCAGATGCCGCTCTGGCAGGAGCTTCCGCTGCTGCTCATCGTGGCGTTCTGCCTGGCGGTGCTGATCCGCACGTTCCTGCTCCAGGCGTTCTTCATCCCCTCCGGGTCGATGGAGGACACGCTGCTCGTCGGCGACCGGGTGCTCGTCAACAAGGTCGTCTACGACGTCCGCGACCCCGTCCGCGGCGAGGTGGTGGTGTTCCGCGGCACCGACCGCTGGGTCGCCCAGGAGGCGCCCGCGCCGCCCACCAACTTCGCCGGCCAGGTGAGCCGCACGCTCGGTGACCTGGTGGGCGTCAGCCGCCCCGGCGAGAAGGACTTCATCAAGCGGGTCATCGGCGTGCCGGGCGACAAGATCTGGTGCTGCGACGACGGCCGCGTGGTGGTCAACGGGGTGCCGCTGGACGAGCAGGCGTACGTCTCCGAGGACTCCCCGCTCGAGCTTCCGCCCAATCCGAAGGAATGCCGGTCCCGGCAGTTCACCGAGGTGGTGGTGCCGCCGGGGCAGATCTTCGTGATGGGTGACCACCGGCTGGTCTCGCAGGACGCCCGATGTCAGGGGCCGGTGCCGATCGAGAACGTGATCGGTCGCGCCTTCATGATCGTCTGGCCGTCGCAGCGGTGGACCACCCTGCCCGTACCGGAGACGTTCGCGGACGTGCCGCGCGCGGACGCCGCGGCCGCCTCCGGCCCGGTCCCGGTGGATCCCGACCCGGTGGGCGGAGTCGTCCTGATCGTGCCGGTCGTGGCGACGCTCACGGTTCTCGCGGGTTCGGGGCGACTGCGCCGCACCCGGGGACGTAGGCTCCTCCCGTGATCGACGAGCAGACCGAGAAGCCGCGCAACTCCTTCTGGAAGGAGCTGCCCATCCTCCTGGGTGTGGCGATCCTGGTCGCAGTGCTGGTTCGCGCCTTCGTGCTGCAGACCTTCTTCATCCCGTCGCCGTCCATGGAGAACACCCTCAAGATCGACGATCGGGTGCTGGTCAACAAGCTGGTCTACGACTTCCGCTCGCCGCACCGGGGCGAGGTGATCGTCTTCAAGGCGCCCACCGAGTGGAGCGGCAACCCCGACGGTGAGGACTTCATCAAGCGGGTGATCGGCGTCGGCGGCGATCACGTGGTCTGCTGCGACCGTACGGGCGGGCAGGACCGGCTGGTCATCAACGGCAAGCCGGTCGACGAGCCGTTCATCTTCCCCGGCAACAAGCCCGCCGACCAGGACTTCGACATCACCGTGCCGAAGGGCCGGCTGTGGGTCATGGGTGACCACCGGGAGGCCTCCGGCGACTCGCTGGAGCACTGGCAGCAGTCCGGCGAGGACATCACCGTCGCCACCATCCCGGAGGGCGAGGTCGTCGGGCGGGCTTTCACCATCTTCTGGCCGGTCAGCCGCGCCACCTGGCTCAGCGTGCCGAAGCAGTTCGAGGGGATCCCCAATCCCTGACCCGACGGCTTCCGCGCGCCCCCACGCCCACCCCCGGCCGCCGGCGGGAGGGCGTGGTCGTTCGTCGCAGCCGTCTGGCAGGCTGGTGCGGTGACCGTCTACACCCCTCGTCGCGCGGCCCGGGTGCTGCTGGTCGACGCGTCCGACCGGGTGCTGCTCTTCGAGGGCAGTGATCCGGCCCGGCCGGGTCACCGCTACTGGTTCACCCCCGGCGGCGGGCTGGACCCTGGGGAGGCCCCGGCCGACGGTGCGGCCCGTGAGCTGGCCGAGGAGACCGGCCTGCGGCTGGCCCCGGCCGAGCTGGGCGCGCCGGTCTGGTCGGAGACCGTCGAGTTCCCGTTCGACGGCGTCTGGTACCGCCAGGAGCAGCAGTTCTACCTGGTCCGGGTGGCGGGCTGGGAGGTCGACACCACCGGCTTCAACGACGTCGAGCGCGCGAGCGTGCACGGGCACCGCTGGTGGACGGTGACCGACCTGGCCGCCTCCGCCGAGCGCTACTACCCGCCGGACCTGCCGGGCCGGCTCGGCGCCGTGCTGGTGGGAGGCGGCGCATGCTGACCCCGCCGCGCACGGTGGTGCGCCGCGACGGCGGCCTCTACGCGCTGGAGCGGGCCCTGCAACGGCGGGGCTTCCGCTACGTCGCGGGCGCCGACGAGGCGGGCCGGGGCGCTTGCGCCGGGCCGCTGGTCGCCGCCGCCGCGATCCTGCCCGAGGGGCGCCGGGGCGAGATCGACGAGCTGGCCGACTCCAAGCTGCTCACCCCGGCCGCCCGGGAGCGCGTCCACGACGAGGTGGTGGCGCGGGCCCTGGCGTACGCCGTGGTGGTCATCCCGGCCGAGGAGGTGGACGCCCGCGGGTTGCACGTGTGCAACCTCGCCGCGATGCGCCGGGCGCTCGCCTCGCTGACCACCCGCCCGGAGTACGTGCTGACCGACGGCTTCGGCGTCGACGGGCTCGACGTGCCGGGGCTGGCGGTCTGGAAGGGCGACCGGGTGGCCGCCTGCGTGGCTGCGGCCAGTGTGCTCGCCAAGGTCACCCGGGACCGGATCATGGTGGAACTGGACGGGCGGTTCCCCGGCTACGGCTTCGCCGAACACAAGGGCTACATCACCGCCGAGCACAGCGCCGCGCTGCGCGCGCTCGGGCCCTGCCGGGAGCACCGCTTCTCGTACGTGAACGTGGCCGCCGTCTCCGGACGGGACGGCCGGCCTCCCCGCGCCCGCCGCCCGGCGGGCGCCGACGTGGTGTCGCCCGAGCCCGTGGCCGGGCTGCCGGGACTCGGGGCCGGCGCGTTCGCCGGGCGCCCGGACGAGCCGATGGGGCGCTCCGGCGCGCCAGGGGGTACCGTCGGCGTGGCGTTGGGCGAGCAGCCGCGACCTCCGGCGTCGGTGGGGGAAGATGTGGTCATGGAAGGCGGAGTGCGATGAGCGCGGAAGATCTCGAGAAGTACGAGACCGAGATGGAGCTGCAGCTCTACCGGGAGTACCGCGACATTGTCCGCCAGTTCTCCTACGTGGTGGAGACCGAGCGCCGTTTCTATCTGGCGAACCAGGTCGACCTGCACGTCCGCAACTCGGACGGTGAGGTCTACTTCGAGGTCGAGATGCACGACGCCTGGGTGTGGGACATGTACCGGCCTGCCCGTTTCGTCAAAAACGTCCGAGTGATGACGTTCAAGGACGTCAATGTGGAAGAGCTCGAAAAGCCCGACATCTCGCTTCCCGCAGATTCCGGATTCGGGAGCTGATCCCCGGGCGGCCCGCCGCCCGGATCACCGCTCCGGCACGACCACTTCGACCCGCTGCACCAGGTTGTTCGCGAACCCGCCACGGTTCCACGGCTGCTCGACCGGCTGAGTGCGCCCCGAGGCGTCGGTCGCCCGGGCGCCCAGCACGTACCGCCCCGGGGTCGCCGTCCAGCTCACCGACCATCGACGCCACGCCCACTCGCCGCCGGCCGGCTCGTCCAGGACCGCCGGCGTCCACGTGCCGCCACCGTCCATCGTCACCTCGACCGACGTCACCGGCGCGTGCCCGGACCAGGCCCGGCCGTCCACCGTGCACGGCCCCGGCCGCACCACCCGGGTCCGGGACATGAAGTCCGGGAACCCGGGCGGGCGCACCAGGGCACGCGGTTCGATCCGGGTCACCGGCACGCCCGGGTCGTCGGCGTCGCGCCGCAACCGGTAGGCCACCGCGTTCTGGTAGCCGTCGAACGGCTCGGTCGTCACCGTGATGTCGCGCAGCCACTTCACGTGCGCCATGCCGTACCAGCCGGGCACGATCAGCCGCAGCGGCGCGCCGTGCTGCGGCAGCAGGGGAGCGCCGTTCATCTCGTACGCCAGCAGCACCTCCTCGCGCAGCGCGTCGGCCACCGGCAGCGCCCGCTGGTAGTCCTGCTCGACGCCGCGCTCGATCCCGTGGTCCGCCCCGGTGAACACCACGTCCACCGCGTCGCCGGACAGCCCGGCCTCGCGCAGCAGCGGCGCCAGCGGGGTACCGGTCCACTCGGCGTTGCCCACCGCCTCCACCAGCCAGGGCTGGCTCACCGGGCGGGGCCGCAGCAGCGCCCGGCCGTTGCCCGCGCACTCCAGCGTGACCCGGTGGGTCACCCGGGGCCGGTCGCGCAGCGCCGCCAGGTCCAGCCGCAGTGGACGCTGCACCGCGCCGGACACGCTCAGCGCGTACGCGGCCGGGTCGACGTCCGGGATGTCGTAGTGGATGAGCAGGTAGTGCAGGCCCGCCGGGGTCACGTCGTAGCGCAGCGCCTCCAACGGGATGCCGTGGTTGCGCGCGGCGAGCTGGAGCTCCTCGGCGCTGATCGCCTCGTCCGGCCCGGCGACCCGGGCAGGCCGGCTCGCGTCGTCCACTGTGGTCATTCCTGCTCCGTCCGCTCCAGCACGTCGTAGCCCACGAACGTGAACATCCGTGCACCCGGCACCAGCGGGCGCGGGGTGCCGGTGAAGCGGTGCGCGCCGACCCCCACACCGTCGGCCGGGCTGCCCACCGCGACCGGCTCGAAGCCCTCCTCGGCGAACCACTCGCAGATCACCGGCACCAGATCCGGCTCGCGCCGGTGCCGCGTCCACAGCACCATGCCGCCGGTGGCGCAGAGCGAGGCGCAGTGCCGCGCCGTCGCCCGGATGTCGTCGTCGGTGATGTTGCCGAAGATGCCGCAGACCAGCACCAGATCGGCCGGGGCCAGATCGGCGTAGCCGTCGGTCAGCGCGGCGTCCCCGGTCACCACCTCCACGCCGGTGAGCCCCGCGTCGGCGGCGGCGCGGCGGGCCAGATCGGCGTTGCGCGGGTCCAGCTCGACCAGGCGGGCGGTCACGTCGGCGCCCCGGGGGTGAGCGGCCAGCACCGGGATCAGGTCACGGCCCTGACCGGCGCAGAGACTCAGCGCGCGCAGCGGACCGGGTGGCGCGGCGTCGAGGGCGTCGGCGACACGCCGCCGCACCTCGGCGAGCCGCCGGGCCAGTGCGGACTCGGGCTGGTCGTAGTCGCGGTGCCAGGCGTACCAGTCCTTCGTCACCCGGCCAGCATAGGCGTCCCGGCCGTAGCAGATCCGCCCCGATCTCGGCGCTCGTCCACAGTGGGGGCGTCGTCCACAGGACGGCCGCGTGGTGCGCGCGGGGGAGCACGGGACAGGTCAGGGTACGCGGTGTGCGTATCCCCATCGGTCGGGCCGGCAGGGGCCTGCTGCTTGTGCTCGTGCTCGCCTTCTGGTTGCCGGGCGTCCCCGCGGCGAGCCTTGACGGGCCGGTGGCGGCGGGCGGCTCGGCGGCGGTCCTTGACGGGCCGGACGTCACGACGGAATACCGGGGCGCGCCCGGCGGGTCGGCGACCGCCGGACGGTTCCGGTGGCCGCTGCCCGGTCCACCCCGCGTGGCACGCGGGTTCGACCCGCCGCCGCAGCCGTGGATGTCCGGGCACCGGGGCGTGGACCTGGCAGGCGCGCCCGGCGCGCAGGTCCGCTCGGCCGGCGCCGGGACCGTCCTGTTCGCCGGCTCGGTCGCCGGCCGGCCGGTGCTCACCGTCGGCCACCACGACGGGCTTCGCACCACCTACGAGCCGGTCCGGTCCCGGGTCACCGCCGGCACCCGGGTCGACGCCGGCACCCCGATCGGTGACCTGCTCGCCGGGCATCCCGGCTGCGCCGAGGCGGCCTGCCTGCACTGGGGGCTGCGACGCGGCGCCGAGTACCTGGATCCGCTCGCGCTGCTCGGGCTCGGCCGGGTCCGGCTGCTGCCGCTCGACCCGGGAGCCGACGCCGGTCCCCTGAGTCGTGGCGCCGCCGCCGGCTTCGGCCGGATGCGCCGCTCAGCGCTGGGCGAGCAGCGTGGGCAGCCGGACGGCCAGGCGGTCGTACTCGTCGGGGGTGTTGTAGACCTGGCCGCACAGCCGCAGGTAGCCGCGCCCGTTCCAGCCGGCCACCGACACCTCGGCGGAGAGCCGGTCGGCGATCCGGGCCCGCAACTCCCGGGCCGCATCCAGTGTCGTCGCGACACCCGGCGGCAGCGGCACCAGACGCATGGCGACCGCCGGTCCGCCGGGCTCCGGCAGCCGCTCGGGCGCCACCCCCAGCGCGTCCCCGACGACCCGTTGCCCGTACGCGGCCAGCGCCGCGTTGTGCGCGCGTACCCGGTCCACGCCGAGGCTGCGCAGTGTGAACAGGCCCACCGGGGCGGCCAGCCAGCCGGTGTAGTCGAGCGTCGCCTGCCATTCCACCCGGGTCGGGAAGCCGCTGTCCTGCTCCCACGAGACGACGAGCGGCTGGATCTTCTCCCGCCACGACGGCGCCACCACGAGCACGGCGGTGCCGCGCGGCGCGTACGCCCACTTGTGCAGGTTGCCCACCCAGAAGTCGGCGCCGATCGACGCGACGGTGGCCGGCAGCATGCCCGGCGCGTGCGCGGCGTCCACCAGCACCGGCACGCCCTGCTCCCGGGCCACCGCGACGAGCGCGGCGGCCGGAAACAGCCGGGCGGTCGGCGAGGTCAGCTGGTCGACGATGAGCAGCCGGGTACGCCCGGGGCGCAGCCCGGTGCGGACGATCTCGACCACCTCCTCGTCGGTGGCGGTCAACGGCACCGGCAGGGTGCGGGACACCGCCCCCGTGCGGGCGCACTCCCGCGCGATCGAGAGGGCCACCGCCCCGTAGCCGTGGTCGGTGGTCAGGACCTCGTCGCCGGGGCGCAGCGCCAGCGACTGCAACACGACCGCCGCGCCGGCGGTGACGTTGCCGACCAGCGCGGTGCCGTCCGGGTCCGCGCCGAGGAACGCGGCCAGGTGTCGGCGGGCGTGGGCGATCCGGTCGACCAGGCCCTGGGTGAAGAACCGCAGCGGGTTGGCCTCCATCTCGTCACGCAGGCGCTGCTGGGCGCGCTGCACGGCGATCGGCACGGCGCCGAACGAGCCGTGGTTGAGGTGGCTGACGGAGGGATCGAGGGAGAAGAGCAGCCGAGCACCGGGAATCGGCTCGGGCGGCTGCGGCACCGTCATCCATCGATCCTAGCCCGAGATGGATCATCACCCGGCGGGATTCCGCCGGTCAGGCGCGGGGGTGCGCCTGCCGGTACGCCGCACGTAGCCGCTCGACCGACACGTGCGTGTAGATCTGCGTGCTCGCCAGCGACGAGTGCCCGAGCAACTCCTGCACCGCCCGCAGGTCCGCGCCGCCTTCGAGCAGGTGGGTGGCGGCCGAGTGACGCAGCCCGTGCGGCGTCACCCGGGGCACCCCGGCGGCTTCGGTCCAGTCGGCCACGATCCGCCGCGCGGTGGTCGGGTTGAGCCGCCCGCCCCGCGCCCCGAGCAGCAGCGCCCGGCCCGAGCCGGGCGTCGCCAGCGTCGGCCGCCCGACGCTCAGCCACGCATCGAGCGCCCGCTGCGCCGGCACCCCGTAGGGCACCGACCGCTCCCGGCCGCCCTTGCCGAGTACGCGCACCACCCGGCGGCCCTGGTCGACGTCGGTCACGTCCAGGCCGCACGCCTCGCTGATCCGTACCCCGGTGCCGTAGAGCAGTTCGAGCAGCAGCCGGTCACGCAGCAGCACCGCCTCGGGCGTGTCCGCGCCCGGTGCTCCCTCGGGTTGCGGGGCGTCGGCGGGCCGGGCCGCCTCCATCAGGGCGGCGGCCTGGTCGGCCCGCAGCACGGTGGGCAGTTCGCGCCGGGCCCGAGGGCTCGCCAGCGGCGCGGCGATGTCGTCGGCGAGCAGGCCGGTGCGGTGCGCCCAGGCGCTGAACGTCCGGGCCGCGGCGGCGCGGCGGGACATCGTCGTCCGGGCCGCGCCCATGGTCCGCTGTTTCGCCAGCCAGCTGCGCAGCACGGCGAGGTCCAGCTCCGGCAGCTCGGCGCAGCCCATCCGGACCGCGTGGTCGAGCAGCGACACGAGATCCGTGACGTACGCGCGAACGGTGTGGACGGACCGGTTGCGCACCCGCGACAGGTGGTCGGCGAAGTCGTCCACCGCTTCGCGCATCGACGCGGGCAGCTCCTCGTGCGCGTCCCGGGTGCCGCGCTGCCGCTTGCTCACCGCGGCACCCCGACCTGGCGCACGCGGTCGTAACGGGGGCGGACAGCGATCACCGGTCCAGCGTACGGCCGGAGCGCCGCCGCGCGCTGAGCCGCCGCACGCCTTCACCGCGCCGGCCGGGCCGTCGGCGCCGCCGTGGCCGCGGTGTGCCGTGCGCCGCCGCGCCAGTGCCTTCCGGCGTGACGATCGCGCCGCGCCGAGCAGGGTGGCTAAACCGGGCCTGGACAGAGGAAACTCATGCTGCGGCCAGGCACAGGGCGGCAACCGGACGGCAGCGTGGCTGAGCCGGCGCGCCCCACGGGTGGCCGATCCGGCCGCGATCGGACAGCCGCGTCCCGCGACGGTGACGCCCGGTACGAAAAGGGGCCGACAGTGGGAGTGGACGCGGTCCTCTACCGACAGATATCGGCGGGCAGCAGTCGTCGCCGGCCCGCGTACGTCTCGATCGAGGTCGTCGCGGATCCGCAGGACGTGCTGCTCGGTCTGCTGGCGCGGGTCCGCGGCGGCGGCCGGACGCCGCTGCTGGATCGCGTCGATCCGCTCGGCGAGCTGACCGTCGACACCGATCGGATGTCGCAGCTGCTCGCCGACCTGCGGTGCCTGGCCGAGGTGGCCGGGGCGCCGGCGGAGGCCGACCACATCCGCCGGCTGGCCCGGCTGGCCCGCCGCTGCGCGGAGCGCCGAGACACCGAGATCCGGTTCGAGGGCGACTGACGATCGCGCGTCCCGTCGCCGTGCCGTGCCGGCTCAGGCTTCGGCCGGCTGCCGCGTGGCCCGGATCCGGCGCGTGCCCCACACGATCAGCAGGACTCCGGCCACGAACAGCGCCGGACCGGCGACGAAGCCGATGTCCCGGATCATCAGGTCGATGTCGTGCTGCTTCTCCGCCTCGGCCTTCTGCGCCTCGTAGGAGCCGTCGCCCGCGCCGAACATGCACCGGTCCCGGGGCGTCATCACATCCTCGCCGCACATCGTCGGGCCGTTCGGGTCGTAGTCGCCGATGTCGCGGTGGGACAGGATCGCGAAGAACACCACGAAGAGGCTGACCACGACCAGCATGCCGCCGAACGCACGACGCCCCGACCCGGGTGGGCCGGCCGCCGGGTTGCGGCGCGAGGTCTCCTGCGTGCTCATCGGCCGCCTCCGCGCGCCGGCGGGATGGCCGACGCCGGCCCGGCGAGCCGCACCTCGGCGCCGGACTCCGACCATTGTGGACATGTGCGACGGTTCGCTGCCCCAGTCATCCTTCTCCCCGTGACGGCGCCCGGCGTCCGGCCGGGGCGCGATCGTTCCCGCAACGGCTTCCGCCGCGCGCGAAATGGTGATCCTAGAAGACCGGGGCCGGTCCCACGGCCCCGTCGCCGGGCGGTTGCGAGGGGGTACGCGCCGCCTGTCACGTCGGGCCGGCCGCTGGCGGGGCGAGCGCGTAGCCGCCGTCGCGACGAACCACCATCGTCAGTTCCTCCAGCAGGGACAGCTTGCGCATCGCGGTACGCAGGTCCACGCCGGCCCGGGCGGCGACGCTCTCCAGGTCGAGCGCCCGGCGACGGGGCAACGCCTCCAGCACCTGGGTGGCCTCCTCGTCGAGCCGGTCCCGTGGGCGCTCGGGCGCTCGGGCCGGCGGGGCCAGGTCGTAGCCGATCCGTCCCACCTCCTCCAGCACGTGCGCGAGGCCGGTGACCAGCCGCGCGTCCGGCCGCTCGCGCAGCACCTCGTGCCCGCCGACCGACATCGCGGAGGTGACCGGCCCGGGAACCACCATCGCGTGGCGGCGGAGGCCGAGCGCCCGGTTGAGCGTCTGGGTGGCGCCGCTGCGCGCCGCCGCCTCCACCAGCACCGTGCCGCGTGTCGCCGCCGCTATCACCCGGTTGCGGATGAGGAACCGGGGCCGCAGCGGCTCCGCGCCCGGCATCCACTCGCTCACCAGCAGGCCGGTCTCGGCGATCCGGTCGAACAACGCGGCGTTGCCCATCGGGTACGGGCGGTCCACCCCGCACGCCAGCACGGCGACGGTGCGCCCGCCCGCTGTCAACGCGCCGCGATGGGCGGCGGAGTCGATGCCGAACGCCCCGCCCGACACCACAGTCCACTCCCGGTCGGCCAGGCCGTAGCCCAGCTCGGTGGCGATGTGTGAGCCGTAGGGGGTGGCCGCCCGGGCGCCGACCACCGCCACCGAGTGCGCCAGCGTCTCGCCGAGCGGCCACGCCCCGCGTACCCAGAAGCAGAGCGGCGGGTCGGTCTCCACATCGACCCGGCGGGTGGCGCCGGGCAGCGCGAGTCGCCGGAGGTCACGGACCTGGACCGGCCACTCGTCGTCGTCCGGGGTGACCAGCCGGGCGCCCAGCCGCTCGCCACGGGCCAGCGCCTCGGCCGCGACCGCCCGGGCGTCACCTGCAGCGGCCCGCGTCGCCACGGCCGAGCGCAGGGTCCGCTCCGGCGCGCCACCGGACAGCAGCAGGTCCAGCGCGGCGACCGGGCCGATCCGCTGCACCAGGGCGTACACGGATCGGGTGCCGGGCTCGGCGAGCCAGGTGAGCGCGACCCGCGCCAGCTTGGTCTCTTCGGTGCTCACGCGGCCTCTCCCGTCCGCAGTTGGATGGCCTCCGCGACGTCGTCGTGGCCGGGGCGGTCCCGCCCGTCCAGGTCCGCGATGGTCCAGGCGAGCCGCAGTACGCGGTCGTAGCCGCGCGCGGACAGCGAACCGGTGTCGAGCCGGTGCCGCAGGTCCGTCGTGACCCGGGCGGGTAGGTGCCACGGCGGACGGCGCAGGTACGGGCCGGGGACGTCGGCGTTGACCCGGTGCCCGGTGGCCGCCCAGCGGTCGGCGGCGGCTCGTCGTGCGGCGGCGACCCGGGCGGCGACGGTGGCCGAGGACTCGTGCGCGGCATCGGTACGCAACAGTTCCGCCGCGCGTACCGCCTGCAGCCGGACCTGCACGTCCACCCGGTCGAGCAGCGGCCCCGACAACCGGCCCAGGTAGCGCCGCCGGGCCAGCGGTGTGCACTCGCAGTCGACGTCGCCGGACGGCTTCGCGCACGGGCAGGGGTTGGCGGCCAGCACCAGTTGCGTGCGGGCCGGGTACTCGGTCGCGCCGCGCGTGCGTGCCACACGTACCCGGCCGCTCTCCAGCGGCTGCCGCAACGCCTCCAGCGCGCCCTTGCCGAACTCGGGCGCCTCATCGAGGAACAGAACCCCGCGGTGGGCCAGCGACACCGCGCCGGGACGGGCCAGCCCGGAGCCGCCACCGACGAGGGCGGGCACCGTGGCGGTGTGGTGGGGCGCCTGGAACGGAGGACGGCGCAGCAGCCCGCCGCCGGGCGGCAGCAGGCCGGCGATCGAGTGCAGCGCGGTCACCTCCAGGGCGGCCTCGTCGTCCAGCTCGGGCAGCACCGACGGCAGCCGTTCGGCGAGCATGGTCTTGCCGGCGCCGGGCGGGCCGAGCAGCGCAAGGTGGTGACCGCCGGCGGCGGCGATCTCCAGCGCGCGCCGCCCGAGCGGCTGGCCGGCCACGTCGGCGAGATCCGGTCCGGGTGGGGTCCCGGCCGGGGCCGGAGCTGGCGGGGCGAGCAGTGGCGCGCCGGTGCGGACGTGGGCGACGAGCCGGTGCAGCGTGTCGACGGCGTGCACCCGTACGCCAGGGATGACCGCCGCCTCGGCGGCGTTGCCGGCGGGTACGACGACCCGGGTGTGCCCGGCGCGAGCGGCGGCGGCGACCATGGGCAGCGTGCCGCGCACCGGGCGCACCGCGCCGTCGAGGCCGAGTTCGCCGAGCACGACAGTGGCGTCCAGGGCGACGGGCGGCAGCTCACCCGAGCCGGCGAGCACGGCGACCGCGATGGCCAGGTCGAACGCCGAGCCGTACTTGGGCAGGGTGGCGGGCAGCAGGTTGAGCGTGATCCGCCGGTTCGGCCACTTCTGGCCGGAGTTGACGATCGCGGCACGGACCCGGTCGCGCGCCTCGTGCAGCGCGGTGTCGGGCAGACCGGAGATGATCACGGCGGGCAGGCCGGGGGCGAGGTCGGCCTCGACCTCGACGAGGTGCCCGGCGACTCCGGCCAGGCCCACGCTCAGCACTTTCGCGTACCCCATGTCAGAACGCGCCGCGCAGGTGCTCGACCCGGGCGGGGCCGGTGAGCGGGAGCCGGACGGACAGCACGTCGAAGCGGACCTCGTCCGCGGTGGTGCCGGTCTCGGCGAGCCACCGGGCGGCCAGGCCGCGCAGCCGGCGGGCCTTGGCCGGGACGACGGCCTCGGCGGGGGAGCCGAACTGCTCGGTGCGGCGGGTCTTGACCTCGCAGATGGCGAGGACCGGGCCCTCCCAGGCGATGATGTCGATCTCGCCCTCGGGGCAGCGCCAGTTGCGGGCGACCGGGCGCAGGCCCGTCTCGATCAGGTGCCGCAGCGCGCACCGCTCGCCGTACGCGCCGACGGCTCGGTTCCGGTTCGTCATGCCGGCCAGGATGCGCCGGGGCGGCCCGGGGCGGCGGGACGGATGCGGCTGCCCTGTGGACAAGCTGACGGTTGTGGACGGAGCCACGATCACCGGATCGATGTGGTAAGGCTGCCGGCCGTACATGCGAGACGCCAGTGGCGGACGGTGACGGCGGTGACGACCTCGGGAGCATGTGGGCGGTTTGCGCTAACCAGTTGTGACGTCTCTTTACAGGGCGTGTAGCTGATCTTTACTGTCGCATCGCTGAGGAGCAATGAACGGGGGCTGTAATGAACTTGAGCTTGATCTATAGAACGACCGTCGCGCTGAGCCACTCTCGCCGACCAGTCGTCGATCAACTCGCCCGCTGACGAGCCGCTCGCGCTGACACATCCCGACGTCGGGCGCCGGAGCGACCGCCGTCCGCTACAGGTTCTTGATTTCCACGCCTTGAGTCCCGTGCCCCGCACGGCCCTCTGACGTGCCAAAACGCAATGAGGAGTGTCTAGGTGAGAGCACCTGGATCGGTTTTCGCGTGGCGTCGTCGCGGTTTCGCCGCCGCAGTCGTCACGCTGGCCCTGATCGCGGTCGGCAGCCCGACCCTGCTGCCGTCGCCAGCGGTGGCCGAACCGCCGGCGTCCCCGGACGCACCCGTGCTGGGCGAGGTCGACGCGCTGGCGCAGGCCAGGAAGCTCAAGATGCAGGTCGAGGTCACCAGCCTCAAGAGCGAGAACTCACGTGTGCTCGCCACGCCCCAGGGCAACCTGGTGCTGGAGTCATACGTGGAGCCGCAGTGGACGAAGACTCGCAACAACAACTCGTGGCAACGGATCGATACCCGGCTCGAACGGCGAGCCGACGGTTCGCTGGGGCCCGTGGCGACGCTGGCCGACGTGTCGTTCAGCCAGGGCGGAAGCGCACCGGCGATTCGGCTGCCGGTGGCCGACGGGCAGGTGTCGCTGTCCTGGCCGGGGGAGCTCCCGGCCCCCTCGCTCGACGGCGACACCGCCGTCTACGCCTCGGTGCTGCCGGACGTGGACCTGCGGCTGCGGGCTTTGCGCGACGGGTTCACCTGGGCGCTCGTGGTGAAGTCCGCGCAGGCCGCGGCGAACCTGATGTTGAACGAGTTGCGCTTCTCGCTGCGGACGACGGGGTCGCTGACCAAGCGGTCCAAGGCCGGCGGCGGATTCGAGGTGGTCGACCCGACCGGTAGCCCGATGCTGTCCGCGGGCGGTGCGCTGATGTGGGATTCGACCGGGGTGGCGCCGAAGGCGCGTGCGGGGACGAGCCGGGCGGCAGCCGACTTCGCCGCCTGGGACCGGCGCGAGTCGTTGCGGGTCGCGCCGGACCACGCGCGCAAGGCGGAGATTCCGACCCGGGTGCAGGGCGACGACCTGGTCATCGTGCCGGACCAGGCGCTGCTGCGGGGCAAGAACACGGTCTACCCAGTGGTCATCGATCCGTGGAGCACAATCGAGAAGACCCGTTGGGGTTACTCGAGCACCAACAACGCGACCCGCAACGACGGTGTGGCCCGCGTCGGCCGGGACCCCGAGGGGTCCGGCACCTACCGGTCGTACTTCTCGTTCAAGCTCACGTCGCTGTCCGGCAAGACCATCCGCAGCGCCAAGTTCCTGACGGAGATGACGCACTCGTGGGACTGCGGCAACACCCCAGTGAACCTCTGGCGGACGGCCGACATGGCGACCACGGGCAAGCAGACCTGGTCCGGGCCGAGCTTCTCCAAGTGGTTGGAGAAGCGGTCCGGGCACGCGCACAAGCCATCCACCGGTGAGGGCTGCCCCGACGACCCCCAGCCGGACCAGCCGATGGAGTTCGCCAGCCCGAACGTCACCGCCGACATCAGCGCCAACCGGGGCCAGGAGATCTACACGCTGGCGCTGTCGACCCGCGAGTCCGACGGCACATCGGAGTCGACGAGCAACTGGTGGAAGAAGTTCGACCCTGTGCAGACCAAGCTGACGGTGGAGTACAACACCAACCCCAACACCCCGACGGCTGCACAACTGTCGACCCACGCCGGCTACACCGCTCCGGGGCAGGCGTGTGTGACCGGTACGTCACGGCCGGCAGTGCGCTCGGACTTCCCGTGGCTGAAGGCGACGGTCAGTGACCCGGACGGCAGCGGTGGTGGCAGCCTCTCCGGCGTCTTCACCCTCCAGAAGCTGGTGGGTGGCACCTGGACGAACGTGTCCGGCTGGCCCAAGACCGATTCCGGGGTCGCGCCCGGAGCCAAGGCCGAGTTGCAGCTGTCCGCGAAGACGGTCAACGGCGAGATCTACCGGTGGCAGGTGCAGACCAAGGACACCCTCGGCGGTTCCTCCACGGCGTCCCCGTGGTGCGAGTTCTCCGTCGACTACTCCGCACCCGAGGCGACCCCCGGGGTTGTCGCCGCCGACGGCCTCTACCTGGAGTCGCCGCCCCGGGGCACGAACCAGGACCTGCGGGGATCGGTCGGTTACACCGGGCGCTTCACCTTCTCGGCCAACGGCGCCGCCGACGTATACGACTACGTCTACCAGATGAACGGTGGTCCGGAGATGGTCGTCCGTGCCAGCAGTCTCGGCGGCACCGCCACCACGGTGGCGACGCCCACGCTGCGGCATGAGAACGTGCTGACCGTCCGCAGCCGCGACCAGGCCGGGAACTCGTCCGCCCCCTACGACTACGCCTTCCTGGCAGGCGACCCATCCGGTCCGGTCGCGCACTGGGCGATGGATGAGGGAACCGGTCTGATCCTGAACAACAAGGTCGAGGGCGCTCCGGTGGCGACCATGAGCCCGTCCCCGGCCTGGGCGGACTCGCGTGTGCTGGGTACGAGCCGGCGAAGCGGCAAGGACTGGGCGGTCAAGTTCGACGGCGACGATCAGGCCGCGACCACAGGCCCGGTCATCGACACCACCCGCAGCTTCTCCTTCGCTGCCTGGGTCCGCGCCGATGTGGTCGGTGGGGTGGTCATGGCGCAGGTCGGCACGAACAAGAGCCCGTTCGAACTCCAGTACCATCCGGCGAAGCAGCGATGGTGCTGGGTCAGCTACGCATCGGACACGGTGAACGCTCTGGCGACCCCGTCACCCGCGTGCGGTACCGAGCCGGTGCAACCGGGCGTGTGGGTACACCTCGCCGGTGTCTACGATGCCGGCTCGACCAACCAGCTCTCGTTGTACGTGAACGGGGTCCGCAAGGGCGTGGGCATGGCCAACGCCTCCGTCTGGTCCGCGTCCGGGCCACTGACGATCGGTGCTGCGCGCAACGGGGCACCGACCGGTTGGATCAACGGCGCCATCAGCGAGGCCCGGGTCTGGGACCGGGTCATCGACCCGGAGACGGACCTGTCCGAGATCGTGGCGCCCGTCCGGGTCGGCCAGTGGGACATGGACAGTGACGACCAGGACGAGCCGAGGGAATCGGGCGACTCCTCCGACTACCGGACACCACTGACTCTCGGTCCGGCGCCGGCCGCGAACTGGACCACGGAGGGCTTCAACGGATCGACTGCCCTGCGCTTCGACGGAATCTCGGGTGCCGCACAGACCAGCGGTCCGGTGCTGCGCACCGACCAGTCGTACACCGTCTCGGCGTGGGTGCGGTTCGCAGGCGGCGCGGGCGCCCGCACGGTGATCGCCCAGGACGGTGTGAACATCTCCAGTTCGTTCCTGAGCTGTCGTACCGACGCGAACGGGTCGAAGTGGTCGATCATGCTCCGCTCCGGCGACTTGACCTCCGCGCCTGGGTTCTACGTGACCGGCAGCACCTGCCTCGTCAACCAGTGGACGCACCTCACGGCCGTGCAGGATGCCACGAGCCGGACGATGAGCCTCTACGTGGACGGCAATTTGTTCAGTCAGCTCACCCCCACCTTCAACCCGTGGCATGGAACAGGCGGGCTGGCGGTCGGCCGAGGCAGGTGGGGGGCGCCCACCGACTACTTCAACGGTGACATCGACCGTGTCCAGGTATGGCAGGGCGCGCTGAGCGCCGCAGAGGTCCAGGCGGCGTTCGCCGCAACCGACTGACCCGGGTCTCCGGTCCCGTCCGCAACGCAGGTGCGGCAACCTCTCGTTCTTGAAGGGCAGAAATGAGAATCAATCGATCCGGCCGGCCGCAACCAGGCGGTGGGGGGATGCGGGTCAGCGTCGCGGTGCGACGGGGCGCCCGTCGTACCCTCGTCGCGGGGTTGGCCACGGTCCTCGCCGCCACGCTCGGTGGCCAGTTGCCGGCCCGCGCGGAGCGGCCGGAGCAGGCCCTCCACCTAGACCCGCAGCGGTACTCCTCCGCCCCGCTGCACAAGGCCGCGTCCAGCAAGCGGATTCCCGACAAGGACGCCGCGGCGGCCAAGGTGCGGCGCCCCGCACCGGTCTGGCCAACGGCGGGCTCCGCCGAGGTGTCACTGGCGGCGACCGCCGGCGTAGCGGCAAAACCGAGCCGGGCCGGGTCGCTGCCGGTCACGGTCCGGCCGGCTACCGCGTCCTCGGCCAACCGAAGCGCGGTGGCCGCGCCCGCCAAGGTCCGGGTCGAGGTCCTGCCGAAGGCCCAGGCCGAAGCGGCCGGCATCAACGGCCTACTGGTACGCCTCGGACGCACTGACGGGGTGCGGGCGGCCGGCCCGGTCGAGGTGGGTATCGACTACGCCGCCTTCGCGACCGCGTACGGCGGTGACTGGGCGTCGAGACTGCGGCTGGCGCAGCTGCCCGACTGTGCCCTGAGCACCCCCGCCGCAGCGGACTGCCGCAGCACGCCGTTGAACTCGCGTAACGACGTGCGGACCCGGACGGTCACCACGACCGTGTCGGTGCCCGAGGCCCAGGCCGCCGCGGTCTTCGCCCTGACCGCCGGCCCGTCCGGTGGAGCCGGCGACTTCGCCGCTTCCAGCCTCGCCTCCACGTCGTCGTGGAGCCACAGCGGTGCCACCGGCAGCTTCCAGTGGTCGTACCCGATGCGTGTCCCGCCGGGCCCCGGCGGACCGGAACCGACCCTCGGCCTCGGCTACTCCTCGCAGTCCGTGGACGGTCGGCACGCGGCGACCAACAACCAGCCGAGCCTGTTCGGGGAGGGCTTCGAGTTCTCTCCCGGTTTCGTGGAGCGGCGCTACAAGGCGTGCGCCGACGACATGGGTGGCAACGCGAACAACACGGTCAAGACCGGTGACCTGTGCTGGGGCCCGGAGAACGCCGTCATGTCGCTCAACGGCAGCACCGTCGAACTGCTCAAGGGCAGCGACGGCACCTGGCACCCCCGCAGCGAGAACGGAACCAAGGTCGAGCTGCTCACCTCGTCGGCGTACGCCAACGGCGACAACGACAACGAATACTGGAAGGTCACCGGCACCGACGGCACCCAGTACTGGTTCGGACGCCACCGGCTTCCCGGCTGGGCCACCGGCCGCCCGACGACCAACTCCGTGCTCACCGTCCCGGTGTACGGCAACAACCCAGGTGAGCCCTGCAACGCCGGCACCTTCGCCGCCTCCGACTGCAACGGGAAGCCGCAGGCCTGGCGGTGGAACCTCGACTACGTCCAGGACATCCACGGCAACACCATGTCCTACTGGTGGGCCAAGGAGACCAACTACTACGCCAAGAATCTGACGGGCACGACGCCCGTCGTCTACGACCGGGCCGGCTACCTGACCCGCATCGATTACGGCAGCGACAACCGGGACGACAACGAGTACGCCGCCACGTCGCCGTACATCGAGAATGTGCCGGGACGTATCGAGTTCACGAACGTGGACCGGTGTCTGCAGAACTGCACCACGAAGAATGCGACGAACTGGCCGGACACTCCCTGGGACCAGAGTTGCACCGCCTCGACCAACCCGTGTACCAACGGCTCTCCCACGTTCTGGTCCGCAAAGCGCACCACGGAGATCACCACCAAGGCGTGGAAGGCGTCCGCCTCGGCCTACCAGAAGGCGGACTCGTGGACCTTCCGCCACGCGTTCCTCGACCCCGGTGACGGCACGAGGGCCGGTCTCTGGCTCGAAGGCATCACCCACAAGGGTCTCAACGGTGGCACGATCACGACGCCGGAGGTGACCTTCTCCGGCATCCAGATGCCGAACCGGGTGGACGCCGGCGGCAGCGACTGGGCCCTGGCGATGAACTGGCACCGGGTCAACCTGATCACCCTGGAGACCGGCGGGCAGATCTTCGTCACCTACAAGCAGCCGCAATGCGTCCGCGGCAGCGTGATGCCCTCGAAGGACGCGCTGGACAAGAACAAACTGCTCTGTTATCCGGTCGAGTGGGCACCCAACGGCAGGGACAAGGTCACCGACTTCTTCCACAAGTACGTCGTGGAGGAGGTCCAGCAGATCGACCCCACCGGAGGGTCGAGGCCGCTGCGCACCGCGTACGAGTACCTCAACACCAACAACGAGGCGTTGTGGCACCACGACGACGACACCGGCATCACTCCGAACGACCGCCGTACCTGGTCGCAGTGGCGTGGCTTCCCCCGCGTGGTGACCTACGTCGGTGAGGGCCCCGCGCGGACCAAGACCGAAACCCTCTACTACCGAGGGATGTACGGCGACAAGCTCGCCAACGGCAGCACCCGCACGACGCAGGTCCAGGGTCTGGAAGGCGGGGCGGTAAACGACTACGACCACTTCAGCGGCTCGCCCCGCGAGACGATCACCTGGCTGGACGGAAACGTCCTGTCCGCAACCGTATACACGATGTGGCGCTCCGAGGCGACGGCCACCCGGGCGGGAAGCCCGGTCGCCGAATCCCGGTACACCCGGGTACGCACGGTGAGTTCCCGCACCGCCACGGACTCGGGTTGGCGGCGCAGCACGTCGACCACCGACTTCGACGACTACGGCATGCCGACCACCCAGGAGGACAGCCCCGACGGCGGCGCCACCGGGGACAAGCGGTGCAGCAAGACCGAGTACATCCGCAACGCCACCCGGTGGTTGCTCACGCCGGTCAAGCGAATCCACGGCTGGGTCGGAGCGTGCTCCACCACGCCCACCGACACCAACCAGATCCTCGGTGATGTCCGGTTCAGCTACGACGGGCAGGCGTACGGCACGGCGCCGGACAAGGGGCTGCTCACCGCGACCGAGAAGATCGTGGCCTTCGCCGGCGGCAACCGCACCTACCAGCAGGTGGGGACAGCCAAGTACGACCTTCGAGGCCGCACGACCGAGGTCACCGACATCGCCGGGAAGAAGACGACGACCGCGTACGTCCCGGCCACCGGTGGGCCGGTCACCCAGCGGACGACCACCAACCCGTTGCAGTGGACCACAACTGTGGACCTCGACCCGGCCACCGGCCTCGCGCTCAAGAGCACCGACGTCAACAACTACGTCACCGAGTACACCTACGATGCCCTGGGCCGCGCCCTCCAGGTGTGGTTGCCCAACCGGCAGCGGGCGAACAACCCCACCACGCCGTCGACCAGCTATGCCTACACGCTGTCGAAGACGGCGCCGTCGTACGTGGTGACCACCGCGGTGAACGCTCTCGGTGGTAGCGACACCTCGTACATGATCTTCGACGCGCTGGGCCGCCAGCGGCAGACGCAGGAACCGGCCCATCGCAGCGGCCGGATCATGACCGAGACGTTCTACGACGCGGCCGGTCGCATCTACAAGTCCAACTCGGCCTACTACGACTCCGGCGCGATCGACACCTCGATCATCAGATCGCGGCTCGACCAGGACGTGCCGAGCCAGACCCAGGCGATCTACGACAACGCCGGCCGACAGACTCACTCCCTGCTTCTCGGCTCGGTCGCGAGCGTCCAGGTCGAGAAGGCTAGAACCTCGACCACGTATCACGGTGACCACGTCACCGTGGAGCCTCCGGTCGGGCAGGCCGCCACCACGGTATGGACCGACCCGTACGGCCGGACGGAGAAGCTCTGGCAGTACCACGGGCGGACCGCCACCGGGACCTACGACGAGACCAGGTACACCTACCACCCGGTGGGGCAGTTGGCCACCGTCAAGGACCCGTCCGGCAACACCTGGTCCTACGCCTACGACATCCAGGGCCGGTTGATCTCGTCGAGCGACCCGGACGCCGGCACGTCCACCAGGAAGTACAACACCCTCGGGGAGTTGGAGAGGACTACCGACTCCCGCCCCGACACGCCTGACCTCTGGTACGCCTACGACGAGGTCGGACGGCTACGCACCACCCACGAGGGCAGCCTGACGGGGCAGAAGCGCACGGAGTTGACCTACGACTCGCCGGTCAAGGGCATCGCCACGTCGTCGTCGCGGTGGATCGGGTCCGAGGAGTACCGCTCCGAGGTCGTGACTGTCGACAAGATGTACAACACGACGCAGACCAAGCTCACCCTCCCGGCGTCGCAGGCCGGCTTCTGCGGTATCGGCAAGGTCACCTGTAGCTTCACGTCCAAGGCGACCTTCCTGGGCGATGGCTCACCCAACACGCTCACCATTCCGGCCGCGGGTGGCCTCGACCAGGAGGTGCTGAACTACAAGTACGACACCACGTACGCGATGCTGGACCGGTTGGCGACCGACTACATCGACGCCACCTACTACGTGGTCGACGCCGGCTACAGCGACCTGCACGAACTGAACACCATCACCCGCGCCACCGCGCTGACGGGTGCGAAGTCGGTCCAGAGCAAGACTCTGTACGACGAGACCACGGGCCGGGTCAGCAGCAGTTCGGTGACACGCTCAGTCGCCCCCTCGTATGTGCTGAACACGTTCTACGACTACGACGCCAGCGGCAACATCACCAAGATCGATGACAACACGGGCGCCCGTCCCCGCGACACCCAGTGCTTCACCTACGACCACCAGCGCCGGCTCACCGAGGCGTGGACTCCGGCTTCCTTCGACTGCACGGCAAAACCGCAGACCGAGACGCAACTGGGCGGCCCGGCACCGTACTGGCAGCAGTGGTCGTTCGGCGCGCCGAACGACCCGGAGGGCCGCATCGGCAATCGCCGCACCCAGATCGAGCGCGGGACCCCGACGGGGACGGTGACGACGTCCTACTCCTACCCGACGGCGGGCACGCCGCAGTCGCACCGGCTCAACGGGTGGAGCAGGACCGACAACACCGGCACGACCACCGGCTCGTACACCTACGACGAGGCCGGCAACACGAAGAGCCGGCCCGGCAAGTCCGGGCAGCAGACCCTCACCTGGGACGTCGAGGGGCACCTGGCCTCGGTGACCGACAGCACCGGCACCAGCTCCTACATCTACGACGCGAGCGGTAACCGGCTCATCGCCACCGATCCCACCGGAAGCACCCTGTTCCTCGGGGATCAGGAGATCCGCAAGAACGGCACCACCGGGCAGGTGACAGCCACTCGCTACTACTCGTTCGGCGGGGAGGTGGTCGCGCAGCGCACCGTCACCGGCATCACCTGGCTGGCCAGTGACCACCAGGGGACCTCACAGGTCAGCGTCGCCAACGACACGAACCAGACCATCACCCAGCGCCGTCAGACGCCGTACGGGTCGCCCCGGGGAGCGGCGGTCACCTGGCCCAACCAGCAGGGGTTCCTCGGTGGTTATCAGGACCCGACCGGCCTGACCCATCTCGGAGCCCGCGAGTACGACCCGACCATCGGCCGGTTCATCTCGGTCGACCCGATCAACGACCCGGGCAACCCGCAGCAGTTGTCCGCGTACACCTACGCGTCGAACAACCCGGTCACGTTCAGCGACCCGAGCGGTCTGATCATCCCCGAGTACCTCAACCCGAAGGGCAACAACCTCGACATTTGCGGCAGCCTCGGGGGCTACGCGTGCCAGAACTTCGTTGAAGGTACGAGCGGCCAGGGCCAGGGCGACACCCGCAACGACGGCAGTGGGGGGCCGACGAAGAAGACCGGCCGACAGAAGACGCACGAGTCCCTTGAGGCGTGTGGACTTTTCCTCATCGGTCTGGGCGCGGGATGTGACGGCGTCAACGCGGTCATTTACGCCACCGAAGGAAACTGGCGGGAGGCCGCGCTGTCCGGCGTCTCGGTCGTGCCCGGACTCGACTGGGCCTGCAAGCTCGGCAGGTGGTGCAAGAAGGTCATCGACTGGGGAGCCGACAAGGCCGGCGCAGTCGTGGCGCGCATCAGGTGGGGCAAGCCCCCGTCGATCAACCCGGCGGCAGAGGCCAAAGAGATGGCCTTGCTGAAGAAGGAGATCCGGGAGACTCCGCGGCCACCGGCACCGAAGACGCCCGAACCTCCGAAAAAGGAGCCCGTCGCGCCGGCCAAGGGCAAGACCGGCGGAAACAACGGCGGAGGCGCACCCAGCTCCAAGGGCGGCTGCCCGACACACAGCTTCTCGCCGGACACCCCGGTCCTCATGGCCGACGGATCGACGCAGCCGATCGCCGAGGTGCGGGAGGGCGACCAGGTCCTCGCCCACGACCCCGAGCGCGGCGCCACCAGCGCGCAGACGGTGGAGAAGCTGCACATCAACCAGGACGACGCCCTGACCGACCTGGTCGTCCGCGACGGCAAGGGCGTTGTGTCGACGATCGACACGACGCAGCACCACCCGTTCTGGAGCGTCACCCGCAATCAGTGGGTCGGCGCGGGTGAGCTCAAGGCCGCCGAAGGGCTGCTCGCGGCGGACGGGTCGACGGTGAACGTCGTCAAGGTCCGCAACTTCAGCGGCAGTGAGGTGATGCGCGACCTGACGGTCTCCGTCGTCCACACGTACTATGTAATCGCCGGCGATGTGCCGGTACTCGTTCACAACTGCAATAACGTAATTTCGAACGCGGACGGATACGACAACACTGGTGCACTAGGTGCGCACGGGAATGGTGCGGCCTTTAGTGGAATCTATGAGCCAAGCACGGGCAACTTTAGGGCTCATCTGAGCGTTGATCCGGACATGCCGAATCCGCCGGTGAATTCGGTTCGACGGCTTGGTGGGCATGGGCGGATCAATTTCGAGCATTTTGGCGGTTCACGGGAGACTGTCGGCTTCACGATGTTCATTGAGGAAGGCGGCTTCTCCGTAAGCTGGATGTCACGAAGCGTAAATGGCCGAAACCACGGCAACCCGCTAGCGCCTGTAGGCACCAGGCAGTCGATTATGGACGCAATCTCGGCAGCAACAGGAAGAAACGTGTGGTCCCGATGACAGACGAAACCAAAGTGCTCGTAGGCGGTCTTCGTGTTCCCGAGCTCCTGCTGAAAGCGATCCGTGAAGATCGGTGGGTGGCTCCAAACGATCCAGCCTTGCTGGCCTCGATTTTTGGTGAGGCTCCGCAGCAGCCGACTTTCTACAAAGTCAACGGTATGGTGCGCGAGAACGAATCATGGCACTCGGAGATGGAACCCGAAACGCGCGAGTGGTATGTGGGATCGAAGAGCCTGGAAAGTCCACCAGGAGATATTGATCCCGCAAGGTCGCTACTGATCGGTGACATGGGGCCAGATCAACCCTTTGCTTTGGACTACCGCACCTCAGATTCGGACCCATCGGTGGTCTACCTTAGGAGCGACAATGGGTGGGTCGAAATTGCGCCGAACATTCGGGCGCTGCTTAGCTTGCTGGGAGTCGTATGAATGCATTTTACCCGACTGCGGCCTGTAGGTGGTTGTTTGCAGGGTGAGTCGAGGTCCGTGGTTGTGCGCCCGGGTTGCCGTCAGCGTTGCCGTCAGACACTTGGCGCACATCTGAATACATGGATGAACTTCGGCAGACGGCGCTTGATGGCTGGGTGAGTGGGTTGTTCGGTGGGGCCGCGCTTGCGCGGCGTGGCGTCGATCGCCGGGCGCACCGACCGGGTCAGCCACTATCGGCGATCGTCATGGTCTCTGCACGTGGGTTGGTCGACTGCCGAGGTCTGGACGATCTTGTTGTGTGGGCGCGTGCGCGCGGGGCCGGGACGGCTGTAGCGCGTGCGCGTGCGTCCGGCGTAGCCGGGCGCGCTTGATCCTGTAGAGCAGTTTTGAGCCAGTCGGACCTTGGTCGAGGGCCTTGGTTCGGCTGGCTTACTGCTTGGGTGCGCGGTTGCGGTTGCTGCGGGGGCGCTTGGTGGGTGGCGCGGCCTGCTCGTCGTTGCTGGGGCGTCCGAGGTGTTCGGGTTGCTGGGCGAAGTTGCCCCGGTCGGCCTGGTATTTGATCACTTAGTCGATGAGGTCGTTGTGGGTGTCGGCGTGGCGCAGCAGGTCGTGCAGCGCTGCGTTGGCGAGGTGCGGCAAGAGTTCACCGTGACCTACCTTGCCCGAGTCACCGGCGGCACGCTGACCGTCAGCGACGAGTCCACCGAGGTCGGCTTCATCCACCCCACCGACTTCGACCACATCCCCATCCACCACACCGTCCGCCTCCGCCTCCACCACCACGCCCAGCGCGGCGACACCCCCTACCTCGGATAACGCCGGCCATCGATGCCTCGGCCGCCGGCGAGCGCGGACGTCTCCCCAGGTTGCCGTCACCGTCGCCGTCAACACCGATAGATTTCGATGCGGCGAGTTGGTGCCACACGCGAAAGGCCAGGTGAAACGCCATGAAAACGTAGCTCGCACTGCGTGACGGGCTGAAAATCCCACACGTACTATGTGCTCGCCGGTGATACGCCGGTTCTTGTTCACAACTGTGGTGGTAAGGCAACCGTTCGTTGGGACGCCGATATGGAACACGCCACGATTCGGGTAGAGGGTGGCGGCAAGTCGTTGGAGACTGAGCAAGTAATCCCAGGATGGGATGGGGTAGGAAGCCCAAATGGTCTCCCGACGACGGGTGCGCGAGCGGAGCCGCTGGGTTCAAATGTTATCGAGCGAACCTTCGATGTTCCTGATGTGGGGGCGGCCATGCAGGCCCAGCAACGGTCAATTGGAGCGGACCTCGGCCCGTATGATGCATTCACAATAGTTGCGTAACCTACTGCGTGTCGATTTCGCGAGCTGGTGGCGTGGATATACCGGCAGGAGCGCGAGGAATGGTTGCGCTCGAGAGAACTCTAGGCTAGAGGCTGCGTTGCTGGTTCAAGAGGAGCATCACGATGCCGTTGTTGCGGAGATCCTCTTGAGCGAGAGGGTTGGTCTGGCACACATACGCCTTGTCGGGGACGTTATTTCGACCAGGGCTCAACTAAGCATGCTCCTGCAGGGCAGGGCTGGTCTTCCATTCGACCAGCGAGCAGAAATTGTCGAAGAGGTTCTTCATCTAGAGGATGCCTACCGGGATGCGTGGCAAAAGGTGTCCTCCGACTCTTATGTGCAAAATCGAGCAGAGCATCTCGCCGCTCTTGGCGATGCGTTGAGAGTTGCTGCGGAGGGAATGGCAAGCATCATTCGGCGAATTGGCGGGAGCCCGTAGTGTAGCTATTGAGGCGTTCGGGATAGGCGTTCCGAGGTGCTGCAGGCGGCTGTGGCAACCACCTCGCGGGAGAGGGTTTAAATCCAGAACGGGATGCCTGGCTGCGCGGGTTTTGGTAATGCCTTGGCGGAGTCCATGCGATCGGCGGCCTGCCGCTCGGTGGTGCACCTCCTCGGGGTGGGTTCGACGGTGGCGCGTGCCAGCAGGCGTCGAACCCACCCGGCAACCGTTAGGTGTCCAGCTCACGAGATGCGACGACCCGATGACGCGAGATAGTCCGTCCGAGCTGGGGCGATGTCCCACCAGACCCGAATGGCGCGGCTGGAGCCGGTCGCATACCGTGCCCGTCGTGGACGGACGACGGAGCTATCCCGAGGATGAGCAGGGGTCGCGATGGGGCGACCGCGGATACGAGTCGGACTGGCGCGCCGCGGGTGAGCCCCGCTACCGCGACGACGACTACCGCATGCCGGAGCAGCGGGCCGGTGAGAGCCGGTACGCCGAGCCGGGCCGGTACTCCGCCGCCGACCCGCTGGTGGACGACACGAGCAGTTGGCGGTCGCAGCGGCCGGACGACCCGGAGGTCTCCGGTGAGCTGCCCGGGTCACGTGCCGGGCGGCGGGCGGCCCGCGAGTCCGCGGACGATTCGCTCGCCGCGGTGTCCCGCAGCGGTGTGGACGCGCTCGGCACCGCCGCGCACGGCAACCCGCTGAGCGCGGCGCCGGCGAGCCCGCTCGGCACCCCGGCCTCCGACGGCGCGTCCCGTACCGGCGGCGACCCGTACGGCCTGGCCGCTCACAACGCCGATCCGCGCGGTGGCGGCAACGCCCTGGCCCTCGGCGGCGCTGCCGGCCAGGCCGGTCCGGGGCCGCTCGGCGGCTACCCGATCGTGGACACCGGCCGGTCGGCCGAGCCGCCGGTGACCGGTGGGACGGACCCGTCGGCCGCGGCGCGGCTCAACCCCGGCGAGGCGACTCCGCTGCGGATCGGTGAGCGCCCGGCCGGTCCGGCCGAGCCGGCGGCGACCCCGAATCCGCTGGAGATGCCGACCGGCCCGATGCCGGCACTCATGCCCCGGCCGGACGGTCCGCCGCCCGGTGACGGGGTCTACCGGACCCGGCGTCCGGCGCTGGCGGTGCTGCTGGCGGTGATGGTGCTGGTGCTGGAGGTGCCGGCGGTACGGGTGTTGCTGCACGGCCTGTTCGGCGACCCGGTGTCGACGTCGCACGTGGTGGTGGGCATGTTCCTGACCGTCGGGCTGCCGATCTTCGGCACCGGCCTGTACGGGCTGCGTACCGGGGGGCTGGCGCTGGCCGACGGCAGCCGGGGCTGGCTGCGCCCGCCGACGGCGTACCTGACGGTCGGGCTGGTCCTCTTCCTCGCCGCAGCCCTCGCGGCGGGCTGAGCGGGGAAACGCCCATCCACCCCGAAGTGGCGGTGTCACAGGCAGGTTGACACCGCCACTTCGCCGTACCGGAGTCGATCAAGGCCGCGTCAGAGTCGATCGAGCCGGCCTCCCGCACCCGCAGGCCGTGCGGCGGACAGGGCGCGTACACTGGTCGACTGGCGACCGCCTCGTGCGGTCGACCTCGCGTGCCCTCTCCACGGTCTCCTCCGTGGGGCGACGGCCTCCCTGGTCCCGGTTCTTCACCCGGGCCCACCCCGGCCGCCGACCGGGCGCCAGGCGTCCGGCCGCCGGCCGGACGGACAACCAGGGACAATGTAGGAGTAACCCACCATGGCCGTCGTGACCATGCGTCAGCTGCTGGAAAGCGGTGTGCACTTCGGGCACCAGACCCGGCGCTGGAACCCGAAGATGAAGCGCTTCATCTTCACCGAGCGCAACGGTATCTACATCATCGACCTGCGCCAGACGCTCGACTACATCGAGAAGGCGTACGAGTTCGTCCGCACCACCGTCGCCGGTGGCGGCAGTATCCTGTTCGTCGGCACCAAGAAGCAGGCCCAGGAGGCCATCGCCGAGCAGGCGACCCGGGTCGGCCAGCCGTACGTCAACCACCGCTGGCTCGGTGGCATGCTGACCAACTTCCAGACCGTGTACAAGCGGCTGCAGCGGATGAAGGAGCTGGAGGCCCTGGGTGACCTGAGCGGCACCGCCGCCGGTTACACCAAGAAGGAGACGCTCCAGCTCTCCCGCGAGAAGATCAAGCTCACCAAGACCCTCGGTGGTCTGCGGGACATGCAGAAGCTCCCGGCCGCGGTCTGGATCGTCGACACCAAGAAGGAGCACATCGCCGTCGACGAGGCCCGCAAGCTGGGCATCCCGGTGATCGCCGTGCTCGACACCAACTGCGACCCGGACGAGGTCGACTTCCCGATCCCGGGCAACGACGACGCCATCCGCTCGGCCGAGCTGCTGACCAAGGTCGTCGCCGCCGCCGTCGCCGACGGTCTGATCGCCCGCTCCGGCCGTAACCGGGGCGCGGACGAGAAGCCCGAGGCCGGCCAGGTCGCCGCCGACGAGCCGCTGGCCGAGTGGGAGCGTGAGCTGCTCGAGGAGCCGAAGAAGGCCGACGAGCAGCCCGCCGCCGCCGCTGCCGAGCAGCCGGCGACCGCCGCCGCCGAGTGATCTCGCCGTCGCGTCCCCACCGTCGGCGATTCCCGGCGGTGGGGCGCGACGGGTACGCCGGGCGGCAGCACCGGCCCGGAACCGGGTAACCAGCACCCCAGACCACCTCACTGACACCGAAGAGAGAGTCATGTCCAACTTCACCGCCGCGGACGTCAAGAAGCTCCGCGACCTCACCGGCGCCGGCATGATGGACTCCAAGAAGGCGCTGACGGAGGCCGAGGGCGACTTCGACAAGGCCGTCGAGATCCTGCGCGTCAAGGGCGCCAAGGACGTCGGCAAGCGGGCCGGCCGCACCGCCGCCAACGGGCTCGTCGCCCACTCCGGCCAGGCGCTGCTCGAGCTCAACTGCGAGACGGACTTCGTCGCCAAGAACGACGCCTTCATCGCGCTGGCCCAGCAGCTCGTCGAGCACGGCGTGGCCAGCGGCGCCACCAACGCCGAGGAGCTGCTCGCCAGCAGCATCGACGGCAAGAGCGTGGCCGACCTGATTCAGGAGCAGTCCGCCAAGATCGGCGAGAAGCTGGTGCTCAACCGCTTCGCCAAGCTCGACGGCACCACCGCGGTCTACCTGCACCGCAAGAGCCAGGACCTGCCCCCGGCGGTCGGCGTGCTCGTGGAGTTCACCGGCAAGAACGACGAGGCGGCGGACGCCGACGCGCGCGCCGTGGCCATGCAGATCGCCGCGATGCGGCCGAAGTACCTCACCCGCGACGAGGTGCCGGCCGAGACCGTCGAGTCGGAGCGGCGCATCGCCGAGCAGACCGCCCGCGAGGAGAACAAGCCCGAGGCGGCGCTGCCGAAGATCGTCGAGGGCCGGGTGAACGCCTTCTTCAAGGACTTCGTCCTGCTGGAGCAGGCGTCGGTCGCCGACAACAAGAAGACCGTCAAGCAGGTGCTGGCCGACGCCGGCATCGAGGTGACCCGCTTCCTGCGGTTCGAGGTCGGCCAGGCCTGAGCCGCCGCGCCGGGCCTTCCGGGCCCGGGCACAGGGGAGAACGTCGACGAGGAGGCCGCCGGTGTACGTGACAGGCACCGCGGCCTCCTCGTCACATAGGGTCGGCAAGGGCACGTACGCGACGCCCGCGCTATGCGCGGGGAGAAGGGGCGGGGCGGATGACGCAGGTTGTGAGTGACCGGAGCCTGGCGATGGAGGATCCGACCGCGCCTCCTCCCGGTCGGTCCCGCCGGGTGGTGCTGAAGCTCTCCGGTGAGGTCTTCGGCGGCGGCGCGATCGGTGTCGACCCCGACGTCGTGCAGGGCATCGCCCGGCAGATCGCCACCGTCGTACGCCGTGGTGTGCAGGTCTCCGTGGTGGTCGGCGGCGGCAACTTCTTCCGCGGCGCCGAGCTGCAGAAGCGGGGCATGGACCGGGCCCGCGCGGACTACATGGGCATGCTCGGCACGGTCATGAACTGCCTGGCCCTCCAGGACTTCCTGGAGAAGGAGGGCATCGAGACCCGGGTGCAGACCGCGATCACCATGGCCCAGGTCGCCGAGCCGTACATCCCGCTGCGGGCGATCCGGCACCTGGAGAAGGGCCGCGTGGTCATCTTCGGCGCGGGCGCCGGCATGCCGTACTTCTCCACCGACACGGTGGCCGCCCAGCGGGCGCTGGAGATCCGCGCGGACGTGGTGCTGATGAGCAAGAACGGCGTGGACGCGGTGTACACCGCCGACCCCCGGATCGACCCGACCGCGAGCAAGCTCGACTCGATCACTTTCTCCGAGGTGCTGCGCCGTAACCTGCGGGTGGCCGACGCCGCCGCGTTCAGCCTCTGCATGGAGAACGGCCTGCCGATGCTGGTCTTCGGCGCCCAGGGCGACGACACCATCGTCCGGGCCGTCGCCGGTGAGAAGATCGGCACCCTGATCACCGCCTGACCGGCCCGCCGGATCGACAAGCGGTCCCTCTGCCACGGCGGCACCCGCACTACCCACGACGAGCGACAGAAGGAGGCGAGGAGACCGGTGATCGACGACACCCTCCTCGAGGCGGAGGAGAAGATGGAGCGTGCCATCGAGCACGCCAAGGAGGAGTTCGGCGGGATCCGTACCGGTCGCGCCAACGCCGCCATGTTCTCCCGGATCGTCATCGACTACTACGGCAGCCCGACCCCGCTGCCGCAGATGGCCTCCATCGCGGTGCCCGAGCCCCGCATGGTGATCATCAAGCCGTACGACAACTCGCAGCTGGGCGCCATGGAGAAGGCGATCCGCGACTCGGACCTCGGGGCCAACCCGAACAACGAGGGCAACCAGCTCCGCATCGTCCTGCCGCAGATGACCGAGGAGCGGCGCCGGGAGATGATCAAGGTCGCCCGGCAGAAGGGCGAGGAGGCCAAGGTCGCCGTCCGCAACATCCGCCGCAAGGCCAAGGAGGAGCTGGACCGCCTGGTCAAGGACGGCGAGGTCGGCGAGGACGAGGGCCGGCGCGCGGAGAAGGAGCTGGACGACCTGACCCAGCGTTTCGTCGCTACCGTCGACGAGCTGGTCAAGCACAAGGAGAACGAGCTGCTCGAGGTCTGAGCGCGCGCGTACCCCGCACGGCACCGCCGCCGTCGCCCGCACGGGCGGCGGCCCGGTGCCGTCGTCGTGCCCGGCGGCGCAGACCCTCGGGGCTCCGGCGGGTGCAGTAGGCTCGGCACGATTCCCGGCCACCACGGGGTGAACGGCGGGGGTCGCCCGGCCGTCGGTCGGTCAACAGAAGTCTCACGCCGGTAGGGGATGGTTTTGGTCTTGCGTCATGTGGTGGCTCTCGTACCGGCTGCCGGTGCGTGATGTCCCACCCCGACCCCTACGGCAGCACCGAGCCGCGTGGCTGGGACCGTCCGGCCCCCGCTCTGCCCTGGCCGGACACCGATCTGGAGCCGGGCCCCTGGCGGCCCGCTCCGGCGGCGCCCACCCACCCGACCGAGCCGGGCGGCTACGCCCGCCCCGGCGCCGCCCCGGACACGTACGCCGCCCCGGACACGTACGCCGGGCCGTACCCGAACAGCGGTCGGCGCCACGACGGACCGGGCCGGTACGACGGACCGCCGGCCGGCGACCGCGGCCGGCCCGACGGGCCGGAGCGCCGCGGCCCGTGGGGTGAGCCGGCCCGCGACGACGAGTACCCGACCGCGCAGATCGCGCCGGTGCGCGACGAGCCCACCGACCAGATCCCGGCGGTACGCGACGAGCCCGAGCCCGAGCCGCCGCCCGGTCGCCGGGGTCGGGGGCGACGGCGGGCGAGCGCCGAGCGTCCGCCGACCACCACGCCGACGACGTCCCGGGCGGGGCGCAACCTGCCGGCCGCGATCGGCGTCGGGGTGGCCCTCGGCGCCGCGGTGGTGGTGCCGCTGTTCTTCTTCATGCCGGCGTTCCTGGCCGTGCTGGCGGCCGCGGTCGGGATCGGCATCTGGGAGATGGCCCGCGCGGTACGCCGCAGCGGCGCCCACCCGCCGCTGGCGCCGCTGGTCGCCGGTGGCGTGATCACGGTGGGCCTGGCCTGGTTCGCCGGCCCGGACGCGCTCTGCCTCGGCCTGCTGGTCACGGTGCTCGGCACGATGATCTGGCGGCTGGGCGACGGGCCGGGCAACTACCAGCGCGACCTCACCGCGGCCACCCTGATCGCGGTGTACGTGCCGTTCCTCGCCGGGTTCGCGGCCATGCTCGCGGCGGCGCCGGGTGACGGGCACCTGCGGGTGCTGGTGACGCTCGTCGCGGTGGTGCTCTCCGACACCGGCGGGTACGCGGCCGGCGTGTCGTTCGGCAAGCATCCGATGGCGCCCACGATCAGCCCGAAGAAGTCCTGGGAGGGCTTCGCCGGCTCGGTGACCGCCGCGGCGGCGGGCAGCGCGGTGCTGCTGTGGGTGTTGTTCGACGTGGCGCCCTGGTGGGGCGCGCTGTTCGGGATGGCGATCTCGGTCTCCGCGGTGCTCGGCGACCTCGCCGAGTCGATGATCAAGCGGGATCTCGGCGTCAAGGACATGAGCAACCTGCTGCCCGGGCACGGCGGTCTGATGGACCGGCTCGACTCGATCCTGTTCGCGGTGCCGGTGGCCTACCTTCTGCTCGCCGTGTTCGTCCCGGTGGTGAGCTGAGGTATGCGTCACGGCGGAGACCCGCGGCGGGCCGGGCGGCCGGGGGCGATTCGACACGTACGGACGGGTGCGTCCGGGCGGGAGCGTGTCAGACTGGACGCGCCATGACGAGTCTCCCGCTGATCTCCGTAGACCCCGACGCCCGCGGCCGCCGACCCTCGATGCCTCCGCACCACCTCGCCGACCTGGACCTGTCCGGCCGGCAGGCGCTCGTCACCGAGCTGGGCGAGCCGGCGTTCCGCGCCAAGCAGGTCTCCAACCACTACTTCGGCCGCCTGGTGCGCGACCCGGAGCGGATGACCGACCTGCCGGCGGCGACCCGGGAGCGGCTGGCGGGTGAGCTGCTGCCCACCCTGCTCACCCCGGTACGCGAGCTGGCCTGCGACGACGGCGCGACCCGTAAGGCGCTCTGGCGGCTGCACGACGGCTCGCTCGTGGAGAGCGTGCTGATGGGCTACCCGGACCGGGTGACCGTCTGCATCTCCAGCCAGGCCGGCTGCGGCATGGCCTGCCCGTTCTGCGCGACCGGCCAGGCCGGGCTGACCCGCAACCTGTCCACCGCCGAGATCGTCGACCAGGCGGTCTACCTGGCCGGGGTGGCCGCCTCCGGCGCGGTGTCCGGCTCGCCGCCGCGGCTGTCGCACGTGGTGTTCATGGGCATGGGCGAGCCGCTGGCCAACTACTCGCGGGTGGTGGCGGCGATCCGCCGGCTGGTCGCTCCGGCGCCGGAGGGCCTGGGCCTGTCGCAGCGGCACATCACCGTCTCCACGGTCGGGCTGGTCCCGGCGATCCGGCGACTGGCCAGCGAAGACCTCTCCGTGACCCTTGCGTTGTCGCTGCATGCCCCCGATGATGAGCTGCGCGACGAACTCGTCCCGGTCAACCAGCGCTGGAAGGTGTCCGAGGTGCTGGACGCGGCGTGGGACTACGCGGCCACGACGGGGCGTCGCGTGTCCATCGAATACGCGATGATCAAGGACGTGAACGACCAGCCGTGGAGAGCAGATCTGCTCGGGCGGCTGTTGGCCGGCAAGCTGGCCCACGTGAACCTGATCCCGCTCAACCCGACTCCGGGCAGCCGCTGGGACGCCAGCCCGAAGCCGGTCGAGCGGGAGTTCGTCCGGCGGTTGCGCGACGCCGGGGTGTCGACCACCGTGCGGGACACCCGGGGACGCGAGATCGACGGGGCGTGTGGCCAGCTCGCCGCCGCCGGGGACACGGACGGCGACTCACGCGCGGCAACGGCGTAGCGGTACGAGACCAGGAGACATAGTGGCGAGTCAGGGTCAGCGTTTCCGGCGTAAGGCGCTCCGCCGGGGATACAAGGTCGACGAGGTCGACGCCTTCCTGGACCGGGTCGAGGCGACACTCGCCGGTCAGCCGGTCGGCGCGCCCGTGGCCTCCCAGGAGGTCCACGACGTCGTCTTCCGGGTCCGCTTCAACGGCTACGACGAGTGGCAGGTGGACCTGCACCTCGACCGGGTCGAGCGGCAGCTCGCCGAGCTGGAGGAGCGCGGTGGCGCCCCCGCCGGGCGCGGTGGCGACCCCCGGATTCCCGACCGGCTCGGCCCGCCGATGCGCGACGACAGGGGCATGTCGCCGGTGCCGCAGCCGCCGATGCCGCCCCGGCAGATGCCGGCCCAGCCCGGCCCGCCCGCCGACCGCTACGGCAGCCGCTACGACGAGCCGACCGGCGCGTTCGCCGGCGGGTACGACGGTCCGCGCGGTGGCTACGACGGCCCGCGTGGCCCGGGCGGCCCCGGCCCGATGGGCCCGGGCGCGCCGATCGGGCACGGCGGCCCGCCGCCGCGTGGCCTGCCGCCCGGCCCCGGCGGCTACGGCCAGGACAGCGGCCCCGGCGGGTACGGCCAGGACACCGGTCCGGGCGGCTACGGCCAGGACAGCGGCGGGTACGGCCAGGACAGCGTCCCCGGCGGGTACGGCCAGGACAGCGGCCCCGGCGGGTACGGCCAGGAGGAGCGCTTCGACGGCTTCGAGGCCGGCCGGCGCGGGCGTGCCGACATGACCGCCGAGATCCGCATGCCCGAGCGTGAGCTGCGTGGTCGTGGCCCGGGTGGCCCGCCCGCGCTGCCGCAGCAGGGCTACGGCGCGCCGGAGCCCGGTTACGGGCCGCCGGACCAGGGTTACGGCCCCGGCCCTTCGATGACCGGCCCGCCGCTGGTGACCCCGCCGGTCGCCGGTCCGCCGATGGTGGGCCCGCCGATGGCCGGCCCGCCCGGCAGCGACCTCTACCGGGTCGACCAGATCCGGCGCAGCTTCCAGGTCCGCCGGTTCGGCAGCGGGTACGACCCGGACCAGGTCGACCGGTTCTTCGACACGCTGCTCGGCGGCATGCAGGGCCGCAACCCGATGCCGGTGAACCCGAAGGACCTCGACACGCTGCGTTTCGGGCTGGTGCCCGGCGGCTACTTCGAGGCCGAGGTCGACGCCGCGCTCAAGGACGTGCAGGACATCCTGCTCGGCCGCTGACCCGCACCCGACGACGAAGGGCCCACCCCGCGAGGGGTGGGCCCTTCCGCGTACCGTTTGCGCCGCTCGTCAGGACCGCAGGCCGTTGCGGCGCAGCACGGCGTCGCCGATGACGATGGCGACCAGCAGCCCGGCGATCCCGAACAGCCAGATGTGCTCCACCCGGCCCTCCTCGATCCCGCAGAGCGCCATCAGAACCAAGACCAGCGCCGACAGCAACGCGCCGATCCGTCCGGACTTGCGGTGCCCGGGCTTGTGCTGATCTGGCGCGGTTACCGGCTCGTCTCCTGCCACTGTCGGTCCTTCCCTCGCGATCGGATCTCCGATCAGTCTGGCACGCCCTCAACCGGCCCCGGCGCAGGGTCCGGCCTCCGGTGCGCTTGATGACCCGGGCGGGCGACAGCGTGGTTGTCGCATGACCCGGGCCGTAGGTCCCGTCCGGGTCGGGGCGGTTGGGCACTACCGGCGTCGCGGGACGGCGAGCACACTGCCTCCGGTAGCGTCTTGACGTACACCTGATGCCTTTTTGAGGGGGACTGCGGTGCGAGTGACCGGTACGGGCCATGCCAGCATGCGGATCGACACGGCCGCGGGCAGCATCCTGTGCGACCCGTGGGTCAATCCCGCCTACTTCGCCTCGTGGTTCCCCTTCCCGGACAATTCCCTGCTCGACTGGGAGACCCTCGGCCAGGTCGACTACCTGTACGTTTCGCACCTGCACCGGGACCACTTCGACGCCAAGCACCTGCGCGACTTCGTGTCCGAGGACGCCACCGTCCTGCTTCCCGAGTTCCCCACCTCGGAGATGGAGGACGAGTTCCGGGAGCTGGGCTTCACCAAGTTCCTCAAGGCCCCGAACGAGCAGGTCGTGGAGCTGCCCGGCGGCCTGAAGATCATGATCCAGGCGCTGACCAGCCCGACCGACGGCCCGATCGGCGACTCCTCGCTCTGGGTCGAGTACGACGGCGTCCGGCTGCTCAACCAGAACGACGCCCGCCCGACCGACCTGAGCGTCTTCGCCGAGCTGGGCCACGTGCACGCGCACATGCTGCAGTTCTCCGGCGCGATCTGGTACCCGATGGTCTACGAGCTGCCGCAGGCGGCGAAGACCGCGTTCGGCAAGCAGAAGCGGGACCGGCAGTTCGACCGCACGTGGCGCTACATCGACGACCTGAAGGCCGACCACGTCTTCCCGATCGCCGGCCCGCCGTGCTTCCTCGACGACGAGCTGTGGCAGTTCAACGACATCTTCGGCGACGAGGGCAACATCTTCCCCGACCAGTCGGTGTTCCTGTCCGAGTACGCCAAGGTCGGCGGCACCAACGGCATCGTGCTGCTGCCGGGCAGCGTCTCGGAGATCACCACCGAGGGCGCGACCACCACGCACCCGGTGCCGGTGGAGGAGTTCTTCGCGAACAAGGTCGCCCACCTGGAGGAGATGCGGGAGCGCAAGCGCGGCGTCATCGAGGCCGAGAAGGCGTCCTGGCGGCACCCCGAGGTCGACGTGCTCGGTGAGATGAAGCGCCGGATCGAGCCGCTGCTGGACGAGTCGATCTACCTGGCCAAGGGCGTCGGCGGGCCGGTCCGCTTCGACCTGGTCGGCTACGACGGCTCCGAGGTCGAATCCATCGTGGTGGACTTCCCGGGCAAGGAGGTCCGGCCGTACGCGGACGAGAAGGTCCGCTACCGCTTCCGTACCGAGCGGGCGCTCATCGAGCACCTGCTGCACATCGGCGAGGTCGACTGGGTCAACTCGCTGTTCCTGTCGTGCCGCTTCTCGGCGGCCCGCATCGGCCAGTACAACGAGTTCGTCTACGCCTTCTTCAAGTGCCTCTCCGAGGAGCGCCTCCAGTACGCCGAGGGCTGGTACGACGAGCACGAGCGGGCCGTCGACGCCGAGGACATCACGCTCGACGGCTGGGTGGTGCAGCGGCGCTGCCCGCACCTGAAGGCGGACCTGAGCCGGTTCGGCATCGTCGACGGCGACCAGCTGACCTGCCAGCTGCACGGCTGGAAGTTCGACCTGGCCAGCGGCCGCTGCCTGACCAGCGTCGGGCACAAGATCCGGGCGCACCGCGCGGACGCGGAGACCTCGACGCCGGCCGTCTGACGGTTTCGCCCCGCACGCCGCCCCCGGCACGCGACCATCGGTCGTGAGGGGGCGGCGTGACGGGTGCGGACAGGGAACCGGTGTACCGGTTCGGGCGCGGCAGCGAGATGGCGCGGGACGCCTCGCGGGTGGAGGCGTTCAGCGACGCGGTGATCGCCATCGTGCTCACGCTGATGGCCGTCGAGCTGCTGGCGTTCGACCCGGACCTGCCGCAGGACGACGGGCTGGCCGCGGTGCTCGTGCAGGAGTGGCGGGCCTACCTGGCGTACGTGATCACCTTCGCCATCGTCGGCCAGGTCTGGCTGACCCACCACAACATGTGGCGCTACGTCCGCCGGGTCGACCAGATGCTGCTGGTGCTGAACCTGCTGCTGCTGATGTTCGTGGCGGCGATCCCGTTCACCGCCGACCTGCTCGCGGACAACCTGCGCGGCACCGTGCGCGACCAGCGGCTGACCGCCGCGCTGTACGTGGGCGTGGTGCTCGGCGAGGCGCTCTTCTTCAACCTGAGCTGGTGGTGGGCGCGCCGCCGCGGGCTGCTGCACGCGGATCTGGACCCGAGGCTGGCGAGCGCGGTGGCCCGCCGGTTCCGGCTCGGCCCGCTGCTCTACCTCGTCGCGTTCGCCATCGTGTTCATCGACCCGCTGCTGAGCCTGCTGGCGTACCTGCTGCTGGTCGGCGTCTACCTGGTGCGCGGTCCGGGCGATCTCCCGCCCGCCGGCCAGGAGGCGCCCGACACGCCGTGAGCGGTTGTTAAGAAGGGGCCCTTCCTCTACCGGAGGCGTTAATAAGGGGCCCTTCCTTACATGTCGGCGAGGATGCGGCGGGCCGCGTTGTGGCCGGCCGCGCCGATCACGCTGCCCGCCGGGTGGCAGCCGGCGCTGCCCGCGTACACGCCGTCCACACCCGTCGCGTACGGCATCCGGTCGGTGAACGACACCGTGTTGTCGACGTGGTGGATGTGCCCGCCGGTGATGCCGAAGTGCGCCTCGATGCCGGGCGGCGGCAGCGGCACCGCGTCCGCGACCAGGTCACCGGCGCCCGGGGCGTACCGTTCGCAGATCGCGAGCAGCCGCTCCACGTAGCCGGGCAGCGCCGCGTCCCAGGTGGTGCCGGCCAGCTCGTAGGGGACCGACTGGACGAACAGCGCCGACGAGTGGTGCCCCGCCTCGTCGGACAGCGACGGGTCGACTGTGGTGTGCAGGTACCACTCGATCGTCGGCTCGTCCGGCAGCCGCCCGGCCCGCACGTCCGCCCACATGCCGCGCAGCGCCGCCATCGGCGACTCGCCGCCGTCGCCGATGAGCGAGGCCGAGCCGGGCAGCAGGTGGATGGTCGACCCGAACGGGCTCGGCGCGTCCTCCGGCAGGCAGGAGAAGCGGGGCAGCCCGGTCAGCGCCAGGTTGAGCTTGAGCGTGGTGCCGGGGCGGCGGACCGCCGCCATCCGCGTGCTCAGCTCCGCCGGGAGCGCGCCGTCGGGCAGCAGCTCCATCAGCCGGTACGGGTCACAGCCGCCGAGCACCACCGGGGCGTCCACCTCCCGCCCGTCGGCGAGTGTCACTCCGGCGGCGGCGCCCCCGGTCAGCCGGATGGCGGTGACCGGCGCGTCGGCCACGATCCGCGCGCCCGCGCGCACGGCGGCCTCGGCGAACGTGCGCGACACCGTGCCCATGCCGCCCCGGGTGATCATCCAGGTGCCGTCCGCGCCGGGCAGCCGGCACATGTTGTGCACCAGGAAGTTGTGCCCGGTGCCGGGATCGTCCGGGCCGGCGTTGAGCCCGGACAGGCCGTCGGTGACCGCGTACATGCTGACCAGCAGCTCGGAGCGGAAGTCGAAGCGGGCCAGGTGGTCGGCGACCGAGCCGCGTACCAGGTCGACGAAGACCTGCCGCAGCGCGGGCCGCACGTAGCGCTCGGCGGTCTCCTCGACCGGCAGCGGCTCGGCCAGCCACGCCGGGGCGAGATCCTCCCGCAGCTGGGCCAGCTCGGCGTGCAGCGCGTCGTCGGCTGCCACGTCGGCGGGGGAGAACATCTCCGCGAGCTGCCGCCGGCTCGCCGCCACGTCGCTGCCCGCCAGCAGGTACGGCGAGCCGAGCCCGCCCGGCGTGGGCAGGAAGTAGTGCGGGTCGCGGCGCAGTACCGGGATGGTCACGTCGAGCGTGGCCAGCAGCTCCGGGGGCATCAGCCCGAGCAGGTACGACCCGGTGGAGTGACGCAGCCCCGGCACCTTCGGGAACGGGTTCTCGGTGCGGGTCGCGCCGCCGATCACCCCGGACGCCTCCAGCACCAGCACGTCCAGGCCGGCGCGGGCCAGCAGGATCGCCGAGACCAGGCCGTTGTGCCCGGCGCCGACCACCACGACGTCGGCGCGGGACGGCAGCTCACTCGCGTCGCTCCCGGTGCGTTCGCTCATGCCGCGACCCTAGCGGCGGCCGGGCACGGGCGGGAGGGTTCGCAGCGGGGCGCTACCGTTCCCGGCATGTCTCCGGCTGTCCAGATCGCGCTCGCGGTGGCGCTCGTCGTGGTGGTGTTCCTGCTCCTGCTCGTGCTGCGGCGCGACCGCCCCCGGGACCTGGTCGCCCCGGATCGCCCGGCCGGCGGCGGGCAGGCCGAGGTGCTCCGCCTGATCCACGCGGGGCGCCGGGTCGAGGCGGTCAAGGTGCTGCGTGAGCAGACCGGCCTGTCGCTGCTGGAGGCGAAGCAGGCGGTGGACGCGCTGGCGGCCGGCGGGTCCTGGTCGCCCGGCCCTCCGGTGCCCGGAAAGGGCGTCGACGACGCGGTGCGGGCCGAGGCCGCGCGGCTGCTGCACCGGGGCGAGAAGATCCAGGCGATCAAGGTGGTACGCGAGCACACGCACATGTCGCTCGCCGACGCGAAGCGGTACGTCGAGGGCCTCTGACGCCGGACGGCCGCCACCGGGCGTTCACCTTATAGTGGCAGTTGTCGATGCATTTCCGTCCTACCGTCGACGGGACACCCACCGCCTCCGGGAGGTAACCCCCGATGGATCGTCGTACCGTCCTGCGTGCCACAGCCGTCGGCGGCGCCGCCGCTTTCGCCGGTGGTCTCTGGGCCGCCGCGGCCGCACCGGCCCAGCCCGCCCAGCCCGGCCCCGGCCCGTACGGCGACCTGCTGTCCGCCGACGTCAACGGTCTCCAGTTGCCGGCCGGCTTCACCAGCAGGGTGATCGCGCGTTCCGGGCAGCGGGTCGCCGGCACCTCGTACACCTGGCACCCGGCGCCGGACGGCGGCGCCTGCTTCCCGTCCGGCGACGGCTGGATCTACGTCTCCAACTCGGAGGTGCCGCTCGTCGGCGGCGCGTCGGCGGTACGGTTCGCCGCCGACGGCGCGATCGCCGCCGCGTACCGGATCCTCGGCGGCACGAACGTCAACTGCGCCGGTGGGCCGACCCCGTGGGGGACGTGGCTGTCCTGCGAGGAGGTGCCGCTGGGCCGGGTCTTCGAGACCTGGCCGGAGGGCGGCCGGGCCGGCGAGGAGCGGACCCGGATGGGCCGCTTCAAGCACGAGGCGGCGGCCTGCGACCCGCGGCGGCGGGTGGTCTACCTGACCGAGGACGAGTCGGACGGCTGCTTCTACCGGTTCGTGCCGGACACCTGGGGCGACCTGCGCACCGGCCGGGTGCAGGTGCTCTGCGCCCCGGACGGCCAGGTCACCGGCCCGGTGACCTGGCGGGACCTGCCGGACCGGGACGGGTTCCCGGTGCCCACCCGCCACCAGGTGGGCGCCGCGCAGACGTTCGACGGCGGCGAGGGCTGCTGGTACGCCGACGACACCTGCTGGTTCACCACCAAGGGCGACAACCGGGTGTGGGCGTACGACGCGGTGAACCAGCGGCTCGACCTCGCGTACGACGACTCGCTGGTGCCGGCCGGCGCCGCGCCGCTGACCGGCGTCGACAACATCACCGGCACCGCCGGCGGCGACCTCTACGTGGCCGAGGACGGCGGCAACATGGAGATCAACGTGATCACGCCCGCCGGTGTGGTGACCCCGTTCGTGCGGCTGCTCGGGCAGTCCGAGTCGGAGATCACCGGGCCGGCGTTCTCGCCGGACGGCAGCCGCCTCTACTTCTCGTCTCAACGCGGCACCAGCGGCGCCCGGGCCGGCACCGGCGGCATCACGTACGAGGTGCGCGGCCCGTTCCGGCGCTGACGCCGCCCGTCAGGCGCGGGCCGCCTCCCGGGCGGCCCGCCACCGGCTCGCCGCCAGCGTCGCGGAATAGCCGGACAGCACGATCACGTGGAACAGGTACAGCCACAGCAGCACCGCCACGCCGCCGCCGATCTCGTCGAACCCGCCGAACGGCACACCCAGGTCCAGCGGCAGCGAGCAGAACAGCACGAAACCGTGCAGGAAACCGGACAGGTTCGCCGCCGTGAACGAGCCCAGGACGACGGTGGCGAGCCAGTCCGGGGAGGCCGGGCCGACCACCCGGAACACCCAGATCAGCACCGGCGTGAGCACCAGCCACACCGCCAGGAACGACAGCACGACGCCGAGCGCGCCGATCCAGCCGCCCTGGCGTACCAGCCGGGTGGTCAGCGGCAGCCCCAGCAGGATCGACAGCAGCAGCGCCGGGGCCGGCGCCAGCAGCGGGAGCAGCAGCAGCCGGCCCCGCCAACCGACCAGCGCACCGGACTCGGCGCGCGGCTCGGCCACCGAGACGAACGCGCGGCGCAGCCCTTCGCCGTACAGCGAGGCCGGCAGCAGCGAGGCCAGCGCCAGCAGCGGAGTCAGCCCCAGCCCGGCCTCGACCAGCGCGGCCGCCGCCCGGTGCGCGCCGATCTCGGTGGGCAGCGTCTCGATCGCGTACCCGGTCAGCCGCCGCACCCGGTCCGCCCCGGCGAGCAGCCCGGTCAGCCAGATCGCCAGCAGCGCCACCGGCACCACGGCGATCGCGCCGTAGAACGTGATCGCGGCGGCGTGCAGGGAGAGATCCCGGCCGCGGACCGGCCGGAACGCCGCAGCCGTGATCCGCTTCGCCCGATCCCACCCGTCGCCCATCGCCCTCTCGTTCCCCGTACGGCCCCGCGCCACGCATTACGATCCGGCGGCATGACGATCGCCACGACCGACCGGCTGGTGCTCCGGGACTGGACCGAGTCCCCGGACGACCTGGCCCGGATCTACGACATCTACTCCCGGGACGAGGTGATGCGCTGGCTGGGCGGCGGCAAGGGCCGGATGACCGACCCGTCCGAGGCGCGCGAGCGGGTCCGGTCCTGGCACGAACGCTGGGCGCCGTACGGCGGCCGCTGGGGCCTGTGGGCGATCGAGCCGCGCGCCGGCGGGCCGGTGGCCGGGAGCATCCTGCTCAAGCCGCTGCCGGGACGCGACGGCGTCACCCTGACCGACGACATCGAGGTCGGCTGGCACCTGCACCCCGACGCCCAGGGCAACGGCTACGCCACCGAGGCGGCCCGCGCGGTGCTGGAGCGCGAGTTCGCCACCGGCACCCCGAGGGTGTACGCGGTGGTGATGGCCGGGAACGACCCGTCGATGGCGGTGGCCCGGCGCCTCGGCATGACGCACGTGGGCGTGCGCACCGACTGGTACGGCGGTGCCGAGGTTGAAACGTTCGTCCTGGAACGTCCGGCCTGAGCCGTGCCGTTGGCAGTTCGCCCTCGGCCTCCTACGGTGGTGGGGATACGGGGGAGGCACTGATGGTCGACGGTGGCGACGCAGCGCGTTGGCTGCACCTCCACGCCGCCCGGGGCGGCCCGGACGACCTGTCGCTCCTGGTGAACCGGGTCGCGCCCGCCATCGGGGCCACCGACATCGTGATCTACCTGGCCGACTACACGCAGTCCTCGCTCGTACCCCTGGTCGGCGCGGGCGCGCCTCGGGACGAACTCACGATCGAGACGACGCTGGCCGGCCGGGCGTTCACCTGCCTCCAGGTGCAGCGCGCTCCCGACCGCCCGGACCGGCTCTGGGTGCCCCTGCTGCTCGGCTGCGAACGGCTGGGGGCACTGGAGATCGTGTCGTCGCGCGCCGGCGACCCCGCGCTGGACCGGCCGGCCTGGGAGGTGGCGGTCGCCGTCGCTCAGGTCCTGGTGAACCGCCGGCTCTACGGCGACGTCGTGGAACGGATTCGCCGCCGCCTGCCGATGCAGGTCGCCGCCGAGACCGTGTGGGGGCTGCTGCCGCCGCTGACCTTCGCAACGGACGAGCTGGTGATCACCGCCATCCTCGAACCGTGTTACGACGTCGGCGGGGACATCTTCGACTACGCGCTCAACGGTGACGTGCTCAGCGTCGGGCTCTTCGACACCTGCGGGCACGGGATCAAGGCGAGCGCGATGGCCTCGCTCGTGGTCAGCGCGTACCGCAACGCCCGGCGTACCGGTCTCGACCTGGTCGACACGGCGATCAGCATTGACAGGTGGGTCCGCTCCGAACACCCCGGCCTGTTCGCGACCGCGCTGCTCGCCGAACTCGACCGGCGGACCGGCGTGCTGCGGACCATAAACGCCGGCCACCCCGGCGCCATGCTGCTGCGGGACGGCAAGGCCGTCCGGGCACTGCCCGGACCGACCGCGCTGCCGCTCGGGCTGGGCAACCTGTCGATGCGGCGCCCGCGGGCGCACGAGGAGGCGCTGCACCCGGGCGACCGCATCCTCGCGTACACCGACGGCATCACCGACGCCCGGGGCGACGACGGGGAACGGTTCGGGCTGGACCGGCTCGTCGACTTCGTCGAGCGTGCCCTCAACGAGCGGCTGCCCAGCCCCGAGACGATGCGCCGGCTGGTGCGCGCCGTCCTCGCCTACCAGCAGGACCAGCTCGACGACGACGCCACCGCGCTGTTCCTGGAGTGGCAGCCCTCGCACCTGCCGTTGGCGCACCTGGAGCACCTCACCGCGCCAGACGGGACGATCGCGTCCCCGTAGCGTCGAGGAGGCGATCGAGGCGTGATCGACACCAGTTCGCCGAAGTGGTGGCATCGCGGCGCCTGGGATGCCACCACCTCGGCGAAGTGGAGTCGATCATGCCGCCGGGCACTCCGGGACGAACCGGGGTGAGGCGCTGGGGAACAATGGTCCGGTGACCACTCCCCGAGATCTCGTGCTGCTCGGTTCGACCGGCTCGATCGGCACCCAGGCCATCGACATCGTCAAGCGCAACCCGGACCGCTTCCGGGTGGTGGCCCTCGGCGCGGGTGGCGGCAACGTGGAGTTGCTCGCCGCGCAGGCGCTGGAGCTGGGCGTGGAGGTGGTCGGCGTGGCCCGCGCATCCGCCGCGCAGGACCTTCAGCTCGCGTTCTACGCCGAGGCGAGCAAGCGCGGGTGGGCCACCGGCGACTTCAAGCTGCCCAAGATCGTGGCCGGGCCGGACGCGATGACCGAGCTGGCGCAGTGGCCGTGCGACGTGGTGCTCAACGGGGTGGTCGGCTCGCTGGGCCTGCCGCCGACGCTGGCCGCGCTGCATGCCGGGCGTACCCTCGCCCTGGCCAACAAGGAGTCCCTCGTCGCCGGCGGCCCGCTGGTCAAGGCCGCCGTCTCGCGACCGGGGCAGATCGTCCCGGTCGATTCCGAGCACTCCGCGCTGGCGCAGTGCCTGCGCGGCGGCGCCCGGGGTGAGGTGCGGCGGCTGGTGGTCACCGCCAGCGGCGGCCCGTTCCGGGGGCGGCGGCGCGACGAGCTGACCGCCGTCACGCCGGAGCAGGCGCTGGCGCACCCGACCTGGAACATGGGCCCGGTCGTCACGATCAACTCTGCCACGATGGTCAACAAGGCGCTGGAGGTGATCGAGGCGCACGAGCTGTTCGACGTGCCGTACGCCGACATCGAGGTGATGGTCCACCCGCAGTCGGTGATCCACTCGATGGTCGAGTTCACCGACGGGTCCACGCTCGCCCAGGCCAGCCCGCCGGACATGCGGCTGCCCATCGCGCTGGGCATCGGCTGGCCGGACCGGGTGCCCGAGGCGGCCGCCGCGGTCGACTGGACCACTGCCCACACCTGGGAGTTCTTCCCGCTGGACGACGCGGCGTTCCCGGCGGTCGCGCTGGCCAAGGCGGCGGGTGAGGCCGGGCGCTGCCGCCCGGCGATCTACAACGCGGCGAACGAGGAGTGCGTGGCCGCGTTCGTCGCGGGCCGGCTGCCGTTCCTCGGGATCGTCGACACCCTCCAGCGGGTGCTGGAGGACGCACCCGATTTCGACGAACCAGGTACCGTCGAGGACGTGCTCGCCGCCGAGTCGTGGGCACGGGCGCACGCCCAGGAGATCATCGTCGGGTCGGTGGAAGGAGCTCGATGAGCTATCTGCTCGGGGTGGTGCTGTTCGCCCTGGCGATTCTCATCTCGGTGAGCCTGCACGAGGCGGGGCACATGCTGACCGCCAAGGCGTTCGGGATGAAGGTCACCCGCTACTTCGTCGGCTTCGGCCCGACGCTGTGGTCGTTCAAGCGGGGCGAGACCGAGTACGGCATCAAGGGCATTCCGCTCGGCGGCTTCTGCAAGATCGTCGGCATGACGCCGCAGGACGACGACGTCGAGCCCGGGGACGAGAAGCGCGCGATGTGGCGCTACCCGGTCTGGAAGCGGACGATCGTGATGTCCGCCGGCTCGATCACCCATTTCGCACTGGCCCTGATCGCGCTCTGGATCATCGCGATCACCGCCGGCCTGCCGAACCCGAAGTTCCCCTCCACCGAGGACGGCTTCAAGGCGGAGCCGGCCGTGATCGCGCTGGCCCCCTGCGTCGTGGTGGAGAACGCGGCCCGCGCCTGCCAGGCCGACGACCCGGCCAGCCCGGCCGAGAAGGCCCAGCTCAAGGACGGCGACCGGATCACCGCGGTGAACGGCCGGCCGGTCTCCACCTGGGGCGACATGCTCGACGTGGTCCGGGCCACCCCGCCCGGCGCGGCCACCGTCACCTTCGAGCGCGACGGCCGGTCGCAGGAGGCCCGGGTCGACCTGGCCGCGGTGCAGCGCCCGCCGCTGGACGACCCGAAGGGCGCCACCTCGTCGGTCTCCGCGCTCGGCGTGGCCCTGCGGCCGAGCACCCCGCCGCGGGTCGAGTACGGCCCGATCGCCGCGTTCGGCGCCACCGCCGACTTCACCGGCACCATGGCGGTGCAGACCGCGCACGCCATGCAGCGCATCCCGCAGAAGGTGCCCGCCCTGTGGAGCGCGATCACCGGCAGCGAGCGCGACATGGACACCCCGATCAGCGTGGTCGGCGCCACCCGGCTCGGCGGCGAGGCCGTGGAGAACAACGCCTGGCTGGTGTTCTTCATGCTCTTCGTGTCGCTGAACTTCTTCATCGGCGTGTTCAACCTGCTGCCGTTGCTCCCGCTGGACGGCGGGCACATCGCCATCGCCTGGTTCGAACGGGCGCGCTCCTGGCTGTACGCGCGCATCGGCCGCCGGGATCCCGGCCGGGTCGACTACCTCAAACTCATGCCGTTCACGTACGCGGTGATCCTGATCGGTGGCGCGTTCACGCTGCTGACAGTCACCGCCGATGTCATCAACCCCATCACGCTCTTCTCAAGGTGAGTGCCTGAAGTGACCGCTGTCAGTCTCGGTATGCCCCCCGTACCGCCGCCGCCGCTGGCCCCGCGCCGGGCCAGCCGCCAGATCATGGTCGGTTCGGTGCCGGTCGGCGGCGGCGCGCCGGTCTCGGTGCAGTCCATGACCACCACCCTCACCGCCGACGTCAACGCCACGCTCCAGCAGATCGCCGAGCTGACCGCGTCCGGCTGCCAGATCGTCCGGGTCGCCGTGCCGTCGCAGGACGACGTGGAGGCGCTGCCCGCGATCGCCAAGAAGTCGCAGATCCCGGTGATCGCCGACATCCACTTCCAGCCGAAGTACGTCTTCGCGGCGATCGACGCCGGCTGCGCCGCGGTGCGGGTGAACCCCGGCAACATCCGGCAGTTCGACGACAAGGTCAAGGAGATCGCGCGGGCCGCCGGCGACGCGGGTGTGCCGATCCGGATCGGCGTCAACGCGGGCTCGCTCGACAAGCGCCTGCTGGCCAAGTACGGCAAGGCCACCGCCGAGGCGCTGGTCGAGTCGGCGCTGTGGGAGTGCTCGCTGTTCGAGGAGCACGGCTTCCGGGACATCAAGATCTCGGTCAAGCACAACGACCCGGTGGTGATGATCCGGGCGTACCGGCTGCTGGCCGAGAAGTGCGACTACCCGCTGCACCTCGGCGTCACCGAGGCCGGTCCGGCGTTCCAGGGCACGATCAAGTCGGCGGTGGCGTTCGGCGCGCTGCTGGCCGAGGGGATCGGCGACACCATCCGGGTCTCGCTGTCCGCCCCGCCGGTCGAGGAGATCAAGGTCGGCGCCGCGATCCTGGAGTCGCTGGGCCTGCGCGAGCGCGGCCTGGAGATCGTCTCCTGCCCGTCCTGCGGGCGGGCGCAGGTCGACGTCTACAAGCTGGCCGAGGAGGTCACCGCCGGTCTGGAGGGCCTGCCGGTGCCGCTGCGCGTCGCGGTCATGGGCTGCGTGGTGAACGGTCCGGGTGAGGCCCGCGAGGCAGACCTGGGTGTGGCCTCCGGCAACGGCAAGGGCCAGATCTTCGTCAAGGGCAAGGTCGTCAAGACGGTGCCCGAGGCGCAGATCGTGGAGACGCTGATCGAGGAGGCGCTGCGGATCGCCGACGAGATGGGCGCCGAGATCCCCGAGGAGCTGCGCGACCTGGTGCCGGGCGGCGCCACCGTCACCGTGCACTGATCTGCTTTTCGCGTCGCCGTGCGGCCGTCCCCGTCGGGGCCGGCCGCACGCGCCGTCTCAGGGCCGGGGCACGGCGGCGAACGGGGAGAGAGTGAACCAGCCGGGCGCGGCACGCCGCAGCGCCTCCGGCCCGCTCACCTCCACCGCGCCGCCGCGCAGCGCCGCCGCCCACCCCAGGTCGCCCATCCAGACCTGGACCAGGGCACGCAGGTCCGCGGTGACGGTCACCGTCACGTCGTGCCCGGGGTCGATGTCGCAGACGTCGGCTTCGCCCGCGGCGATCACCAGCCACCAGTCGCGCTGCGCCGCCGGCACGTCCCGGAAGCGGAACCGCACGACGGTACGCCCCGGCGGGACCGCGTCGTGGTCGACGTGCCGGTGCATGTCCCACAGCAGCAGCTTCGGGTCCAGGTCGGCGTCGCCCAGCTCGCCGATCCAGCGCACGCCCCAGGCGCCGAGCGCCTCCAGCACGGGCCGCAGCTCCCGCCCGGCGGCGGTCGGGACGTAGCGCACGTCGGCGCCGTCGACCCGCCGTTCCACCACCCCGGCGCGGACGAGCTGGTGCAGCCGGCGCGACAGCAGCGTGGGCGACATCCGGGGCAGGCCCCGGCGCAGCTCGTTGAAGCGTTCCGAGCCGCTGACCAGCTCCCGGACCACGAGCAGCGTCCACCGCTCGTCGAGCAGTTCCATGGCCTTCGCCACGGGGCAGAACTGGTGGTAGGAGGCCCCCATGGCGGGCACGCTACGCCCGGCCCGGCGGCCCGGCCAGGCGCCTGTCGGGAGCGGTACAGATCTCGTACTGGGGGCCGTGTCGTCCGCTGCCTAGCGTCCTGTGCAGGGACGACAGCTGAGGAGCGACAGATGATCGAGGAACGGGAACAGGACGCGGCGGTGAAGGCCCGGCACCGCGCGATGTGGGCGCTGGGCGACTACTCCGCAGTGGCCGCGCAGGTGATCCCGCAGTTGGGGGCGACGCTGGTCCGGGCCGCCGGAGTGGGCCCGGGCATGCGGGTGCTGGACGTGGCGGCCGGGACCGGCAACGCGGCTCTGCCGGCGGCCCGGACCGGCGCGCAGGTGGTGGCCGGGGACCTCACCCCGGAGTTGCTGGCGATCGGGCGGGCGGCAGCCGAGCGGGAGGGCGTGAGGCTGATCTGGGAGGAGGCGGACGCGGAGGCGCTGCCGTACGCCGACGGCGCGTTCGACGCGGTGCTGTCCTGTGTGGGCGTGATGTTCGCGCCCCGGCACCGGGTCGCCGCCGACGAGTTGCTGCGGGTGTGCCGGCCGGGCGGGACGATCGGCCTGGTCAACTGGACCCCGGAGGGCTTCGTGGGCCAGTTGTTCGCGGCCATGCGGCCGTTCGCGCCGCCACCGCCGCCGGGCGCGCAGCCGCCCCCGCTCTGGGGCGACGAGAACCACGTCCGGGAGTTGTTCGGCGACCGGGTCGACGCGCTCACGCTGGGGCGCGACGCCGTGGTGGTGGACAGGTTCGCCACGCCGGAACAGTTCCGGGACTTCTTCGCGACCCACTACGGACCGACTGTGGCGGTCTACCGCGCGAACGCGGGCGATCCGGAGCGTACGGCCGGGCTCGACCACGCGCTGACCGACCTGGCCGCCCGGCACCTGGACGGCGGCGTGATGCGCTGGGAGTACCTGCTCGTCGCCGCGCGCCGGGCCTGACGGCACGCCGGTCGTGGTCCGGCCGGCGTGCCGTCGCGGCGGCGGCGCTCACTCGGACTCGGCGAGGATGGCGTAGAGCTTGCGCCGTGTCTCGTCGAGCACCTGCGCGGCGCGGGCGCGCTGGTCGTCGGTGCCGGTGGTCATCACCTGCCGCAGCGCCTGCATGGCCTGCGCGCCGGCGTCGCGGATGTCGTGCCAGCTGTTTACCGTCTGCTCGGCGAACTCCGCCCAGGGCGGGGTCTGCGCAGCGGCGGTCGCCTCGGCCTGGCCCTGTTCGGTGAGCGCGAACCGTTTGCGCCCGCCCTCGGAGTCGGCGGCGGTCGCGATGACGCCCTCGTCCTCCAGCAGTTGCAGCGTCGGGTAGATCGAGCCGGGGCTGGGCCGCCAGGCCCCGCCGGTGCGGGAGTCGATCTCCTGGATCATCTCGTAGCCGTGCATCGGACGTTCGGTGAGCAGGGCCAGCACGGCGCCGCGCACGTTGGGCCGCCGGCCTCGTCCGCGCCCGCCGCGGCCCCGCCCGTGGCCGTGCGGTCCGGGCGGGAAGGGCGGCGGGCCGGGGGGTACGGGCGGGAAGCCGAAGCCGCCCCGGCGGCGCATCTCGTCGTGCATGGCGTGCATGCGTCGGTGGAAACCCATCAGGGCTCTCCTTCTGTCGTCGTATCACTGATGCATCAACGATATATCGGCAATGCATCGCCGACAAGACGCGGATGGAACTCGGCTGCAAACCGTACGTTCGTACTGTTAGGCTGCCGGCGTGCGCCTGCTTCCCGAACCGGGCCCGTCCCGGACCCTCGCCCTCTCCACGCTCGTCAACACCGTCGGGCGGGGCACCTGGCTCACCGCCAGCGCGCTCTTCCTCACCCGCTCGGTCGGGCTCACGGTGGCCGAGGTCGGCGTGGCGCTCACCCTCACCGCGCTGGTCAGCCTGGTGGCGAGCACGCCGATGGGCTACCTGGCCGACCGCCTCGGCCCGCGCGGGCTCCAGATGGCCGCGCTGCTCGCCTCGGCCGGGTGCACCGCCGCGCTGGTAGCGGTGCGCTCGTTCCCCGGCTTCCTGGCCGTCGGCGTGCTGATGGCGCTCGCCGACGCGGGCACCCGGGGCGCCCGGGGCGCGCTGATCGCCGGCGCCGTCCCACCCGACCAGCGGGTCCGCACCCGCGCCTACCTGCGCGCGGTCACCAACGTCGGCATCTCGGTGGGCACCGTGCTGGCCGGGTTCGCGCTCGCCGCCGACACCCGCGGCGCGTACGTCACGCTGATCCTGCTCGACGCCGCGACCTACGTGCTGGCGGCGGCGGTGCTGCTGCGGCTCCCGCCGGTCCCGCCGGTGCCCGCCCCGGCGCACGGACCGCGGCTGATCGCGCTGCGGGACCGCCCGTTCCTCGCCTTCACCGTGCTGGACGGGCTGATGTCCATGCACTTCTCGCTGATCAACATCGCCCTGCCGCTCTGGATCGCCGGGCACACCACCGCGCCGAACTGGCTGATCTCCGTCTGCCTGCTCGTCAACACGGTGGTGGTGATCCTGTTCCAGGTCCGCGCCTCGCGGGGCACCGAGGACCTGACCGGCGCGGGCCGGGCCGCCCGCCGGGCCGGCGTCCTGCTCGCCGGCGCCTGCGCGCTGTTCGCCGCCGGTGGCGGCGTACCGGTCGCGGTGGCGGTGCCGCTGCTGCTGGCCGGCGCGCTGGTGCACGTGGTGGGGGAGTTGTGGCACGCGGCGGCCGGCTGGGGCATCTCGTTCGGGCTGGCCCCGGCGCACGCGCACGGCCAGTATCAGGGGGCGTACGGGATGGGCATGCAGCTCGGCTCGATGGTCGCCCCGGTGGTGGTGACCACGCTCGCGATCGGCTGGGGCGTGCCCGGCTGGCTGGTGCTCGGCGGGGTGTTCCTGCTGCTCGGCGCACTCGTGCCGCCGGTGGTGCGGTGGGCCGCCCGGACCCGGCCGCCCGTGCCCGAACCGGCACCCGTGACGGTCGGCTGAGCCGCCGCTCACCGGAGCGGTCCGGGGTGCCCGGTCGGCCCGCGCGCCCCGGCGCGGATCTGGCAGGCTGGTAACCGTGCTCACGATGCCGGTACGCCAACTCGGGGAGTCGGAGCGCCGCGCGGTCGAGCGGCTGCTCGACCTCGACCCGTACGCCGGCGCGCAGGTCGCCGAGCGGGTGGCGGCGCGCGGGCTGGCCTGGTGGCGGGCCGAGGCGCGGATCCTCGGCTACGGCTCCCGCCGCAACCTGGAGTCGATCTGCTGGCTGGGTGGCAACCTGACGCCGGTGCTCGCGTCCGAGCCGGCGGTGACCGCGTTCGCCGAGCAGTTGAGCGGGCAGGAGCGGCTCTGTTCCTCGATCGTGGGCCGCGCCGACGCCGTACTCGGGCTCTGGGACCGCCTCTCCGCGTACTGGGGGCCGGCCCGGGACGTACGCCCGAACCAGCCCTTGCTGGCGACTGACGCGCTGCCCGCCGTGGCGCCCGACCCGGACGTGCGGCGGGTGCGCGGCAGTGAGGTCGACCGGCTGTTCCCGGCCGCGGTGGCGATGTACACCGAGGAGGTCGGGGTGTCGCCGCTGGCCGAGGACGGCGGGCGCGGCTACCGGCGCCGGGTGACCGAGCTGGTGCGCGCCGGCCGCGCCTACGCCCGTTTCGTCGACGGGCGGGTGGTCTTCAAGGCGGAGCTGGCGGTGGTGACCCGCCGGACCGCGCAGGTGCAGGGCGTCTGGGTGGCGCCCGAGTGGCGGGGCCGGGGCATCGCCACCGCCGCGATGGCCGCTGTGGTGCGCGACGCGCTGGACCGGGTCGCGCCCACCGTGAGCCTCTACGTGAACGACTTCAACCTGCCCGCCCGCCGGGTCTACGAGCGCTGCGGCTTCCGCCCGGTCGGCACGCTCGCCACAGTGCTGTTCTGAGGATCACGTCCCGCCGGAGGTCCCGAACCGGACACCCGGCGCTAGGCTGGGCATGTTTTTATACTGACTAGTCAGTTCGGAATTCGGGGTCTGATGAACATCGTCGAGACCAGCGGCCTGGGGCTGCGGACCCGCCGCGGCTGGGTCTACCGGGACGTCGACCTCACCGCCGCGAGCGGTGAGCTGGTCGCGGTCACCGGCCCGCCCGGCAGCGGACGCACCTCGCTGCTGCTCACGCTGGCCGGGCGCTTCCCGCACAGCCACGGCGAGCTGCGCCGCCGGGGACCGGCCGCGCTCGGCCAGGTGGCCGGCGTGCACGAGCCCGACCCGACGCTCACCGTCGCCGAGCACATCACCGAACGGCTGCTGCTGCTCGGCCCGGTACCGCGCCGCCGTCGGCGCCTGGTGCCGGTGGCCGCGGTGCGGGCCCGCCGGGCCTACCGCCGCGACGCCTACGCCGCCGCCGTCGCCGGCGCCGGCCTCACCGACGCGCCACTCGACCCCGACCGGTACGGCAGAGACCTCACCCCCGTCGAACGGCAGGTGCTCGGCCTGGTGCTGGCCAGCCTCGGCGGCCCCAGCCTGATCGTCGCCGACGACGTGGACGCCGGCGCCGACCGCCCCGAGCGGGAGTGGATGTGGGGCGCGCTGGAACGCCTCGCCGATCAGGGGTACGCGGTGGTCGCCAGCGCCCGCGCGGTCGAACCCGGCGTCGCCGCCACCGTGCACCGCATCGGCGACCCGGCAGTGCCCGCCCCCGCCCTTCCCGCCGAGCCCGCTCCCGCCCGTCCCGCCGAGGTGCCCGCATGAGCGTCCTGCGACTTGCCCTGTTCGAGCTGCGCCGGATGACCCGGGGCCGGCTGCCGCGCGCCGCCCTGGCCGTGCTCACCATCGTTCCGCTGCTCTACGGCGCGCTCTACCTGTACGCGTTCTGGGATCCCTACGGGAAGATGGACCGGATCCCGGTCGCCCTGGTCAACGCCGACCGCCCGGCCACCGCCGGCGACGGCAGCGAGGTGCACGCCGGGCGCGACCTCACCGAGAAGCTGCTCGACCGCAAGGTGTTCGGCTGGACCGTCACCGACCAGGCCGACGCCGCGAAGGGGCTGCGCGACGGGCGCTACCACCTGGTCTTCTCCATTCCGGAGGACTTCTCCGCCTCGCTCGCCGCCGCCCCGGAACCGGACCGTCCGGCCCGGCAGGGTGAGCTGAAGGTCGTCAACGACGACGCCACCAACTACCTCTCCGGCCTGCTCGCCCGGTCGGCGTTCAGCGAGATCCGGGCCGCCGCCGCGCAGAGCACCGCCGCCACGTACTTCGACCGGATGCTGATCGGCTTCACCGACGCCAAGGCCGAGACCGGCCGCGCCGCCGACGGCGCCGGGAAGATCGCCGACGGGCTCGGCAGCTCCCAGCGGGGGGCCGATCAGCTCGCCGACGGGCTCGGTGACGCCTCGGACGGCGCCGGGCAGCTCACCGGTGGACTGAACCAGTCCGTCCAGGGCGCGGACAAGCTCGCCAAGGGCCTCGACCAGTTGCGTACCGGCGCCGCCCAGCTCGCCGACGGCGCCGGGCGCGCCGCCACCGAGACCAAGGCCGCGGCGGCGACGGTGAACGCCGCCGCCGACAAGTACGAGCCGGTGCTGCGCCGCAACGCCGACAAGATCGAGAAGGCGGCCACGCTCGTCGCCGACGGCGCGCAGCAGCTCGCCGCCGGGCTGGACGCGCTCCCCGGCAAGGCCGCCGAGGTGGTGGCGACCGCCGAGGAGATCCGTGACCGGCTCGACGCGGTCGCGAAGGAACACCCCGAACTGGCGGACGACCCGGACTTCGCCGCCGCCCGCAAGGCCGCCGACCGGGCCGTCACGCAGGCCCGCTCCGTGGTGGCCGCGCTCGACGAGACCGACATGGCCACGCTGCGCAAGCAGATGACCGACGTGGCGAAGACCGCCCGGGAGGTCGCCGCCGCCGCGCCGCACCTGGCCGACGACGTCGCCTCCGCCCGCGCCAAGGTCAACGAGCTGGCCGGCGGGCTCGCCACGCTGGCCCAGGGCAGCGCCAAGCTCCGCGACGGCCTCGGCGACGCGTCGACCGGCGCGACCGAGCTGCGCGGCGGCCTCTACCGGCTCGCCACCGGCGCCCGCCAGCTCGACGGCGGCCTGGCCCAGCTCGGCAGCGGCAGCAACCGGCTGGTCGACGGGCTGACCCGGCTGGAGGGCGGCGCCGGCGACCTCGCCGACGGGCTCGCCGCCGGGGAGCGGAAACTACCCGGGTACGACGACGCGACCACCCGCGCCGGCGTCCTCGGCGACCCGGTCGGCCTGATCCGCGACTCGCAGAACCCGGCCGGCTCGTACGGCGTGGGCTTCGCCCCGTACTTCCTGTCGCTGGCGCTCTGGGTCGGCGCGATGATCACGTACATGCTGTTGCGGCCGGTCAACCGGCGGCACGTGATGTCCGGCGCGCCCGGCTGGCGGGTCGTGCTCGCCGGGTGGCTCCCGGCCGCGGGCATCGGCCTGGCCCAGGTCACCGTGCTCTACACGGTGGTGACGCTGGCGCTCGGGCTCGACCCGCGGCACGGGGCGGCCACGTTCGGGCTGCTCGCGCTCACCTCGCTGGCGTTCACCGCGATCATGCAACTGCTCGGCGTGGCGCTCGGCCCGGCCGGGCGGCTGGCCGCGCTGGCGCTGCTGATGCTCCAGCTCACCTCGTCCGGCGGCACCTACCCGGTGCAGACGTCGCCCGGCTTCTTCCAGGCGATCCACCCCTGGCTGCCGATGACGTACGTGGTGGACGGCCTGCGGCACACCATCAACGGCGGCACCACCGCCCCGGTGGTCACCGGCGCGCTGGTGCTGCTCGCGTTCGGGCTGGGCGCCATGGCGCTCACCGTCGGCGCGGCCCGCCGCTCCCGCCGGCTGACCCCGGCCAAGCTGCACCCCGAACTGACCATGTGAGGATGAGCCGGTGACGGACGGACGGACACGCCGGCGCGAGGACACCCGCCAGCGCCTCTTCGTGGCGGCGGTGGACCTCATCGCCGAGCAGGGATTCTCGGCCACTACGGTGGACGACATCGCGGCCCGGGCCGGCGTGGCGAAGGGGACCGTCTACTACAACTTCGAGTCCAAGACCGTCCTGTTCGAGGAGCTGCTGCGGCACGGCATCGGCCTGCTCACCGCCGAGTTCCGGGCCGCCGTCGACGGGCTGCCGCCGCTGGAGGCGCTGGGCGCGCTGGTCCGCGCGCAACTGGAGTACATCCGCCGCTACCGCGCCTTCGCCCAGCTGCTGCTCTCGGAGATGTGGCGGACCAACCGGGAGTGGCAGCAGACGCTGCGGCTGCTGCGCGGCGAGGCCATCGCGGTGATCGCCGACACGGTGCAGGCCGGCGTGGACAGCGGCGACCTCCCGGCCGACCTGGACGTGCGTACCGCCAGCTCGGCGCTGTTCGGCGTCGGGCTGGTGGTGGCGGTGGACTGGCTCGTCTTCTCGCCGGACCGCTCGATCGACGAGGTGCAGGAGTCGCTGCTCGGCATCGTCCGGCGGGTCGCGCGGACCTGACCAGCGGTCGGTAATTCGGTTGATTCCGGGCCGCCGGAAGGGTGAGGGTGAGGTCACCGCCCCCACCGATCCGAGTCCGGAGGACCTTCCATGCGCCTGCTCCGAGATCTCTGGGCCACGGCGCCCCGGCGGATGGCGGCGGTCCTGCTGCTGATCGTGCTCGGGGCCGGTGGCCAGGCGGCCGCGTCCGCGCTGGCCGGGCCGGTGCTGGTGCACCGTTCGTCCGGCTGGTTCGTCGCGCTCGCGGTGGCGCTCGTCGCCGCTGTCGTCACCGACCTGCTGATCGGCCTGATCATGGCGCGGCTCACCGCCGACTGGTCGGCCGACGTGCGGCGGCGGCTCTGCCGGGTCGCGCTCGGCCAGGACCTGCCCACCCTGGAGACCACGCCGGTCGGCGAGTTGCTCGACCGGATCGACAACGACGTCTACCAGGTCGCCGCCGAGATGCGGAACACCGGCGTACGGCTGGCGCAGGGCCTCGCGGTCTGCGTCCTCGCGACGGTGAGCGCGCTGATCGTCTGGTGGCCCGCCGGTGTCGGCATGATCGTGCTCACCTCCCTGCTCGCGGTGACGCTGCGCCGCCCGACCGCCCGGATCGCCCCGGCCCGGATGGCCGAGGAGGAGGCGTGGTCCGACCTCGCGGCGGTGATGGAGGAGGCGGTGCACGGGCAGGACGACGTGCGCACCAGCCTCGCCCGGCCGTACGTGCTGCGCCTCTACGCCCGCCGCGCGGCCGAGGTGATCGCCCGGTGCGTCCGGGTGTTCCGGCTCTCCGCCCGGGTCACCGCGGCCGCCGCCGGCGCGGTCCGGGTCGGCATCGCCGGTGTGGTGCTGGGCGGCGCGTGGGCGCTCGCCACCGGCCGCGTCGACGCCGCCCGGCTGACCGGGATCTGGCTGCTGGCCATCGCGTTCGGCGCGACTGTCGAGCACATCGCCCGCTGGGTGCCGCACCTGCAGCAGGCGTTCGGCGCGTGGGGCCGGGTGCAACTGCTCGCCGGGTCGCCGCAGGAGCCGGAGGGCGGGGCCACCCCGGTCGACGGCGACCTGACCGTGCGCGGGCTCACCTACCGCTACCCGGTCGGCGGGGACGAGCGCGGGCCGGCGCTGCGCGACGTGCGCCTCGACTTCGTCCGGGGCCGCTCGTACGCGCTCGTCGGGCGTACCGGCTCGGGCAAGTCGACGCTGGCAAAGGTGCTCACCCGGGCGGTCGACGTGCCCCGCGGCACGGTGTTCCTCGGCGACACCGACCTGGTCGACCTGGACGTGGAGGAACTGCGCCGGTGGATTGCCGTGGTGCCGCAGCGCACCGAGATCCTGGCCGGCACGCTCGCCGAGAACGTGGCGCTGTTCGACCCGGAGCTGCTGGACGCCGCCGAGCGGGCGCTGGCCGAGCTGGGCCTGTCCGGCTGGATCGCCGAGCTGCCCGACGGCGTGCACACCCGGCTCGGCGACGGCGGCTACGTGCTCTCCGCCGGGCAGGAGCAGCTCGTCGCGTTCGCCCGCATCCTGGTCCGCGACCCGCACGTGGTGATCCTCGACGAGGCCACCGCGCGGCTCGACCCGGTCACCGAGAACCGGGTACGCGAGGCCACCGAACGGCTGCTCACCGACCGGATCGGCATCGTCATCGCGCACCGGCTCTCCTCGGTGCGCCGCTGCGACGAGGTGGTCGTGATGGCCGACGGCACCGTGCTGGAGGCCGGTCCGCTGCGCGAGTCGGCCCGCTTCGCCGAACTGCTCGCCACCAGCCACGCCGGGGCGTACGCCGGGGTGGGCGCCCGGCGCGGCGGCGTCGACCTGCTCGACGCCCCCGCCTGGGACGACGCGCCCGCGACGCCCACCGCGCCCGCGACGCGGCCGGCCGCCGTGCCGCGCGCCGACCCGCCACCCGCGCCGCCCGCGCCCCCCGCGCGGACCATGCGCGAGATCCTCCGGCTGGGCCTCAACGACCCGCGGTACGGCCTGATCTCGGTCGGCCTGTTCATCGTGATGACTGTGCTCGGGATGGACGGCGCGGTGCTGCCCTGGCTCTGGGCCGACCTGGTCGGCGGCGGCGACCCGTGGCTGCCGGCGCTGGGCATCGTGGCCGCGCTGCTCGTGGTGCTGCCGCTGCCGTACCTGACGAACCTGTGGTTCCCGCAGTGGTGGATCCGGCAGATGCTGCGGATCAGCGCCCGGCTGGTGCACGGACAGACCGGCGCGCGCCGGGTCAGCGGGCACACCCCGGCCGAGGTGGTGGCCCAGGGCGGCGACACCGACCGGGTGGTGCACCTCGCCGACAACCTGATGGACCAGTTCATCTCGCTGGTCATCGTGGTCACCATGACGCTGGTGACCGGCAGCTTCGTACCGGCGTTGTTCTTCGTCGGCACGATGGTGGTCTCCGGGCTGGCGGCGACGCTGTTCGGGCCGCGGCTGGAACGCACCGCGGCCGGCACGGTGAAGGCGCGCGCCGCGTTCGCCACCGCGCTGGTCTCCGCGCTGTCCGCCGCCCGTACGGTCAAGCTGGCCGGCGCCACCCGCCCGGTGCTGCGGCACCTCGCCCGGCTCGACGAGGTACGCAGCGAGCGGCAGCGGCGCGAGATCGCCATGCAGGTGTGGGCCCGGTCCACCCCGTCGGTGGCCAGCGGCCTGCTGCCGATCGGCGCGTGGGCGCTCTACCTGGCCGGCGGGCTGTCCGCGGGCGCCACGCTGGTGGCCGTCTCCACGCTCGGCGCGGCCCGCTGGTTCGCGTGGACCACCGCGTCACTGGTCTCGCAGTACCCGTCGGCGCGGGTGTGGACGAAGCGGACGGTGGCGATGACCGGCGAGGCCGTGTACGCGGCGCCGGTGCCCGGCCTGGATCTGGTCGCCGGGACCGCGCCCGCGCCCGAGCCGCCGCCCCGGCACCCGCTGCGCCGCCTGGAACTGGCCGGCTTCGGCGCGCTGCACTCCGACGGCACGCTGGCCGTGCGCGACGTCGACCTGGTGGTCGAGCGCGGGCAGCTGGTGCTGGTCGTCGGCCCGGTCGGGTCCGGCAAGTCGTCGCTGCTGCGCGCACTCGCCGGGATCGTGCACCACGTCGGCGAGCTGCGCTGGAACGGCGACCCGGTGACCGAGCCGGAGATGTTCCTGCGCCCCAACCAGGTCGGGTACGTGGGTCAGCTGCCCCGGGTGCTCTCCGGCACGGTGGCCGACAACATCGCGCTCGGGCACCAGGTGGACGCCGCCGGTGCGGTCTCGACCGCCCAGCTCGAACACGACCTGGCCGCCGCGGGAGGCGGGCTCGGGTTGCTGATCGGGCACAAGGGCACCCGGCTCTCCGGTGGGCAGCTCCAGCGGCTGGCGCTGGCCCGGGCGCTCGCGCCGCGTACCGAGCTGCTGGTGGCCGACGACGTGTCGTCGGCGCTGGACGTGAGCACGGAGCTGGCGTTGTGGGCGGCGCTGCGCGAGCACGGGGTGACTGTGGTCGGCTCGACCGCGAAGCGGGCCGCGCTGGTGCGGGCCGACCACGTGGTGGTGCTGATCGACGGCACGGTGGCCGACCAGGGCGCCTGGACCGACCTGGAACCCCGCTGGAACCACCTGGCCGGCTGACCGCGTTCTCCCGGTTGATCATGAAGTTGGCGGCGACAAAACGGACGCGGAACGCCGCCAACTTCATGATCGACGCGCACGGTCAGAAGGCTCGGGCGTACTGGTTGGGCCAGGCGGGGGTGGTGCCGAGCTTGGCGGCGGCGCGGCGCGGCCAGTACGGGTCGCGCAGCAGTTCCCGGCCCAGCAGCACCAGGTCCGCCTCGCCGCCGGCCACGATCTGCTCGGCCTGCTCGGGCTCGACGATCAGGCCCACCGCGCCGGTCGGCACCCCGGCGTCGCGGCGGATCCGGGCGGCCAGCGGCACCTGGTAGCCGGGTCCGACCGGGATGGACGCCCGGACCGCCGCGCCGCCGGAGGACGTGTCGACCAGGTCCACCCCGGCGGCGGCCAGCTCCCCGGCGAGCACAACGCTGTCCTCGACGGTCCAGCCGTCGTCGGTCCAGTCGGTGGCGGAGATCCGGGTCAGCACCGGCACCGACTCGCCGACGGCGGCGCGTACCGCGCGGGCCACCTCCAGGGTGAGCCGCATCCGGGCGGCCCGGTCGCCGCCCCAGCCGTCGGTGCGCCGGTTGGTCAGCGGGGACAGGAACTCGTGCAGCAGGTAGCCGTGCGCGGCGTGGATCTCCACGGCGGCGAACCCGGCGTCCAGCGCCCGCCCGGCGGCGGTGGCGAAGGCGTCCACCACTGCGGCGATGCCCGCCTCGTCCAGCGCGGTGGGCGTGCGGTACTCCGGCACGAACGGCTGGTCGCCCGGGCCCACCGGGGTCCAGCCGCCCTCGGCGTCCGGCACGCCGCCGCGCGCCGGCGCCCACGGCCGGTACGTGGACGCCTTGAACCCGGCGTGCGCGAGCTGCACGGCCGGCACCGCGCCGTGGTCGGCGACGAACGCGGTGATCGGCCGCCAGGCGTCGACGTGCGCGCCGGACCAGAGGCCGGTGTCCTGCGGGCTGATCCGGCCCTCGGGCACCACAGCTGTCGCCTCGGTGATCACGAGCCCGGCCCCGCCGACCGCGCGGGAGCCGAGGTGGACGCGGTGCCAGTCGGTGGGCAGGCCGTCGGGCCCGGCGCTGTACTGGCACATGGGCGCCAGCGCGATCCGGTTGGGCAGCGTGACGCCGCGCAGGGCGAGCGGGGTGAACAGGGCGCTCATTGTCGAAGATCCTCCGGTCATGGCTTCGGGTGCGCCTCCCGCTTTCGGAAGACGCACCCGAAGAAGTGTGGATCAGGCGGGTACGGGGTCGAGCCGCTCGGTCTCGACCGGCTCGATCAGGTCGCGCTTGCCGGCCGAGTCGTACGCGGCCCGGTCGAGCGTGCCCTCCCGGGCGGCCACGATGGTCGGCACCACCGCTTGACCGGCCACGTTCGTGGCGGTGCGGATCATGTCCAGGATCGGGTCGATGGCCAGCAGCAGGCCGGCCCCGGCCAGCGGCAGGCCCAGCGTGCTCAGGGTCAGCGTGAGCATGACGATCGCGCCGGTCAGGCCGGCGGTGGCGGCCGAGCCGACCACCGAGACGAACGCGATCAGCAGGTAGTCGGTGACGCCCAGGTCCACGCCGAACACCTGCGCCACGAAGATCGCGGCGAGCGCCGGGTAGATGGCGGCGCAGCCGTCCATCTTCGTGGTGGCGCCGAACGGCACGGCGAAGGAGGCGTACTCGCGGGGGACGCCGAGGCGCTCCACCGAGCGCTGGGTCACCGGCATGGTGCCCACCGAGGAGCGGGACACGAACGCCAGCTCGATGGCGGGCCAGGCGCCGGCGAAGAAGCGCAGCGGGTTGAGCTTGCCGGCCACCGCGAGCAGCACCGGGTAGACCACGAACAGCACCAGCGCGCAGCCGACGTAGACGGCCGTGGTGAACTTCGCGAGCGGGGCCAGCAGGTCCCAGCCGTACGAGGCGACGGCGTTGCCGATCAGGCCGAGCGTGCCGATCGGGGCGAGCCGGATGACCCACCAGAGCGCCTTCTGCACGATCGACAGCAGCGAGCGGTTGAGCGACACGAACGGCTCGGCGGCGTCGCCGACGAGCAGCGCGGCGGCACCCACCACCAGGGCGAGGAAGACCATCTGCAGGACGTTGCCCTCGACGAACGCGCCGACCGGGTTGGTCGGGACGATGCCGGTGAGGAAGTCGATCCAGGAGCCGGTGGTCTTCGGCGCGGTGGCGCCGGCCGGGTCCAGGTTGACGCCGCGGCCGGGGTCGGTGAGCAGGCCGAGGCCGATGCCGATGCTCACCGCGATGAGCGCGGTGACGGCGAACCAGAGCAGCGTCTTGACGGCGAGCCGGGCGGCGTTGGCGACGCCGCGCAGGCTGACCACGCTGACCACGATGGCGGTGAAGACAAGCGGCGGCACGGCCAGCTTGAGCAGCTGGACGAAGAGGCCGCCGACGGTGTCGAGCGTGCTGGTCAGCCAGGCGAGGTCGGCGGCGCGGGCGAGGAAACCGAGCGCCACACCGAGCACGAGGCCCAGCAGGATCTGGACGGAGAAGGGAATTCTGCGCAGGGCGGAAGCCATGAGGACGGTCCAAGGTCTGGAGAGGGAAGGCGGGCGTCAGGGCGTGGAGCTACGCCGGACAGACGCCGCTGGCCTGCCGTCGCAGATCGACGTACAGGCGCTCGGTGAGGCACCAGACATTGGTCATCGTCGCGACACGTTACTCCCGTCGCGGGTGGGAACGGAAGGACCGTCGCCGGTGAGGCTCCTTACAGCCAGGTATCCGGAGGTGACCAGTCCCCAGGCGGCGACCACGACCAGCAGCACCCGCTCCGACAGCCCGAGCAGCGTGCTGCGGCCGACCAGCAGCAGCGCCAGCGCGACCACGACGGCCACCGGCAGCGCCACCGCCGCGCCGACCGCGGCGATCCGCCGCAGCCCCTGGTCCGCCGCCCCGGAGAACAGCACCACGAGCATGGCCAGCACCACAGCGGCGGTCGCCGCGATGCTGGCCCCGCCGTGCACCAGGTCCGCCACCGTGGGCGCCTCGAACGGCGGCAACGGACAGCCCTCGCTGCACGTGACAGCGCCGGACAGCACAGTCGCGACCGCGCCGATGCCGAGCAGCCCGGCCGCCGCCCGCAACCCCGGCGGCAGCGCCCCGGCGAGCAGCAGCAGCGACGCGGCCACCGAGAAGATCCCGATCCGGTACGCCCCGGCGTACCCGCTGTCCGCGATGCCCGCCTCACTCACGTACGCGACGGGTCCGGGACCGGGACCGGCGACCACCGCAACAGTCACCGCAGCCGCGCCGGCGGCCAGGCAGACGGCGGCGAACGCGGCGGAGATCCGGCGGCCGGTGTCCTCAGCCACGTCCGTGCGGGGTGGTCCAGCCGGACAGGTCGGGGCCGAGCGGCACGATCCGGGTCGGGTTGATCATGTCGTGGGTGGCGTAGTAGTGCCGCTTGATGTGGTCGAAGTCCACCGTCTCGCCGAAGCCCGGCGTCTGGAACAGGTCCCGTGCGTACGCCCAGAGCACCGGCATCTCGGTCAGCTTGCGCAGGTTGCACTTGAAGTGCCCGTGGTACGCCACGTCGAAGCGCACCAGCGTGGTGAACAGCCGCACGTCCGCCTCGGTGATCGCGTCGCCCATCAGGTAGCGCCGGCCGGCCAGCCGCTCGCTCAGCGCGTCGAGGCGGGCGAACAGCGCGGTGAACGCCTCGTCGTACGCCTCCTGGGAGGTGGCGAACCCGCATCGGTAGACGCCGTTGTTGACGTCCCGGTGGATCTCCGCCATCAGCGCGTCCATCTCCGGGCGCAGCTCGACCGGGTACAGATCGGGTGCGTCCGGCGCGTGGAACCGCCGCCACTCGGTCGAGAAGTCGAGCGTGAGCTGCGGATAGTCGTTCGTGACCACCCGTCCGGTGAGCGTGTCCACGAGCGCCGGCACGGTCACCCGGCCGGTGTAGTCCGCGTCGGTGGACAGGTACGCCTCGGACAGGAAGCCGATGCCGAGCACCGGGTCGAAGCCGTCCGGGTCGAGCGCGAACCGCCAGCCCCGCTCGTCCCGGATCGGGTCGACGGTGCCCAGCGAGATCACCTCGTCCAGCCCGAGCAGGCCGCGCACGATCCGGGCCCGGTGCGCCCACGGGCAGGCCCGGCACCAGATCAGCCGGTAGCGGCCCGCCTCCAGCGGCCAGCGCCCCTGATCGTCCGGCCCGCCGCCCTCCGGGGAGGTGGAGTGCGGGGTGACCCGGCCGGTGAACCGGTTGGGCTGGCGGACGAACGCGCCGCCGCCGCTTGTCTCTGCGCTGAACTGGGCCCCGGACATGCGGCAAACCTATCCGCTCCGGTCACGGATATCCTGGCGCCGGGTACCCCCCACCGACCCCTTCCCACCCCCGAAGGACGTACGCGCGATGACAGTGGCCTATCTCGTTGCCGGAGTCCGCACCCCGATCGGCCGGTACGCCGGCGCCCTGGCCGGGGTCCGCCCCGACGACCTGGCCGCGCACGTCGTCCGCGAGCTGGTGGCCCGCCACCCGTCGGTCGACTGGGCGCGTACCGACGACGTGATCCTGGGCTGCGCCAACCAGGCCGGCGAGGACAACCGCAACGTGGCCCGGATGGCCGCGCTGCTCGCCGAGCTGCCGGAGGAGGTGCCGGGCAGCACCGTCAACCGGCTCTGCGGATCCGGCCTGGACGCGCTCGCCTCCGCCGCCCGCGCGATCGTCGCCGGTGAGGCCGACCTGGTGGTGGCCGGCGGCGTGGAGAGCATGAGCCGCGCGCCGTTCGTCATGCCGAAGGCGGCCACGCCGTACGCCCGCACCGCCGAGGTGTACGACACCACCATCGGCTGGCGGCTGGTCAACCCGCTGATGCGCAAGGGCTGGGGCGTCGACTCGATGCCGGAGACGGCGGAGAACGTGGCAGCCGAGTTCGGCGTGGACCGGGCCGCGCAGGACGCCTTCGCGTACCGGTCGCAGCAGCGGGCCGCCAAGGCGCAGGCCGACGGCCGGCTGGCCGAGGAGATCGTCCCGGTGACGGTGCCCGCCGGCAAGCGCGAGACGACGCTGGTCGAGGCCGACGAGCACCCGCGCGAGACGACGCTGGCGAAGCTCGCCTCGCTGCCCACCCCGTTCCGTGAGGGCGGCACGGTGACGGCCGGCAACTCCTCCGGCGTCAACGACGGCGCGGTCGCGCTGCTCGTCGCCTCCGCGGCCGCCGTCGAACGCTACGGCCTCACCCCGCTGGCCCGGGTACGCGGCGCGGCGGCGGCCGGCGTACCGCCGCGGATCATGGGGGTCGGCCCGGTGCCGGCCACCCGCAAGCTGCTCGACCGGACGGGCCTGTCGCTCGCCGACGTGGACGTGATCGAGCTGAACGAGGCGTTCGCCGCGCAGGCCGTGGCGGTGCTGCGCGAGCTGGGCCTGCCGGAGGACGCCGAGCACGTCAACCCGGGCGGCGGGGCGATCGCGCTGGGCCACCCGCTCGGCGCCAGCGGCGCCCGGCTGGCGCTGACCGCCGCGCTGGAACTGCGCCGCCGGGGCGGCCGCCGGGCGCTCGCCACCATGTGCGTCGGCGTCGGCCAGGGCATCTCGCTGCTGCTGGAGTCGGCCGACTGACGCCGGCCGGCAGCATCGCCCGTTGTGGATCTCCCATACCTGGCCGTACCGGCCTAGAGTGGTCTGCACCACACGACCCGCCAGCGACGGCGGCGACGACCTGGGGGACCGAGCGATGCAGACGCCGGACGGCGCGCCCACCGAGATCGACCTGAGTCGGCCGAGCGCCGCCCGGGTCTACGACTACTTCCTCGGTGGGGCCCACAACTTCGAGATCGACCGGCAGCTGGCCGAGCAGATCGCGGCCATGACACCGAACCTGGCCGCCACCATGCGCTCGGGCCGGGAGTTCCTGCGCCGGGCGGTACGGGTGCTGCTCGACGCCGGCATCGACCAGTTCCTCGACATCGGCTCCGGCATCCCCACCGTCGGCAACGTGCACGAGGTCGCCCAGGCCGCGAACCCGGACGCCCGCATCGTGTACGTCGACATCGACCCGGTCGCCGTGGCGCACAGCCACGAGCTGCTCGCCGGCAACGAGCGCGCCACCGCGGTCCTGGCCGACCTGCGTGAGCCGAAGCTGATCCTGGACCACGCCCGGTCCAGCGGGCTGATCGACTTCGACCGGCCGCTGGGCATCCTGCTCGCCGGCGTCGTGCACTTCGTCCCGGACGCCGACCGCCCGGCCGACATCCTGGCCACCCTGCGGGCGGCCGCCGCCCCGGGCAGCTACCTGGTCATCTCCCACTCCACGTTCGAGGACCAGCCGCAGGAGATGCTGGACGCGCAGCGGCTGTCCGCGCGTACCGCCACCGAGATCACGCTGCGCTCGCGGGCCGAGATCACCGGCTTCTTCGGCGACTGGACGATCCTCGAACCGGGCGTGGTGCACATGCCACTGTGGCGGCCCGAGTCACCGTCGGACGTGGACGAGCACCCGGAGCGGTTCGGCGCCTTCGGCGGCGTCGCCCGGCACGACCGCGCCCTCGGCTGATCCCATGCGCGCCCCGGACATCGACGGGGGAGACGTCAGCCGGCCCGGCGCCGTCGCGTACGCCGCCGAGTGGGCTCGTGCGGTGCGCCGCATCGGATTCGTGCCGCTGACCGCGGCCGAGACCGAGCGCCTGCTGGTGCCGCTCACCGAGCGGCTCGGCGAGGCCCTGCTCGCCCCCACCTTCTCCGCCCGCCCGGCGGAGGAGGTGGGACGGGCCCTGGTGCAGGCGCATCTCACCGAGCCCGGCGTGCTCGACTGGTCGGTGCAGGCGCTCGGTGACCGGTTCCTGCAGTGGGTGCTGCCCGGCCGGGCGGAGTCACCCGAACTGCGCGAGCGGGTCGCGCTGCTGCAGGGCGCGTTCGCCGCCGGGTTCGCCCGCGCGTTGCGCGACCGGGTGTTCAGCCAGCAGGAGCGGATCTCCCGTTCCGCCTGGCAGGCGCGGGACACCGTCGAGCAGGCGCTGCGGGACAGCGAGGCCCGCTTCCGGGCGGTCTTCACCGGCGCCGTCATCGGCATCGGCATCGCCGGTGTGGACGGGCAGATCATCGAGGTCAACCAGTCCTTCGCGGACATGCTCGGCTACACCGTCGCGGAGATGCGGCGGATGAACGTGTCGGCGCTGGCCTACGCCGACGACGCGGCCGGCATGTGGGAGCTGTACCAGGAGCTGATCGAGGGCAAGCGGGACAGCGCGCGGGTCGAGAAGCGCTACTACCGCAAGGACGGCAGCGTCGTCTGGACCGACCTCGCGGTCTCGCTGATCCGGCACGACGACGGCCGGCCCCGGTTCACCGTCGCCATGGTCGAGGACATCACCGAGCGGTACGAGCTGCAGCAGCGGCTGCGGTTCCAGGCGCTGCACGACCCGCTGACCGGCCTGCCCAACCGGACGCTGTTCTTCGAGACGCTCGGCACCGTCTTCGACGGGGCGGGCGACGACCAGCGCGTCGGGCTCTGCTTCATCGACCTGGACGGCTTCAAGGCGATAAACGACAGCCTCGGCCACGACCTGGGCGACCGGCTGCTCAAGGTGATCGCCCGCCGGCTCAGCGACTGCGTGGCCGGGCGCGGTCACCTGGTGGCCCGCATGGGCGGCGACGAGTTCGTCATCCTGGTCGACTCCGACGGCGGCATCGACGACGCGGTGGAGGTCGCCGAACTGGCGCTGGCCGCCGTCTCCGCGCCGGTGCACGTCGCCGACCAGCAGCTCGCCGTGTCGGCGAGCATCGGCATCGTGGAGTGCCCGGCGGCGGAAACCAGCGTCGGTGACCTGATGAAGGCCGCCGACACCACGCTGTACTGGGCCAAGGCGGAGGGCCGGGGACGCTGGGCGGTGTACGACCCGGAGCGCAGCGCCGCCGACATCGCCCGCTCGGCGCTGGCCGCGAACCTGCCCGCCGCGCTGGACCGGGACGAGTTCGTGCTGCACTACCAGCCGATCGTGTCGCTGCTGGACGGCACGATGGTGGCGGTCGAGGCGCTGGTGCGCTGGCAGCACCCCGAGCTGGGCCTGATCGGGCCGGACCGGTTCATCGGGCTGGCCGAGGAGACCGGCCTGATCGTCCGGCTCGGCGCGTGGGTGCTGCGTCAGGCGTGCCGCGACGCCGAGTCGTGGCGGCGCGCGTACCCGGAGACGTCGCTGGTGGTCAGCGTCAACCTGGCCGCCCGGCAGGCGGACGACCCGGCCATCGTGGAGACGGTCGCCGAGGCGTTGCAGCACACCGGCCTGCCGGCCGAGCTGTTGCAGCTGGAGCTGACCGAGAGCGCGGTCATGGGCAGCGCGGGTGAGCCGCTGCGGACCCTGCACCAGCTCGCCGACCTGGGGCTGCGGCTGGCCATCGACGACTTCGGCACCGGGTACTCGAACCTGGCGTACCTGCGGCGGCTGCCGATCCACTGCGTGAAGCTGGCGGGCCCGTTCGTCGAGGGGATAAAGGGTGACGGCGGGGACGCGGTCGCCGACCACCGGGACGAGCGGATCGTGGACGCGCTGGTCCGGCTGGCGCACGCGCTGGAGCTGTCGGTCACGGCCGAGGCGGTGGAGACCGAGGTGCAGGCCGAGCGGCTGCGGGCGCTGCGGTGCGACACCGGTCAGGGCCGCCTGTTCGGCGCCCCGATGCCCGCCGACGGCATCCGCGCCCGCCTGGGCGGGTAAGGAAGGGCCCCCTGTTAACGCCTCCGGTAGAGCAGGGGGCCCCGCTTAACACCTCCCGCTCACGCGGCGGCAGGCGAGGAAGGGAGAACGGTGAGCCTCACCGATTCGCAGGCCGTGGTGTCGGTGGTCGCCGCGCTGGCGATCATCGCCGGGCTGGCCGGAGTGGTAGTGCCCGGGCTGCCGGCGCTGCCGCTGTGCTGGGGCGGCGTACTGGTGTGGGCGCTGTTCGGCGGCGCCGGGCCGGGCCGCTGGGCGGTGCTCGCCGCCGCCACAGTGATCGCCGCCGGCGGCACCGTGCTCAAGTACCTGTGGCCCGGGCGGAACCTGAAGCGGACCGGCGTGCCCACGTCGTCGCTGCTGGTCGGCGGGCTGCTCGGGGTGGTCGGCTTCTTCGTGATCCCGGTGGTCGGGCTGCCGATCGGCTTCGTCGGCGGGATCTTCGGCGCGGAGCGGCTGCGGCTGGGCGACACCCGGCTCGCCTGGCCGGCCACCGTGCAGGCGCTGAAGGCGGCCGGGCTGTCCATGCTGCTGGAGTTCATGGCCGGCCTGATGATCGCCGCGCTCTGGGTCGCCGGGTTGCTGTTCGTCTAGAGGTGCGGCGGCGCGGGGCGTCCGGAGGGTACGGCCGATCGCCGTACTTCAGTGAGAGAGAGGTGGACGCCGCGCGCCGCCGCGGACCGGGCGTTGCCGAGCGCCCGGCGCCGGCCCGTCGGGTCGGGCCTGGTCACGCCCACAATGATGCCCCCGGTGGGATCCGGCGACAACGCAATTACCGGGGTACGTATTGACCACCTTGATCGGCCGGGAGCACACTGCGAGCACTCGCACGAGCATCGCCTCGAGGAGGTGTGCAGTGGCCACGACGCCCGCGCCGACCGCCGAGCAGCCGATGGACGACGACGCCCGACGACTCGCCGAACTCGGCTACAAACAGGAGTTGCGCCGCAAGTGGAGCGGCTTCTCCAACTTCGCGATCTCGTTCTCCATCATCTCGATCCTGGCCGGCTGCTTCACCACGTTCGGCCAGGCGTGGAACAACGGCGGCCCGGTGGCGATCTCCTGGGGCTGGCCGCTGATCTCGCTGTTCATCCTGATCATCGGCTTCTGCCTGGCCGAGCTGGTTTCCGCGTACCCGACGGCGGGCGGGATCTACTGGTGGGCGGCGACCATGGGCCGGCCGGTGCACGGCTGGTTCACCGGCTGGCTCAACCTGATCGGGCTGGTCGCGGTGACCGCCTCTGTCGACTACGGCTGCGCCACGTTCCTCAACCTGACGCTGTCGGCGCTGTTCGACGGCTGGGCCGGCACCGGGCACCAGACGTTCGGGCTGTTCGTGGTGATCCTCGCGCTGCACGGGCTGATCAACATCTACGGGCACCGGATCATCGACGTACTCCAGAACGTCTCGGTCTGGTGGCACGTGGCCGGCGCGGCCGCCGTGGTGCTGATCCTGGTCCTGGTCCCGGACAACCACCAGAGCTTCCAGTTCGTGTTCACCGAGCGGTTCAACAACTCCGGCTTCGGTGACGGCGACACCGGCGGGCTGGCGTTCTGGTTCTACGTGCTGCCGCTGGGCTTCCTGCTCACGCAGTACACGATCACCGGCTTCGACGCCTGCGCGCACGTCTCCGAGGAGACCCGCGGCGCGTCCAAGGCCGCCGCGCAGGGGCTGTGGCGGTCGATCTTCTACTCGGCGGTGGGCGGCTGGATCCTGCTGCTGGCGTTCCTGTTCGCCGCCACCGACGTGGACGCGATAAACGAGGCGGGCGGCTTCTCCGGGGCGATCTTCGAGACGGCGCTGACGCCGTTCTTCTTCAAGGCCGTCATCATCATCTCCACCATCGGGCAGTTCTTCTGCGGCATGAGCTGCGTGACGTCGATGTCGCGGATGGCGTACGCGTTCAGCCGCGACCGGGCCGTGCCCGGCTGGCGGCTGTGGTCGACTGTCGACCGCAACGGCACGCCTGTGAACGCCATCATCGGCGCGACGCTGGCCGGGCTGGTGCTCACGCTGCCCGCGCTCTACCAGCGCGGCGGCATCCCTGTCGCGTTCTACGCGGTGGTGTCGGTGGCGGTGATCGGGCTGTACCTGTCCTTCATCATCCCGATCTTCCTGCGGCTGCGGATGGGCGACCGGTTCACCCCGGGCCCGTGGACGCTCGGCCGCCGCTACAAGCTGCTCGGCTGGATCGCGGTGGTCGAGATCGCCGTGATCTCGATCTACTTCGTGCTGCCGATCGTCCCGGCGGGTGTACCAGGCAACCCCGACTTCAGCTGGACGGCTGTGAACTACGCGCCCATCGCGATCGGTGGCGTGCTGCTCGGCGTCGCCATCTGGTGGTACGCCTCGGCCCGCAAGTGGTTCACCGGCCCGCGCCGTACCGTCGAACAGGCCGATCCGGAGCCGGAGCCCGCCGAGCCGTCGTAGCTGTCGGTGGGGCCTGCCATGATCCGGCCCATGAATGCGGAAGCGGTGGTACGCGCGCTGTGGGATCGCATGCAGGCCCGCGACTGGGCCGGCGTCGGCGAGCTGCTGGCCGACGACGTGGTGGTGGAGTGGCCGGCCAGCGCCGAGCGGATCGTGGGTCGCGACAATTACGTGAAGATCAACGCCGAGTACCCGGAGGGCTGGTCGATCCGGGTACTGCGGGTGGTGGCGTCGGGCGAGACGGTGGTGTCCGAGGTGGAGGTGCCGCACGAGGGGATGGGCGTGCACCGGGTCGCCTCGTTCTGGACCGTGCGCGACGGGCGGATCGTCGAGGGCCGGGAGTACTGGACCAGCCTCGGCCATGACCCGTCCCCGCAGTGGCGAGCGGCCTGGGTCCAGCCGATGTGAAGTGGCCTGTTGGTCAGGCTGCGGGTCCGGTCTGCTTGGCCAGGGCGATGAATGACCGCCACGAGGACGGGGTGACGTGGAGGGTGCCGCCGTCGCGGTCCTTGCTGTCGCGTACGAGTACGACTCCCGGCAGGTTGTCGGCCACCTCCACGCAGTCACCACCGCTCGTGCCGCTGCGGGTGGACTTCTTCCAGATCGCGCTACTGAGGTCCATGCTGACTCTCTACTTCCTTTATCAGGGCGACCGACAGGGTCTGCGGCAAGGCTACGCTGCGGACGCCTTCCCACCGTGCCAGGAGCGTCGCCATCGCATCCTCGCCATCGACGACCAGACCCGCAAGCTGGTTCTCCAGGTGCCCCACCCAGCCGCCTTCCGCCGAGTGGGCCAGCGCCAGCGGCCCGGAAAGGCCGACGTGATGACCGGCATCGGCTGGAATAACGTGTAGTTGGACGTGCGGCAGTTCGGCCATGTGCAGCAGGTGCGCGAGCTGCTCGGCCATGATGGCGTCACGGCGGCGGAGCGCTGACTCATCAGTCACTGCGATGACGAGCGGGGGACGGTCGCGAAGCAAGATCTCCTGCCGCTCCAATCGTGCAGCTACCTGCTTCTCCACTTCCTCGTGGGGTCTCGTGCTGTCGAAGCGCAGCACCATCCGGGCATAGTTCGCCGTCTGAAGCAGGCCAGGGATCAGGGACGGATTGAAATACCGAAGCTGACGGGCCGAGCGCTCGGCCTCCAGCCAGGGACGGAACCACGAAGGCTGGCTCTCCCGTTCGGCCATCTTCAGCAGCGTTGTCAGCAGGTCGCCGGTCTTCAGCGCCTCATCTGCTCGCGCAAGGAACACGCGATCCAGCGGACGGGCCCCAGTCTCCACTGCCGAGACCATGGACGCGGAGTAGTGCAGAAGCCTGCCGAACTCCTCCTGACTGAGACCGGCGGCGGAGCGCATCCGGCGGAGCTGCGATCGGATGAGATCGGCTGTCGGTTCCTCCACAGTTCCTCCACAGTCCGTGCGTGAATTTCATTCGACATCCGCCGACCGGCCCGGTGCTTCACTCGTGCGCCGTGACCAGGCTTGATGCCTTCCGACCGTAGCGATGTCCTCACCAGACTGTCACGCATGCGGATTCGCTCGTCGCAGGCGAGCACGGGCGGATTCCAGCCCGGGGCCGCCCGGTCCCGACGATGCCGGGCGGCCCCCTCCATCAACGAGGAGGCCGATGTGCGTGTCCGATGGTTCCGGTGCCGTACCCGGGAGCTGCCCACCCTGCCGAAGCGAGACCCCGGCAGCAACCTGCCGGCGTGGATGCGCGAGCCGACCCGGGTGTTTCCCACGGTTCGCCCGGGCAGCCCGGGGCGTCTGACACCGGCGCAGGAGTGGCGGGCGAACGGGGGCCGCTGGTGACGGCTCTGGTCGGTGTGCTCAGCGCCATCGGGCACGTCGGGTATCAGCCGGACTGGACATGCGAGCGCTGCCGGGAGCCGTGGCCGTGTCCCACTCTGCGTCGCATTCCCCGCGACCAGCTCGAACCGGCGGCGCTCATCCGGATGATGGCGTTCCTCGTACGCGGCGCGATCCGGGATCTGCGTGGCCGCGTCGAGGGGCCGGAACCGCCCGAGATCGTCCGGCGGTTCTTCTGGTTCCTTCCGCTCACCGACGACGAGGCGCGTGCGATCGCCCGAAGGCTGCGGTGATGGGCCGGCGCGTGGTTCCGCACCTGCCTGTGCGCCCGCTCTGGCGGTGCCGCAACTGCGGGGCGGAGTGGCCCTGCCGGCCGGCCCGGCTGTCGCTGCTCGTCGAGTACCGGGAGGACCGTACCGCGTTGCTGCTCTATCTCGGCGGGCTGATGACCGAGGCGCGGGAACAACTCGCCCAACTGAATCCCGACCACGCGCCGGACCTGCACAGCCGATTCCTGGCCTGGGCGCGGGTTCGTGGCTGACGCGGCGCGGGCTGTCCGCGTACCCCGGGGGTCAGATCGTGGGGCGGCGGTGGGTGAGCGGGAAGCGCAGGATGCGGTCGTCGCCGGCCGCCGGGGTGCCGCGGCCGTCGCGGTTGCTGGTCGCGACCCAGAGCGCGCCGTCGGGGGCCACCTCGACGGTACGCAGGCGGCCGTACGTGCCGGCCAGCTCCGCCACCGGTACGCCGACGCGGCCGGCGGCGTCGACGGGCACCGCCCACAGCCGGGCGCCGCGCAGCGCGGCGACGTAGAGCGTGCCCCTGGCGAAAGCGGCGCCGCTCGGGGACGCCTGGGCGGGCGGCCAGACGACGACCGGGTCGCGGAACCGGGGGTCACCGGCGACGCCCTCGACGACCGGCCAGCCGTAGTTGCCGCCGGGCACGATCCGGTTCACCTCGTCCCAGGTGCTCTGCCCGAACTCGGTGGCGAACAGCCGGCCGTGCCGGTCCCAGGCGAGGCCCTGCACGTTGCGGTGGCCGTAGCTGTAGACGAGCGAGCCCGGGAACGGGTTGTCCGCGGGCGTCCGGCCGTCCGGGCGGAGCCGCAGGATCTTGCCGTTGCGGCTGGTCAGGTCCTGCGCGCGGGCGGCCACCCCGGCGTCGCCGATCCCGGCGTAGAGCATGCCGTCGGGGCCGAACGCGATCCGCCCGCCGGCGTGCACCGAGCTGCGGGCGATGCCGCTGACCAGCACCCGGGGCGCGCGGGACGAGCCGAGGCGGAACCGGACGATCCGCAGATCCGTGGCGGTGGTGTAGGCGGCGTAGACCCACCGGTCCCGGCGGTACGTGGGGGAGACCGCCAGCCCGAGCAGGCCCGTCTCCCCACCCGCGACCACGTCGGCGATCCGCGCCACCTCGCGGGCCGGGCGTCCGGGGCGTACGCGCAGGATCGTGCCCCGGTCCCGCTGTGCGACCAGGGCGCTGCCGTCGGGCAGGAAGCCCAGGCCCCACGGCGCCTCCAGGCCGGTGGCGACGACGTGCGGGCGGCTCAGGTCGTAGCCGGACCAGCCGGAGCGTCCGTCGAAGCCGCGCAGGTCGAGCATGACCGGTCGCGCGTCGGCGGTCGCCGGCCGGTCCGGCCCGGCAGCGGGTCGCCCCTCGGCGGGTCTGCGGTCGGCGTGCGCGTCGGTGGCGGCCAGCACGATCGCGAGGACGGCGGCGACGACCGCGACGGTACGACGGCGCATGTGCTCTCCCCGGTTTCGCACCCGGCCTCGCCGGGGCATTGACGGTGATCCGGTTTGCCAGTAGACCTTGGTGATGGAGGCCCCTGATGAAACCAACGCCGCTCTCGCTGGAACAGTTGCGGGTCGCCGTCACCGAGGGTGAGATCGACACGGTGGTGCTCGCCCTCACCGACATGCAGGGGCGCTTGCAGGGCAAGCGGTTCCACGCGCCCTACTTCCTCGACCAGGTGGTCACGCACGGCAGCGAGGGCTGCAACTACCTGCTCGCCGTGGACGTCGACATGAACACCGTCGACGGGTACGCGATGTCGAGCTGGGAACGCGGCTACGGCGACTTCGCCATGCGCCCCGACCTGGACACGTTGCGCCGGATGCCCTGGCAGCCCGGCTCCGCGCTGCTGCTGGCCGACCTGGAGTGGCTGGACGGCTCCGGCCCGGTGGTCGCCTCGCCCCGGCAGATCCTGCGCAAGCAGCTGGACCGGCTGGCCGCGCACGGGCTGACCGCGTACGCCGGCACCGAACTGGAGTTCGTGCTCTACCGCGACTCGTACGAGGAGGCGTGGCGGCGCGGCTACCGCGATCTCACGCCGGCCAACCAGTACAACGTGGACTACTCGCTGCTCGGCACCGCCCGGGTCGAGCCGCTGCTGCGCCGTATCCGCACCGAGATGGCCGGCGCCGGGCTCACCCCGGAGAGCGCGAAGGGCGAGTGCAACCTCGGCCAGCACGAGATCGCCTTCCGGTACGACGAGGCGGTGCGCTGCGCCGACCACCACGTCATCTACAAGAACGGCGCGAAGGAGATCGCCGCCCAGGAGGGCATGGCGATCACGTTCATGGCGAAGCCGAACGAGCGGGAGGGCAACTCCTGCCACATCCACTTCTCGCTGCGTGACGCCTCCGGCTCGTCGGCGATGCTGGGGGACGGGCCCGCGCACCTGAGCGTCACCGGTCAGCGGGTGCTGGCCGGGCTGCTCGCCACCATGCGCGAGTTCAGCCTGTTCTTCGCGCCCAACATCAACTCCTACAAGCGCTATCAGCCGGGCTCGTTCGCGCCGACCGCGCTGCGCTGGGGCACCGACAACCGCACCTGCGCGCTGCGGCTGGTCGGGCACGGGCAGGGGATGCGGGTGGAGAACCGGGTGCCGGGGGCCGACGTCAACCCGTACCTGGCGATCGCCGCACTGGTGGCCGGGGCCGTGCACGGCATCGAGAACGAGCTGGAGCTGGCGGACGAGTGCGCCGGCAACGCGTACGACGACCCGGACGCCGAGCGGGTGCCAACCACGCTGCGTGACGCGCTGGACCTGTGGCAGCGCTCCGAGGTGGCCCGGGAGGCGTTCGGCGACGAGGTGGCCGACCACTACGCCAACCAGGCGAAGGTCGAGCTGACCGCCTTCGACGCCGCGGTGACGGACTGGGAGCTGACCCGTGGCTTCGAACGCCTCTGACCCGCCGCCCTCCCTCGCCCCCGCGCCCGCCCTCGCGCCCCCGCTGTCGACGCCGATCTTGCACTTACAGCCCTCGACGCGGGCGTTGTGCGGCTTTCGCCGGGGCAGCAACTACAAGATCGCCGAGCTGAGGGGAGGGGGACCGCGTGGGTGAGGTGATCTCGCCTGTTGACGGGGCGGGGATCGGGGTCGTTCCGGGGTGCTCCGTTGAGGACGTGGATGCGGCTGTCGCGCGGGCTTCCGCGGCGTTCGAGACGTGGCGTCACGTGGCGCCGGGGGATCGGGGGCGGCTGCTGCGGCGGTTCGCGGCCCAAGTCGACGCGCACCTTGAGGAACTGGCTCTGCTGGAGGTGCGCAACGCCGGGCACACCATCGGCAACGCGCGCTGGGAGGCGGGCAACGTCCGCGACGTGCTCGACTACTACGCGGGCGCGCCGGAACGGCTGACCGGGCACCAGATCCCGGTGCCCGGGGGGCTCGACGTCACGTTCCACGAACCGCTGGGCGTGGTCGGCGTGATCGTGCCGTGGAACTTCCCGATGCCGATCGCCGGCTGGGGGTTCGCCCCGGCGCTCGCCGCCGGCAACACGGTCGTGCTGAAACCGGCCGAGCTGACCCCGCTGACCGCGCTGCGCCTCGCCGAGCTGGCCCGCGACGCCGGGCTGCCCGACGGCGTGTTCACAGTGCTGCCCGGTCAGGGCAGCGTGGTCGGCGAGCGGTTCGTCACCCACCCGGCGGTCCGCAAGATCTGCTTCACCGGCTCGACCGAGGTCGGCACGCGGATCATGGCCGGCTGCGCCGCCCAGGTGAAGCGGGTGACGCTGGAGCTGGGCGGCAAGTCGGCCAACATCGTCTTCGCCGACGCCGACCTGGAGAAGGCGGCGGCCACCGCGCCGTACGCGGTCTTCGACAACGCCGGCCAGGACTGCTGCGCCCGCTCCCGCATCCTGGTCCAGCGCCAGGTGTACGACAGGTTCCTGGAACTGCTCGAACCGGCCGTGCGGGCGGTGCGGGTGGAGGACCCGGCCCGGGACACGGCCGAGATGGGCCCGCTGATCTCCGCCGCGCACCGGGACCGCGTCGCCGGGTACGTCGACGGCGCGGACGTCGCGTTCACCGGCTCCTGCCCCGACGGCCCCGGCTTCTGGTACGCCCCGACGGTGCTGCTCGCCGGCTCCCCGGCCGACCGGCACTGGCGGGAGGAGGTCTTCGGCCCGGTCGTCTCGGTGCTGCCGTTCGACGACGAGGCGGACGCGATCCGGCTCGCCAACGACACCGAGTACGGCCTCTCCGGCTCGATCTGGACCCGGGACGTCGGGCGGGCGGTGCGGGTGGCCCGCGCGGTCGAGGCCGGCAACCTCAGCGTCAACTCGCACTCCTCGGTTCGCTACTGGACCCCGTTCGGCGGGATGAAGCGTTCCGGCCTGGGCCGGGAGCTGGGTCCGGACGCGCTGCACGCCTTCACCGACGTCAAGAACGTGTTCATCGGCACCGAGGAGTGATCACAGTGCAGGGACGGCTTTCCGACCGGGTGGCGGTCGTGACCGGCGCGGGCAGCGGCATCGGGCTGGCCACCGTGCGGCGCTTCGCCGCCGAGGGCGCCCGGGTGGTGTGCGTGGACATCGACGCCGACGCCGGTACCCGGGCCGCGCAGGAGGTGGACGGCGAGTTCGTCGCCGCCGACGTGGCCGACGAGACGGCGGTCCGCGACCTGTTCGACGGGGTGGTGCAGCGGCACGGCCGGGTGGACGTGTCGTTCCACAACGCGGGCATCTCGCCGCCGGACGACGACTCCATCCTGGAGACCGGCCTGGACGCCTGGGAACGGGTGCTGCGGGTGAACACCACAAGCGTCTACCTGTGCTGCAAGTACGTCATCCCGCACATGCGGCGGCAGGGCAAGGGCTCGATCATCAACACCGCGTCGTTCGTGGCGCTGATGGGCGCGGCGACGTCGCAGATCGCGTACACGGCGAGCAAGGGCGGGGTGCTGGCGATGACCCGGGAGCTGGGCGTGCAGTTCGCCCGCGAGGGCATCCGGGTCAACGCGCTGTGCCCCGGTCCGGTGGCCACGCCGCTGCTGCTGGAGCTGTTCGCCAAGGACCCGGAGCGGGCGGCCCGGCGGCTGGTGCACGTGCCGATGGGCCGGTTCGGCGATCCCACCGAGATCGCCGCCGCGGTGGCGTTCCTCGCCAGCGACGACGCCTCGTTCATGACCGCCGCGCAGTTCGTCGTCGACGGCGGGATCACCGGCGCCTACGTCACACCGCTATGAGGCCGGTCATCGGCATCACCGCGTACGTCGAGCCGGCCGGCTGGGCGGTGTGGCGGGACGTGCCGGCGACGCTCGTGCCGCACGCGTACGTCCGGGCGGTCACCGCGGCGGGCGGCCGGGCCGTGGTGCTGCCCCCGGACGACGCCGACGCGGACGTGCTGGGGATGCTGGACGGGCTGCTGCTGGCCGGCGGCGCGGACGTCGGCCCGGAGCGGTACGGGCAGCCGCCCGACCCGCGCACCGAGAGCCGGCCGGAGCGCGACGCCGGGGAGACGACGCTGCTGAGCGCCGCGCTCGCCGCCGACCTGCCGGTGCTGGGCGTGTGCCGGGGGATGCAGCTGCTCGCGGTGGCGTACGGCGGCCTGCTGCACCAGCACCTGCCGGACGTGGTCGGGCACGACGGGCACCGTCCCGCGCCGGGCGTGTACGGGTCGCACCCGGTGCGCTTCGCCGCCGGCAGCCGGACCGCCGAGGTGATGGCCGGGGTGGACCGGGTCAACTCGTACCACCATCAGGCGGTGGCCGACCCCGGCGGCCTGGCGGTGACCGGCTGGGCCGACGACGGGGTGATCGAGGCGGTGGAGGATCCGGCGCGGCGCTTCGTGCTCGGGGTGCAGTGGCATCCGGAGAACGAGCCGGACCCGCGACCGGTGGCCGCGCTGGTCCGGTCCGTGGTGTCGGCCAGATCACACACTCACATTTCGTAGGTGGGGACAGCTGAATCTCCGGCCTGGTCATCCCGGCCGGACCGCCCGAGTCGCCCCGGCCCGTCTGTTACGCCAGGATGAGGCGGAGGTAACCAGCGTCGAACGGTGCGGGTGCGTTACGTTGCTCGTCCGTCGGGGTAGTAGGCGGGGACGGTCGGCGTGACAGCGCCGACCGTCGTGATCATGGCCGGAGCGGGAGGCTGCATGGGCTCGGCCCAGGGGGGCGGGGACGACAGTCGTTCGTCCCCGGCGGCCGGCGAGGCGTCACTGTCGCCGCTGCTCGCCGCGGCGTTCGCGGCCGGCGGCGAGATGGGCGAGCGGCTGCGCGCCTTCGACTGGGCCGCCACCCCGCTCGGCAGCCCGGACCGCTGGCCCGCCGCGCTCTCCCACGCGATGAGCACCATGCTGTCGTCCCGCGCCCAGATGGTGGTGTTCTGGGGCGAGCAGCACCTGGCCTTCTACAACGACGCCTACCGGCCGACCATCGGCGACAAGCACCCCGCCGTGATCGGGCAGGCCGCGCACCGGCACTGGGCCGAGACCTGGGACGTGCTCGGCCCGCTGCTGGACGGGGTGCGCCGCACGGGCGTGCCCTACCGGGGTGAGAACCATCCCTTCGTGCTGAACCGGCACGGCTTCCTGGAGGACGTCTACTTCGACGTCTCGTACGACCCGATCCGCGACGTCGACGGCACCGTCAGCGGGATCTTCTGCTTCGTCAACGAGACCACCGGGCGGGTGCTCGGCGAGCGCCGGCTGCGGGCCCTGGCCGAGCTGGGCAACGAGCTGGGCGAAGTGCCGGACATGCGGGAACTGGGCCGGGCGGTCACCCGGGTGCTCGACGCCCACCGAGCCGACGTGCCGTTCAGCGCGCTGTGGTTCCCCGACGAGCGTGGCGATCTCGTGGCGGGCGGTTGTTCGGGCGTGGACCCCGCCGTTGTCGCCGGTCCGCCGCCCGGAGTGTCCGACGGCGAGCCGCTCACCGAGCCGCGCTGGATCGCCACCGCCGAGCTGCCCGGCGCGGTGCCGCCGGACGCCGCCGGCCAGGCGCTCCTGCTGCCGCTGACCGCGACGAACGAGGCGGCCGGGGTGCTGCTGCTCGGCGTGTCCCGCCGGCTGCCGTTCAGTGACGACTACCGCGACTTCGTCGGCCTGGTCGCCGCGCAGGTCAGCCGGGCGGTGGGCAAGCAGCGGGCGTACGAGCAGGAACGCGCCCGCGCCGCCGAGCTGGCCGCGCTCGACCGCGCCAAGACCAACTTCTTCGCCAACGTCAGCCACGAGTTCCGCACCCCGCTCACGCTGGTCCTCGGGCCGCTGGAGGAGATGCTCGCCGACCGGGAACTGCCGGATCGCTACCTCGACCGGCTCACCGTCATGCACCGCAACGGGTTGCGCCTGCTCAAGCTGGTCAACACGGTGCTCGACTTCTCCCGGCTGGAGTCCGGCCGGCTGGCCGCCCGCTACCAGCCCACCGACCTGTCCGACTTCACCTCCCGGCTGGCCAGCACGTTCCGCTCGGCCACCGAGCGGGCCGGGCTGCGCCTGGTGGTGGACTGCCCGCCGCTGCCCGCGCCGGTCTACGTCGACCGGGACATGTGGGAGAAGATCGTCCTCAACCTGGTGTCGAACGCGGTCAAGTTCACCTTCGACGGCGAGATCCGGGTCCGGGTACGCGCGACCGACCGGGCCGCCGTCCTGGAGGTGACCGACACCGGCGTCGGCATCGCGCCGGAGGAGCTGCCGCAGGTCTTCGAGCGTTTCCACCGGGTCGCCGGCGCCCGCTCGCGTACCCACGAGGGCACCGGCATCGGCCTGGCCCTGGTCCGCGAGCTGGTCGAGATGCACGGCGGCACCGTCACCGCGCACAGTGTCGTCGACCGGGGCACCACGTTCACCGTGACCATGCCGTTCGGGTACGCGCACCTGCCCGCCGACCGGGTGTCCGCCCTCTCGCCGGTGCCGCTGACCGAGCCGGAGCAGGCCCGCCTCTACGTCGCCGAGACGGCGCTCTGGACCGACGAGGTGGCCCGGCCCGTCGGGTTGCCCGAGCCGAACGGCACGCCGGGCGGCGCGGGCCGGATCCTGTTCGCCGACGACAACGCCGACCTGCGCGAGCACGTCGTCCGGCTGCTCTCCCCGGCGTACGAGGTGGTCGCCGTGCCGGACGGCGCGGAGGCGCTGCGGCTGGCCGTCGAGACCCCGTTCGACCTGGTGCTGACGGACGTGATGATGCCCCGGCTGGACGGCTTCGGGCTGGTCGCCGCGCTGCGCGCCAAACCGGCCACCCGGTACGTGCCGATCGTGCTGCTCTCCGCCCGGGCCGGCGCCGCCGAGGAGGTCGCCGGCCTGTCCGCGGGCGCCGACGACTACCTGACCAAGCCCTTCTCCAGCCAGGAACTGGTGGCCCGGGTCCGGGCCAACGTCGAGCTGGGCCAGTTGCGTGGGCAGATCATCCGCCGGCTCCGGGCGCTCGCCGACGCCGCCGTGGAGATCAACACCGCCCGGTCGACAGCCGAGGTGGTGCGGGTGGCCGCCCGGCACGCGCTGCGCCTGGCCGAGGCCGGACGGGTCCGCGTCACCACCACCGGGGCCCGTCACGAGGAGGACGCCGGCGGCGACCTGCCCGCCGACCCGACAGTGGTGCTGCCGCTCACCGGCACGTCCGGCGAGCAGCTCGGTGAGCTGCGGGTGTGGCGGCGCGAGGGCGGCGGCACCGAGCAGGCGGCGCTGACCGAACTGGCCCGGCTGGTCGGCGTCCGGCTGGAGAACGCCCAGCTCTACGAGGCCGAGCACCACATCGCCACCACGCTCCAGCACAGCCTGCTGCCGCGTACGCTGCCGCAGCTGCCCGGCGCGGTGGTCGCCAGCCGCTACCTGCCCGGCAGCGCCGACGTGGAGGTCGGCGGCGACTGGTACGACGTGATGGCCACCGCCGACGACGACCTGGTGCTGGTCATCGGTGACGTGGTGGGCAAGGGCGTGCGGGCCGCCGCGGCGATGGGCCAGCTCCGCAACGCGCTGCGGGCGTACGTCCTGGAGGGCTACGACCCGGGCGAGGCGCTGACCCGCCTCAACCGGCTGGTCCACTCCGCCGGCAGCGGCTCCTTCGCCACCGTCGTCTGCCTCGGCTTCTCCCCGCGCACCGGCCGGATCCGGTACGCCAGCGCCGGCCATCCCTCACCCCTGCTGATCCGAGGAGACGACGTGGCGTTCCTGCACGATCGGGCCCTCGGACCGCCGATCGGGGCGATCCCCGGCACCGTCTACCCGGCCGCCGAAGGCGAACTCGCGCCGGGCAACCGGCTACTGCTCTACACCGACGGCCTGATCGAGGACCGGTCCGCGGGCATCGACGCCGGGCTGGGCCAGTTGCGGTCGGACGCGACGGCCCGCGCCGAGCACGTGGCGGACCTGGTCGACGCCGTCATGGCGCGGGTGGCCGGGCGCTCCCGGCACGACGACGTGGCCGTCCTCGCGCTGGAGGCGGCCGAGTTGAACCGCTTCGCGCTGCGTCTGCCCGCCGACCCGACCCGGCTCAGCGTGCTGCGCAAGCGGCTGGAGGACTTCCTCGTCGCCCACCAGGTCGGCGAGACCGACCTGTTCGACCTGACCGTGGCGGTCTCCGAGGCGGCGGCGAACGCGATCGAGCACCCGGTCGACCCGGTGGACCCGACGATCGAGGTCGAGGTGACGATCGCCGACCGTACGGTCACCGCAACCGTCCGGGACACCGGGCGCTGGCGGGAGTCGAGCGGGTCGAGCTTCCGGGGACGCGGGCTGGCGCTGATCCAGGCGCTGGGGGAGATGAACGTGACCCGTACCGAGGAGGGCACCGAGCTGACGCTGCGCCGCCGGCTGGCCGACCGGGACTGAGGGCTGTTGTCGCGTAAAGCGGATCAAATGCGGCGAAGTCCCTAGGATCGCCTCATGGGGCGTGAGCCGTTCCGTCTTTCGCGGGACAGCGGGAACGACCCGGTTGGCGCGGCGTGGACGGCGATTCGCCGCACTGGCCGGGCGACCGTGGGAGAGCGACTGCGGCGGGTGCGGTTGAGCCTGCTCGTGGCGGTGCAGTGCGGGGTGGCCGCCGCAGTCGCGTGGTGGGTCGCGAAGGATCTGATCCACAACCCGCAACCGCTGTTCGCGCCCGCCGTCGCGGTCGGCACCATCGCCAGTTCGGTGAGTCAGCGCTTCCGCCGTACGCTGCTGCTCGTCGCCGGCGTGGCGGTGGGCATCGCGCTGGGCGACCTGCTGGTCTCCTGGGTGGGGCAGGGATACGTACAGATCGGCGTCATCGTTGCCGCCGCGATCCTCGTCGCCGTCCTGCTCAGCGACGAGGGCGCGTTCGTCACCCAGGTCGGCGGCAGCGCGTTGGTGATCGCCGTGCTCTTCCCGGCCCGGACCGATATCGCGCTGCCCCGCTTCCTCGACGGCGTCGTCGGTGGAGTGGTCGGCATCCTGGTCGCGGTCGTGGTGCTGCCCCTGCACCCGATCCACCGGATCCGGCGGGCCGGCCGGCCACTGCTCGACCAGATGGCCGCCGAGCTGGACCGCCTCGCCGACGCGGCCCTGGCCCGGGACGCCGAGCTGGCCCGTCAGGGTCTCGACAGGCTGCGCCGGCTCGACACCTCGGAGGTGGAGGCCGCAATGTCGGGCGCCGACGAGGTCGTCCGCATCTCGCCGCTGCGGTGGCACAACCAGAGCGCGTTGCAGGGATGGCGGCACGGCGCCATCCTCATGATCCGCTCCCTGCTGCACAGCCGCGACGTCGCGCTCAACCTCGAACGCGCTATCCGTGACGACGAGCCCGTTCCGCCGTCGCTCGCCGAGGCCGCGCGGTGCCTGGCCGAGGCCGCGCGCACCGTCGGTAAGGGCTGGTCCCCGTCCGCCAGCCGGCCCTCCCGTTCCCAGCGGGCCGCGATGTCGGCCCTCCGCCTGGTTCAGGAGGCGTTGCGCAGCGGCCCGCGCGTCAGCGGCATCAACGTGGCGAACGAACTCACCATCATCGCGGTGAACACGATCCGGGCGAGCGGGGTGCGCAAGCGCGACGCCGAGTCGCTGCGTCGTGATCTCGCCCCGGACACCGCCGGGGAGTCGGGAAAGCGGCACCCCGCGTCGGATCAGGGGCAGCCGAGACCGGACCTGCCCCTGCCGCCGGCGATGGGAGACGCCTTCTAGACCCGAAGGGCACCCGAGTCGGTCAGGTGGGGGAGAGCCAGTCCTGGTCGCCCAGGCCGGAGATGTCCAGCACGCGCCGGACCTGCGGGGACGGCAGCACGGTGAGTGCGTTCGGGAACCGCTGGGCGAGCCGGACCACCGCGTGGATGGCGGCCGAGTCGAAGAAGGTCACCGCCCGCAGGTCGAGCGTGAGCTGCTTGGCAGGCTCGCGGAGCGCGGTCTGGAACATGGTGTCGGCGGTCGCCATGTCGACCTCGCCGGTCACCTGGACGCGCACTTGGTCGCCGTCGACCTGCGCCGTCACGGAGAAGACGGGCGCCGCGCCCCCTTGATCCACGGAGCAACAATGGCACAGCGTTTGCGGTACGGCAACAACCTGCCCGGCCGGGCTGTGGCGGGGGGCACACCACCCCCGGCGATAGGCTTGGGCCATGACCGTCCGTGCGCCGCTGACCCCCGGCACGCTCTCCCCGTGGCGAGCGGTTCCCGCCCACATCCCGCGCCCGGAGTACGTGGGTAAGAAGCGCCCGCAGGAGTGGCGCGGCTCGCACGTGCAGACGCCGGAGACCATCGAGAAGATGCGCGTGGCCGGGCGCCTCGCCGCGCAGGCCACCCAGCTCGCCGGTGAGCACTGCAAGCCGGGGGTGACCACCGACGAGATCGACAGGGTGGTGCACGAGTTCCTCTGCGACCACGGCGCCTACCCGTCGACGCTCGGCTACCGGGGTTTCCCGAAGTCGTGCTGCACCAGCCTCAACGAGGTGATCTGCCACGGCATCCCCGACTCGACGGTGCTCCAGGACGGCGACATCATCAACGTCGACGTCACCGCGTACCTGAACGGCGTGCACGGCGACACCGACGCCACGTTCTGCGTGGGCGAGGTGAGCGAGGAGGCCCGCCTGCTTGTCGAGCGGACCCACACGGCGATGATGCGCGGCATCAAGGCCATCGCGCCGGGCCGGCAGATCAACGTCATCGGCCGCGTGATCGAGTCGTACGCGAAGCGTTTCGGCTACGGCGTGGTCCGCGACTTCACCGGGCACGGCATCGGCGAGGCGTTCCACAGTGGCCTCTACGTGCCGCACTACGACAGCCCGCGCCCCACCGACGTGATGGAGCCCGGCATGACGTTCACAGTCGAGCCGATGATCACGCTCGGCACCTACCAGTACGACATGTGGGACGACGGCTGGACCGTGGTCACCAAGGACCGCCGGTGGACGGCCCAGTTCGAACACACCATCGTCGTCACCGACGACGGCTACGAGATCCTGACGCTGCCGTGACCGACACCCCGGCGGCGCTGCGCGAGGCGCACCACGCGGACGTCTCCGGCGGCTGGCTGCGGCCGGCCGTCTTCGGCGCGATGGACGGACTGGTCACCAACATCGCGCTGATCGCCGGTGTGGGCGGCGGCGGGGTGTCCCCGCGCAACGTGGTGCTCACCGGCGCGGCCGGCCTGGTGGCGGGCGCCATCTCGATGGGTCTCGGCGAGTACACGAGCGTCCGGTCCGCGAACGAGCAGGTCGCCGCCGAGGTGGCCAAGGAGCGGCGCGAGCTGGAACGCCACCCCGAGGCCGAGGCCCGGGAGCTGGCCGACGCCTGGGTCGCCCGTGGACTGCCCCGCGAGCTGGCGACGCAGGTCGCCGAGGCGGTACGCGCCAACCCGGAGGAGGCGCTGCGGGTGCACGTACGGGAGGAGCTGGGCGTCGACCCCGACGACCAGCCGAGCCCGTGGGCCGCCGCGATCTCGTCGTTCGTCTGCTTCTCGATCGGCGCGCTGGTGCCGCTGCTGCCGTACCTGCTCGGTTTCACCAGCCTCTGGCTGGCGCTCGCCGTCGGCGGCGTCGGCCTCTTCGTCGCGGGTGCGATCGTGGCCCGGTTCACCAACCGTGCCTGGTGGCGTGCCGGTCTGCGGCAGCTGCTGCTCGGCGCGCTGGCGGCCGGCGCCACCTACCTGATCGGCGCGCTGATCGGCGTCGGCGGCGGCATCGGCTGAGGCTGGGCCGTCCTCAGCCGGACAACAGGTCGTCGATCGTGCCGTCGACCGGCCGGCCCCGGGCGGCCAGCTCCTCGGCCTGGCGGGTCAGCGCCGCGCCCACCTCGGTCATGTCCGCGCCGGCCAGCCCGGTACGCCGCACCGCGTCCCCGGCGTCGCGGAAGTAGGTGCGGCTGAACAGCCCCTGCACCGTCGCCGCGGCCAGCCGCGCCTCGCCGAGCATGAGCAGTGCCTGGTCCGTCTCGTACCACTCGGCCAGCCGCAACGCCCGGGCGTGCGCCGCGCTGCCCCGGTACCACGCCTGCCGCGCGGCGCCGGTGAACTCCGCCGGCCGGGCCCGCGCCAGTCGTGCCAGGTGCTCGTCGCGCAGCTTCGGCAGCCAGCCGGTCGGGTCGTGCAGGGCGCGGGTCGTCACGTACCGGTCCGCGGCCAGCGGCCACCGGGACGTGATCGTCGTCGCCCGGCTCAGGTAGTCGTCCGCCCCGGCCACCGTGAGGTCGACAAGCACCCCGTCCACCCGGCGGGTGGCCGGCGGCGGCCCGGCGCCGGGCCGGTAGGTGACGACCAGCAACCCGACCTCGCGGTCCCCGCCGCCGCCGTCGTCGTCGCCGTGCGCGAGCGGACCGTGTACGGCGACCGCCAGCACGTCGGCCGGGAACCGCCGCAGGACGGCGTCACCGACGCGCTCGGCCACCTGCCACCGCGGGTCGTCCAGACGCCGCTCGGCGTTCACGTCGACAGCCACGGTCCACCTCCGTCCGAGCGCTCGCCTGCGGCAACCCTAGCCAGATCGCGGACCAGCAGTTCCATCGAAGGACCCCACGGCAGCTCGGAGTGCCCGGCAACCCGCCAGCCGTTGCGCCGGTAGATGCCGTTCGCCAGGCTGCGCGGATCGGAGGCAAGGGTCGCCCAGATCTCCGGGCGCCCCTGAAGGAGCCGACGCATCAACTCCGCGCCGATGCCGTGAGACCGATGCCGCGGATGGACGATCCATTCCAGTACGGCGAACTTGTCGCGCTCCCGCACCTCGGCCGGGGGTTCCTCCTTCGCCCGCGACCACCAGGTGCCGGCCGCCATGGTCCACCCGTACGCCGCTCCGATCAGTTCTTCGCCCTCTCTCGCCAGGACGAGGCGGAATCCGGGCCGTGCCGCCTCGTCGGGCAGCCCGGTTCGGAACCGGGCGACCTGTGCCGGACCTTCGAGGTAGGGCGGCTCGGCGTAGACCAGCGCGTACAGGTCGGCGAGAACGTCGACGACAGACATCAGCTCGTCCGGACGGCATCGGTCGAAGGTGACGGACGGCGGAGGCGTCACCGCTGGACCCCGTCCATCGTCGCCGTGCTGCTCGCTGCGGTTCCGGCCACGGTGAGCCGTCGCTCAGGCGTTCGGGACCAGGCGGAAGACGCGGATCTCGCGGTTACCGGCGCGCTCGACGTACGTGCGGTACGCGGGCCACTCCTGCACCAGCCGCTGGAACAGCCGTTCCCGTTCCTCGCCGGTGACCTGCTCGGCGGTGACCGGGATCCGGCGGCCCTTGACGTCCACCTCGGCGGCCGGATTAGCCATCAGGTTGAACGTCCAGGACGGCTGGTGCTGCTGCCCCCAGTTCGAGCCGATCACCACGTAGGCGTCGCCGTCGGGGACGTACACCAGGGGGTTGCTGCGGGGCTTGCCGGAGCGGCGGCCGGTGGAGGTGAGCACCAGCGTGGGCACGAGCCCGAAGGCGACCACTCGGCCCTTCGTCATCCGGCCGACCAGCCGGTCGGCCGGGACGAGCAGGCGCATGGTGGCGCCGAACCAACGCTGGTGACCGAGACGGCGGGTGAGGGTTCCCAGGGCTGACATCCGACAAGTGTGCCGCCCGCACCGCGCCCCGTCACCCCCTCGGACGGTCAGTCCGCCCCAAGGTCGACTCCACTTCCCCGAGGTGGTGGCATCCACCCCACCGCGATGCCGCCACTCCGGGGAAATGGTGTGGATCATGCATGGGCGGCCGGCTCAGTCGAGCCGGCGTTCGATCGGCAGGCGGGACCTGGTGAACAGCGCCGCGCCGCCCATCGCCACCAGCGGCACCACGACCAGCGCGGCGAGTGTCACGCCGGGCACCGTCACCGGGTACGGCGGCTGCACCGGCCAGGAATCCGCGTACCGCTGGTTGAGCGCGGCCAGGACGACCACGGCGGAGCCGAGCCCGGCGACGATGCCCAGCGCGGAGCCGAGCACCGCGATGACCCCGGCCTGGCAGAGCGACAGCAGGCGGCGTACCCGGGGATCGGCGCCCACCGCCGCGAGCGTGGACAGGTCCCGGCGGCCCTCGGCCGCGGCGAGGCCGGTGGCGACAGCGGCGGCGCCCAGCGTGATCACCCCCGAGGCCACCGCCAGCAGGAGCAGCATCGGGCGCTGGTCCGACGGCGGATCGGCGGTCGCCACCTGCGCCGACATGGGCCCGATGTCGTACAGCTCGTCGGTCAGCATCTCCATCTGCCGATCGGTGGGCGAGCCGGCGGTGTCCAGCAGGTAGCCAAGCGGTACGGCGGACAGGCCGAGCGCGTCCGCGGCGGCGGGGGAGAGCACCAACCGGTCGACGCTGAGACCGCCGCGCAGCGCGTACGCGGGCAGGAGACGCCCGGTGGGCGGGCCGCCGGAGTTGTAGTTGACCTCCACCCGGACCTGCCCGTCCACCACCCGCCGGGCGTCGGTGACCACCACGCCACCTGCGGCGAGCGTCCGGCGCGCGGCGGCCAGCTCGTCGTCCGGCGCGCCGGTGAGCGCGGCCAGCGCGGCGCCGTCGTCCACGAGCGCCGGCAGGTAGACGTCGACCGGCTCCTGGAAGGGGCTCACGCAGCGCGGATCGCGCCGGGCCGCGTCGGGGACCGGGTCGGAGGAGGTGTACGGGCAGCGCTGCTCGGGCGGAACGAGCGCGTACGCCGCGCAGTCGTTCTTGTCCCGGACGTCGCCGGCGCACCCGGGGGTCGCAACCGACACCACTGTGGCGTCGGGCAGGACCGTGCGGGCCCGGGCGGCGACGACCTCGGCCGACGGCGGGCCCGCCGGGATCTCGCCGGAGTGGGTGAGCAGCACGTTGCCCGGCGGCAGGCCGGGCTGCCAGAGTTCCCGGGAGCGGGTCTCGTCACTCGCCACGTAGACGCCGAGCGCGACGCTTCCGGCGACGGCGGCCATCACCGCCGAGATGGCCGGCGCGGCCGACGACCGGTTGCGGCTGGCGTCGCGCAACGCGAGCCGGGGGGTGAGCGGCAGCAGCCGGCCGGCCCGGCCCAGCACGCCCACGAGCGTCGGGGTGCAGAACACCAGCCCCAGCTCGCCCAGGGCGACACCGGCCAGCACGCCGGTCTGCGAGGTGCGGCCGGCGGCGAACGCGGCGATCGCGGTCCCGGCGACGGTGAGCGCCACCCCGATCAGCAGCCAGCGGCGGCGCGGCCGGGACCCGTCGCGCCGGCCGGCGAGGCCGGTCGCCACGTCCTGCCGGGCCGCCGTCCAGGCCGGCGCCATCGCCGCCAGCACCCCGGCCAGCACCGCCGTCGCGGCGATCGCGACCAGCGCGGTCGGGAAGATCCGGTACGCCCCGAGGCGCTCCCCGAGCAGGTACTGCTCGACGAGCGGCCGGCCGGCGAACGCGGCGCCGATGCCGAGCAGCAGCCCGAGGGCGGCCCCGCCGGCGCCGAGCACCACCCCGTCGGCGAGCACGATCCGGCGCAGGTGGGAGGCGTCGCCACCGGCCACCGCGACGAGCGCGAGGTCGCGCCGCCGACGGCGGACGCTCACCGCGAAGGCCGGGCCGACCAGCAGCACCACCTCCAGCAGGCCCAGCCCGCCGACCACGCCGACGACGCCGGCCTCGTCGGCGTCCGGCACGCGCATACCGCGGGTGAGCTCCTCCCGCCCGGGCAGCGGGTCGCGGACGACGATCTGGATGCCCTGCGCGTTCAGCCGGTCGGCGAGCCCCGGGTCGAGCGGGCCGGGCAGGTCCACCAGCCAGGTGTCGCTGCCGGCCGCGGTCTCCGGGGTCACACCGGCCAGCGTGATCACCTCCCGGAGGTTGTCCGGGTACTCCACCACCCCGACCACCCGGTACGTGGCGCCGTCGATGGTGCGTACCGGGTTGCCGATGCGGGTGTCGAGCCGGCGCAGCGCGGCCGGGCTGACCGCGATCTCGTCCGGGCGCACCGGCGGCCGGCCGTCGAGGACCCGGGCCAGCGGCCGGGTGAGCGGGTCGGTCAGGTCCAGGGCGCGCGCGTCGAGCGACTCGACGTGCCGGCCGATCCGGGTCGAGAACGTCATCCACCAGCGCGTGCGGGCGACCCGGCTGCCGTCGGGCAGCAGCGCGCGCACCTCCTCGGCGGTCGCCGGACGGGTCCGGCCGACCCATTCGCCCTCGACCGGCCAGGCCGACTCGCCCCAGGCGTCCTGCCTCACCGCCGTCAGGCTTTCCCAGCGCAGCGCGACGTCGGCGCCGCCGAGCTGGCGTTCGATCCGCTCGGCGCGGGTCAGGTCGCCCATGTCGTAGCTGACCGCGGCGAAGCTGAGGCCGAGCACCGGCAGCGCGATCATCACCAGCACCAGCAGCGTGCGCCGCCGGGACCGCCGGGCCTCCCGGCGGGCGATCCGCAGCGCGGTCCGCCACGATCCGCGTACGGCGGCGAGGCGGCCGCCGGTCACCGGATGCTGCCGCTGAGCAGGTGGTCGACGCCGATCAGCGGGGCGGTCGAGTCGACCATCACACCGTCGCGCAGGAAGACCACCCGGTCCGCCCAGCCCGCGTGCCGGGCCTCGTGGGTGACCAGCACCCCGGCCGCCCCGGCGTCCACCCGGCGGCGCAGCAGGTGCAGCACCGCCTCACCGGTCTGCGAGTCCAGCGCGCCGGTCGGCTCGTCGGCGAGGACCAGGCGGCGTTCGCCGACGAGGGCCCGGGCGATCGCCACCCGCTGCTGCTGGCCGCCGGACATCTGGTCCGGGAAGCGGTCGGCCAGGTCCTCCAGGTCGACCTCGCGCAGCGCGTCGAGGGCCGACTGGCGGGCCGCCCGTACGCCGGCGCCGTCCAGTTCCAGGGGGAGCGCCACGTTCTCCACGGCGGTCAGGCTGCCGAGCAGGTTCAGATCCTGGAAGACGTACCCGATCCGGCGGCGGCGCAGCCGGGCCAGCTCCCGGGCGGACAGCCCGACCAGCGCCTCGCCCTCGACCACCACCTCGCCGCCGGTGGGCCGGTCCAGGCCGCCGGCGAGCGCCAGCAGCGTGGACTTGCCGGACCCGGAGGGGCCCATCACCGCCACCAGTTCCCCGGCCCGCACGGTCAGGCTCACGCCGCGCAGCGCGTGCACGGCGGCCTCACCGGCGCCGTGGGTACGGCGTACGTCCCGCAGTTCCAGCACCCCGTCGATCGGGTCCATCAGCGCCTCCCGTGCCGGTTCACCGGCGGGCTTCGTCGCCGGCCCGGTCCACCGCCTCGGGGTGGTCGACCGCCCGGATCGGCGCCGGGCGGTGCCGGACCAGGCTGGTCTCGCAGTGGTCGAGCCACCGCACCTCGGCCTCGGTCTGGAAGATCATCGCGTCCAGCACCAGCCGCCAGGGTAGATCCTCCGGCTTGTCGCTCGTGTACTTCAACCGGGTGAACTCCTGAAGCGCGCGCATGGTGGCGGTGCGCTGGGTCTGCACCACCGCCCGCACGTCGACGCCCGGCGTGGTCAGCGCCAGCGCCAGCTTGATCGACAACTCGTCGCGGGGACGGTCGGCGCGGCTGATCGGGGTGGCGAACCACATCGCCAGGTCCGCCCGTCCGGCGTCGGTGATCTCGTACGGCCGCTGCCCGCTCTCGTTCTCCGGCAGCGGGCGCACCAGTCCGTCGCGTTCCAGCCGGGCCAGCGTGGTGTAGACCTGCCCGATGTTCAGCGGCCAGGTCGACCCGGTGGACTCCTCGAACGCGGCACGGAGCTGATAGCCGTACATCTGGCCGCGTTCGAGCAGGGCGAGCAGGCCGTGACGGATGGACATGACCGCGAGTATGCATACCTGGTATGCGCAGCGCAACCGGGAAGCTTCGCCGGGTGACCGGCGTCGCGCTCAGGCGGGGCGGCCCGGGAACGGAACGGTGACCGGTGTCACGCCCGCCGTACGCCGCCAGCGGGTGGCCCGCAGCGCGCAGTCGGTGAGCGCGGCGAGCGCCGTGTTCCGCTCCACGCCGCTGGTGTGCGCGAGCGCGGCCCGCCAGTGCCCGGCGGTCCGCTCCTCGATCTCCACCGCCAGCCGCAGCGCTCCCGCCCGGTCGGTGACCGGATAGGGCAGCGCGTACCCGGCCCGGTCCGCGGGGACCTGGCCGGAGCCCTCGGCGAGCTGCAGGAGCAGCGCGTCGCGGCGGGACCGGTGCGCCGCCTCGGCGGCCCGGGCCGCCGTCCGCGCCGCGCCGGTGAGGTGCACGCCGATCACCCCGTACGCCCAGATCGCCGCGTACTCGGCGGCGAGCGCGTCGGCGAGGGCCTGGGCCGGGCCGGTCGTCGGGTTGTTCACTTCAGGGCCTCCACGTGGGTCGCCCGCGCGGCGGCGATCGAGCCGAGCAGCGCGGCCCGCTCGGCCGGCGCCTCGGCGCAGGCCTTCGCCGCGTTGGTCCGGCCCTCCTGCTCGGCCTGACGCAGCTCGGTGAGCACGGCGTCGGGCGCGGGCGCGCTCGCCGAGCCGGCGGCCGCCGGCGTGCCGGAGGGAGCCGGCCGGCCGATGACCCGGCGTAGCTCCTCGGCGTGCGCCTTGTGCGCGTCGGCGATCGGGGTGAGCCGTCCGGCGAGCGCCGGGGCGGCGGTGGCGGCTGCCCGGTAGCGGGCCTCCAGCGCCAGCGCCTCGGCGGCCAGCGGCTCCAGCGCATCAGGCGCCGGTGGCTGCCGGTCGCGGTCGAAAAGATCACAACCGGTCAGCGGCGCGGCCGCGCCGCCGAGCGCCACGAGCCCTCCGGCGCGCAGCAGCCAGCGCCGGGAATGCCCCGCTCTGACCTGGTCGGATGGTGTTCTGCCGGTCCCCACCTGACAGAGTCAACACCATTCGCGCCGCCCCGTGGGTCAGGGTCTCGGTGCGCCGCCGGGTCCGTCCGCGGCCGTTAGCGTTACGCTCTGCGCAACCACCGGGCGCGGACGCCCCGGTGGCGTGCCGGTATGGCGGGCCGACCGCCCGCACCGGCCCGGGACAACACGGCCCGCGGGTCGTGGCAACAGCAGGAGAGGTGCGCGGAATGACGCAGCGTGGCCGTGCCACCCGGCCGACGGGGCCCGCCGGGCGGCCCCGCCGGTCCGACGGCCCCCGCGGCGCGGAGCGCAGCGGCGCACCCCGTGGCGATCTGAACGCGCGCCGCAACCGGCTGCGCGAGGTGATCGAACCGGTCGTCGCCGCGGCCGGCTACGACCTGGAGGACCTTTCCGTCTCCCGCGCCGGACGGCGGCACGTGGTCCGGGTGATCGTGGACGCCGACGGCGGGATCAACCTGGACGCCGTGGCGGACATCTCCCGCGCGGTGTCGGCGGCCCTGGACGCGGCGGAGGAGTCCGGCGGCGACATCGTGGCCGGCGAGTACCAGCTGGAGGTCAGCTCGCCCGGCGTGGACCGCCCGCTCACCCTGCCCCGGCACTGGCGGCGCAACGTGGGCCGGCTGGTCAAGGTCACCGTCCGCGGCGACGCCGGGGACCGCCAGCTCACCGGCCGGATCACGGCCGCCGACGACGAGCGCGTGGAGCTGGAGACCGACGCCGGCCCCGTGGCACACCCGTACGCCGAGCTCGGGCCCGGCCGGGTCCAGGTGGAGTTCAGCCGCCTGGACGACCTGGCCGACGAGGACCTCGGCGACGACACAGACACCGACGACGACGAAGATCTGGAGGACGAGGAGAGGTGAACATCGACCTCGCGGCGCTGCGCGCCCTGGAGCGCGAGCGGGAGATCCCGTTCGACACGATCCTCGCGGCGATCGAGACCGCGCTGCTGACCGCCTACCGGCACACCGACGGCGCCGAGTCGCACGCCCGGGTGGAGATCGACCGCAAGAGCGGGGCCGCCTCGGTCTTCGCGCAGGAGCTCGACGCCGACGGCACCGTCACCCGGGAGTGGGACGACACCCCGCACGACTTCGGGCGGATCGCCGCCATGACCGCCAAGCAGGTGATCCTCCAGCGGCTGCGGGAGGCCACCGACGAGGTGCACTTCGGCGAGTACGTGGGCCGCGACGGTGACCTGGTCACCGGTGTGGTGCAGGCGCACGAGACGCGCCGGGAGAAGGGCATCGTCAGCGTCGACCTGGGCAAGCTGGAGGGTGTCCTGCCGCAGTCCGAGCAGGTCCCGGGCGAGCGGTACGAGCACGGCGAGCGGATCCGCTGCGTGGTCGTGCACGTCGCCAAGGGCATGCGCGGCCCGCAGATCACGCTGTCCCGGTCGCATCCGGCGCTCGTGAAGAAGCTGTTCGCGCTGGAGGTGCCGGAGATCGCCGACGGCACCGTGGAGATCGGCGCGATCGCCCGTGAGGCAGGTCACCGTACGAAGATCGCGGTCCGCTCCACCGCGTCCGGCGTCAACGCCAAGGGCGCCTGCATCGGCCCGATGGGGCAGCGGGTCCGCGCGGTGATGAGCGAGCTGCACGGCGAGAAGATCGACATCATCGACTGGTCGGACGACCCCGCGACGTTCGTCGGCAACGCGTTGTCGCCGGCCAAGGCGCTGCGGGTCGAGGTGGTCGATCTGGCCTCCCGTACCGCCCGGGTGACGGTCCCGGACTTCCAGCTCTCGCTCGCGATCGGCCGGGAAGGGCAGAACGCCCGCCTGGCGGCCCGCCTGACCGGTTGGCGCATCGACATCCGGTCCGACGCGGAGACCGCGGCCCCGCAGAGCCGGGGCGGAGCTGATCACGTCCCGGAGCCGGGCGGCGCGATCTCCGGCGGCTAGGGGTAGACTTACTCAGTGGCACGACGCGCGATTCCGGAGCGCACCTGTGTGGGCTGCCGGAAACGGGCGCCGGCCAGCGAGTTGTTGCGGGTTGTCGCGATCGGTGACGAGGCTGGTCACATCAGTCTCAGGCCCGATCCGGCCCGCAGACTGCCGGGTCGGGGAGCGAACATGCACCCTGATCCGGCCTGCTTCGCGCAGGCGGTGCGGCGTCGCGCCTTCGGGCGGGCACTGCGCCTCACCGGGGTTCCTGACCACGGTGCGCTTGCGGAGCACGTCGACGCGCAACCCCCGACGACCGGTCAAGCCCGACCGGTCGAGGGTCGCTAGCAAGGTAGGACGACCGACATGAGCACACGATGAAGTCCCTGAAATGACCAGGCTTCAAGTGCACGAGTGAGGTCGCTGCGGGTGCTGCCCGCACGACCTCGGAGTGAGGAGTGCAGTGGCAGGAAAGGCCCGCGTACACGAGCTTGCCAAGGAGCTCGGGGTCGAAAGCAAGACCGTTCTCGCCAAGCTCAAGGAAATGGGCGAGTTCGTGAAGTCCGCGTCCAGCACCGTCGAGGCGCCTGTCGCCCGGCGGCTGCGTAGCGCCTTCGTAGCCGGTTCGTCGGCGCCCGCCGGCCCGCCGGCTGCCGCGCCCAGCGGTCCGGCACCGACCCCGACGCCCACCCCGACCCCGGGTGCCCCCCGGGTCTCGGCCAAGCCGATGCCGCCCCGGCGTCCGGCTGCGCCGACCCCTGGACCGAAGCCCAAGGGCTCGGTCCCCGGCCCGCCGCAGCCGGCGACTCCGGTCGCCAAGCCGGCGAGCGCGCACGACATCGAAGTGGCGGCCGCCGAAGCGCGTGCCGCCGCGCTGAAGGCTGAGCAGGAGGCCGCGGTCAAGGCCGCGCAGGCCGCCCGCCAGCAGCAGCGCGAGACCGTACGCCGGGAGCCTCCGGCCGAGGGCGGTCCCCGTCCCGGCCCGCGTCCCGGCCCGAACGCCATGCCGCCGCGTCCGGGTTCCCCGGCCGCCGGTCGTCCCGGCGGTCCGGGCCAGGGTCAGGGCCCCGGTGCCCGGCCCGGCGGTCGTCCGCCGGCGCGCGGCGCCGGTAACAACCCGTTCGGAATCCAGGGCGGCCAGCAGCAGCGGCCCCCGGCCGCCGGTGCGGGCGGTCCCCGTCCCAGCCCGGCCGGCATGCCGCCGCGGCCCAGCCCGGCGTCGATGCCGCCGCGGCCGAGCCCGGCCTCGATGCCGAGCCAGCGTCCGACCACCGGCCGTCCCGGCGGCCCCGGTGGCGGTCGTGGCGGACCCGGTGGTGGCGCCGGTCGTCCCGGCGGCGGTGGCGGTGGCTACCGCGGCGGACCCGGTGGCGGCGGCGGTGGCGGTGGCTACCGCGGCGGTCCCGGTGGTGGCGGCGGTGGCGGTGGCTACCGCGGCGGTCCCGGCGGCGGTGGCGGTGCTCCCGGCGGTGGTTTCCGTCCGGGTGGTCCGGTCGGCGGCGGTGGCCGTCCCGGTGGCGGCGGTCGTGGCCGTGGCGGTGGCGCTGCGGGTGCCTTCGGGCGTCCGGGTGGTCGCCCGACCCGCGGTCGCAAGTCCAAGAAGCAGCGCAGACAGGAGTTCGACAACCTGTCGGCCCCGACCATGTCCTCGGGCGCGCCCCGCGGTCAGGGTCAGGTCGTCCGGTTGTCCCGTGGCGCCTCGCTGTCGGACTTCGCCGACAAGATCAACGCCAACCCGGGTTCGCTGGTCCAGGAGATGTTCAACCTGGGCGAGATGGTGACGGCGACCCAGTCGTGCTCCGACGAGACCCTGCAGTTGCTGGGTGAGCACCTCGGCTTCGACGTGCAGATCGTCAGCCCGGAGGACGAGGACCGCGAGCTGCTCGCGCAGTTCAACATCGACCTCGACGCCGAGGTCGCGGCGGACCGCCTGGTCAGCCGTGCGCCGGTCGTGACCGTCATGGGTCACGTCGACCACGGTAAGACCAAGCTGCTCGACGCGATCCGCAAGGCGAACGTGGTGGCCGGCGAGGCGGGTGGCATCACCCAGCACATCGGCGCCTACCAGGTCCACGTCCCGCACGAGGGCGAGGACCGCGCGGTGACGTTCATCGACACCCCGGGTCACGAGGCGTTCACCGCCATGCGTGCCCGTGGCGCCCAGGTCACGGACATCGTGATCCTGGTGGTGGCGGCGGACGACGGCGTGATGCCGCAGACCATCGAGGCGCTCAACCACGCCAAGGCGGCGGACGTGCCGATCGTGGTCGCGGTCAACAAGGTCGACAAGCCCGAGGCGAACCCGGACAAGGTCCGCCAGCAGCTGACCGAGTACGGCCTGGTCGCCGAGGAGTACGGCGGCGACACCATGTTCGTCAACGTGGCGGCCAAGCCCGGCATCGGCATCGAGGAACTGCTCGAGGCCGTGCTGCTGACCGCCGACGCGTCGCTGGAGCTGACCGCTCCGATCGACGGGCCGGCGCAGGGTGTCGCGATCGAGGCGCACCTGGACAAGGGCCGTGGCGCGGTGGCGACCGTGCTGGTGCAGAAGGGCACCCTGCGTGCCGGTGACTCGATCGTCGCCGGTGGGGCGCACGGCCGCGTGCGGGCCATGCTGGACGAGAACGGCAAGCCGGTCGACGAGGCCGGTCCGGCGCGTCCGGTCATGGTGCTGGGTCTGACCACGGTGCCGGGTGCGGGTGACACCTTCCTGGCCGCCGAGGACGACCGCACCGTGCGGCAGATCGCCGAGCAGCGGCAGGCGCGGAGGCGGGCGGCGTCGTTCGCCAACTCCCGTGGCCGGGCCACCCTCGAGACGCTCATGGAGCAGCTCAAGGAGGGCGAGAAGACCTCGCTCAACCTGGTGCTCAAGGGCGATGTCTCCGGTTCCGTGGAGGCGCTCGAGGACGCGCTGTTCAACCTCGACATCCCGGAGGAGGTCCAGCTTCGGATCATCCACCGGGGCGTGGGCGCGATCACCGAGAGCGACGTCATGCTCGCGAGCGCCTCGTCCGAGGCGGTCACGATCATCGGCTTCAACGTGCGGGCCTCGAACAAGGTCCGCGAGATGGCCGACCGCGAGGGCGTGGAGATCCGGTACTACACGGTCATCTACCAGGCCATCGAGGAGATCGACGCCGCGCTCAAGGGTCTGCTCAAGCCGGAGTACGAGGAGGTCGAGCTGGGCACCGCGGAGATCCGCGACGTCTTCCGCTCGTCCAAGATCGGCAACATCTCCGGCTGTATCGTCCGGTCCGGCCTCATCCGCCGCAACGCCAAGGCGCGGCTGCTGCGGGACGGTGCGGTCGTGGCGGACAACCTCACGATCAGCTCCTTGAAGCGGTTCAAGGACGACGCGACCGAGGTCCGCGAGGGCTTCGAGTGTGGTCTGACGCTGGGCGGCTACAACAACGTCCAGGTCGGCGACGTCATCGAGACGTTCGAGATGCGCGAGAAGCCGCGCGCCTGAGTTCCACACGTACGACCGGCCGGCGGCCGGGGCCTTCGGGCCCCGGCCGTCGCCGTTTCCCAGGCTGCGACAATCTGCGGCGTGATCCGGTACGCGCTGCTCCTCGCCCCCTCCGCCAACCGCGTCTACGCCGACGCGGCGGCCCGGCTGGCCCGCGCCGAACTGGCCGTGTTCGCCGGCTCCGGCGTGCTCGACGTGGTGCCGGGCGACGCCGAGGTCACCCGGATCGGCGGGGTGGAGTACCTGACGTTCACCGCCCCCGAACCCGGACTCGGCGAGCGGGACCTGGCCCACCTGGCGAACCTGTCGGCGGCGTACGCGCTGTTCGAGCGGGTCGGTGACGACCTGCTGCGGCCGGTGCCGCTGAGCCCGCTGGCCCGGTACGACTCCGACCTGATCACCATCCCCAAGTACGCCGGCAAGACCAACGAGCAGTTCACCCGGCTGCTGCTCAACGTCACAGTGCTCGCCTCCGCCGCCGCGCCGCGGATGCTGGACGGGCCGGTGGTGGTGCTGGACCCGCTCTGCGGCCGGGGCACCACGCTCAACCAGGCGCTGATGTACGGCTACGACGGCATCGGGGTCGAGCGCGACAGCAAGGACGTCGACGCGTACGCGACGTTCCTGCGTACCTGGCTGCGCCGAAAGCGGCTCAAGCACACCACCGAGTCGACGTCGGTGCGCCGGGACCGCAAGCTGGTGGCCCGCCGGTTCGAGGCGGTGCTCGCGCCGTCGCGGGACGAGCACCGGGCCGGGGCCACCCAGCGGGTCACCGTGCTGAACACCGACACCACCCGGGCCCGCGAGGCGCTGCGCCCCCGCTGCGCCGACGTGATCGTGACCGACGCGCCGTACGGGGTGGCGCACGGCAGCCGTACCGATCAGGGGTTGTCCCGCAGCCCGCTGGAGCTGCTCACCGCGGCCGTGCCGGTGTGGCGGGAGCTGCTGCGCCCCGGTGGCGCGCTCGGGCTGTCCTGGAACACCCACGTGGCGCCGCGGGCGCAGGCGGAGGCGGTGCTGGCCGACGCCGGGCTGCGCGTGCTCGACGGCCCCGGCTTCGGTGACTTCGCCCACCGGGTCGACCAGGCGATCGAGCGGGACGTGCTGGTGGCGGTCGCGCCTTAATCGCGTGCCGGGGTGCGCCACCCGGCGTACCGTTGCTCGCCGTGTATACCGGAACCGCACTGTTCGACCTGTTGCTCCCGGGTGACTCCCGGTCCCTGAAGGCCAAGCGGTCCTACGTCCGGCCGATCGTCGCCGCGCTGCGCAAGTTCGAGGTCTCCGCCGCCGAGGTGGGGGCGCTCGACCTGCACGGCCGGGCCGAGATCGGGGTGGCGGTGGTGGCCGCCGAGCCGGCCCACGTCCGCGAGGTGCTCGACTCCTGTGAGCGGCTGGTCGCCGCCCGCCCGGAGACCGAACTGCTGTCGGTGCGCCGTCGCCTGCACGGCGAGGACGACTGACGGCGCGTCGCGCGGTACTCCGCCCGTGCCGCGTGAGGTCCGGTGGGACGCGGGTAGTGTTCTTCAGCGTTGGGCGGTCGGACCCGGCGGCGCCCACGCGCCCGCCGTCTCCGGCCGACGGCCCGGGTCGCACGGTGACCCGGCGCCGTCATCGGTACAGGTGATCCCGGAGGTGGGGGACATGACGGATCAGGCAAAGGTTCGCCGGCACGCGGAGCGTATCCGGGAACTCGTCGCGTCGGTGGTGCGCAGCCAGATCAAGGACCCCCGGCTCGGCATGATCACGATCACCGACGCCCGGATCACCGCCGACCTGCGCGACGCCACCGTCTTCTACACGGTGCTCGGTGACGCGGCGGCCCAGGCGAGCACCGCCGCCGCGCTGGAGAGCGCCAAGGGCATGCTGCGCAGCACCGTCGGCAAGGCCCTCGGGCTGCGGCACTCGCCGACGCTGACCTTCGTCCTCGACGACGTGCAGGACCAGGTCAAGCACATCGACGACCTGCTCGCCGCAGCGCGTACCGCCGACGCCGAGGTGCAGCGGCTGGCCGCCAAGTCCTCGTACGCGGGCGACGCCCAGCCGTACCGGGTCGAGGACGACGAGGACGCCGCGGACGACGAGCCGGCCGCCGACGACGAGCCGCGCGAGGGCGACCGCCGGTGACCGAGGTCGCCGTCGCGGGTGGCCTGCCGGCCGGCCCGGCCGAATCGGAGTGGGCGGCGGCCGTCGCGGCGGTACGCGACCTTCCCGCCGACGCGCGGGTGCTGCTGATCTGCCACGTGAACCCGGACGGGGACGCGCTGGGCAGCATGCTCGGCTTCGGGCTGGGTCTGCGGCGGCTCGGCGTACGCGATCTCCAGGCGACCTTCCCCGGCCCGCCGGAGGTGCCCGAGCCGTTCCGCTGGATGCCCGGCGTGGAACTGCTGGTGCCGCAGGACGACACGTACCCCGATCCGGATCTGGTGATCTGCTTCGACGCGGCGAGCGAGTCGCGGCTGGGTGACCTGGTGGGCCGGCTGGACACGGCGGGCACGTCGCTGGTGCTCGACCACCACGCCTCGAACACCGGCTTCGGCCGGATCAACCTGGTCGACCCGCACGCCGCCGCCACCTCGGTGGTCGCGCTGGAGTTGCTGGACCGGCTCGGGGCGACGCTCGACGCGGAGGTGGCGACCGGGCTCTACGTCGCGCTGACCACCGACACCGGCTCGTTCCGCTTCGAGGCGACCACGCCTGCCGTGCACCGGATGGCGGCGCGTCTGCTGGCCACCGGCATCCGGCCCGGCGACATCTCCCGGCGGGTGTTCGACACCCGCCCGTTCGGCGCCGTCCGCCTGTTCGGCGAGGTGCTCGGCCGGGCCACGCTGGAACCGGCGGCCGCCGCCGGGCACGGGCTCGTCTGGACGTACGCGACCCGCGAGGACCTGGTCCGGCACGACCAGCCGGCGTACGTGCTGGAGGCGCTCATCGACTCGGTGCGGTGCACCGAGGAGGCGGACGTGAGCTGCGTGATCAAGCAGGCGGGCGAGGCCGAGTGGGCGGTGTCGCTGCGCAGCAAGGGCGCGGTGGACGTGAGCGCGGTGGCGGTGGCGCTGGGCGGTGGCGGGCACCGGTTCGCGGCCGGCTTCACCGGGCGGGGCGCGCTCGACGAGCTGGTCGGACGGATCCGGGCCGAACTCGCTACCGCAACGCTGGTAGCCCCCTAAAAGCGGAATTGTGCCGATATTTCTGCCGGGCCGAGGCGCGGCGATGATCGGAAGTGTGAGCTGATCGGCGGCTTTTCCAGGGATTACGAGGCGTGCCAGCCTTTCCGCCGTGCGTGACGCTGGGGACAATCGGGTGATGGATCATCCCCGTGAGCTCACCGTCGAGGCGCCCCGGGCCTGGGACCGGCCGGTCGTCTCCGTGCCGGTGCTGATCTGCTTGTCCCTGGTCGGCGGTCAACTTCCGTCCTTCTCGACCGCGGCCAACCTCTACATCCTCACCACCGGCGGAGGGTTGATCTGGGTCGGCCTGAGCAACCGGGTGCCCCGGCGTCCGGCGCCCCGCCGGCTGCCGTCGGTCGCGCTCTGGTGGCTGGTGCCGGTGACCGTCTTCGGGGTCTTCGAGGGGGCGACGTTCATGGCGGCGGCGGGTGACGACTTCCCCACCCTCTCCCGGCTGGCCGATCCGCTGCTGGAGGACAGTGTGATCCGTTCGGCGGCCTGGTTCGCGTGGCTGTCCACGTTCTGGGGACTGGTGCGCCGATGATGCGGGCACTGGCGATCGGCGGGTTTCTGGTCTCGCTCGTGCTGTTCGCGGTCGTCGAATGGGTGGCGCGCCGGGAGGGCTCGCGGGTCCCGTCGCTGGCCGACGTCTGCGCCTTCGTGATGCGGTACGAGGTGGGCCCGGTGCCGGTCGGGCGGATCGGCCTGTTCGGTTTCTGGTGGTGGCTGGGCTGGCACTTCCTGGCCCGCTGACGCGGCCGGCCGAGCCGGACGACGAGGTTGATCTTTCCGCATTTCGGGAACTGTGGGCAGCATCTGGAAAGTGAACGTTAATTTGGGTGAGGGCCGGCGCTTCGCGGCGCTGGTCACGGGCGGTGCTGCCGCACCCGGCCTCGCCTCCCTCCAGGGTCAGACCGACCCGGGCTCACGCTGCCAGGCGAGCCGCTCCGGTGATCCCGGACCGCAGCCGGGCGCCCGTAGGGCCGCCGTGTCCGGCGGACCGCACCCTGGAAGGACCTCAGATGCCCAGCAAGCGCAAGCCGCAGACCGAGACCACCACCGACGAGGCGCGCGAGCAGATGCGCCGCGCGCTGCAGACCTCGATGGACACCCGTCAGTGACGTACGCCGTCCGGCGGTGACGCCGGCCGGGCCGCACCCGTGGCCCGACGCCGACGTCACCGCCGCTCGGGACCGACCGCCGTGCCGGACGGCGCTACCGTCGCCCGGTGCGACGCATCCTGGTCGTCGGCGCCTCCGGCGCCGGCAAGAGCACGCTCGCCGGTGAACTGGCCCGGCGACTCGACCTTCCCCTGATCCACCTCGACCGGCACTACTGGCGCCCCGGCTGGACCGCACCGGCCCCGGCGGATTTCCGCGCCGAGGTGGCAGCGCTCGCCGCCCGCCCGGCCTGGGTGATGGACGGCAACTACGCGAGCACGCTCGACCTCCGGCTGCCCCGCGCCGACCTGCTGGTGCTCTGCGACACCTCCCGGCTGCGCTGCCTGGTCCGGATCGTCCGCCGCCGGTGGGCACATCGCGCCGCGCCCCGCGCCGACCTGCCCGAGGGCTGCCCGGAGCGGCTCGATCTCGACTTCCTGCCCTACGTCTGGCGTTACCCCCGCGACTCCCGGCCCCGGGTGCTGGCCGCGCTGGTCGAGCACGCCCCCGGGCTGCCGGTGCGCCGTCTGCGCGGGCGCCGTGACACGGCCCGGTTCCTGGCCGACGCAAGTAAGTAGCCCCCCGCCTTGCGGACCTTACCGCGAGCGTGCCAGGATCGGCGTCGATGAGCACGACTGCCGCCCCCGCCACCGCCGCCACACCCCGGCGGATCGCCACGCTCGCGCTGCCCGCCCTCGTGGTGCTGGCCGCCGAGCCGCTCTACGTCCTGGTCGACACCGCAGTGGTGGGTCACCTCGGGCGGGTGCCGCTGGCCGCGCTCGCCGTCGGCGGCACCGTCATGACGCTCACCGCCTGGGTCGGCACCGTCGTCGCGTACGGCACCACCGGGCGCTCGGCCCGCCGCTTCGGGGCGGGGGACCGGGCCGCCGCGGTGGCCGAGGGCGTGCAGGCGTCCTGGCTCGCGCTGGCCACCGGTGTGCTGGTGGCGGTCGCCATCGGCATCGGCGGGGGCGCGCTGGCGCGTACCCTCGTCGGCGGCCCCGGCGAGGTGGCCGACGCCGCCGCCGGATGGCTGCGGGTCGCGGCGCTCGGCGCGCCCGGTCTGCTGCTCGCCGCCGCCGGCAACGGCTGGCTGCGCGGCATCCAGGACACCCGCCGGCCGCTGCTGTTCGTGCTCGGCCCCAACCTGCTCTCCGCGGTGCTCTGCCCGCTGCTGGTCTATCCGGCCGGGCTCGGGCTGGTCGGCTCGGCGGTGGCGAACGCGATCGCGCAGACGATCTCCGGTGTCCTGTTCGCGGCCGCGCTGGTGCGCGAGCGGGTCTCGCTGCGGCCCCGGCCCCGGGTGATCGGTCAGCAGCTCGTGCTCAGCCGGGACCTGCTGGTGCGCGGTGTCGCGTTCCAGGCCAGCTTCCTGTCCGCGACCGCCGTCGCGGCCCGCTTCGGCGCCGCCGCGGTGGGCGCGCACCAGATCGCCCTGCAGCTGTGGTTCTTCACCGTGCTGGTGCTCGACGCGCTGGCCATCGCCGCGCAGTCGCTGGTCGGCGCCGCGCTGGGCGGCGGCGACGCGGCCGGCGCGCGGTTCCTGGCCCGCCGCGTCGCGCTGCTCGGCGGGCTGTGCGGCGTGGCCTTCGCGGTGCTGATCGCCGCCGGCGCCGGCGTCGTGCCGTCGTGGTTCAGCTCCGATCCGCAGGTACGCGAGCAGGCCATGACGGCCTGGCCCTGGTTCGTCGCGCTCCAGCCGATCGGCGGCGTGGTGTTCGCGCTCGACGGGGTGCTGATCGGCGCGGGCGACGTGCGCTACCTGCGCAACCTCACCATCGTGTGCGCGTTCGGCGGGTTCCTGCCGGCGATCTGGCTGGCGTACGGGCTGGAACTCGGGCTGGGCGGGATCTGGGCCGGGCTGACGCTGTTCGTGGTGCTGCGGCTGGCCGGCCTGCTGCTGCGGATGCGCTCGGGCTCGTGGGCGGTGGTCGGCGCGGTCCGCTGACGCCGGTCAGCAGGGCTGGAACGAACCGGGGCCGCCCATCCACGGCTCGACCACGAAGAAGCCCTCGTCCAGCCGGGCGCAGTCGACGTTGTTCGTGCTCGCCTGCGCGGAGACGAGCCAGAGGCCGCGCTTCGCCGCCGGCAACCCTTCGGGGTGGGGGACCTCCCAGACGACCCGGTCACGGATGGCGGCGATCCCGGCCCGGCCCGGTGTCGTTCGCGGGACGTCGAACGCGTACATCCAGACGTACTCTGTGGTGATCCGCAGGATCGGCCGGCCGTCGTCGCCGGTGACGGCCCGGTAGCGCATCTCACCCCGGACCCGGATCTCGTCCGCGCTGTCCTGCGAGCCGATCCGGGTGGCGTAGTTCACGAACGACAAGTCCTCGAAGTCGGTACGCAGCTGAGCGCGCGCGGCCGGCGCCAGCAGCGCCAGGAACGGCTCCGTGTCGCCGAGGATCATGGACAGGTCGAGCCGGGCCTGGACCAGCGCGGCCCGGACCTGGGTCAGCGCCGCGGCCACCTCGCGGGCGGTGAACGGGGGCCGCGCCGTGGCCTCCGGCAGGACGATCCCGGCCTCACCCACCGCGAAGTCCGCGCCGATGGTCCCCGCGAACAGGTCGCGCGGCTCGCCCACCCGGCTGAGCGGCACCGGCGACGGGCTGGCCTCGGCCGACGCCGCGGCGGCGGTGCCGGACCGCACCCGGTCCACGGTGACCCGGCCGAGCACGACAGTGCCGCCGATCAGCGCCAGCGCCAGCACCACCACGAAGGCGACGCGGCGCTTGCCGCGCTGCCGCGACCAGACCATGCGGAAGCGCTCGCCGCGGGTCAGCGGGACGTCCGCGTCCGCTCCGGTCATCCAGCTCGGCAGCTGGATCTCCGCGCCCCGGGAGGCGACGGCGTAGGGATCCGGCTCGGGCGGCGTGGTTCCGTCTTCGGTGCTCATGCGGCGTTCCAGAGGGGTGCAGGGGCAGGGGGCGCATGATCATCGCACCCGGCCGCCGATCCCGCTGTCCCGTTTCCGTGCCGGTCAGATCCGCCCCTGCCGGATCGCCCACCCGAGGTAGAGCGTGCCGACGACCAGCAGCGTCGCGGTCACCAGGACGAACACGAACGACCCGATCGCGGCCATCGTGGGGTGCCGCTCGCCGAACCGGGTCCGGCCCTGCCAGGCCCACATCCGGCGGCGCGCCGCCGCCAGCGCCGGCACACCGTCGACCAGGCCGGACAGGCGGCGGCCGAGCGTACGGCGGGGCGGCTCCGGATTGCGCATCCAGTCCGGCAGGTCGACCCGGGCGCGGTGCGGTGGCGGGGCGTCACTCATCGGGGGCTCCTGCCGCGGGGTGGCGTGGTGAGGTGGGCGGGTCAGCAGGTGTCCGGCAGGTCGACCGTCTTGTCCGGGTCGAAGACCGCGTCCGGGTCCGGGTCGGCCGGACCGGCGAGCGAGGGCCGGCCCAGCGCGAGCAGCCCCTTGTCCAGCGCGACGCAGTCGATGTTGGAGGCGTACGAGTCGGCCCGCTCGATCCACAGCCCGGCGGAGGCGGTGGTCACGTCGGCCGGGTGCGGCATGCTCCACTTCACCGTGTCGTGGACCACCACCACGCCGGCGCCCGGGGCGGGGCGGGTGGTGGAGAACGCGTACGCCCAGACGAAGTTCGTGGTCACCTCCAGGATGCGGATGCCGTCCCGGTCCTTCGTCGCCCGGTAGCTGATCCGGCCCTTGACCCGGGGCTCGTCGTCGGTGAGCCGGGCGCCGGGGGCGAGCCGGGTCGAGTAGGTGCCCGCCTCGCCGGTGGGGAAGTCGTCGCGTACGCCGGCCCGCGCGTCCGGGGCGAACTGGCGGACCAGCCGCTCCGGGTCCTTCGCGGTGAAGAACGTGCGGTCCAGCCGGGCGGTGATCAGCGCCTTGCGTACCTTGGCCAGCGTGTCTGCCACCTGCTTCTCGGTGAACGCGCCGGTCCGCTTGGCCCGGGGCAGCGCGATCCCGGCCGTGCCCTCGGGGAAGCCGGCTGCCGGGGTGCCGTCGAAGGGGCCGGCGGCCGGTGGCGGCGAGGCCGACGAGGACGCCTGCTCACCGACCGGCAGGCTCACCGTGGGGTGTTCGGCGGGCGGCTCCCGCCAGCGCTGGAAGCCCTGGTAGCCGAGGCCGCCGACGAGCCCGAAGAACGCGAGCAGCGCCAGCACGACCACGCCGCCGAGCAGCTTGCCGGAGTGCCCGCCGAGCGCGATCCGCAGGCGGTCGCCGCGGCCCGGCTCGACCTCGGGCGCGGGCTGGCGCAGCCACTCGGGTACCCGTCCCAGCGTGTCCTCCGACGGGCGATCGGTGGCGTGGGGATCGGGGACGGAACGGTGATCGGTCATCGGACTTCCCGGGCAGACGGGGCGGGGGCGCACGATCTTGACACCCCGCCGAAGCAGGGCGGTATCCCCCGCAGGGAGGATCGGCGCCGTCTGGCAGGCTTGGCGGTCGTGAGCACAGACGGTCTGATCGTGGTCGACAAGCCCGGCGGCATGACGTCGCACGACGTCGTGGCCCGGATCCGCCGGCTGGCCCGTACCCGCCGGGTGGGGCACGGCGGCACGCTGGACCCGATGGCCACCGGCGTGCTGGTGATCGGGGTGGGCCGGGCGACCCGGCTGCTCACGTACGTGATCGGCGCCGGCAAGAGCTACGCCGCGACGATCCGGCTGGGGCAGGCCACCGTCACCGACGACGCCGAGGGCGAGGTGGTCGCGACCACCCCGGCCGGCGCGGTCACCGACGACGGGGTACGCGCCGCGCTGGCCGCCCTCACCGGCGAGATCGACCAGGTGCCGAGCGCGGTCAGCGCCATCAAGATCAACGGCCAGCGGGCGTACAAGCGGGTCCGTGACGGCGAGACGGTCGAGCTGCCCGCCCGCCGGGTCACCGTCTCCCGGCTGGACGTGCGGGACATCCGCCGGGACGCCCCGGACGTGGTGGACGTGGACGTGGACGTGACCTGCTCGTCCGGCACGTACATCAGGGCGCTGGCCCGCGACGCGGGGGCCGCGCTCGGCGTCGGCGGCCACCTCACCGCGCTGCGCCGCACCGCGGTCGGCGGGTTCACGCTCGCCGAGGCGGCCACGCTCGACCAGCTGGAGCAGCGCGCGCCGGACGTGGTGAACCTGCCGCTGGACGCCGCCGCCGCGCGGTTCTTCCCGCGCCGGGACGCCACCGCCGACGAGACCCGGGTGCTCTCCCACGGCGGGCCGCTGACCCCGGCCGGGATCACCGGGCCGTACGCGGTCTTCGACCCGGCGGGCGGGCTGATCGCTATCGTCAGCGAGCGGGACGGTCGGGCCCGCGCGGAGATCGTGCTGGCCCCGGCCTGAACGGCGCGCGGGCGGACAGGGGGAGGAACGGCATGCAGCGGTGGCGGGGGTACGAGGCGGCGCCCGGCGGCTGGGGACGCTCAGTGGTCACCATCGGCGTCTTCGACGGCGTGCACCGGGGGCACCAGGCCACCATCGGGCACACCGTGGCGCGCGCCCGGGAGCTGGGCGTCAAGTCGGTGGTGGTGACGTTCGACCCGCACCCGGCCGAGGTGGTGCGCCCGGGCTCGCACCCGGCGGTGCTCACCGAGCCGGCGCGCAAGGCCGAGCTGATCGAGGCGCTCGGCGTGGACGTGCTCTGCGTGGTGCCGTTCACGGTCGAGTTCTCCCGGCTGCCACCCGAGGCGTTCGTGCACGACGTCCTGGTCGAGCACCTGCACGCCGCGCTCGTGGTGGTCGGCGACAACTTCCGGTTCGGGCACCGGGCGGCCGGGGACGTGCCGCTGCTGGAACGGCTCGGCCGCACCTTCGGCTTCGCCGTCGAGGGCGCGCCGCTGGTCGCCGAGGCGGGGACGGTCTTCTCCTCCACGTACATCAGGTCCTGCGTCGACGCGGGCGACGTGGGCGCGGCGGCGGCGGCGCTCGGCCGCCCGCACCGGGTCGAGGGCGTGGTGGTCCGCGGCGACCAGCGCGGACGTGAGCTGGGTTACCCCACCGCCAACCTGCTGACCCACAGGTACGCGGCGGTGCCCGCCGACGGCGTGTACGCGGCCCGCCTGGTGCGCCGCGACGGCGAACCGCTCGCCGCGGCCGTGTCGATCGGCACCAACCCGACGTTCTCCGGCCGGGAACGGCGGGTGGAGGCGTACGCGCTGGACTTCACCGGCGACCTGTACGGCGAGCGGCTGGCCCTGGACTTCGTGGCGCACCTGCGCGAGCAGCGGACGTACGACGCGATCGAGCCGCTGGTGGCCCAGATCGCCGAGGACGTGGAGCGCACCCGCCGGGCGGTGTCCTGACCCGCTCGGGCGACCTTGACCGGCCGTCCGGCCCGAGGGCTGGTAGGCTGGCGGAGACGTCGGCTGACCGACGGGGGCCTCGCGTGCCTGCACGACGCCGCGGGTGCGAGGAACCGGTCCGTTGCACCGGTCACCACGACCGCTCCGGACCTCATCGAATGACCCACGAAACAGGGAGAACATGGCGCTCGACCAGGAAGCCAAGGCCAAGATCCGCCAGGAGTACGCGACCGCCGAGGGCGACACCGGCTCGCCCGAGGTGCAGGTCGCGGTCCTGACCAAGCGGATCGCTGAGCTCACCGAGCACCTGAAGGTGCACAAGCACGACCACCACAGCCGCCGTGGGCTGCTGCTGCTGGTCGGCCGGCGCCGCCGGCTGCTGAACTACGTCCAGAAGAAGGACATCAACCGCTACCGGTCGCTCATCGAGCGGCTCGGCCTGCGCCGATGACCTGACGGGGGAGTGGCCGCCTGGCCGCTCCCCCGTTGCAGTACCACCGAAGAACCCGGCCGCGCGACACCCGAAGAGGGAGCCGGTCAGCACCGGTCTCCGGTAGTGGCCCCCGGGCATCCCGGCACGACGCCGGCCCACCCGGGCGCTTCGATCGAAGACCGGCCGCCTGAGCAGTTCCCGTGTCGTCGGCCGACGACGCGAAGGAGCACCACAGCACATGACCGAGACCAACCTCGGCACCGAATCCCGCACCGCGGTGATCGACAACGGGTCCTTCGGCACCCGTGAGATCACCTTCTCCACCGGCCGCCTGGCCCGCCAGGCCGCCGGCTCCGTCGTCGCCCAGCTCGGCGAGACGGTCGTCCTCTCCGCCACCACGGCCGGCAAGCAGCCGCGCGAGTCGTTCGACTTCTTCCCGCTGACCGTGGACGTCGAGGAGCGGATGTACGCCGCGGGCCGGATCCCCGGCTCGTTCTTCCGCCGTGAGGGCCGGCCCAGCGAGGACGCCATCCTCACCTGCCGGCTGATCGACCGGCCGCTGCGCCCGTCGTTCGTCAAGGGCCTGCGCAACGAGGTCCAGGTCGTCGAGACGGTGCTGGCGCTCGACCCGCAGCACCCGTACGACGTGGTGGCGATCAACGCCGCCTCGATGTCGACCAAGCTGTCCGGCCTGCCGTTCTCCGGCCCGATCGGCGCGACCCGGGTCGCGCACGTCGACGGCCAGTGGGTCGCCTTCCCGACCCTGGAGGAGCTGGAGCGGGCCACGTTCGACATGGTCGTGGCCGGCCGCACCCTGGCCGACGGCGAGGTCGCGATCATGATGGTCGAGGCCGAGGCCACCCCGAACGCGGTGACCCTGATCTCGGGCGGCGCGACCGCGCCGACCGAGGAGATCGTGGCCAGCGGCCTGGAGGCCGCCAAGCCGGCCATCCGCGAGCTGTGCCGGGCGCAGAGCGAGCTGGCCGAGGTGGCCGCCAAGCCGGTCGCCGAGTTCCCGATCTTCCTGGATTACCAGGACGACGCGTACGACGCGGTGGCCGAGGTGGCCCGCGCCGAGGTCGCCGAGGCGCTGAAGATCGCCGGCAAGGCCGACCGCGAGGAGGCCCTGGACCGGATCAAGGCCAAGGTCGCCGAGGAGCTGACCGGCCGCTTCGAGGGCCGCGAGAAGGAGCTGTCCGCCGCGTTCCGTTCGCTGACCAAGTCCGAGGTCCGCAACCGGGTGCTGCGCGAGCAGGTCCGCATCGACGGCCGCGGCCCGCGTGACATCCGCCCGCTGACCGCCGAGGTCGGCGTGCTGCCGCGGGTGCACGGCTCGGCGCTGTTCGAGCGCGGCGAGACCCAGATCCTGGGCGTCACCACGCTGAACATGCTGCGCATGGAGCAGATGGTGGACACGCTGTCCCCGGAGAACCGCAAGCGCTACATGCACAACTACAACTTCCCGCCGTACTCGACCGGTGAGACCGGCCGGGTCGGCTCGCCGAAGCGGCGCGAGATCGGCCACGGCGCGCTCGCCGAGCGGGCGCTGATCCCGGTGCTGCCCTCGCGCGAGGAGTTCCCGTACGCCATCCGGCAGGTCTCCGAGGCGCTCGGCTCCAACGGCTCCACCTCGATGGGTTCGGTCTGCGCCTCGACGCTGGGCCTGCTCTCCGCCGGTGTGCCGCTGAAGGCGCCGGTCGCCGGCATCGCCATGGGCCTCATCTCCGACGAGGTCGACGGCAAGACCCAGTACGTGACGCTGACCGACATCCTCGGCGCCGAGGACGCGTTCGGCGACATGGACTTCAAGGTCGCCGGCACCCGGGACTTCGTCACCGCGCTCCAGCTCGACACCAAGCTCGACGGCATCCCGTCGGACGTGCTGGCCGCCGCGCTGCAGCAGGCGCACGAGGCCCGGCAGACCATCCTCGACGTGATGCAGCGGGCCATCGAGGCGCCGGCCGAGATGTCGGACTACGCGCCGCGGGTCACCACCGTGAAGATCCCGGTCGACAAGATCGGCATGGTGATCGGCCCGAAGGGCCAGACCATCAACGCGATCCAGGACGAGACCGGCGCCGAGATCTCCATCGAGGACGACGGCACGATCTACGTCGGCGCCACAAACGGGCCGGCGGCCCAGGCCGCGGTGGACCGGATCAACGGCATCGCCAACCCGACGCTGCCCAAGGTCGGCGAGCGGTTCCTCGGCACCGTGGTGAAGACCGCCGCGTTCGGCGCCTTCATCTCGCTGCTGCCGGGCCGCGACGGCCTGCTGCACATCTCCAAGGTGGGCGACGGCAAGCGGGTCGAGAAGGTCGAGGACTTCCTCAACGTCGGCGACAAGGTCGAGGTGGAGATCGCGGACATCGACGCCCGCGGCAAGATCTACCTGGACAAGATCCGCCCGGAGGGCGCCGAGGCGCCGGCCGCCGCCGAGGGTGGCGACCGTCCGTCGGGCCGGGACCGCGGCGGCGACCGCGGCCCGCGTGACCGGGGTGACCGGGGTGGCGACCGGGAGCGCGGCGAGCGCCGCTCCGAGGGCGGCGAGGGCGGCGGCGAGTCCCGTCCGCGTCGCCGGACCCGGCACAGCTGATCCACCGCCGGCCCGGGTGACGTCCGCGTCACCCGGGCCGGACCACGGCTCCAGGTCGCCTGCGCGAGCTGGAGCCGTCGTACGTCCCGCCGTCCCTCGTCATCCGGAGAGCAGGTGCTCGTGAGTTCGTCAGCCGCCTCGACGGGACGGGGGGTGACGTCGACCGGGCCGGGTTCGGCCGCCCGCGCGGTCACCCGGACGCTCAGCGACGACCCGCTCGGCGGCACCGTCCGCCGTACCGTGCTGCCCAGCGGGTTGCGGGTGCTGACCGAGGCGATCCCGGCCATGCGCAGCGTGTCGTTCGGCATCTGGGTGGCGGTCGGGTCGCGCGACGAGACCGGCCCGCAGGCCGGCGCCGCGCACTTCCTGGAACACCTGCTGTTCAAGGGCACCAACAAGCGCAGCGCGCTGGAGATCTCGTCCCAGATCGAGGCGGTGGGCGGCGAGACCAACGCCTTCACCACGAAGGAATACACCTGCTACTACGCGCGGGTGCTGGACGAGGACCTGCCGCTGGCCATCGACGTCATGTGCGACCTGGTCGCCGACTCGGTGCTGACCCCGTCCGACGTGGAGACCGAGCGCGGCGTCATCCTCGAAGAGATCGCCATGCACGACGACGAGCCCGGCGACGAGGTGCACGACCTGTTCACCCGCGCCGTCTACGGCGACCACCCGCTGGGCCGCCTCATCTCCGGCACCGAGGAGACCGTCACGCCGATGAGCCGGCGGCAGATCCAGGGCTTCTACCGCCGCCGCTACACCCCGCCGCGGATCGTGATCGCCGCCGCCGGCAACCTCGACCACGCCGCGGTGGTCAAGCTGGTCCGGCAGGCGCTGCGCGGCACCCCGCTGGACACCGACCCGGCGGCGCCGGCGTCGCACCGCCCGTCCACCCCGGGGGTACGCACCAAGCCGGCCACCACGCTCGTCGAGCCGAAGGAGACCGAGCAGGCGCACGTCGTCCTCGGCTGCCCGGCCATCGACCGCACCGACGAGCGGCGCTTCGCCCTCGGCGTGCTCAACAACGTGCTCGGCGGCGGCATGTCCAGCCGGCTGTTCCAGGAGATCCGGGAACAGCGCGGCCTCGCGTACTCGGTCTACTCCTACGCCAGCCAGTACGCCGACAGCGGCGTGTTCGCCGTCTACGCCGGTTGCGCTCCGGGCAAGGTGGACGAGGTGCTGCACCTGACCCGCGCCGAGCTGGCCCGGGTCGCCGCCGAGGGGATCACCGAGGCGGAACTGGCCCGGGGCAAGGGGATGAGCAAGGGCTCGTTCGTGCTCGGGCTGGAGGACACCGGCTCGCGGATGAGCCGGCTCGCCAAGGGCGAGCTGCTCTACGGCAACCTGATGCCGGTGGACGACCTGCTGGCCCGGGTGGACGCGGTGACCCTCGACGACGTGAACACGCTCGCCGCCGAGCTGCTCGGCCGGCCGATGTCGCTGGCCGTGGTGGGCCCGTTCGACTCCGGCAGCTTCACCGTCGAGCGCTGAGCGGCGGCGGTCCGGTCGGCCGGGTGTCGGCCGCGCCGGTTCGCCGGATGCCGGGCGTCGGTGCGGTCCGCCGGACCGCGCCGTGCGGGCTGGGATAGGTTGTGGCCCGTGACTGAGCAGCAGAACACGGTGGCCCGGGTCGGTGTGCTGGGCGCCCGGGGCCGGATGGGCATGGAGGTCTGCAAGGCGGTCGACTCCGCCGCCGACCTGGAGCTGGTCGCGGCCGTCGACCAGGGCGACGATCTGGCCACTGTGGCGCAGGCGGGCGCCGGGGTGGTCGTCGATTTCACCACCCCGGACGCGGTCATGGACAACCTGCGCTGGTGCGTCGAGAACGGCGTGCACGCGGTGGTCGGCACCACCGGCTTCACCGAGCAGCGGCTCGACCAGGTACGCGAGTGGCTGGCCGGCCGTCCCGGCGTGGGCGTGGTGATCGCCCCCAACTTCGGCATCGGCGCGGTACTGATGATGCAGTTCGCCGCGCGCGCGGCCCGGCACTTCGAGTCGGTCGAGATCATCGAGCAGCACCACCCGCGCAAGCTGGACGCGCCGAGCGGCACCGCCACCCACACGGCTCGGCTGATCGCCGCGGCCCGCGCCGACGCCGGGCTCGGGCCGGTGCCGGACGCCACCCGCGACGAGGTGGCCGGCGCCCGCGGCGCCGACATCGACGGGGTACGCGTGCACGCGGTGCGCGCCACCGGCCTGGTCGCCCACCAGGAGGTGCTGTTCGGCACCACCGGTGAGACGCTGACCATCCGGCACGACTCGTACGACCGGGTGTCGTTCATGCCCGGCGTGCTGCTCGCGGTCCGCGAGGTGGGCCGCCGGCCCGGTCTCACGGTCGGCCTGGACGCCCTGCTCGACTGACTGCCGCGGTGTGCCCCCGGCCTGCTGCGGGAAACCGTTTTGCCTGGTCGGGGGCGTCGACCTAGGCTGCTTTCCATGATCGATTCCGGACAATCCGACCGCACCGGCCGCCGGGTGACGCTGCGCCCGGTGGACGACGACAACTGGCGGGCCGTGGCGGACGTCGCGCCGCACGACGACCAGCGCGCCTTCGTGGCCGCGCTCGCCGCCCGCTACCTGCTTCTCACCGAACGCTCGGACGTCTGGAACTCGCTGGCCGTCTACGCCGACGAGACTGTCGTCGGCCATGTCATGTGGGGCGTGGACGACGACGAGTCGCGCTGGATCGGTGGCATGGTGATCGACGCCGCCGAGCAGGGCCGGGGTCTGGGCCGAGCGACGGTGCGGACGCTCGCCGACTGGCTGGCCGAGGCGGGCCGGCCGATCCGCTTGAGCTACCACCCCGACAACAAGCCCGCCGCCGCCCTCTACACCGCCCTGGGCTTCCACCCCACCGGCGCGTTCGAGGACGACGAGCTGGTAGCCGAGCTCCTCCCCCCAGCCTGACCCTCACCCCCGAGCTTGCCCCCGGTCGATCATGAGGTTGGCGGCCTTTTCGATCTCCCCGACTGCCGCCAACTTCATGATCGACGCGGTGGGGGTGGGGTGGTGCGGTGAGGGGGTGGGGTGGCGGTCCTGCCCCGTGCCGGGACCGCCGGCCCACCCACGTGAGGGTGGACCGGCGGCCGGGCGGGAACTCATCGGTCGGCTGAAGGATTTTCGTCAGCGGATTCCGGGACCGCCACGTGGAAGCGGAGCTGGGGGACGAGCATGTCGTCCACGTCCAGCGCGCGGGTCGCGCCGTCCGGCTCCCAGCCGGTCGAGCCGAGGAAGTTGCGGGTCGCCGCGTCGGCGTCGAACGCCCACGCCACCGCCCGGGTCAGCCCGTCGGCGCGCCAGTGCTCGACGGCAGCGGCGAGCAGCCGGCTGCCGTGCCCGCGCCGCCCCCACCGGGGCTCCACCAGCAGGTCCGTCACCGCCGCGACGCCCGACGCGAGCGCGTCGGCCGGCTCACCGGGAGCCAGCGCCTCGGCGTCGGCCGGACCGGAGGCGATGAACCCCACCAGATAGGATTGCGCCGCCTCCTCGACGGCGACCAGCACCCGGTGCGCGCCCGAGGGGGGCTCCTGCACCGCCGCGCTCCACCGCCGGGCGAGGTACGCCTCGTCCAGGTTGTCGAGCACGTGCCGGGGCAGGATCCGGCGGTACGCGACCCGCCAGGTCGCGAGCTGGACGCGTGCGATCTCGCCGGCGTCCTCGGGACGCGCGGGCCGGACGTAGCCTGCAGCCATGGCACGTGAGCCTACGCAGGGCGAGGAGGGTGACGGTGGCGCAGGGTGCCGGGCGCACGATCACGCAGGCCGTCGCCGTGGCGGCGCTCGCCGCGGCGGTCACCGTGTTCCTGTCCGTGGCGGCGGTGCGGCACGGCTTCTTCGACCTGCAGGTCTACTACGGCGCGCTCACCTACTGGGCGCGTGACGGCGGGGAGATCTACGACTTCCTGCGCCCCGGCACCCAGTACGGCTTCACCTACCCGCCGTTCGCCGCGCTGGTGATGCTGCCGATGGCGTACCTGCCGTGGAACGCCGCGATCGTGGTGAGCGTGACGCTCACGGTGCTGGCGAGCGCCGTGGTGATCTGGCGGCTGCTGGACCCGGTGGCCCGCCGCTCCGGCTGGACCCGCTGGTTCGCCCTCGCCGTCGCGCTGTGCCTGGCCGCCGCGTACGAGCCGATGCGCGAGACGGTCAACTTCGGCCAGGTCAACATGCTGCTGCTGTTCCTGGTGGCGGTGGACCTGCTGTGGCTGCTGCCGGCCCGCAGCCGCTGGGCGGGCGTGGGCATCGGCCTGGCCACCGCGATCAAGCTGACGCCCGGCATCTTCATCGTCTACCTGCTGGTCACCGGCCGCTGGCGGGCCGCCGCCACATCGGTCGGCACGGCTGCCGTCGCCACGCTCGTGGCCGCCGGTCTCTTCCCGGACGCCTCCCGGGAGTTCTGGACCGAGGCGCTGTGGAACACCGACCGGGTCGGTGAACTGGCGTTCGTCTCCAACCAGTCGTTGCGCGGGGTGGTGGCCCGGCTCAACCCGCAGCACCCCAGCACGATCGCCTGGCTGGCGCTCGTACTCGTGACGCTCGTGGTGTGGGCGTGGCGGTCGCGGGCGGCGGTGGCCGCCGGCGACGAGGCCACCGGCCTGGCCCTGACCGGCGCCGTGATGTGCCTGGTCAGCCCGGTCACCTGGGTGCACCACCTGGTGTGGCTGCTGCCCGGGTTGATCCTGCTCGTGGACAACGGCATGGCGGCGCCCGCGCGCAGCCGGCGGCGCCGTCTGCTGCTGGCCGCCGCGTTGGTCGGGTACGCGCTGCTGTGCAGCCGGATCGTCTGGGCCTGGGAGAAGGACTTCACCGGCGTGGACGGCTTCCTCGGCAGCAACACGTACGTGTGGATCAGCCTGGCGTTGCTGCTGGGGCTGCCGATCCGGCGCTGGCTCACCCCGGACGGCGGTGGGCGTCCCGGCGGGGAGGTCCCGGCCGGGTCAGCCTCCGGCGGTGTAGCGCAGCTCGCGGAGCAGGAGCGGGGGGAGTCCGCCGGACAGCGGCACCGGATAGGTGGACTCCTCGCCGTCCGGTGAGTGCCCGGCCCGCTCGTAGAAGCGGCGCGCCCGGGCGTTGTCGGCGAGCACCCAGAGCCGGTACCCGGTCCAGCCCCGCTCGGCCAGGCCGTCCCGGGCCGCCGCGAGCAGCGTCCGGGCGACACCCGAACCCCAGTACGCGGGCTCCACGTAGATCGCCAACAGCTCACCGTGCGCCGGGTCCAGGTCGCCGCGGTCCTGGTTGTTCCGGTACGGCCCGAACGTGGTGAACCCGACGATCGTGCCGCCGTCCTCGGCGACGAGCGTGGTGAACGGGTGCTCCGGGTCGGCGGTGCCGAGGTCGCGGCGGCGCTGGGCCCAGGCGGCCGGGTTCAGCCGGGTCAGCACCTCCGTGGGCATGATCCCGGCGTAACCGGACTGCCATCCGTGGACGTGCACCCGGGCGATCGCCTCGGCGTCGTCCGGTTCCTCCCGGCGAATGGTGAGCATCTGTCCGTTCTATGCCCAGACGGGCGATCGGTCCAGCCGCCGCTCCCGGTGTCGTACCGCTGGATTAGGGTCGCCGGCGATGGCCGTACCGGAATCGCTCTCCCTCGCCCAGGCCCGCCGGATCGCCCTGGCCGCCCAGGGCTTCGCCGACCCGGCGCCTGCCGGCGTGCCCACCCGGCGGCACCTGCGCCGGGTGCTCGACCGGGTCGGGCTGATCCAGATGGACTCGGTGAACGTGCTCCAGCGGGCGCACTACCTGCCGCTCTACAGCCGGCTCGGGCCCTATCCGACCGCGCTGCTGGACACCGCCGCCTACCGCCGCCCGCGTGAGCTGTTCGAGTACTGGGCGCACGAGGCGTCGCTGGTGCCGGTCGGGCTGCACCCGGCGCTGCGCTGGCGGATGGCGAAGGCCCGCGACGAGGCGTGGGGCGGCATGCGCCGGATCGCCCAGGAGCAGCCCGGGCTGGTCGCCTGGGTCCGCGACGAGGTGGCCGCCCGGGGCCCGCTGACCGCGGCCGAGATCGAGCACGACGCGCCCCGGGAGACCGGCAACTGGGGCTGGAACTGGTCCGCCGTGAAGCGGGCGCTGGAGTTCCTGTTCTGGGCCGGCGAGGTCACCGCCGCCGAGCGCACCAACTCGTTCGCCCGCCGCTACGACCTGCCCGAGCGGGTGCTCCCGGCCGCCGTGCTGGACGCGCCCACCCCGACCGACGCCGAGGCGTACCGGACGCTCGTCTCGATCGCGGCCCGCTGCCTCGGCGTGGCCGCCGAGCCGGAGCTGCGCGACTACTTCCGGCTGCCGGTGGCCGGGGCACGGCAGGCGGTGGCCGACCTGGTCGAGGCGGGCGAGCTGACCCCGGTCACCGTGCAGGGCTGGCGGCACCCCGCCTATCTGCACGCCGACGCCCGGATGCCCCGCTGGGTACGCGGGAACACGCTGGTCAGCCCGTTCGACCCGCTGGTCTGGGAGCGGGCGCGCACGGAGCGGCTGTTCGGCTTCACCTACCGGATCGAGATCTACGTGCCCGCGCCGCAGCGGGTGTACGGCTACTACGTGCTGCCGTTCCGCCAGGGCGAGCGCTTCACCGCCCGGGTCGATCTCAAGGCCGACCGGAAGGCCGGCGTGCTGCTGGTGCCGGCCGCCTGGGTCGAGCCGGGCGCCGACCCGGGGGAGACCGCTGTGGCGCTCGCCGCCGAGCTGTACCGGCTGGCCGGGTGGCTCGGCCTGGACGCGGTCGCCCCGCCCGCCGCAGGCGACCTCGCGGGGCCGCTGGCCGCCGCGCTGGTGGGCGTGGCCGGTGTACGGTGAGCGCGTGACGAGCGTTGACCGGCCTGCCACCGAGCCCGACCCGCACGCCCACAGTGAGCCGCACGTCCACGCTGGGCCGCACGCTCCCGACGGGCCGTGGCAGGGGCCGTACCCGGTCGCGTACCAGCCGGTCGAGACCGACCGGTTCACCCGTATGGTCCTGCGCCTGCACGCCCGCGCCCCGCGCTGGGCGGTGCCGCTGGCCGCGCTCGGCTGCGTCGTCCTCGGCCTGGCGTACGCGATGATCAGCAACCCGACGCAGAGCGACCCGGACGCCCGTCCGACCTGCCTGCTCAAGCTCACCACCGGGCTCGACTGCCCGGGCTGCGGCGGCACCCGCGCGCTCTGGTACGTGCTGCACGGCGACCTGCCGGCCGCCGCCCGGCACCACTTTCTGTTCGTGTTCGCGCTGCCGTTCCTGACCTGGCTCTTCGTGACCTGGGCCGGCAACCGGGCGTTCGGCTGGAAGCTGCCCGAGCCGCGGTTCAGCCCCAAGGCGATCGGGTTGTTCCTGGCCGCCTGGGGGGTCTTCTCGGTGGCCCGCAACCTGCCGTGGGCGCCCTTCACCTCGCTCTACGTCTAGCCTCCCACCGAGGGACCGCGCTGACGCGAGGGCCGGGAGATCTTGGACACCCGGGCTGAGCTGGGCGGCAGGTCGGCCGCGCGCCCGATTTCCGCGCCGGGCGAGGGCCAACTACAGTCCCAGGAATGCCGGAGATGGTGCAGCCCCAGGTCAAGTTGATCGCGTGGACCCAGTTCCAGGCGCCCGAAGAGGTGCCCTGGTCCACCGACGCCGACGGCGGGCAGGCGCTCGCCGAGTTCGCCGGCCGGGCCTGCTACCAGAGCTGGAAGAAGCCGAACCCGGCCACCGCCACCAACGCGGGCTACCTGGCGCACATCCTGGAGGTCGGCCACCTGAGCGTGCTGGAGCACGGCTCGGTGAGCTTCTACTTCAGCGGCGTGTCGCGGTCGTTCACGCACGAGCTGATCCGGCACCGGCACTTCTCCTACTCGCAGCTCTCCCAGCGCTACGTGCCGGAGCGGGACGCGGCGATGGTCGAGCCGTCGGTGATCGCCGACGACCCGGAGCTGCACAAGAAGTTCGTCGAGGCCACCGACGCGGCGGTGCGGGCGTACACCGAGTTGCTGGAGGGGCTGGAGGCCCGCTTCACCGACGAGCCCAACCCGACGCTGCGCCGCAAGCAGGCGCGCCAGGCGGCGCGGGCGGTGCTGCCGAACGCGACCGAGACGCGGATCGTGGTGACCGGCAACTACCGCGCGTGGCGGCACTTCGTCAAGATGCGCGCCACCGAGCACGCCGACGTGGAGATCCGCGAGCTGGCGGTGGAGTGCCTGCGGCAGCTCAAGGGCGTCGCGCCGAACGTGTTCGCCGACTTCGAGATCTCCACCCTGCCCGACGGCACCGAGGTGGCGGCGTCCCCGTACGCCGAGTGACCTGTCGCCCTTCGCCGCCGGGTCACCGGTGGTCGTCCGCTAGGTTGTGAGCATGACGCACGACCACTCCGCCGCCCCGAGCCGGGGCGCGTCGCGCCCGTTCGGGCGAGTGATGACGGCCATGGTGACCCCGTTCACGCCGGACGGCGGGCTCGATCTCGCCGGCGCCGCCCGGCTGGCCGAGTACCTCGTGGACGAGCAGCGCAACGACGCGCTGGTCCTCAACGGCACCACCGGTGAGTCACCGACCACCACCGACGCGGAGAAGGAGTCGCTGATCCGCGCCGTGGCCGAGGCGGTCGGCGACCGGGCCCGCATCGTCGCCGGGGTGGGCACCAACGACACCCGGCACACAGTCGAGCTGGCCACCCAGGCCGAGAAGGCTGGCGCGCACGGCCTGCTGGTGGTGACGCCCTACTACAACAAGCCGCCGCAGGCCGGGCTGCTGCGTCACTTCACCACCGTCGCGGACGCCACCGGCCTGCCGGTCATGCTCTACGACATCCCGCACCGCTCCGGCGTGGAGATCGCCACCGAGACGCTGGTGAAGCTGGCCGAGCACGGCCGCATCGTGGCAGTGAAGGACGCCAAGAGCGACCTGACCGCCACCTCCTGGGTGCTGGCCCGCAGCGACCTCGCGTTCTACAGCGGCGAGGACGCGCTCACCCTGCCGATGCTGTCGATCGGCGCGGTCGGCGTGGTCGGCACCTCCACCCACTTCACCGGCGCGCCGACCAAGCAGATGATCGAGGCGTTCGAGGCGGGCGACAACGCCCGGGCGCTCGCGCTGCACCGGCAGTTGCTGCCGCTCTACACCGGCATCTTCCGCACCCAGGGCACGATCCTGGTCAAGGCGGGTCTCGCGGCCCAGGGCCGCCCGGCCGGCCCGGTGCGACCGCCGCTGGTGGACGCCACCGGCGACGAACTGGCCCAGCTGCGCGCCGACTGCGCGGCGGCGGGCCTGCCCCTGCCCGAATGAACAAACGACACGACGGACGCCGCGCGACGGCGTCGCAGAATGAGGTGACGCGTGACCGAGGCGCACATCGAGGGTGAGCTGCCCCCGCCGCTGCCCGAGGGCGGCCTGCGGATCATCCCGCTCGGCGGACTCGGCGCCATCGGCCGGAACATGACCGTCTTCGAGTACGACGGCAAGCTGCTCATCGTCGACTGCGGGGTGCTGTTCCCCGACGTCGAGCAGCCGGGCGTGGACCTGATCCTGCCCGACTTCGGCCCGATCCTGGACCGGCTGGCCGACGTGCAGGCGATCGTGCTCACGCACGGCCACGAGGACCACATCGGCGCGGTGCCGTACCTGCTCGCGCACAAGCCGGACATCCCGCTCGTCGGCTCCCAGTTCACGCTCGCGCTGGTCGAGGCGAAACTGGCCGAGCGGCGGATCCAGCCGTACACGCTGACCGTGCGGGAGGGCGGCCGGGAACGGCTGGGCCCGTTCGAGTGCGAGTTCTTCGCGGTGAACCACTCGATCCCGGACGCGCTGGCGGTGGCCATCCGTACGCCCGCCGGCCTGGTGCTGCACACCGGCGACTTCAAGATGGACCAGCTTCCGCTGGACGGGCGGATCACCGACCTGGCCGGGTTCGCCCGGCTCGGCGCCGAGGGCGTCGACCTGCTGCTGTCGGACTCGACGAACGCGGAGATCCCCGGCTTCGTCACGCCGGAGAAGGAGATCGGCCCGGTCCTCGACTCGATCTTCGCGAAGGCCAAGGGGCGGATCATCGTCGCCTCGTTCGCCTCGCACGTGCACCGGGTGCAGCAGGTCTTCGACTCGGCGGTCGAGCACGGCCGCAAGGTGGCGCTGATCGGGCGGTCCATGGTCCGCAACATGGGCATCGCCCGCGACCTGGGCCTGCTGAACATCCCGCCCGGCCTGGTGGTCGGGATCGAGGAGGCCACGAACCTGCCGCCCGAGCAGATCGTGCTGATGTCCACCGGTTCGCAGGGCGAGCCGATGAGCGCGCTGGGCCGGATGGCCAGCGGCGACCACCGGCACATCACCATCGCGCCCGGCGACACCGTGGTGCTGGCGTCCTCGCTGGTGCCCGGTAACGAGACCTCGGTCTACCGGGTGATCAACCGGCTGGCCCGTGCCGGTGCCGTGGTGGTGCACAAGGACGTGGCGAAGGTGCACGTCTCCGGCCACGCCCCGGCCGGCGAGCTGCTCTACCTGCTCAACGTCGTCCGCCCGAGCAACCTGATGCCGGTGCACGGCGAGTGGCGGCACCTGCGGGCGCACGCCCGGCTCGGCATCGAGTCCGGCGTCGCGCCGGACCGGGTCGTGCTCTGCGAGGACGGCGACGTGGTCGACCTGGTCGAGGGCCGCGCGAGCCTGGTCGGCCGGGTCAAGAGCCGGTACGTCTACGTCGACGGTCTCGCCGTCGGCGACGTCAGCGAGTCGCTGCTCACCGAGCGGCGGATCCTCGGCGACGGCGGTTTCATCGCCGCGACGGTCGTGGTCGACTCGGTCACCGGCAAGGTGGTCGCCGGGCCGACCGTCTCGGCGAAGGGCTTCTCCGAGGACCCGGCCGCCTTCAACGCGGTGGTTCCGCTGGTCACCGAGGCGCTGAACCGGGCCGCCGCGGACGGCATCACCGACCCGCACCAGCTCCAGCAGATCGTCCGCCGCACCGTCGGACGCTGGGTCAACGACGCGTACCGCCGTCGGCCGATGATCGTCCCGACAGTCGTCGAGGTCTGACCCGACCGCGCCGCGCGCCGGTCCACCGTCCACGGTGGGCCGGCGCCGTCGCTTTCCGGGTACGTCCCGACACGCCGCGTCGAAACCCTCCGCTCACCCTCATCCGATCGGCGTCCGTCTCCGTACTCCGGGACGGCCGGCGTGCCCCTGCGCCGGCCGGGAGGAGCGTGGCGGATGGACCGCAGACGGATGACAGCCATCGGCGTACTGGTGGCGGCGGCCGGGTTGACGGCGGCGGTGACCGTACCGTCGTTCGCCGGCGAGGAACCCCGGCGGGCCGCGCCGGCCACCGACGGCGTCGCCCCGGAGGTCCTGGACGCGATGGGCCGCGACCTCTCCCTCACCCGCGACCAGGCGGTGAAGCGGCTGCGCACCGAGCGGTGGGCGGCCGGCACGGTCACCCGGTTGCGTGCCGAACTCGGCGCCGGCTACGGGGGCAGCTGGCTCAGCGCGGACGGCGCGACGCTCACCGTGGCGGTGGCCGACGCGGCCGGTGAGGCGCGGGTCAAGGCGGCCGGCGCGGTCCCGAAGCGGGTCGCCCGGGGCGTCGCCGAGCTGGACGCGGTGAAGTCCCGGCTCGACGCGGCGGGCGGCGCGGCCAGCCCGGACATCGCCGGCTGGTACGTCGACGTGACCGACAACACGGTGGTGGTGGTCGCCCGTCCGGGCGCGGAGGCCGACGGCCGCCGGTTCGCCGCCGCCGCTGGGTCGAAGACCGCGATGGTCCGGGTACGCACCGCCGACGAGGCCCCGCGCCCGCTGTTCGACGTGCGGGGCGGCGACGCCTTCTTCATCAACAACGCCGGCCGCTGCTCGGTCGGCTTCTCGGTGGTGGGCGGATTCGTCACCGCCGGGCACTGCGGCCGGCCGGGGGACCGCACCACCGGATCCAACCGGGTCGCCCAGGGCACGTTCGCGGCCTCCTCGTTCCCCGGCGACGACTGGGCGTTCGTGCGGGTGAACGGCGACTGGACGCCGCAGGGCGTGGTGACCGACTTCAGCGACGGCCGCACGGTGGCGGTCAACGGCTCCACCGAGGCGCCGGTCGGGGCCTCGATCTGCCGGTCCGGCTCCACCACCGGCACCCGCTGCGGCCTGGTCCAGGCCAAGAACGCCACTGTCAACTATCCGGAGGGGACGGTCACCGGGCTGACCCGGACGAACGTCTGCGCCGAGCCGGGCGACTCCGGCGGCGCGTGGCTCTCCGGCGACCAGGCGCAGGGCGTCACCTCCGGCGGCTCCGGCGACTGCACCCGGGGCGGGGTCACGTTCTTCCAGCCGGTCAACGAGATCCTCCAGCGCAACAACCTCACGCTCGTCACCGCCGGTGGCCAGCCGGCCCCGACGCAGCCGCCCGCCGGTGGCGGGGAGACCGCCCCGCCGGCGACCGTCCCGCCGACCCCGCCGGCCGGTGACACCGAGTGCGCCGGCCAGGTGAGCCGGAGCGGCCGGATCGCCGCCGGGCGGGTCCAGGTGCAGCCGGACGGGCGCTTCTTCCGGGTGCCCGGCGGCACCCAGGAGGCGTGCCTGGCCGCGCCGGACGGCGTCCGGGTGACGCTGGAGCTGCAACGCTTCACCAACGGCGCGTTCCGTACCGTGGCCCGCGCCACCAGCGCCGACGGTGTGGCCCGGCTGACCGTCGAGGGCCCGGCCGGCGCCTACCGGTACCGGGTGGCCGGACTGTCCGGCTCCGGCGAGTACACGCTGGCGTTCTCCGCCCGCTGACCGCCGCATCGGAACCGCGGCCCCCGACCACCACCGCCCGGTGGTCGGGGGCCGCGCCGCGTAGCGGGCCGGCCGGTCGGCTCGGCGGCTCAGGCCAGGGCGGCGACCGCTTCGGCGTACGCCGCGCCGGTGCGTACCGCCGCGGCCACCAGCACCTCCAGCTGCGCCGGGGCGACCCCGCAGGACAGGTCCGTGGAGACGCCGGCGGCCAGCACCAGCGTTCCGTCGCCGGGCTCGTGCACGTAGGCGGCGGGCAGCAGCCGGTCGTGGTTCCAGGCGTTGCAGAAGGCGTACGCCTCGGCGCGCCGCTCGGCCGGCAGCCGCCGCTGCGCCACCACGCGGGCGTGCAGCACGTCACCGTGGCGGCCGAGCAGGCGGAACTGGATCGTGGCCTCGCCCCACCGGCCGACGAGTGTGCCGTCCGGCTCAGGCGAGTACGGCTCGCCCCGGGCGTCGAGCGCGGCGGCGAGCAGCGCCGCGTCCAGCGGGGCGGGCTCCTCCGGGCCGGGCGGGCCGGGCTCGGCCGGGTCCGATTCCGGCTCCTCGTCGAACTCGCTCTCGGCGGCCAGCGACACCGGCGCGGCGAGCGGCCGCTCGGCCAGCCACGAGGCGATCCGGCCGGACTGGTGCCCGGTGCCGTTGCGGGCGTCGAAGCTGCCGGCGAGCGCCGTGGCCAGCGCCTGGAGCTGCGCCCCGAGTGTCGCCACGTCCACCTCGGCGGCCGGCCGGGAACCGTGCCCGGGGCGGTGGATCCGCCGCCCGCCGAGCCCCGCCTCGGCGGCCAGCCCGCAGAGCAGCGCGCCGGCCGCGGCGAACTCCATCGCGGACAGGTCGTCGGCCGGGCGGTCCAGCCGGGGCAGCTGCTCGGTCAGCACCTCCAGCCCGCGATGCAGGTAGCCGCCCAGCGCGCAGAAGCGCAGGTGCGCGGCGAGCAGCGGAAACGCGGCCCGTTCCCGACGGTGCCGGCGGTACGCGCGTACGTGCGCCCGGGCCGCCTCGGTCACCGCGCCGGTGCGCAGCCACGGCAGCAGCCCCACGGTGAGCGCCCGCTCGGGCTGGTCGGTGCAGGTCGTCGCCACTGTCGCGGCGGTCTGCCGTTCGGCCCGCCGGGTCGGTGGCCCCTGCGGCTCGACCCAGCCGGTCAGCGCCGGCGCGAGCGCCGCCAGCGCCGCCTCCGGGTCACCCCACCCGGCCAGCAGGTCGGCCCGCCGCGCCGGGGCGCACCCCGCACAGCCACCCACCGGGTCCGTCGCGTCGGCGGCCGACCAGCGTTCGTACGCCCGCCGGGCCGCCGGCTCGTCGCCGAGGTGGTCGGCGACGCGGCAGCGCAGCTCCGCGACCGGCGCGGCGTCCTCGCCCAGCTCCCCGGCGAGCGTGTCCAACAGGGACCGGGCCTGATCCAGTCCCACCCGGGGCGTGCCGAACAGCGCCTCCACCGCCTGCCGCTGGTGCCGGCGCAGCCGGGTCAGCTCGTCGGGCCGGGCGTCCAGCAGCCCGGGGTGCCGGGCCACCGTCTCCCGCATCCGCCGCACCGGCTCCACCGCGCGCCACCGCTCACCCAGGTGCAGGTACGCCTCGACCAGCGCGAACCGCGCCGACAGGGCGGTACGCGGGTCACCGGTGGCGTCCGCGCGGGAGGCGATCCGCTCCAGCTCGGCGCAGCGCTCCTCGCCGTCGGGCCGGTCCCGGGCGTCGGCGAGCGCGGCGGCCAGCCCCCGGTCGCGTGCCGTGGTCATCGGAGCGTCCCGCCGGTCAGCTCGGCGACGGCGGCGGCCAGCTGACAGCCGGTGGTGACACCGCAGTCGACCAGCCGGTCGAGCTGGTGCGGTGTGACGCCGCGCTCCAGGTCGGTGGTGACCTCGCCGCAGATCTGGGCCGACCCGTCGTCGGCCACGTGCACGTACGCCTTGGGCCAGAGCCGGTCGTGGTTCCACCTGTTGCAGAAGGCGTGCAGCTCGGGCACGTGCTCGATGCCGAAGTGCGGCGCGACGACGGTGCGTACCTGGAGCAGCTCACCTGCCGCGCCCCGGCGGTGGAACCAGATCAGGTTCCGTTCCCAGCGGCCCACGAGCGCGCCGTCGGGCTCCTCGACCACCGCGTACCCCCGGTGTGCCAGCACGGCGGCGATCAGCTCGCCGGTCAGCGGGCGCAGCGCCTGGGGGTGTCCGGTCAGCGGACCGTCCGGACCGTCCTCGATCTCCGGCGACGCCATCGGGCATCCCTTCTGAGGCGAATAACACAAACGACGGTCCGACCCGTGCTGCGACGCGCGGACACGACCCGGAAAAGCGGCGTTCCACCGGGTGCCGCCGTTACCGTGACTCTATGGCGGGCCGTACCTCTCAGGCGAGCCGGCGGCGCGGCGCGTCGCCGCGTGGCACCACGAACAACCGCGCCCGGCAACCGGCGAAGAAGGCGGCGGCGCGGAAACCGGCGCGGCGGCCGGCGCGCCGCGGGCCGGCCCCGGCCGCGTTCGTCGGCCGCGCCGCGGGCGCCGTCTGGATGGGACTGGCCCACACGGTGGGCTGGGCGTTCCGGGCCGCCGGCCGGCAGGCCGCGTCCACCCGGGAGCTGGATCCGGAGCACCGCCGCGACGGCGCCGGGCTGCTGCTGTTCGGCCTGGCCATCCTCAGCGCGGTGGGCATCTGGGGCGGCGGCGCCGGGCCCGTGGGCCGGCACCTGGCCGACACCGTACGGCTGTTCATCGGCGCCATCTCGATAATCCTTCCGGTGCTGTTCATGGTCGGCGCGTGGCGGCTGATGCGGAGCCCGGCCGACCCCGAGCACCGCGGTCGCGGCCTGGTCGGCTGGGGCTCGATGATGCTGGCGACCGCCTCGATGCTGCACATCGGGCAGAACCCGGTCGACGAGGTCCAGCGCGACTACGCCGGCGGCCTGATCGGCGCGGGCGTGGGCGACGTGCTGAAGTCGGCGGTGACCGCGTGGGTGGCGATGCCGCTGCTGCTTCTGCTGCTGGTGTTCGGCCTGCTCGTGGTCACCGCGACCCCGATCAACAAGATCCCGGAGCGGCTCGGCCTGCGCGCCGACCCGGCCGCGCCCGAGGACGATGAGGAGGAAGCCGAGGCCGAGGCGGCGGCGAAACCGGCCCGTAAGCGGCCGGCGAAGCGGATGCCGTCGCCGCTGGAGCCGCTGGACCCGGACGACGAACTGGCCGGCGTCGACCTCCAGGAGACGCTCGTGCTGCCGCGCAAGCCGCCGCGGGTGCCGGCGAACCGCAAGCCGGTCGAGCCGCCGGAGCACTCGCCGCTGCCCACCCGCGCCGAGCAGCTCGCGCTCACCGGGCTGGCCGGCGACTACACGCTGCCGCCGGCGAACCTGCTCGGCAGCGGCGCCAAGCCGAAGAGCCGGAGCAAGGCCAACGACGAGGTGATCGCCGCGCTGACCGGCGTCTTCGAGCAGTTCGACGTGGACGCCGCGGTCACCGGGTTCACCCGCGGCCCGACGGTCACCCGGTACGAGGTGGAGCTGGGCCCGGGCGTGAAGGTCGAGCGGATCACCCAGCTGTCCCGCAACATCGCGTACGCGGTGAAGTCGCCGGACGTGCGCATCCTCAGCCCGATCCCGGGCAAGAGCGCGGTCGGCGTGGAGATCCCGAACACCGACCCGGAGAACGTGTCGCTCGGCGACGTGTTGCGCTCCCGCGAGGCGACCAGCGACCACCACCCGATGGTGGTGGCGCTCGGCAAGGACATCGAGGGCGGCTACGTGGTGGCCAACCTCGCGAAGATGCCGCACATCCTGATCGCGGGCGCCACCGGCGCGGGCAAGTCGAGTTGCCTCAACAGTCTGCTTGTGTCCATTTTGACCCGGGCCACGCCGGACGAGGTGCGGCTGCTGCTGATCGACCCGAAGCGGGTCGAGATGACCGGCTACGAGGGCATCCCGCACCTGGTCACGCCGATCGTGACCAACCCGAAGAAGGCGGCCGACTCGCTGGAGTGGGTCGTCCGCGAGATGGACATGCGTTACGACGACCTCGCCGCCAACGGGGTCCGGCACATCGACGACTTCAACCGCAAGGTGCGCAACGGCGAGATCAAGGCGCCGCCGGGCAGCGAGCGGGAGATGCGGCCGTACCCGTACCTGCTGGTGATCGTGGACGAGCTGGCCGACCTGATGATGGTCGCGCCGCGCGACGTGGAGGACTCCATCGTCCGGATCACCCAGCTCGCCCGCGCCGCCGGCATCCACCTGGTGCTGGCCACCCAGCGGCCCTCGGTGGACGTGGTCACCGGCCTGATCAAGGCGAACGTGCCGTCCCGGCTCGCGTTCGCCACCTCCTCGCTCGCCGACTCGCGGGTCATCCTGGACCAGCCCGGCGCGGAGAAGCTGCTGGGCCGCGGCGACGGCCTGTTCCTGCCGATGGGCGCGTCGAAGCCGCAGCGAATCCAGGGCGCCTGGGTCACCGAGCGCGAGATCGCCGACGTGGTCAAGTTCTGCAAGGACCAGCGGGAGCCGGAGTTCCGCCCGGACGTGCTCGCCCCGGCGCAGGACAGCAAGAAGAAGATCGACGAGGACATCGGCGACGACCTGGACCTGCTCGTGCAGGCGGTCGAGCTGGTGGTCACCTCGCAGTTCGGGTCGACCTCGATGCTCCAGCGCAAGCTGCGTGTCGGTTTCGCCAAGGCGGGCCGGTTGATGGACCTGATGGAGACCCGCGGCGTGGTCGGGCCGTCCGAGGGCTCCAAGGCCCGCGACGTGCTGGTCAAGCCGGACGAGCTGGAGGAGGTCCTGGCCGGCCTGCGCGGCGGCGAGGACTGACGACCCACGACGGACGACGGCGGCCCCCACCGTCAGGTGGGAGCCGCCGTCGGCGGTTTCCGGCTCAGTTGAGCAGCGCGGCGACGAGCACGGCGCCGATGATCGCGCCGACCACGCTCGCGGCGGCGGCGTACCAGCCCAGCGGCTTGTCGCCGAGGACGGCGCCGACGATGCCGAGGATCAGGCCGAGGACGCCGAAGATCAGCGGGGACAGGAAGATCGCGAGAGCCGCGAAGACGAACGCGATGATCGTGCAGATCCGGGCGGCGTTGGTACGCGGACGGGCGCTGGCGTGGATGTCGGCCATGGGGTTCCTCCGTGAGTGATCTCGCTACCGGTCAACGAAAGATCCGGTACCCCGGCCGCCGCGTCGTCCAAACCGGATGCGGCATCGATCAGGCGAACAACTTCAATCCGATCACGCCGGCGACCACCAGCAGCAGGCAGGCCACGCGCGGCAGGTTGACCGGCTCGCCGAGCGCGAGCATGCCCACCAGCGCGGTGCCCACCGCGCCGATGCCGACCCACACCGCGTAGCCGGTGCCGACCGGGATGTCGCGCAGCGCGTACGCCAGGCCGGCCATGCTGCCGACGAGCGTGACGCCGAAGACGGCGGAGGGGAGGGGACGGGTGAAGCCGGCGCTGCGATCGAGCGCGATCGCCCACGCGGTCTCCAGGAGTCCGGAGAGCACCAGTACGAGCCAGGCCATGAGATCACCTCTGACGGGCGGGCCCGGCGTGGAGCGGGCCGGGCGACGGTCGGGTCACGCGGGGCGTCTTGGCCTGACCGGGTACGCCCACCACTCGTCCGGGACGGCCCGCGGGCCGTCGTGGCCGACGGTAGCACCGGCCGGGCGGAACGGGCGGTGGGGTGAGAAAGCCCACCATGGGTGGAGTTGACGTCAACTTCAGGTTGCACGATGGAAGGCATGACCGTGCTCTTCTCCGACGACGACGTCGCGGCCGCCGTGGACGCCCCGCTCACCGTCGCGGCCATGCGGGACGCGCTGCTGGCCGCATACGCCGGGCGGCTCATCGCCCCGCCCCGGGCGTCCGCGCCGCTGGGCGGGGGCCGGATGGTGCTCACCGCCGGGCACCTGACCGGGCAGTGGTACGGCTTCCGCTCCTACGACACGTTCGGCCACCCGGAGAGCGGTCAACTGGTCGTGCTGCACGACGCCACCACCGGCGCGGTACGCGCCATCGCCGTCGGCGAGGAGCTGGGCTCGCGGCGTACCGGAGGACTCGGTGGCGTGGCGGTGGACGCCCTGGCCCGCGCGGACGCCGCCACCCTCGGCGTGGTGGGCTCCGGCCGGCAGGCGTGGACCCAGGTCTGGGCCGCCGCGGCGGTCCGGCCGCTGCGCGAGGTGACCGTGTACAGCCGCTCGGCGGCCCGGCGGGAGGCGTTCGCCGCCCGGGTCCGCGCCGAGCTGGGCGTGCCGTCCCGCGCCGTCGGCTCGGCCGCCGCCGCGGTGCGCGACCGCGACGTGGTGGTGCTCGCCACCACCAGCACCGTCCCGGTGATCGACGCCGCCGACCTGTCCCCCGGCACGCACGTCAACACCGTCGGCTTCAAGCAGACCGACCGGCACGAGTTCGGCCCCGACCTGCTCGACGCCGCCGACCTGCTGGTCACCGACTCGCCCGGGCAGGCCGCCGCGTACGTGCCGCCGATGCTCGCCGCCGTCGAGCCGTACGCCGGTCGGTTGCGCGACCTGGGCGCGGTGCTGGCCGGGGCGGTCCCCGGCCGGACCGGCGCGGACCAGATCTCGGTCTTCTGCTCCACCGGTCTGGCCGGCACCGAGGTGTTCCTGCTCGACCGGCTGGCCCGCGTGGCCGCTCCCGCCCGCTGAGCGTGCCGGACGGGCGGCGTGGCGGTACGGAACCGGCCCGGTACCCTCGGATGGTGTCTGCCACCTCCTCCACCCCGCAATCCGACGGGCGCCGGGTCGCCCTGCTGACCCTCGGCTGCGCCCGCAACGAGGTCGACTCGGAGGAGCTGGCCGCCCGGCTGCACGCCGACGGATGGCAGGTCACCACCGACGGCGAGGGCGCCGACGTGGTGGTGGTGAACACCTGCGGCTTCGTCGAGAAGGCCAAGCAGGACTCGATCCAGACGCTGCTGGCCGCCGCCGACACCGGCGCGAAGGTCGTCGCCGCCGGGTGCATGGCCGAGCGGTACGGCCGTGAGCTGGCCGACAGCCTCCCCGAGGCGCAGGCCGTGCTCAGCTTCGACGACTACCCGGACATCGCCGCCCGGCTCGACTCGGTGCTCGCCGGTGAGGCGATCGGCGCGCACACCCCCCGCGACCGGCGGGAGCTGCTGCCGCTGACCCCGGTGAAGCGCCGCGACGCGGCGGTGTCGCTGCCCGGGCACGGCACCCCGGCCCGGGTCGCGCCGGAGACCGACGCGCACACCCCGGCGCACCTGCGGCAGGTGTTGCGGCACCGGCTCGACACCGGCCCGGTGGCCTCGCTGAAGCTCGCCAGCGGCTGCGACCGGCGCTGCGCGTTCTGCGCCATCCCGGCGTTCCGCGGGGCGTTCGTCTCGCGTACCCCGGACGAGCTGCTCGCCGAGGCCGAGTGGCTGGCCAAGACCGGCGTCCGCGAGCTGGTGCTGGTCAGCGAGAACTCCACCTCGTACGGCAAGGACCTGGGCGACCCGCGCGCGCTGGAGAAGCTGCTGCCGCAGCTCGCCGCGATCGACGGCATCGTGCGGGTCCGCGCCAGCTACCTCCAGCCCGCCGAGACCCGGCCCGGCCTGGTCGAGGTGATCGCCACCACGCCCGGCGTGGCCGCGTACTTCGACCTGTCGTTCCAGCACTCCAGCGAGCCGGTGCTGCGCCGGATGCGGCGCTTCGGCTCCACCGACCGGTTCCTGGAGCTGCTCGCCTCCGCCCGCGCGCTGGCGCCGGACGCGGGCGCGCGCAGCAACTTCATCGTCGGCTTCCCCGGCGAGACGAAGCAGGACGTGGCCGAGCTGGTCCGGTTCCTGACCGAGGCGCGGCTGGACGCGATCGGCATGTTCGACTACAGCGACGAGGACGGCACCGAGGCCGCCGGACTGGCCGGCAAGGTCTCCGCCGCCACGATCAAGCGGCGGTACGACAAGCTCAGCGCGCTGGCCGACGAACTCTGCTCGCAGCGCGCCGAGGAACGCCTCGGCGCGACGGTGGAGGTGCTTGTGGACTCGGTCGCCGACGGCGTGGTGGAGGGGCGGGCCGCCCACCAGGCGCCCGAGGTCGACGGCTCGACCACGCTCGTCGCGCCGGTCGGCGGCGGCGTCGACCTGGCCGCGTTGCGCCCCGGTGACCTGGTCCGGGCCACCGTCACCGCCACCGAGGGCGTGGACCTGGTCGCCGTACCGGATGAGATGATCTCGGCGGCGCCCGGCGCGGTACGGTGACGGCGGGCCCGGACGAAGCGGGGAAGCCACGTGGGGCGATGCGGGACATGACGGGAGCGGAGTCGACGGCGGCCGCCCCCGTACCGCTGCTCAACGCGGCGAATGTGCTGACCGGCGCGCGCCTGGTGCTGGTGCCCGTCTTCGCGGCCACCGTGGTCGCGTCCGCGATGACCCACGCGGGCTGGCGGATGGCCGCCTGCCTGATCTTCGTGGTGGCGTCGGCGACCGACCTGGTCGACGGCTGGATCGCCCGCCGGTTCGAGCTGGTCACCTCGCTGGGCAAGGTCGCCGACCCGATCGCCGACAAGGCGCTCACCGGCGCCGCGCTGGTGCTGCTCTCCGTCTACGACCGGCTGCCCTGGTGGGTGACTGTGGTGATCCTCGCCCGTGAGCTGGGCATCACCGGGCTGCGCTTCTGGGTGATCCGGCACGGCGTGATCGCGGCCAGCCGGGGCGGCAAGGTCAAGACGGCGCTGCAGATCCTGGCGATCACCTGGTACCTCTGGCCGATGCCGGAGGCGCTCGCCGCGATCGGCCCGTGGATCATGGGCGCGGCGGTGGTGGTCACCGTGGTCACCGGTTTCGACTACATCGCCCAGGCGTTGCGGCTGCGGCGTCCGGCCCGTTGACCCGGGCAGCCGGCTCGTCGCTCCGGGCGGCCGAAGAGTAAGCCGCCCTGGCGCGGGAAGAGAGGGCGGGCATGGACACCGACGAGAGACACCAGCGGCCCGCCGGCAACCCGGCGGCCTCCGTCGTGCACCGCCTGCACGAGTGCGGCCAGACGCTGGCCACCGTCGAGTCGCTGACCGGCGGGCTGCTCGCCGCGGCGGTCGTGGAGATCGCCGGGGTCAGCTCGATCTACCGGGGCGGCATGGTGGTCTACGCCACCGAACTCAAGGCGACGCTCGCCGGCGTACCGGAGGACCTGCTGGCCGAGCGCGGCCCGGTCGATCCCGACGTGGCCGCCGCCCTGGCCGAGGGCGGACGGCAGCGGTGCGGCGCGGACTGGGGCCTGGCCACCACCGGCGTCGCCGGGCCGGAGCCGCAGGACGGCAAGCCGGTCGGCCTGGTCTACGTGGCGGTCGCCGGGCCGGACGGCACGCAGGTACGCCGGCTCGACCTCGACGGCGGCCGCGACCACATCCGCTCGGCCGTGGTGATCGAGGCGCTGCGGCTGCTCGCCGACCGCATCCAGCTCCCCGAGGACGCCGACGCCGCCGAGGCGGCGGGGGTCGGCCCCCGATGAGCCGGCCCGGCGCCGACACGCCCGGCCGCGGGCCCGCCGGCCGGCCGATCCGCACGGATTTTCAGAGGCGGGGTGGGATGTCGTCGTGGCAACCAACGGGTACGGTTGCGGGAAGGCTCCGACGGTCGCCGTCGGCGCCGGAGCGGTTTCCGCGTCCGGCGCCCGGCGCGGCTCGGCCGGGCATGGTGGTCCCGTCCAGGGGGAGGTGCGATGGTCCTGCTACGCCGGGTGATCGGTGACGCGCTGCGGACACGCAGGCAGGGGCAGCACCGCACCCTCCGCGAGGTGTCGTCCGCCGCCAACGTCAGCCTGGGCTACCTGTCCGAGATCGAACGCGGCCAGAAGGAACCGTCGAGCGAGCTGCTGGCCGCCATCTGCGACGCGCTCGGCGCCCGCCTGTCGGAACTGCTGCGCGAGGTGAGCGACACCGTCGCCCTCGCCGAGCAGATGCCCGGCGTGTTGGTCCCGGTGGCCGACGAGCCGGCCCCGGTGGCCACGGCCGCCGTGCGTAAGGCGACCAACCGCGGTGTCCGGCAGGTCACCACCGACGGCGCGGTCGCCGTCCAGGTCCGGCAGGACTCGCCGCTCAAGGCCACGCTGCGCAGCACCCGGGTACGCCCCGCGGAGCGGGACGTGGTCTGCGCCGCCTGACCCCGGCTGTCGCGTCGTGGGCGGTGCTGGCGTCCGCGTCGTACTGTTGATCAGGAGCGTACGGGTGCCGGAGTGGCGTCCGGCTGGAACGATGTAGGCGCGACGCTACTAAGGGGACGAGGCGGAGATGGCTAACCCGTTCGTCAAGGGTTGGAAATACCTGATGGCGCTCTTCGGCGCGAAGATCGACGAGCACGCCGATCCGAAGGTGCAGATCCAGCAGGCCGTCGAGGAGGCGCAGCGCCAGCACCAGGCGCTGGTGCAGCAGGCGGCCGCGGTGATCGGCAACCAGCGCCAGCTGGAGATGAAGCTGTCCCGGCAGATGACCGAGGTGGAACAGCTCCAGGGCAACGCGCGGCAGGCGCTCGCAGTGGCCGACCAGGCCCGGGGCCGGGGCGACGAGGCCGAGGCCGGGCGCTACGAGCAGACCGCCCAGATGCTGGCCACCCAGCTGGTCTCCGCCGAGCAGGCCCTGGAGGACCTCAAGACGCTGCACGACCAGGCGCTCGGCGCGGCCGCCCAGGCCCGCAGGGCGGTCGAGAACAACTCGATGATCCTCCAGCAGAAGCTGGCCGAGCGCACCAAGCTGCTCAGCCAGCTGGAGCAGGCCAAGATGCAGGAGAGCGTGGCCCGCTCGCTGGAGTCGATGTCGTCGCTCACCGCGCCCGCCAACACCCCGTCGCTCGACGAGGTCCGCGACCGGATCGAACGCCGCTACGCCACCGCCATGGGCCGCGCCGAGCTGGCCGGCAACTCGGTCGAGGGCCGGATGCTGGAGATCCAGAAGGCCACGCTCGACTCGGCCGGATCGGCGAGACTGGAACAGATCCGGTCGAGCATGGCCGGCGAGCAGCTCGGTGGCCGGCAGGAGACCCCCGCCGTCGGGCAGCCGGCCGACCCGGCCGCCGCGGCCCGGCTCGACGAGATCCGGGCCAGCATGAGCCGGGAACGCGGCACCGGGGAGAGCACGACCGGCTGACGGAGGGGCGGACACCATGGCGGACGAACGGGCCCGACATTTCCGCAGGTTGCGCAGGCTGCGCAACTCGGCGCGACGGTGGAGCGTGCTGGCCGGCGGGCTCGGCGGCGCCGCGGCGGTGCTCACCCCGTACGCCGGACTGGGCCTGCCGGACGCGGCCTGGGCCGGCGCCGCGGGCAGCGCCATCGCGATCGCCGCCTGGCGCTGGGCCGACCACCGGGCGCTCGCAGCAGTGCCGGCGCCGCCCGCGCTCGACCCGGCGGAGGCCGCCGCCCGCTCCCGCGCCCGGCTGGTCGCCGCCGTCGAGCGGCTGCCCGTCGGGCCGGGTGTCCTGGCCGAGGTACGCCGGGTCCGCTCCCGCATGGCGCTGCGCGGCACCGCCGCGGCCGAGCCGTGGGCACGGCTGGACCGGGCCGCGCTCACCCTGGCCGGGCTCGCCGGACGGCTGACGGGTCTGGCCGAGCCGGCGGTCCGGGAGGCGGCCGAGGCCGATCGTTCGCTGCGTGAGCTGGCGAACCGGGTGGCGGGCGTGGAACGCGCGGCGAAGCTGACCCCGCAGAGCACGCTGGACGAGGTGCACGCCACGCTGGTGGCGCAGTTGGAGGACGGGGTGGCCGCGTACGAGCGGCTGGTGGTGGCCGCCGCCGGCTACGTCGCCGAGGACGCCCGCCCCGACACCGCGCACCCGGCCGCCGCGCGGCTGACCGAGGCCACCGACCTGCTGCACGGGGTGGCCTCGGCCCTGGCCGAACTCCGCACCCCCCTCCGAGCCCCCCAGCCCGGACGCTGACCGCCCCCGCCGCACGCCGATCCCCCGCGCGCCGATCGTCCCGCGCGCTGATCGTCCCGCGCGTTGATCAAGGAGTTTGTGTCCTGAGGCGGGCCGAATCCGTACACCAACTCCTTGATCACCGGCGCGGACAGGGGGGCGGGCGGAGGGCTTCGGTCTGCCCGGGCGGGCAACTCGCGGTCAGGCACCCCCACACCCGCCCATCGCCCCGCCAGCGCCGGTGATCATGAGGTTGGCGGTGTTGTTGATCTCGGAAACTGCCGTCAACTTCATGATCGACCCTGAGTGGGAGGGCTAGGTGGGGGTGGTTATGGGGGTTGGTGGGGTCCAGGGGGACGTGCCAACCACGTTCGTCGTGCGTACTCGGTAGTAGTAGGTGGTGGAGCGGGCCAGGCCGGTGTTGGTGAAGCCGCGGCCGGTGACGCGGAACGTGGCCGGCTCCCTGGTGAACGCGGCGTCGGTGGCGCGCTGCACGATGAAGCCGGCGCCCGGTCCGGCCGGCGTCTCGGCCGACCAGCTCAGCGTCACGGTGGCGGTGTCCGGTCCCGGCGCGCTCGCGATGACGCTCACCGCCGTGGGCGTCGTCGGCCGGGCCGGGGTGGTCACCCGGGCCACTGTCGACCAGGGGGACGCCGCGCCGAGGTACGTCGTGCGTACCCGGTAGTAGTACGTGGTGTCCGGCGCGACGGCCGGGTCCACGTGGTTCTCGCCCACGGCGATGGCGGTGGTCCCCGGGCCGCTGCTGAACGTCGGGTTGGTGGCGCGCTGCACGTCCACACCGGTGGCGAAGGAGTGGTTCGCCCAGCGCAGCGCCACCCGCAGCGGCGCGGTCGGCGGCACCGCCGCGGTGAGCCGGGCCGGCGCGGCCAGACGCACCGCCGCCGGTACGGCATTCGACCAGGACGAGCAGCTCACCGCGTTCTCGGCGCGGATCCGGTAGTGGTAGGTGACGCCGGGGGTGACTGTCGCGTCGGTGTAGCGGGTCGCGGTGGCGGCCACGGTGATCTCGGTCAGCCCGGCGGTGAAGGCGCTGTCGGTGGCGCGTTGCAGCAGGTGGCTGGTGGGCACCGGGCGGCTGCCGTTGCCGGTCCAGGTCAGCGCGATGGCGGGCAGCGCGGTGGCGCTGCCGGGCGCCGGGGTGGCGGTCAGCCCGGTGGGCGCCTTGGGTGCCACCCGCAGCACCAGTGGACGGCTCATGCCCTGGTCGCGCAGTCCCGCCGAGCGGGTCTGCCAGCGGTACTCCCAGCCCAGGTTGACGAGTTGGTTGACCACCGTGGCGGGGCGGCCGTCGGCCGGGCTGACCGGGCTCGCGTCCAGCCGCGCGCCGGCGGGCCGGGACGGGTCGAGCAGCCGTACGCTGTCGCTGATCTTGAACGGCAGGGGCGGCGGTACGGGACGCAGCGCCACCACGACGTCCTCCCGGGGGTTGACCCGGACGGTGTCCTTCCAGCCCAGCTCGCCCGGCTCGGGCGGGCGCAGCGTGCCGTCCCAGCCGACCCGGTTGACCAGTTGCACGTCGCAGCCTTCGATGTGCACCGGATGGGTGCGCGGCGCGTCGCCGACGATCCGCCACAGTTGCGTGCCGTCGCCCGGCGCGCCGACCGGCACGGCCGGGTCGGTGGCGTGCAGCACCTCGGTGGCGGGTTCCACCGGGCCCAGCGGCAGCGTGGCCGGCAGCAGCGGCCCGCTGACCGGGTGGCCGACTCCGAGCCGGCCCACCGCGCGGCCGTGCCGGGGCTCGAACACCTGCCCGACCGACTTCACCGCCAGCGGCAGCGTGACCGGGGCCGCCGCGCCGGGCGGGGTGAACGTGACCGAGCCGTCCCGCGCGCCGACGAGCGTCGGACGCGGGGTGTGGGTGCCGAACGCGGCGTCGTACGCCGGTTGCGGCACGATCGGCGGCGGCTGGCTGTGCGCGTACGCCCCGGGCAGCCGGTCGGCGAGCCGGCGCGTGTCGTACGGCTGCGCAGGGCTGCCGGTGACCCGGATCTGGAGCAGCGTGCGGGTGTTCGGGCCGTAGCCGGGCCGGGTCGGCGGCAGCCCGCCCGAGCCGGTCCGGTCGGGCGCGCCGGTGTGGTGGTCGTAGCGCGTGTCGAACCGGGGCAGCGGCGCGGGGCAGTCGTTGTAGAGGATCAGCGTGCTGCCCGGCGGCACGGTGGCGAAGTCCACGATCACGTCGGCCCGCTCGCCGGGGGCCAGCAGCAGCGCGTGGCCGTCCACGTTGAGCACCGTCGGGTCCTGCCTGTCGTAGCGGTAGTCCACCGGCCGGTTGGCGAGCACCACCGGGGCGGGGAGCAGGCCGCTCTCGTTGCCTATCTGGATCAGGTCGGGTCCGGCGGCGGCCGGGTCGGGCACGCCGCCGTCGCGCCCGTCCACCGGCCAGTACGCGGGCCGCCCGGGCGCGCGTACCGCCTCGACCATCGGCACCTCGCCGGCGTCCGGGTCGGCCGGGCTGCCGTCGTCGGCCCACATCGGGCCGTCCGAGGCGGCCCGGTAGAGCTGCAGGTTGAGCGCCCGGTCCGCGCAGGCGTTGAGGATCCGGAACCGGTACGCGCGCGGGGCGACCTCCAGGTACGGGTAGGCCACGCCGTTGACGAGCGGGGTGTCCCCGTACGCCTCGGGCACCGCCGACGGGTGCGGCACGGCGGGCGCCAGCGGCGGCTCGTCCGGGTCGGCGTCTGGGTCGTGGTGCGGGTTCGGCACCGGGGCGACCCACGGGCTGGCGCCGCCGTCCGGGTCGTGGGTCCACGGGCCGTAGTCCCAGCGGCCGGTGGGGTTGCCGCCGGTGAGCCGGTACGGGTTCTGCCGGGGCTGGTAGACGTGCGGGTGCCAGAGGCTGCCCTTGGCGCCCCAGCGGTCCCGGTCCCAGGTCGGGTCCTGGGCGGCGAGTTGCGCGTCGTCGGGTACGAACGTCTTGTCCTCGATCACCAGCGGGAACTGTTCCGCGGGCAGCACGCCGTCGTCCACGAGGCGGTCCTCGGCGGGGTCGGTGAGCAGGTACAGCGCGATCTGCCCGGAGTAGACGGTGAGCCGGGACAGGCCGAGCGTGTTGTCGTGCAGCCACATCAGCCGGCCGCTCTGCTCGTTCGGGAAGTACAGCGTGGTGGCGCCCGCGCCGGGCGGCGGCATGTCCGGCACCGGGGTGACACCCACCCCGGCCGGGTACGGGGTGATCTCGCCGGCCGGGGTCACCCACTGCCACGGGTTGCCGGCGCTGATCCACCCGGTCTGCGCGCCGGACAGGTGCGGCACGGCCCGGTTCTGCGGGTACGGCGCGGGACCGTCCAGCGGGCCGGCGCCGGCCCCGTCGACGGTCTCGTCCACCGGCAGGAACAGCTCGCCCGCCCGTCCGGTGGGGAGCTGGTTGATGAACTTGATCCGGACCGGGCGGCCCCGCCGCGCGACGATCATCGGGCCGAGGTGCCAGGGGCGGTCCGGTGGGCTGACCGTGTTGTGGCCGGCGGCGTCGGTGCCCAGGTTGAGCTGCCGGTAGCCGCGCAGCCGGGTGGCCGGCAGGTCGCGGTGCAGGCGCTGCGCGTACTCCTGGAGGCCGATCTCGTAGTAGTCGCAGCCCGGCCAGGTGATGGTGTCCGGGACCGCTACCGGCAGGCGGGCGCCGAGCCCGTCGGTGGCGGGCTGCCCTGGTAGCGGCAGCGGGTCGACGAACTTGCGGATGCCGGTGCCGGGCGCCGGGCGGCCGTCGGCGTCGAGCGTGGGCAGCGGGCTGGCGGCGGTGTTCGGCACCGGGCCGAACAGGCGCGGGACGGCGGCCGGGTCCAGGCTCGCCGGGGTGGTCCCCGGCTCGTCGTCGCCGGCGCGCGCGGCGGGAACGCCCCGCGCTGCGGAACCGGTGAACGCGGTCTCCTCGGCGACTCCGGCCCGGTCGGGCCGTCCCGGCCGGAGTCTGCGGAACAGCACCATGGCTCTCCCCGGGGTCGGGGCGCGCCGGCCGACACCCCGGCGTGGCGGGCGTACGCGCTGCTGACGATCGGTGAGCGGTCAATCGCAGCATGCGACGCCACGGGGGTGGGACGGAAGTACCCAATCGTCCCTATTCTCGGCGATCTTTGGCGTTTCGTGGAAGTTCCACGTCACGAGCGGTCGGGCTGGCAGACCGGGCACCAGTAGGTGACCCGTTCGCCCAGTTCCTCCTTGCGGATGGCCGTCCCGCAGCGCCGGCACGGCTGGGCCCGGCGGCCGTAGACGTAGCTGGTCCCGCCCCGGCGCAGCACCCCGGTCGTGCTCTGCGTCCAGCGGCCCCGGTTCGCCGCGAGCAGCCGCTGCGCCAGCGCGACGGTGCCCGGCAGGTCCGGCACCGCGCCCACCGGCGTCCACGGGGACACCCCGCGCAGGAACAGCACCTCGCACTTGTAGAGGTTGCCCACCCCGGCGAGGTTGCGCTGGTCGAGCAGCGCCTCACCGATGGTGCGTTCCGGCTCGGCGGCCAGGCGGCGTACCGCCTCGTCCGCGTCCCAGTCCGGGCCGAGCAGGTCCGGGCCGAGGTGACCGACGAGCGACAGCTCCTCGGCCGTCGGCACCAGCGCCAGCTCGTGCAGGTGGTAGCCGACGGCGACCGCGCCGGGGGAGCGGAGCACCACGCGGATCAGGTGCGCCGGCCGCGCCGTCCAGCGCTCACCCGGGGTGTAGGCGCGCCATGCGCCGTCCATCCGCAGGTGCGAGTGCAGCGTCCACTGCGCTGCGGTGGGCGCGGTGAGGCGCAGCAGCAGGTGTTTGCCCCGGCTGGCCGACTCGCGCACGGTCCAGCCGGTCAGGTCGGTGGCGGCGAGCTGCGGCACGCGGAAGTCGGACCCGGTGAGCCGGGCCCCGGCCAGCGCGCGATCCAGGACGCGCGCCGTGTTCCAGACGGTGTCGCCTTCGGGCACCCCGCCATTGTTCCCTACCGAACAGAATTCGCATGTGTCGCCATTTGTACTGAGGTTCCACTTGATCAGCGGAAACGCAACGATCAGGGGGTTCTGAGGAGAATGCTGATGGCTCATTCCGGACGTCGTATCGTCGTCGCCCTGACTGCCCTGCTCACCGTGGCCGCCGGACTGCCCGGCACGCCCGCGTCGGCCGCGCACCCGTCCACCGCCGTGCCGGCTCGCGCCGGCGCGCCCGACCCCGAACGCTGGTCCGTCGACCTCGCCGTCGCCGGTGGCGACGACGTCAACGTCGCCTGGCGTTCCGGCCGCCTCCGGCTGGCCGATCCCCGCCCCTCCGCCCGCACCCGCCCGGCCGCCGTGGGCGGTCCGGTCGCCGAGGGCATCCTGCTCTCCGCGCCGCGCGTCCTGGACCGGCCCGCCACCCGGGTACGCGCCCGGCTCGCCGCCCGCACCGGCGACGGGGGTACGGCGGTGGCCCAGGTGCGCGGCTGGCGCGCCCGGGGCTGGACCGAGTGGCGCGACGCCGCCGAGGCCGTGTTCGACGAACCGGTCCGCCGGGTGCAGGCGCGCGTCGTGCTGACCACCCGGGACGCCGCCTCGGAGGCCACCGTCACCGGGCTGACGCTCGCCGCCGACTCGGCCGCCACCACGGCGGTCCAGCCGGCCGCCCCGCTCACCTACCGGGTGTACGCGACCCGGATCGGCCTGGTCGGCGGCACCACCGCGAACGGGCATACCGTACGCGCCCGGGACCACTTCGCGGCGCTGCCCAGCCGGCGCGGACTGTCCCCGCGTGGCACCGGCGACTACACGGTCAAGGTCTGCACCACCAGCGGAAGCCGCTGCGAGTACGCCCCGGTCTGGGACGTCGGCCCGTGGAACACCCGCGACGACTGGTGGAACCCGTCGTCGATCCGGGAGAACTGGAAGGACCTGCCGCGCGGGCGGCCCGAGGCCCAGGCGGCGTACCAGAGCAACTACAACGGCGGGCTGGACCAGTTCGGACGCACCGTGCGCAACCCGGCCGGGCTGGACCTGGCCGACGGGACGTTCTGGGACGGGCTGCGGCTCACCGACAACGCGTGGGTGGACGTGACGCTGCTTTGGACAGGTGGCGGGGCGCGAGCGGTCGTCGGCTCCGGGCCGCTGAACCTGCGCGCCGGGGCGGGCACCTCGTACGCGAGCCGCGGCCTGGCCGCCACGTACGCCCAGGTGCCGGTGCAGTGCTACGTGACCGGGCAGAAGATCACCGGTACCTATCGCACCACGACGAGGTGGTACCGCCTGGTCGGCGGCACCTACGTCAGCCACGCGTACCTGTCCTCGATCTACGGCGGCACCGTCCCCCGCTGCTGACCCTGCCCTCTCGCCCCCTGACTCCCGTTGATCTTGCAGTTTCGGCCCTTTCGGTGGGGCATTTGTCCTCTGTGCCGGGGCGCCAACTGCAAGATCGCGGGGGTCAAGGGTGGGGGGTGGTGAGGGTGAGGAGGGCGCCGGGGGTGGTGTGGAGGGTTTCTGCGGCTCGGCCGCTGTTCACCGCTACGGCGACCAGGCCGGCGGAGTCGACGTAGACCACCAGGGCGCCGGGCGGGGCGTCGCCGAACGTGCGGCCGTGGACCGCCTCCCGGCCGTTCACCAGCACCCGGGGCGGCAGGCCGTCGAGCAGCGTGCCCGGCGCGGCGAGCTGGACGTTGCCGAAGTGGTCGACGGTCAGCACCTCGGCGGTGAGGCTGCCCGGCTCGGCGCGGACCACCGGTTCCGGCAGCCGGACCAGCGTGCCCGGATCCACGGCCGGACCGGCCTCGGCCAGTGGCGCGCCCAGCGCCAGCCGCGCGGCGACCGGCGCGAACACGTCCCGCCCGTGGAACGTGCGGGAGACGGCCGGGCCGAGCCAGTCCGGGTTGGTCAGCTCCACCGCCGCGCTCACCCCGCCGAGCGCCTCGGCGGCCGGAAGCAGCAGCCCGTTGTCCGGCCCGACCAGCAGCCCACCGGGCGCGGCCAGCGCGATGCCTCGGCGTGCGGTGCCGACACCCGGATCGACCACCGCCACGTGCACGCCCCACGGCAGGTACGGCACTGTCTGCGCGAGCACGGCCGCGCCCCGGCGTACGTCGGCCGGCGGCACCAGGTGCGTCACGTCGATCACCCGGACAGCCGGGGCGAGCCGGGCCAGCACCCCGTGGCACGCCGCCACGAACCCGTCGGCCAGCCCGTAGTCGGTGGTCAGCGAGACACAGCTCGGAACGTCGCCCGGCGTGGCGCGGCCCTGGCCCGCGGAGACCGGGCCGCTCATCGCCGCTCCGCCACGGTCAGGCGCCGGGCCAGGCGCAACTCGTCGTGCAGCGGGATGCCGTCCGCCCCGACCTCCGGGATCGTCGGCTTGACCGCGCGGGCCCGGTCGACAGCGCCCGCGTCCACAGCGACGATCCGCAGCCCCCGGCGCTGGTAGAAGCGCAGCGCGCCCAGGTTGTCGTTCGTCGTGACCAGCCAGATCCGGTCCGCCCCGGCGGCGGTGGCCGTCTCCTGCGCGGCGGCCAGCAGGGCGGTGCCCGCGCCGTTGCCCGGTGCCGCCGCGGCCAGGCTGACCACCTCCAGCCCGTCGGCGTCGACCCGGTACGCCAGCGCCCCGGCGAACCCGCCGGTCTCGTCCACCGCCACCAGCGCGGGCAGGGCACGCAGGTCGTAGCGGGTGTCGTGGACCACCACGATCGGCCCGCCCCACTCCCGCTCGTGCAACGCCGCCAGCGCCGCGCGGTCCTCGTCGCGCGCCTGGCGTACCCGGATCGAGGCCATCGGCACACCCTAACCGGGGCGGCCGGGCCCTCAGCCGCGCAGCCGCAGACCGCGCGGGGTGGCGCGGAAACCGGCGGCGGTGAGCGCGTCGCGCAGCGGGGACGCGTGCACGGCCTCGCCGTCGGCGCGTTCCACCGAGATCGCGCCGAGCGCGCCGGAGTGCACCGCGTCGGCGAGCGCCTTGCCGGCCGCGCCGAGCGTGTCGGTGTCGTCGGTGAACGACAGGATCGTCCGGCCGCCCCGCTCCACGTAGAGCACCACGTCACCACCGACCAGGACGACCAGCGCGCCCGCCTTGCGCCCGGCCCGGTGCCCGGTGGCCGGTGCCGCGCCGTCGCCGGAGTCGACCACGCGCTCGGGCCAGGGCAGCGCCGCGCCGTACGGGTTCGCCGGATCGGTGGCGGCGAGCACCACCGCCGGGCCGCCCCGGCCCTGGCTGTCGTCGGCGAGCGCCCGGATCCGGTCGACCGCGCCGGGCACCGCGAACTGTGCCGCGCCCAGCCCTTCCACGAAGTAGCCGCGCCGGGCCGCCCCGCGTTCCTCCAGCGCGGACAGCACCGGGTAGACGGCGGCGAAACCACCGGTGACCTGTTCGGCCACGACCGCGCCCCGGGTCACCACGCCGTGCCGTTCCAGCAGCAGGTCGGCGAGCGCGGCGGCGCGCCGGGTGGGGTCGCTGTCGCGTTCGGGCAGCCGGGACCAGCGACCGGCCATTGTGGGCGGGCCGCCCCGGCTGGGCAGTGCCACCCGGCCGGGCCGGCGGTAGCGGGTGCGCGGCGCCGACGGCCGGGACCGGTGCGCCCCGCCCGCGCCGAGCGCGGCCCGCAACGGGGCGAGCGTGTCGTTCGTGAGGTGACCGGCCCAGACCAGGTCCCACACCGCGCCGGACAGGGCGTCGTCGGTGGCGCCGACCCGGTCGGAGAGCGACCGGAAGAACAGCGCCTGCCCGTCGGCGAGCGCGTCGAGCACTGATTCGTGCAGCGGGGTCAGCGTCAGCGCCTCGTCCGGCGGGGGGAGCAGCAGCGGGGCGACGTCGGCGTACGCGAGCGTCACCCACCCGTCGCCGCCGGAGATCGCGCCCGCGCCGGCCCACACCACCTCACCACTGGCGCACAGCTCGTCGAGCTGGGCGGGGGAGTAGTCGGCGACCCGGGCGGGCAGCACCAGGCGTTCCAGCGCGGACGCCGGCACGTTCACGCCCTGCAACTGTTCGAGGGCGGCGGCGACCGCCTCGACGCCCCGGGCCGACGAGCCGACCTGCTGCCAGCGGGGCAGGAACGTGGCGAGCGCGCGCGGCGGCACCGGTTCGATCTCCCGGCGCAGGGCGGCCAGGGAGCGGCGGCGCAGCAGGCGCAGCACCTCCGCGTCGCACCACTGCGTGCCCACCGTGTCCGGGGCGAACTCGCCGGAGACCACCCGGCCGTTCGCCGAGAGCCGCCGCAGCGCCTGCTCCACCACGAACACGCCGAGCCCGAACCGGGCCGCGCAGGTGGCCGCCGCGAACGGGCCGTGCGTGCGGGCGTACCGGGCGACCAGGTCGGTGAGCGGATCGGCCACCGGCGCGAGGTACGCCTCGGCGACCCCGACGGGCAGCGCTACGCCGAGCGCGTCGCGCAGCCGGGCGGCGTCCTCGACCACTACCCAGCGGTCCTCGCCGGCGATCCGGACCCGCAGGACGCGCCGGGCCGCCGCCAGCTCGTCGGCCCAGGACTCCGGCGCGCCCCGCTCGGCCAGCTCGGCGCTGCTCAGGTCACCGACCACGCGCAGCAGCTCGACCACGTCCTCCGGGTCGCGGGGCCGACGCTGCTCGGTGCGCCAGCGCAGTTGACGGGCGGTCTCGGCGAGCACCTCCGGGTCGAGCAGCTCCCGCAGATCGACCCGGCCCAGCAGTTCGCCGAGCAGCCCGGAGTCGAGCGCCAGCGCGGCGGCCCGCCGCTCGGCCAGCGGGGCGTCGCCCTCGTAGAGGAACGCGCCGACGTACCCGAACAGCAGCGACCGCGCGAACGGCGACGGGCGCTCGGACTCCACCTCGACCAGGCGTACCTTGCGGGCGGCCAGGTCACGCATCAACTCGGCCAGAGCGGGCTGGTCGAAGACGTCCTGGAGGCACTCGCGGGCGGCCTCCAGCGTGACCGGGAAGTCGGCGTACTCGCGGGCCACGTCGAGCAGTTGCGCGGCCCGCTGGCGTTGCTGCCACAGCGGCTGCCGCCGCCGGGGGTCACGCCGGGGCAGCAGCAGCGACCGGGCCGCGCACTCGCGGAACCGGGACGCGAACAGCGCGGACGTGCCCACCGACTCCTCGACCAGCTGGGCGATTTCGTCCGGCTCGAACACGACCACGTCGGCGCCGGGCGGCGTCTCGGCGGTGTCCGGCAGGCGCACCACGATGCCGTCGTCGGAGGGCATGACCTGGGCGTCCACGCCGTACCGCTCGGCCAGCCGGCGGCCGATCGCGAGCGCCCACGGCCCGTTGACGCGCGCGCCGAGCACCGAGTGCACGGCGAGCCGCCAGTCGCCCAGCTCGTCGCGGAACCGTTCGACCACCACCGTCCGGTCGTCCGGCAGCGACCGGGTGGCCGCCTTCTGCTCGCGCAGGTAGTTCATCAGGTTGCCGGCGGCCCAGTCGTCCAGCCCACCGGCGCGCAGCGCCGCCACCGCGTCGGCGTCTGACTGCCGCAGCAGCGCCCGGACCCGGGCCCCGATCGCCCGGCCCAGCTCGACCGGACGGCCGAGCTGGTCGCCCTTCCAGAACGGCATCCGGGCCGCCTGCCCCGGCGCGGGGGAGACGAGCACCCGGTCCGGGGTGATCTCCTCGATCCGCCAGGACGACGAGCCGAGCAGGAACACGTCACCCACCCGGGACTCGTAGACCATCTCCTCGTCCAGCTCACCCACCCGGGCGGCCCGCTCGGCGCCGGCCAGGAACACACCGAACAGGCCCCGGTCGGGGATGGTGCCGCCGCTGGTCACGGCGAGCCGCTGGGCGCCGGGCCGGCCGGTCAGCACGTCGGTGGCGCGGTCCCAGACCAGCCGCGGCCGCAGCTCGGCGAACGCGGTGGACGGGTAGCGCCCGGAGAGCATGTCGAGCACCGCGTGCAGCGCCGAGTCGGGCAGCTCCGCGAACGGCGCCGCCCGGCGGATCAGCACGGCCAAGTCGCCGAGCCGCCACGGCTCCAGCGCCACCATCGCGACGATCTGCTGGGCCAGCACGTCGAGCGGGTTGCGTGGGTAGTGCAGCTCCTCGATCGCCCCGGCGCCCATCCGCTCGGCCACCACCGTGCAGGAGAGCAGGTCGCCCCGGTGCTTGGGGAAGACGACGCCGCGCGAGACCGCGCCCACCTGGTGCCCGGCCCGCCCGACCCGTTGCAGCCCGGCGGCCACGCTCGGCGGCGCCTCGATCTGCACCACCAGGTCGACGGCGCCCATGTCGATGCCCAGCTCCAGGCTGGACGTGGCCACCACGGCGGGCAGGCGCCCGGACTTGAGCGCCTCCTCGATCTGCTTGCGCTCCTCCCGGGACACGCTGCCGTGGTGCGCCCGCGCGATCACCGCCGGCGCCCCGGTCGCCGCGCCGGACTGCGCCATCACCTCGGCCGGCTGCCGCGGCGCGCGCACCGGCCCCACCGGCCCGCCGAACGCCTCCGCCCCGCGCTGGGCCCGGCTCCCGTCGGCCGGCCTGCCGCCGGACATCGGGCCGAGCCCGTCGGCGTCGTCGAGCCCGGCCTCGTCGCCGGCCGGCGGGCCGTCGACGCCGGGCAGCAGATCGGATACGCGCACCGGCTCCCCGCCCCGGGCCACGCGGCTGCCATCCGGGGCGGACGCCGCCTCCAACTCCTCGGCGGCCAGCTCGTTGAGGCGGGCGCAGAGCCGTTCGGCGCTGCGCCGGGAGTTGGTGAACACGATCGTGGACCGGTGCGCGCGGATCAGCGAGAACACGCGTTCCTCGACGGCCGGCCAGATCGAGGGGCGGCGGGGGGCGAGCCCGCCGAGGTCGTCCTCCGGTGGCTCCTGCTCGTCGAGGCGCGTCATGTCCTCCACCGGGACCTGGACGCTCACCTCGATGGTCTTGTCGGCCGGCGGCTGCACCACGTCGACCGGGCGGGCGCCGCCGAGGAAGCGGGCGCACACGTCGATCGGCCGGACCGTGGCGGAGAGCCCGATCCGCTGGGCGGGCCGCTCCAGCAGCGCGTCGAGGCGTTCCAGGGACAGCGCGAGGTGGGCGCCGCGCTTGGTGCCCGCGACCGCGTGCACCTCGTCCAGGATGACCGTGTCCACGCCGCGCAGCGAGTCGCGGGCGGCCGAGGTGAGCAGCAGGAACAGGGACTCGGGCGTGGTGATGAGGATGTCCGGCGGGGTGCGGGCGAAGGCGCGGCGCTCGTCGGCCGGGGTGTCCCCGGTTCGCATGCCGACGGTGACGTCGGGCGGGGCCAGGTCGAGCCGGGCGGCGGCCTGGCGGATCCCGGTGAGCGGGGCACGCAGGTTGCGTTCGACGTCGACGGCGAGCGCCTTGAGCGGGCTGACGTAGAGCACGCGGCAGCGTCGGCGGGGGTCGGCCGGCGGCGGTTCCTTGGCGAGCCGGTCCAGTGACCAGAGGAAGGCCGCGAGCGTCTTGCCGGAGCCGGTCGGCGCGACGACCAGGGCGTTGCGCCCGGCGGCCACCGAGTGCCAGGCGCCCTGCTGGGCCGGGGTGGGCGCGGCGAACGCCGCGGTGAACCACTCCCGGGTCGCCGCGCCGAACTCCTGGAGCACCCCGCCCGACCGGGTCACCTCGTCCGCCACGACCCCATCCTGCCGCGCCGGTGTGACATCCGGCCGCCTCGCCGGAGCGATCTGTCCCGGCGACGACGCTCAGGGAGGGAAATGGGTGGTTATTCCGTTAAGTCTTACTTAACTGGTTGCTTGTGCACTGCAACATAAAGTAACTTCACTCGCGATGCGGCGTGGGCTGGAGGCGTGGATGACCGTCGAGGAACGAGGCTTCGGGCCCGGCACCGACCTGCTCCTCCGTCAGGTCGACGGCCGGCTGGCCGCGCTCCGCGCCGGGCTGCGCGGTCCCGACCTCGAACTGGCCGAGGAACTGGCCCGGCGGCTGCGCGAGATGATCCTCGCCACCGCCCGTTCCAGTGCCGCCGACCGGGCGCGCGTGCGGGCCGCCGTGCACTACTTCGTCCAGCGCCGGGAGAGCCGCGACGCCCGGCTGCCGCTGCGGTCGCTCGCGGTCGCCCAGCGCGCCGTCGACCGGGCCGCCCGCCAGTTGGACTCCACCGCCCTGTCCTGACCCACCCACCCGCCCCGACCGGTGCCCGATCTCCGCGTTGATCAAGGAGTTCGTGTCACCGCACCAGCCTGCTCCGGACACAAACTCCTTGATCACCGCGAGAAGGCGGGTGGGGTGGGTGGGGGGGAGATGGGTGGCTTTTGGGGAAAAGGGCGCGGTTGGGGTTGGTTGTGACGTCTGATCGGTTGTGTCCCAGCGTGTTCCGGCGCGCTGTCACCTCGACCGGGAGTACGCGTGCTCGTCCTGCTGATCGTGCACCTGGTGGCGGCGCTGCTCGCCCCGCTGCTGGTCCGCCGGTGGGGTCCACGCGCCTGCCTGCTGCTCGCGCTCGCCCCGGCCGCCACCGCGGTCTGGGCGGCGGCCCACACCGGGGCGGTACGCGACGGCGGCGCGGTCGTCGAGACGTACCAGTGGATCCCGGAGCTGCAGTTCGACGTGGCGCTGCGGGTCACCACGCTGTCCTGGCTGATGCTGCTGCTGGTCGGTGGCGTCGGCGCGCTGGTGCTCGTCTACTCCGCCCGCTACTTCGAACCCGGGTCGGTCGGGCTGGCCCGGTTCGCCGCCGTCATGGTCGCCTTCGCCGGGGCGATGCTCGGCCTCGTCGTCTCCGACGACCTGCTGCTGCTCTACGTCTTCTGGGAACTGACCACCGTCTTCTCGTACCTGCTGATCGGGCACAGCACCGAGCGCCGGTCCAGCCGGTGGGCGGCCGCGCAGGCGCTCACCGTGACCACGCTGGGCGGCCTGGCGATGCTCGTCGGGTTCCTGATGCTCGGTCACCACGCGGGTGGCTACCGCTGGTCGTCGGTGGCGTCCGCGCCGCTGCCCGGCGGCGGATACCTGGCGCTGGCGGTGCTGCTCGTCCTCGCCGGCGCGCTGGCGAAGTCGGCGGTGTTCCCGTTCAACGCCTGGCTGCCGGTGGCGATGGCCGCGCCGACACCGGTCAGCGCGTACCTGCACGCGGCGGCGATGGTGAAGGCCGGCATCTTCCTCATCGGACTGCTCGGCCCGGCGCTCGCCGCGGCCGGACCGTGGCGGCCGGTCACCGTCGTCGCCGGGCTGCTCTCGCTGGTCCTGGGCGGCTGGGCGGCGCTGCGGCAGACCGACCTGAAGCTGTTGCTGGCGTACGGCACGGTCAGCCAACTCGGACTGCTCGCCGTGCTGTTCGGGGCGGGCACCCCGAAGGCGGCGCTGGCCGGCGTGGCGATGCTGGCGGCGCACGCGCTGTTCAAGGCGGCGCTGTTCCTGGTCGTCGGCATCCTCGACCACGAGGCGGGCACCCGTGACCTGCGGGACCTGTCCGGGGTGGGCCGGGCCGCGCCGTGGCTGGCGATCGTCGCCACGCTCGCCGCCGCCTCGATGGCCGGCGTGCCGCCGCTGCTGGGGTTCGTGGCCAAGGAGTCGGTGCTCGCCGCGTTCACCGGCGACCCGCTCGTGCTCGCCGTGCTGGTGGCCGGCAGCGCGCTCACCGTCGCGTACAGCATCAGGTTCGTCTGGGGCGCGTTCGGCACCCGGCCCGGCGTCGCGGACACGGAGGTGGCCCGGCCACCGGCCGCGATGCTCGTACCCCCGGCGCTGCTCGCCGTGGCCGGGCTCGCCGCCGGTCCGGCCGCCGGGTGGCTGAGCGGCCTGTTCGAGCCGTACGCGGAGTTGTTCGGACCGGTCGAGGAGCATCTGGCGCTCTGGCACGGGCCGACCGCGGCGCTCGGCCTCTCCGCCCTCGTGCTGGCCGGCGGCGCGGCGCTGCACCTGGTCCGCGGCCCGCTCGCGCCCGCGCTGGCGCGGCTGCGCTCGCCGGTGAGCGGCAACCAGGGGTACGAGTGGGTGACGCACGGCTTCGACCGGCTCGCCATCGAGGTCACCGGCGCCACCCAGCGCGGCTCGCTGCCGCAGTACCTCGGTACGGTGCTGCTCGCGCTGGTGTTCGTGCCCGGCGGGGCGATGCTCGCCACCGCGCCGTGGCGGGTCGAGCTGGCGGTGTGGGACAACCCGGCCCAGCTCGTGGTCGCCGTGGTGATCGCGGTGGCCGCGCTGCTCGCGGTCGGCGCGCGTCGCCGGCTCACCGCGATGCTGCTGGTCGGGGTCACCGGCTACGGCACCGCGATGATGTTCGTCCTCTACGGCGCGCCGGACGTGGCGCTGACCCAGTTCCTGGTGGAGACCGCCACGATCGCCGTGTTCGTGCTGGTGCTGCGCCGGCTGCCGGAACGCTTCTCGGCCCGTCCGCTGCGCCGCAGCCGCTGGGTGCGGCGCGGCATCGGGATCGCCGCCGGCGTGGTGATGGCCGGCCTGGCGCTGACCGCGGCCGGAGCGCGCCGGGCGCCGTCGATCTCCGCCGACTTCCCCCAGCTCGCCCTCGTCGAGGGGTACGGCCGCAACGTCGTGAACGTGACCCTGGTGGACATCCGGGCCTGGGACACCATGGGGGAGATCTCGGTGCTCGTGGTGACCGCGACCGGTGTGGCCAGCCTGATCTACGAGCGTTCCCGCACCGGGCCGCGTCCGCGCCGCCCGCGGCCGGTCGCGATGCGCGCCGGTGACCGGCGCACGGTGTGGCTGCGCGGCGGGCAGACGCTGCCGGAGCGGCGGCGCTCGATCGTGTTCGAGGTGGTCACCCGGCTGATCTTCCACACCGTACTGATCTTCTCGCTGTTCCTGCTCTTCTCCGGGCACAACGCCCCCGGTGGCGGTTTCGCCGGCGGCCTGGTGGCGGGCCTCGCGCTGGCCCTGCGCTATCTGGCCGGCGGCCGGTACGAGCTGGCCGAGGCGGCGCCGGTCGGGGCCGGCACCGTGCTCGGCGCGGGTCTGGGCATCTCGGTCGGCAGCGGGGTGCTCGGGCTGGCGCTGACCGGCGACGTGCTGCAGAGCGTCAAGGTCGGCCTGTGGCTGCCGGTGATCGGCGACTTCTACCTGGTCACGTCGCTCTTCTTCGACATCGGCGTCTACCTGGTGGTGGTCGGGCTGGTGCTGGACATCCTGCGCAGCCTGGGCGCCGAGGTGGACCGGCACGTGGAGGCCGCCGGTGAGGCGGGACGCGGGTTGATCGTCCAGCGGGACGGGCCATCGTGAGCGCGAGGAGTGAGCCGGGTTTGCGAGCCCCGCAGTCGCGAACAGAGGTGGCACCCGTGAGCGCGAGGAGTGAGCCGGGTTTGCGAGCCCCGCAGTCGCGAACAGAGGTGGCACCCGTGAGCGCGAGGAGTGAGCCGGGTTTGCGAGCCCCGCAGTCGCGAACAGAGGTGGCTCAGTGACCAGGGGCGCGGCCGGTCCGACGCTGGTGCTGGTGCTGGCGGTCGGGGTGCTCGTCGCCGCCGGTGTCACGTTGCTGCTGGAACGCAGCCTGACCCGGATCCTGCTCGGCATCATCCTGCTCGGCAACGGCGTGAACCTGCTCATCCTGCTCGGCGGGCGAGCCGGCGCCGCACCGTTCGTGGGCTCCTCCCCGCAGGGTGAGATGAGCGACGCGCTGCCCCAGGCCATGGTGCTCACCGCAGTGGTGATCACGTTCGGGCTGACCGCGTTCCTGCTCGCCGTCGCGTACCGCAGCTGGTACACCAGCGGCGACGACGAGGTGCAGGACGACCTGGAGGACCGGCAGATCGTCCGGCTCGCCGAGAGCAACGAGGTGTCGACCGCGGACCACGGCGGCGAGGGCCCGGACGACGACCCGGAGCAGGTGGACCCGGAGCCGGCCCGCCGGCGGCTGCGCCGGGACGGTGAGACATGAGCGGGCTCGTGCCGCTGCCGGTGGTGGTGCCGCTGCTCGGCGCGGCGCTCACCCTCCTGCTGTCCGGGCGGCCCCGCCTGCAGCGGTCGATAAGCGTGCTCTGCCTGTCCAGCGTCCTGGTGGTGGCGGCGGTGCTGCTGGTCGAGGCGTACCGGTTCGGGCCGGTGGTGGTGCAGGTGGGCGGCTGGCCGGCGCCGGTGGGCATCGTGCTGGTGGCCGACCAGCTGGCGGCGCTGATGGTGCTGGTCTCCTCTGCGGTGACCTTGTGCGTGCTGCTCTACTCGATCGGCCAGGGCCGGGGGGAGACCAGCGAGACCGCGCCGGTGAGCATCTACCACCCCACGTACCTGGTGCTCACCGCGGGCGTGACGAACGCCTTCCTGGCCGGGGACCTGTTCAACCTCTTCGTCGGCTTCGAGATCCTGCTCGCCGCGAGCTTCGTGCTGATCACGCTGGGCGGCACCGAGGTGCGGCTGCGCACCGGCTCGACGTACGTGGTGGTCAGCATCCTGTCGTCGCTGCTGTTCCTGTCCGCGGTGGGGCTGGTGTACGCGGCCACCGGCACGCTGAACATGGCGCAGCTCGCCGGCCGGCTGGACGCGCTGCCGTCGGGCGTACGCCTGACGCTGCAACTGATGCTGCTGCTCGCGTTCGGGATCAAGGCGGCGGTGTTCCCGCTGTCGGCGTGGTTGCCGGACAGCTACCCGACCGCGCCCGCGCCGGTGACCGCTGTCTTCGCCGGCCTGCTCACCAAGGTCGGCGTGTACGCGATCATCCGCACCGAGACGCTGCTGTTCCCCGGCGGCCAGGTCGCCGGCCTGCTGATGGTGGTGGCCGGCCTGACCATGGTGGTCGGCATCCTCGGCGCGGTGGCCCAGTCGGACCTGAAGCGGCTGCTGTCGTTCACGCTGGTCAGCCACATCGGTTACATGATCTTCGGGGTGGCGCTGAGCAGCGTCGCCGGCCTGTCCGGGGCGATCTTCTACGTGGTGCACCACATCACCATCCAGACCACGCTGTTCCTGGTCGCCGGCCTGGTCGAGGAGCGGGCGGGCAGCACCGACCTGCGCCGTATCGGCGGGCTGGCGCGGGTCGCCCCGATGCTCGGCGTGCTCTTCTTCGTCCCGGCGATGAACCTGGCGGGCATCCCGCCGTTCTCCGGCTTCCTCGGCAAGCTGGGTCTGCTCCAGGCCGGCGTGGCGGCGGGCGGGACGCTGCCCGCCGTGCTGGTCGGGGCCGGCACGCTGACCAGCCTGCTCACGCTCTACGCGGCCTCCCGGGTGTGGAACATCGCGTTCTGGCGGGCGCCCCGGCTGGCCTCCACCACCGTGCCGGCCCGGCTGCCCGGCCTGATGGTCGGCGCCACCACCGCCCTGGTCGCGCTCGGTGTGCTGTTCACGCTGGCGGCCGGGCCGCTGTTCCAGGTCACCTCGAACGCGGCCACCGACCTGCGCGAACGCACCCCGTACGTGCGGGCGGTCCTGCCCCGGGACGTGCCATGACCGACGACCTGCCCCCGGGCGGGGGCGCGACCGGGGAGCCGACGGGCGTACCCCGGGCCGCGCCCGAGCCCGACGCGCCGATTCAGGTGGTGGGCCGGGGTGGGCGGCGCCGCGACCAGGCGCTCGCGCTCGGCTGGCTGGTCGCCGCGTGGCTGCTGCTGTGGGGCGACGTGTCAGTGGGCAACCTCATCGCCGGGCTGGTGGTCGGCGCGGCCGTGCTGCTGTTCTTCCCGCTGCCGCCGGTCACGTTCGGCGGCCGGTTCCGCCCCCGCGCGCTGCTGGTCTTCCTGATCACCTTCATCGCGGAGCTGGTGAGCGCCAGCCTGCACGTCGCCGCCGTGGCGCTGCGCTTCGGTTACCGCCCGCGCGGCGCCATCATCGCGGTGCCGCTGCGCGTGCGTACCGACCTCAACCTGGCGCTCACCGCCGAGGTGATCTCGCTGGTGCCGGGCACGCTGATCATCGACGTCGACCGGGCCGCCGGCGTGCTCTACGTGCACGTGCTCGACGTGCGCGGCCCCGAGGACATCACCGGCAGCCGCGAGCGCGTGCTCGCCGTCGAACGGCGCATCGTCCGCGCCATCGGATCTCCCGCCGAGGTACGCCGGCTCGACCTCGAACCCGCCGAACGGAGGAACCACCCGTGACAGTCCTGCTCGCCGTCGCGCTCACCGTGCTGCTCTCGGCCACCGCGCTGCTCGCCCTGGCCCGCATCTACCGCGGCCCGTCCCTGCTCGACCGGGTCGTCGGCGCCGACCTGCTGCTGACGGCGATGCTCGCCGCGGTGGGGGCGGAGGCCGCCGTGAACCGGCACGCCACCACGCTGCCCGTGCTCGTGGTGCTCTCCCTGCTCGGCTTCATCGGTTCGGTGTCGCTGGTGCGCTTCGCGGTCCGGGGCGAATCGTGAGCGTCGCTGCCGTCGCGGACTGGGCGGGTGGAGCGCTGCTGCTGGCCGGGGCGGTGCTGGGGCTGGTCGCCGGCATCGGACTGGTGCGCTTCCCGGACGTGCTGGACCGGATGCACACGGCCACGAAACCGCAGGTCCTCGGCGTCCTGCTGCTGCTGGCCGGGCTGGCGTTGCGCCTGCGTACCCCCTCGGACCTGGGCATGCTGGTCCTGGTGGCGATCTTCCAGCTCTCCACCGCGCCGGTCGCCGCGCAGATGATCGGCCGGGCGGCCTACCGGTCCGGCCGGGTCGACCGGAGCCTGCTGGACGTGGACGAGCTCGCCGGGCGGTGAACCGGACGTGGGGGAGGGTTCCCGGCACCCTCAGCGGACGTCCAGCCGGTACCGATAAAATGGGCCGCATGATCGACTCTCCTGCCCCGGAGGGCAGCAGTAGCCGGCCGGGTCATACCCGGCGAATTCCCTCCCCGACGACCCCGGGAGCACTGAACCTCCCGTGCTGATCCTCGTCGGTCTCCTTCTCATCATCGTGCTCACCGCCGCCACCGGTTACTTCGTGGCCCAGGAGTTCGGTTACGTCGCCGTGGACCGGGGCAAGCTCAAGCAGCTCGCCGACGGTGGCGATCGTGCCGCGGCCCGGGCCCTGGAAGTCACCGCGCGGCTCTCGTTCATGCTGTCCGGCGCCCAACTGGGCATCACCGTGACCGCCCTGCTCGTCGGTTACGTCGCCGAGCCGTTCCTCGGCGCCGGGCTGGCCGACCTGCTCGGCCTCACCGGCATCTCCAGCGCGGTGGCGTTGCCGCTGTCGGTGGCGCTGGCCCTGGTCATCGCCACAGTGGTGCAGATGGTCCTGGGTGAGCTGGCCCCGAAGAACCTGGCCATCGCCCGCGCCGAGCCGCTGGCCCGGGCGCTGTCCCGGTCCACCCTGATGTACCTGAAGATCGCCGGCCCGCTGATCACGCTCTTCGACCGGGCCGCGGTACGGCTGCTCCGCCGCATCGGCATCGAGCCGATCGAGGAGCTGCCCAGCGGCGCCACCCCGCAGGACCTGGAGCAGATCATCGCCGAGTCCCGGGAGGAGGGGCACCTCGACGCCGAGATGTCCGACCTGCTGGACCGGGGCCTGGACTTCCGGGAGCTGACCGCCGGCGAGGCGATGGTGCCCCGCGTCGACGTGCACACCGTGCGGGCCGACGAGCCGGTCAGCCGCATCGTCGAGCTGCTGGACACCGGCCACTCCCGGTTCCCGGTGCGCGGCGCCGAGGGCGTCGACGACCTGATCGGCGTGGTCGGCATCGCCGACGTGCTCGGGGTGCCCCCGGCGCAGCGCGCGACCACCCGGGTCGACGCGGTGGCCGTACCCCCGTTGCTGGTGCCCGAGACGCTGCCGCTGCCGACGGTGCTCGACCGGCTGCGGTCCGGGCACCGGCAGCTCGCCTGCGTGGTCGACGAGTACGGCGGCTTCGCCGGCGTGATCACGCTGGAGGACCTGGCCGAGGAGCTGGTCGGGCCGATCCGCGACGAGGACGACCCGCCGGACCGGGCCGCGGCGCGGCAGGAGGACGGCTCCTGGGTCGTCCCGGCGCGCTGGCGCATCGACGAGGTCGCCGACAGCACCGGCATCGAGCTGCCCGAGGCGCCCGAGTACGACACGCTCTCCGGTCTGGTGATGCGGGAGCTGGGCCGGGTGCCCGAGGTCGGTGACCGGCTGGAGATCCCGGTCGCCGCCGACGGCGACGAGCCGGCCTCCGGCCCGCGGGTGCTGGTCGAGGTGCTCGCCGTGGACCGGCACGTGGCCGACTCGGTACGGCTGCGGTCCACCGCCGACGTGTCCGGGGAGGGTGCGGCATGACCCCCGGGTTCGCGTTGTTCTTCTCCGTGGTGCTGCTCGCGCTCAACGGATTCTTCGTGGCCGCCGAGTTCGCGCTCGTCGCGGCCAAGCGGTACCGGCTGGAGCAGTCGGCCGCCGGTGGCGGCCGGGCCGCCCGCGCGGCGCTCGACGGCGTCCGCGAGCTGAGCCTCATGCTGGCCGGCGCGCAGCTCGGCATCACGCTGTGCACGCTGGGCCTGGGCGCGCTGGCCGAACCGGCCATCGAACGGCTGATCAGCCCGCTGCTGCACGCGGTCGGCCTGCCCACCGCGGCCAGTCACGTGGTGGCGCTGGTGTTCGCGCTGTCCCTGGTGACGTTCCTGCACCTGGTGGTCGGCGAGATGGCCCCGAAGTCGTGGGCGATCACCGACGCGGAGCGTTCGGCGACGCTGCTGGCGCTGCCGTTCCGGGCCTTCGCCCGGATCGTCCGGCCGGTGCTCTCCGTGCTCAACGGGCTCGCCAACGCGATGCTGCGGCTGTTCGGCGTGCAGCAGCAGGACCAGCTCGCCCAGGTGCACGGCCCGGACGAGCTGCGCATCCTGCTGGAGCAGTCCCGGGAGCACGGGCTGCTCGGCGCCGAGCAGCACCAGCTGCTCAGCAGCATGCTGGAGCTTCAGGGCACCACTGTGGCGCAGGTGATGGAGCCGTTCGACCGGATCGTCACGGTGGGCCGCGACGAGACCGCCGAGCGGATCGAGCACGTCTCCCGCGACAGCGGCCGGTCCCGGCTCGCCGTGGTCGACGCCGGTGGCGAGGTGTGCGGCCTGGTGCACGTACGCGAGGCGGTGCGTGCCGTCACCACCGGCCGCCCGGCGACCGCGGACGAGCTGATGACCAACGCCTTCACGCTGCCGGCCGAGGCGTCGGTGACCGAGGCGGTGGCCGCCATGCGGGCGCAGCAGGCGCAGCTCGCGCTGGTGAGCAACGGTGGCGGGCCGACCCGGCCCATCGGGTTCGTCGCGCTGGAGGACCTCCTGGAGGAGGTCATCGGCGAGTTCGACGACGAGACCGACCCGGTGCCGCGAGGCCGCCGGATGCGCTGACCGTCATGATCCGTACCGGCCCGGCGAGGTGGGAGACCACCTCGCCGGGCCGGCGTCCGTTGCGGCGTCTGGCACCCGGCGTCCGGCGCCCGGCAGCCGGCGTCCGGCGTCCGCTTCGGTCGGGCATGGCCCGGCGGGCAGCGGGAATGCCCCGGCATGCGGTTGACCGGGGTGTCGCGGGACTCCGCCTGGACGGGGCTCTCCGTGAGCACCACGCTGCCCAATCCGAGCACCCGGCCGGGCCTGCGCCTGCCGGGCCGGGTGACGCTCAGCGCCGGCGGATCGGACGTACCGGTCCGGCACATCCGGCTCGGCCTGGTCACCCAGGTCGAACCGGAGGACCCGGAGGCGCCGCGCCGCCTGGTGCAGTTCCAGACGTGGACGATCGCGGGCCGGTTCGTGGTGCCGGCCGGACGACGGCGCGCCGTCGAGTTCGCCGTGCCGCTGCCGTGGGAGTCGCCGGTGACCACGTACGGCGGGGTGCCGCTGCTGAGCCTGCGTACCGGGCTGCGTACCGAGGTGTCGGTGGATCCGGAGGTCGACCAGGGCGCGATGGTGCCGGTGCTGATCCACCCGCTGCCCTCCCAGGAGCACGTGCTCGCCGCGCTGGACACGCTCGGCTTCGCGATCCGGCAGGCCGGGCTGCGCGAGGGACGCCTGCCGGGGGTGGAGCAGACGCTGCCGTTCCAGCAGTGGTACGGCTTCTGGGCCGCCCCGCTCTACGCCGGGCCGATGACCGAACTCGAAATGATCATGCTGACCGACTCGGCCGGCATGGAGGTGCTGCTCTGGCTGGACCGGCGGCTCTCCCTGGCCGGGATCACCCACCAGAGCATCAGCCGGTTCCGGATCTGGCACGCCGGGGCCGACCAGCGGGACTGGGTGGCGACTGTGGACGGCTGGCTGCGGCACGCCATCGACCGGCACGCGGCAGCGGCGGCGCACGCCGACTGGTCGGCCACGATCCGCGAGTCGGCGCACGTCAGCCGCCCGCCCGACCGTCCGGTCGCGCCCGGCTACGGGCTCGGCGGCACGGCCGGCGGCGCGGGCATCGGCGGCGGTGGCGGTGGGGGCGACGGCACGTGATCTTGTTAAGAAGGGGCCCTTCCTCTACCGGAGGCGTTAAGAAGGGGCCCTTCCTTACACCTCAGCCGGCGGCGAGCTTGAGGCTGAAGCCGAGGAACAGCATCGCCACCGCCGTGGTCCCGGTCGCGGCCAGCCGACGGCGCTGCCGGAACTGGGCCGCCAGGAACGTGCCGGTGAAGATCAGCGCGGTCAGGTAGAGCGCGCTGGCGACCTGCGCGATCAGCCCGAGCAGCAGGAACGACAGCGCCGGCCAGGCGTACCCGGGGTCGACGAACTGGATGAAGAACGAGACGAAGAACAGGATCGCCTTCGGGTTGAGCAGGCTGATCACCAGCGCCCGCCGGAACGGCTCCTGCGGCCCGGCCGGCTCGACCTCGTCGATCAGGCGCGGCGTGGCCGGGTCGTTGCGGTCGCGCCAGCGCCGCCACGCGCCGCGCAGCATGGCCAGCCCCAACCACCCGAGGTACGCCGCGCCGGCGTACTTGATCACCAGGTAGAGCGGCGGGTACGCCTGGAGCAGCGAGGCCACCCCGGCGGCGGAGAGGAACATCAGCACCGCGTCGCCGACGAACACCCCGGCGGCGGCCCGGTAACCGGTGGCCACGCCCCGGCGGGCGGCGGTGGCCAGCACGAAGAGCGAGTTCGGTCCGGGCAGCAGCACGATCGCCACGGTGCCCAGCACGTACGTCCAGATGTCGGTGATCCCCAGCACGCCGGACATCATGACGCCACGGGGGCCGCCGCGCGAAGACGTTCCCGCAGGCTGGCCTGTGCGCTCGGCCACTCCTGCGCGAGCATGGAGTACTGCACGGTGTCCCGCCAGGAGCCGTCGGCGCGCTGCTTGTGCTGCCGCAGCACGCCCTCCCGGCTCGCGCCGAGCCGTTCGATGGCCCGCTGGGAGCGCTCGTTGCGGATGTCGGTGTGCCAGACCACGCGCACCGCGTCCAGCTCGTCGAAGGCCCGGCCCAGCAGCAGCAGCTTCGCCTCGGTGTTGACGCCGGTACGCCACCAGGGGCGGCCCAGCCAGGTGTAGCCGATCGCCAGCGACCGGCGGACCGGGTCGATCTCGTAGTACGAGGTGGTGCCGATGACCGCGCCGGTGGTGGCGCAGCGCTGCGCCCAGCACACCTGCTCGCCGCGTTCCTGCGCGTCCAGGTAACTGGCGACAACCTGGCGCATCTCGTCGGCGTCGGCGGGCCGCGTACCGCCCAGGTGCTGCCACACCTGCGGGTCGTCGGTGGCGGCGTGCAGCTCGTCGGCGTGGGCGAGGTCGAGCGGCTCCAGCACCACGTGCTCGCCGCGCAGCACCGCGGGCTCGTGCCACGGCGAGCGGGCCGCCCGCAGGTACGCCGGCACCGGCGCGCTCACCCCGGGGGCGGGTTCGGGTCGGCCCGGTGTGAGCCGCAGCGGCACCACACCGGCCCAGTACGGCAGCGCCTCGTCGGCCGGCTCGTCGTTGACGCCGCCGGTGCGCACCCGTACCGACACTTCCCGCAGCGGCAGCGCCAGCACCGCCGTCTCGGCCAGCTCGCGCCGGTTCGGCGGGCGGCTCTCGGCGGAGCGCCCGGTGGCCACCTTCTCGATCAGCGCGGTCATCACCGCCGCCTTCTCGTCCGTGTCCTCGACCAGCCGGGCGGTGCCGTGCGCCACCACGGACCGGTAGTTGGCGCTGTGGTGGAACTGCGACCGCGCGTAGACCAGCCCGTCGAGGTGGGTGACGGCGACGCAGACCGGCAGCCCGGCCTCGCCCCGGGCGGCCAGCAGTGGCCGGCTGCCGGTGGAGCCGTGCAGGTAGAGCGTGTCGCCGACGCGCACGTGCAGGGTCGGTAGGACGCGCGGCTCGCCGTCGACGGTGAACGACAGCGCGCAGTGGTACGCCTCGTCGAGCAGCGCGTGCGCGGTGGCCGCGTCGTAGCGCATCCGGTCGCGGACGCGGCTGGCCGTGGTGCGGGGGGTCGGAGGGTACATGTGACATCCCACCTTTGTTCTAGTACAATCGCCAAACTGTGGCAGCACATTATCAGGTCAGCGGCTCGACCTCCGCCGCGATTTCGGCCAGCGTCGAATCGGGCATCCGCAGCGGCGCGCTCGCCCCGGGCGACGCCCTGCCCGCCGTCCGGGCGCTCGCCGCCGACCTCGGCGTCAGCCCGGCCACCGTCGCGAAGGCGTACCAGGAACTGCGGCAACGTGGCCTGGTCGCGACCGCCGGCCGGCACGGCACCCGGGTCCGCCCCCGCCCACCGGTGGCCGCCCGCCGCGCCGCGCTGCTGCCCCCGCCGCTGCCCGGCGGTCGCGACGTCTCCGCCGGCCAGCCCGACCCCCGGCTGCTGCCCCCGCTCGGGCCGCACCTCGCCGCGCTCGCCGCCGACATCGGACCCCCCGGCGGGTACGCGACCGACGCCGTGCTGCCCGACCTGGCCGCCCTGGCGAGGGACCGGCTCGCCGCGGACGGGGTGCCGCCCGGCGAGCTGACAGTCACCGGAGGCGCGCTCGACGGCATCGAACGGCTGCTCGCCGCGCACCTGCGCCCCGGCGACGCGGTGGCGGTGGAGGACCCGGGCTGGGCCAACCTGCTCGACCTGATCGCCGCGCTCGGGCTGCGTACCGTCGGGGTGCCGGTGGACGACGACGGCCCCACAGTCGGCGGCGTCCGCGCGGCGCTGGCCGCCGGGGTCCGGGCGCTCGTGGTGACCAGCCGGGCGCAGAACCCGACCGGCGCGGCCGTCTCCACCGACCGGGCCGACGCGCTGCGGACACTGCTGGACGGCCGCGCCGACCTGCTGCTGATCGAGGACGACCACGCCGCCGAGCTGGCCCGCGTACCCCTGAGCCCGCTCGCCGGGGCGACACCGGCGTGGGCCTTCGTCCGGTCGGTGAGCAAGCCCTACGGGCCCGACCTGCGGCTCGCGGTGCTGGCCGGCGACGAGGCCACAGTGGCCCGGGTGGCCGGCCGGGCGCGGGTCGGCGCCGGCTGGGTGTCCACGGTGCTGCAACGGCTGGTCGTGTCGCTCTGGCGCGACCCGGCCACCGCCGGGCTGGTACGGCGCGCGGCGGACAGCTACGACCGGCGGCGCGACGGGCTGGTGGCCGCGCTGGCCGCGCGCGGGGTGGCCGCGCACGGGCGTACCGGGATCAACGTCTGGGTGCCGGTGCCCGACGAGACGGTGACGGTCACGACGCTGCGCGACGCCGGATGGGCCGTGGCGCCCGGCGGCCTGTACCGGATCGCCGCCGCGCCCGCCGTGCGCGTCTCGGTGAGCGCGCTGGACGAGGCCGACATCCCCGCGCTCGCCGACGCGCTCACCGCCGGAAGGAAGGGCCCCTTCTTAACGCATTCGGTATAGGAAGGGCCCCTTCTTAACACCTCCGGGCGAGCGCGGCGGGCCACTCGCGTGCGCGCCGCCGGACGGGGTAGAACGATCGGCATGGCCGAGACCGAGAGCGCACCCGGAGCGCAGGAGTTCATCCCGCCGTCGGCGGACACCATCGACGAACTGCGCGCCGCCGCGACCGGCTGCAGGGGCTGCGATCTGTACCGGGACGCCACCCAGACCGTCTTCGGCCGCGGCGACGAGCACGCGCGCGTGGTCTTCGTCGGCGAACAGCCGGGCGACATCGAGGACCAGAAGGGCCTGCCGTTCGTCGGCCCGGCCGGGCGTCTGCTGCGCAAGGCCGTCGACGACGCGGCGCTCGACCCCGCCCAGATCTACCTCACAAACGCGGTCAAGCACTTCCGGTTCGAGCTGCGCGGCAAGCGGCGCATCCACCAGACCCCGGACCGGGTGCACGTCACCGCCTGCCGGCCCTGGCTGGTCGCCGAGTTCGCCCGGCTGCGCCCGGAGATCGTGGTGGTGCTCGGCGCCACCGCCGCCAAGGCGCTGCTCGGCCCGAGCGTCCGGGTGACGAAGCAACGCGGCGAGCTGCTGCCCTGGCCCGCCGCCGCCCAGCGCCCGGAGGACTTCGAACGGGTGCCGGTGGACCGGACGGGCGCGGTCGCCGACGCCCCGGCGGCCCGGCTGCTCGCCACCATCCACCCGTCGGCGGTGCTGCGCGCCGACAACCAGGACGTCGCGTACGAGGGCCTGGTCGCCGACCTGAAGGTGGCCGCCGAGGCGCTGCGCTGAGTCAGGCGCGCTGCTGCCAGGTGCACAGGCACACCCGGTTGCCGTCCGGGTCGGCCAGCACCCAGAAGCTCGGCGCCTCCGCGTCGCTGACCAGCGTCCCGCCGGCCGCCAGCGCGGCGGCGATACGTGCGTCCACCTCGGCCGGGTCGACCCACACGTCCGGATGCCACCGCTGCCGGGGCTCGTCCCGGCCGGAGCGCTGGAACCAGACCGTGGGCAGCACGCCGTCCGGGTCGCGTACCTCGTCGTCGGGGCCCCGGCCGTCCGGCGACTGCCAGGTCAGCACCGCCCGCCAGAACGGCAGCACCGCCGCGTGCTCCGGGGTGTCGAGCGCGAGCTCCAGCCGGGCCAGCCCGGCGGCCGAGAGGGTAAGCCCGGAGTCCGCGGCCAGCCCCGAGACGAACCGGGCCAGCCGCAGGTCACGCTGCGTCACCCCGCCCACGTCGTGCGACCACAGCCGCACGTCCACGTGGGTGTAGCGCAGGTCCAGATCGGGATGATGATCGACCCGCTCGGCCTCCGCGCCCACCGCGGCCACCAACGCCAGCCCGGCCGCGAAATCGGGGGTACGGATGCGCGTCTGCAACGCCCCCAGCAGGTACGTCCACCCGTCCAGCCCGGCCTCGGCCACCTGTTTCCCCGTGAGTGTGCCCATCCGGCCATCCTGGCCCACCGCGCGGGGACGGGCCACCCCGCCCGGCTCGCCCCTGTCCGGGGCGGGTGAGCGGTGCCAGACTTGCCGGCATGGAGCAGCATCTCTACGAACCCGTCCACGACGAGTTCCGTGACCTGTGCCGCCGGTTCCTGACCCGGGAGGCGGTGCCGCACCACGAGCGCTGGGAGGCCGACGGGATCGTCGACCGGGAGGTGTGGCGGGCCGCCGGCGCGGCCGGGCTGCTCGGCCCCGACGTCGACCCCGAGTACGGCGGCGGCGGGCAGCGCGACTTCCGGTTCAACGCGGTGCTCGACGAGGAGATCGTCGCGTCCGGGTGCTCGGGCCTCGGGTTCGGGCTGCACAACGACGTGGTCGCGCCGTACCTGACCGAGCTGACCACCGACGACCAGCGCAAGCGCTGGCTGCCGGGCTTCTGCTCCGGCGACCTGGTCACCGCGATCGCGATGAGCGAGCCGGGCGCGGGCAGCGACCTGGCCGGCATCCGCACCGGCGCGGTCCGTGACGGCGACAGCCTGGTCCTCAACGGGCAGAAGACTTTCATCACAAACGGTGAGATGGCCGACCTGGTGGTCGTGGTGGTCAAGACCGCGCCGGACCAGGGCGCCCACGGGGTGAGCCTGGTCGTGGTGGAGAGCGGCACGCCGGGTTTCAGCCGGGGCCGCCGGCTGGCCAAGGTCGGCCTGAAGGCCAACGACACCGCCGAGCTGTTCTTCGACGACTGCCGGGTGCCGGCGGAGAACCTGATCGGCACCGAGAACCACGGCTTCTACCACCTGATGGCCAACCTGCCCCGGGAGCGGCTGAGCATCGCCGTCGCCGCGGTGGCGGCCTGCGAGAAGCTGCTCGCGCTCACCATCGAGTACGCCCGCTCCCGGGAGGCGTTCGGGCGGCCGATCGGCCGGTTCCAGCACAACCGGTTCCTGCTGGCCGAGCTGGACACCGAGGTCACCATCGCGCGCACGTTCGTCAACCACTGCGTCGCCGAGTTCAACGCGGGCCGCCTGTCGGTGACCGACGCGGCGAAGGCCAAGTGGTGGACCACCGAGCTGCAGACCAAGGTGGCCGACCGGTGCGTGCAGCTGCACGGCGGCTACGGCTTCATGGCGGAGTACCCGGTGGCGAAGGCGTGGCTGGACAGCCGCGTGCAGACCATCTACGGCGGCACCACCGAGATCATGAAGGAGATCATCGGCCGGGGCCTCGGCCTGTAGCGAAACCGGGTGCCGGCCGGGCGGGCCGGTACGGGAGGATGGGGCACCCGTCCCACCAGGAGCGCGCATGTCCACCGACCTGACCGCGCCGGCCCCGCCCCGGCCCGACGTCGCCGGCATCCAGCGGCGTACCGTCCGGCTGCTGTTCCTCACCCAGATCATCGGCGGCATCGGCGTCACCATCGGCATCTCGGTGGGCGCGCTGCTCGCCGCCCGGGTCGCCGGCACCGCCCTGGCCGGGCTCGCGCAGAGCGCCGGGGTGGTCGGCGCCGCGCTGCTCGCCATCCCGGTCACCCGGCTCATGGCCGCGCGTGGCCGGCGACCGGGCCTGGTTCTCGCGTACGCGGTCGGCGCGGTCGGCGGCGTGCTGGTGGTGGTCGCCACCGTGACGCGCCTGGTGCCGTTGCTCTTCGTCGGCATGCTGCTGTTCGGTGGCGGCACGGCGGCCAACCTCCAGGCCCGCTACACGGCGGTGGACCTGGCCGAGCCGCAGCGCCGGGGGCGGCAGCTCTCGCTGGTCGTGTGGGCCACCACCATCGGCGCGGTGGCCGCGCCGAACTTCGCCGCGCTCGCCGACGAGACCACCCGGGGCTGGGGCCTGCCGGCGCTGTCCGGCCCGTTCGCGTTCAGCGCCGTCGCGTTCACGCTGACCGCCGTCGTACTCCTGGTCCTGCTGCGGCCGGACCCGCTGCTCACCGCGCGCCGGCTGGCGGCGGCCGAGCCGGCGCCGGGCGCCGCGCCGGCGGTCACCCGCCGCGGTGGCATGGTCGCCGCGTGGCGCACGGTACGCGGGCGGCCGGCCGCCCGCCTCGGCATCGCCGCTGTCGCGGTGGGGCACCTGGTGATGGTCGCTGTCATGTCGATGACCCCGGTGCACCTCGGCGAGTGGCACTCCGACGAGGACGTGCTGCCGGTGGTCGGCCTGGTGCTGAGCCTGCACATCGCCGGCATGTACGCGCTGTCGCCGGTGGTGGGGTGGCTCACCGACCGGGTGGGCCGGCGGCCGGTGATCCTCGGCGGGGTGGCGCTGCTGCTGGCGGCGTGCGCGGTCTCCGGCACCGCCGGGCACCACACGGCGCCGCTGTCGGTGGGGCTGACGCTGCTCGGGCTGGGCTGGTCGGGCACGATGGTGGCGGGCTCGACGCTGCTGTCGGAGTCGGTGCCGACCGCCGACCGGCCCGGTGTGCAGGGGCTGTCCGACCTGCTCATGGGGCTGGCCGGGGCGGGCGCGGCGGCGGCGAGCGGGTTCGTGATGCGGGCCGTGGGGTACCCGACGCTCACCCTGCTGGCGGCGATCGCCGTGGTGCCGCTGGTGGCGCTGGCGCTGCGCCGTCCCGGCCCGGCGCCACTCGACGAGGAGGACTGAACACGTGCGGCTGACCGACTTCTGGACGCGGCTCGAGGAGGCGTTCGGGCCCGGCTACGCGGCCAGCATCGCCCGGGACCAGGTGCTGTCCCAGCTCGGTGGGCGGACCATCGAGCAGGCGCTCGCGGCCGGTGAGCAAACGCACGTGGTGTGGCGCGCCGTGGTCGCCGCGTACCCCGACCGGGTGCCCGCCCGACTACGCTGAGCAGCCTTTTCATCGATCCCGCGTGTCGCTTGCCCAGTCGTACACCTGTTCGGCTATTGTCCACAGCGGGGTGCTCGTCCACAGCTCGCGGCCCGTCGGCTGGTTTTCTGTCGGACCCAGCGCCTAGCGTGTCCCGCGTGACGCGAAGCTCAGGAAAGACGCCGGCGAAGGCAGGGGTGGCAACGATGGCAGCAGGGCCTGACCGGGAGAAGGCGCTCGACCTTGCTCTCGCTCAGATCGACAAGCAGTTCGGCAAGGGTTCGGTGATGAGGCTGGGGGAGCGGCCCGTCGTGCAGACGGCTGTCATCCCGACCGGCTCCATCGCGCTCGACGTGGCGCTCGGCGTGGGCGGTCTGCCGCGCGGCCGGGTGGTCGAGATCTACGGTCCGGAGTCCAGCGGTAAGACCACCGTCGCGCTGCACGCGGTCGCGAACGCCCAGCGGGCCGGCGGCATCGCCGCGTTCATCGACGCGGAGCACGCGCTCGACCCGGAGTACGCGCGGGCCCTCGGCGTCGACACCGACGCCCTGCTGGTCTCCCAGCCGGACACCGGCGAGCAGGCGCTGGAGATCGCCGACATGCTGGTCCGCTCCGGCGCGATCGACATCATCGTGATCGACTCGGTGGCGGCCCTGGTGCCGCGCGCCGAGATCGAGGGCGAGATGGGCGACAGCCACGTCGGCCTCCAGGCCCGGCTGATGAGCCAGGCGCTGCGGAAGATCACCGGTGTGCTCAACAACACCGGCACCACCGCGATCTTCATCAACCAGCTCCGCGAGAAGATCGGCGTGATGTTCGGCAGCCCGGAGACCACCACCGGTGGTCGGGCGCTGAAGTTCTACGCCTCGGTCCGGCTCGACGTGCGCCGCATCGAGAGCCTCAAGGACGGCACCGACGTGGTCGGTAACCGCACCCGGGTCAAGGTCGTGAAGAACAAGGTCGCCGCGCCGTTCAAGCAGGCCGAGTTCGACATCATGTACGGCAAGGGCATCTCCCGCGAGGGCTCGCTGATCGACGTCGGCGTGGAGCAGGCGATCATCCGCAAGTCCGGCGCCTGGTACACCTACGACGGTGACCAGCTCGGCCAGGGCAAGGAGAAGGCCCGCGAGTTCCTCCGCGAGAACCCGGACGTCGCGGCCGAGATCGAGAAGAAGATCCTGGAGAAGCTCGGCGTCGGCACCGGTGGTGCGGGCGACGCCGCCGGTGGCCCGGAACTGCCGCCGGTCGACTTCTGATCCGCTGACTCGTGGCAGGACGACGCGCCCGTACGGGCCGGGGCTGGGATGCCAGTCCTCCCCGTACGGGCGACGCCACAGGTACGCCCCGGCCCCGCCGGGGACGCCGTGATCGCGCGGCGGAGTCCGACGCAGGGGAGGCTCCGGCTCCGCCGCGCGACGAGGCCGAGCTGGCCCGGGAGATCTGCCTTCGGCAGCTCGCGGTGCGCCCGCGTACCCGGGCCGAGCTGGCCGGCGCGCTGGCCCGGCGCGGCATCTCCGAGGAGGTCGCCGAGCAGGTCCTCGACCGGTACGACGAGGTGGGCATCGTCGACGACGCGGCCTTCGCCCGTGCCTGGGTGAGCAGCCGGCACAACGGTCGTGGGCTGGCCCGCCGGGCGCTCGCCAACGAGCTGCGCCAGCGCGGCGTCGACGGCGAGGTGGCCGGCGCTGCCCTGGACGACCTGGACGAGGAGACCGAGGCGGAGACCGCCCGTGCCCTGGTGGACCGCAAGCTGCGCAGCACCCGGGGTGAGCCGGACGCGGTGTTCCGGCGTCTGGTCGGCATGCTGGCGCGCAAGGGCTACCCGGCCGGGGTGGCGATCCGGGCGGTGAAGGACGCGCTGGCCGCGCAGAGTGCCGAGGCGGCCGAGTTCGCCGAGCACATCGACGCCGACGCGATGGCCGACGCCGAGCACGATCTCGACTCCCGCCGGCTCGACTGACCGACCGCCGGCCGGCCGTCGACCGACCGGCCGTCGACTGACCGACCGGCGGTCGGTGTCGCGGCCGCCGTCCCGAGGGGAGGCGCACACCGTGCTGAAGGCATGTCTCAACGGCACCCGGCGGCGGGACGAGCACCCCGCCGTACCGCTCACGCCGGCCGAACTGGCCGCCGACGCGGTGCGCTGCGCGGCCGCCGGGGTGGCGGCGGTGCACGTGCACCCGCGCGACGACACCGGCGCCGAGTCGCTCCACCCGGCGGTGATCGCCGCTGCGGTTACCGCCATCCGGGCTTCCCGTCCCGGCCTGCCGGTGGGCGTGAGCACCGGCGCCTGGATCGTCCCGGACCCGGCCGAGCGGGTCGCCGCCGTCCGCGCCTGGACGGTGCTGCCCGACTTCGCCTCGGTCAACGCCCACGAACCCGGGGCGGCCCAGGTCGCCGCCGCCCTGCACGAGCGTGGCGTGATGGTCGAGGCGGGCCTGTGGACACCGTCTGCGGTCGACGCCTGGCGCCGCTGGTCCGCGCCCACCGGGCGGGTCCTGGTCGAGTGCATGGACGAACAGGTCGAGACGGCGCTCGCCGACGCGGCGGCGATCCTCGCCGCGCTGCCCGACCAGCGCCCGCCGGTGCTGCTGCACGGCGAGGGGCCCGCCACCTGGCCGGTCTACGCCGAGGCGGTCCGCCGGGGTCTGCACACCCGGATCGGCCTGGAGGACACGCTGCTGCTGCCCGACGGCACCCAGGCCCGCGACAATGCCACCCTGGTAACCACAGCCCGCACCCTCGCCCCCCACGGACCCACCCACTGACCCACCCACCCCGACCGCCCCTGCCCCGTTGATCATGAAGTTGACGGCACTTGCCGTCCGTTTTGTCCAGGCCAACTTCATGATCGCGCCCGTCAACCTCATGATCGTGCGGGGGAGTGGTGCGCGGCGTCGATGGGGGAGGTGGCCTGAGCAGGTCGGGAGCGGCGAGTGGTGGGGCCGGACGGCGAAGTTTGTCCGGGCCTGTCCGGCATCTGATCACCAATGAGTGACGCTGTAACTTCTCTCCGTCCGGGTGGTTTGATCATGACTTCTTGACCGAACGGCCCCTCGCGACCTAGCCTCGCCATACAGGCTCACTTTGCCCGACCAGCGCAGGCTAAGCGCACAACATAGATCTCGTAACAGAACAGCATCACTTTGGCCAGCTACACCGGCCCTTGACGGAAGCTCCGGAACCTTTCGGGGCCTCCGACAACTGCAACCGGCCGCCAGCGGTGCCCCTCGCGGGTCACCGCCGACGGAAAGCTGCCCAGAACCAGCCGCTCCGGTCGGGCGTACAGAGCCGCAGGCGCGTGTCCTTCGCGCGTGTCCTGCGGCGCCGACGTTCAGGGGGAGGCGGCCATGGCGGGGCGGCACAGGTTCACCGGCGGTCTGCCACACGGCCCCGACCCCGCATCGGCGGGCGACAGCCCGGCCACCGGGTATCGACGAGCCGGCAACGCCGGCCGGGCCGGCGGAGCGGTTCGATGAGCGCCTTCGACATCGTTCTCCTCGTGGTGGTGCTGCTGCTCGTCGTGGTGGTGGTCGGCGCCGTGCTGTTCGGCGTGCGTACCCTCAAGCGGCTCAGCCTGGCGCCCGCGCCGGAGGATCCGGCCTTCATCGCGGAGAAGGACCGGCAGGAGCAGTCGCTCGCGGCGCTGCGGACCGCCGCCAGCGAGGCCAACAGCACCATCGACGTGGCGAAGTCCGCGGCCGCGGCGGCGCGGGCCGAGGCGGCCGCCGCGAAGGCGGAGGCGAAGGCGGCCCGGGCCGAGGCGCGGCGGGTGCTCGACGACGCCCGCGCCGAGGCGGACACCGTGCTGGAGCGCGCGCACAAGCAGGCCGAGGCGGACGCCGAGCAGCTGCGCGCCACCGCGCGGCGCAGCGGCGAGCGTGAGGTGGCGGTGCTGGCCGCCACCACCCGGGAGCAGGCGGCCGAGGTGGAACGCCGGGCCGCCCGGATGGACGAGCGGGAACGGCTGCACACCGAGGAGGTGGAGCGGCTGGCCGAGCGGGAACGGCAGCTCACCGCCGCCACCGCGGCGCTCGCCGCCCGGGAGGCAGCCCTGGCCGAGCGGGAGCGGACGCTGACCGAGGTGGAGGAGCAGCGCCGCCGGGAGCTGGAGCGGGTGGCCGGCCTGACCGCCGACGCGGCCCGCACCGAGCTTGTCGAGTCGATCGAGGGGCAGGCGAAGCGGGAGGCCGCGCTGCTGGTCCGGGAGATCGAGGCGGACGCGCGGGGCAGCGCCGAGCAGCGCGCCCGCAACATCGTGGTGGACGCCATCCAGCGGGTCGCCAGCGAGCAGACCGCGGAGAGCGTGGTCAGCGTGCTGCACCTCCCCGGTGACGAGATGAAGGGGCGCATCATCGGCCGGGAGGGGCGCAACATCCGCGCCTTCGAGTCGGTCACCGGCGTCAACCTGATCATCGACGACACGCCCGAAGCGGTGCTGCTTTCCTGCTTCGACCCGGTACGCCGGGAGGTCGGCCGGGTCACGCTGGAGAAGCTGGTCCTGGACGGCCGGATCCACCCGCACCGGATCGAGGAGGTCTACGACCTGGCCCGGCAGGAGGTGGAGGAGCTGTGCCACCGGGCCGCCGAGGACGCGCTGGTCGAGGTCGGCATCACCGAGATCCACCCGGAACTGGTGACGCTGCTGGGCCGGTTGCGCTACCGCACCTCGTACGGGCAGAACGTGCTCAAGCACCTGGTGGAGACCGCGCACATCGCCGGCGTGATGGCGGCCGAGCTGCGGCTGGACGTGCCGACGATCAAGCGGTGCGCGTTCCTGCACGACATCGGCAAGGCGCTCACCCACGAGGTGGAGGGCAGCCACGCCATCATCGGCGCGGACGTGGCCCGCAAGTACGGCGAGAGCGAGGACGTGGTGCACGCCATCGAGGCGCACCACAACGAGGTGCCGCCGCAGACCATCGAGGCGGTGCTGACCCAGGCGTCGGACGCCTGCTCGGGCGGGCGGCCGGGCGCGCGGCGGGAGAGCCTCGAGGCGTACGTGAAGCGGCTGGAGCGGATCGAGGAGATCGCGGCCGGCAAGCTGGGCGTGGAGAAGGTCTTCGCCATGCAGGCGGGCCGGGAGATCCGGGTGATGGTCAAGCCCGACGACGTGGACGACATCGGCGCGGCGGTGCTGGCCCGGGACGTGGCCAAGCAGATCGAGGAGGAGCTGACCTATCCGGGTCAGATCCGGGTGACCGTGGTGCGCGAGTCCCGGGTCACCGAGATCGCCCGCTAGACCGGGGAACACGAAAGGGCTGGCCGTTCACGGCCAGCCCTTTCACGTGTGGCGGGTCAGACGCCGCCGGCACCCTCGGCCTGCGAGGTGAGCGCGGCCGGTGGCGGGGCCGGCGCCGGGGTGCCGGCGCTCTTGCGGCCCTGGGAGAGCCGGTGCTGGACGTACTGGGCCAGTTTCGACAGCGAGTAGTTGATGGCGATGAACAGCACGGCGATCACCACGTACACCTGGATCGGGTTGCCCAGGACGCCGATGATCTGCTTGCCGATGTTGAGCGTCTCCTCGTAGCTGATGATGAAGCCCAGCGAGGTGTCCTTGAGCACCACCACGAGCTGGCTGATCAGCGCCGGGAGCATGATCCGGAAGGCCTGCGGCAGCAGGATCAGCCCGGTGGTCTGGAACGGGGAGAGCCCGATCGCCGAGGCCGCCTCGGCCTGCCCGGAGGGCAGGCCCTCCATGCCCGAGCGCAGGATCTCGGCGATGACCACGGAGTTGTAGATGGTCAGGCCGATGACGAGGTACCAGAGGTTGTCGAACGAGGCGCCGAACTCGGGGAAGCCGCGCGCCACGAAGAAGATGGTGATGACGACCGGCAGGCCGCGGAACACCTCGACGCAGACCCGGGTCACGGCGGCCAGCACCCAGCTCAGCCCGCGCAGCAGGTACGCCACAGGTGCGGCGGCTCCGGTGAAGCGCCGCCGGGTCAGGCTCTTGAGCTGGATCCGCAGGACGGCGAGCAGGGTGCCGACGACGAGCGACGAGACGATGGCCAGCGCCGCGGCGATCAGGGTGTTCTTGAGGCCGTACCCGATCCGGTCCCAGACGAGCGGGAAGTTCTCGTTCGAGGGGTCGACCAGCGGCCCCCACAGCTCCATCGAGAACTGGCCTTTGTCAGCAAGCGGCCGGTAGATGAACAGGTAGGCGCCGGCCAGCACCACCACGACGGCGACCAGGCTGCTGATGAGCGTGACGCGTCGCTGGCGCGGCCCGGGAACGTCGTAGAGGACGCTGGTCTGCTGGCTCATCGGGCCACCGCCTGTCGCTTCTCGATCCGGTCCAGCAGGGCGCCGAGCGGGACCGTCATGATCAGGTATCCGACGGAGATGCCGATCGCCACCGGAATGAAGGGGTAGCCGCCGGCGGAGGTGAGCTGATCGGCGGTCTGCGAGAGGTCACCGACCACGCCGAAGAAGCCGACGAGCGCGGAGTTCTTGATCATCGCGATGATGACCGAGCCGAGCGGCACCACCGAGGCCTTCCAGGACTGCGGGAGCACGACGTGCCGCAGGTTCTGGCCGAAGGTGAGGCCCAGCGAACGCGCCGCCTCGGCCTGCCCGGGCGGCACCGCGTTCACGCCGGAGCGCAGGGCCTCGCAGACGAACGCGGCGGTGTAGAGGACCAGCGCGATCAGGCCGAACCGGAAGTAGGGCAGGTCGGTGCCGAGCCGGCTGAAGATCGAATCCAGGCCCGGGATACGCAGGAAGTCGGCGTTGGAGCCCAGCGCCGGCAGGCCGAACGCGGCGAAGAACAGCACCACTGTCAGCGGCAGGTTACGGAAGATGTTCACGTACGTGGTGCCGACCGCGCGCAGCGGCGGCACCGGCGAGATTCGCAGCACCGCCACGACGGCGCCCAGGATCAGGGCGCCGATCGCGGCGAGAAAGCAGATCTGGAGGGTGAGCCAGAACCCGCCCGCGAAGACGTCGAACTTGTCGATGAGCACATTCACGGGTCGGTTTCCTCCCCACCCTCCGGATCTAGCGGATCAGTAGCGGTTGACGGCGGGCGGGTCGCCCAGGGTGGCGCCGAACTTGCCGGCGGTGTCGTCCCACGCCTTCTTCCAGCTGCCGTCCTGGAACGCCTTGTCGAGCGTGTCGTTGATGAAGTTACGGAAGTCGGTGTCCTCCTTCTTGACACCGATGCCGTAGGGCTCCTTGGTGAAGTTGTCGCCGGCCATCTTGAAGGACGCCTCGTCCTTGGCGATGTAGCCGAGCAGGATGACGTTGTCGGTGGTGACGGCGTCGACCTGCTTGCCCTTCAGGGCGTCGCGGCACTTGTCGTAGGTGTCGAAGAGCACCAGCTGCGTGCCGACGTCCTTGACGTACTTCTTGATCTCCTCGGCCGGGGTGGAGCCGGTGACCGAGCAGACCTTCTTGGTGCCGTCCTTGAACGAGTCGGGGCCGGTGATGGCCGCCTCGTCCTTGCGGACCATGATGTTCTGGCCGGCCTCGTAGTACGGCCCGGCGAAGGCGATGCGCTCCTTGCGCTTGTCGTTGATCGTGTAGGTGGCCGCGACCAGGTCGACGGTGCCGTTCACGATGACGTCCTCGCGGACCTTCGACGGCGTCTCGACGTACTCGATCTTGTCCTCGGGGATGCCGAGTGCCTTCACGATCAGCTTGGCGACCTCGACGTCGAAGCCCTCCGGCTTGCCCGACAGGCCCTTCTGGCCGAAGCCCGGCTGGTCGAACTTGGTGCCGACCTTGATCTTCTGGGCCTTGCTCAGCCGCTCCATGGTGCTGCCGGCCGCGAAGTCCTTGCTGCCGGCGCCGGTGCCCTCGTCGTCGCTGTCGCCACCGCAGGCGGACAGGCCGAGCGCCAGAGTCGCCGCCGCGGCAACCGCCGCCACGCGCTTGTAACGCATACTCAATCTCCTTCTTCGACGGAGCCGCCGGGACGACTCCAACTACGGACGCTCAGTGAGTGAGGATCTTGGAGAGGAAGTCCTTGGCCCGCTCGCTGCGCGGGTTCGCGAAGAACTCGGCCGGCGGCGCGTCCTCGACCAGTTGCCCGTCGGCCATGAAGACCACCCGGTTGGCGGCGTGCCGGGCGAAACCCATCTCGTGGGTCACCACGACCATGGTCATGCCCTCGCTCGCCAGGGACGTCATCACGTCCAGCACCTCGCCGACCATCTCCGGGTCCAGCGCGCTGGTCGGCTCGTCGAAGAGCATCGCCTTGGGCTGCATGGCCAGCGCGCGGGCGATCGCCGCCCGCTGCTGCTGACCGCCGGAGAGCTGCGCCGGGTACTTGTCCGCCTGGTTGGCGATGCCGACGCGGTCGAGCAGCGCCAGGCCGCGCTCGCGGGCGGCGGCCGGCTTCTCCTTGCGCACCTTGACCGGCCCCAGCGTGACGTTCTCCAGGATGGTCTTGTGGGCGAAGAGGTTGAACGACTGGAAGACCATGCCGACCTCGCTGCGCAGCTTGGCCAGGGGCTTGCCCTCGGCCGGCAGCGGCTGCCCGTCGAACGTGATGGTGCCCTTGTCGATGGGCTCCAGCCGGTTGATCGTGCGGCACAGCGTCGACTTGCCGGAGCCGGACGGGCCGATCACCACGACCACCTCGCCCCGGCCGACGGAGAGGGACACGTCGTCGAGCACGTGCAGCGGCCCGAACCACTTGTTGACCCCGTCGAGCACGATCAGCGGGTCGCCCGTCGTCACGTCGTCCACCGTCCCTGTCGTCCATGCCGGAATTGGGGGTCGATCGACCCCCGGTTGGGCAACTGTAGGCGGGGTGATGTGGCAGTACGCAACTCAGATGGTCACGGAGCGGTAACACCGGTCACCTGCATACCGGCACGTCCGAATTTTGTCGCCGTCCGGGTGGGCCGAGTGGCGCCGAAGGCGCTGGCCAGAGATCATGAGGTGATGACCGACGCGATCCGGCTGACCGACTACGCCCGCGGTGGCGGCTGCGCCTGCAAGATCCCTCCGGGCGAGCTGGAGGCGATGGTCGCCGGCCTCGGCGCGACCGGCGGCTCCGCCGACCTGCTGGTCGGGCTGGAGAACGGCGACGACGCCGCGGTGGTCCGGCTGGACGAGCGTACGGGCCTGGTGAGCACCGCCGACTTCTTCACCCCGGTGGTCGACGACGCCTACGACTGGGGGCGCATCGCCGCCGCCAACGCGCTCTCCGACGTGTACGCGATGGGCGGCACCCCGCTCGTCGCGCTGAACCTGCTCTGCTGGCCGCGCGGCGTGCTGCCGCCGGAGATGGCCCGGGAGGTGCTGCGCGGCGGTCTGGACGTGGCCCGGGAGGCGAACTGCCACCTGGCCGGCGGGCACAGCGTGGACGACGACGGCCCGAAGTACGGCCTGGCGGTCACCGGCGTGGTCCGGCCGGAGGAGCTGATCACGCTGGACGCCGGGCGGGCCGGGCTGCCGCTGTCGCTGACCAAGCCGCTCGGCGTGGGCGTGCTCAACACCCGGCACAAGCAGACCGGCCAGCGCTTCCCCGAGGCGGTCGAGTCGATGGCCCGGCTCAACCGGGACGCGGCCCGCGCGGCGGTGGCCGCCGGCATCCGCTGCGGCACCGACGTGACCGGTTTCGGCCTGCTCGGGCACGCCTCGAAGCTGGCCCGCGCGAGCCGCCTCACGGTGGCGATCGACGCGGCGGCGGTGCCGTACCTGCCGGGCGCGCGGGAGGCGATGCGCGACGGGTACGTCAGCGGCGGCACCCGGCGCAACCTGGAGTGGGTCAACCCGTGGACCGACTTCGGCGACGCGGACGAGGGAGAGCGGCTGCTGCTGGCCGACGCGCAGACCTCGGGCGGCCTGCTGGTCGCCGGTGAGGTGCCCGGTGGGACCGTCATCGGTGAGTTGCTGCCGGCCTCGGAGCACCTGATCCGGGTTCGCTGAACGCGCCGGTCGGGCGCGGCGGGAACGCGAACGCGGCACCGTACCCGATAAACTGTCATCTTCCAGCTACTCTGGGCAACGTCGCCCGAGGGAATTTTGCCCGGAATGGTCACAGACCGGTAACTTGCGCCCGGCTGAGGGCAAATGCCCTCCACCATCGTCAGTAGGGCCCGATCCGGAGGCCGGTGGAAACGAGCGCGGCGAGGAGGCGGCATGACCGAGCTGTGGAACTGGAGAATCGACGGCGGCGAGCCGGTGGAGGTCTACCCGGCACTGGCCGAGGCGCTCGGCCGGGTGGTGATGCCCATGGCCGTCGCCGACCCGATGCGGCTCCCCGCGTACGCGGTGGTCTGCGACGTGTGGGAGGCGCCCGGGCTGTACGGCACCGTGGTCGACTGTTACGGCGTGCCCGAGAGCCTGGCCGAGCTGCCCGCGCTCGCGGCGCTGGCCCGGCTGCTGGGCCGCAACTGCCTGATGCGCGACGACACCCTCGACGCCGGCCGGCACCTGCTGTTCGCGCCGGACGGCACGATCCGCCCGGTGCACTTCGACGTGGCCGACACCGACGACGGCGAGGTGCTCAGCCACCACCGGCTCTGCACCCAGGCCGACCCGCGCTGCCGGGGCTGGTCGCAGTGCCACCGCTCCCGCTGGGCTCCCGACACGGTCGCCCCGGCGCTCGCCGCCGCCTGACCGCGAGCGCCAGCCGGAGGCGGTGACCGGCGCTCGCCGCCGTGCCCCCGCCCGGCGGCGAGCCGTGGCGGCCCCGGGCTCAGTCCCGGGTCGCCGGCTGCTGGCCCCGCACCACGAGCTGGTCGAGCAGCGTCGCGGTGGCGGCGGCCACGGCGTCCACCGCGGCGTCGAACGCGGCCGCGTTGTGCGCCGCCGGGGTACGGAATCCGGAGATCTTCCGGACGTACTGCAACGCGGCGGCGCGGATGTCCTCCTCGGTCACCACCGGGACGTACGGCTCACGCAGGGTCTTGATGCTCCGGCACACGGCTCCTCCTCGTTCGATCCGATCAGCTCCACCCGGATACGCTGTCCGGGTCATGACTACCGCAGCCGCGGGCAGCCCGCGCACCTACCAGGTGCGTACGTACGGCTGCCAGATGAACGTGCACGACTCCGAGCGCATCTCCGGCCTCCTCGAGGACGCCGGGTACGTGCGCGCCGCCGAGGCCGACGAGCAGCCCGACGTGGTGGTGTTCAACACCTGCGCGGTCCGGGAGAACGCCGACAACCGGCTCTACGGCAACCTGGGTCATCTGCGCCCCGTGAAGGCCAAGCACCCCGGGATGCAGATCGCCGTCGGCGGCTGCCTGGCCCAGAAGGACCGCGGCGACATCGTCCGCAAGGCGCCCTGGGTGGACGTCGTCTTCGGCACGCACAACATCGGCTCGCTGCCGGCGCTGCTGGACCGGGCGCGGCACAACACCGCGGCCGAGGTGGAGATCCTGGAGTCGCTGGAGGTCTTCCCCTCCACGCTGCCGACCCGGCGCGAGTCGACGTACGCCGGGTGGGTCTCGATCTCCGTCGGCTGCAACAACACCTGCACGTTCTGCATCGTGCCCTCCCTGCGCGGCAAGGAGAAGGACCGCCGCCCCGGCGACGTCCTCGCCGAGGTGCGCGCGCTCGCCGACGCCGGCGTGCTGGAGGTGACGCTGCTCGGGCAGAACGTCAACTCGTACGGCGTCGAGTTCGGCGACCGGTACGCCTTCGGCAAGCTGCTGCGCGCCTGCGGCGACATCGACGGGCTGGAGCGGGTGCGGTTCACCAGCCCGCACCCGAAGGACTTCACCGACGACGTGATCGCCGCGATGGCGGAGACGCCGAACGTCTGCCACTCGCTGCACATGCCGCTGCAGTCCGGCTCGGACGACGTGCTGCGGGCGATGCGCCGCTCGTACCGGTCGGAAAAGTACCTGGGGATCATCGAGAAGGTCCGGGCGGCGATGCCGGACGCGGCGATCACCACCGACATCATCGTCGGCTTCCCCGGCGAGACCGAGGCCGACTTCGCCCGCACGCTCGACGTGGTCCGGGAGGCGCGGTTCTCGTCGGCGTTCACGTTCCAGTACTCCAAGCGCCCCGGCACCCCGGCCGCCACGATGGACGGGCAGCTGCCCAAGCAGGTCGTGCAGGAGCGCTACGAGCGGCTGATCGCCTGCGTCGAGGAGATCACCTGGGCGGAGAACAAGAAGCTCGTCGGGGAGACCGTCGAGGTGCTGGTGGCGGTCGGCGAGGGCCGCAAGGACGAGCGCACCGGCCGGATGTCCGGCCGTGCCCGCGACGGCCGGCTCGTGCACTTCGCCACCGGTGAGCTGGCCGGGCAGATCCGCCCCGGCGACATCGTGCACACAGTCGTCACGTACGCCGCACCGCACCACCTGAACGCCGACGGCGCGCCGCTGGCACATCGGCGTACCCGGGCCGGTGACGCGGCCGAGGCGGGACAGGTTCCGCGTACCCCGGGGGTGCTGCTGGGCCTGCCGACGATCGGCGCGCCGGCCGCGGCGCCCGCCCCCACCGGCGGCTGCGCCGCCCACTGACCGGATGCAAGGAAGGGCCCCCTTTTAACACTCGGTGTTAAAAGGGGGCCCTTCCTCTACCTCAGGCGTTAATAAGGGGCCCTTCCTTGCACGGTCAGCAGGCGGTGCCGTTGAGCTTGACCGTGGCGGGGGCGGCGGCGGTGCCGTTGGCGGTGAAGCCGACGGTGACCGACGCGCCCGCCGCCAGCGACGACGCCCAGGCCGGCGCGGCCGCCGTCACAGTGGTGCCGGACTGCGTGACAGTGGCGTTCCAGCCGCTCGCCAGCGTCACCCCGGACGGCCAGGTCCAGGTGGCCGACCACGGGTTCACCGCGGCGGTGCCGGTGTTCTTGACCGTCAGCTCACCCTGGAAGCCGCCCGCCCAGGAGTTGATCTGCTTGTAGGTGGCGGTGCAGCCACCGGTCACCGGAGGCGGCGGGGTGGTCGGCGCCGGTGACGTGTTCGGCGTGCCGGTCGGGGACGGGCTGGTGGTGCCGCCACCACCGGTCGGCGGGATCAGGTACGGCGTGAGGATGTCCTGCTTCGGCTGGTTGATAGTGGTCCAGTCGTCGTTGGCGATGCCGCCGGTGTCACCGGAGTTCGGGTTCCACGACCAGTACGTGAACGACATGCCGTTCACGCCGGTGCCGGTGTACGCCATCAGGTTCTGCAGCCAGATCTTGTCCTTGGGGTCCTGCAGCGTGGTGCCGAACTCACCCATCATGATCGGCGCGATGTTCTGCTTGTACAGGTAACCCCAGTACTTGTCCCAGATGGCCGGCATGTTCGCCGGGTACGTCGGGTCGTCGAACCAGGCCTGCCGGTAGACCGACGTGGCGTACTCGTGCGGCGAGTAGACCAGCCGGTTCGCCACGTTCAGCCGGACCGGGAACTGCCCGGCCTTGGACAGGTTGCCGCCCCACCAGCCGCAGTCCTCGTCGTTGCTGGGGTCGTTGTCCCAGACGTTCGACAGGCCGCCGCTCGGGCAGCTCACGCCCTCCACGAAGATCAGCCAGTTCGGCTGCACGCCGAGGATCGCGTTGCCGGCCCGCTCGGCGGCCAGCCGCCAGTCCCGGGCGGTATCGCCGCAGCCCCAGCAGGCGCCGGTGGCGGCCGGGTTGGTGCCCTCGGCGTGCGGCTCGTTGTGCAGGTCCGCGCCGATCACTGTGGTGTTGCCGGCGTACCGCTGGGCCAGCATCTTCCAGTCGTTGATCCAGGTCGCCTCGGAGACGGTCGAGGTGTACCAGAGCGGCGACTGCCCGGCCGACGTGGGCCGGTGCCGGTCCAGGATGACCCGCATCCCCTTGCTGCCCGCGTAGTCGATGACCTTGTCGAGGATCTGCAGCGGGGAGAGCCCGATCAGGTCCGGGTTGACGAAGTCGTTGATGCCGGTCGCTGTCGCGCCGGACTTGAGCGCGTCGTTCGAGTACGGAATCCGCAGCGTGTTGTAGCCCAGCCGGGCCATGGTGTCGAGCTGGCCGCGCCACGGGTTGCTCGACCACAGGCCGTGGAACGTCTTGTTGTCGGTCTCCATCCCGAACCAGTTGATGCCGGTCAGCCGGACTGTCGCGCCCGTACTGTCGACGATCTTGTTGCCGCTGGTGTGCAGGTAACCGGTGCCGGTGCCACCGGCCGCCGCGGCGGCCGGTGTGGTGGAGACGGCGGCGGCGACGAGAACGCCGGCCGCAGCGGTGGCGAGCGCTGTCAGGGCGCCGCCGAGGGCGGTGCGTCGGTGCATGGGAGCTCCACTTCGGATGCCCGCGCCGCGCAGGCGCCGCGGGCGGCAGGACCAGGAGGCACGTCCCGCTCGTCATCGAGTACGCGCGCAGCGCGCGCCGGGCCGTGTCGTGTGGACGGCCAACCGCGAGATGTCGCACCGGCGACCGTCGACGGCGAGATCAGCCGTCGGTGCCCTCGTGCCGGTGCCTGAACCTGGCTCCGCCGCTCATTCTGATCAGCCCGCCTCGATGCGTCAACCCGGCCCGGACGCAGGTGAGCCCCCGGGCCGGAACGGCCGGGGGCTCACCCGATGTGTCTGTCCGCCGGCCTGCCCGGCCGGGGTGCGTGCGTCAGCCGGCCTGCTCGGCGAGCTGGAGGAACTGCCGCTTCGACGCGAGCGCCTGCTCGGCCTCCTTGATCCGGCGGGCGTCACCGGCGGCCTGGGCCCGGGCCAGCCGGTCCTCGGCCTCGGCGACCTGGGCGCGCATCTGCGCCAGCAGCGGGTTGTCCTCCTTGGAGGTACGCCGCCACGCCGAGTCCATCACCTCGCGGACCTTGTCGTCCACGGCCCGCAGCCGGCGCTCCAGCCCGGACGCGGCCTCGCGGGGCACGCGACCGGCCTCGTGCCACTGCGCCTGGATCTCCCGCAGCTTCGCCTGGGCGCCCTTCGGGTCGGCGTCGACGTCGAGCGCCTCGGCCTCGGCCAGCAGCGCCTGCTTGCGCTCCAGGTTGGCGCGCTGCTCGTTGTCGCGTGCCGAGAAGACCTCGCTGCGCCGGCTGAAGAACTCGTCCTGCGCGGCCCGGAACCGTTCCCAGAGCTTCTGCTCGGCCTCCTTGGCGGCGCGCGGCGCGGCCTTCCACTGGGCCATCAGGTCCTTGAGCTGCCCGGCGGTGACGCCCCAGTCGGTGGAGTCCTTGAGCTTCTCCGCCTCGGCGACCAGCTCCTCCTTGACCGTCTGCGCCTGCTTGCGCTGCTGGTCCAGGGAGGCGAAGTGGGCGCCCCGGCGGCGGGTGAAGCCGTCCCGCGCGGCGGCGAACCGCTTCCACAGCTCACCGTCGGTCTTCTTGTCGACGCCGCGGATGGTCTTCCACTCGTCGAGGATCTCCTTGAGCCGGTCCCCGGCGGTCTTCCAGCCGGTCGACTCGGCCGCCAGCTTCTCGGCCTCCTCGACCAGGGCGGTCTTGCGCGCCAGCGCCTCACCGCGGGCGGCCTCGCGGGCCGCCTTGGCCTCGCCGGCCTTCTCCTCGGCGACGACGGCGAGCTTGTCCAGCCGGGCGGCCAGCGCGTCGAGGTCACCGACCACGTGCGCCTCGGCCAGCGAACCGCGGATCCGCCGGATCGTGGTCAGGGAGTGGCCGGCATCAGCCGCGCCCGAGTTGAGCCGGGCCTCGGTCAGGTCGACCTCGGTCACCAGATCGGCGTAGCGCCGGGCGAAGTGGGCGAGCCCTTCCTCCGGTGCGCCCGCCTGCCAGGATCCGACCACCCGCTCGCCCTCGGTCGTCTTGACGTAGACGGTGCCGTCCTCGTCCACCCGTCCGAAGGCAGTCCAGTCGCTCATGTGCCCATCCTCGTTCTCCCGGCGTCGAGGGGACAGTCCCCTCGAATCGCCGCCACGGCGCAGCAAACTTTCTCCCGGCATTGTCACAGGTCCGACCCGGTCCGTGTCGAGCGCCTGCCGTCGACCGTGACCATACGGTGTCGTACGCCCTCGATGACCGGATCGGCGCGGGGACGCACCGGCGGATCCCGATAGGTTTGGGGGCGTGCCACTGGTCGCCGCCGCAGTCTGCCCCCATCCGCCGTTGATCGTGCCCGAGCTGGCCGGCGCCGCCGCGCCCGAGCTGGACGACCTGCGCGCCGCCGCCGACGCCGCTGTCGCACGGCTGCTCGCCGCCGGGCCCGAGGCGGTCCTGCTCGTCGGAGCAGGGCCGGAGACCGTCCGGTTCAACGCCGCCGACTGGGGTTCCCTGCGCGGCTTCGGGCTGGACCGGCCGGTGCGGCTGTGGAAGATCTCCTGCTCCGGTGCGGAGCGCCTGCCGCTGAGCCTGACCGTCGGCGCCTGGCTGCTCAACCGTTCCGGCACCGAGCTGCCCCGCCTGGCCCGGTCGGTGGCCCACGACGCCACACCGGCGGAGTGCGCGGCGTTCGGCGCGAGCCTGATCGCCGACGACGATCCGCGGGTCGCGCTGCTCGTGCTCGGTGACGGGTCCGCGTGCCGCGGCGTCAAGGCGCCGGGGTACGACGATCCGCGCGCCGAGGCGTACGACGAAGGGGTTGCGGTTGCCCTGGCCGGCGCGGACGCCGACGCCCTGCTCGGCCTGGACCCGGGGCTGTCGGCGCAGCTGCGGGTCGCCGGGCGCGCGCCGTGGCAGGCGCTGGCCGGAGCGGCCCGGGCGGCGGGCGGCGACTGGCGAGGCGACGTCAGCTACCAGGACGCGCCCTACGGCGTGGCCTACTTCGTGGCGAACTGGGAGCGGGCGTGACCGTCGTCGCCGTGGTCGGGCCGACCGCGGCCGGGAAGTCGGCGCTGAGCATCGCGCTGGCGCACGCGCTCGGCGGCGAGGTGGTCAACGCCGACTCGATGCAGCTCTACCGGGGCATGGACATCGGCACCGCGAAGCTGACGCCGGCCGAACGCGAGGGTGTGCCGCATCACCTGCTGGACATCTGGCCGGTGACCGAGCCGGCGAGCGTCGCGGAGTACCAGGCGCTGGCCCGCGCGGCCGTCGACGACATCCTGGCCCGGGGGCGGGTGCCGCTGCTGGTCGGCGGCTCCGGGCTGTACGTGCGGGCGGTGCTCGAACAGTTCGAGTTCCCCGGCACCGACCCGGCGCTGCGGCAGCGGCTGGAGGCGGAGCTGGCCGCTGTCGGCCCGCTGCCGCTGCACGCGCGGCTGGCCGAGGCGGACCCGGGGGCGGCGGCGAGCATCCTGCCCACGAACGGACGGCGGATCGTGCGGGCGCTGGAGGTGATCGAGCTGACCGGCGCGCCGTTCACCGCGTCGCTGCCGTCGCCCACGCCGTACTACCCGTCGGTGCAGCTCGGCGTCGACCTGGACACCGCGTCGCTGGACGAGCGGATCGCGCTGCGGGTGGACCGGATGTGGGCCGACGGCCTGGTCGACGAGGTGCGGGCGCTGGTCGCCGAAGGGCTGCCCGAGGGCCGTACCGCCAGCCGGGCGCTCGGCTACCAGCAGGTGCTGCGGTTCCTGGCCGGGGAGCTGACCGAGGCCGAAGCGCACGAGGAGACCGTCCGCGCCACCCGCCGGTTCGTCCGGCGGCAGCGCTCCTGGTTCCGGCGCGACCCGCGCGTGCACTGGCTGGACTCGGCGTCGCCCGCGTTTCTCGACACTGCCCTGCGGGTGGTCGCCGAACATCGGGAATGATGGGGGCGTGGAGTTCACGAAGGGTCACGGCACCGGCAACGACTTCGTCATCCTGCCCGACCCGGACGGCACGCTCGACCTGACACCCGGCCTGGTCGCCGCGCTCTGCGACAGGCGGCGCGGCCTCGGCGGCGACGGCGTGCTGCGCGTGGTGCGCGCGGCCAAGCACCCCGAGGGCGTCGCGCTCGCCGGCGAGGCCGAGTGGTTCATGGACTACTGGAACTCCGACGGCTCGTTCGCCGAGATGTGCGGCAACGGGGCCCGCGTGTTCGTGCGGTACCTGCTGGACCGTTCGCTGGCCGCCGCCTCGTCCTCGTCGTCCTCGTCCTCGTCGGGCGGGACGCTGCCGATCGCCACCCGCGCCGGTCTGGTGCGGGCCCGGGTCGAGGGCGCGGACGTGGCGGTCGAGATGCGCCGCCCCCGGCTGTACGACACCGCGACCGCCACGCTCGGCGGGCTGACGCTGCCCGGTGCCGCAGTGGACGTCGGCAACCCGCACCTGGTGTGCGCGCTGCCCGCCGCGCTGGAGCTGACCGGCCTCGACCTGACCCGCGCGCCCGAGGTGGACGCCGGGACCTTCCCGGCCGGGGTGAACGTGGAGTTCACCACGCCCGGCGAGCCGGTGACCGGCGCCGACGCGCACGTGCTGATGCGGGTCTACGAGCGCGGCTCGGCCGAGACGCTGTCCTGCGGCACCGGCGCGTGCGCGGTCGGCGCGGTGGCGTTGCGCGACGCCGGGCTCGACACCGGCACGGTGGCGGTGGACGTACCGGGCGGACGCCTGACGGTCACCGTGACAGCCGACTCGTGCTGGCTGTCGGGCCCGGCGGTCCTGGTGGCCACCGGCACCCTGACCCCGTCCGCCCTGACCCCCTGACCGCGCCCTCTCCGTCTGCGGCGCCCCCCTTCGCGGTTGATCAAGGAGTTCGCGGGGGATTTCCGGCGTCCCGGTGACACGAACTCCTTGGTCAACTTGGGGTGTTCGCCGGCCCTGGCACGCGGGGCCTCGTCCGTACCATCCCGCCCTGGCGCGCTGCCGCCCGGCATGAGATCGACACCAGTTCGCCGAAGTGGTGGTGTCGCGGAGCCTCTGATGGCACCACTTCGGGGAACTGGTGTCGATCAAGGGCGATGATGCCGCCACTTCGGGGAAGTGGAGTCGATCAAGCCGGGGTGATGGTCATTTGTCTGACTTGTTCCCCTCGGGGTGGGGCGCTGTTGTGGATCTTGGAAGATTAGGGCCCCTCTGGCTGCCATTTCCTTCCAAGATCTCGCGTGGACGCGCGTCGGGCGACGCGCGTCCACGCGGGTGCGGGTGGCGTGCGTAGCCGAAGAAGTGCGCGCGTGTGCTGAGAAGAGCGTCTGAGCCGGGCAACTCGCGTGCGGTGGAAGCCACGCCCCTGTCCCCGAAGCTGCTGGTGTGCCCGAATCGGCACGTGCACCCAGAAGCCGTGCGCGTGCCCGGAACACGCGCGCTCGTGTCTCCGACCCGGCAGGGGCGTGCCCCGCGACGAGGCGCTGCCCTGAGGAGGTGCTGTCCCGCGAGGAGGCGCTGTCCCGCGAGGAGGCGCTGTCCCGCGAGGAGGCGCTGCCTTGCGAGAGGGCGCCGCGAGCGGGAGGAGCGCGTCAGGGGGTGGCGCTGGCGTTGGCGGCGATCTCGGGCAGGTCGGCCGGGCCCGGGTCGGCCGCCGGCGCCGGCGTGGCGGCCGGGTTCTGGGCGGCGGCCCGTACCGCGGCGGCCACCGCCGGGGCGACCCGGGAGTCGAAGACGCTCGGCACGATCACCGTCGGGTTGATCTTGTCTTCGCCGACCACGTCCGCGATGGCCCGGGCGGCGGCGAGCGCCATCTCCTCGGTGAACTCCTCGGCGTGCGCGTCGAGCATGCCGCGGAACACGCCGGGGAAGGCGAGCACGTTGTTGATCTGGTTGGGCTGGTCGGAGCGGCCGGTGGCGACCACGGCGGCGTACTTGCGCGCCTCGCGCGGGTCCACCTCCGGGTCGGGGTTCGCCAGCGCGAAGACGATCGAGTCCTTCGCCATCTGGGCGATGTCGTCGCCGGTGAGCAGGTTCGGCGCGCTCACGCCGATGAACACGTCCGCGCCGCGTACCGCACCGGCCAGGTCGCCGGAGTAGTTCTCCTTGTTGGTGTTCTCGGCCAGCCACTGCCAGGCCGGGTTGAGGTCCGGCAGGCCGCGGTGCAGGGCGCCCTGGCGGTCGTACGCGATGATGTCGCCCACGCCCTGGCGCAGCAGCAGCTTCATGATCGCGGTGCCGGCCGCGCCGGCGCCGGAGACCACGACCCGGACGTCCGCGAGCTGCTTGCCCACGACGCGCAGCGCGTTCGTCAGCGCGGCCAGCACGCAGATCGCGGTGCCGTGCTGGTCGTCGTGGAAGACCGGGATGTCCAGCGCCTCGCGCAGCCGGGCCTCGATCTCGAAGCAGCGTGGCGCGGCGATGTCCTCCAGGTTGATCCCGCCGTACGCGGGCGCGATCGCCTTGACGATCGCCACGATCTCGTCGGTGTCCTGGGTGTCCAGCACCACCGGCCAGGCGTCCACCCCGCCGAAGCGCTTGAACAGGGCGGCCTTGCCCTCCATCACCGGCAGCGAGGCGGCCGGGCCGAGGTTGCCCAGGCCGAGCACGGCGGTGCCGTCGCTGACCACGGCGACGGTGTTGCGCTTGATGGTGAGCCGGCGCGCGTCGGCCGGGTTCTCCGCGATGGCCATGCAGACCCGGGCCACACCCGGGGTGTACGCGCGGGACAGCTCGTCGCGGGTACGCAGCGCGACCTTCGGGGTCACCTCGATCTTGCCGCCGAGGTGCAGCAGGAACGTGCGGTCGGAGACCTTGCGGACGTCCACCCCGTCGAGCGCGGTGAGCGCGTCGACGACCTGGTCGGCGTGCCCGGCGTCGGCGGTGTCGCAGGTGAGGTCGACGATCACGTGCGCGGGGTCGGAGTCGACCACGTCCAGCGCGGTGACGATGGCCCCGGCCTCGCCGGCGGCGGTGGTGAGCCGGCCGATGGAGGAGGCGTCGGCGGGTACCGCGATCCGGATGGTGATGGAGAATCCGGCACTCGGCAGTCGTGTGTTGGCCACGAGAAACTCCTCCGTCGGCGCTGAGCGGCTCGACTGGCATTTCTACTCGCCCGCGCAGGTCGCCCGGCATCCGCCCCCGCTACCGGTCAGTAGCGTCACGGGCATAAGGCAGGTGCGTCGGGCGTTGTCACATGTCAGGATTGCTGTCACGCGCCGAAAATTCTCGGCGATGCACATAACGGACAGGAGACGCAGTTTGCGCGAGCAGGAGACCTTCCATCCCTACACCGACGACGAGCTCGAGGCCACCACGGGCGAGTACGAGCTGTCGGAGCGGCAGGCGCTGCGGCGGGTCCCCGGCCTCTCCACCGAACTCACAGACATCACCGAGGTCGAATACCGCCAGCTGCGGCTGGAGCGGGTCGTCCTGGTCGGCGTCTGGACCGAGGGCACCCAGACCGACGCCGACAACAGCCTCACCGAACTGGCGGCGCTGGCCGAGACGGCCGGCTCGCAGGTGCTCGAAGGGCTGATCCAGCGCCGGCACCGGCCCGACCCCGCCACGTACATCGGCCGCGGCAAGGTCGACGACCTGGGCGCGGTGGTGCTGTCCACCGGCGCCGACACCATCATCTGCGACGGTGAGCTGTCGCCGTCGCAGCTGCGCAACCTGGAGCAGCGCACCAAGGTCAAGGTGGTCGACCGGACCGCCCTGATCCTCGACATCTTCGCCCAGCACGCCAAGAGCAAGGAGGGCAAGGCGCAGGTCGAGCTGGCCCAGCTCGAATACCTGCTGCCGCGCCTGCGCGGTTGGGGCGAGACGCTGTCCCGGCAGACCGGCGGTAGCGGTCGCGGCGGTGGCGCCGGCGGCGGCGTGGGCCTGCGCGGTCCCGGTGAGACCAAGCTGGAGACCGACCGTCGGCGTATCCGCCACCGCATCGCGCGGCTGCGCCGCGAGATCAAGAGCATGGCGACGGTACGCCAGACCAAGCGCTCCCGGCGCACCCGTAACGCGGTGCCGGCGGTGGCCATCGCCGGCTACACCAACGCCGGCAAGTCCAGCCTGCTCAACCGCCTCACCGGGGCGGGCGTGCTGGTGGAGAACGCGCTGTTCGCCACGCTGGACCCGACCACCCGCCGCGCCACCACGTCCGACGGGCGGCTCTACACGCTGTCCGACACGGTCGGCTTCGTCCGGCACCTGCCGCACCAGATCGTCGAGGCGTTCCGCTCGACGCTCGAGGAGGTCGCCGACGCGGACCTGGTCGTGCACGTGGTCGACGGCACCCACCCGGACCCGGAGGAGCAGGTCCGGGCGGTACGCGAGGTGCTCGCCGAGGTGGGCGCCGACCGGCTGCCGGAGCTCCTGGTGGTGAACAAGACCGACGCCACCGACGAGGAGACGATGCTGCGGCTCAAGCGGCTGTGGCCGGACGCCGTGTTCGTCTCCGCGCACAGTGGCCGCGGGATCGACGAGCTGCGCGAGGCGGTCGAGCGCCGGCTGCCCCGGCCGGCCGTCGAGGTGCGCGTCGTGCTCCCGTACGACCGGGGTGACCTGGTCGCCCGGGCGCACCGGCAGGGTGAGGTGCTCAGCACCGCTCACCTGCCCGAGGGCACGCTGCTGCACGTACGGGTGGGCCAGGGGCTCGCCGCCGAGCTCGCGCCCTACCGGGCGGGGGATCGGCTGACCAGCGACGAGCGGGTGGGCGCCGGACGGTGAGCCGTCCGGCGTCACCCGCCGGAAACCCGCGTCGTGCGACACTGAGCGTCATGCGGCACGTTGTCTCCTCGGTCACGCTCGCGCTCGGCCTGGTCGGCGCGGTCGTGGCGCCGGCCGGGCCGGCCCCGGCGGCTCCCGCCGCGGCCCCCGTGCTGGCCGCGGCTCCCAAGAAGAAGTGCACGGTCGAGGACAACCGCCTCCGCGAGCTGTCCGGCCTGATCGCCACCAGCAGCGGGTACGTCGTGATCAACGACGGCACCGACGACCCCAGCCGCAAGCGGGTCTTCTACCTGGACGCCAAGTGCAAGGTCGAGAAGGAGGTCCGGTACTCCGGTGACGGGCCCTTCGACACGGAGGACCTGGCGCTCGGCCCGGACCGCAAGACCCTCTGGATCGCCGACACCGGCGACAACGTGGAGAAGAAGACCCGCCGGGAGCGGGTCGCGGTCTGGACGATGCCGCTCAGCGGCGCGAAGCAGCCCGTGCTGCACCGGCTCAGCTACCCGGGCAAGGAACCGCACGACGCGGAGGCCCTGCTCGTCGGCGACGACAACATGCCGCTGGTGATCACCAAGGACCTGTCCGGCAAGTCGGAGATCTTCACGCCGACGGTGAAGCTGAAGACCGCCGGCGACCCCGAGCCGATCCCGATGAAGAAGGTCGGCGAGGTCACGCTGCCGAAGACCGACACCGAGAACAAGCTCGGGTCGCCCGGGCGAGCGCTGGTGACCGGCGCGGCCCGTTCACCCGACGGCAGCAAGGTCGTGCTGCGCACGTACGCCGACGCGTTCGAGTTCGACGTGTCCGGCGGCGACATCGTCAAGGCGCTGACCACAGGTAAGCCCCGGATCACCCCGCTGGCCGACCCGTTCGGCGAGGCGATCTCGTACACGCCCGACGGCAAGTTGTTCGTCACCGTCTCCGACGGCGGGACGCTGGACGACTCGGATCCGATCGACATTCTCAGCTACACGCCGTCCACCAGTGGCGCGGAGGCGCTCCCGAACGGCGGCAAGGCCGAGACGAAGGCGGCCGCCGAGAAGTCCTGGCTCGAAGGGCTCTCACTCGACGAGATCACGTACCTGATCGCGGCGGTCGGGGTGATCGGCGCGCTCCTGGTCGGCGCGGGCGTCTTCGGGATCCTGCGGTCGCGGCGCAAGCCCGCGCCGCGGGCTGCGGCCGAGGAGCCCGAGCGCAGCGGCGAGTTCCCGGTGAACGGCGGGTTCCCGTCGGCGGAACGGCCGGAGGCACCGCGCGGCGGGGTCTACGGCGGGGGCCAGGGCGGCGTCTACGGTGGCGCGGCGAACGGCGACCGTCCGCCCTCGGGCGGCGTCTACGGCGGTGGCCGGCCGGGTGGCGGCGTGTACGGCGGCGGCCCTCAGGAGGGCGGCCGTGGCCAGGGCGGTGGCCGTCCCCCGGGCGGCACCCGTCCGCAGGGTGGTGGGGTGTACGGCGGTGGCGCCCCGGCCGGCGGCGGAGGTCGCGGTGGCGGTGTCTACGGCGGTGGCCAGGGCGGCGGCGGCCAGGGCGGTTCGGGTCGTGGCGGTCAGGGTGGCGGCCCGGGCGGGCCCGGTTACCGCGGGCAGCCCGGTGGCGGGCCGCGCGGAGGCGGCGGCCGGGCCGAGCCGCCGCGTCGCGGCCAGGACCCGCGTGGCGCGCGCCGCGACGACGGCTACGACGATCGGGGTCAGTACGGCCCGGTGTCCGGTGGTGGCCGGGAGTACCGGGGCGACCGCTACTGAGACGACACGGAAAAGGGGGTGACCGCGACGGTCACCCCCTTTCCGCTGCTGTGGGGTCAGATGCGGCGCAGCACCGCCACCACGCGACCCATGATGGTGGCGTCGTCGCCGGGGATCGGGTCGAAGGCCGGGTTCTGCGGCATCAGCCAGACGTGCCCGTCCCGCCGCCGGTAGGTCTTGACCGTCGCCTCGCCGTCGAGCATCGCGGCGACGATGTCGCCGACCTCGGCGTTGGGCTGCTGCCGGACGACCACCCAGTCGCCGTCGCAGATCGCCGCGTCGAGCATCGAGTCGCCCTTGACCTGGAGCATGAAGACCTCGCCCTCGCCGACCAGCTCGCGGGGGAGGGGGAAGATGTCCTCCACCGCCTGCTCGGCCAGGATCGGCCCACCGGCGGCGATGCGGCCCAGCATCGGCACGTACGCCGGGGTGGGGCGCTGCGCGCGGGCGGCCTCGTCGTCGGCCTCGCCCGGGGCCCGGACGTCGACGGCGCGTGGCCGGTTCGGGTCGCGGCGCAGGAAGCCCTTCTTCTCCAACTCCTTGAGCTGGTAGGCGACGCTGGACGGGGAGACCAGGCCGACCGCCTCACCGATCTCGCGCACGCTCGGCGGGTAGCCGTGCCGCTCGACCCAGGTGCGGATGAACTCCAGGATCCGCCGCTGCCGGGCGGTCAGGTCGACGCTCGTCGGGTCGGGGAAGCTGCTCACCACCGGCGTGACCGGGCGTACCGCCGCCGGGGCGGTGCGGCTGCGGGCGGCGCGGGGGCGGCGGGTCGCCGGAGGACCCGCCCCGTCGTTCGGCTGCGGGTTCTTCTGCCGGCTGGCCCGGTCCTCGGTCACGTCCGTCCCTCCCTGGTCGGCGCTGGGGTGCCTCGTCGGCTCGTGGTGCGTGTGGTCTGACCGTATAGGTGAGATCGGTCATTTTCAAACATCTGTACGACCTGCTGTCGGCGTGTCGTGCCGAATTCCTGGATTTCCGAACTGTTGTTCTGATAGAAGGGTACGCCGCTCGTACAGATGTTCCATTGCGGCGGGCCGTGTCCAGCGCGGGAGGCCGTCCGTTGGGCTCCTCGGCGGGGTCGGGCCGACCGTGATTCTGATGACGCGCCGGACACGCCCGCCAACTTGACCTCGCTTGGGGTTCGGCATACGGTCGACCCCTAGATGTAGTAGTCACACGGGCGTAAGTCGCCCACAGGTTGGGTTCAACTACCGAACGCACTCCCGCACCGCGCATCCGGCGACGGTCATCGGACGATGACTCCGCCGTGCCGACGTGTGCCCGGGAGCCGGTAGGTGTGCCCGCGATCGACGCCAGGAGGTCGGGCCCATGCGCTGTCCGTACTGCCGGCACGCCGACTCCCGGGTGGTCGACTCGCGGGAGGCCGACGACGGCCAGCTCATCCGGCGGCGGCGGTCCTGCCCGGAGTGCGGCAAACGGTTCACCACCGTCGAGGAGGCGGTGCTCGCGGTGGTCAAGCGCAGCGGGGTGACCGAGCCGTTCAGCCGTACGAAGATCATCGGCGGGGTGCGCAAGGCGTGCCAGGGGCGGCCGGTCGACGACGACTCGATCGCGCTGCTGGCACAGAAGGTCGAGGAGACCGTACGGGCCAAGGGGGCGGCCGAGATCCCCAGCCACGAGGTGGGCCTGGCCATCCTCGGCCCGTTGCGTGACCTCGACGAGGTGGCCTACATGCGGTTCGCCAGCGTCTACCGGTCCTTCGACTCGCTCGCCGACTTCGAGCGGGAGATCGAGACGCTGCGGGCCGCCGCGCGCGCCCGGGAGGGCGCCGGTGCCGGTGCGGCGGACGCCGCCGGCGCGAACAGCTGACATTTTCGGGTTTCTGACAGGTACACGAGGCGCGGTGGGTGACCGTGCCGACGAGGGGGGCGAGGGCGTGACGACCAGCAGGTCACGGAACAAGGCCGGGGCAGGGCTGAAGATCGAGCGCGTCTGGACGACCGAGGGGGTGCATCCCTACGACGAGGTCGCCTGGGAGCGCCGCGACGTCGTCATGACGAACTGGCGGGACGGCTCGATCAACTTCGAGCAGCGCGGGGTGGAGTTCCCCGAGTCCTGGTCGGTGAACGCGGCCAACATCGTGACCACCAAGTACTTCCGGGGCGCGGTGGGGACCCCGGAGCGGGAGTGGTCGCTGCGGCAGCTGATCGACCGGGTGGTCGACACCTACCGCACCGCAGGCGAGGAGTACGGCTACTTCGCCACTCCGGCCGACGCCGAGGTGTTCGGCCACGAGCTGACCTGGATGCTGCTGCACCAGGTGTTCAGCTTCAACTCGCCGGTGTGGTTCAACGTCGGCACGCCGTCGCCGCAGCAGGTCAGCGCCTGCTTCATCCTGGCCGTCGACGACTCGATGGACTCGATCCTCGACTGGTACAAGGAGGAGGGGCTGATCTTCAAGGGCGGCTCCGGCTCCGGCGTCAACCTGTCCCGGATCCGCTCCTCCCGCGAGCTGCTCTCCTCCGGCGGCAACGCCTCCGGCCCGGTCAGCTTCATGCGCGGCGCGGACGCCTCCGCCGGCACCATCAAGTCCGGCGGCGCCACCCGGCGCGCGGCGAAGATGGTGATCCTCGACGTCGACCACCCGGACATCCAGGAGTTCGTCGTCACCAAGGCGCGCGAGGAGGACAAGATCCGCGCGCTGCGCGACGCCGGGTTCGACATGGACCTGGGCGGCGCCGACATCGTCAGCGTGCAGTACCAGAACGCCAACAACTCGGTCCGCGTCTCGGACGAGTTCATGTCCGCTGTGGAGAACGGCGGCGGCTTCGACCTGCGCGGCCGGCTCGACGGCCAGGTCATCGAGACCATCGACGCGAAGAACCTGTTCCGCACCATCGCCCAGGCCGCCTGGGAGTGCGCCGACCCGGGCCTGCAGTACGACGACACCATCAACGACTGGCACACCTGCCCGGAGACCGGGCGGATCACCGCGTCGAACCCGTGCTCGGAGTACCTGCACCTGGACAACTCCTCGTGCAACCTGGCCTCGCTGAACCTGATGAAGTTCCTGCGCGCCGACGGCGGCTTCGAGGTCGAGAAGTTCGTCAAGTCGGTCGAGTTCGTCATCACCGCGATGGACATCTCGATCTGCTTCGCCGACTTCCCGACCGAGAAGATCGGCGAGACCAGCCGCGCCTACCGGCAGCTCGGCATCGGGTACGCCAACCTGGGCGCGCTGCTGATGGCCTCCGGCCTGCCGTACGACTCGGAGCAGGGCCGGGAGGTGTCCGCCGCGATCACCTCGCTGATGACCGGCACCGCCTACCGCCGCTCCGCCGAGCTGGCCGGCATCGTCGGCCCGTACGACGGCTACGCCCGCAACGCCGAGCCGCACAAGCGGGTCATGCGCAAGCACGCCGCCGCCAACGACGCGATCAAGCCGACCGGCACCGTGGCCACCGCCCTGCAGCGCGAGGCGACCAAGCAGTGGACGCTGGGCAACAAGCTCGGTGACAAGCACGGCTGGCGCAACTCGCAGGCCAGCGTGCTCGCCCCGACCGGCACCATCGGCCTGATGATGGACTGCGACACCACCGGCGTCGAGCCGGACCTGGCGTTGGTGAAGTTCAAGAAGCTGGTCGGTGGCGGCTCGATGCAGATCGTCAACCAGACCGTGCCGCGCGCCCTGCGCAGCCTCGGCTACCCCGAGGAGCAGGTCGAGGCGATCGTCGAGCACATCGCCGACCACGGCCACGTGGTGGACGCCCCGGGCCTCAAGCCGGAGCACTACCCGGTCTTCGACTGCGCCATGGGTGAGCGCTCGATCGCGCCGATGGGCCACGTGCGGATGATGGCGGCCGTCCAGCCGTTCATCTCCGGCGCCATCTCCAAGACGGTGAACATGCCGGAGCAGGCCACCGTCGAGGACGTCGAGAAGATCTACTTCGAGGGCTGGAAGCTCGGCCTCAAGGCGCTGGCGATCTACCGGGACAACTGCAAGGTCGGCCAGCCGCTGTCGGCGGCGAAGAAGAACAAGAGCACCGTCGAGACCCAGGCCCCGGCCGCCGAGCCGGAGAAGGTCGTGGAGAAGGTCGTCGAGTACCGCCCGGTGCGCAAGCGGCTGCCGAAGAAGCGCCCGTCGGAGACCATCTCCTTCTCGGTCGGCGGCGCGGAGGGCTACCTCACCGCCTCGTCGTACCCGGACGACGGTCTCGGCGAGGTCTTCCTCAAGATGTCGAAGCAGGGCTCGACCCTGGCCGGCGTGATGGACGCCTTCTCGGTGGCCATCTCCATCGGTCTCCAGTACGGCGTCCCGCTGGAGACGTACGTCAGCAAGTTCACCAACATGCGCTTCGAGCCGGCCGGCATGACCGACGACCCGGACGTGCGGATGGCCGCCTCGGTGATGGACTACATCTTCCGTCGCCTGGCGCTGGACTTCCTGCCGTACGACCGCCGCGCCGAGCTGGGCATCTTCACCGCCAAGGAGCGGGCCGCCCAGCTCGCGGCCGAGGCGGAGGCGGAGGCGAGCGGTGCGGACCTCACCGCGATGGCCGCCTCCGCCCCGGTCGAGGCGCCGGAGCCGAAGACCGGCCCGGTCGCGCAGCCGGCGCAGGAGATGGCCGACGTCGCCGCGGTCAAGCCCGCTCCGGTGGTGGGTTCCAGCACGGAGCTGCTGGAGGCCGTGATCGGCAAGGCCGCCGACGCGCCGCTCTGCTTCACCTGCGGCACGAAGATGCGGCCCGCCGGTAGCTGCTACGTCTGCGAGGGCTGCGGCTCCACCAGCGGCTGCAGCTGACGACCGACCGAAGACGCGAGCGCGGCAGGGACCTCCCTGCCGCGCTCGCGCGTGCTTTGGCGAGTCGGGCTCAGCGCAGGGTACGGAGGAACACCTGCCACGGCTGACGCCCAAAGCGCAGAACCGGGCCGGACGCATCCTTGCTGTCGCGGATCAGGATGCTCCCGTTGACTGCGGCAATCTCAACGCACGCTCCGCCGTTGTTGTCGCTGCGACTCGATTTGCGCCACTTGATGCCGATCCGGTCTGTCATGCCACCTCCATTTCCTGCCAGCGCCTGGCACGAGCACCGCCGAGGTGGGCGCTCAGCGCAGGGTGCGGAGGAACGCTTGCCACGGCTGACGCTTGAAGCGTAGAACCGCGCCGCCTGCATCCTTGCTGTCGCGGACTTCTACTGCCTGGTCGGCGTATCTCGCTTCGACGCAGGCTCCGTTGGTGCCGCTCCGGGTGCTCTTGCGCCACTGCGAGTCCACGTCCGCCTCCTACTCCACGGGCAGCGCGCCTCGGATTGCTTTGATCATTGTCGCCGAGTCGGTTGGCGACAGGGCCGCGGCGCGCAGGCTGTTGAACACCACCGTACAGCGGCGCACATCCTCGCCCTCCGCGTAGAGATCGCCCGTCAAACCCTCGATTACACCACGCTGGGGCCGTCAGCGAAGTTGAGGATGTGGAAGCTCGACAGCATGGAAGCGTAGGCACCTTCCCGGAACGGGATCACCTGGACCGTGACGTTCCATCGGCTGCCGGCGTCGAGCAAGGCGGTGAGCTGGTCGGCCATGACGGCTGCACCACCGATCTGGCGGTGCAGGACTGCTTCGTCCAGTACAGCTACCAGGCGGAGCTTGCCCGACGAGATCAGCTCCTGGCGGTGCGTCCGGACGGCGACTCGCCTCTCGACCGCCTCGGGTGAAGGTTCGAAGGCATCCTCCGCCATCATCGCCCGCGAGTATGCCGGTGTCTGGAGCAGGCCCGGCACGACAAGCGTCTCGAAGGTCTGCACCTCCTCGGCTGCGGATTCCAATCCGATGTACTGCCGATACGACGAGGGCAGATCCCCGTACTTCGCCCACCAGCCGCGCTGCTTCCCGGTGCGCGCCATCGACAGCAGCGTGTCGCGCAGCTCGGCATCGGTGACGCCGTAGCGATCAAGCAGCGCGTTGAGCGCAGGGCCTTTGATACCGACCCGACCGGCCTCGATGCGGCGCAGGGTGCTCGCGGTCACCTCGATTGCCGCCGCTGCTTCCTCGGCGGTGACATCGGCCTGCTCTCGCGCTTTGCGTAACTGCGCCCCGAGCTGGAAGCGAACGAAGGTCGGACTTTCCATGCCGGTGATTGTGCCGCCGGCCGGCGTGCGGTGGACACGCGACACGCCCGCACGACATGCGCGCACATCGTTGACTGACTGAAAATGCGCGCGCAAAATTATCCGCGCATGAACAAAGTAGGAGGCGGCATGCGTGCTCGTGTGTCGTACGAGGAGTACGTGTTGGCGGTCGCGCTGACCCTCGCCCGGCGGCACCGTCCGGTGTGGTCCTGGCGACGCTGGCGGTGGATCTGCCGCTGCGGTGCGGAACTGCCGTGCCGCGCACGCCATCGCATCCCGATCCGTCGCGGCCACTGGCCGGGTGAGGAGCAGACGTGACGGAGCCGCAGGTCCGGCAGATCCTGTCGGTACACGTACCCGGCATCGACGGCTTCTGCACGGGGTGCCGGGCATGGTGGGCGCGTCTGTGCCCGTACCCCTGTCAGCAGGTCGAATGGGCGGCCCGCAGGCAGGCGCGGACCGCCACCCGGCGCTTCCTGGACGGCCTCCGGTGACCACCCACGGGCCGGTTCTTCCGGTGTGGAGCTGCGGTGGGTGTGGCGCTCCGTGGCCCTGCCCGACGCGGCGTCGCGAGCTGCGGGCCGAGTTCGCCGGAGCGCCGGTGTCGTTGAGCTTGTACATGGGGTCCTATCTGGTGTGGGCGGCGGAGGATCTGACCTGGGTACCGGCCGGGGTGTTGCATCAGCGCTTCCTCGGGTGGGTGCGATGAGTGTCATTCGGCCGGGCGACGAACGGTTCCACTACTGCGACGGCTCGCACCGGTGGGTGCCGCTCGATCCGGACTTCGACCAGGAGGTCTGGGAGGCCATGGTGCGCGAGCACCAACAGCGGCACCTGGAGGAGATCTCCCGAGGGCTTCGTCCCCGTCGGCCCAAACTTCCGTAGGTGCCCACTGTCACAGCCCATCGCGTACGCGAGCTGGAATGCTCGGGGGATGAGCACGACCGACATCTATCGGGTCTTCGCCGAGCGTGAGACGCGCGGCGTGTCCCCGGCGTACGAGCGGTTGTCGCGGGTGGTCGCCGGTGACCCGGAGTTGCTCGCCCTGCTCGACACGCTGCCGCCGGCCAAGCGTCAGCCGAACCTGCTGTTCGGGGTGGTGCGGCTGCGCGGCGGGCCGGTGGACGACCCGGCGGCGTTCCGCGCGTACGTGATGGGGCACTGGCCGGACGTGGCGGCGCAGATGCGGGTGCGGGCGACGCAGACGAACGAGGCGGGACGCTGCGCGGCTCTGCTGCCGGTGCTCGCCGCGTTGCCGCAGCCGCTGGCGTTGCTGGAGGTCGGCGCCTCCGCCGGGCTGTGCCTCTACCCGGACCGGTACGCCTACCGCTACGGCGATCGGCGGATCGGCGACGGCGAGCCGTTGCTCGACTGTGACCTGACCGGCACCGAGCCGCCGCAGCGGCTGCCCGAGGTGGTGTGGCGGGCCGGGCTGGACGTGAACCCGCTCGACGTCACCGACCCGGCCGACGTGGCCTGGCTGGAGGCGCTGATCTGGCCGGAGCACCGGCACCGCCGGGACCGGCTGCGCGCCGCGGCGGCGGTCGCGGCGGCCGATCCGCCACTGCTGGTACGCGGTGACCTGGTGGACGACCTGCCGGCGCTGGCCGAGCAGGCCCCGGCCGGGGCGACGCTCGTGGTGTTCCACAGCTCGGTGCTCTACCAGGTGCCGAAGGCGCGCCGGGACGCGTTCACCGCGCTGGTCCGGACCCTGCCCGGCCACTGGATAGCCAACGAGGACCCGTCGGTGCTGCCCCACGCCGACCTGCCGGAGCCGCCCACCGACGGCTTCCACAACGTCCTGGCCCTCGACGGCCGTCCCGTGGCCTGGACGACAGGCCACGGCCAGGCCCTCACCTGGCTCCCCACCCCCACCCCAACCCCGAGCGCGTGATCATGAAGTTGGCGGTGCGACACGCCGACGCGGCGACCGTCAACTTCATGATCGAGGGGTGGGGCAGGTGGGTGTGAGCGAACCCGGGTGGCTGGTGGAGACGCGGGCCGCGTACGACACGGTCGCCGAGGACTACGCGCGGCTGCTGCCCGACGTGGTGGAACCACCGCTGGACCGGGCGCTGCTGGCCGCGTACGCCGAGACGGTCGGGCCGGGCCGGCCGGTGCTGGAAGTGGGCTGCGGCACCGGTCGCGTCACCGCCCACCTGCACCGGCTCGGCCTGGACATCGGCGGCGTCGACCTGTCGCCCGGCATGGTGGCGGTGGCCCGCCGCGCGTACCCGGAGCTGCGTTTCGAGGTGGGCTCGCTGACCGAGCTGACCGTGCCCGACGCCTCGCTGGCCGGGCTGGTCTCCTGGTACTCGATCATCCACCTGCCACCGGAGCTGCTGCCCGGGGTGTTCGCCGGTTTCCACCGGGCGCTCGCCCCGGGCGGTCACCTGCTCCTCGCGGTCAAGGCCGGTGACCGGTGCGTACGGCTGGAGCGGGCGTACGGCCACGACGTCGCGTACGACGTGCACTGGCTGCCGCCGGAACGACTGGCCGCGCAACTCGCGACGGCCGGGTTCACGGTCTCGGCGACGCTGGTCCGCGCGCCGGTCGCCACGGAGCGGCAGTCCCAGGCGTTCCTGCTGGCCGAGCGGACCATCCGTGGGGGATGTTAAAAGGGGGCCCCTCCTATGCAGAAAACGTTAAGCAGGGGCCCTTCCTTACACTTCAGCGGTGCGTGACGAGCTGGCGGACCGGCCGCTTACCGAACCGCACCCGTCGCGGCTGTTGCCGGATCACCCGGGGCGGGACCGGATCCTGGCCGCGCACGCCGCCGCCCTGGCCGCCGGGGAGGCCGGCTACCTGGACCCGGAGACCGGACTGTTCGTGCTCAGCGCGGGCTTCCTGGCCCGGCGAGGGACGTGCTGCGGGCGAGGATGTCGGCACTGTCCGTACGTAACCGATTAGGGGCTTCCGTCCCCGCGCGGGCACGCCGTACGGTGTCCGACGGAACTCCGGCGGGTCGGACCCGCCGCCGACCGCGGAGGTCTCCCGTGCGTGCCCGAATCTGGCTGGCCGTGCCGGCCGTCCTGCTCGCCGCCGGCTGCGCCGAGGAAGCCCCGACGGTCGACGTGCCGACGGAGCCGCGCCCACCGGTCGCGGTCGCGGCCGCCTCCTCGGGCGGCGCCTGCCGGCTGCTCGACTTCGCGGTGATCGCCGAGCACACCGGTGGCGAGTTCGACGTGGCCGCCGCCACCGAGCGGGGCGACACGCACACCTGCGTGGTGCGCGCGGCCGGGGCGGTGCTGCCGGAGCTGACGCTGTCGGTCACCGAGACGTCGATCGACGCGGCCACGTTCACCCTCGACGTGCAGCCCAGCGGCGCCACGAAGATCACCAAGCTGGGTAAGGCCGGCTACCGGCGCACGCTGCCCAAGACCGCTAAGGCGGGCCCGGTCGCCGAGGTCGGCTGGCTGGCCACCGAGGGCCGGCTCGCCACCCTGCGCTGGACCGCCCCCACCGGCACCGCCAAGGCGGAGGCGGACAAGACGGCCGGCAAGCTGGTCACGCTGGCCAAGGTGATCGACACCCGCCAGCTCTGACCCGGGTCAGCGGGCCGCGACGAACACCCGGGACGCCACCTCGCGGGGCAGGCGGACCCGGTCGCCGGAGCGGTCGATGGAGACGCCGTCGCGTTCCTGCGCCACGGTCACCGTCGCGCCCGGGTCGACACCGGCGGCGTGCAACTGCCGGAGCACGTCCGAGTCGGTCTGCACGCTCTCGCAGATGCGGCGCACCACGACCTGGCCGGACAGGCCCGGGAAGGCCAGGTTGCGCTCGCTCTCGCCGGCCTCGACCGGCGGCTGGCCCGGGTCGCCCAGCTCCTCCAGGCCCGGGATCGGGTTGCCGTACGGCGAGCGGGTGGGGCGGTTGAGCAGGTCGAAGACCCGCTTCTCCACCGCGTCGCTCATCACGTGCTCCCACCGGCAGGCCTCTTCGTGGGCCTCCTCGTAGGGCATCCCGATCACGTTCACCAGCAGCAGCTCGGCCAGCCGGTGCTTGCGCATCACCGACACGGCGGTGTTGCGACCCGCCGGGGTGAGGCTCAGGTGCCGGTCGCCCTCGACCGTGAGCAGGCCGTCCCGCTCCATCCGCGCGACGGTCTGGCTGACGGTCGGGCCGCTCTGCTTGAGCCGCTCGGCGATGCGGGCACGCAGCGGCGGCACACCCTCCTCCTCGAGTTCGAGGATGGTGCGCAGGTACATCTCGGTCGTGTCAACAAGGTCGTGCTTCACGTCAGCGGCCTCCCGGGCACCGATGGTACCCGTTACCACCGACCATCGACGGCAGGCGAAGCCGGAGGTGGCGGCCCGGATGGTGTTGACTGGACCGCATGTCCGCCACCGCAGACCTGCTGGTCGAGCCCGACCGGCTCGCCGCCGAACTCGATCATGCCGACCCGCCGACCCTGCTCGACGTCCGCTGGCGGCTCACCGGACCGCCCGGCCGCGCGGACTACGCCGCCGGCCACCTGCCCGGCGCGGTCTTCGTCGACCTGGACACCGAGCTGTGCGGGCGGCCCGGCGCCGCCGGCCGGCACCCGCTGCCGGACCCGGCGGCGTTGCAGGCCGCGCTGCGGGCGGCGGGCGTCCGCGCCGGTCACCCCGTTGTCGTGTACGACGGCGGCGACGGGATGTCCGCCGCCCGGGCCTGGTGGACGCTGCGTTGGGCGGGCCACCGGCAGGTGCGGGTGCTGCACGGCGGCTACCCGGCCTGGACGGCAGCCGGCCTGCCGGTCGACACCGGCGTACCCGCCCCGGCGCCGGGCGACGTGACGGTGGCGCCGGGCGCGCTGCCGGTGCTGGACGCCGCGCGGGCCGCCCGGCTCGCCGCCGCCGAGCCCGGGGTGCTGCTCGACGTACGGGCCGCGCCGCGCTACCGGGGCGAACACGAGCCGGTCGATCCGGTCGCCGGGCACGTGCCGGGCGCGGTCAACCTGCCCGCCCCGGAGTACGTCACGCAGGGGCGGTTCCCGGACGCGGACGCGCTGCGGGAGCGGTTCGCCGCCGCCGGGGTGGACGCGGGCGCGGCGGTCGGCGCGTACTGCGGCTCCGGGGTGACCGCCGCGCAGGCGGTGCTCGCGTTGCACCTGGCCGGCCGTCCGGACGCCGCGCTGTACGTCGGTTCGTGGAGCGAGTGGGTGGCCGACCCGGACCGTCCGGTCGCCACCGGTGGCACGTCCGGCCGGTGAGCGTACGTCAGGTGGGCGCACCCGGGCCCACGTGCGACGATGGCCGCATGGCCGACGACACGGTGGTGGTGTGGGACGAGGCTCTCCTCACCTACGACATGGGCGACCATCCGCTGGACCCGGTCCGGGTCGAGCTGACCATGGCGCTCGCCCGCGAGCTGGGCGTGCTGGACCGGCCCGGCGTGCGGCTGGTCAAGCCCGAGCCGGCCGACGACGCGCTGCTCACCCGCGTCCACGATCCGGCCTATCTGGACGCGGTCCGGGCCGCGCCGCGCGACCCGCTGTTCGCCGGGTTCGGCCTGGGCACGTCGGACAATCCGGTCTTCGACGGCATGCACGAGGCGAGCGCGCTGATCGCCGGTGCCACAGTGGCCGCCGCCGAGGCGGTCTGGCGCGGCGACGCCCGCCGCGCCGTGAACGTGGCCGGCGGGCTGCACCACGCCATGCCCGCCCGCGCCGCCGGCTTCTGTGTCTACAACGACCCGGCCGTGGCCATCGCCCGGCTGCTCGACCTCGGTGCGCAGCGGATCGCGTACGTGGACGTGGACGTGCACCACGGCGACGGCGTGCAGGAGATCTTCTACCGCGATCCGCGGGTGCTCACCATCAGCCTGCACGAGACGCCGCTCGCGCTGTTCCCCGGCACCGGGTTCCCGGACGAGACCGGCGGGCCGGGCGCGGAGGGCACCGCCGTCAACGTGCCGCTGCCGCCCGGGGTCGGCGACGCCGGCTGGCAGCGCGCGTTCCACGCGGTCGTGCCGTCGGTGCTGCGCGCGTACCGGCCGCAGGTGCTTGTCACCCAGTGCGGCGCCGACGGGCACCGCAAGGATCCGCTGGCCGACCTGCACCTGTCGGTGGACGGGCAGCGGGCCACCTACCGCTCGCTGCGCGCGCTCGCCGACGAGCTGTGCGACGGCCGCTGGATCGCCACGGGCGGCGGCGGGTACGCGCTGGTCGAGGTGGTGCCGAGGGCCTGGACGCACCTGCTCGCGATCGCCACCGGCGAGCCGGTCGACCCGGCCACGCTGACCCCGCCGGGTTGGCGGGACCTGGCCGCGCGGCGGCGACCCGGGCACGAGGTGCCGCTGCGGATGACCGACGACGTCGACCCGTCGTACCAGCCGTGGCAGCCCAGCGGCGAGCCGAACGCGGTGGACCGGGCCGTCGCGGCCACCCGCAAGGCCGTCTTCCCGCTGCTCGGGCTCGACCCGCACGACCCGCGCGACTGAGCCGGCGGCAGGGAGGACCGACCGGTGACCACCGTCGAACAACCGGTGGACGTGCTGCTCAGCGACGGTACGACCGTCCAGCTGCGACAGATCCGTCCCGAGGACGCGCCCGAGATCGTGGCCATGCACGGCCGCTTTTCCGAGCGCACCCGCTACCTGCGCTACTTCTCGCCGTACCCGCGTATCCCGGAACGCGACCTGAAGCGCTTCGTCAACGTCGACCACCGCGACCGGGAGGCGTTCGTGGTGCTGGCCGGCGAGCGGATCGTCGCCGTCGGCCGGTACGAGCGCCTCGGCCCCGCCTCGCCGGAGGCCGAGGTGGCGTTCGTGGTCGAGGACGCCTACCAGGGCCGGGGCATCGGCTCGGTGCTGCTGGAGCACCTGGCCGACGCGGCCGGACGCAACGGCATCGTGCACTTCGTCGCCGAGGTGCTCCCGGCCAACGGGGCGATGCTGCGGGTCTTCGCCGACTTCGGCTACCAGGTCCAGCGCCAGTACGCCGACGGCGTGGTGCACCTGACCTTCCCGATCGCGCCGACCGAGGCGACGCTCGAGGTGCAGCGCGGCCGGGAGCACCGTACCGAGGCCCGCTCGATCGCCCGGCTGCTCGCGCCACGCGGCATCGCCGTCTACGGCGCCAGCACCACCGGTCAGGGCGTCGGCGCGGCGCTGCTCGGGCACCTGCGCGACGGCGGGTTCACCGGCGCGATCGTGCCGGTGCACCCGAGCGCGGCGACGGTGGCGGGGCTGCCCGCGTACCCGTCGGCGGCCGACGCCGGCCAGGACGTCGACCTGGCCGTGGTGGCGGTCCCGCCGGACGCGGTGACCGACGTGGTCCGCGACGCGGCCCGGGCGGGCGCGCACGGCCTGGTGGTGATCTCGGCCGGGTTCGCCGAGTCCGGCCCGGCCGGCGCGGCGGCGCAGCGCGCGCTGGTCCGCGCCGCGCACCTGGCCGGCATGCGGGTGGTCGGCCCGAACTGCCTCGGCGTCGCCAACACCGACCCGGCGGTACGCCTCAACGCCACGCTCGCCCCGGTGCTGCCCGCGGCGGGCCGGGTCGGCGTGTTCAGCCAGTCCGGCGCGTTCGGGGTGGCGCTGCTGGCCGAGGCGTCCCGGCGCGGGCTCGGCCTGTCCAGCTTCGTGTCGGCCGGCAACCGGGCCGACGTGTCCGGCAACGACCTGCTGCAGTACTGGCAGGACGACCCGGCCACCGACGTCATCACGCTCTACCTGGAGACGTTCGGCAACCCGCGCAAGTTCGCCCGGCTGGCCCGGCGCATCGGCCGCAGCAAGCCGGTGGTGGCGCTCGCCTCGCTGGCCCGGCCGCCGGGCGTGGGGGAGGCGCCCGCGCTGGACGCGGCGGCGGTGAGCGCGCTGTTCGCCCAGTCCGGGGTGATCCGGGTGGACACCGTGTCCGAACTGCTCGACGTGGGTGTGCTGCTGGCCCACCAGCCGCTGCCGGCCGGGCGGCGGGTCGCCGTGGTGGGCAACTCGTCGGCGCTGACCGGGCTGGCCGCCACCGCCTGCGCCGCTCAGGGACTGACGGTCGCCGACGGGTACCCGCGGGACGTCGGGCCGAGCGCCGGGGCCGCCGCGTACGCCGCCGCGCTCGGTGACGCGGTCGCCGACGAGCGGGTCGACGCCGTGGTGGCGGTGTTCGCGCCGCCGCTGCCGGGGCAGCTCGCCGACCCGGTGGCCGACTTCGCCTCGGCGCTGCCCGACGCGCGGGTCACCGGCAAGCCGGTGGTGGCGACGTTCCTCGCCGGGCTGGTGCCGGCCGGGGTGCCGGCGTACCCGAGCGTCGAGGAGGCGGTACGCGCGCTGGGCCGGGTCACCGCGTACGCGGACTGGCTGCGCCGGCCCGCCGGGGTGCTGCCGGAACTTCCCGACGTGGACCGCACGGCGGGGCACGCCGCGCTGCGCCCCGACGGGGCCGACGCGGCGGCGTTGCTGCGCGCGTACGGCATCGACGTGGTGGACTCGGTGCCGGCCCGCTCGGCCGAGGAAGCGGCGGCGGTGGGGGAGCGGCTCGGCTGGCCGGTGGCGCTCAAGGCCGCCGCCCCCGGGCTGCGGCACCGCCTCGACCTCGGCGCGGTACGCCTCGACCTGGCCGACGCCGCCGCGCTGCGCCGCGCGTACGCCGAGATGGCACCGGCGTTCGGCGCGGAGGTCCTGGTCCAGCCGATGGTCGCGCCCGGCGTGGCGTGCGTGGTGGAGCTGGTGGAGGATCCGGCGTTCGGGCCGGTGGTCGGGTTCGGGCTCGGTGGCGTGGCGACCGAACTGCTCGGCGACCGGGCCTGGCGGGCGGTGCCGCTGACCGACCGGGACGCCGCCGAACTGGTCGACGAGCCCCGGGCCGCGCCGCTGCTGCGCGGGCACCGGGGCGCCGCGCCGGTGGACCGGGCGGCGCTGGTCGACCTGCTGGTGCGGGTCGGGCGGCTCGCCGACGAGCAGCCCCGGGTGCGGTCGCTCACGCTGAATCCGGTGCTGGCCCGGCCGGACGGCATCTCGGTGCTGCACGCCACCGTGCGCACCGGCGCGGAGGTCGCGCGCCCCGACACCGGCCCCCGCCGCTTGTAAGGAAGGGCCCCTTATTAACGCCTCCGGTAGAGGAAGGGCCCCTTCTTAACAGCGCCCGCCCGCGCGACCCGCAGCGCCCGCCCGCGCGACGGCCGCGCGCCGCCGCGCCCGACCGCGGGCGCCGCAGCGCTCAGCCGCGGGCGGAGATCTGCTGCACCGACCACCCGTTGCCGTCGGGGTCACGGAAGAAGACGAAGCCGACGTTGTCCAGCGGGTGCGGCACCGGGTGCGGGTTCTGGCCCATCACCTGGATCTCGCTCACCTCGACGCCCCGCTCGACCAGTTCGGCGCGCGCCCGTTCCAGGTCGGCCACGACGAGTTGCAGGCCCTTGAGTGAGCCCGGCGGCATCTCCGGTACGACGCCCCGGCCGAGGACGATCGAGCAGCCGGAGCCTGGGGGAGTGAGTTGCACGATCCGCCCCATCCCGCCGAGATCGGTGTCGTGGTCGACGGCGAAGCCGAGCCGTTGCGCGTAGAACTCCTTGGCCCGGTCCAGGTCGGAGACCGGTACGACCACCACTTCCAGCGTCCAGTTCATGTTGTCGCTCCTGTCGTCGAGTCGGTGTGCAGCACGGCGGTGAGCCGGTCGAACGCCTCGCTCAGGCCGCGGATCATCGGGTAGCGCAGGACGGTGTCGCGGCCCTGCGGGGTGGCGTAGCGCAGGTGGGTGACGACTGTCGTCCGGTCCGCCGAGCCGGTGAAGTCGTGCCGCACCAGCGTCTCGCCCGGGTAGGACTGGTCGTCGAAGAGTTCGGTGCAGACCAGCCGCGCCGGCGGGTCGATCTCCCGGTACGTGCCGCCCTGGGCCATCAGGTCGCCGTCCGGCCCGCGGGAGACGAACCGCCAGCGTCCGCCCACCCGCAGGTCCACCTCGCACTCGACGAGATGCCAGCCGCGTGCGCCCCACCAGCGCATCAGCAGTTCGGGGCGGGTGAAGGCGGCGAACACCAGATGCCGGGGAGCGGCGAAGTCGCGGCTGAGCCGGATCTCCCGGTCGCCGTGCAGGGTCACGGTCAGGCCGGTCACCGCTGCTCCTCGGCGGTCAGTTCGGCGAGCACCTCGTCCAGGCGCGCGTAGCTCTCGGCCCAGTAGTCCCGGTAGTTCGCCAGCCACGCCACGGCCTCCCGCAGCGGCCGGGCGTCGAGCCGGCAGGGGCGGCGCTGCGCGTCCCGGCCCCGGGTGACCAGGCCGGCGCGTTCGAGCACCTTGAGGTGCTTGGAGACGGCCGGCTGGCTCATCGCGAACGGCTCGGCCAGCTCGGTGACTGTGGCCTCCCCGGCGGCCAGCCGGGCGAGGATGGCCCGCCGGGTGGGGTCGGCGAGCGCGGCGAAGGTGGCGTCGAGCAGATCCGGGGGCACGTTCATAACCTCCTGGTTGTGTAACCATTCGGTTCTATACGCTGGGAGCTCCCGGGTCAAGCGCGACAGGCCCCGGCGAACCGCCGGGGCCTGTCGGGGTAGGGGTGGCTCAGCAGGCGTACGCCTCCAGCCGGTTCGCCCGCTCCGGGTCGCGCAGCTTCAGCAGCGTCACCTTCTCGATCTGCCGGATCCGCTCCCGGGACAGCCCGAACTCGCGGCCCACCTCGTCCAGCGTGCGCTGCCGGCCGTCGTCCAGGCCGAAGCGCAGCCGGATCACCGCCTGCTCCCGCTGGGACAGCGTGGCCAGCACGATCCGGACCTCGTTGCGCAGCTCGCCGTTGGTGGCGGCGTCGCCCGGCTCGGTACGCGGGTCGACGGCGGCGACGAAGTCGCCGAGCGCGCTCTCGCCGTCCTCGCCGACGGCCTGGTCCAGGCTGACCGGCTCCCGGTCGTAGGAGATCAGCTCGATCACCTGGAACTCGGGGATCTCCAGCGCCACGGCCACCTCGCTCACGGTGGGCTCGCGACCCAGCGACACGGACAGCTCACGGCGCACCCGGACCATCCGGTTGACCTGCTCGACCATGTGCACGGGGATGCGGATGGTGCGGGCCTGGTCGGCCATGGCGCGGGTGATGGCCTGGCGGATCCACCAGGTGGCGTAGGTGGAGAACTTGTAGCCCTTGGTGTAGTCGAACTTCTCGACGGCGCGGATGAGGCCGAGGTTGCCTTCCTGGATGAGGTCGAGGAAGGCCATGCCGCGACCGGTGTAGCGCTTGGCGATGCTCACCACCAGCCGTAGGTTCGCCTCCAGCAGGTGGTCCTTGGCGGCGCGGCCCTCGGCCGCGATCAGCGCCAGGTCCGCGCGCAGCTCGGCGGAGACGGGGGTGCAGGTGGCCAGCTTCTCCTCGGCGAAGAGGCCGGCCTCGATCCGCTTGCTCAGCTCGACCTCCTGCGCCGCGGTGAGCAGCTTGGTGCGGCCGATGCCGTTCAGGTACGCCCGGACCAGGTCGGTGGAGACGCCGCGCTCGTCGGTGGCGTCGAGGTCCGTGAGGGTGACGTCCATGTCCTGGTGCTCGATCATCTGCTGGGTCATCTCTGTTCTCCCCGTGTCCGACGTGCCTACCGGTCCCGTGCCGCCCACGCGGTGGGGGCCGATGACAAACAGCTTGGCGGTCGGGGCGTGAGACGGGAGTGAGGCGATCGGGGACCCGACAGGAATCCACGTGGGAATCCGGCATTCCCTTGTCCGGCGCGGTTACCGTGCCACCGACCGGCCGTCGGGGCCGGCCCGGCACTGATGATCGGAGAACGTGGTGGTCTTCAAGCGGCTCATGCAGGCGATGGGTGTGGGCGGACCGTCGGTGGAGACGGTCCTGGCCAACCCGAACTGTCGCCCGGGCGGCGTTCTGGAGGGCCGGATCCAGGTGGTCGGCGGCGACCACCCGGTGGACGTGAGCTACGTCGCGCTCGGTCTGGTCACCCGGGTCGAGGTGGAGAGTTCCGATTCGGAGTACGACGTCAACCAGGAGTTCGGCCGCGCCCAGATGACCGGCGCGTTCCGGCTGGAGCCGGGGCAGCGCTACGACGTGCCGTTCCGCTACCAGGTGCCCTGGGAGACCCCGCTCACCGACCTGTACGGCCAGCACCTGCACGGCATGACGATGGGTCTGCGTACCGAGCTGGAGGTGGCCCGGGCGGTGGACAAGGGCGACATGGACGCCGTGTCGGTGCACCCGCTGCCCGCCCACGAGCGGCTGCTGGAGGCGCTGCTGCGGCTGGGCTTCCGCTTCGCGCGCGCCGACGTCGAGCGTGGGCACATCTACGGCGTACGCCAGCAGTTGCCCTTCTACCAGGAGATCGAGTTCTACCCGGCGCCGCAGTACGCGGGCGCGATGAACCAGCTCGAGGTCACCTTCGTCACCGATCCGCAGCAGGTGCACGTGGTGCTGGAGCTGGACAAGCGGGGCGGTCTGTTCACGGAGGGCCGCGACGCCTTCGGCCGGTTCACGGTGGACCACGCCACGGCGGAGCAGACCGACTGGGCCGCCCAGCTCGACGGCTGGCTGCGGCAGTCGCTGTCCCGCCGTGGGCTGTTCTTCTAGAGATCGAGCACGAGGGTCCGGGGACCGACGTTGACGCTCTCCACCAGCATGTGGGCGCGGAAGCGGCCGGTCTCCACCTTCGCGCCCCGGGCGCGCAGCTGTTCGACCACCGCGTCTACCAGGGGTTCGGCCACCTCGGCGGGAGCGGCGGCGGTCCAGCTCGGCCGCCGGCCCTTGCGCGCGTCGCCGTAGAGCGTGAACTGGCTGACCAGCAGCAGCGGCGCGCCGACGTCGGCGGCGCTGCGTTCGTCGTCGAGGATGCGCAGCTCGTGCAGCTTGCGGGCCATCGTGGCGGCCACCTGCGGGGTGTCGGTGTGGGTGACGCCGAGCAGCACCAGCAGCCCGTCGGTGATCTCACCGGTCACCTCGTCGTCGACTGTCACCCGGGCCCGGCCGACCGTCTGCACCACCGCCCGCATCAGTCGGTCACCGGCTCGATGATGCCGCGCTCGACCAGGTGCGCCACGATCGGCCCGGCCGCCTCGGCCAGCTCGTCCGGCGCCACGTCGTGCGCGGCGGCCAGCAGCGAGAGCTGGTCGCGCAGCGGCAGCCGGCCGTCCGCGCCGCCGACCAGGGCGAGCACCAGCGGGTCGATCTCCTCCGACCAGCGCAGCCCGCGCGGCATGGCCAGGACCTGCCGGTCCACCGCCCAGCCGTCGTCGCCCATGGTGGCCTCCTGCCGGAGCTGGAGCCCTTCGGCGGCGCGGTAGCGGACGGCGAGCAGGCCCTCGGTGTCCCGGGCGCGCAGCCAGTCCTGCCTGGTGAACCACTCGCCGATCCGGTCGCCCAGCGGCGGCTCGACCCGCTGGCGCAGGTCCTCCACCCGGACGACCGGCCGGGCGTGGCCGGAGCGGCGCAGCGAGACGATGCCGAAACCGATCGCCTCCACCTTGTGCGCGTCGAACCAGTCCAGCCAGGCCGCCATCCGCTGCGGGTCGGCGCTCTCGCCGACGTCGGTCAGCCAGAGGTTCACGTACGCCATCGGGTCGGCCACCTCGCGCTGGATGACCCAGGCGTCCAGGCCGGTGCCGGCGAACCAGCCGGTGACCCGCTCGGCCCAGTCCTCACCGGTGACGTGCACCCAGTTCGCCAGGTACTGCATGGTGCCGCCCTCGGTGAGCAGGTCCGGCGCGGCGGCGGCCAGTTCCGCGCCGATCGCGTCGCCGACCCGCCCGGAGTCCCGGTAGACGTGCGTGGTGGTGCCCGGCCCGACCACGAACGGCGGGTTGCTGACCACCAGGTCGAAGCGGCGTCCGGCCACCGGGGCGACCATGTCCCCGCGCAGCAGTTCCCAGTCCTGTCCGTTGAGCGCGGCGGTGGTGGCGGCGAACCGCAGCGCCCGCTCGGAGACGTCGGTGGCGGTGACCCGGCGGGCGTGGGTGCCCAGGTGCAGCGCCTGTACGCCGGAGCCGGTGCCGAGGTCGAGCGCGGTGTCCACGACCGGGCGTACGGCCGCCGAGATCAGCGTCTGGGTCGCGCCGCCGATGCCCAGCACGTGCTCGGCGTGCAGCGGACGGCCGGGCCGGGCGCTGGCGGGCACGTCGGCGAGCACCCACCAGTCGTCGCCGTACGGCTCCAGGTCGACAGCGGCGCGCAGGCCGTCGCCGTGCCGCTCGACGATGCCCCCGGCCAGCGCCTCGTCCAGCGCCAGCGGGGCCAGCGCGTCGGCGACCGCCGCCTCCGGCTCGGTCTGGTCGCAGATGAAGACGCGGATCAGCGTGGCCAGCCGGTCCCGGTCCTCGGTGGCGCGCAGCGCGGCCCGGTAGTCGTTGCGGGCCACGCCGCCGGTGCCCTGCGGGCCCAGGCGGTCGGCGATCCCGTTGGCGGTGAAGCGGGCGAGTGTCAGCGCGGTGCGCAGCGCGTCGACCCCGGCGGGGGAGAGCAGCATGTCGTGACGGTCCACGTGCTCATCCTGCCTCGGGCGCCGTCCGGCGTGGCGCGCACCCGCCGATCCATAACGTGGACCGTATCTATCGGCAACTATCTCTTTCATGTTTGTCGATCTCTGGTTAGCATTCCTGCCAACATCCGTCGATGGGGTGATCCGGCCACAAACCGGGCTGCCCCGGTAGGGAGCCAGACGATGCCCGACGTGTCCCTTCCCCGGCGCCGCGCGCTGCGTGCGCTCGCCGTCACGGCCGCCGCCGCGGCCTTCGCCGCCGCCGCCTCCACGCCCGCTCTCGCCGCGCCCACCGGGGAGATCCGGTACGCCGGTGCCGCCGACGCCGTCAGCGGCAGCTACGTGGTCGTGCTCAAGGGCGACGCGGTCGGCACCGCGAACACCCTCGCCGCCCGTACCGCCGTCCCGGACCGGGCCGCCGGCCTGGCCAAGCGCTACGGCGGCAACGTCGGCACGGTGTGGAGCTCCGCTCTCACCGGCTACAGCGCGAAGATGACCGCCGCCCAGGCGCGCCGGCTCGCCGCCGACCCGGCGGTCGCGTACGTCGAGCAGGACCGCGTCATGACCACCCAGGGCACCCAGACCGGGGCCACCTGGGGCCTGGACCGGATCGACCAGCGCAACCTGCCGCTGAACAGCACCTTCACCTACCCGAACACCGCCAGCAACGTGCGCGCCTACATCATCGACACGGGCATCCGCACCACGCACAGCGACTTCGGCGGCCGGGCCACCTGGGGCACCAACACGGTCGACACCAACAACACCGACTGCAACGGCCACGGCACCCACGTCGCCGGCACCGTCGGCGGCACCAAGTACGGCGTGGCCAAGGGCGTGCGCCTAGTGGCCGTCAAGGTGCTCAACTGCTCCGGCAGCGGCACCACCGCCGGCGTGATCAGCGGCGTCAACTGGGTCACCTCGAACGCGGTGAAGCCGGCCGTGGCCAACATGAGCCTCGGCGGCGGCGCCAGCACCACGCTGGACAACGCGGTGGCCAACTCGATCAACTCCGGCATCACGTACGCGCTCGCGGCCGGCAACTCCAGCGCCAACGCCTGCAACTCGTCGCCGGCCCGGGTCGCCGCGGCGATCACGGTGGGCGCCACCACCAGCACCGACGCCCGTGCCTCCTACTCCAACTACGGCTCCTGCGTGGACATCTTCGCCCCGGGTTCGTCGATCACCTCGGCGTGGCGGACCAGCGACACCGCCACCAACTCGATCAGCGGCACCTCGATGGCGTCCCCGCACGTGGCCGGCGCGGCGGCGCTCGTGCTGTCCGCCAACACCTCCTACACCCCGGCTCAGGTGGCCAGCTACCTGACCAGCAACGCCACCACCGGCAAGGTGACCAGCCCGGGCTCGGGCTCGCCGAACCGGCTGCTCTTCGTCGTCAACTGACGACACGGGTGACCTGACCACACCGTGGGCCGCGGCCCGGTGGACCTCCAGGGGTCCGCCGGGCCGCGTCACGTCGTCGGGGAGTCGGCGCCCCGACCGCCGGGCGGGACGGCACTATGGTCCCTATGACGCTCTCCCTGCCCATCGACCCGCAGGCCAACGAACTGCTGGCGCGCAGCCCGCTGGCCCTGCTCCTCGGCATGGTGCTGGACCAGCAGGTGCCGATGGAGAAAGCGTTCTCCTCCCCGTACGTGCTGGCGCAGCGGCTCGGCCACGAGCCGGACGCCGCGGAACTGGCCGGGTACGACCCGGAGGCGCTGGTGGAGCTCTTCGCCCGGCCGCCGGCGCTGCACCGCTTCCCGAAGGCGATGGCGGCCCGCGTGCAGGAGGTGTGCCGGATGCTCGTCGAGCGCTACGACGGCGACCCGGCCCGGCTCTGGTCGGATGTGGCCGACGGGCGGGAACTGCTGCGCCGGGTCGGCGAGCTGCCCGGGTTCGGCCGGCAGAAGGCGCAGATCTTCGTCGCGCTGCTCGGGAAGCGGTTCGGAGTCACTCCGGACGGCTGGCGCGAGGCGGCCGGTGACTACGGCGACGCGGACGCCCACCGGTCGGTGGCGGACGTGACCGATCCGGAGTCGCTGCGCCGGGTACGCGAGTTCAAGCAGCGGATGAAGGCGGAGGCGAAGGCCGCGAAGGGCTGATCCGCCGCCCGCCGCCGCAACCGGCCCGCCGCCCCTGTCGTTTGTTGCCAGGACGGGGGACGGGGGCGGACGATGACCGAGCAGCGGGGCGGGGCGCTGCTGCGTACCGCGTCCAGCCCCGGCCGGGCCACCTTCCTGGAGCTCTTCTTCGACCTGGTCTTCGTGTTCGCGCTGACCCGGGTCTCGCAGCGCCTGATCGACGGGCTCGACGGCTCGGCCGGTGCGGTGGCCGCCGACGTGGGCAAGACCCTGCTGCTGTTCCTGGTGCTCTGGCAGGTCTGGACCCTCACCACCTGGGTGACCAGCCGGTACGAGCCGGAGCGCACGGTCATCCAGGTCGTGGTGGTCGGCACCATGTTCGGCAGCCTGGTGCTGGGGGTGACGCTGCCCCGGGCGCTGGAGGAACGGGCGCTGCCGTTCGCGCTCGCGTACGTCGCGGTGATGGTCGGCCGGCCGCTGTTGATCGCGGTGGCGCTGCGGGGGCATCCGCGCCGCATGGTCCCGCTGCGGCTGGCCGCCTGGGCGGGATTCAGCGCCCCGCTCTGGCTCGCCGGCGCGCTGATGCCCGGTCCGCGCCTGGCGCTGTGGGTCGTCGCGCTGGCGGTGGACCATCTCGGCACGCTCCTGGGCTGGCCGCTGCCCCGGCTCGGGGCCTCGCGGGTCCGGCAGTGGCTCGTCGCCGGGGAGCACCTCGCCGAGCGCTACCAGCAGATCTTCCTCATCGCGCTCGGCGAGTCGATCCTGGTGATCGGCGTGACCTACAGCGGGAAGGAGTTCTCCGGCGACGCCGCGGTGGCGTTCGCGATCTCGTTCGTGATCACGGCGTTGCTCTGGCGGATCTACTTCTACCGGGCCGGTCACCTGCTCGCGCAGGCGCTGCGGACGGCCGGCACGCCGGGACGGCTGGCCGAGTCGGCGGCGCAGACCCACCTGTTCATGGTGCTCGGGGTGATCGGCGCGGCGGTCGGCTACGAGTTGGTCATCGCCCACCCGTACGACACGGCCCGGCCCGACTGGCTGGTCTTCGTGGTGGGCGGTCCGGCGCTGTTCCTGGCCGCCCGCTCCCGGTTCGAGTACGAGATCTTCGGCCGGGTGTCCCGCCCCCGGCTGGCCGGGCTGCTGGCCCTGGTGCTGCTCCTGCCCGCGCTGGTGGCCGTGCCGGCGATGTTCGCGCTCGGCGCGGTGGCCGTCCTGCTGGCGCTCGTCGCGTTCGCCGACGCCCGCCGGGCCTGGCACCGGCCGCCGGAGTCCTCCGCCTCGCCGATCGGGCGGGAGGCGCTCGGCGAGGGTGGCCCCGAGGCGTGAGTCGTCAGGCGGCGGTCGGGCGGGACAGCGAGGCCAGCGCGCGGCGTACGTCGGCCAGCGAGACGGTGGCCGAGTCGTCCAGGTCGGCCAGGCCGGCCTCGATCCACTGCCGCATCAGCGTGGTCACGCCGATGCCGCGCGCGTCGGCGGCGGCGCGGACGCGCTCGTACGTCTCCAGCGGCAGCCGGACCGACCGGCTGACCATCGGCACGTCGGTGTCGGGGGTGGGCAGTTGGGCCGGTGACGTGTCGTCGATCAGGTCGGCGAACGTGTCGCCCCCGGCGTGGAACCGCTTGGTCGCCTCGTCACGGTGCATCGTGACCGCCTCCTCGTCGGCGTGAGTTCCGCACCGCCTCGTCGTAGCGCTTGGCCTCGACGTCGCTCAGTTCGCGGGCGGAGAGGATGTCCCAGTCGTTGTCGGTGCCGTCGGCCTCGGCCAGCAGCACGGCGAGTCGCCGGCCGCGGTGCTCGGTGGCGTAGACCACCATCACGTCGTCACCGAGGTGCCGGATGACCCGGTGCCTGCTGTGCAGGGCCTCCCAGACTTCCCCGGGTGTGACGTCGTAGACCCGCAGGTTCGCCAGCGCCTCGTCGGTGAAGCTGAACCGGTTGGCCACGGATCGAAGCGTACCACCCACGTAACACGCGACCGCTCGTCACGAATTTCGCCGATCATCCGTCCGGAGTGACAGGATGGGCCGTATCCCCTCGTAGGAGGTCCGTGGTGAAGCGTCAGGCGTACCAGCCGATCCTGATCACCGACGCCCCGCGCAGCCAGGACGACCAGCTCAACAGCCGGCAGAAGCGTTACGTGCTGATGATGGCCATCCGGGTCGCGTGTCTGGTGGCGGGCGCGATCCTGGTCGGCGCGAAGGCACCGCTGCTCTGGCTCTGGCTGCCGCTGTGCGCGCTCGGCATGGTGCTCGTGCCCTGGCTCGCCGTGCTGCTCGCCAACGACCGTCCGCCCAAGGAGGAGCACCGGCTGGCGAACCGGTTCCAGAACCGGCGCCGCGAGGAGCCCGCACCCACCGCCCTCACCGCCGAGGAGAACCCGCACAAGATCATCGACGCCGAGCCCTGACCGGCCCGGGCGGAGCACCCGCCCGGACCGGCCACCGCCGTCAGGGCGCCGGGCGGGCGCCCACCGTCGTCACGGCGAGCGCGCCCAGGTCACCGGCGCGGGCCAGCGCGGCGCGCGGGTCGGCGCCGGCCAGCCACGCGGTGAGCAGCCCGGCGGCGAACGCGTCCCCGGCTCCGGTCACGTCCACCACGTCCACCCCGGGTGCCGGCGCGAACTCCACCACACCGCCGCGCTCCACCCACACCGCGCCCGCCGCGCCGCGCTTGACCACCACCCGGTGCGCCACCGCGGTCAGCGCCCGCGCCTGCGCCGCCGGGTCCAGCCCGCCGGCCAGCACCGTCGCCTCGTCCGTGTTGACCAGCAGCAGGTCGACGTCGCGTACCCAGGTCAGGAACGCCCCGCCGACGCGCCGCAGCGGCGCCGCGGACGCCGCGTCGACGCTGACGGTCAGCCCGCGCTCGCGGGCCGTGGCCAGCGCGCGCAGGCCGGCGCCGCGCGACCCGACGTCCAACAGGGTGTACGCGGACAGGTGCAGATGCCCGGCGTCGGGCGCGGCGGCCAGCGCCGCGTCCACGTGCGCGGCGGTCAGCCGCAGGTTCGCGCCCCGCTGACTGATCATCGTGCGCTCCCCGTCGTGGGCGAGCACGATGACGGTGCCGGTCGGGTAGCCCTCGTGCCGCTCCACCGCGCAGTCCACACCGATCCGGGTCAGCTCGGCCACCCGTTCCCGGCCGGTCTCGTCGTCGCCGACGGCGGCGACCAGCGTCACCGCCGCGCCCTGCCCGGCGAGCCAGGCCGCGGTGTTCGCCGCCTGCCCGCCGCCGCTGAACCGGATCCCGGCCGCGGTGTCCGAGCCGGTCGCGAGCGGCCCGGACAGCACCGCGAGCACGTCGGTGATCACGTCGCCGACGACGACGATGCGCGGCGTGGCGCTCATGGGGCGCGACGGGTCGCCGCGGCGACCGCGATCCGGGCCGCGAGGTCGGCGTTGCGCAGGATGATCCGGACGTTCACCGCCAGGCTGGCGCCCTCGGTCGCCGAGTGGAAGTGCGACAGCAGGAACGGGGTGACCGCCTTGCCGGTGATCCCCTCGCGGGCCAGCGCGGCCAGCCCTTCGGCGAGCGTCCGGTCGTGCAGCGCCGGGTCGAGCTGCTCGTCGGCGGGCAGCGGGTTGGCCACCACCAGGCCGCCGTGGTGCACGCCGTGCGCCGCGCGGGCGGCCAGCACGTCCGCCACCTGCTCCGGCGACTCGACCGACCAGTCCAGGTCGAAGCCGGCGTCGGTGAGGTAGAAGCCGGGGAAGCGGCGGGTGCGGTAGCCGACCACGCCCACCCCGAGCGTCTCCAGCCGCTCCAGCGTGGCGCCCACGTCGAGGATCGACTTCACCCCGGCGCAGACCACCGCGATCGGGGTCCGGGCCAGCGTGACCAGGTCCGCCGACTCGTCGAACGTCTGCGCCGCCTCCCGGTGCACGCCGCCGAGCCCGCCGGTGGCGAACACGCCGATCCCGGCCGCCGCCGCGACCGCGCTGGTGGCCGCGACGGTGGTGGCGCCGTCCGCGCCGGTGGCCGCCGCCGGGGCCAGGTCGCGGACCGAGAGCTTGCTCACGCCGTCGACGGTGGCGAGGCGGGTGAGCTGGGCGTCGTCCAGCCCCACCCGCAACTCGCCGGCGACCATGCCGATGGTGGCCGGCACCGCGCCCGCGTCCCGTACCGCCTGCTCGATCTCGCGCGCCACGCGCAGGTTGTCCGGCCGGGGCAGCCCGTGCGAGACGATCGTGCTCTCCAACGCCACGACCGGGCGGCCGTCGCGCAGGGCGTCGGCCACCTCACTACCGAGACTGATGTGAAAGTTGGTCACGTCGGCTACCGTACGGCCCGCTCCCGCCCGGGGCCCAGGTGGACCAGGACGGACCGACCTGGAAAACTGGAACGCCGGAGGTGGAGTCGTGAGCACAGAGGTTCTCGAGCGTCCCGAGCTGAAGGACGCGGACACTGGTCCGGAGATGTTCCACTACGTCCGTAAGGAGAAGATCGCTGAGAGTGCCGTCATGGGCACCTTCGTGGTCGCGCTCTGCGGCGAGACGTTCCCGGTCACCAAGGCGGCCAAGCCCGGCTCGCCGGTGTGCCCGAAGTGCAAGGAGATCTACGACTCGTACGCCGAGTGACAGCGGGCGGCTCCGCCGCCCCTCGACGTAACCTGCGGCGGTGACCACCTCCACCGCCCTGCTTGTCGCCGACCTCACCGGCGTGGCGGTCTTCGCCGCCTCCGGCGCCTCCGCGGCGGTGGCGAAACGGCTCGACCTGTTCGGCGTCGTCTTCGTCGGCGTGGTCGCCGCGCTCGGCGGAGGAATCTTCCGTGACCTGGCGATCGACGAGGTGCCCCCGCTGGCGTTCGCCGACTGGCGGTACGCCGCCACCGCGTCCGTCACCGCCGCCGCCGTGTTCTGGCTTCACCCGCAGCTCGCCCGGCTGCGCACCACGGTGCTGGTGCTCGACGCCGCCGGCCTCGGCCTGTTCACCGTCATCGGCACGCTCAAGGCCCTCGACGCCGCCGTGCCCCCGGTCGGCGCCTGCATGATCGGCATGCTCACCGCGATCGGTGGCGGGCTGGGCCGCGACCTGCTCACCGGCGAGATCCCGGTGGTGCTGCGCCGGGAGATCTACGCCCTCGCCGCGCTCGCCGGCGCGGTCACCGTGGCGCTGCTGTCGGCGTCCGGACAGGCGACCGCCGTGCCGCTCACCGCCGCCGCCCTGCTCGTGTTCGGGCTGCGCCTGATCGCGCTGCGCCGGCGCTGGTCCGCGCCGGTGGCGACGCTGCGGCCGCCGCGCACCGGCACCCGGGGACCACTGCCCTGACCCGCTTCCCACCGGGGTGGGCGGATGTGACAGGCGTGGCGTCGAGTGGGGCGTACGGCCCGCGCTGGTTATGCTGAGTCCGCCTTCGCGGCACCGGATGCGCGAGGGCGTTTTCATGGGCGGCGGCTCCCGTGGCCCCGGTCGGGCCCGCCGCCGTCCGCGGCGGAGAGGAGCTACGCGTGCCACCGCGGATGCCGGCGCTCGACACGTTCCCGCCCCTGCGCGCCTGGCAACGCAAGGCGCTCGTGGAATACCTGCGCCGCCGGACCGAGGACTTCACCGCGGTCGCCACGCCCGGCGCCGGTAAGACCACGTTCGCGCTGCGCATCGCCGCCGAGCTGCTCGCCGACGGCACCGTCGAGGCGGTCACCGTGGTCGCGCCGACCGAGCACCTGAAGACCCAGTGGGCGCAGGCCGCCGCCCGGGTCGGCATCCAGCTCGACGCCGCGTTCCGCAACGCCGACCTGCACTCCGCCGCCGACTTCCACGGCGCGGTGGTCACGTACGCGCAGGTGGGCATGGCGCCGCAGGTGCACCGGCGGCGCACCATGACCCGACGCACGCTGGTCATCCTCGACGAGATCCACCACGCCGGCGACTCGCGTACCTGGGGCGACGGCGTCAAGGCGGCCTTCGAGCCCGCGGTACGCCGGCTGATGCTCACCGGCACGCCGTTCCGCTCCGACGACAATCCGATCCCGTTCGTCAGCTACGAGCGCGGCGGCGACGGGCTGCTGCGCTCCCGCGCCGACTCGGTCTACGGCTACTCCGACGCGCTGCGCGAGGGCGTGGTCCGGCCGGTGCTGTTCCTGGCGTACTCGGGGGAGACCCGGTGGCGCACCAACGCCGGTGAGGAGCTGGCGGCCCGCCTCGGCGAGCCGATGACGCAGGACCTGATCGCCCAGGCGTGGCGTACCGCGCTGGACCCGGCCGGCGACTGGATGCCGCAGGTGCTGCGCGCCGCCGACGCCCGGCTCAGCGTGCTGCGCGACAACGGCATGCCCGACGCGGGCGGCCTGGTCATCGCCAGCGACCAGCAGGTGGCCCGCGCGTACGCGAAGCTGCTGGAGCAGGTGACCGGTGAGAAGGCCGCCGTGGTGCTCTCCGACGACCAGGGCGCGTCCGCGCGGATCGCGACGTTCGCCGCCTCGCAGCAACGGTGGCTGGTCGCGGTGCGGATGGTGTCCGAGGGCGTCGACATCCCCCGGCTCGCGGTCGGCGTGTACGCGACGAGTGCCAGCACCCCGCTGTACTTCGCGCAGGCGATCGGCCGGTTCGTCCGGGCCCGCCGTCCCGGCGAGACCGCGTCGGTGTTCCTGCCCAGCGTGCCGCACCTGCTGGGACTGGCGAGCGAGATGGAGGCCGAGCGGGACCACGTGCTCGGCAAGCCGAAGGACCGCGAGGGCTTCGACGACGACCTGCTGGAGCGCGCCCAGCGCGACGACGGCGCCAGCGGCGAGCTGGAGAAGCGCTTCGCCGCGCTCTCCGCGACCGCCGAGCTGGACCAGGTCATCTTCGACGGCGCGTCCTTCGGCACCGCCGCCCAGGCCGGTACGCCGGAGGAGGAGGAATATCTCGGCCTGCCCGGTCTGCTCACCGCCGACCAGGTCTCGCTGCTGCTGACCAAGCGGCAGGCCGAGCAGCTCGCCGCGCAGAAGCGCCGGGCCGCCCAGCGGACCGCTGAGCCGGCCGCTGCGGCCCCGGCGGCGGCGCCCCCACCGATGAGTGCCGCCCAGCGCCGGGTGGCGCTACGGCGGCAGCTGAACGCTCTGGTGGCCGCCCGGCACCACCACACCGGCCAGCCGCACGGCAAGATCCACGCCGAGCTGCGCCGGATCTGCGGCGGCCCACCCAGCGCGCAGGCGACGATCGAGCAGCTCGAAGAGCGCATCGCCACCGTGCAGACCCTGTAAGGAAGGGCCCCCTGTTAACGCCTCCGGTAGAGCAGGGGCCCCTTCTTAACACCGGGCGGCGCAGGCGGCACCGGCACGAAAAACCGGCCGGAGGCGACCCGTGTGGGTGCCTCCGGCCGGTTATGTCGTGATGTGGATTTCCTGTCGGACCTCAGTTCGCCATGAGATCGGCGCCACGCCAGCTGAACTCCGGGTCCGACGCGTAGCGCACGGTGATCTTCACGAGATCCTCCGCGTACTTGTTCGCGTGGTGCCCACAGAACACCAGCTCACTCCCACCCGCCAGAGTGATCCGGAGCTTGCCGGCAGCATTGCAGCGGTCGCACCGTTCATCGGCGGCCGGGGGGCTCACCGTCTCGGGCGGCGGCGTGAGGGTCGGGGTCATCGCCTTCCTCCTCTGGTCGTCACCGATGAACACTCTCTTCGGTTGCTCACCTATCGTGCAACACCCATCTCGGGCCCTGCCTTCCCTGTGTGCCCGCGGGGGACCGAGGTCACACATGGCGTGGGGGACAGTGTGCCGTGCACCAAGGGTGCCACGTCAACGATCACAAACAGGCAACCGATCGATCACTGATGAGTGTTCTACGGCTGGTGATCAAACCGGCACGAATTGTTGACGTACGCGGTCAGTCCAGGTAGTCGCGGAGCACCTGGGAACGCGAGGGGTGCCGCAACTTGGACATGGTCTTCGATTCGATCTGCCGGATGCGTTCCCGGGTCACGCCGTACACCTGACCGATCTCGTCCAGGGTGCGCGGCTGACCGTCGGTGAGGCCGAAGCGCAGGCGCACCACGCCCGCCTCACGCTCGGACAGCGTCTGGAGGACCTGCTGGAGCTGGTCCTGCAGCAGCGAGAACGACACCGCGTCGACGGCGACGACCGCCTCGGAGTCCTCGATGAAGTCGCCGAGCTGGCTGTCACCCTCGTCACCGATGGTCTGGTCGAGCGAGATGGGCTCCCGGGCGTACTGCTGGATCTCCAGCACCTTCTCCGGTGTGATGTCCATCTCCTTGGCCAGCTCCTCCGGGGTGGGCTCGCGGCCCAGGTCCTGGAGCAGCTCGCGCTGGATCCGGCCGAGCTTGTTGATCACCTCGACCATGTGCACCGGGATGCGGATGGTGCGGGCCTGGTCGGCCATGGCGCGGGTGATGGCCTGGCGGATCCACCAGGTGGCGTAGGTGGAGAACTTGTAGCCCTTGGTGTAGTCGAACTTCTCGACGGCGCGGATGAGGCCGAGGTTGCCTTCCTGGATGAGGTCGAGGAAGGCCATGCCGCGACCGGTGTAGCGCTTGGCCAGCGAGACCACCAGGCGGAGGTTGGCCTCCAGCAGGTGGTTCTTGGCGCGCTCGCCGTCCCGGGAGATCCACATCAGGTCGCGCTGCAGGTCGCGGACCAGCTTCTCCTCGCCCTCGTCGGCGGCGCGCAGCCGCTCGGCGGCGTAGAGGCCGGCCTCGATCCGCTTGGCCAGCTCGACCTCCTGCTCGGCGTTGAGCAGCGGAACCTTGCCGATCTGCTTGAGGTACGCCCGCACGGAGTCGGCGGAGGCGGTCAGCTCGGCGTCCCGGCGCGCCTGCTTGAGCGCCTCGGACTCCTCGTCGTCCCACTCGAAGTCGTTGTCGGTGGCGGAGCTGGCCGCGTCGGCCTCGGCGGCCTGGGTCAGCTCGGCCGGCTCCTCGACCACCACGTCCTCGATCTCGGCGGCCAGCTCCTCCGGGTCGATCTCGCCGTCGGGGCCCTCCGCCTTGCCGCCGGCCTTCCCCGGCTTCGCCGCGGCGGTCTTGGCGGCCACCGTGGCCTTGGTGGCGCGGGTCGCCTTGGTGGCCTTCGCCGGGGCGGCGGCCTTGGCGACGTCGGCCGTGGTGGCCTTGCGCGCGGTCGCCTTCCGGGGGGCCGGGGCGGCGGGCGCCTCCTCGGCGGCCGGCGCCTGCTTCGGGGCGGGCGCGGCGGCCTTCTTCGTGGTCTTGGCGGTGGTCGCGCGGGAGGCCGGGGTGGCGGACCGGGCGGCGGCGACGCGGCGGCGGGTGCTCGCCGAGCCGTCCACCACCACCGTCACGCCCGCCTCGGAGAGCGCGCGGAGGATCTTCTTGGCCTGGGCCGGGGTCACCTCAGCGGACTCGACGGTGCGCGCGAGCTGGGCCGACGTGAGCTGACCGCCGGCGCTCTGCGCGTGGGCGATCAGGGTGTCGGTGAGCGAGCGAACGTCGGCGCCGGTCTGGCGGGGATCTGTCACGAAGACCTTCCGGAGGCGAAAAGAGCGAGCACGGCCGGGTCGTCCGGCGCAGCATGGGACGGCCGTGCCGGGCGAGTCGTTGAGGACCCCCGTGTCCCGGGCCGTCCGGTCGCTGGCGGTCCGTGGCGCGTGGGCAGGGTGAATTGTAACGCCGTCTGCCGCGATCATCCCGCGCCGCACGGCGGACCGGCGGTCCGGGACCGCCGAATCGGCGCAGATGTGGACTTTGTAAGGATGATACCCGCGCACGGGTGGGCCGGTCCCGATCGTGCGGGAAGGGGACAAACATGATCACCGCGACGCCTACGGCGCGGGAGTTGCTCACGATCGCGGTCGAGGTGGCCCGGGAGGCCGCCGCCACCGCGTACCGGATGCGGGTCGAGGGTGTCTCGGTGGCCGCGACGAAGAGCACGGTGACCGACGTGGTCACCGCCGCCGACCGGGCGGTGGAGCGGCAGGTGCTGGCCGCGCTGGGGCAGCGGCGGCCGGGCGACGCGGTGCTGGGCGAGGAGTACGGCGCGGGGGAGACCGGCCCCGCCGGCGCCGACGGGGTGCGCTGGATCCTCGACCCGATCGACGGCACCGTCAACTACCTGTACGGGCTGCCCTACTGCGCGGTCTCGCTGGCCGCTGAGGTGGCCGGCGAGGTGGTCGCCGGGGTGGTCCGCAACGTCGTCACCGGCGAGGAGTGGACCGCGACGCTCGGCGGCGGCGCCTGGCGCGACGGGCAGCGGCTGAGCGGCTCGACCGCGACCGATCTCGGCCAGGCGCTCGTGGCCACCGGCTTCGGCTACGACGCCGGCCGCCGGGCCCACCAGGCGCGGGTGGTGACGGAGCTGATCCCGCACATCCGGGACATCCGCCGGATGGGCGCCGCCGCGCTCGACCTCTGCCTGGCCGCCGAGGGGCGGGTGGATGCGTACTACGAGAAGGGCCTGGCCGACTGGGACCTGGCCGCCGGCGGGCTGGTCGCCCGGGAGGCCGGGCTGCTGGTGACCGGCCTGTCCGGCCGCCCGGCCGGACCGGACCTGGTGCTCGCCGCGCCGCCAGCGCTGCACGGGCCGCTGCACGCCCGGCTGGTCGACCTGGACGCCTCCGGCGGGCCGTGACCTGACCCGCACACGCGACAGGGCGGCCCTCCCGGAGGAGGACCGCCCTGCGTCGTCGGGCCGCCGGCCGCCTACTTCTCGACCGGCTTCGGGCAGGTCTCCGGCGGCGCCTGCGGGGCGCCCAGGTCGCCGAGCGACTGGTTGACCTCGGTGGTGGTGGCGAGCTGCTGGAACTGGTTGCCCAGGACCACGTCGACCACGTCGTCCTTGCGGTTCGCGTCGAACTTCTGGCTGGCCTCGTTCAGGAAGTACGCGCGCAGCAGGTGCGCCGACCCCACGGCGTTGGGCCCGAACCGCAACTCGGCCACGCCGTCGAACGCCTTCTTCTCGTTGCCGACCTTCTTGACCTGGAACTTGCGGTTGCGGAAGTCGTCCGCGACGCTGCCGGCCCGGCCGGCCTCGTCGGTGGCGTTGTAGACGTTGATCTTGACGTCCTTCTGCTCCCGCAGCCGCAGGTCGACCAGCGGCCAGCCGTCCGGGCAGGCGGCCGCCGTACCGGCTGTGCCCTGACTGTCCTTCAACACGGCGACGACCACGACGACCAGGGCGACGACCGCCAGCAGTCCGACGACAACGAGTGCCCGCACTCGCGCAAAACTCATCCTGGGCGCTCCCCGGACAGTGATTGGGTGGTGGCGGGCGACGCGGTCGGGCCGCGACCGGTCGGCCGTCCAGTACGCCGCTGAGGTTAACCGTTGTCCGGCCCAGGCGTGGAAACAGTCCGACATACCGGCGCGCCACGCGGTGAACCGGTAGGACTACCCCTATCTTCGTGTCGCCTGAGTCACATTGGGAACAACTTCGGGCGCCGAGGCGTACATCTCCCCCGCGAGGGCGGTATACATGCCTCGCCCACAGGGGGGGTAAGGTTCCGCGCTCACCGGGGGCATTTCGCACCGGCGAGCCCGGCCCACCGCTCGTCGGGTCGGGTGCCCGACAGAGATGGTGGCCGGTCAGGGGAACCGAAACGGCGTCGTCCGGCGTTACAACCGGCAGCGACAATATCGATATTGGAGAGTGAAACCGATGGCCACCGACTACGACGCCCCGCGTCGCGACGAGGTCGACCTCGGCGAGGACAGCCTCGAAGAGCTCAAGGCCCGGCGGGTCGACTCACAGTCGGGCGCCGTGGACGTCGACGAGGCCGAGGTGGCCGAGAGCTTCGAGCTGCCCGGCGCCGACCTGGCCGACGAGGAGCTCACGGTCAAGGTCCTTCCGATGCAGCAGGACGAGTTCCGGTGCGCCCGCTGCTTCCTGGTCCACCACCGCAGCCAGCTGGCGGTCGAGCGCAACGGCGACCTGATCTGCCGCGAGTGCGTCTGATCCCGACCGGGGACACCGGCGGCGGCCTCCTCGACGGGGCCGCCGCTGTTCGAGCCGCCGCCGTGCGCCGGTGGCCGGTTGCTGCTTGACTCGTTACGGGCGGCTGCCACGCCGCGCGGAGCAAGGAGGGCGGACGGGTGAGCGAGCGCAGCGAGGGGACCGGCGCCGACCGGACCCCGGCTCCAGCGGCGGGACCGGCACCGACCGGGCCGGATGCGACACCGACCGGCTCCGCCGTGCCCGCACCTGGCGGCTCCACCGTGCCGCCGGCCTCCACCGAACTCGCCGCGACGGCGGCCACTACCGGCTCCGGTTCGACGTCCGGTGAGCCGGGCGCGGACGCCGGGGAACTCGGCGCGACGGTCGCCGCCCTGACCGCCGACGACATCGCCCCGGCCCGCCGGCGGCAACTGCTGACCCGGCTGGTCGGGCAGGCCCGCGCCCGGGGGATCACCGACCTGTTCAAGCCGAGGGCGGCGGTGCGCTGGATGACCGACACGGTCGCCGAGATCGCCCCGCACGTGCCGATCCGCGACCTCGCCACGCTGCGGCGGCACTTCCCCGGCCTGGACGACGACGCGCTCGCCGACCGGCTGGTCCGCAACGCGTCCCGGGCCACCGCCGGGGTCGGCGCGGCCGGCGGCGGAGTGGCAGCTGTCGAGTGGGCGGTGACGCCCACGCTGCTCTCCGCCCCCGTCCTGCTGGCCGCCGAGACGGTCGCGGTGGTGGCGATCGAGCTGAAACTCATCGGCGAGCTGCACGAGGTCCACCGGGTGCCGCTGCCGGCCGGCGGCGCCGGCCGCGCGGTGTCGCTGGTGCAGTCCTGGGCCACCCAGCGCGGGGTCAACCCGATGATGCCGGGCGTCGGAGTGAGCGCGGTGCTCGGCACCGCCGCCCGCCGCGAGCTGCGGGACAGTCTGATGCGCCGATTCGGGCGCAACCTCACCACGCTCGGGCCGTTCCTGACCGGCGCCGCCGTGGCCGGCTACCTCAACCGCCGGGCCACCCGCGCGCTCGGCGAGCAACTGCGCAAGGACCTGCGGCGGACCGCCCGGGCACTGCCGGACAAGCCGTCCTGACCGGCGGCGGACCGGCCGCTCGCGGGCGGCGCCGGGTCAGGCCGCCTCGGGGCGGCGTCGGATCAGGCCGCGTCGCGGGCGGCCAGGACGGCGGCCGCCAGCTGGACCGGGTGCCGGGTGCTGACCACCCAGAACGGGGTCGGGTCCTCCGGGTCGTCCAGCACCACCTGCACGGCGCCGTCGATCCACGGACGCTGCACCACGAAGGCCAGCGGGTCGGAGCCGACGCCGAGCACCTCGCGCCGGCCGGCCGCGTCCAGCGGCACCACGTCCGCGACGTACCGCACCGGGAGGTGGGCGTCGTCCACCCGCAGCTCGCCGTCGCGCACCTCGACCCGGATCCGGCCCAGCCACCACAGGGCGGCCACCGCGGCGGGGATCAGCAGCACGAACGGCAGCCAGGCGCGGACGCCGGTCGCGCCCATCCACAGCTCGACCGCGAGCAGCGCGGCCGCGGCCAGCCCGAGCGGCCAGGCCCACCAGGGCAGGCCGAGGCGCTCCGCGTACGGCGCGGCGGTGGCCGGCGGCGCGGCCGGAGATGACGACTGACGCACACTGACGAGGGTACGGCGCGTCGCGGGCCCGGCAACCGGCAGGATGACAGGGCACCCCCGCAGGACCGGACGGAAGAGGATGACCGTGACAGACGTCGTACCCGTGCCCGTGCGGCTGCTCGACCCGGAGCTGCCGCTGCCGGCGTACGCCCATCCCGGTGACGCCGGCGCGGACCTGGTGGCCGCCGCGGACGTCGAGCTGCCCCCCGGCGGCCGGGCCCTGGTGCCCACCGGCGTGTCGGTGGCGCTGCCCGACGGGTACGTCGGGCTGGTCCACCCCCGATCCGGTCTGGCGGCGAGGCTCGGCGTGACGGTGCTCAACGCGCCCGGTACGGTCGACGCCGGCTACCGGGGTGAGATCCTGGTCAACCTGATCAACCACGATCGGGACACGCCAGCCAAGATCAGCCGGGGCGACCGCATCGCGCAACTGGTGGTCCAGCGGGTCGCCCGGGCCGAGTTCCGGCCGGTGGCCGAGCTGCCCGCGTCCCGGCGTGGCACGGGCGGGCACGGGTCCACCGGCGGGCACGCCGGCCTGGTCCCGGCGCCGTCCGGCGGGCAGAGCGAAGAGGTGGCAGGGTGAGTGCGAACAGCGGAGGGTGGGCGCAGTGATCTTCTCCCGGAAGCGGGCCGACGAGGCGCGTGACAATGGGGTCCTCGACGCCGAGGAGACCCCGTCGGCGCCGGACCGCGGGCCGTACGACGTCAGCGAGGCCCCCGACGCGCCCCGGCTCGACCTGGGCAGCCTCCAGATCCCGGCGGTGCCGGACGTGGAGGTGCGCGTCCAGGCCGACCCGCAGGGCGTGATCCAGCAGGTGGTGCTGGTGCACGGGCAGAGCGCGCTGCAGCTCGGCGTCTTCGCCGCGCCCCGCTCCGAGGGCATCTGGGACGAGGTGCGCGAGGAGATCCGCCAGTCGCTCGTCGCCGACGGCGCCACCGTCCAGGAGGTCGACGGGGAGCGCGGTCCCGAGCTGCGCGCCCGGGTGCGTACCCCGGACGGCCCGACCGACCTGCGCTTCGTCGGCATCGACGGCCCGCGCTGGATGGTGCGCGGCGTCTTCCAGGGCCTCGCGGCCACCGAGGCGGCCACCGCCGGGCCGCTGACGGCCTGCCTGGACGGCCTGGTGGTCGACCGCGGGCAGGAGGCCAAGCCGGTGCGCGAGCCGCTGCCGCTGCGGCTGCCCCGCGAGGTCGCCGAGCAGCAGGCCGCCGCCGAGCAGCAGGAGGTCTGATCCACACGTGCCCGGGCCCGGCGTCGAACGGCGCCGGGCCCGCGGCGTGCCGGCGTCCCGGGCGGCGGTACGCGTACCACGGCGCTCCCGCCGGCGGGCCGTGTCGGCGTACGCTGGCGGGACGGTTCCGCCACCAGCGGGGCCCCGCTGTGGAGAGGGTGACGCGGAGGTCATGACGACCGACGAGAGCCGGGGGTCGCTGCGGCGGCTCCTGCACCGGCTCACCGCCAGCGAGGCCGAGATCGAGGCGCAGGAGCTGCGCCGGGAGAGCGCCGAGTCCGGCGGCACGCCGGCCCGCCAGTGCAACAGGGGCCAGGTGGTGTCGGTGGCCGGGCGGCTGCGCACCGTCGTCTACACGCCGCGGACGAACCTGCCCACGCTGGAGGCGGACCTCTACGACGGCACCGACGTCGTCACGCTGGTCTGGCTGGGCCGTCGGCACATCGCCGGGATCGAGCCGGGCCGGCACCTGACCGCGCGCGGCCGGGTGGCGGTGCGTGACGACCGCAAGGTGATCTACAACCCGTACTACGAGCTGGAGTCGCCGAAGTGACGACCGGACAGCAGCACACCCCGTCGGGTCTCGGCCCGCAGGACGAGGAGCGGCTGCCCAGCCTCGCCGAGCAGATGGCCGACCAGCTCGGCGGATGGCGCGGGCTGGTCGAGTCGAGCATCCCGGTGGTGGTCTTCGTGGTCGCCAACGTGATCGGCGAGCTGCGCCCCGCCGTGTACGCCTCGGTAGCGGTGGCGCTGCTGATCGCCGGCCTGCGGCTGGCCCAGCGCAAGCCGGTGCGGCACGCGGTGAACGGCCTGTTCGGCGTCGGCATCGGCGCGCTGCTGGCCCTGCGTACCGGCGACGAGCGCGACTTCTACCTGCCCGGCATCCTCTACGGCATCGGCTACGGCCTGGCGCTGCTGCTCTCGGCCGCGATCCGGCAGCCGCTGGTCGGCTGGATCTGGTCGGTGCTGGTCGCCAAGGGCCGCTCCGAGTGGCGCGACGACCCCAGGCTGGTCCGCACCTTCACCCAGCTCACCGTGCTGTGGGGCGTGGTGTGGCTGGCCAAAGTCGGCGTACAGGCCGGGCTCTACCTGGCCCACCAGGACACCGCGCTGGGCGTGGCCCGGCTCGCGCTGGGCTACCCGCCGTACGCGCTGCTGCTGCTGATCACCGTCTGGGTGGTGCGCCGGGTCACCCGGGAGGGCGCGCCCACCCCGCTCCCGGGCGCCTGAGGCCGCTTCAGGAACGGTGGCGGTCCGCGCTGGCCGGGCCGAGGATCACCGCGCGTACGTCGTCCTCCACCGCGGCGGTGCAGACGAACACCAGCTCGTCGCCGGCCTCGATCGGGTCGTCCGGGGTGGGCACCAGCACCCGCTTGCCGCGCACGATCGCCACCAGCGCCGCGTCCCGGGGGATCGGCACCGCGTGGATCGCCTGCCCCACGTAGGGCGCGGTCGGCGGCAGGGTGATCTCGACCAGGTTCGCCTCGCCCTGCCGGAACGTCATCAGCCGGACCAGGTCGCCGACGGTGACCGCCTCCTCGACCAGCGCCGCCATCACGCGCGGCTTGCTGACCGCGACGTCGACGCCCCACTGCTCGGTGAACAGCCACTCGTTCTCCGCCCGGTTGACCCGGGCCACCACGCGGGGCACCGCGAACTCGGTCTTGGCCAGCAGCGACACCACGAGGTTGACCTTGTCGTCGCCGGTGGCCGCGACGACCACGTCGCACCCGGCTACGTCGGCCTCCTCCAGGCTGGCCAGCTCGCACGCGTCGGCGAGCACCCAGTCGGCGGCGGGCACCCGGTCGGGCCGCAGCATCTTCGGCTGCCGCTCGATCAGCATCACCTGGTGGCCGTTGTCGATCAGCTCCTGGGCGATCGAGCGGCCCACGTTGCCGGCGCCGGCGATGGCGATCCGCATGGCTCAGTGCCCCCCTTCCGGCGGCGCCGCCGCCACCGACGTGACCGGGCCGTTGATGTCGTCGGTCACCAGCATGAAGACCTGGTCGCCCTCCTGCACCACGGTGGAGGCGGTGGGCAGGGTGCCGATGCCGAACCGGTTCAGGTAGGCCACCCGGGCGCCGGCGGCCTGCTCCAGCTGCCGCAGCGGCCGGCCGATCCAGTCCTTGTGCACCGGCACCTCCATGATCGACACGGTGCTGGTCGGGTCGCGGAAGATCTCCACGTTGCCCTCCGGGACCAGGTGGCGCAGCATCCGGTCGGCCGTCCACCGGACGGTCGCCACGGTGGGGATGCCCAGCCGCTCGTAGACCTGCGCCCGGCGCTGGTCGTAGATGCGGGCCGCGACCCGGGACACGCCGAACGTCTCCCGCGCCAGCCGGGCCGAGATGATGTTGGAGTTGTCACCGCTGGAGACCGCCGCGAACGCGTCGGCCCGCTCGATGCCGGCCTGGCGCAGCACCTCACCGTCGAAGCCCGCGCCGGTCACCGTGATGCCGGCGAAGTCCGGCCCGAGACGGCGGAACGCGTCCGCGTCCTGGTCGATCACCGCCACCGAGTGGCCGCGCGACTCCAGGCTGTGGGCCAGGGTCGACCCGACCCGGCCGCAGCCCATGATCACCACATGCACGGTGTCCGCTCCTCCCACGGCGCCGCCCGCCGACCCGTCGCCTGCGAGCCTGCCACGTCCCCCTGCCGGACGGGGGACCGAACCGTACCGCGCGGACGCACGCGGGGGAGATCGACCACCCCTGCGCCCCGGATCCGGTGGTCGTACGCTTGGCGGTTGTGGCCCGACCCACCTCGCTGCTGAAGCGACTCCTCCTCGGTCGACCGTTCCGGTCCGACCGCCTGCAGCACACGCTGCTGCCGAAGCGCATCGCGTTGCCGGTCTTCGCCTCCGACGCGCTCTCCAGCGTGGCGTACGCGCCGGATGAGATCCTCCTGACGCTGTCCATCGCCGGCGCCTCGGCGTTCTTCTTCTCGCCGTGGGTCGCGCTCGCGGTCGTCGTGGTCATGCTCACCGTGGTGGCGAGCTACCGGCAGAACGTGCACGCCTACCCCTCCGGCGGCGGCGACTACGAGGTCGCGACGGTCAACCTCGGTCCCAAGGCCGGCCTGGCGGTGGCGAGCGCGCTGCTCGTCGACTACGTGCTCACCGTCGCCGTCTCGGTCTCCTCCGGCGTGGCGAACCTCGGCTCGGTGGTGCCGTTCGTGGCCACCCACAAGGTGCTCATCGCGGTCAGCGCGGTGGTGCTGCTCACCGCGATCAACCTGCGCGGCCTGCGCGAGTCCGGCACCGCCTTCGCCATCCCCACGTACGGCTTCGTGATCGTCATCGGCGGCATGCTGCTGACGGGGCTGGTCCGCGTCTTCGTGCTCGGCGACGACCTGCGCGCGCCGAGCGCCGGCCTGGAGATCCAGGCCGAGCACAGCGTCACCGGGTTCGCGCTGGTGTTCCTGCTGCTGCGCACGTTCTCGTCGGGCTGCGCGGCGCTCACCGGCGTGGAGGCGATCTCCAACGGCGTACCCGCCTTCAAGGCCCCGAAGTCGAAGAACGCGGCGACCACGCTGCTGCTGCTCGGCGGCATCGCGGTCACCATGCTGGTCGGCATCATCTGGCTGTCCCGGCTCACCGGCCTGCAGTTCGTCGAGGACCCGAGGACGCAGATCGTCTCCGGCCCGGTCGACTACGTGCAGAAGACGGTGACCGTGCAGCTCGGGGAGACCGTGTTCGGCGGCGGCTCGGTGCTGCTCTACGTGGTCGCCGGGATGACCGCGCTGATCCTGTTCCTGGCCGCCAACACCGCCTTCAACGGCTTCCCGGTGCTCGGCTCGATCCTCGCGCAGGACCGCTACCTGCCGCGCCAGCTGCACACCCGAGGCGACCGGCTGGCGTTCTCCAACGGCATCCTGTTCCTGGCCGTCTTCGCGGTGGTGCTGATCATCGGCTTCCAGGCCGAGGTGACCAAGCTCATCCAGCTCTACATCGTCGGGGTGTTCGTCTCGTTCACGCTCTCCCAGGCCGGCATGATCCGGCACTGGAACCGGCACCTTCGCAACGAGCGGGACCCGGAGGCGCGCCGCCGGATGCTGCGCTCCCGGGCGATCAACACGTTCGGCATGGTGATGACCGGCGTGGTGCTGGTCATCGTGCTGGCCACGAAGTTCCTGCTCGGGGCGTGGATCGCGATCGTCGCGATGGCGGTGATGTACGTGGTGATGCTCGGCATCCGCCGGCACTACGACCGGGTCGCGGAGGAGCTGGAGCCGACCGAGCAGCGGGGCGTGCTGCCCGCCCGCAACCACGCCATCGTGCTGGTCAGCAAGCTGCACAAGCCGACGCTGCGGGCGGTCGCGTACGCCCGGGCGACCCGGCCGGACACGCTCACCGCGGTCACCGTGAACGTGGACGAGCAGGACACCCGGGAACTGCAGGCCGACTGGGAGCGCCGCGAGCTGCCGGTGCCGCTCACCGTGATCGACTCCCCGTACCGGGAGATCACCCGGCCGATCCTCAACTTCGTCGCGTCGGTGCGCCGGGAGTCGCCGCGCGACGTGGTCACCGTCTTCATTCCCGAGTACGTGGTGGGGCGCTGGTGGGAGAACCTGCTGCACAACCAGAGCGCGCTGCGGCTCAAGGGGCGGCTGCTGTTCGAGCCGGGCGTGATGGTGACGAGCGTGCCCTGGCAGCTCGCCTCCACCGCCAGCAAGAACCTGGACCGCCTGGACGCCACGCTCAGCCGGGGTCCGGCGCGCGGCCCCCGGGTGGCGCCGCAGAGCACGCTGCCGCCGCCGGTGGCGTCCACCCCGTCCGCGCCGTCCGCGCCCTCCACGCCGTCCGCGCCCTCCGCCGAGCGGGAGGAGCGGCCGTGAGCGCCGACGAGCGTCCCGGTCCGGTGCCGACGGCGGAACGCCCCGGGCTGGAGGAGGCCGAGCGGGTCGAGCTGACAGTCGACGCGGTCGCGCCGGGCGGGCACTGCGTGGCCCGCGTCGGCGGGCAGGTGGTCTTCGTCCGGCACGCGCTGCCCGGCGAGCGGGTGATCGCCGAGGTGACCGAGCTGCACCGGGGCTTCGCCCGCGCCGACGCGGTGGAGATCCTGGACGCCGCACCGGACCGGGTCGCCCCGCCGTGCCCGTACGCCCGGCCGGGCCGGTGCGGCGGCTGCGACCTCCAGCACGTCGCCCCGGCCGCCCAGCTCGACTGGAAGCTCGCCGTGGTGCGCGAGCAGCTCACCCGGCTGGGCGGCCTCACCGCGGAGCAGATCGACGCGCTCGGCGTACGCGTCGAGGCGCTGCCCGGCGGGCCGCTGGGCTGGCGTTCCCGGGTCCGGTACGCGGTCGACGCGGCCGGGCGGGCCGGGCTGCTCAAGCACCGCTCGCACGAGGTGGTGCCGATCGAGCGGTGCCTGATCGCGCACCCGGCGATCCAGGAGCTGCCGGTGCTCCCGCCGACCGGCGCCCGCTGGCCCGACGCCGACGCGGTGGAGACCGTCGCCAGCACCGGCGGGGACGTCGCCGTGGTCGCGTACGCCGAGGGGGTTCCGACGGCGGTGAGCGGGCCGGAGCGGGTCCGGGAGACGGCGGCCGGGCGGTCCTTCACGCTGCCCGCCTCCGGGTTCTGGCAGGTCCACCCGGCGGCGGCGGACGCGCTGACCGGCGCGGTGCTCGACCTGCTCGACCCGCAACCGGGCGAGACGGCCTGGGACCTGTACGGCGGCGCCGGGCTGTTCGCCGCCGCGCTCGCCGAACGGGTCGACGGGGCCCGGGTGACGCTCGTCGAGTCGGCGCCGGACGGCGTGGCCGCGGCCCGGGAGAACCTCGCCGACCTGCGCGGCGTCGAGGTGGTCGCGGCGCGGGTGGAGACCGCGCTGGCCCGGCGCCGGATCACCGGCCCGGTCGACCTGGTGGTGCTCGACCCGCCGCGCTCCGGCGCGGGCGCGCCGGTGGTCCGCGACGTGGTGGCCGCCGGGCCGCGCGCGGTCGCGTACGTGGCGTGCGAACAGGCCGCCTTCGCCCGGGACGTCCGCACGTTCCGCGAGGCGGGGTGGCGGCTGGCCGAGTTGCGCGGGTACGACCTGTTCCCGATGACCCAGCACGTGGAGCTGGTCGGCCTGTTCCTGCCCGCGCACGGCCCCGGCCCCGCGCGTTAACAAGGGGCCCTTTTGCTACCGGATCCGTTAAGAAGGGGCCCTTCCTTGCGCATCGTCGGGCTGATGTCGGGCACGTCCTACGACGGCGTGGACGTGGTGGCCGCCGAGTTCACCGCCGACGGCGACACGCTGCGGCTGCGGCCGCTCGGGCACCGCGAACTGGCGTACCCGGACGACCTGCGGGCCGAGATCGGCGCGCTGCTGCCCCCGGCGGCCACCACCATCGAGGCGGTCTGCCGGCTGGACAACCGCCTCGGCGAGGTGTTCGCCGAGGCGGCGGCGGCCGGCGTCGAGCTGGCCGGGGGCGCTGCCGACGCGGTCGTGTCGCCCGGGCAGACGGTCTTCCACTGGGTCGAGGCGGGCCGGGTGCGCGGCACGCTCCAGCTCGGCGCGCCGGCCCGGGTGGCCGCCCGGGTGGGCGTACCCGTGCTGCACGACCTGCGCTCGGCGGACGTGGCGGCCGGCGGCCAGGGCGCGCCGCTGGTCCCGGCGTTCGACGCGCTGCTGCTCGACCCGGCTGCCGGCCCACGTGCGGCGTTGAATCTCGGCGGGATCGCGAACCTCACCGTGGTCGCGCCCGGCGCGCCCGTCCTCGGGTACGACGTGGGACCGGCCAACGCGCTGCTGGACGCCGCCGCCCGGCGCTTCCTGGACCGGCCCTGCGACGTCGACGGAGCGCGGGCCGCGGCCGGGCGGGTGCACGAGGCGCTGCTGGCCCGGCTGCTCGCCGAGCCGTACTACGCCGCGCCGCCGCCCAAGTCCACCGGCAAGGAGCTGTTCCACGGCGGCTACCTGGACGCGGCGCTGGCCGCGCTCGGCGAGCCGGTGGCCGCCGACGACGTGCTGGCCACGCTCACCGAGCTGACCGCCCGCACGGTGGCCGACGCCTGCGACCGGCACCGGGTCACCGAGGTGGTGGCCGCCGGCGGGGGAGTGCGCAATCCCACACTCCGGGCGCGGCTGGCCGCGCTGGGCGCGGGACGCTGGCGGCTGCGCACCACCGACGAGCTGGGCGTACCCGCCCAGGCCAAGGAGGCGTACGCGTTCGCGCTGCTCGGCTGGCTGTCCTGGCACGGCCTGCCGGGCGCGGTGCCGTCGGTGACCGGCGCGTCCCGGGCCGCCGTGCTCGGCTCCTGGACGCCGGCCGGCCCGTCCGCCGCCGCGCCGCGCCCACCCGCGCCCCGGCGGCTGGTGGTCGACGCCTGACCTGGGTCGATGCACGGCCGGGCTGCGGACTGTCGCGCGGCCGATAGACTCTCCGGTCATGAGTGTTGAAGAGGGCACGGCCAACCACGGTCGGCTGCTGGGCACCGTCCGCGGCCCGCAGGACGTGAAGCGGATGACCGCCGAGCAGCTGGACATCCTCGCCGCCGAGATCCGTGACTTCCTGATCGCCAAGGTCTCCCGCACCGGCGGCCACGTCGGCCCCAACCTGGGTGTGGTCGAGCTGACCCTGGCGATGCACCGGGTCTTCGACTCCCCCCGCGACCGGCTCCTCTTCGACACCGGCCACCAGGCGTACGTACACAAGATCCTCACCGGCCGGCAGGAGGGCTTCGACAAGCTCCGCCAGCGCGGTGGCCTCTCCGGCTACCCCAGCCAGGCGGAGAGCGAGCACGACCTGATCGAGAACTCGCACGCCTCCACCGCCCTGTCGTACGCCGACGGCCTCGCCAAGGCGTACGCGCTGCGCGGCGAGAAGCGCTCCGTGGTGGCCGTGGTCGGCGACGGCGCGCTCACCGGCGGCATGTGCTGGGAGGCGCTGAACAACATCGCCACCGCCGGCAACCCGCTGGTGATCGTCGTGAACGACAACGGCCGGTCCTACTCGCCGACCATCGGTGGCCTCGCCGACCACCTGTCGTCGCTGCGGCTCAACCCCGGCTACGAGAAGGTGCTCGACACGGTCAAGGACGCACTGGGCAACACCCCGTTCGTCGGCAAGCCGATGTACGAGGTGCTGCACGCGGTCAAGAAGGGCATCAAGGACGCGGTCGCCCCGCAGGCCATGTTCGAGGATCTCGGCATCAAGTACGTCGGCCCGGTCGACGGCCACGACGTGCCGGCCGTCGAGGCGGCGCTGCGCGCGGCCAAGAACTTCGGCGGCCCGGTGATCGTGCACGCGGTCACCCGCAAGGGCTACGGCTACCGTCCCGCCGAGGACGACGAGGCCGACTGCCTGCACGGCCCCGGCGCGTTCGACGCCGAGACCGGCAAGCTGCTCGCCGTGCCGTCGGTGAAGTGGACCAACGTCTTCGCCGACGAGCTGGTCGCGATCGCCGACGAGCGGCCCGACGTGGTCGGCATCACCGCCGCCATGGCCGAGCCCACCGGCATCGCCACGTTGGCCCGCAAGTACCCGGAGCGGGTCTACGACGTGGGCATCGCCGAGCAGCACGCGGCCACCTCCGCCGCCGGCCTCGCCATGGGCGGGTTGCACCCGGTGGTGGCGGTCTACGCCACGTTCCTCAACCGCGCGTTCGACCAGGTCCTGCTGGACGTGGCGATGCACAAGCTGCCCGTCACGTTCGTGCTGGACCGCGCCGGCATCACCGGCCCCGACGGGCCCAGCCACTACGGCATCTGGGACATGTCGGTCTTCGGCGTGGTGCCCGGCCTGCGGATCGCCGCGCCCCGCGACTCGGCCACGCTGCGTGAGGAGCTGCGCGAGGCGATCGCCGTGGACGACGGCCCGACCATCCTGCGCTTCCCGACCGGCACCGTCGCCGCCGACCTGCCGGCCGTACGCCGGGTCGGCCCGGTCGACGTGCTGGCCGAGTCGGCGCGTACCGACGTGCTGCTGGTGGCGGTCGGCTCGTTCGCCGGCCTCGGTGTCGAGGTCGCCGCCCGGGTCGCCGAGCAGGGGTACGGCGTGACTGTGGTCGACCCGCGCTGGGTGCGCCCGGTGCCGGCCGAACTGGTCGAGCTGGCGTCCGCGCACCGGCTCGTGGTCACCGTGGAGGACGGCGTACGCATCGGCGGCGTCGGCTCCGCGCTGGCGCAGGCGATGCGCGACGCGGACGTCCGCGTACCGGTGAAGGACATGGGCGTGCCGGCCGACTGGCACCCGCACGGCAGCCGCGCGCAGATCCTGGCCGACCTGCGGCTGACCGCGCAGGACGTGGCACGCGACGTCACCGGCTGGATCTCCAGCCTCGACGCCACCCCGGTCGACCCGGCCGCGAACGGAGCCCGAGCCCAGAGCTGACCCCGCTCTCCGTCGCGCCCGCCCGCCCGCGTCGATCTTGCACTTGCGGCCCTCCTGATGTCGGCTTCGCCCGATAAGGGAGGGCCGCAACCGCAAGATCGCTGGATGTCTTGTGTCGAGGGAGGGGCGGTGGAGATTCGGGAGGCCGGGCTCGGGGATCTTTCGGGGATCGTCGAGTTGCACAGCCGGGCGCGGGTCGCCTACTACGGGGCCGGTGGGTTGCCGACCGAGGAGATCCTCACTCCGGAGCTGGCTCGGGAGCAGCGGGAGGGCTGGGCGGCGGCAATCACCTCGGCGCGCAAGCAGGTGCGAGTCGCCATCGTGGACGGTGTCCTGGCCGGGGTGCTGGCCATGGGTCCGCCGCACTCGTCCGACCTGGATCCGCGGACGACCGCGCAGCTCTACCAGATCCACGTCGATCCGGGACTCTGGGGCCGAGGCGTCGGTGGCGCGCTGCACGCGATGTTCGTGCGGCACCTGGCGGACGAAGGGCTGGTGCTGGGCGTGCTGGAGGTGTGGGAGCGCAACATTCGGGCCCGCGCGTTCTACACCCGCCACGGCTGGCGCCCCGACGGCACCTCCCGCCCCGGCCCGGCCCGAACCCCCTACGTAGGCATGCAGCTGACCCACCCTTAGCCCGTCGCTTAGCCCTCACCCTCACCTCAGCCCGCCCTGAACCCGTCGATCTTGCACTTCCGACCCCGAGGTTGCCGGTTTTGCCCTGATCGGCGGGGCCCTCACTGCAAGATCGCCGAGTCCCTCCAGCCCTGGCCCCGCCCTGGCCTGCCCTGTTGACCAAGGAGTTTGGGTGCGTGGAGAGCCTCCCGGACGACACAAACTCCTTGATCACCGAGCCAGTCGGGTGATCATGAGGTTGGCGGGGATTGGTGTCCGGTTTGTCGCCGTCAAGTTCATGATCGACGGGGTGGGCGGCGGGGCGGGAGAGCGCGGGTTACGGGGTGGGGAGGGAGCGGTACCAGGTCTTCTCGGTGCCGGCCAGGCTGAACGTCTGCCGCTGGTCGGTGTGCTCGACGACCACCAGGCCGGGACGGTCCACCAGGCGGGTGGTGCCGGGCGGGGCGGAGAACGACACCTCGCCCGTACGCCAGCTCAGCACCGCCAGCGGCCGGCCGGGCATCGGCAGGTGGTACGCCTGGAGCGTGGTGGACCGGTCGGCGGGGGAGACCACCGGCGTGCCGCCGTCCGCGGGCCGGTAGACCACCGCGGTCATCGTCCCGCTGGGACTGTCCCAGCTCAACTGTTCCAACTCGCCCGGCTCCCCGTCGCCGAGCGCCACCGAACCGAGCGAACGGGTGGCGATCTTCGCCATCGGCCAGGACTCCGGCGCGGAACGGGGCGCGTCCCGGTCGCCGATGCGGCGCGGCACGCTGCCGAACGGGCCCCGCTCACCGGCCAGCACGCAGGTGTCCAGCCCGGTCAGCGCGCGCTTCCCGGCGCCCGTGTCGTCGCGTACCAGGGGGTAGCGGGGCGCTTCGGTGGCCGTACCCAGGTCGAGGACGCGGTCGGCGGCCTTGCCGCGCGGCAGTGACGTCGTGGGCCGCAGCGCCGCGGTCAGCTCGACGGCCCGGCACGCCGGCACGGCGACCGGCTCGGTGACGCCGTCGGTGCTGGTGACGGCCTTGCCGTCGGGGCCGAGCAGGCGTGCGACGCGGGCCGAGGTGAGGTAGCGGCGGCCGTCCGGGTCGCGCACCGGCAGCACGTCGGAGTAGACCAGGTAGCCGGGATCGGTGTACTCGGTGGCGTGTGCCACCCGCCAGCGCTGCCCGTCCCGGTCGAGTTGCAGCAGCCAGGAGGCGGCGTCACCGGGGACATCGGCGGCGACCAGCGCCAGCGCGGAGCCGGCCACCTGACCGGAGAAGAGGATGCCGGAGGTGGGCACGTGTACCCGGTCGTCCACCGGGGAGCGCCACTCGCGTACCGCTGTGGTGATCGCGGCGGTCGCCGCCGCGTCGCCGGCCAGGCTGCCGCGCGGCGGCCACACCGCGAGGTTGCCGTCCAGGCTGTCGTAGCCGACCCGCAGGTCCGCCGGCTTCCGGTCCGCGATCGGTCCGCAACCCGCGGTGACCAGCAGCAGAGCTGCCAGCGCGGTGCCCGTCGTAGCGCTTCGGCGGGCTGAAAGCACCCTGATCCCCTCGCCGGTCGTCGGTCGGAAGCCCACATGGTACGAGACGGCCCGCCACCCGGCCGCGCCCGGCTCACCCTTTCGGTCGAGTGACCACTGCGGAACGTGACGGGCGATTCGGGTATCAATATCCGGCTCCGGTAGACTCCGCCGATTGTGACGCCTGCCGAGACCCGCGGCGCCTCGACGCCGGACGCCGCCGCCCCGACGGGCCACCGCTCCGTCACCCTTGATCCACCACCGGTCACCGTCGCCGAGCCGGAGCCGGCGACCACGACACCTCCGCAACCGCCGGCCGAGCCCGAGGCGCCGGCCACGCCGGGCGCGCGGCGCGTGCGCCGGTGGCGGTGGACCCGCCGCCGGATCGACCTCATCGTGTACGGCGGATTCCTGCTCGCCGCGATCTGGGTGACCAGCGGCATCTGGGCCGACCCGGCCGGGCGGGTGGCCGCGCTTTACAGCAGTGACCCGGCGCAGGTGCAGTTCTTCCTGGCGCACTCGGTACGGGTGGTGCTGCACGGCGAGTTCCCGTTCTTCACCGAGCAGTTCAACTACCCCGACGGGGTCAACCTGATGGCGAACACCGCCATCCTGGCGCTGGGCATCCCGATGGTGCCGGTGACCCTCCTGTTCGGACCGGCGGTCTCGTTCGTCACGCTGGTCACGCTCGGCCTGGCCGGCACCGCTGCCGCCTGGTACCGGGTGCTGTCCCGGCACGTGATCCGGCACCGCCCGGCCGCCGCCGTGGCGGCCTGGTTCTGCGGGTTCTCGCCGGCCATGCTGTCGCACGCCAACTGGCATCCGAACATCATCAGCCAGTTCCTGCTGCCGTTCATCGTGTGGCGGGTGCTGGTGCTGACCCGCTCGACCCGGCCGGTGCGCGACGGCGTGCTGCTGGCGCTGCTGGTCACCGCGCAGGCGTTCATCAACGAGGAGATCCTGCTCTTCACCGCGCTCGCGCTGGGCGTGTTCCTGATCGCCGTGGTGGTGCAGCAGCGCGAGCGGTGGACGACCGCGTGGCGTCCGCTCGGCGCCGGGCTGGCGGTCTGCGCGGCGCTGGCCGGCGCGCTGCTGGCGTACCCGCTGTATGTGCAGTTCGCCGGCCCGATGGCGTACCACGGGCTCAGCGACGCGGTACGCGACTACGGCAACGACATCGCCGCGTACTTCGCCCCCGGCTCGCCCACGTTCGGCGGCAACGAGCGCGCCAACGTCAACCTCGCCCCGAACTACTCGGAGGAGAACGCGTTCTTCGGCTGGAGCCTGTCGCTGATTGCCGTGGGCGTCGTGATCTGGCTGCGGCGTGACGTGATCGTCCGGGCGCTGGCCGCGACCGGGCTGTTCTTCGCCGTGCTCTCCCTCGGCGAGCGGATCTCCTGGTGGGACCGGGAACTCGTCACCGGGCCGTGGGAGTTCCTGGTGCGGCTGCCGCTGCTGGACGCCGTGGTGCCCACCCGCTTCGGCCTGATCACCAGCGTGACGGTGGCGATCCTGCTCGCGTACGCGGTGCGCCGCGCCTGGGCGCTGCGGGGCGTGGACCGGCGGACGGCCCGCAAGCTCACCGCCGCCGGCCTGATCCTCGCGCTGCTGCCGATCGCGCCGATGCCGTTGCGGGTCACCACCCGGGAGCCGGTGCCGGAGTTCATCACCGCCGACCGGTGGCGGCAGTACGTCGGCCCGGACCAGACGCTCGTGTCCGTGCCGGTGCCGGCGATGGGCAACACCGACCCGATGCGCTGGGCGGCCAGCACCAACCTCGACTTCAAGATTCCCGGCGGCTACTTCCTCGCCCCGCGCAACGGCGTCACCGGAGACCCGGGACGCTTCGGCGGGCGGCCCAGCGGCATCGGCGAGATGCTGCGGGAGGTGTCGTCCACCGGCCGGACGCCGAAGCTCGACGACCGGCAGCGCCGCCGCTACCTGGACGAGCTGCGGCACTGGAACGCGGCGGTGGTGGTGCTGCCGCTGGCCGAGCAGAACGCCGAGCCGCTGCGCCGCACGGTGGAGCAACTGGTCGGGCCCGGACGGCAGGAGCTGGACGTGTGGCTGTGGGACGTGCGGAAACTGACCAGCCGGCCCGCCTGACCGCACCCGAGCAGCCCGCTACCGCGCCCGCGCCCCGCCGCCGGCCGGTCGACGCGCTGGTGGTGGCCGGCTACCTCGCGCTCGCGGTGCTGCTCACCAGCGACCAGTGGCGCCGCCCGGAACGGCTGTTCCACCAGGCCGGCGACCAGATCCTGTTCGAGTGGATGCTGGCCCGGGCCGCCCGCGCGGTCACCGGCGGCGAGAACCCGCTGCACAGCGCCGCGCTGAACGCCCCGGACGGGGTGAACCTGATGGCGAACACGTCGGTGCTCGGGCTGGGCGTCCCGCTCACCCCGGTCACCGTCGCGTTCGGCTCCCAGGCGGCGTTCCTCGTCGCCGTGACGATCAGCCTCGCCGGCACCGCCACCGCCTGGTACGCGCTGCTCGCCCGGCGGCTGGTCCGCTCCCGGGCCGCCGCCGCGGTGGGCGGCCTGGTCTGCGGCTTCGCGCCGGGCATGGTGGCGCAGGCCGGCGCGCACCTGCACATGGCCGCCCAGTTCCTGGTGCCGGTGATCCTCGCGCTGGTGTTCCGCCCGGCCACCGACCGGGTACGCCGCGACGGCGTGCTGCTCGGGCTGGCCGTCGCGTACCAGGTGTTCCTCGGCGAGGAGGTGCTCGTCTTCCTGGCGCTGTCCGCCGGGGTGTTCGCCGGGGCGTACGCGCTCGCCGACCGGGCCGCCGCGCGTCGCCTGGTGCCGGTGGTGGCCCGCCGGCTGGGCGTCGGCGCGCTGGTGGCGGGCGTGCTGCTGGCGTACCCGCTGTGGTTCCAGTTCGCCGGGCCGGGCCACTACCGGGGGATGCCGTTCCACACCGGGGGCTACCGGCTGGACCTGGTCTCGTTCGTCGCCTCCGCCCGGCAGAGCGTCGCCGGGGACGCCCACCGGGCCGGGCTGCTGTCGCCGAACCCGACCGAGCAGAACTCGTTCTTCGGCCCGTTCCTGCCGCTGCTGGCGCTGCTCGTCGTGGTACGGCTGTGGCGGCGGCCGCTGGTACGCGCGCTCGCCGCGTGCGGCCTGCTGTTCGCGGCGCTGTCGCTCGGCGCCTCGGTGGTGGTGAACCGCGACGACACCGGACTGCCCGGCCCGTACCGCCTGCTCGCCGGGGCGCCGCTGCTGGACCTGGTGGTGCCGGCGCGCTTCGCGCTGGTGTGCGTACCGGTGCTCGGGGTGCTGCTGGCGCTCGCAGTCGACCGGGTCCGGCACGGCGCCGTGCGCGCCTGGGCGCCGTGGGCCGGCGCGGTCGCCGCCGCGCTGCTGCCGCTGGCGCCGACCCCGATCCGCACGGTGCCGGTCGCGCCGGTCCCGGCCGTCGTGTCCGGCGGCGGCTGGCAGGCGTACGTGCCGCAGGGCCGCACGCTGGTGCCGGTGCCGCCGGTGACCGGGGCGGCGGTCAGCCCGGCCATGTTCTGGTCGGCGCGCACCGCGCTGGCGTTCGACGCGCCGGGCGGCTACTTCATCGGCCCGCGCTCGGCGGACGACCCGGCCGCCCGCTGGGGCGCGCCGGACCGGCCCACGTCGCTGCTGCTGCGCCGGGCCGCCGAGACCGGCCAGGTGCCGCCGGTCGGCGACGCGGAACGCCGGCAGGCGGTCGCCGACCTGCGGCACTGGCGGGCCGCGGCACTGGTGCAGGCCGACTCGACGCCGGCCGACCCGGTACGCGCCACGCTGGACGCCCTTCTCGGCCCCGGCCGGGACGTGCCCGGCGGGCACCTGTGGGACGTCCGCGGGCTCGTCGGCTGAGCGGCACGCCGGCTCAGACCCGGTCGCGCACGTCCCAGAGCCACACGTCGTCCACCCGCTGCGGCGGGCCGAGCAGCTCGGCCATCAGGTCGCGCAGCACCGCCTCGCGCGGACCGGACCCGAGCACCACCACCGACGCCCGCCAGAAGCGCAGGTCGTCCACGGCCTGGCGGCGGTTCTCCTCGGTGATCTCCGGCACCACGTTGGCGTCCATCGTGGAGTAGATGAGCGTGCTGGTGGGGCGGTTCGGCGCGCCGAAGACACCCTCACCGCGCTCGTTGGGGCCGATGAAATAGCCGCCCGGGATCGGGAACTCGTGTCCGGTCAGCGCGCTCCAGCGCAGCGTGTGCAGCCCGTGCACGTTGCTCGGGATCGGCACCGGCACCAGCGTGCGGCCCTCCGGCACGTACGGCCGCCAGCCACCGGCGGTGATGAAGCGCGGCGGCGGGTCGATGTGCTCCGCCGGCAGCGGACGCGGGATCAGCGGCACCAGGGCGGCCACGATCGCGGCGTACCCGGCCAGCCGCAGCACCCGGCGGCGCGTGTCGCGCGCGGCCGTCCCGTCGCCGTCGCCGTCCGTGCTGTCGTCGGCGGCGGCGCGGGGGGCGGGCACCGGCGGACGGCCGGCACCGGCCAGCGCGTCCCACGCCAGGGCGAGCAGCACACCCACGGCGGCCACCACGACCAGGCTCAACCGGGTCGGCATCATCATCTCGACCAGCGGCAGGTCGTCCGGAATGTACGCCCACGGCCCGTCGACGTCGGTCTCCACACCGTTGAACCGCACCACCGGGCCGATCGAGGCGACAGTGAAGACGACCACCAGCACAGCCAGGATCCGGGCCGGCACCGACCGGCGGACCAGCAGCACCAGCGCGCCCAGCGCCACCAGCACCAGCGGCCAGCCGAACCAGGTGTTCTGCTCGGTCAGCCCGATGGTCTTCTCCACCGCCTCGTCACCGGCGATCGTGTCCCGGGCGAACGTGACGAAGGCCACCAGGTCCTCACCCCAGTTGTGGAAGACGCCGCCCTGCAATCCGCGGTAGGACTGCGGCCCGTTGAACTGGAACCAGATCGGGTACGCGGTCAGCAGCAGCGCCAGCCCGCCGCCGAGTCCGAGCGCGGCCAGGAACGACCCGGCCCGCGCGCGGGCCGCCCGGGGCCGCTGCACCGCGTACGCCACCACGACGACCAGGCAGGCCAGCGCGGTGAGCAGCAGCATCTCCTCGTTGATGAAGACCTGGTACGCCACCAGCAGCCCGAGCGCCAGCCCGTTGCGCCGCCACCGCCCCGGCTCGCCCAGCCGCAGCACCCGCGCCACGATCAGCGGCAGGAGGAAGTTCGACACGAAGTTGGGCTGGCCGTTCGCGTGATGGACGATGCCCGGCGCGAAGCCGAGGAACGCGCCACCGGCGAACGCGGCGGCCCGGGACCGGACCAGGTGCCGCGACAGCACCCAGTACGACGTGGCGGCGGTCGCCGACAGCGCCGCGCCCAGGTAGAGCGCGTACATCACCTGCGGGCCGAGCAGCAGCGTCAGTGGCGCAAGCGGCAGGGTCACCCCGAGCAGCGAGGTGTTCGCCATCATGTTCACCCCGTCCGGCGCGTTCTGCCGGGTGGTGAACAGCGGGTTCTCCAGGTGCTGCACCGAGTAGGCGCCGTGCGCGAACAGCCACTCGAACCAGCTGTGGTCGGTCGGCAGGTGCGAGGAGACCCGGTGCTCCACGTCGCCCCAGTAGTTGAGGCAGACGAGAACACCGAGCAGCACATAGGCTCCGATGGCCAGCAGATCGGCGCGGGCCGGCCGGCGACGGGCACGGCGTGGCGGATCGGCCACGACGGCGTCCGTCTCGACGGACGAGGGGTTCAACGAGGGGTCCACCACGGGCACGGCCACGACGCGCCATCGTACAGGCGAATTGTGGCGATGCCGGTCACGGCCGGACGGCGGCCGGGCGCGCGGGAGAGGATGGTCGTGACCGTCATCGATCTGGGGGAGTTGCGTCACGACGCTCCGCCCCCGGCGGCCCCCCGCCCGCCGCGCAGCGTCGGGCGGCCGGCCCGCACCCTGGCGCTCCTGCTGCTGGCGCTGCTCACGCTCGCCGCCGCCGCGCCGCCGCGAGGACCGGCGGAGTGGACGCTGCCCGGCGGCCTGGGCTCGGCCGTGTTCGTCTCCGGCGACGTGGTGTACGTGGTGCGGCCGAACCGCGGTGACGGGCGGGAGATCGTCACCTACCGCGAAGGGCGGGAACTGTGGCGCAGTCCGCTGCCCGGCATCGGCACCGCCGTGTCGGTGTGGGAGCAGGACGGCCGGGTGATGGTGGCCGGCCCGGCCGGCGGCGACGAGGACTGGGAGACGGTGACGTACGACGCGGCCACCGGCGTGGACGTCTGGCGCCGGCGCGGCGTCGCGTTCGCGGTCGGCCGGGTGCTGCTGTCGCAGTCCGCCGCGTCCGACCCCCGCCCGTCGATCACCCGGGTCGACCCCGCCGACGGAAGGACGATGTGGACGCTGCCCTCGACGGGCATGCTGGGGTTCGATTACGGCTCCGGGACGGAACGCATGCTGTTGTGGCCGGCCACCGGGCAGGTGGTGGTCGTGGACGCGCGCACCGGCGCGCGGGTCGCGGCCCGGGACCTGCACCCGGTGCGACCGCCCGGCCCGCGCCACGTGATGACCGTGGCCGGGCTGCTGCTGGAGATCGGCGGCGGGCTCATCGAGGCGTACGACCTGGACACGCTGCGACCGCGCTGGACCGTCGAACAGAAGCTCGTCGACTACGTCGACAGGTGCGGCGCCCTGCTCTGCGCCGTCCGGCCGGGCGCCGGGATGACAGCGCTCGACCCGGCGACCGGCGCCGTGCGCTGGAGCGTGGACCGGTGGGCGCGCGTCGTGGCGGCGCGCGACGACCGGCTGCTCGTCGGCGACACCGCGATCGGCGCCGGCGGCCTGGCGGTGCTCGGCCAGGCCGACGGGCGTCTGATCGCCGAGCTGGGCGGCTGGACCCTGGCCCCGCAGCACGGGTCCGGCGGCCCGCTGCTGGCCACCCGGCTGCTGGGCGGCGGCCGGCAGCTCCTGGCCGAGATGGACCTGTCCGGCGGTCCGCCCCCGATCAGGGGAGTGATCACCGGAACCGACTGCACGACCGGCGTGACGCTGCTGGTCTGCCGCAGGCCCGCAGGTGACTACGTGGTGCGGCGGCTGCCGTGAGCCCGGTGATCGAACTGGGCGAGATGCGGCACGGCGAGTCCGCCGACGAGCCGGAACCCGCGCCGCCCCGCCGGCCGCCCGGCCCGGCGGTCCGGGTGGCGCTGCTCGGCGTACTGGTGCTGCTCGTCGTGCACGCTGCCGCCGGTCCGCCGCGCCGGCCCGTGCCGATCCGGATTCCCGCCCCGCAGGGCGCGGCGTTCGTGGTCCGGCCGGACCGGGTGGTGGTGGCCGACGGCCCCGGCGCGACCGGCCGGGGCGGGCGGGTGGTCGCCGCGTACCGGCTGCCCGGCGGGGAACCGGCGTGGCGGTTCGCGCTGACCGACGGCGACCACGTGCTCGGCCTCACCACAGTGGCCGGGGGACTGCTGGTGACGAGCAGCCCGGCCGGGGACGGTGACTCGGTGTCCGCGATGCTCGACCCGGCGACCGGCACGCTGCGCTGGCGGCATCCCGGATACCCGGTCCCGACCGCCTCCGGCGGGCTGCTGCTGGAGAACCCCCGCCCGCCCGGCGCGGGCACCGTACGGGCCGTGGACCCGGCCTCCGGCGCGGTGCGGTGGACGCTGCCCGTACCGGGCCAGGAGGTGGGGTACCGCCGCGACGACCACGGGGTGACACAGCTCGTCCTGGTCACCCCGCAGGGCCGGGTGACCGTGTACGACGCGGACGCGGGCACCGTCGCGCACACCGGCCGGGTGGCGCCCGCGGCCGGCCGCGCCGACTACCGGTACGCCCAGGTGGTGGCCGATCTGCTGCTGGTCGAGGACGCCCGGGGCTCAGTCACCGGGTACGGGCTGGACCGGCTCGAGGAACGGTGGAGCCTGCCGGTCGGCTCCCGCGCCGGACTCTGGTTCGCCGACTGCGCCGGGATGGTGTGCCTGCGCAACCAGGTGGGCGGCGCGCAGGCCCTCGATCCGGCCACCGGCCGCCCGGCCTGGACCGACGAGCGGTGGCTCGGGATGGGGCCGGTCGGCGACCGGCTGATCGCCGCCGAGCGCGGGGTCGGGGAGGAGCTGGAACTGTCGGCGCTGGACCCGCCGACCGGCCGGGTGCTGGCCCGGCTGGGCCGCTGGCGCGTCTCGGGCAACGACCTCCCGTCCGGGCCGCTGCTCGGGCTGCGCACGCTCACCGAGGACCGGACGCTCGTCGGCGCGCTGGACGTGGCGGTCGGGCAGGTGCGGATCCGGGGGATCCTGCCCGGCGCCTGGTCGGAGTGCGCGGACACGGGTACGCAGCTGGTGTGCCTGCGCCCGACCGGCGGCATGGCGATCTGGCCGGCCGGACGCTGATCACCAGTTGGCCTGCGCCGGTGGCGGCGGCAGGGGCGTCGACTCGGGCCGCAGTACGTACACGACGCCGCCGCTGCCCACCTGCCAGGCGCGCTCGAACGGCGCGCGCGGCACGGTGCGGCGGACCCGCTCGTCGTCCGGCGCGTACGGGTCGTTCAGCACCGGATCGCCGTCGGCGGTGAAGCCGGCCAGCACGATGAGGTGCCCCCGGGTGTCGTAGTCCAGCCCCGGCACCTGCCCGGCGGTGAACGCCGCCGAGACGATCAGCGGGATGCCGGCGGCCACGAACAGTTCCGCTTCGGCCAGCGAACGCAGCCGGGTGACGAACGCGTCCACCCCGTGCGTCGCCGCGTACGCGGTGTTGAACGGCCAGTTCCCCGCTCCGGCGTACGCGTGGTCGAAGCAGTGCCGGGCGGCGTGCACCACCCGCGGGCGGGGGCCGGGCGGCGTCACCCAGGCGTACCGGTCCGGGGTGGGGCCCGCGCCCCAGAAGTCGAGCACCATGGACACGCAGGTGGGGCTGCACCAGGAGTCTCCACCGCCGCCCCAGCGGGTCTCCCCGGTGGCGTGCAGCCGCTGCGCGTAGCGCGGCACGTCCAGCACCCGCCCTCGCGCGCCGCCCGCGCCGGCATCGGTTCTTGCGACGGCTCGTTGTCCGACGCCGGGCGGGTCGGTGGAGGCGACCACGCCGATCGTGCGCAGCGCCGGGCCGTCCGCCGCGTCGAGGCGGCGCAGCAGCGTCACCCGCACCTGCCAGCCGGTCACCGTCGCGCCGGTCACCCGCAGCGTGTCGGCGGCCACCCGCGCCCGGTCGTCCGCCTGCCCGGGTACGGACGCCCGGTGCACCGCGCTGTCGTCGGCGGCCCAGTGGCCCAGCTCGTACCAGCCGGTGGAGGCCGCGTCGCCGGCCCAGCCGCGCAGCTCCACGCGCAGCCAGCAGCCGGCCGGCGTGTGCGCGGTCCAGGAGGGCACCAGCTCGACGGCGGCGAAGCCGAGTGGCGTCACCGGGGAGGTCCAGCTCCCGGCGGCGTACTCGGCGGTGGTCCCGGAGTGCGGATCGGTGTGGGTCAGGCGGCCGGGCGCGCCGTCGAGCACCAGCCCGTCCGGCCCCGCGGTGAGCCCGTCGGCGAGGCCCACGTCCCGGTCCGCCGGGAAACGGAACCGGCGGTACGCGATGTCGCGGCCGGTCATCGGGGTGCCGCCCGGCGTGGATCGGGTGTCTCGACCGCGTGCTTGTCGATCATTGCCGCTGAGCATCGCGTACCCGAAGGTTTTGTGCAACGGCGGTGAGGGTGTCGGCGGACGTACGCCAGGACCCACCATGTAGACCGACCTCGGAAGATTGGGGGAGCAGATGGTGGTTCGGCAGCGCCCGCGGCGTCGCGTCCTGCCGCCACGGCGCGGGGGATCGCGTCAGCCGCGCGAGCGGGCAAAGCTCACCGACTGGGTGCAGGCGCTGTCCGGCCTGCTAGCGGTCGCGGTCGCGATCCCGGCGCTGATAGTCGCTGGTGTCACCTACAGGGACCAACAGGAAATCAACCGCACGCAGCTGGAAATGGCGCAGCTGGAACGCGACCGGTACGAGAAGAGATACGCCTCCCGGGTCGCCTTCTGGTGGTTGACCTACCCCCGGGACGGGCAATCGGGCCGGCTGAAGGTTCAGAACCGATCGCCTGTCCCCATCTCCGGGATCACCCTCGTTGGTGTCCCGGCAGGCGGCCCGTCGACGCCACCGCAGCAGGCCTATCTCCTCACGACGGACGCACCGCCTTGCGTGGTGCTCACGCTCAGCCTGCCGACCCTGCCCGGAGACGAAGAGTTCTGGCCCTGGCTTCACAAAAGCTTCGGACTGCACTTCACCGACCCGACGAGATCGTGGTTCCTGTGGCCGACCGGACTGCAACGCAGCAGCCGTGAGCTCAGTCTCCCCAGGGTCCGATTCATAGGTACCGCTACTGAGGTGCCTGACACGCGGGAGTCTGCGGGCGACTGTGGCGAGGGCGGGTAGTCGGACCGCTTGAGTGTCGGGCGCGGACAGCCCGTTGCCGGCGTTCGTGTCCATCAGCGCGGTAGCCACCGCGCTCTGACCCGGGCAAGCCATACCCCGACCTGCGCCTATCAGCCGGCCCGCCGGCACTCGTGCTCCGACGCTGCGACGCACGTAGCGCGTCGTTGCGCTGGCCCGCCTGATCGGTTTGGGTTTCCGGTCACCGAAGGTGACTGTGACGCGGGCTCGCCGGGTCTACCCTACGTCGACTTTGCTCTGCAGCCACCGACGCATCCGTGACTGTGGGCAACATATGCGTATCTGGCTGCAGGGCAAAGTCGGCGGAGGGGTCTCGGCTGCCCCAATGGCCGATTCGGCGTTTCCAAAGGTCAGGGAGTTTTAGCTCGGCAGCTGCCTCGGTTGTGGAAGCGAGCGCCAGTAACAGTGCGTGACACGGCGTCATGTCGGTGCTGACCTGACGGACCGTAACGAAGCTCGCCGACGGGAGGGGAGGACTCGGTGGACAGCGCGGGCGGATCAGCCGGACTGCGCCGCTGGGGCGGCTCCTCCGGCGACACGCTTGGCCGGCGGCACTAGGTTGTCAGAGGTCACGAGGCGGGAGGCCGGGATGCGGGTACTGGTGGTCGAGGACGAGCGCAACCTCGCCGACGCGATCGCGCGCGGGCTGCGCAAGCGCGGGATGGCGGTGGACGTCGCCTACGACGGCGACGCCGGCCACGAGGCGGCGTTCGTCACCCGGTACGACGTGGTGATCCTGGACCGCGACCTGCCGGGTGTGCACGGCGACCAGATCTGCGCCGATCTGGCCGCCTCCGGCGCGCTGACCCGGGTGCTGATGCTCACCGCGAGCGGCACCGTCGCCGACCGGGTGGAGGGGCTGCAGCTCGGCGCCGACGACTACCTGGCCAAGCCGTTCGCGTTCGACGAGCTGGTGGCGCGGGTGCAGGCGCTCGGGCGCCGGGCCACCCCGGCCGCGCCGCCGGTGCTGGAGGTGGCCGACCTGGTGCTGGACCCGGCCCGGCGGGTGGTCATCCGTGGTGGCGTGCCGCTCGACCTCACCAACAAGGAGTTCGGCGTGCTCGCCGAGCTGCTCAAGGCGCGCGGCGCGGTGGTGTCCAGCGAAGAGCTGCTGGAACGGGTCTGGGACGCCAACACCGACCCGTTCACCACGATCGTCCGGGTCACCGTGATGACGCTGCGCAAGAAGCTGGGCGACCCGCCGCTCATCGACACGGTGGTCGGGGCGGGCTACCGGATCGGCCGCACGCAGTGAGCGTGGGCACCCGGCGGGTGCGGCCGACGTTGCGGCTGCGGCTGACCCTGCTCAACGGCGTCCTGCTGGTCGGTGCCGGGGCGATCCTGGTGCTGCTGGCCTGGCTGCTGGTCCGCGACGCGCTGCGCCCCACCGACGAGCTGCTGCCCGGCACCACAGTGGTGCTCACCGACGGCCGCACCCTCGACGCCGGGCAGTGGCAGCAGCAACTGGTCGACGCGGCGTCGCAGGAACTGCTGGTCAAGGGACTGCTCGCGCTCGTGGCGATCAGCGTCGTCGGGGTGGCCGGGGCGTACCTGGTGGCCGGCCGGGCGCTGCGCCCGCTGCACCAGGTGACAGCCACCGCGCGCCGGCTCGGCGAGGCCACGCTCGACGAGCGGATCGGCTGGTCCGGCGCCGACGACGAGGTGGCCGAGCTGGCCGAGACGTTCGACGCGATGCTGGACCGGATCAGCGGCGCGTTCGAGGCACAGAAACGGTTCGTCGCGAACGCCTCGCACGAGCTGCGGACGCCGCTCGCGGTGATGCGTACCGAAATCGACGTGACGCTCAGCGACGACGACGCCGACCTCGCCGAGTACCGCCGCATGGCCGGGGTGGTGCGGGACGCCTCGGAGCGGGCCAACGGCCTGGTCGACGCGCTGCTGGTGCTGGCCCGCAGCGAGGCCCAGACCGGCCGGCGGCTGGCCCGGCGCGCGGAGTCGGACCTCGCCGTCGGCACCGCCAACGCGCTGTCCGCGGTGTCCCGGGAGGTCGAGCGGATCGGCCTGAAGGTGCACACGTCGCTGCGTCCGGCGCCGGTGGTCGGTGACCCGGGGCTGCTCGACCGGCTGGCCGGCAACCTGGTGGAGAACGCGGTCCGCTACAACCACCTGCACGGGCGGATCTGGGTGCGCACCGGCACCGACGGGCAGCGGTCCTGGCTGGTGGTGGGGAACACCGGCTTCGAGGTCGCCCCCGCCGACGTACCCGGGCTGTTCGAGCCGTTCCGGCGCGGCGGCCAGGAACGCACCGGTGCTCGCGGCTCCGGGCTCGGTCTGTCGATCGTGCGGGCCGTCTGCGACGCGCACGGCGGCACGGTGAAGGCGGTCGCCCAGCCCGGTGGTGGCCTGGAGGTGACCGTCACGCTTCCGTCGGCCGACCCGCCCGCGGCCACCTGACCGCCCATCCCGATCCGTCCAGCCGGTGAGGCGGCCTCACCTTTTCGTGCGGACAGCCTCGGCTGTCCTGGCCGGACCCGGCGGTGGTCGGCCCCCGGCGGCACGGTGGTCGGGCAGAATGCTCGGCTCACGCTGGACGTGGAGCGGTGATCAACGGAGAGTAAGCGCAGCGACGCCTCACCCTGCTCACCCACCGGAGCTGCCCGTGACCCACCTCTCGGCCCCGCGCCGCCGCCGTCTTCTCGCGGTCCTCACCGCCGGCGCCCTCACCGTCGTCGGCCTCTCTCCGGCCACGCCCGCGGCCGCCGCCGCGCCCGGCCACGACAAAGTGGTCCACACCGTCCCCTCCACGGCCTCGCCCGACGTCCAGGACGGCTCGGTCGACGCGATCCACGACGCCGGTACGAAGATCATCGCGGGCGGCTCCTTCACCCGTGTGCAGAACCGCAACTCCGACGTCGACATCCCCCGCGACTACCTGCTCGCGTTCGACAAGGCCACCGGCGCGGTGGACACCGCGTTCGCGCCCACGCTCGACAACGAGGTGACAGCGGTCACGGGCGGGCCCACGGCGAACACGGTCTTCGTCGCCGGCAAGTTCAACACCGTCAACGGCGTGACCCGGCGCAAGGTGGCCCTGCTCGACGTCAACACCGGGGCGGTCGTCACCAGCTTCGCGCCGCCCGCGTTCAACGGGCTCATCAAGGACATCGCGCTGGTCGGCAACCGGCTGCTGGTCGGCGGCATCTTCACCACGGCCGGCAACCCCAACCCGCGCGGCGGACTCGCGTCGCTCAACGCCACCACCGGCGCCGTGGACAGCTACCTCACCACCACGCTGACCGAGAACCACAACTGGGACGGGGTCAGCGGCGCCAAGGCCGGCGTCGGCGCGGAGAAGCTCGCCGTCTCCCCGGACGGCACGCAGCTCGTCGTCATCGGCAACTTCAAGAAGGCCGACGGGGTGCTGCACGACCAGATCGTCAAGATCGACCTGGGTGCCACCGCCGCCACCGTCGCGGACTGGAACACGGCCCGCTACACGCCGCGCTGCAAGTGGCAGTCCTTCGACTCGTACGTCCGTGACGTCGCGTTCTCCCCGGACAACAGCTACTTCGTGGTGGTCACCACCGGCGCGCCGTACAGCGGAACGCTCTGCGACACCGCGGCCCGCTGGGAGGCCGGCGCGACCGGCTCCGCTCTCCAGCCGACCTGGGTCGACTACAGCGGCGGCGACACGTTCCTGTCCGTCGGCATCAGCGAAGAGGCGGTCTACGTCGGCGGCCACCTCCGCTGGCTCAACAACACCACCGGCACCGACAACGCCCGGGCCGGCGCGGTCGGCCGGGCCAGCATCGCCGCGCTCGACCCGGCCAACGGCCTGCCGCTGTCCTGGAACCCCGGCCGCCACCCGCGCGGCATCGGCGCCTCCGAGATGCTCGTCACGCCGACCGGGCTCTGGGTCGGCGGCGACACGCTGTGGATCGGCAACTTCCAGTACCGCCGGGAGCGGATCGCGTTCTTCCCGCTGGCCGGCGGGACGGCGGTGCACCCCACCACCACGGCCACCCTGCCCGGCAACGTCTACCAGGCGGGCCTGCCGCAGCCGACGAACGTGCTGTACCGGGTGAACGCCGGCGGCTCGTCCGTCGCCGCCACCGACGGCGGGCCGGACTGGGCGGCTGACACCAGCTCCAGCCCCAGCCCGTACCACAACACCGGCAGCAGCGTCTCCAGCTACACCACCGCCGCGAGCCTGGACTCGACGGTGCCGGCCGGCACCCCGGTCGAGCTCTACAACCACGAGCGGTACGACCCGTCCGGCGGTGCGGAGATGACCTGGCAGTTCCCGGTGCCCAACGGCACCGAGGTGCACGTGCGGCTCTACATGGCCAACCGGTACGCGGGCACCGCCAACGCCGGCACGCGGATCTTCGACGTGGCGCTGGAGGGTGCTGTCGTCCTCGACGACCTCGACCTGTCCGCCACCGCCGGGCACAACGTGGGCACCATGCGGGAGTTCACGGTGGTCAGCGACGGCTCGATCGACGTGGAGTTCCGCCACGTGCGGGAGAACCCGCTGGTGAACGCCGTCGAGATCGTCAAGACCGGGCCCCCGCCCGCCCCGGCCAGCTCGCCGGTGCAGGTGCGCTCGTACGACGGGCAGAGCACGGTCGGCGCGCCGGACCCGGTGACCGACCCGGACGGCACCGTCTGGGCGGGCGCGCGCAACGCGTTCTGGGTCGGCGGGACGGTGTTCTACGGCGCCGACGGCGCGCTGTGGCGGCGTACGTTCAACGGCACCACGTTCGGCACGCCGGAACTGGTGGACCCGTACCACGACCCGTACTGGGACAACGTGATCACCAACTCCGGGCCGACCGGGCAGACGTACGTCGGCGCGACCACCGGCTTCTACGCCGAGATCCCGAACGTGACCGGCATGTTCTTCTCCGGCGGGCGGCTCTACTACACGCTCAACGGGCAGAACGGACTGTTCTGGCGCTGGTTCACCCCGGACAGCGGCGTCGTCGGCGCCGACCGGTTCACGGTGTCCGGGGCGAGCGGGTTCGCCGACGCGGGCGCGGTCTTCGTCTCCGGCGGCACGCTGTACAAGGTCAACCGCAACACCGGTGACCTGGCCGCCACCGACTGGGTGAACGGCGTGCCGGCCGCGACGTTCACCGTGCGCAGCGGCCCGGCGGTCGACGGCGTCGACTGGCGCGCGAAGGCGGTGTTCGTCGGCCCGTAAGGAAGGGCACCTTCTTAACGCCTCCGGTAGAGGAAGGGCCCCTTGTTAACACGCAGCTGTTAACAAGGGGCCCTTCCTTGCGGCGGGGCGGGGTTGCCGGCGCCGGAGGGCGGTGGAATGATCAACCGGTCAGCCCGATGAGGTGGAAGGGGGTGTGGTCGATGTCTTTCGTGAACCGTCCCGCGCCCCGCGTTCCCCGCTGACGTTCCCACTCCGCCGGGGCGCGTACCCCACAGGAGGAAGCACCGATGAGTGCACAGTTCCATTGCGTGACAGTCGAATCCGACGACCCGTACACCCTCGCCGGATGGTGGGCCCGGGTGCTCGACCGCCGGCTCGCCGACGACGACCACCCGGACGACCCGGAGGCGGTCCTCGCCGCGCCCGCCGGCGACGGCCCCGACCTGTTGTTCGTCCGGGTGGGCGAGCGGCACGGCAAGGGCGCGTTCCACATCGACCTGCACGCGGCCGAGGGCACCCGCGACGAGGAGGTGGCGCGGCTGCGTGACCTCGGCGCCACGCTGGTGGCCGACCGGCGCCGGCCGGACGGCAGCGGCTGGGTGGTGCTGGCCGACCCCGAGGGCAACGAGTTCTGCGTCTGCCGGAGCCCTGCCGAACGGGCCGAGTCCGCCTGATCCGGAAACGACACCGGGCCCCCGCCGTCGCGGCGGGGGCCCGGTGCGTAGCGGTGTCAGCCCTGCTTCTCGATCTCGCCGCGCATCGTGACGAACTCCTTCTGGAGCTCGGCCGCGGACTTGAAGTAGACGACCACCATGCCGAGGCTGCCCCGGTCGGCCCAGATGCAGACGGCCACCTGCTCACCCGAGGCCTTGCCGTCGGAGCACTTGGCGTCGCCGCCAAGCGGGCCCGGGTCGACCGTCTTGAAGTCCTTGGTGGCCAGGTCCGGCGTGACCGCCGTGGCGGCGTCGTCCAGTTCCTTCTTCGGGTCGGCCATGACGCCGGACACGGCGACGATCATGACCAGGTCTTTCTTCTCCGGGTTGCCGTAGAAGGCGCCGGCCGTGCTCGTCGCGTCCGGCACGTCCTTGCTGAGCGAGGCCTTCATCTGCGTCGCGGCGTTCTGCAGCTGAGGGTCGGTGACCTTCGGCCGGCCACCGAGCGTCTGCGGCTCGACCACCCGGGTCTTGGTGGCGGTGACCACCTCGCCGACGGTGTCCTTGGTGACGAGCCAGGTGACGATGCCGCCACCGACGCAGAGCACCAGGACCACCGCGAGGACGATCAGCAGGATCTTGCCGACGCCGGACTTCTTCGGCGGGACCGGCGCGCCGAACTGGTTGCCGTACTGGGGCTGCTGCGGGATCTGCGGGTAGTCAGCGCCGTACTGGGGCTGCTGCGGAGCCTGCGGGTAGCCACCGCCGTACTGCGGCTGCTGGGGCGGCTGGAAGCCGCCGGGCTGGTGCTGGGGCGGCGGGTAGTGGCCGGGGTAGGGATTGGACGGCGGCTGGGACATGTAGGCAGCTCCTGTGAGAAAACTGAAGGCGTGATCGTAGCCAGGAGCACCGACATGCCGCTGTCCGTGGAAGGCCGGTGGGACGAAACCGCATCCGACCCGTGACCTGCCCGCGAAACGCCGATCGCGGTGGCCGGGCGTCCGTCTCGGACAGCCCGACCACCGCGATCGATGCGGTATCGGTCAGCGCAGGCTGGCCACGCCGCGCGGCAGGAACCGCTTGCCGGTCACCCGCTCGGAGGTGCCGGTCCGGTCCAGGTACGGCGTCACGCCGCCCAGGTGGAACGGCCAGCCGGCGCCGAGGATCATGCACAGGTCGATGTCCTGCGCCTCGGCGACGACGCCCTCGTCGAGCATGAGCCGGATCTCCTGCGCCAGCGCGTCCAGCGCGTTCTGCCGCACCTGCTCGGCGGTGAGCGGCTCGTCGCCGACCACCAGCAGCTTCGCCACCTCGTCGTTGATCTGGTCGTCGACCACGATCGGCTGGCCCGAGTCGGCGATCCGCTTGAGGTTTTCGCTGACGCCGAACCGGTCCGGGAACGCCTCGTGCAGGGTGCCGCCGACGTGGTACGCCACGGCCGGCCCGACGAGCTGCAGCAGCGCCAGCGGACGCATCGGCAGGCCCAGCGGGTCCAGCGCGCTGTTCGCCACGTCCAGCGGGGTGCCGGCGTCGACGGCCGCGAACACGGTGCCGAGGAAGCGGGTCAGCAGCCGGTTCACCACGAACGCCGGGGCGTCCTTGACCAGCACCGACGACTTCTTGAGCTGCTTGCCGACAGCGAACGCGGTGGCCAGCGTGGCGTCGTCGGTCCGCTCGCCGCGGACGATCTCCAGCAGCGGCAGCACCGCGACCGGGTTGAAGAAGTGGAAGCCGACCACCCGCTCCGGGTGCTCCAGGTCGGCGGCCATCTCGGTGATGGACAGCGAGCTGGTGTTGGTGGCGAGCACCGCCTCCGGCTTGACGATCTTCTCCAGCTCGGCCCAGACCTGCTTCTTGACGCCCAGGTCCTCGAACACGGCCTCGATGACGAAGTCGGCGTCGGCGAAGACGGACTTGTCGACCGAGCCGCTGACCAGGCCGTACAGCTTGGCCGCGGTGCCCTTGTCCATCCGGCCCTTGCTAACGGCCTTCTCGATCTGGGTGTGCACATAGCCGACACCCTTGTCCACCCGCGACTGGTCCAGGTCGGTCATCACGACCGGCACCTGCAGCCGCCGGGCGAACAGCAGCGCGAGCTGGCTGGCCATCAGGCCGGCGCCGACGATGCCGACCTTGGTGACCGGGCGGGCCAGGCCCTTGTCCGGCGCGCCGGCCGGGCGCTTGGCCCGCCGCTGCACCAGGTCGAAGGCGTACAGGCCGCTGCGCAGCTCCTCGGAGAAGACCAGGTCCGCGAGGGCGTCGTCCTCCGCCGCGGTGCCGGTGGCGAAGTCGGCGTCCTTCGCCGTCTCCAGCAGGTCCAGCGCCTTGTACGCGGACGGGACCGCGCCGTGCAGCCGCTGGTCGAGGGTCTGCCGGGCGAAGTAGAGCACGCCCGCCCACATGTCCTTGTCGACCTCGGGGCGGGTCACGGCGACCTCGCCCCGGACCACGCCGGCGGCCCACTCCAGCGACCGCTCCAGGAAGTCGGCCGGCTCCAGCAGCACGTCCGCGATGCCCATCTCGGCCGCCTGCTTCGGCTTGAGCATCTTGTTCTGCATCAGCGGGTTCTGGATGATCACCTGGGTGGCGGCCGGGATGCCGATCAGGTTCGGCAGCAGCTGCGTACCGCCCCAGCCGGGGATCAGGCCGAGCGAGACCTCGGGCAGCGCCAGCGCCGCCGCGCCCGCCGACAGCGTCCGGTAGTGGCAGTGCAGCGCCAGCTCCAGGCCGCCGCCCATCGCCGCGCCGTTGACGAACGCGAAGGTGGGGACGGCGCTGTCCTTGAGCCGGGCGAAGACGCGGTGGCCGAGCCGGCCGATCTCCAGCGCCTGCTCGCGGTTCTCCAGGGCGGGCAGGCTGGTGATGTCCGCGCCCACGCAGAAGATGTACGGCTTGCCGGTGACCGCGATGAACGCCGGCTCCGCCGCCAGCGCGGCGGTGATCGCCTCGTCCAGGCTGGTCAGACCGGCCGGGCCGAAGGTGTTCGGCTTGGTGTGGTCGAAGCCGTTGTCCAGCGTGATGAGGGCGGCGGGCCGGTCCAGCCCGGGTACGGCCACCTGGCGCAGCAGCGCCTTGGTGACGACCTCGTTCGGTGCGGCGAGGCTCACTTGTCTCCACCCTCCCAGTGCGGGTTCTCCCAGATCACGGTGCCGCCCATGCCGATGCCGATGCACATGGCGGTGAGGCCGTAGCGGACCTCGGGGTGCTCGGCGAACTGGCGGGCGAGCTGGGTCATCAGCCGGACGCCGGAGGACGCGAGCGGGTGACCGATGGCGATCGCGCCGCCCCACGGGTTGACCCGCGGGTCGTCGTCGGCGATGCCGAAGTGGTCGAGGAAGGCGAGCACCTGCACCGCGAACGCCTCGTTCAGCTCGAACAGGCCGATGTCGTCGATGCTGAGGCCGGCGATGCGCAGCGCCTTCTCGGTCGACGGGATCGGGCCGACGCCCATCACCTCGGGCTCGACGCCGACGAAGCCGAACGACACCAGGCGCATGCCGACCGGCAGGCCGAGCTCACGAGCGGTCTCCTCGGCCACCAGCAGCGCGGCGGTGGCGCCGTCGTTCAGGCCGGCCGCGTTGCCTGCGGTGACCTTGCCGTGCGGCCGGAACGGCGTCTTCAGCCCGGCCAGCTTCTCCATCGAGGTGTCGCGGGGCGCCTCGTCCACGGTGGCCAGGCCCCAGCCCGCCTCCGGGTCGCGCACCGCCACCGGCACCAGGTCGCCCTGGAGCTTGCCGTTGGCGTACGCCTTGGCGGTCTTCTGCTGCGACGCCAGCGCGAACGCGTCGGTGCGCTCCTTGGTGATGTGCGGGACCCGGTCGTGCAGGTTCTCCGCGGTGGAGCCCATCACCAGGGCGGACGGGTCGACGAGCTTCTCCGCGACGATGCGCGGGTTGGGGTCGACGCCCTCACCCATCGGGTGGCGGCCCATGTGCTCGACGCCGCCGGCGATCGCGACGTCGTACGCGCCCATGGCGATGCCGCTGGCCACGGTGGTGACGGCGGTCATCGCGCCGGCGCACATCCGGTCGATGGCGAAGCCCGGCACGGTCTTGGGCAGGCCGGCCAGCAGTGCGGCGGTACGGCCGATGGTCAGGCCCTGGTCACCGATCTGGGTGGTGGCGGCGATCGCCACCTCCTCCACCTTCTCCGGCGGCAGTTGCGGGTTGCGGCGCATCAGCTCGCGGATGCAGCGGATCACCAGATCGTCGGCGCGGGTGTTGGCGTACATCCCACCCGCCTTGCCGAACGGGGTACGGACGCCGTCGACGAAGACGACATCCCGGACTTCACGGGGCACTTGGAGCCTCCCTCGGCACGGGCATTTCCCCGGATGCTACTCGCCAGTAACCAAACGCGGCACCACCCCCCGCGTGGCCCACCTCACACCTGCCGCCGACGTTACTGCTGGGGGGTGCGCAGCGCCTCGGTAAGAGCGGGCAGCAGCAGCCCGATCTGCCACTCCCGGGCGCCGAAGGCGCGCAGCGCCTCCGCGACGGTGTCGTCGGTGATCTCCTCCGGCGGCTGCCACGCCAGCCGGCGGATCGAGTCCGGCGCGATCAGGTTCTCCGCCGGCAGCCGGTGCGCCCCGGCGGTGCCGACCACCACCTCCCGGGCCCGGGCCAGCCGCCCGGCCGCCACCGGGTCACGCTCGGCCCAGCGGTGCGGCGGAGGCGGCCCTTCCACCGTCGGGCTCACCGGCAGCGCGTCGTCCGGCAACTGACGCGCGTCGTCGAGCGCCGCCAGCCAGGTACGTGCCAGCCGGCGCACCGAGCGCCCACCGAAACCGGGGAGCGTGAGCAGCGTCTTCTCGTCCTTCGGGTCCAGCTCGGCGGCGGCCACGATAGCCGAGTCGGGCAGCACCCGGCCCGGCGCGGCATCCCGGCGGGCGGCGATCTGGTCCCGCGCGTACCAGAGGGACCGCACCCGGGCCTGGGCGCGCGCGCCGCGTACCCGGTGGATGCCGGACGTGCGCCGCCACGGCTCGGCGCGCACGCGCGGCGGACGGGCGCCGTTGCGCACCAGCGCGTCGAACTCCTCCGCCGCCCAGCCGGACTTGCCCTGCCGCCCCAGCTCCTCGTCCAGCGCGTCGCGCAGGTCCACCAGCAGCTCGACGTCCAGCGCCGCGTACGTCAGCCAGGACTCCGGCAGCGGCCGGCTGGACCAGTCCGCGGCGGAGTGGTGCTTCTCCAGGCTGAACCCGAGCAGCTGTTCGGTCAGCGCGGCCAGGCCGACCCGCTCGAATCCCGCCAGCCGGGCGGCCAGTTCGGTGTCGAACAGCCGGCGCGGGCGCAGGCCCAGCTCGGCCAGGCAGGCGAGGTCCTGGCTGGCCGCGTGCAGCACCCACTCGGTCTCGGCGATCGCCTCGTCGAGGGCGGACAGGTCGGGCAGCGGCAGCGGGTCGATGAGCGCGGTGCCGGCGCCGACGCGGCGCAACTGCACCAGGTAGGCGCGCTGGCTGTAGCGGTAGCCGGAGGCGCGTTCGGCGTCCAGGGCCACCGGGCCGGTGCCGCCCGCGAAACGGGCCACGACCTCGTTCAACTCGGCCGGTGTGGCCACCGGGGCGGGCGTGCCGTCGCGCGGCGCGGTCAGGGGGACGGCCGCGCCCGGCTCGGTCTCGGTCCCCGCGTCCGCCGGCTCCGGCAGGGCCGACGTCGGATCGGCGGAGACCTCTCCCGTACGGCTTTCGGCGGCCCGACGGCGCAGGGGTGGTTCGTCGGTCACCTGACAACCCTAGTAGGCCGGACGATCCGGTGTGCGCAGCCGGTCCGGCGCGTGTCGGCGCGGTGTCCGTCAGGTGTCCGGAACGAACCGGGTTGCGGGGCCGTGAGAGGGTCGGACAGCGGGGGAGACAAAGCCCGTTTCCGCCGGTACGGTCCATCGAGCCGCGAGCGGCGCACAGGGCCGGGCGACAGCGGTCGGGGGCGTCGGCGAAGCCGACGGGGAGGACGGTCGAGCATGACAGGCGGGTACGGAACCGGCGACGGCGTGCCGGGGCAGGGCGGTGACCCGACGGCCGATCGGCCGGGCCCCCTGCCGCCACGCTTCGACCCGCCCGGCGGTCCGGCTCCACTGTCCGGGTCGACCGTGCCCGGGTCGGCAGCGGGCGGTGGCGGTCCGGCGTGGAGCGGCACCCCCGGCCACGCGGCGCCGGGCACGGGCTACCCGGCCACGTCGCCGGGCGCGAGCTACCCGGGATCGTCCGGGGGGAGCTACCCGGCGTCGCCGGGCGCGAGCTACCCCGGGTCCTCGGGCACCAGCTATCCCGCCTCGTCGGGCACAAGTTACCCGGCCCCGTCCTCGGGCGCGGGTCATCCGGCGCGGGCGACCGCGCCGCCGTCCGCCGGTTACCCGGGCCGCGCCGACGCGGCCGGGGCGTCGCCGTCGGCCGCCTACTCCGCGTCGTCGGGTGTCACGACCCCGCCCGCGCCGTCCCAGCCGTCGTTCGGCGCCGCGCCGTCCCAGCCGGGCCCGTCGTCGTTCGGCGCCGCGCCGTCCCAGCCGGGCCCGTCGTCGTTCGGCGGCGCGCCGGCCCAGCCGGGGCAGTCCTCCTACGGCTCGGCACCGGCCCAGTCCGCCCCGGCCTACCCGGGCCAGGCGCCCGGTTCACAGTCGTTCCCGGGCCAGGCCTCGTCGCCGTACGCGGACCGGCACTCCGGCGCCCCGTCCGGCTCCGGCTCGTCCTACCCGGGCCGGCCGGTCTCCGCGCCCGCCTATCCGGGCCAGCCGGTGTCCGCGCCGTCCTATCCCGGCCAGCCGGCGGCGTACCCGGGTCAGCAGGTCTCCGGCTTCGGCGCGCCGCTCGGCCCGCCGGAGCGCGCCCCCCGGCGCAGCCGGCTCGCGGTGGTGGCGCTGGCCCTGGCCGCCGTGCTTGCGGTGGTCAGCGGCGTGCAGGCGTACCAGATCTACCGGCTCGACGACCGGCTCGCCGCCGCCGACAAGCGGATGGCCGAGGGACAGGGCGCGGACGCCAGCCGGCTCGACGGCCTGGAGCAGCGCGCCGGCAGCCTGGAGAAGCAGGCCGGAGCCGCCTTCAACCCGGAGGCGGTGGCCAGCGCGGTGCTGCCGAGCGTGTTCCGGGTGCGGGCCGGGCAGTTCACCGGTACGGCGTTCGCCGTCGGCAAGGCCCCGTCCGGCGGCGGCACCACGCTGCTGACGAACTTCCACGTGGTCGAGTCGGTCTTCACCGCCGGTGAGCGCAAGGTGTTCCTGGAGCGCAAGGACCAGCGGTTCGAGGCGACGATCATCGCCACCGACAAGGACAAGGACCTGGCGCAGTTGCGCACCACCGCCAAGTTCGCCGGTCTGGTCGCGGCCAGTGATCCGGTGCGGTCCGGCCAGCAGATCATCGTGGTCGGCGCGCCGCTCGGGTTGCAGGACAGCGTCACCACGGGCGTGGTCAGCGCGTTCCGCGAAGACGAGCGCGGCGGTGGCCCGGTCATCCAGTTCGACGCGCCGATCAACCCCGGTAACTCCGGCGGCCCGGTGATCAACGGCGCCAAGGAGGTCGTCGGCATCGCCACGGCCAAGGCCCGCAACGCCGAGGGCATCGGGTTGGCGGTGCCGATCAAGACCGCCTGCGACCGGTTCCGCCTCTGCTGACCGGTCGCCCACGCCGGTGTGGGGCGACCGCAGCGCATCGACCCCGGCCCATCGGGCCACCCCGCGGGGGACCAGCTCATCTGGAGGAACGACATGTCCTACCCACCGGCCGGGGGCGACAACCCGCCCCCGGCGCCGGGGGGCACGGTCTACGGCAACGTGTACGGCAGCCGGCCCGCGCCCCAGCAGTACGACCCGAACCAGCCCGCCCCGACCCTGCACCAGCCCACCGCGCCCGACGGCGCACCCGGGTACGGCGGATACCAGCCCGCCGCGCCGGGTCAGCCGGGCTACGCGCCGGGCGCCGCTCCGGTGCCCCCGCCGATGTCGGCGCCGCCGGTCTCCGTACCGCCGGTCTCCGGCCCCGGCTACCCGCAGCCGCTGTCGGCCCCGCCGCTGTCCGCCCCACCGGTGTCCGGCCCCGGCTACGGCCCGCCGCCGATGTCCGGGCCGCCCGGCCCCTACGGACCGGCCGGCGGCGCGCCCGCCGGCGGCGGCCGGAGGTGGGCCCCGCTGGTCCTCGGCCTCGTCGCCGCGTTGCTGTTCGTCTTCGGTGGCGTGATGACCTTCCTGTACGTCTCCACGGACGGCGAGCTGGACAAGTCCCGGCAGCTGGTCAGCCAGCGCGACGGCACCATCTCGGCGAACCAGCAGGAGATCGAGAAGCTCAAGGGTGAGCTGAAGACGGTGCAGGAACGGCTGTCGGACACCCAGCAGGACCTGACCGGCACCAAGAACGACCGGGACGAGCAGGCCCGGCAGAAGAAGGTCATCGCGAGCTGCCTGGACAAGCTGACCACCGCCATCGCCGCCGCGTCGCGTGGCGACCGGGCTGCCTTCGAGGCGGCGAACAAGGGTCTGGACAAGGTCTGCGACGAGGCCGAGAACTATCTCTGACCTGTACTCGCCGAAGGCCGCCCCGGTTCGCCGGGGCGGCCTTCGCGTATCCGGCCGGGTGTGGTCAGGCGGCGCCAGCGGAGCGCCGGGGCAGCGCGGTGACGCCGGGCGGCGGCAGGCCGGCCGTGGAGGCCAGCAGCGTGCACCAGCCGAGCAGGTGCGGACCCAGATCGGCGCGCAGCGGCGTCCAGGAGGCGCGGATCTCGATGTCGCCGGCGGCGGGCGGCCCGGCCAGCTCGCCGAACCGGGTGGAGAGCGTCTGGGTGACGGTGCCGCCGATCGCCCGGTGCCCGGCGCCCTGGGCGTCCAGCGCGTCGGTCAGCCAGGTCCAGCCGACGCCCGGCAGCAGCGGGTCGCTGGCCAGGTCGACCTCGAGTTCGGCGGTGACGTACGTGACCAGCCGCAACGTGCCCTGCCACGCCTCGTGCCCGGCCGGGTCGTGCAGCAGGATCAGCCGGCCGGTGGCCACCTCGTCGTCGTCGCGCATCACGGCGGCGGAGAGCGCGAACGCGAACGGGGCCAGCCGCTGGGGCGCGCCGACCTCCTCCAGGATGATCTCCGGGCGGGGTGTCACCGACCGCAGCCCCGCGACCGCGCGAGCGAACGTTTCCGGGAGCGCGATCGGGGGGGCCATGCGGGCAGCCTATGCGCGCCCACCGTACGGCGCGCGACGGCGCGCCGGGTGATCGACGGTTAAGAAGGGGCCCTTCCTCTACCGGAGGCGTTAAGCGGGGGCCCTTCCTTCTACGTCACAAATGCGGACGGTGAGCGCGGGCGCCTGCCGGGGGCGTGGCACGATTGCCGCGATGACCACCGACACCACGGGCACTGCCGCCCGAGACGGAGAACCCCGCCGCGGCGGGCCGGCCGACTCGCCCTTCGTGCGCGCCTGCCGGCGCGAGCCGGGCCCGCACACGCCGGTCTGGTTCATGCGCCAGGCCGGCCGGTCGCTGCCGGAGTACCGCGAGATCCGGGCGAACGTGCCGATGCTGGAGTCCTGCCGCCGGCCGGACCTGGTCACCGAGATCACGCTCCAGCCGGTGCGCCGGCACGGCGTGGACGCGGCGATCCTGTTCAGCGACATCGTGGTGCCGGTCGCCGCGGCCGGCATCGACCTGGACATCGTGCCCGGCACCGGCCCGGTGGTGGCCGAGCCGATCCGTACCGCCGCCGACGTCGAGCGGATCTCCCCGATCGGCCGCGACGAGGTGTCGTACGTGGACGAGGCGGTCCGCCAGCTCGTCGTCGAGCTGGGTGACACCCCGCTGATCGGCTTCGCCGGCGCCCCGTTCACGCTCGCCAGCTACCTGGTCGAGGGCGGGCCGTCGCGTACCCACGCCAAGACCAAGGCGCTGATGTACGGCGACCCGGACCTGTGGCACGCGCTGTGCGCCCGGCTGGCCGAGGTGACGCTGGCGTTCCTCCAGGTGCAGATCGACGCCGGGGTCTCCGCGGTGCAGCTGTTCGACTCGTGGGCCGGCGCGCTCTCCGAGGCCGACTACCGCCGCTTCGTGCTGCCGCACTCGACGTACGTGCTGGGCGGGCTCGCTGACTCCGGCGTGCCGCGGATCCACTTCGGGGTGGGCACCGGCGAGCTGCTCGGCGCGATGGGTGAGGCCGGCGCCGACGTGGTGGGCGTGGACTGGCGTACGCCGCTGGACGTCGCCACCGGCCGGATCGGGCCGGACAAGGCGGTGCAGGGCAACCTCGACCCGACCGTGCTGCTCGCGCCCTGGCCGGTGGTGGAGACCGAGGTGCGGCGCATCGTCGAGCAGGGCCGGGCCGCTCCCGGCCACGTGTTCAACCTCGGCCACGGCGTCCTGCCGGAGACCGACCCCGAGGTGCTGACCCGGGTGGTCGCGCTGGTGCACGAGCTGACCACGCGACCGGAGCGCTAGGAGGCGACAGTGGTGCGACCGTGGCGGGTGGCGATCGTCGGTGGCGGGATCACCGGGCTGGCCGCCGCCGTCCGGTTGCGCGACAGCGCTCCCGAGGGCACCGAGGTCACCGTGTACGAGCAGTCCGGCCGCCTCGGCGGCAAGCTGTTCACCGGTGAGCTCGCAGGCGGGCTGGTCGAGTTCGGCGCGGAGTCGTTCCTGATGCGCGACCCGGCCGGTGGCGAGTCGGCGGCGGTGACGCTGGCCCGGCGCCTCGGCCTGGCCGAGGCGATCGTGCACCCGACCGTCGGGCAGGCCGCCCTGCTCGTCGACGGCACGTTGCGCCCGGTGCCGGGCGGGACGCTCGTCGGCGTACCCGGGGATCTGGAGAAGGTGGCGGCGGTCGCGCCGCCGGCCGCGGACGCCGACCGCGACGCGGGCCACCCGTTGCTGGCCGACGGTGAGGACACCTCGGTCGGTGAGCTGGTCCGCAAGCGTCTCGGAGACGCGGTGGTGGAGCGGCTGGTCGATCCGATGCTCGGCGGCGTGTACGCCGGGCGGGCCGACGACCTGTCGCTGGTCACCACGATGCCGGCGCTGGCCCGCGCGGCACGCGCCGAGCACACGCTCGTCGGCGCGGTACGCGCCGCGCAGGCCGCCGCGCCGCGCGCGCCCGGCGCCCCGGTCTTCGGCACCCTCGCCGGTGGACTGAGCACGCTGGTCGAGGCGGCGGCGACGGCGAGCGGCGCGACGATCCGGCGGGGCGCGGCGGTACGCGAGCTGCGCCGCACCCCGTCCGGATGGCGGCTCACCGTCGGGCCGACCCGCGACGCCGAGCACGTCGAGGCCGACGCGGTGCTGCTCGCGGTGCCGGCCCGCCCGGCAGCCCGGCTGCTCGCCGCCGCCGCGCCCGAGGCGGCCGACACGGTGGGCGCGCTCGACTACGCCAGCGTCGCCCTGATCACCCTGGCCCTGCCCGGTCCGGCCCTGCCGGAGCTGTCCGGCTTCCTGGTGCCGGCCGGTGAGGGGCTGACGATCAAGGCGTCCACGTTCTTCACCACCAAGTGGGGGCACCTGCGGCGGCCGGACGGGCTGGCGCTGGTGCGCGCCTCGGTCGGCCGGTACGGCGACGAGACGTCGCTGCAGCTCACCGACGACGACCTGGCCGACGCGGTGCACCGGGAGCTGTCGGCGGTGCTCGGCGCGCCGCTGCCGACGCCGGTGGCCCGGCACGTGCAGCGGTGGGGCGGCGCGCTGCCCCAGTACACGCCCGGGCACACCGCCCGGGTGACGGCGGTCCGGGCGGCGCTGCGCGCCGCGTACCCGACGCTTGCCGTGGCCGGGGCCGGCTACGACGGCGTCGGCATCCCGGTGTGCGTCCGCTCCGGCGAGACGGCGGCCGAAGAGATCATCACGGCACTGGAAGGATCGGCAGCATGACCGAGCAGACCAACGCGGCGCGGCTGCGGGAGCTCAACGAGACCATCCGTTACACGATGTGGTCGGTGTACCGGGCCACCAGCCCGCTGCCGTCGCTGCGGGAGAACGTCGTCGACGAGGTCGAGTCGCTCTTCACCGAGCTGGCCGGCAAGGACGTCACGGTCCGGGGCACGTACGACGTGGCCGGGCTGCGCGCCGACGCCGACCTGATGATCTGGTGGCACTCGTCGTCCAGCGACGCGCTGCAGGACGCGTACCTGCGGTTCCGCCGCACCACGCTGGGCCGGGCGCTCACCCCGGTCTGGTCGCAGATGGCGCTGCACCGCCCGGCCGAGTTCAACAAGAGCCACATCCCGGCGTTCCTCGCCGACGAGCAGCCGCGCCCCTACCTGTGCGTCTACCCGTTCGTGCGCTCGTACGAGTGGTACCTGCTGCCCGACGCGGAGCGGCGCGAGCTGCTGGCCGAGCACGGCAAGATGGCCCGCGGCTACCCGGACGTACGGGCCAACACGGTCGCGTCGTTCGCGCTCGGCGACTACGAGTGGATGCTCGCGTTCGAGGCCGACGAGCTGCACCGGATCGTGGACCTGATGCGTGACCTGCGCGCCTCCGGCGCCCGGCGGCACGTGCGGGAGGAGATCCCGTTCTACACCGGCCGCCGCCGCTCGGTGGCCGACATCGTCAACTGCCTGGTGTGAAAGGAAGGGCACCTTCTTAACGCCTGCGGTAGAGGAAGGGGCCCCGCTTAACACCCAGCGGGTGTCGAGCAGGGCCCCGACCGGGAAGACCGGCGTCAGGCGGTCGTCGTACAGGACACGATGCTGGGCACCGGGTTCGTCGCACCGGCCGATCCGGTGAAGCCGAACGAGGTGCTCGCACCCGGCGCGAGTGAGCCGTTGTAGGCGGCGTTTCGTGCCGTCACCAGTGTTCCGCTCGTGGTGACAGTGGCGTTCCACGCCGAGCTGACCTGCTGGCCGTTCTGGTAGTTCCAGCTCACCGACCAGCCGCGGATCGGCGAGCCGCTGTTGTTCGTCACCTTCACGTCGGCCTGGAAGCCGCCGCCCCACGAACCGGTGATCGCGTACGTCGCGGTGCAGCCGCCGGCCGGGTTCGGCGTGGTCGGCGGCGGGCTGGTCGGCGGCGTGCTCGTCGGCGGCGGGCTGGTGGGCGGGGTGCTCGTCGGCGGGGTGCTGGTGGGCGGCGGGGTGGTCGGGCCGGACCCGCCGAAGTCCACGTCACTGCACAGGTAGTAGGACTGGTCCAGGTGGCTGGCCTGCCAGATGGTGTAGACGATGTGCCGGCCGGTGCGGCCCGGCGCGTTCGCCGGGATCTGGATGGACACGCCGTCGACCTCACGCGTCCACTGGCTGGCCGGGGTGTTGCCGATCTGGCCGACCAGTTCCAGGTCGCTCCAGCGCAGCGGCGAGGTGAGCGCGTTGAAACCCTGCTTGGTCACGTACACCCGGATGTAGTCGGCGCCGTGGCTGGCCTGGTCGAAGAACTTGACCCGGAAGTTGTTGGTGACCGGCACGGTCTTCCACGCGCCGACGGTGTCGAGCGCGTTGTACCGGCCGTTCTGGGTGCGGCCGCCGCTGCACAGCTGACCGTCCGGGATGGCGCCCTGGTGGTTGCCGGCCACGCCCTCGCGGAACAGGCCGTTCCAGTTCCACATGGCGTTCGGGTCGGCCTGCCACGCCTGCCAGCACATCGGGTCCTGGGTGGCCATGGCCGGGTTCTGGAAGTCACCGCCCCAGCGCTGCCAGCAGCTGTAGGCGCGCGAGGCCGGGTCGACCACCGACCCGTGCGCCGAGGCCGGGCCGGAGAACGCGGTGGTGAGCAGCGCCGCGACGACCGCGCAGACGCCGAGGATCGCCGCCGCGAGCGGTAACGGGCGGCGGTACGGAGTGGACATGGAAAGCCTCCGGGATGGGTGTCGGTGCACGACGCCCGGACTGTCGGGAGTTGCCCTCTCCCGCGTGGCGGCTCCGCCCGCACGTTGCCACAAAAAGTGACAAACGTCAATGAGTTGGGTCGCGGCGCATCGGGGTGTGCGGGATGCCGTCCTCGACGTAACCGGGACCGCTGACCGTGAAACCGAATCCCGCGTAGAAGCCCACGAGGTGCGTCTGCGCGTCGAGCACGCATGGCCGGTCACCCACCACCGCGAGGGCCTCGGCCATCAGCGCGCCGGCCAGGCCCGCGCCGCGGGCCGCCGACGCCACCACCACCCGCCCGATCCGCGCCACGCCGCCGGGGTCGGCCAGGATCCGCAGGTACGCGACCACGGCGCCGTCGCTGGTCAGCCACAGGTGGCGGGTGCCGGGCTCGACGTCCCGGCCGTCCAGTTCCGGGTACGGGCAGGACTGCTCGACCACGAACACGTCGATGCGTAGCCGGAGCAGGTCGTGGAAGGTGCGGGCATCCAGGTCGGCGAAACCGGCCAGGTGGGACTCGACGGGCATCGGCCCAGGTTAGGCGGCGCCCCGAGGTCCGGCCGGGCCGGGTGCGGGACGGCCGGGGCGCGCGCGTCAGGCGGGGCGGGCGCCGACCGCGTCGCGTACCTCGGCGCCCTGCTCGCCCTCGACGGCGCGGGCGCAGTGGGCGCAGCAGAAGAATCGGCCGGAGACCTCGACGCCGTGGCCGACGATCTTGATCTGGCAGTGCTCGCAGATCGGCGCCATCTTGTGCACCGCGCACTCGAAGCAGTCGAACGTGTGCCGCGACCCGTCGACCGTGCGCACCTCGAACGCCATCCAGTAGTCGTTACCGCAAACCTCGCAGGTTGCCATGCGAAACCCCCCGAAAACGGACCTGTCATCCGAGAGTCGCGCAGACGACACCATCGAGCAACCGGAACCGGCGAACCTGATCCGGCCCTACGGCGAGTCGCTCCCGGCGTGTCGAGCGTTGACTCCGGTGACCGCCGAAAATCCCCGGAGGATCCGTGATCAAGCGCAACAAGCTCTTCGGCAACCAGACCCGGGTGACGTTCTCGCTGCCCCGGGACACCCCGCCCGGCACGGTGAGCGTGGTCGGCTGCTTCAACGGCTGGGAGCCCGGCCGGCACGAGCTGGTGCCGCGCCGCGACGGCACCCGTACCGTGACGGTCCGGTTGAAGCCGGGGGAGTACCGCTTCCGTTACCTCGCCACCGGCGGCGTGTGGCTGGACGACGAGGCCGCCGACCGGGTGGACGAGGCCGGCGGCCTGCTGCGGCTGTGACGCCGCCGTCAGCCGGCGCTGGGCTCCAGCCGCACCGAGATCGAGTTGACGCAGTGCCGGGTGTCCTTCGGGGTGAAACCCTCACCCTCGAAGACGTGCCCGAGGTGGCTGTCGCAGCGCGCGCAGCGGATCTCGATGCGGCGCATCCCGAGCGTGTTGTCCGGGATCTCCTTGACCGCGCCCGGGATGGCGTCGTCGAAGCTCGGCCACCCGCAGTGCGAGTCGAACTTGTCCTCGCTGCGGAACAGTTCCAGCCCGCAGGCCCGGCAGTGGTAGACGCCGGGGGTCTTGGTGTCGACGTACTCACCGGTCCAGGGCGCCTCGGTGCCGGCCTCGCGGAGCACCCGGAACTCCTCGGGGCTCAGCCGCACGCGCCATTCGTCCTCGGTACGGGGCAGTTCGTTGTCGGAAAGACTCACCCCTTCACGGTACGTCGGCTGTCGGTGGCATCGCATATGGTCGCGTGATGGCGGGCAAGGGCACGGTCGAAGAGATCGAGGTAGCCGGGCACACGGTGCGGCTGAGCAGCCCCGACCGGGTGATCTTCCCCCAGCGGGGCTTCACCAAGGCCGACGTCTTCCGCTACTACCTGGCCGTCGGCGACGGGATCATGCGCGCCCTGCGCGACCGGCCGACCACGCTCCAGCGCTTCCCCGACGGCATCGAGGGGGAGATGTTCTTCCAGAAGCGGGTGCCGCAGCGGGGCGTACCCCCGTGGGTCCGCACCGCGCGCATCGCCTTCCCCAGCGGCCGCCCGGCCGACGAGCTGTGCCCCGCCGACCTGGCGCACGTGGCCTGGGCGGCGCAGATGGGCACCGTCGTGTTCCACCCGTGGCCGGTGCGCGCCGCCGACACCGACCGCCCCGACGAGCTGCGCGTCGACCTCGACCCGCAGCCCGGCACCGACTTCGCCGACGCGGTGACCGCCGCCGGTGAGCTGCGCGGCCTGCTGGACGAGCTGGGCGTGCCCGGCTGGCCGAAGACCTCCGGTGGCCGGGGCGTGCACGTCTACCTGCGCATCCAGCCGCGCTGGACGTTCGTGGAAGTCCGCCGCGCCACCATCGCGCTGGCCCGCGAGCTGGAACGACGCCGCCCCGAGCTGGTCACCACCGCCTGGTGGAAGGAGGAACGGGGCGAACGGGTCTTCGTCGACTTCAACCAGATGGCGCGGGACCGCACCATCGCCTGCGCGTACTCGCTGCGCGCCAACGCGCGCGCCACCGTCTCCACCCCCGTCGACTGGGACGAACTGCCAGAGGTAGACCCGGACGACTTCCACCTGGGCACGGTGCCGGGCCGGTTCGCCGAGCGCGGCGACCCGCACGCCGGCATCGACGACGCCCCGTGGGACATCACGCCGCTGCTGGAGTGGGCCGAGCGGGACGCGGCGGACGGGCTGGGCGACATGCCGTACCCGCCGGAATACCCGAAGATGCCCGGCGAGCCGAAGCGGGTCCAGCCGTCGAAGGACCGCGACCGCCCCCGCCCCTGACGCCCGGGTGACCACGGCTCAGGCGGGCGCGGTGAGCATGCTCCGGACCGACGCGACGATGTGCCGGGGGCGGCGGTAGAGATCGGTGGCGGTGTAGACCCGCATCCGCCAGCCGTGCTCGGCCAGCCAGTTGAGCCGGGATCGATCGTGGTGCAGCCGGCCGGGGTCTAGGTGGGACCGGCCGTCGTACTCCAAGCCGATGCGCCGGTCGCGATAGCCTAGGTCGAGGCGGTAGATCAGGTTTCCGTCCTCGTCGGGAACCCACAGTTGGGGCTCCGGCGGAGGCAGCCCGCCGTCGATCAGCAACAGGCGCAGCTGGCTCTCCTGCCGGCACTCCGAGCGCGGGTCGGCGAGCGCGACGAGTTGGGTCGCCTGTCGTACTCCCCGCAGGCCGGCGTGCCACGCCACTTCGGTGAGCAGGTCCTCGCGGCGGCAGGCGCCGGCACGGAGGCAGAGATCCAGCACCGGCAGCGCGTCCGCCCGCCGGATCACGCGGGCCAGATCCACGGCGCAGCGGGCAGCCGGCGCGCAGGGGATGCCGGCGATCTCCACCGCGTCCGGCACCGGCAGCACCGTCTGATGCGTCGCCACGCCCCGGATTCGCCGCGCGCTCACACCGGGCGGCACGATCACGTGCACCCGGTCGTCGGTCACCGCCCCGAACCGGTGCAGTCGCGCGCCGGTGTGGAACCCCGCGACGGTTCCCGGCGGCAACCGCCGGAACAGGGCGCGCAACCGATTCGTCTCGTCGTCCGCGTACCCGTAGACACCCCGGGACAACCGCCCCAGCCGCCCCGCCTCCACCTGGTGCCGTACCGCCGCACGGCTCACCCCACCCGCCAGCAACTCCCCATACCGCCACACCCCCGCACTCTCCCGCCCGCTGCCCATGGAAAGCCGCCCCTGTGGACAGCCGCCGTCGATCTTGGAGTTGTGGTCGTGCACAAAAGCCGCATCGGCGTCATTCGAGGCACCACAACTCCAAGATCGACGGGGAGAGTGCGCGGTGAGGCGGGGGGACCGATAACGATCATGTAACGGGCGCGAACCTTTTCCGGGGTGTCACTGCTCTCTCTCGGCATCGGCCCGCCGGGGCCAGGAGAGGACGTCGGATGAAGCTGGTGTGGAGGCGGGCGGTAGAGGCCCGTGGGCTGCTGCTCGCCGCCGCTGTCGCGGCACTCGTCGCGGTCGCTTTGGTCACCGGGCTCTCCGACTACAACCGCCGGGCGGTGGACGCGGGCGCCCGGGCGGTGCTCGACGCCGCCCCGGCGGAAGAGCGCAGCCTGCTGATCAGCGGCTCCGGCGGCGCCGACGCCGCCGCGTATGCGGAGCGGGGCCGGGCGGTACGGGCACAGTTCGCGAACGGGCTGGGCGGGGCGCCGGTCACGGTGGCCGGGGTCCGCTCCGGCACCGGACGGGAGCTGACCGGTGACGTGGGCGCCGCCCGCACCGACGACGACCCGATGTTCGCCAACCTGGCCACGCTCGACGACCTGCCGGCGCACGCCGAGCTGACCGCCGGGGCGTGGCCGGTGCCCGGCAGCAACCCGCTGCAGGTGACGTTGCCGGAGACGGTGGCCGCGCAACTGGGCCTGGAGGTCGGCGAGCGGGTGCCGCTGTACGACCGGGGCGCGGAGCGGGCCAGCACGGTGGTGGTGGCCGGCACGTGGCGGCCCCGGGACGCGGCCGAGGCGTACTGGCGGCTCGCCCCGGGGGTGGGGGAGAGCCAGGGCGACGCGGAGGTCACCTCGTACGGGCCGTTCGCGCTCGACCCGGCCGACTTCGCCCGTACCTTCCCCGGCTCGACCTCGGCGGCCTGGCTGGTGGACCCCGACCTGGTGGCCGTCGAGCCGGCCCGGTTGCCGGCCGTGACCACAGCGCTGAACGAGATCACCGAGCGGCTGCCCGAGGCCACCGGACTGGGCTCCTCCACGCAGCAGGTGAGCCACCTGGACCGGCTGGTGGACCGGCTGGGCCGGGCCGACCTGGTGGGCCGCTCCGCGCTGCTCACCCCGCTGCTGCTGATCGTGGTGCTCGGCGGGTACGCGCTGGTGCTGGTGGCCGCGCTGCTCAACGAGGACCGGCGGGCGCAGACCGCGCTGCTGCGGGCCCGGGGCGCCGCGCGTCGGCAGATCGCCGGATTCGCCGTACGCGAGGCCACGCTCGTGGTGGCGCCGGCGCTGCTGCTGGCCCCGGCGTTGACCGGGCAGGCGGTCCGGTATCTCGGCGCGGACCTGCGGCTGGCCGACGGCGACCTGGCCCGGGTCTGGGTGGTCGCGGTGGGCGCGGCGGTCGGCTGCCTGCTCGCCATGGTGCTGCCGGCGTTGCGCCGGGCCGGCACCTACGTCGCCGACATGGCGGCCCGGTCCCGCCCCTCCCGCAGCGCCGCCGTGCAGCGCGCCAGCGTGGACGTGGTGCTGGTGGCGCTCGCCGTGCTCGCCTGGACCCAGCTGCGGCAGTACTCCTCGCCGCTGGCCGGCGCGAACGGCAGCCTCGGCATCGACCCGCTGCTGGCCGCCGCGCCCACGATCGGCGTGCTGGCCGGCGCGGTGATCGCGCTGCGGCTGCTGCCGCCGACCACCCGGATCGCGGAACGCTTCGTCGACCGCCGGCCGTGGAACGCCACCATGTTCGGCATGTGGCAGGCGGGGCGTCGCCCGCACGCCGGCCCGGTGCTGCTGCTCGCGCTCGCCGTCGGCGGCAGCACGCTCGCGTGGTCGCTCGTCGCCTCCTGGGAACGCTCGCAGCGCGACCAGGCCCAGCACACCGTCGGCACGGACCTGCGGCTGACCGAACGTGACGGCACCGCCCCCGCGGACCGGGCCGCCCAGTTGGCCGCCACGCCCGGCCTGGACCGGGTGCTGCCCGCCTGGCGTGACGACGTACGCCTGGGCCGCGAGGCCCGGCCGGCGACGGTGGTGGCCCTGGACGCCGCCGCCGCGAAGGGGATGATCCGGCTCGACGACGCCGACGGCGGCGCGTCCACCGGTGCCCTGCTGGACCGGCTCGCGCGCGGCCGGGGCGCGCCGGTCGGCGGTGTCCTGCCGGCCGGGGCGAAGACGTTCTCCGGCATTGTCCGCACCCCGGTGGAGAGCATGTACGACCGGCCGCGCGTCGCCGTGACCGCGCTGTTCGCCACCGACGCCGGGGCCACGTGGCGGGTCCGGCTGGCCGAGGCCGGCGGCGAGGGACGGCCGGTGCGCTTCTCCGTGCCGCTGCCCGACACCGGCGGCGCCCCGCTGCGGCTGGCCGGTTTCGAGGCCGACGGCGGTGACGCCACCGGCAACTCGTACCGGCTGCTGCTCAGCGACCTGCGGCTCACCGACGGCGGCGGCGCGGCGCTGCCGTTGCCGGTGGAGGGGGCGTGGCGGGTGATCGACCCGGGCAGCGGGCCGCGCCGGGACGCCCGGGCCACCCCCACCGAGGTGGACGCGACGCAGGGCTTCGACGTGCCCGCGGGGCTGTTGCAGTTTGCCCGGGTGCCGTCGTCCCGGTTCGCCGTGGTGCCCATGGCCGAGGACCCGCCGGTGCCGGTGCTGATCACACCGGGGGTCGCCGCCGCGCTGAGCGTGCAGACCGGTGACACCGTCAAGCTGTCGGTCTCCGAGGTGACGATCGAGGCCACGGTGGTCGGCCAGGTCGCCGCGATCCCCGGCACCGCTGGCGACGGCGTGCTGCTGGACCTGCCCACCGCCGGTACCCAGTTGCTGGAACGCAGCGGAGGCATACGGCCGGTGGCCGAGTGGTGGCTGCGTACCACGCCGGGTGGGCACGCCGCCGCGACCGAGGCCCTCGCCGCTGTCGGCGGCACGGTGCTGCTGGACCGGCAGCGCGTGGCGGAGGAGGCCGCGGGGGACCCGTACTGGCAGGGCGCCCGCACCGGGCTGCTCGCCGCCGCGCTCGGGTCGGTGCTGCTGGCGCTGGTCGGCCTGGCGGTCGACGTGTGGGCCACCACCCGGCGGCGGCTCACCGAACTGGCCGTGTTCAACACGCTCGGCGCGAACACCCGGCTGCTGGCCCGCGCCTACCTCGCCGAGCAGGGTTTCCTGGCCGCGATCGGAGTCGGCGTCGGGCTGCTGGTCGGCGCCCTCGTCGCGGCCACCATGGTGCCGCTGGTGATCCTCACCCCGGCCGCCGGCCGGCCGGTGCCCGAGGCGGTCTTCACAGTGCCCTGGGTGCCGATCGGGGCGACCGCCGCCGGGCTGCTGCTCGCCGCGCTCGCCTTCGCCGCCGTCATCACCACCGGCATCCGCCAGCGGGTCGCCGCCGCGCAGCTCCGGATCGGAGGAGAACGATGAGCCTTCCTGGTGCCGCGCGCCGGGTCCGCGCATACGGGGGGCAGTTCCTGCTGCTCGCCGTCCTGACCCTGGTGACCGCGCTGTTGATCACGGGCGTGCCCCGGGTCGCCGACCGGCTGACCGGGCAGGGGCTCACCGAGTACGTGGCCGGTCAGCCGGTGGCCCGCCGGGACCTCACGTACAGCACCGCGCCGGACGTCGTGCCCGCCTCGGAGCAGCCCGTCGCCGCCAGCCGGGGGACCCTGCTCGCGGCGATCGAGGAGAAGATGCCCGCCGAGGTGCGCGACACGATCGGCGAGCGCTGGTTCGCGGCGCAGACCGTCCCGGGGCGACTGCGCGGTCCGACGCTCAGCGACGACAAGGGGCTGATCGACCTGCACCTGCGCGCCGGCACCGGCATCCGGGAGGCGGCCACCCTGGTCGACGGGCGGTGGCCGGAACGCGGCGTCACCCCGGCCGGCGCGATCGAGGTGACGCTCGCCGAGACGATCGCCACCACGCTGGGCGTCGCGGCCGGCGACCGGTTCCGTCTCTCGCTGCTGGACGCCGACAACAACGTGCTCAACTCCCGCCCGGTCGACCTGGTCGGCGTGTGGCGGCCGAACGACCCGGCCGGCGGTGTCTGGGACACGCTGCCGTCGATGCTGAAGCTCAGCCCGCCGGAAGGCGACGGCCAACCGTTCGTGGGCGTCGCGTACACCGCCGACGCGGGTCTGAACTCGATCACCGCCGGGGAATGGCCGGTGGCCTTCGGCTGGCGGTACCGGATCGCACCGGACCGGCTCGAACCGGGCCGCCTCGACGCGCTGATCGCCGGCGTCGACGGGCTGGACCGGGCCCTGCCCACCGAGGTCAAGGTGACCCTCAGCCAGGGCGTGGACATCCCGCTGCGGCGCTTCGCCGACTCGCTCGCCGCCGCGCGTACCCTGCTCGCGGTCATCGCCGCCGGGCTGCTCGCCACGCTGGCCGGGCTGACGCTGCTGGCCGCCCGGCTGGCCGCGAACCGACGCCGCGCCGAGTTCCACCTGATCCGGGCCCGCGGTGGCTCGACGGGTGACGTGCTGCGCCGCGGTCTGGCCGAGTCGCTGCTGGTGCTGCCGGCCGCGGCCGGGATCGGCTGGCTGCTCGGCGGGTTGCTGCCCGGCGCCGGGTCGCCGTGGCTCTGGGTGCTGATCGCCGGGCTGCTGGCCACGCTGCTGCCGCCACTCGCCGCGCTTGCGGTCGGCCGACGCGCCGGTGGCCGCTCCGACCTCGGCGGCCGGTCGCCCGCCGTCCGGCTCACCGTCGAGGTGGCGGTGCTCGGGCTGGCCGTGCTCGGCGCGTTCCTGCTGCGCCGCCGCGGGCTCACCGCCGGTTCGGTGGATCCGCTGCTGGTGTCCGTGCCGGTGCTGCTGGCGATCGCGGCGGCGCTGGTGGCGCTGCGCGCGTACCCCTGGCCGTTGCGGCTGGTCAGCCGCGTCGCGGCCCGGGCGCGCGGCAGCGTCGCGTTCCTCGGCGCCGCCCGCGCTGGCCGGGCCGCGAGTACCGGGCCGCTGGTCGTGGTGGTGCTGGCCGTCGCCACCGCCGCGTTCTGCGGCGTGGTGGCGACCGGCATCGAGAGCGGCCGGGACACCGCCGCCGCCCAGGCCGTGCCGGGTGACCTGCTGGTACGCGGGGAGCGCTTCGCGCCGGACACCGCCGGGAAACTGGCTGAGCTGCCCGGGGTACGCGCTGTCGCGCCGCTGCTCACGGTGCCGGCCGAGCGCCCGTACGCCGACCGCGCCGGCCGCCCCGCGCCGGTCACCGAGCTGCGCGTGGTGCTCGTGGACGGCGAGCGGTTCGCCGAGGTGGCCAGTGCGGCAGGCGTACCGGTGAGCGTGCCCGACCCGGTGCGGGCCCGCGCCGACGGGAGCACGCCGCTGCCGGCGCTGGTGTCCCCGGCGGTCGCCGACGAGCTGGCCGACGCCGGGCTCGCCGACGCCCAGGGGGACCGGCCCGCCTGGCTGGACGTGCAGGGCAACCGGCTGCCGGTGCGCACCGCCGCCACCGTCGACGAGTTCGCGCTCGTCGGCGACGGCGTGGCGCGGTTCGTGGTGCTGCCGTGGCCGGCGTTGCCGGCGGACGCGCCGCACCAGCTCGCGCCCACCGGGTTCGTGCTGGCCGGCGCGGGCGTGGACGCCGCCGAGGTGGACCGGGTCGCGCGTGAGGGGCAGAACCGCTACCTGCGCATCGGCGGGGTCGAGGCCGGGGACAAGGCCCGCGCGCCGGAGGTCACCACCCGCTCGGCCGTCCGCGCCGACCTGGGCGGCACCGGCGTGAACGGCCTGCTGGTGTTCGGTTTCGCGCTCGGCGCCGGGGGCGGCGCCGTGCTGGGGCTGCTCGGGCTCGCGCTCGCGGTGCTCGCCGGGGCCCGCTCGCGCGGGCAGGTGCTGTCCCGGCTGCGCACCATGGGCCTGTCCCGCCGGCAGTGGCGCGGCATGCTGATGGTCGAGCTGACCCCGCTGGTGCTGGTGTCGGTGCTCACCGGGGCGGTGGTCGGCGCGTTGCTGCCGCTGCTGCTCACGCCGGTGCTCGGGCTGCCCGCCTTCACCGGCGGCGTGGACGTACGCCCGCAGTTCGAACCCGGCCTGGTCGCCGGGGTGTCGGTCCTGGCCATGCTGGCCCTCGGCTTCGCGATCACCGTGGAGGCCGTGAACAACCGCCGGATGCGCCTCGGCGAGGTGCTGCGGCTCGGAGAGGAGAGCTGAGATGACCGCGACCGCCGAGACGTCCGTACCGGACCTGGCGTCCCTGCAGCAACGCGCGGCCGAACGGGCCGCGCAACGGGCCGGAGGGCGGGACCGGCTGCGCGGGCACATCGTCTGCGACGGCCTGGTACGCATCTTCAAGACCGAGGGCGTCGAGGTCGTCGCCCTGCAGGGCCTCGACCTGGTCATCGACCGGGGTGAGCTGGTCGCGATCGTCGGGGCCTCCGGCTCCGGCAAGTCGACCCTGCTGAACATCCTGTCCGGCCTGGACACCCCGACCGCCGGCATCGCCCGGGTCGCCGACTACGACCTGCTGTCGCTGTCGAACAAGCGGCGGCTGGCGTACCGGCGGGAGGTGGTCGGCTTCATCTGGCAGCAGACCGGCCGCAACCTGCTGCCGTACCTGACCGCGCTGGAGAACGTGGAGCTGCCGATGAAGCTGGCCGGGCGGGCCGGCGGGCGGCGCAAGCGGCGGGAACGGGCCCGCGAGCTGCTGGACATGGTCGGCGTCGGCTACTGCGCGGACCGCCGTCCGGGCCAGATGAGCGGCGGCGAGCAGCAGCGCTGCGCGGTCGCCGTGGCGGTCGCGAACGACCCGGAGATCCTCTTCGCCGACGAACCCACGGGTGAGCTGGACGAGGCCACCGGCGCGGAGGTGTTCGCCGCGCTGCGCACCATCAACGCCGAGCTGGGGGTCACCATCGTGGTGGTCACCCACGACCACGCCGTGGCCGGCCAGGTCCGCCGTACCGTCGCGATCCGCGACGGCCGGACCGCCTCCGAGGTACGCCGGACCGCGCGCGTCACCGCCGACGGCGGCACCGAGATGGTCAGCGAGGAGTACGCGGTGCTGGACCGCACCGGCCGGATGCAGCTGCCGGCGCAGTTCGTGGAGGCGCTGTCGCTGCGTGACCGGGTCCGCCTCAATCTGGAACCCGATCACGTCGAGGTGCGCCCCGGTGACCGGACGCACGCCGAGGAGAGTGAGTGATGACCGACCAGACAGTGGTGCTGCCGGCGGTGCCGGGGACGGCAGTCGAGGACGTGGTCCGGGTCGAGGGGGTGAGCCGCACCTTCGGCAAGGGGGAGCACGCCGTGCACGCCGTACGGGACGTCTCGTTCACCGCGCGGCGCGGCGAGCTGGTGGCGGTGCGGGGTCGCTCCGGCGCCGGCAAGACCACGCTGCTGAACCTGGTCGGCGGCCTGGACCGCCCGGACGCCGGCCTGATCCGGGTGGCCGGGCACGAGGTCACCGCCGCGGGCGAGCGGGAGCTGCTGGCGTTGCGGCGGGGCACGATCGGGTTCGTGTTCCAGACGTTCGGCCTGGTGCCGATCCTGTCCGCGGCGGAGAACGTCGGGGTGCCGTTGCGGCTGGCCAAGGTGCCGGCGGCCGAGCGGGAGCAGCGGGTGGCGGTGCTGCTGGAGCTGGTCGGGCTGGGCGGGCACGCGGCGCAGCGCCCGTATGAGCTGTCCGGCGGGCAGCAGCAGCGGGTGGCGGTGGCCCGGGCGCTGGCGAACGAGCCGGACCTGCTGATCGCCGACGAGCCGACCGGCCAGCTCGACTCGGAGACCGGTCGTTCGATCATGGACCTGCTCCGGGCGGTGGTGCACGCGCGGGGGATGACCGCGCTCGTGGCCACGCACGATCCGGCGCTGATCGAGATGGCCGACCGGACGCTGACGCTGCGCGACGGCCGGCTGGCGCCGGAGGACTGACCCGGGTGACCGGGCCGCGCGCCTTCGGGTGGCGGCCCGGCGCCCGATCGCGGCTCGGCGCCGGGTCGCGGCGGCCCGGCGCCGGGTCGCGGCCCGGTCAGAGCGCCAGCTTCATGCCCTCGTGGCTGGCCACGAAGCCCAGGTCGCGATAGAACCGGTGCGCGTCGGCGCGCTGCTTGTCGGTGGTGAGCTGCACCAGCGCGCAGCCGCGCTCCCGGGCCCGGTCGATCGCCCAGCGCATCATCGTCCCGCCCAGCCCACGGCCGCGCCGGTCGGAGCGGACCCGCACCGACTCGATCAGGCACCGCTCGGCGCCGTGCCGGCCCAGCCCGGGGATGTACGTGAGCTGGAAGCAGCCGACCAGCTCCCCGCCGTCGTCGGCGACGATCAGCTCGTTGCGCGCATCGGCGTCGAGGTCGGCGAACGCCCGCTCGTACGCCGCGTCCACCTCGGGCAGGTCACGGGTACGCCCCAGCACGTCGTCGGCGAGCAGCGCGAGCACGGCCGGCAGGTCGGCGCGGACCGCCTCCCGGAAGATCACCTCGGTCATCCGGCCAGCCTGGCACAGTGCCGTGCGCCGGCGTGGCCCGGGCGGCGTCCCGCGTGGGCCCGGGCGGCGTCCCGACGCGGAGGCCGGTTGCGCCGTCCGGGGTCAGCCGCCGTCCAGCCAGCTGCGCAGCGCCCACCACCAGTGCACGGTCTCCGGCACCGTGCACCGCGCGCCCTCCTCGACCGGCGGCCCGCCGGTCAGCTCCCGCAGCCGCCGCAGCCGGTAGCGCACCGTGTTCGGGTGTACGTGCAGCGCGGCGGCCGTCTGGTCCAGCCGCTGGCCGTGGTGCAGCCAGGCGAGCGCGGTGCCGGCGAGGTCCCGGTGGAAGTCGTCGGCCGGGTCGAGCGCGCCGAGCAGCGTGCCGCGCAGCAGCTCGGCCAGGACCGGCTGGGCGGCCAGCGCGGTCTCTCCGGCCAGGTCGGTGACCTGACGCAGGCCGCGCAGCCGCCGGTGCGCCGCCGTGGCCAGCGCCGCCAGGCAGAGCGCGTACATGGCCGGGGCCCGCGCCAGCGGCTGTGCGGGCGTCACCAGCGTCAGCAGGTCGGCCGGTACGGCGTCGGGCGGTCGCGGGAGCAGCCCGGCGAGCCGGTCGTCGACGGTGCCGAGCAGCCCGCCGTGCCGGATGAGCTGCCGGTGCAGCGCGTGCGCGCGTACCGGGTCGGGTGGCGCGGCGACCAGGCAGTGGTAGCGCCCGTCCGGCCGCAGCCCGAACCGGGTCAGCTCGGCCGGGGGCAGGCCCGCCGGGCCGTCGCGCAGCAGCCGCCGCAGCAGGTGCGCCCGGGCCGCCGCGCCGGTGCGGAGCAGATCCCGTTCGGCGGCCCGATGCCCGTCGACCACTGCCCGCTCCACCGCCGCGGCGTACCGGCCGATGGTGAGCAGCCCCTCCAGCAGCACCTCGTCCGGGATGCCGGCGGCCCGGCCGTGCCGCACCACCAGCTCCACCGCGCGGTCCCGCCCGGCCTGCACCCCGCGCAGCAGCCCGGCCACCGTGACGCCCTGCGCGGCCCGGTCCGCGCCCAGCCGCCGGGCCTCGGCGAAGTCCCGTCCGGCCGGGTCCTCGTGGCGTTCCAGCGCGCCGAGACCGCTGGTCAGCAGCAGGACCACCTGGCGGCGTACCTCGTCGGCGGGCAGCCGGGCCACCTCGGGGGAGTTCACGCGGGCCGCCCGCGCCACCTCGTCGACGGCGGCCGGGTCGGCGGACAGGTCGCGCAGCAGCGTGCCGAACGTGGGGACGTTCCCGGTCCGGGTCACGCCGCCTCCCGTTGTCGTCGCGGCACAACCAGGTCGCGCGGGCGTTGGCGTCCGGTCCCTAGCCCCGGCGGCCGGCCGGTTGCTCTCCTGGTTGTTACCGCAAGGTAACACCGTTCGCGCCACTGAGAAACGTCGATGTCGTACCGGCTGCCAGGAGGCGTCCATGACACCCGTGCCACAGCACCCGTCCCGTACCCGCCGCCGCCGTGCCGGCCTGGCCGTGCTGGCCGCGCTCACCCTCGTCGCCCCGGCCCCGCTGCTGACGGCGCCCGCGCCGGCCGCCGCCGCGGTCCCGCTCCAGGAGGTGATGTTCGTCGGCAACAACTGGGACGGCACCGCCGACGTCATCCGGTCCCGTGGTGACTACGCCAAGCTCGGCCGGATCAACGTCATCCCGGACCGCGCCGCGCGGCTGCGCGAGATCTACCTCAACCCGATCAAACTGGCGTACTTCCTCGGCATCCGGCAGGGCCCGGGGGAGGGCCACGACCAGTTCGTCGACGACATGTACACCACCCCCGACGGCAGCGCGGTGGTGGTGTCCCGGCCCAGCTTCGCCGACGTCGTCTCGATCGACCTCGCCACCGGCGCGCTGCGCTGGCGGTTCCCGGTCTCCGGCTACCGCTCCGACCACATGGCCGTGTCACCCGACGGCACGCGCGTCGCGGTCTCCGCCTCCACCTCCAACACCGTGCACGTGCTGGACATCCGCACCGGAACGCAGCTCGGCTCGTTCGGCGCCGGCGACAAGCCGCACGAGAACATCTACACCGACGGCGGCACCCGGCTGTGGAACATGTCCATCGGCGAGGTCAACACCGACCTGGACGCGCCCTGGCTCGACTGGACCAAGGGCGACCGCCGGATCACCGTCGCCGACACCAGCACGTACCAGGTGGTCAAGGTCATCGACATGCGGGACCGCCTCGACGCCGCCGGCCGCCGCGACCTCTCCGACGCGGTCCGCCCGGCCGTGTTCACCCCCGACGGCAGCCGGCTCTACTTCCAGGTGTCCTTCTTCAACGGCGTGGTCGAGTACGACGTGGCAACCGACCGGATCACCCGCATCGCCACGCTGCCGAAGAACCCGGCCACCAGCGAGGACCGCACCACCTGGGTCAACGACTCCCGGCACCACGGCCTGTCGATGAGCCCCGACGGCGCCCGGATCTGCGTCGCCGGCACCATGGACGACTACGCCACGGTGCTGGACCGGGCCACGCTGCGCGAGGGGCCGCTGGTGCCCGCGAACAAGCCGTACTGGGCCACGGTCAGCGGGGACGGCCGGGACTGCGTGATCTCCGAATCCGGCGCGGACCAGGTCACCGCGATCAACTTCGCGACCGGGCAGAAGGTCGCGAGCGTCCCGGTCGGCGACCACCCCCAGCGCGTCCGCATCGGGCACGTGCCGCAGGACTGGACGCCCCCGGCCGCCGGCTGACCGCCGACGTTCGACCGGCCGGCGTCCGGCTCCCGGCCGCCGGCCGGGCCGTCACCGGGCGGGGCAGCGCAGCCCCTCCCGGGGGACGGTGAGCGAGATCAGGTACGCGTCGACCGCCGACGTCACGCACGGCGTCTGCGGGTACGCGGTGTGCCCCTCGCCCTCCCAGGTGAGCACCCGACCCACGCCCAGCATCGCGGCCAGCGCGGGCGTCTGCTCGTACGGCGTGGCCGGGTCACCCGTGGTGCCGACCACCAGGATCGGCGGCGCGCCGTTCGCCCGGCCGGTCGGATACGGGTCCCGCTCGCCGGGCCACTCCACGCAGCCGAGCATCCCCACCGCGAGGGCGGGACCGAACAGCGGGTACTTCTGCCGCCACTGCGACTGCAGCTGGCGGACCTGCTCCCGGGTCGGCTTCTCGGTCTCGTCCGCGCAGTTGACCGCCAGGTTCGCGTCGAACAGGTTGGAGTAGTGCCCGTCCGGCTCCCGGCCCGCGTACGAGTCGGCCAGCTTGAACACGCCGGCCGGGTCACCGCCCTGCAACTCGTCGATCGCCCGGGCCAGCTCCTGCCAGCCCTGCTCGGTGTAGAGCGAGGAGATCACCGCGTAGAAGACCCAGCCGGAGGTCGCCTCCCGGCCGTCCTGCCCGCGTACCGGGGAGGTCTTCGCCTTGGCGATCGCGTCGGTGACCGCACCGCGGGCGTCCGGCGCGATCGGGCAGCGGCCGGCGTTCGCCGCGCACCAGCGGGAGAAGTTGTCGAACGCCCGCTCGAAGCCCTTCGCCTGGCTCTCCGACCCGGCGATCAGCTTCTGCTGCGGGTCGACCGCGCCGTCGAGCACCAGGGCGCGCACACGCTGCGGATAGAGCTGGGCGTAGGTGGCGCCGAGCAGCGTGCCGTAGGAGTAGCCGAGGTACGTCAGCTTGTCGTCGCCGACCGCCGCCCGGACCGCGTCCATGTCGCGGGCCGCCTGCTCGGTGCCGTAGAGCGGAAGCTGGTCGCCGTACTTCGCGCCGCACCGCTCGCCGATGCGCCGGTTGAGGCCGACGAAGCCGTCGAACGACGACTGGCTCTCCGGGTCGGGGTCGTAGCCGAAGCTGGCGTCCAGGTCGGCGTCGGAGATGCACTTGACCGGGCTGGACCGGGCCACCCCGCGCGGGTCGAAGCCGACGATGTCGAACCGGTCGGTGACCGACGTCGGCAGCCCGCCGAACGCCGGACCGAAGGACAGGTAGACGGCGGTGTCCACGCCCGAGGCCCCCGGCCCGCCGGGGTTGACCACCAGCGACCCGATCCGGTCGCGCTGCTTTGTCGAACGGGCCCGGATCAGCGCGATCTCGAACGTCTCTCCCGCGCCTGGCCCGGCGGTCGCGCCGGTGGTTGCCCCGGTGCCCCAGTTACGCGGCACGGCGATGCGGGCGCAGTCGTAGCGCATGTCCGCCGCACCCCGGCCCACCAGCTCGTTCGGCACCTCCGGGCAGGCCCGCCACTCCGGGGCGGTGCCCGGCGGGGCGGCCTCGCCCTCGCTCTCGGCGCGCGGCGCGAACGCCGGCAGCGTGCAGCCGGCGGTGAGCACCACCGCCGCGACGAACGCGGCGAGGGCGGGCCGGAACCGGCGGGTCCGGTCGGGGAAGCCTGTCACGTGGGCGCCTTCCATGATCGTGTCGACCGCCAGGCTACGCCCGGCCGGCCGCGTCACCGACCGTCGCCGCCGGATCGCCGCGCAGCACCTCGTCGACGTCGTAGCGGATCGGGCGGTCGAGCTGGCCGTAGTCGCAGGAGCGCGGATCACGGTCGGGGCGCCAGCGCACGAACCGGGCGGTGTGCCGCAGCCGGTCGCCCTCCATCGCGTCGTACGCCACCTCGACCACCAGCTCGGGACGCAGCGGCTCCCACTCCAGGTTCTTGCCGCCGGTCCACCGGCTCACCCCGCCCGGGATGCGCTGGCCCCGCTCGTGGTCGCCGTGCACCCACGGGTGCTCGCCGCCGACCTCGCGGTAGGGCTCCAGCTCGTCCAGCAGCTCCTTGCGGCGGGCCATGGTGAACGAGGAACTGACGCCGATGTGGTGCAGCACGCCCTGGTCGTCGTAGAGCCCCAGCAGCAGCGAGCCCACCACCGGGCCGGACTTGTGCCAGCGGAAGCCCGCCACCACCGCGTCCATGGTGCGCGCGTGCTTGACCTTGAACATGAGCCGCTTGCCCGGCTCGTACGGCAGGTCGGCCGGCTTGACGATCAGCCCGTCCAGGCCGGCGCCCTCGAACACCTCGAACCAGCGGCGGGCCGTCTCCGGGTCGGTGGTCACCTGGGTCACGTGCACCGGCGGCCGCACCCCGGACAACGCCTGCTCCAGCCGCTCGCGGCGCTGCGGATAGGGCTGCCCGGTGAGCAGCTCGTCGTCGATGGCCAGCAGGTCGAACGCGACGAAGTCGGCCGGGGTGGTCTCGGCCAGCAGCTTCACCCGGGAGGCGGCCGGATGGATCCGCTGGGCCAGCAGCTCGAAGTCGAGCCGGGGGTGCCCGCCCGGCCCGTCCCGGCGGATCACGATCAGCTCGCCGTCGACGGCGCACCGGGGCGGGAGCTGCCGGCGCGCCTGCTCGACCACCTCCGGGAAGTAGCGCGTCATCGACTTGCCGCCCCGGCTGGCCAGCTCGACCTCGTCACCGTCGCGGAACACGATGCAGCGGAAGCCGTCCCACTTCGGCTCGTAGGTCAGGCCGGGATCGGTGGGCAGCTCGGACACGCTCTTGGCCAGCATCGGCTCGACCGGAGGGTTGATCGGCAGGTCCACGGCGACCAGTCAACCAGACCCCACCGACAGTGGTGAGGCAGATCACCGGGGGTGGTCGGGCGGCGTGTCCCGTGCCGGTCGCCTTCGTCACCGCTGCCCGGATGGTGAAACCGCAGGTCAGAGCTACCTTCGCGGCGTGCCGGAGTGGAGCTGCGGATGCTGCGGGCGCTGGCGGGTCAGCGTCGAGCTGATCCGTGGCCGCTACCGCTACCGGCTGGCGCACCGCTATCCGGCCGAGCACGGCGGCGGCGCGAACGTCCTCGGCGAGGTCGGCTCGATCACCGAGCTGGAACGCCTGCTGAAGCGCTACGCCCCGGTCACCCTGGCCGACCTGCGCGAAGCGGCCTGACCCTCCGCCCGGCGACCCGCTGCCCGCCGGCCGGCGCCGAGCGACGGAATGCCGGCTGCCCCTCCGCCCCGGCATCTCCGCCCCGGCAAGCCGCCGATCTTGGAGTTGTGGTGCCTCGTAAAGTTCGTCAATCGGGCATCCTGGGCACCCTAAGTCCAAGATCGACGAAGCGGGGGCGGGGCGAGGGCGGAGCGGGGCGCGCGCGGGACGGCGGGCGGGTGGAGTGCGGGCGTAGCCTGAGCGGACCGTCCACGGGGGAGGAACGCCGATGCGGTTCGTCGAGTCCGTCGAGATCGCCGCCGACGTCGACCGGGTGTGGGCGGTGCAGAGCGACGTCGAGCGCTGGCCGGAGTGGACGCCCTCGGTCACCGCCGCCCGCCGGCTGGAGCCCGGTCCGCTGGCGCTCGGCTCGACCGCCCGGCTGGAGCAGCCGCGCCTGCCCCCGGCGGTGTGGCGGGTCACCGAGATCGAGCCGCCGTACTCGTTCGTCTGGGAGTCCACGAGCGCCGGCGTGCGCAGCCGGGGCGAGCACCGCCTCGTCGCGCTCGGCGACGGGCGCACCCGGGCCGAGCTGGCCCTGGTGCAGACCGGGCCGCTGGCCGGCCTGCTCGGCTTGCTCGCCGGCTCGATGATGCGCCGCTACCTGCGGCAGGAGGCGGACGGGCTCAGGCGCCGCTGCGAGCAGGGCTGACCGTCTTTTCCAGCACGGCGAGGCGGTTGCCGTTCTCGTCCGGCCGGTGCGCCACCACCCGGTAGCCGCGCCGCGCGTACAGGGCCAGGTTCGCCGCGCTGTCCGCGCCGGTGAACAGCGCGAACCGGGTCACCCGGCCCGCGCAGGCCTGCTCGACCGCGTCCAGCAGCCGTCCGCCGACGCCCCGGCCCTGCTGGTCCGGCGCGACCGAGAGGCGGCCCACGTGGGCGGTGTCGCCGTCGACGCGGGCGCGTACCGAGCCGACCAGGCGGGGGCCGCGCCGCGCGGCGAGCACCACGTCCGGGCCGGCCAGCGCCGCCCGGACCTCGTCCAGCGTCTCGGTCAGCGGGGGCAGGAACACGTCCCGGTAGCGCTGCGCCTCCACCAGGTACGCGGCGCGCTGCACGGTGAGGATCTCACCGGCGTCGGCGACGTCGGCGGGGGCGATGGTCACGTCGGTCACCGGCTCAGCTCACCACAGCGCTCAGAAGCGGCCGTACGCTGGCGGGGGTGTTCCCATCAGCGTGGAGGTGACCGGCGTGCCCGAGCTGACGTACCCGGAGGTGGGCGCGACCCGCGACGGCGGCCTGCCGGCCGGCTACCACCACCTGCGCCACCGGGTCCGGCTGCCGGACGGCGGCTTCCCGGTCGCGGCGGACGCGCTGCTGGGCTGGCGGCTGCACCGCGCCGCGGGCGTGGTGATGCGCGCGGACGCGCCGCGCGCGGCGCCCGGGGTACGTGTCACGCCGGGACTGGGCGTCGGCCCGGCGCGGCTGTGGGGCCCGACCGAGGTGGTCTGGGTGGTGGACGAGCCGGACCGGGCCGGGTTCGGCTACGGCACGCTGCCCGGGCACCCGGAGGTCGGTGAGGAGGCGTTCCTGGTCACCCGGGGCGCCGACGGCGTCTGGTTCGAGGTGACCGCGTTCAGCCGCCCCGCCCACTGGTACGTGCGGGCCGGCGGGCCGGTCGTGCTCGGCTTCCAGCGGGCGTACGCCTGGTGGCTGGGCCGGACGCTGCGGCGGCTGTGCCGGCGGCGCTGAGCGGTCAGTAGCGGGCGAACGAGCGGATCGGGGCGCGCGGGCCGTACTTCGGCGCCTGGATCCCGGCCGCCTCCAGCAGCACGCAGACCCGGCCCCGGTGCCCCCGGAACGGCGCCAGCAGCGCCAGCATCCGGGCGTCGTCGCCGCGCGGCTCACCGGCCAGCGCCCAGGCCACCGTGTTCGGCACGTGGTAGTCGCCGACGCTGACCGCGTCCGGGTCGCCGTACGCGATCCGCACCACCTCGGCGGCGGTCCACGGCCCGATCCCGGGGATCGCGGTGAGCCGCCGGGTGGCCTCGGCCGAGTCGGCGCAGCGTTCCAGCCGGTCCGCGACGGCCGCCGCGCGGCGCAGCGTGTCGGCGCGTCGCTGCTCCACGCCGAACGGGTGGAACACCCAGTACGGCGTGGCCGCCACCGCGGCCGGCTCCGGCGGCAGCAGCAGTGGTTGCAGCGGACCCGGGGCGGGTTCGCGGAAGTGCCGCACGGTGGCGGCGTACGCCCGGTACGCCTCCTTGCCGGTGACCTTCTGCTCGAAGACGGCCCGCAGCAGCCGGGGGAAGATCTGGCCGGTGGCGGGCATCCGCAGCCCGTGGTGCGTGTGGGCGAGGCGGGCCACCAGCGGGTGCGCGGCGGCGAGCGCGGCGAACCCGGTCAGGTCGTCGCGCAGTCCGGCGATCCGGTCGGCCCGCTCGACCACCCAGCCGGCGCCGGGGCCGTACCCCTCGGCGGTCAGCTCGCCGGCCTCCGGGCGCAGCGCCAGCGTGGCCGGTCCGTCCGGGGTGCGGGTGGCCCACCAGAACGTGCCGGCGGCGATCCGCGCGCACGGGTCGTACGGGCTGAACGTGAGCGCCCGCACCGACGCGGCCAGCCGGTAGCCGGCCGGGGGGCGCAGCGTGCGGCGGGCGGCGGGCGAGGTCACCCGGCCACTCTGCCACGCGTCCCGGCGGTGACGCCGGACACGCCGAGCCGGGAGGCGGGGCGATGCCGGTGCGCCCCGCCTCCCGGGTTCCCGACGATGACCGGCCGCGCCCTCCCCGGCGGCGACCGGTCACCGTGACCTGGTGCGTCAGTACGAGTAGTCCGACCCGCCGCCGGAGCTGTTCGAGCTGCCCGCCGCGGGCGGCGCGACCGGCTTGGGCGTGCCGGTGGGCAGGCAGGTCAGGTTCTTCTTGCCGTTCGGGTCGACCACGAACCAGGTGCCGCCGACGCCCTGGCCCTTCCACTGGCCCGGCTTCTTGTCGCCGATGTAGCGGTAGACCGGCCAGCCGCCGATGGTGAGCTGCCGGGTGCCGTCCTGGCGGGTGATGGTGCCGACCTTGTCGTCGGAGACGCCACGCAGCTTCGGGTTGCCGTCGGTGAGCGACGGCGGCCAGACCTCGGCGCACTTGTCCACGCAGTTGGACTGCGGCGGGTCGTCGGAGTCCTTGTCGAACCGGTACAGCACCCAGCCGTCCTGGTCGGTGACGACGCGGCCCATCCGGGGCAGCTTCTTGCCGACCAGCTCGTCGGTGATCTTCACGTTGGCCGGGGGCGCCTTGTCCGCGACCGGCTCCTCCTCGGGAGCCGCCGACGCCTCCGGTTCGGCCGCCGCGGTGGGTTCGGCCGCGGCGACGGCGACCGGCTCGGCCGCGCTCGAGTTCGCCCCGTTGTAGCCTGCGGGGGCGCAGGCCGTAAGTGCGACCATCGCGCTCGCGACGATGACGGTCGTCCGCTTGTGGTGTGCCACGTGCCCTCCTCGTTCTTGGCAGTTCGCCGAGTAGTACGGGCGCGGCACTGTCAAGGTTGAAGTCGAAACGGTGGCACATTTCACAGTGGACTGATTGAACCGACAGCCGTTCTGGCGCGTGCGTCAGCACGAGGGGGTCTGCCGGCCCGGACACGACAAGACGGCGCCGGGCGGTCCAGCCGCTCGGCGCCGTCGTCGTACCGGATCAGATGTCGTCCACCGTCACCAGCGGACTCGCCACCCCGTTCGCGTCCACCGACTGCACCTGAAGCTTGTCGATGTCGCGTACCGGGGCGGAGGTGGACGCGGTCAGCTCCAGCGGAAGCTGGTTCTGGTTCGTGCCGTACCCGCCGGCCGGCACCGACCAGGTGGAGATGACCTCGCTCGTGGCGTTCTTGCGCACCACCACCAGCCGGCAGACACGCGGCCCGGGCAGGCGGCTCAGCTGCACCGAGATCTGCGTGCCGTACTCCTTGCGCGCCAGCCACATCGTGGTCTGCACGCCGGTGCCCGCGTCGGTGGCGTTGTGCTGGTCGCCCTCGATCGGCTTCTCCCCGCCGACGCCCGGGTCGTTCGGGTTGCCCGGCTCGCCGCTCGGCACCGCGGTCGGCGCGGTCTGCGTCGGCCCGGCCTGCGGCGTCGGCCCCGGCTCGTCGCCGAGCATCCCGGCGGCGACCCCGCTCAGGCCGCCGAACACCACCACTGCCGCCGCTGTCGCCAGCAACTGCCGCACCCGGGTACGACGGCGGTCCCGCCGCACCGCCACCAGCGTCCGGTCCAGCAGCGCCGGATCGGTGTGCGTCTGCTCCAGCGCGGCCATCGCCTCGCCGTCGATGCCGGAGAGCAGCCCCACCACCGGGACCATCGTCTCCAGTTCCGCCGCGCAGGCCCAGCAGGTGGCCAGGTGCTCCTCGAACCGCTCCGCGTCCTCCGCGTCCAGCACGCCGAGCGCGTACGCGGCGACGTCCATGTGATCGGCCCGGCTCATTCGGTCACCCCCCTCTCCTGCAGAGCCGTGCGCAGCGCGCGCAGCGCGTAGTAGACCCGCGACTTGGCGGTGCCGAGCGGAAGCCCCAGCTCCTCGGCCGCCTCCGGCACGGTGCGCCCCCGGAAGTACGTCGCCACCAGGATCTCCCGGTGCGACTGGCTCAGCGTACGCAGCGCGTCCGCCACCGTCATCGTGCGCAGGACCCGGTCGGTGCTGTCCGCCTCGGCGAACGCGGTCAGATCCCGGTCGTACGTCTCCGGCGGGCGGGCCTGCTCGCTGCGGTGCTCGTCGATGGCGATCCGCCGGGCCACCGTGACCAGCCAGGGACGCAACGAGCCCTGGCCCTGCACGCCGAGCCGGTGCGCGTTGCGCCAGGCCCGCAGCAGCGTCTCCTGCACGATGTCCTCGGCCCGCTGCCGGTCCCCGCCGGTCAGCCGCATCACGAACATCAGCAGCGGGCCGGCGTGCTCGGCGTACAGCAGGCGGATCAGCTGGTCGGAGTGGCTGGCCTCGGCGGAGGTCGCCTGGTGGCGTCCGGGAGCGGGTCGCGGCGGCACCGGGTCATTCTGGCGATCGGCGGGCCGGGCGTCGACCCCCCGGCGGGAACGCGAGGCGCGCGAGTGTGGTTGTGCCCGGGCGAACATCCACTCGGGCCGCGCCACTTCGCCGTGCCAGCCGGCCGCCACCGCATGCATGCAGACCTCCGCTGTCCAATGACATCAGCCGGCCCCCCACGGGCATGGCCGCCCGGTGATACGCAGCCACCAGTCGATCGGATCAACGTTTGACGGAAAAAATTCCGGGCGGCGGGGGAGCGGAGTCGACGGCGCCCGCGTCGTGGACCACCGCCGCGCCGCCGGTGAAGCGGTCCAGCTCCGCGCCGGCCAGCACCCGGCCGGGGAACCAGTCGCCGGCCGCCCGCCGGGCCAGCTCCGGCACCGGCGGCTCCACCCGGGACGCCACCAGCACCAGGTTGCCGTACCGGCGGCCGCGCAGCACCGCCGCGTCGCCGACCAGGCAGGCCCGGGGCAGCACGGTACGCACTGTGGCGACCTGCGCCTTCGCGTGCCGCAGCGGCGGGCCGTCGGCCACGTTCGCCAGATAGCTGCCGCCGGGCGCCAGCACCCGGGCCACCTCGGCGGCGTACTCCACCGAGGTCAGGTGCGCGGGGGTACGGGCACCCGCGAACACGTCAGCCACGATCACGTCGTACGCGCCGTCCCGGCTCGACGTCAGCGTCGCCCGCGCGTCGGCCACCCGTACCCGCAGTCGCGGATCGGCAGGCCACGGCATCTCGCGGCGGACCAGCTCCACCAGCGCGCCGTCCACCTCGGACACCCGCTGCGTCGAACCCGGGCGGGTGGCCTGCACGTACCGGGGCAGGGTGAGCGCGCCGCCGCCCAGGTGCAGCACCCGCAGCGGCGCCCCGGCCGGCGCCACCAGGTCCAGCGCGGCGGCCAGCCGCCGGACGTACTCGAACTCCAGGTGAGCCGGGTCGGTCAGGTCGACATGCGACTGCGGTGCGCCGTCCAGCAGCAACGTCCACGAGCCCGGACGGTCCCGGTCCGGCACCAGTTCGGCCCGCCCGGTGTCGACGTCGGCCACCACCCGGTCGGCGTCGCGTCGCCGGCCCATCAGCGCCGCATTCCGCGCGCCGCCGCGGTGAGCACGCGGTGCAGCAGCCGCGCGTCGCCGAGCATCCCGCGCAACCGGCGTTCCAGCCCGGCGATCGGCACCAGGTTCTGCGGGGCACGCGGATCCTTGTACGGGGTGGAGGCGAACCGGGGCAACGTCACCAGCGACAGGTCGGCCAGCGCGATCGCCTCCGGCACGGTCAGGTCGGCCGAGCACTCCACCCGCACGATCCCGGCCCACGGCGCCCCGGCGCGCACCGGCAGGCGCAGATACCAGGACCAGCCGCCCCACGCCGTGCCCAGCCGGAACACCGGGCACCGCTCACCCGGCGCCAGCCCGGTCACCACAGCGGTCAGCCGCCCGTCCAGGTATTGGCTGTGCTGCGTCTTGATGTACCCGAGCGTGCGCGGCAGGTTCCGCCGGCTGCGCAGCGGGCCGTCCACCACCAGCAGGTCGCCGTCGGTGCGTACCGCGTCGGAGACGGCCACCTCCAGCGCGGTCAGCGGCGCCTGCACCGCCGCGGGCAGCTTGCTCAGCTCACCGGTGCCGCTTACCCGGTGCACCGGGTAACGCACAGTCCCGGCGACCACGTCCTGCGCCGACGGGCTCGCCGTGAACAGGCCCCGGCCCACCCGGGCGCCAGCCATCTCGGCGGCGCCCCGGTCCAGGTCGCAGCGGACCACACCGGCCGCGTACGAGGCGGCGATGCCGGGGAACGAGCCGCCGTCCTCCTCGGCCGTCCAGACACTGGCGTCGATCCGGCGTACCCCGTCGACGAGCAGCACCACGTCCGGCGACCGCACGCCCGCGCGGGGGCCGATCGCCCGCCAGTCGGTGGCCGGCAGCTCGACGTCGGCGTCCACCTGGGCGCTGCTCGGCGCGGCCGGACCGGACCCGCCCGCAGCCTCGAACGACGCGCCGTACGCCGGATCCCAGGCGTCGACGAAGAACGCCGGCGACTGTGACGTCACAGGCCGGTCCGTTCCACGCGGGCCGTCCGCGCGTCCTTGCGCACCTCGAACCGGACCGGGATCCGCTCGGCCAGCGCCGGCACGTGGGTGACCACGCCGACCATCCGGTCGCCCCGGGCAGCCAGGTTCTCCAGCGTCGCCGCGACCGTGTCCAGCGTCGCCGCGTCGAGCGTGCCGAAACCCTCGTCCAGGACGATCGACTCCAGGCTCGCGGCGGTGGTGGACATCCCGGCGAGCTGCTCGGACAGCGCCAGCGCCAGCGCCAGCGACGCCTGGAACGTCTCCCCGCCGGACAGCGTGCGCACCCCGCGCCGCAACCCGGCGTCGTGGTGGTCGACCACGAAGAACTCGCCCTTGTCGTGCACCAGGTCGTACTGCCCGCCGGACAGCTCCCGCAGGATCCGCGACGCGCCGTCGACCAGCAGGTCCAGTGCCTCGGTGAGCAGCCAGCGTTCGAAGTTGTTCGCCCGCAGGTGCGAGGCGAGCGCCCGCGCCACCCGCGCCTCGTGCTCGTGCCCGGCCCGCTGCTCCCGCAGCCCGGCGGCCTGCTCGCGGCGCTCGTCCAGGCGGCGCAACTCCGCCTCGGCCCGCTCCACCGCCACCGCCACGTCGCGCGGCGCGTCCTGCGGGGCGTCCAGCCCGGCCGCGGTGAACAACGCGGCGATCCCGTCGGCGACCTCGGCCGCGGCCCGCTGCGCCGCCTCCACCGACTCGGCCAGCCCGTCGCGGTCCGCGCGCCGCGCCCGCGCCTGCTCGCCCGCCCAGTCGGCCAGCGCCGTCCACGCCGCCGCCACGTCGTCCCGGTCGGCGGCCGGCGGCCCGAACCGGGCCAGCCCGTCGCGTACCGCGTCGAAGTCACGCCAGGCCCGGCGCAGCCGATCCTGCGCGGCGTCCAGCGCGCCCCGCGCCCGCCGGGCCGCCTCCCGCCCGGCCCGCACCGCGCCCGCCGCCTCCTCCAGCGCGGCGCGCAGCCGCGCGTGCTCGGCCAGCGCCTCCCGCAGCCGCTCCGGCGTGGGCGCGTCAGTGAGCTGCTCGTCCAGCTCGGCCAGGCGCGCGCCGAGCTGGTCGTGCTGGGTCCGGGCGCGCAGCAGCACCCGGTCCAGCTCGCGGGCCGCGGCGTCGCGTTCCTGCACCACCCGCTTCGCCGCCTCGCTCGCCGCCCGCGCCGCCTTGCCCGCCTCGATCGCCCGGCTCACCGCCGAACCCTTCGGCACCGCCGGCACCGTGGTGACCGTCTGCTCGCACACCGGGCAGGGCGCGCCGTCGACCAGGTGCGCCCGCAGCGCCGCCGCCTGGTCGGCGGCCTTCGCCTCCTCGTGCTCGCGGAACGCCGACTCCAGCTCCGTCTCGGCCCGCTGCGCGTCCGCCCGCGCCGCCGCCAGCGCCGCCACCGCCGCGTCGTGCTCGCCGCGCGCCGCGTCCACCGCCGCGCGCACAGTCGCCGCCTCCGCGGTCAGCCGGTCCCGGTCCGCGTACGCCTTCAGGTGCAACCGCAACGCGCTCTCGTCACCGGCGGCGGTCAGCTCCCCGCGCAGCTTCTCCTCGCGCTCCTCGGCCAGGCCGACCGCGCCCGCCGCCTCGTCGGCGGCCACCCGGGCCGCCGCCACCGCCCGCGCCAGCTCGGCCGTGCCGTCCGGCGGCCGCACCCCGGCCAGCACACCCAGCTCCGCGTCGAGAGCGGCCAGCGCCGCCGCCCGCTCACCCGCCGTCGCCCGGGCCCGCTCCCATTCGGGTACGGCGGCAGCGACCGCTGCGGCCAGCTCCCGCATCGCGTCCACCCGCTCCCGGGCGGCGGCCAGACTCTCGTCGTCGACGTCGGTGAGCCCGCCGAGCAGCTTGTCGACGGTCTCCAGCTTCGCCTCGGCCTGCCCGGCCCGCTCGACCGCCTTCTTCTGCACGTTCTCGTAGACGCCCAGCCCGAGCAGGTTCACCAGGATCTGCTGCCGGGTGGCCGGCTTGGCGTGCAGGAAGTCGGCGAACTGCCCCTGCGGCAGCACCACGCAGGAGGTGAACTGCTCGTACGGCAGCCCGACCGCGTCCAGCACCGCCTGTTCCATCTCGGCCGGGGTGCCCGCCACCACCTCGCCCAGATCCTCCGGGCTGAGCCCGGTGTCGAGCTTGGTGACGTCGAAGCCCGGCGGCATGAGCTGCAGCCCGGCGTTGGCCGTCTTCACGGTGCCCCGGCCGTCCCGGCGCACCACCCGGGTCGCCACGTAGCGGTCCCCGGCGGACTCGAAGACCAGCCGGACCCGCGCCTCGGTGGCCGACGGCGCCAGCGCGTTCGCCAGCCCCCGGGCGCCGCCCCAGCGCGGCACCGTGCCGTAGAGCGCGAAGCAGATCGCGTCGAGCACCGTCGACTTGCCCGAACCGGTCGGCCCGACCAGCGCGAAGAAGTCCGCGTCGGTGAAGTCGACAGTGGTCTCGTCGCGGAACACCGTGAACCCGGCCATGTCCAGCCGCATCGGCCGCATCAGTGCTCCACCTCCTCGAGCAGCTCGTCGAAGAGTTCCCGGACACCCTCGTCGGCGTGCCCGCGGCTGTCCAGGTAGTCGCCGAACAACTCGCCCGGCGACCGCCCGGCCCGCTGGGCGGTCCGGGTCCCGCTGCCCGGCGCGGGCACCAGCTCCGGGTCGATCCGGATCTCCAACGCCCGGGGCAGCAGCTCCTGCACCTCCTCGCGCAGCCCGGCCCGGGGCTGCTCCCGGACGTAGACGCGCAGCCAGCCCTCCGGCGCCTCGATCTCGGCGAGCTGCGCGAGCGTGCCGCGTACCGTGCGCAGCGGCACCGCGCCCGGCACCGGCACCTCCCGGATGCGGGCGGCCGTGGTGGCGGTGACCTCCACGATCGTCACCGAGCTGACGTTCTCCTGCTCGCCGAAGTCGACGGCGAGGGGGCTGCCGCTGTAGCGGATCGGGCACGGGCCGATGACCCGCTGCGAGCGGTGCAGGTGACCCAGCGCCACGTAGTGCGCGTTGCCGGGGAAGACGGTGGCCGGGACCGCGTATCCGAGCACCGTGTGCGCGTCCCGCTCGCCGCCGCCGGTGCTCGCCCCGACCACTGTCAGGTGCGCGGTCACCAGGTGCACGCGGTCCGGCTCGGTGAACCCCTCGGCGAGCCGGTCCAGCACCCGGCCGAGGTGATCGGCGTACGTCTGGTTCGCCTCGGCCGGGGTGAGCGTGTACATCTCCACCGCGCGCACCGCGTACCGCTGGGACAGGAACGGCAGCGCGGCCAGCCGCCAGCGTTCCCCACCGGCGGTGACCCCGTCGACGACGTGCTCGTCCGGGTTCTCCCGGACGCTGCCGCGCAGCGTGATCCCGGCCGCCTCGGCCCACGGGCGCAGCGCGTCCAGCGCCGCGCCGTTGTCGTGGTTGCCGCCGATCGCCACCACGTCCGCGCCGGTACGCCGCAGCGCGGTGAGCGCCCGGGTCACCAGCCGCGTCGCCTCCGGGGTGGGCGCGGCGGTGTCGTACAGGTCACCGGCGACGATGACCAGGTCCGGCCGCTCACGCTGGGCGATCTCGATGACCTGGGCGAGGACCTGCTTGTGCTCCTCGGCCCGGGACTGCCCCTTGAGGACCTTGCCGACGTGCCAGTCGGAGGTGTGCAGGATCTTCATCTGGGTGCCGCCTAGAACGGGATGTCGTCGTCGGAGGAGCCGGAGCCGACCACCGCGAACGGATCGGCGGCCTGCGTGATCGACCGTAGCGTCTCCGAGGGCGCGCGGCCCGCCTCCGAGACCCGGGTGGCCCACGCCGGGAACGGGAACTCCAGGCAGAGCGGCACCGGGATGTCCGGCTGGTTGACGAACATCGTGCCCGGCTTGGCCAGCAGCGCCCGCTGCCGTTGGGCGGGCGGCAGGAAGCCGTACTCCGGGCGGGACGCCTCGGCCGGGTCGAGCCGGCCCACCACCCGGATCGCCGAGTTGGTGACGATCCGCCGTTCCACCTCGCTGGCGGTCTGCTGCGCGCCGACCAGGATCACGCCCAGCGAGCGGCCCCGCTCGGCGATGTCGAGCAGCACCTCCTTGATCGGCGACGAGCCCTCCCGCGGCGCGTACTTGTTCAGCTCGTCCAGCACGACGAACAGCAGCGGCTTGGCGGTGCCCGCCTTCTCCTTGCGCTCGAACTCGCTCTTGAGCGTCACACCGACCACGAACCGCTGCGCGCGGTCGGGCAGGTTGTGCAGGTCGACCACAGTCACCTGCGCGCTCTCCGCCGTGTTGATCGAGTGCGGGCGACGGGTCGCCAGGTCACCACGGATCAACCGGCCCAGGTCCTTCTTGCTGCCGATCAGCCGTCGCGCGAACGCGTTCACGGTGCCCAGCCCGACCGCGCTGCCCGCCCACTCGCCGCGCGTCTCGTCGTCGTTGAGCTGCTCGACCACGTGGTCGACCAGATCGGCGTACGAGCCGAGCCGTACCCCGTCGATACTCACTCCGCCGTCGGCCGGCTGGGCGTAACGGGCCAGGTGCGCGGCCACCGAGTGGACCACCATCGTGTACTGCTGGCGCTCGTCGTCCGCGTCGGCGAACACGTACGGCAGCAGCCGGTCGGCGCAGAACTCGGACAGCGTCCAGTAGAAGCTGTCCACCCCGGTGAGCCGGCTGCTCACATCCGGCGTGCCGGAGGAGTCGCCGACCCGCGGCGGGGCGTACACCCGCACGTCCGGGAACGCGCCGGCATCAAGGCCCAGCTTCGCGTACGCCGCCCGGGTCGGATCGTCGAGCCGGCTGTTCGGGTGGTCGAGGAAGAGCAGGTCCTCGCCCTTCACGTTGAAGATCAGCGCCTTCGCGTTGACCGCGTCGCCGCCCAGCACGCCGGAGCGGAACACCGAGTAGAGCAGGAACGTGGCGAAACTCGTCTTGGTCGCGACGCCGGAGATGCCGGAGATCGACACGTGCGCGCCCCGGGTGCCGTCGAGGAAGTCGGCGTTGAGGTAGACCGGCACCCCGTCGCGGCCCATCCCCATCGGGATCCGCCGCTCCATCCGGTCGAAGTGCAGCGCCCGCGCCCGCGCGTCCCCCTCGGCCCGGTGCACCACGGCGCCCGGCGTCGGCGGCACGTAGAACTCCGGGTCGACCCGCGTGGTCGTCACCTCGGCCGCCTCCTGCACCTGCGCCGGCAGCGTGCCGTCGGCGATGGCGAAGACGTCGGAGTCGAACTGCGCCCCCTCGTGCCGGGCACGCACCTGGGTAACCACCCCGGCGATCGTCACCGGCTCCCGGTCGGGCAGGTCGCGGCGGGTCACCACCACGTCGTCCAGCTGCAGGTAGCTGCCCGGCGCGACAGCCGTCCAGAAGGTGAGCGGGGTGGCGTCGGCGGTGCCGAGCACCCGGCCGACACCCTCGCCGGGCCCGTCGAGCTGGTCGTCGGTCATCGGCGGTCTCCGGTCGGCTGGTCGTACCGTTGGCGGTGCACGTCGTGCATCCTGCCCGAGGGATGCGACAGGTTGCCACGCGACGCGGCGGACGCCACGCCGAGCGTGCGCCGAACGGTAGCCGCCCGGATCCGCCCGGCCACGGTGCGTACGTTTCTGCCCGCTCCGGCGCTGTCTCCGGCCCCAGGCCCGGCCGACTCGGTGGAACGCCATGGGTGTCTCCGCGCGCTTTTGACACCCATGACGTTCCACTCGCCCCGCGAACCCCGGGTTGCTTGGCGCGCGAGAGCCGCCCCCAATGTCGCGACCCACGTCCCGCTCTCCGGGACGCTCGGAGATCTTGGTACGAGAGCGCCCTCATAGGGGCCGTTTGGTACCAAGATCTCGGGAGCCGGGAGCCGGGAGCCGGGAGCCGGGAGCCGGGAGCCGGGAGCCGGGAGCCGGGAGCCGGGAGCCGGGAGCCGGGAGCCGGGAGCCGGGAGCTGGTCAGGCGGCGGGGGCGGATCCGGCGGGGTCGCGGGCGTACCGCAACATGAGCACTCCGTCGGCGGCGGCCAGCACGTGGCGCAGCGGCAGGTGCCGGGGCGGGCTGGCGTCCCCGGCGGTGATCCGGCCCGGGCCGGCGCCGGCGAGCAGCGGCGCCACGGTCAGGCACAGCTCGTCGACCAGGTCGGCGGCGGTGAGCGCGCCGAACAGGTGCGGGCCGCCCTCGCAGAGCAACTGGTCCAGCCCTCGGCGGCGCAGCTCCGCCAGGCCCACGGCCAAGTCGACCCGGCCGCTGCCGTCGACCCGGCCGCTGCCGTCGACCCGGTCGGTGCTGGTGACCGGGGCGGTGCCGCAGCGGACCAGGTCGGCGACGTCGGTGAGGCCGGGCGGCGGTACGGCGTCGGCGTGGGTGAGCACGATCGGCCGGACCGGGGCGTCGGCGAACGCGGCCTGGGCCGGGTCGAGGTCGAGTGAGCCGGAGACGACCACGAGCGTCGGGAACTCGGCCAGCCCGCGTTCGCGGCGCCAGGCCCGGCGTTCCGGGCTCAGCCGGACCGCCCGGTAGCCCTCGTGGCGCAGCGTGCCGGCGGCCACCACGAGAGCGTCGCAGAGCATCCGCAGCAGCCCGAAGACCCGCTTGTCCGGCTCGCCGGAGAGCCCGGCGGAGTAGCCGTCCAGAGTGACCGCGCCGTCGGCGCTGGCGACGAAGTTGACCCGCAGGTGCGGGCGGGCCGACCGGCCGTAGAGCGCGGTGAGTTCCGGATCGGTCAGCGCGCCGGTGACGGGTGCGGGCCAGATCCGTTCGATCGGGGTTCCGACGCTCATTCGCCGGCCGGACCGGTGACCGGAGGGGTGGGTTCGGGGGTACGGTGCTGGCAGTCGCACCACTTCCGGCCAGGACAGTCGTCGTGCCGCCGTTCCCGGCAGGCTCGGCAGATCATGCAGGCAGCCTATGCCGAGGAAGGATGGGACGTCGTGTCGCGTCAGATCTTCCAGCTCATGGTGTCGCTGGCCGGGGTCCGGCCGCGGGTGTGGCGGCGGGTGCTGGTGCCCGGCGGCTACACGCTGGACCGGCTGCACCGGGTGATCCAGCACGCGATGGGCTGGCGCGACTGCCACCTGCACTCGTTCGACGTGGACGGCCGGCAGTACGGCGAACCCGACCCGGACGGCGAGCTGGCGCTGCGCGACGAGCTGGACGTCCGGCTGGACACGGTAGTGGGCAAGGGCGACCGGTTCCGCTACACCTACGACTTCGGGGACTGGTGGGAGCACGACCTGGTGGTGGAGGACTGCTGCGCCGCCGACCCGGACGAGCGTTACCCGGTCTGCCTGGACGGGGAGCGGGCCTGCCCGCCGGAGGACGTGGGCGGCCCGGCCGGCTATGCGGTCCTGCTCGCCGCGCTCGCCGACCCGGCGCACCCGGAACACGTGACGATGCGCGAGTGGGCCGGCCCGGCGTTCGATCCGGCCGCGTTCGACGTCGGCCGGGCCACCGTCCTGCTGCGCCGCTGCTGCTGATCGCGCCGCCCGCGCGCCGCTGATCGCGGGCTCCGAGGAGGGGCCGCCAGCGGCGCGGTAACGAAATGGGAACGCTCCCAACGGTCTATTGACACCCCTGTCACCTCCCGGCAACCTCATGGGAGCGCTCCCGAGAGTGGTGCGGATCTCCCTCCTGCCCCGCTCCGGCCCGCGCGAAACGCACCCCCCACCACACAGCAGATATCGCCTCACCACCGAAAGAGGGGTCTCGGATGAGCGTCCCAATCCGTCGTCGGCGGTTCGCGGCCATCGCGCTCGCGTCCGTCGTCGTGCTCGGCACCACCGCCGCCTGCGGCGACGACTCGGACAGCGGCGACAGCGGCAGCGGCGACGGCCCGATCACGCTGGTCGTCGACGTCTTCGGCGACCAGGGCTTCGGCTACGAAGAGCTGTACAAGCAGTACGAAGCGGAGCACACGAACGTCAAGATCCAGGAGCGGGGCAAGGGTCTCGGCCTCGGTGACTACAACACCCGTCTGACCCAGCAGATCACCGCGGGCTCGGGCGCCGGTGACGTGGTGGCCCTGGAAGAGGGCACCATCGTCCAGTTCTACGCCCAGGCCGACAAGTTCGTGAACCTCGCCGACCACGGCGCGAACGACCTCAAGGGCAACTTCCTGCCGTGGAAGTGGGAGCAGGGCACCACCCCCGACGGCAAGGTGCTGGGCCTCGGCACCGACGTCGGCTCGATGGCGCTGTGCTACCGCAGCGACCTGTTCAAGGCCGCCGGGCTGCCCACCGACCGCGAGCAGGTCGGCGCGCTCTGGCCGACCTGGGACGAGTTCATCGCCACCGGCCAGAAGTTCGCCGCCGCCGACAAGAAGCACAAGTTCGTCGACTCGGCGACCAACTTCTACAACGTGGTGCTGATGCAGGTCGCGGGCCAGGGCAGCGGCTACACGTACTACGACAAGAGCAACAAGATGGTCATCGACCAGAACCCGGACGTGAAGACGGCGTACGACCTCACCACCAAGATGATCGCCGCCGGGCTGTCCAACAACCTCCAGTCGTTCTCCAACGAGTGGAACGCCGGCTTCAAGAACGGCACCTTCGCCACCATCGCCTGCCCCGCCTGGATGACCGGTGTCATCAAGGGCCAGGCCGGTGACGCGGCGGCCGGCAAGTGGGACATCGCCAAGGCGCCGGGCGCCGGTGGCAACTGGGGCGGTTCCTTCCTGGGCGTGCCGAAGTCGAGCAAGCACCAGAAGGAGGCCGCGGAGCTGGCCAAGTTCCTGACCAGCGCCAAGGGTCAGATCGGCGCGTACAAGGCGGTCGGCAACCTGCCGTCGAACCCGCAGGCGCTCACCGACCCGGCCGTCGCCGACTCGACCAACGACTACTTCAGCAAGGCCCCGGTCGGCAAGATCTTCGCCGCCGGCGCGACCGAGCTGAAGCCGGTCTACCTCGGCCCGAAGAACAACGCGGTCCGCACCGCCGTGGAGAACACGCTGCGCGCCGTGGAGCAGGGCAAGTCGGCCGGCGAGCAGTGGCAGGCGGCCCTGAAGAACGGTGCGGCCGCCGGTAAGTGACCGGTTGAGCCGCCCGCGGGTGGCGTCGGCAGCCCATGCTGCCGGCGCCACCCGCGGTGCCCGCAGAGTCCGGCGTCGCCCGTGTGGCGGGTGACGCCGGCCGAGGAGAAGGACTCCCCATGAGCCTCGACCTGCACGCCGCGGCGCCGCCCGAGCCCGGCGCGCCGCGCTCCGCACGTCACACACGCCGCCGCGCCGCCTCGATGACCCGGCTGGACCTGAAGTACTCGCCCTACCTGTACGTCCTGCCGTTCTTCGTGATCTTCGCCGTGTTCGGCGTGTACCCGATCGCGTACACGGTCTGGATCGCGCTGACCGACCGGTCGCCGCTGAACCCGACGATCTCCTTCGTCGGGATGGACAACTTCGTCGAACTGATCACCGAGGACCCGCAGTTCTGGAACGCGGTGGTCAACACGTTCGGCATGTTCGCGCTCTCCACAGTGCCCCAGTTGCTGCTGGCGCTGATGCTCGCCAACGCGCTGAACCGGAAGCTGCGCGCGCAGACGTTCTTCCGGATGGCCATCGCGATGCCGATCATCACCTCGACCGCCGTGGTCGCGCTGATCTTCTCGATGCTCTACGCCAAGGACTTCGGCCTGGTCAACTGGCTGCTCGACAGCATCGGCCTGGACCCGATCGACTGGCGGGCGAACCGCTTCGCCTCATGGTTCGCCATCTCCACCATGGTCGACTGGCGGTGGGTCGGCTACAACGCGCTGATCTACCTCGCCGCCATGCAGTCGATCAGCAAGGACATGTACGAGGCCGCGGCGCTGGACGGCGCCTCCCGGCGGCGGCAGTTCTGGTCGATCACGGTCCCGCAGCTGCGCCCCACGATCATCTTCACGCTGATCATCTCCACCATCGGCGGCCTTCAGCTGTTCACCGAGCCCCTGCTGTTCACCAGCGGCTCGGGCGGTCTCTCCGGTGGTTCGGAGGGGCAGTTCCAGACCATCACGATGTACCTGCTCGACGTGATGAACCAGCGCTTCCGGTGGGGGTACGCCGGAGCGGTCGCGCTCGTGCTCTTCGTGCTCATCGCGTTGATGTCGGCGATCAACTACCTGCTCGCCCGCCGCATCAGCTCCGACAAGTGAGGTGACGAGATGACGACCACCGCGGTCCGCCCGCCCACCCGGCACAGCGCGCCGGTGAAGACCACCCACCGGGCCGAGCGGCTCTGGAAGGCCAGCCCGCTCACCATGATCGGCCTGATCTTCGGCGTGCTGCTCTCCCTGTTCCCGTTCTACTGGATGATCGTGATCGCCAGCCGGACGAACGACGCGGCCAACTCCTGGCCGCCGCCGTTCCTGCCCGGCGGCAAGCTCGGCGAGAACATCGAGCGGGTGCTCGCCAACAGCGACGCCAACATCCTCAAGGGCCTGATGAACTCGTTCCTGGTCGCCGGGACGATCACCGTCGCGACGGTGTTCTTCGGCTCGCTGGCCGGCTTCGCGTTCGCCAAGCTGCGCTTCCGGGGCAAGAACGCGCTGCTGCTGATCATCCTCACCTCGATGATGGTGCCGATCCAGCTCGGCGTGCTGCCGCTGTACATCCTGATGGCCAAGCTCGACTGGCTGAACACCATGCCGTCGGTGACCGTTCCGTTCCTGATCGGCGGCTTCGGCATCTTCATGATGCGCCAGTACGCCGAGCAGGCGGTACCGAACGAGTTGATCGAGGCGGCCCGGGTGGACGGCTGTTCCACCTGGCGGGTGTACTGGCACGTGGTGGCGCCCGCGCTGCGTCCGGCCGCCGCGGTGCTGGGTCTGCTGACCTTCATGGAGCAGTGGAACCAGTTCTTCTGGCCGTTCGTGGTGCTGGCGGACCCGTCCAACCCGACCGTCCAGATCTCGCTGCGCAGCCTCAACACCGCCTACTTCGCCGACAACTCGCAGATCTTCGCCGGTACGTTGATCGCGACCCTGCCCCTGTTCGTCGTGTTCGTTCTGTTCGGCCGCCAGATCATCGGCGGCATCATGGAAGGCGCCGTCAAGTCGTGAGCAATCCAGCAAGCCCGCCCGCCGTCGGTCTCCTCGACGCCGGTCCGGCCCTGACCTTCCCGCCGGACTTCCTCTGGGGCGCGGCCACCGCCGCGTACCAGATCGAGGGCGCGGCGGCGGAGGGTGGCCGTGCGCCGTCGATCTGGGACACCTTCAGCCACACCGAGGGGCGGACGGTGGCCGGGCACACCGGCGACGTGGCGTGCGACCACTACCACCGGATGCCGGACGACGTGCGGTTGATGGCCGACCTGGGGCTGCGGTCGTACCGCTTCTCGGTGAGCTGGCCGCGGGTGCAGCCGGGCGGCACGGGCGGCGTCAACCAGGAGGGCATGGACTTCTACCGCCGCCTGATCGACGAGCTGCTCGGCCACGGCATCGAGCCCTGGCTGACGCTCTACCACTGGGACCTGCCGCAGCCGCTGGAGGACGCGGGCGGCTGGCCGGCCCGGGACACCGCCGGCCGGTTCGCCGAGTACGCGCATCTGGTCGCCGACGCGCTCGGCGACCGCGTGAAGTACTTCACCACGCTGAACGAGCCGTGGTGCTCGGCGTTCCTCGGCTACGGCTCCGGCGTGCACGCGCCGGGCCGCCGCGACGGCGCGGACGCGCTGCGGGCCGGGCACCACCTGATGCTCGGTCACGGCCTGGCCGTGCAGGCGGTCCGCGCGGCCCGCCCGGACGCGCAGCTCGGGATCACCGTCAACCTGTACCCGGTCACCCCGGCGACCGACTCGGCGGCGGACGCCGACGCGGCCCGCCGGATCGACGCGCTGGCGAACCGGTTCTTCCTCGACCCGGTGCTGCGCGGGGCGTACCCGGCGGACCTGGTCGCCGACGTGCGCCAGATCACCGACATGGGGCACGTGCGCGACGGTGACCTGGCGACCATCGCCACGCCGCTGGACATGGTCGGGATCAACTACTACAGCCGGCACGTGGTCGCCGCGCCGGTCGAGGGCGCGGAGCCGGAGCCCTACTGGCGGGCGCCGTCCTGCTGGCCGGGCAGCGAGGACGTCCGGTTCGTCACCCGGGGTGTCCCGGTGACGGACATGGACTGGGAGATCGACGCCCCGGGCCTGGTGGAGACGCTGGAGCGGGTCCACCGGGAGTACACCGACCTGCCGCTCTACGTCACCGAGAACGGCTCGGCGTTCGTCGACGAGCTGGTCGACGGCCGGGTGGACGACCCGGACCGGCTGGCCTACTTCGCCGCGCACCTGCGGGCGGCGCATGCCGCGATCGAGGCCGGCGTGCCGCTCAAGGGCTACTTCGCCTGGTCGCTGATGGACAACTTCGAGTGGGCCTGGGGCTACACGAAGCGGTTCGGCATGGTCTATGTCGACTACGACAGCCAGGCCCGGATCGCGAAGTCCAGCGCCAGGTGGTACGCCGACGTGATCCGACGCAACGGACTGCCCGCACAATAAGCTGGGCCAGCCAGTAACGGGCGGCCCGGCGCCGACGCCTCAATCGGTGCCGGGCCCGCCCGACCGTCGGAGGAGCAACAGACGATGACAACGCAGCGCACCCGCTCGCTCGGGCGTCCGACCCTCGACGCGGTCGCGGCCCGCGCCGGCGTCGGGCGCGGCACTGTCTCCCGCGTGGTCAACGGCTCGCCGCAGGTCAGCCCGGAGGCCCGGGCCGCCGTCCAGCAGGCCATCGCCGAGCTGGGGTACGTGCCGAACCGCGCCGCCCGTGCGCTGGTCACCCAGCGGACCGACTCGGTGGCCCTGGTCGTCTCCGAGTCGGGGGAGCGGGTCTTCACCGAGCCGTTCTTCGCGGCCATCGTGCGGGGCGTCAGCTCCGGGCTGGTCGAGACGCCGATGCAGCTCTGGCTGGCCATGGTGCAGTCGCCGATCGAGCGGGAACGGGTCGAGCACCACCTGACCAACCAGCACGTCGACGGCGTGCTCCTGCTCTCGCTGCACGACGCCGACCCGCTGCCCACGCTGCTGGAGGAGCGTGGCCTGCCGACTGTGCTCGGCGGCCGCCCGGCGCGGATGCTGCACCCGAACGCCCAGCCGGCGTGGTTCGTCGACATGGACAACGTCGGCGGCGCGCGGCAGGCGGTGGAGCACCTGTTCCGCCAGGGCCGCCGGCGGGTCGCCACCATCGCCGGCCCGCAGGACATGGGCGCCGGTCTGGCCCGGCTCTCCGGCTACCAGGAGGCCGTCCGGGCGTCCGGCGGCCGGATCGACCCGGGCCTGATCGCGTACGGGGACTTCAGCGAGGGCAGCGGCACCGCCGCGATGCGCCGGCTGCTGGACGTCTGCCCGGAACTGGACGCCGTGTTCGTCGCCTCCGACCTGATGGCGTTCGGCGCGTTGCGCGCGCTGCGCGAGGCGGGCCGCCGGGTGCCGGAGGACGTCGCGGTGATCGGCTTCGACGACGCCCCGATCGCGCGTCAGGCCGAGCCGCCGCTGACCACCGTGTTCCAGCCGGTGGAGGAGATGGGCCGGCAGATGGCCCGGCTGCTGGTCTCCCGCATCCGCGGCGAGGAGGTTCCCTCGCCGCACGTGCTGCTGGACACCGAGCTGATCCACCGCGCCTCCGCCTGACCACGCCCGGCGGGAGCCGGTCAGGAATAGCGGCGCAGCTCCCGGCGGGCCAGCGAGGCGCGGTGCACCTCGTCGGGGCCGTCGGCCAGGCGCAGCGTGCGGGCCGCCGCCCACAGCTCGGCCAGTGGGGTGTCCTGGCTGACCCCGGCTCCGCCGTGCGCCTGGATCGCCTTGTCGATCACCCACTCGGCCATCAGCGGCGTGGCGATCTTGATGGCCTGGATCTCGGTGTGCGCGCCCTTGTTGCCGACGGTGTCCATCAGCCACGCGGTCTTGAGCACCAGCAGGCGGGCCTGCTCGATCCGGACCCGCGACTCGGCGATCCACTCGCGTACCACGCCCTGTTCGGCGAGCGGGCGGCCGAACGCGACCCGGTCGAGCACGCGCCGGCAGAGCAGCTCCAGGGCCCGCTCGGCCATGCCGATCAGGCGCATGCAGTGGTGGATCCGGCCGGGGCCGAGCCGGGCCTGGGCGATGGCGAACCCGGTGCCCTCCTCGCCGACGAGGTTTTCCGCCGGCACCCGTACGTCGGAGAAGTCGATCTCGGCGTGCCCGCCGTGCGGGGCGTCGCTGTAGCCGAAGACGCGCATGCCGCGGCGTACCGTCACGCCGGGGGTGTCCCGGGGCACCAGGATCATGCTCTGCTGGCGGTGCCGGTCGGCGTCCGGGTCGGTCTTGCCCATCACGATGAAGATCTCGCAGCGCGGGTCCATCGCCCCGGACGACCACCACTTGCGGCCGTTGATCACGTAGTGGTCGCCGTCGCGGGTGATCCGGGTGCCGATGTTCGTCGCGTCGGAGGAGGCCACCTCCGGCTCGGTCATGCAGAACGCGGACCGGATCTCCCCGGCCAGCAGCGGCATGAGCCACTGCTTGCGCTGCTCCTCGGAGCCGAACTCGGCGAGCAGCTCCATGTTGCCGGTGTCCGGCGCGGCGCAGTTGAGCGCCTCCGGGGCCAGGTGCGGGCTGTGGCCGGTCAGCTCGGCCAGGGGCGCGTACTGCAGGTTGGTCAGGCCGGCGCCGTAGCGGGCGTCGGGCAGGAACAGGTTCCACAGCCCGCGCTCGCGCGCCTGCGCCTTCAGTTCCGCCATCACCGGCGGGCGGGCCCACGGGTCGCCGGCCGCGAGCACCTGCTCGTGGTGCACCGGCTCGGCCGGGTACACGCACTCGGTGAGGAACGCCTCCAGCCGTTGCCGCAGCTCGACCGTCCGGTCGTCGTACGCGAACTCCATCTAGCTCTCCCTCACCGCGTGCAGCCCGTGTGCCACGAGCGGCGCCACCATGTCGCCGATCCGGTCGAAGCCCTCGCCCAGGGTCTGGCCGAGCGTGTGCCGGTAGTGGATGCCCTCGCAGATCACCGCGAGCTTGAAACAGCCGAGCGCCACGTGCCAGTGCAGCGGGCCGACGTCGACGTCGCTGCGCCCGGCGTACCGCTCGATCAGCTCGGCCCCGGTGGGGAACCCGGCGCGCGGCCCGATGCCGTCGGCCACCGGGTTGCCCTCGCCGTGGTCGCTGTCGCCGAGCACGTCCCAGTACGTCAGCAGCAGCCCGAGGTCGGCCAGCGGGTCGCCGAGCGTGGCCATCTCCCAGTCGAGCACCGCCCGCACCGCCGGCGGGTCGACGGTGGCGAGCAGGTTGTCCAGCCGGTAGTCGCCGTGCACGATCCGGCCCGCGTTCGCGCCCTCGGGCACGCTGGCTGCCAGCGCGTCGCGCAGCTCGTCGATGCCGGGCAGCGGCCGGCTGCGGGACCTGTCGAGCTGCCCGGCCCAGCGGCGTACCTGCCGGGCCAGGTAGCCCTCCGGACGGCCGAAGTCGGCCAGCCCGACCTCGGCCGGCTCGACCCGGTGCAGCGTGGCGAGCGTGTCCATCATCGCCATGGCGAGGGCGCGTCGCTGGGCGGCGGTGAGCGTGTCGGTCTGCTCGCGCCGCCGGTAGACCTCGCCGTCGACCTTCGCCATCAGGTAGAACGGCGCGCCGATGACGCTCTCGTCGGCGCAGAGCGCCAGCGCCTCCGGCACCGGTACGCCGGTCGGCGCGAGCGCCGAGATCACCCGGTGCTCCCGGGCCATGTCGTGCGCGGTGGCCAGCACGTGCCCCAGCGGTGGCCGGCGCAGCACCACCTCGCGGTCACCGGCGCGCAGCAGGTAGGTGAGGTTGGACTTGCCGCCGGCGATCAGCCGCGCCGACAGGGGGCCGGTCAGGTCCGGCCGGTGCGCGGCCAGGTAGGTGGCGAGCCGGTCGAGGTCGAGCCCGCGGGGTGCCGAGCCGGCCGAGAGCCGGGCAGCGGCGGCCGGATCGGTCATCCGATTAGTTGATGGCAGCTCAGCTTTGTTGTCAAGGTCGGGGTTTTCCCGGCGGGACATGCCGCTGCAACAGGGGCGAAATGGTCAACCGGCAGGCTGGGCCCCAGCCTGCCGGCCGCTCGGCCGGCCCGCCGAGCGGAGGGGATCAGACATGCTGCTGAGAGTTCGGGTGACCCTGCCGGACCGTCCGGGCACGCTCGGCCAGGTGGCCCGGACACTCGGCGTCTCCGGCGCCGACATCGTGCAGGTGGTGGTCCTGGAGCGGCTCGGCGGCCGGGCGGTGGACGACTTCACTGTGGTGTGGCCGGGCGCGGCGCGGGTGGAGCGGATGCTCGCCGGGCTGGCCGCGATCCCCGGCGTGCGGGTGGACGGCGTGTGGCGGGCGATCGGCGCGCCCACCACCACCGGGCAGGACGCGGAACTGCTCGCCCAGGTGGCCGCCAACCCGGCCGACGGGGTGGCCACGCTCGTCGACGCGGCACCCGGGCTGCTCGCCGCCGACTGGGCGGTGGCCGCCGTCGTACCCCTGGACTGGGCCTCGCGCAGCGGCGAGGCGGGCGTCGCCGCGATCGGGCACGCGAGCTGGCGGGCCCCGGCGCCGCCCCGGCTGCCGGAGGTGACCCCGCTGCGGGCGCGGGCCATGACCAGCCCGGAGGGGCACCACTACGCGGTCGCGCCGTTCGGCCGGGCCGGCCTGGTGCTGGTGGTCGCCCGCGACCACAGCGAGCCACTGGCCGCGGCGGGGTTCCACTCCACCGAGGTGGACCGGCTCGCCCAGATCGTCCGCGCCGGCGCGGTGATCCTTGGCGACCGGTTGGACCTGGTCGGCACGCCACCCGTGATCACCGTCACCTGACCGGACGGGCCGCGTCACCCCGGGGCAACGGGCCCGCAACAGGGGCACGGCATGGTCGGTGCCGAGGAAGGGAGACAACCATGGCGCTGTGGCGGATCCGAGCCACCGTGGACGACCGGCCGGGTTACCTGTCGGTGCTCACGGCGAGCCTCGCGTTGCGCGGGGTCAACATCCTCAGCGTGCAGGTGCACACCACCGAGGCCGGCGCGGTCGACGACTTCCTGGTGGACGCGCCCGAGCAGGTCACCGAGCCGGAGCTGCGGGCCGCCGTGGAGCGCGGCCGGGGCCGGGACTGCTGGGTCGCGCGCAGCGAGGCGCGCGGGCTGGCCGACGAGCCGACCCGGGTGCTCGGGCTCGCCGGACGGCTGGCCCGTGACCCGGAGGCGACCGGCGCGGCGCTGCGCACGCTGCTCGGCGCCGACACCGTGACCTGGCGCCCGACGCCGGCCACCGCGCCGGGCGGGGTGGGCGGCACGACCATGGCGCTCGCGGACCCGGCGGGCGGCGCGTACGAGCTGTCCCGCCGGGAGCCGAGCTTCACCCCGGCCGAGTACGCCCGGGCGCAGGCAGTGGTCGAGCTGGCGGCGATGCTGGCCCGTCGGGACACCGAACGGGTCACGCTGGTGCTGCCCGACGGCGGGGAGGTGTCGGTGCGCGCGGCGACGGCCGAGGACGTGCCCGGCGTACGCGAGCTGCACGCGGCCTGCTCGCCGCGCAGCCGGCAGCGGCGTTACCTGAGCGGGGCGGCCGACCCGGCGCCGGCGCGGCTGCGCCGGCTGCTGGAGCCGGTCCGGGGCGTGACCCTGCTCGCGACGGCGGGTTCCGGCGGGGCGGCGGAGCCGGTCGTGGCGATGGCGAACCTGCTCGGTGAGGGCGACGAGGCCGAGGCGGCGCTGCTGGTGCGCGACGACTGGCAGCGCCGGGGCCTGGGCTCGGCGCTGCTGCGCCGCCTGCTCGGGCACGCCGACCGGGCCGGGTACGCCGCGGTGCTGCTGCACGTGCAGGCCGAGAACACCCCGATGCTGCGGACGCTGCGCCGCCTGGACCGGCCGGTGGCGTTGGAACGCGACGGCGCGGTGCTGACCGCGACGCTTCCGCTGGTTCCCGCGCCGTCGACGGGCGAGCCGGCGTCCGGCGGTGACGCGGTGACCGGCGCACCGGCGGTGGCCGGTAGCGGCGCGCGTGCCGGCGCGGTCGTGCCGGCGCAGCGGCCGGGATGAGCTGACGGCCGTCCGGCCGGACCCCGGAGGTGAGCCGCAACGGCGCGGCACGCCCGAGGGGTCCGGCCGGAGGGCCGCAACCGGCGCGTTCGCGCGCCACCCGGACCGACCTCCGATGCGGGGGACGGTGACACGGCGGGGCCCCCGATGCGGGGGCCCCGTCCGTGTTCGCGGGATCAGGTGGCGGGGTAGCTGCTGTAGTCGGGGAAGTTGCCGTAGAGCCGGCCGTCTCCGCCCACCGTCACCGCCTGCACCAGCAGGTCGCCGCCGACGAACGCGCCCTTCCAGGAGGCGCCCCGGCCGCCGAAGGGCTCGTCCCGGTCGCCCCGGGAGCGGGGCTTGTTGATGCCCACCTTGAACGCCTGCAGGTCCACCGCCAGCTTGCCGGCCAGCTCCTCGTCGTCGCAGGCCAGCGACGCCACGAGCGCGCCGTTGGAGGCGTTCATCGCGGCCAGCAGCTCGTCGGTGGTGTCCACCACCACGATGGTGTCCACCGGGCCGAACGGCTCGGCGTGCATCAGGCGGGACCGGCCGGGCGGGGCCAGCAGCACGGCGGGCGCGACGTACGCGGACGTGTCCTGCCCGTCGAGGAACGGTGCGCCGTCGAGCTTGCCCCGGTGCAGCGGTACGGCGCCGCCGCGTACCGCCTCCTCGACCTTGCGGCGCAGCTCCTCGGCCTTGGCGGCGCTGATCAGCGGACCGAAGTCCAGCTCCGGCAGCGGGTCGCCGGCCCGCCACGTCTCGTCGACCGCGAGCGGGTGGCCGAAGCGGATCGAGCGGACCACGGGCAGGTACATGTCGAGGAACTCGTCGACGAGGTCGCGCTGGACCACGAACCGGGGGTACGCGGTGCAGCGCTGCTTGCCGTACTCGAAGCCCTTGCGCAGGTGCGCGGCGAGCGAGTCCCACTGGGAGAAGTTCCAGATGCCCCAGGCGTTGAGGCCCTCCTGCTCGATGAAGTGCCGCTTGTCGCAGTCGAGCAGCGCGGCGGCGACCTTGCCGCCGTTGGAGCGCCCGCCGACGAACGCCACCGCGCCGATCTCCGGCGCGCGGACGAGCACCTCGGACAGTTCCTCGCCGCTGCCGGACAGCAGGGTGGCGGGCAGTCCGGCGCGGCGCATCAGCGCGTGGGCGACGGTGAGGCAGACCGCGCCGCCCTGGGACGGCGTCTTGGCGATCACCGCGTTGCCGGCCAGCAACTGCACCAGCTCGGCGTGCACCAGCACGCTCATCGGGTAGTTCCAGGAGGCGATGTTGCTGACCGGGCCGGGCAGCGGCTCCCGGCCGTCGGCGAGCATCCGCTCGATCTCGTCCACGTACCAGCGCACGCCGTCCAGCGCCCGGTCCACGTCGGCGCAGGCCAGCCGCCACGGCTTGCCGATCTCCCAGACCAGCAGCAGGGCGAGCAGGTCGCGGTGCCCGGTGAGCGCGTCCAGCGCGTCGGTGACGCGGGCGACGCGCTCGGCCAGCGGGGTCTGCGCCCACTCCCGGTGCGCCGCCGCGGCGTGGGCGACCGCGCCGCGCGCGGCCTCGGCGTCGAGCCGGGCCAGGTGGATGAGGACGGTGTTGTCGACAGGGGTACGGACCGGCGCCGGTGTGCCGAGCGCGCGCCACTGCCCCTGGACGAGATTGTGGAGCGTGGGCACGCCGTCGGAGGTGGTGTCGAAGGCCTCGGGGGTGGCGGCCACCGCCCGGGCGAGCGTGTCGGACCAGGAGGTGCCCTCGGCGAGTCGTAGAGCCATCGCGATCTCCTCAGGGTTGTCCGGGGAGCGGCGGCGTCGATGGCACCGCAGGTGAGGCGTACTGTCGCGCGGTGCCGAGCGGGCGGGCAACCGTACGCTCGTATGCCAGGACGGCGGCGGCCCGGACGGGGTCGTCCGCGGCGCGTTCGTCGTCACCGCGATGCCGCTGAGCTGGGAACGAGTCGGTTCAATATCGAGTCGCATCGATGGTGTGATCCAGCTCCCGTTTGTTACCCGTCGGTACGGCGAGCGGGCCCGCCGACGGTGGCCTTCCCAACATGTTGCCCGCGCATTACATTGTCGCTTATCCATGGGAGCGCTCCCGAGGCTCCTGCGGTCACCCCACCACCACTGCCTCGCGGCAGCCGGAGCCCCGAGCGCCGTCCCCGCTCCGGCTGCCGCGCGGCGCCAGCCACAGGAGCTCGCCATGCCCCGTCCGATACCGCCGCCCGGAGGCCGGTCGCGGCTGCGCCGGTTGCTCGCCGCCGGCGCCGCGCTGGCCGTCGGCCTGGCCACGGCCGTCGCCGCCGCGCCGCCCGCGTCGGCCGTCGAGGTACCCGCCGCGCAGGCCGCGGCCACGTTCAACTACGCCGAGGCGTTGCAGAAGTCGCTGTTCTTCTACGAGGCGCAGCAGTCCGGCCCCAAGCCCTCGTGGAACCGCGTCTCCTGGCGCGGCGACTCGGCGCTCACCGACGGCGCCGACGTCGGCGTCGACCTCACCGGCGGCTGGTACGACGCCGGTGACCACGTGAAGTTCGGCTTCCCGATGGCGTTCAGCGCCACCATGCTGGCCTGGGGCGCGGTCGAGTACCGCGACGGCTACGTCGCCTCCGGGCAGCTCACCCACCTGCTGAACAACCTGCGCTTCGTCAACGACTACTTCGTCAAGGCGCACCCCGCGCCGAACGTCCTCTACGGACAGGTCGGCAAGGGCGACGACGACCACAAGTGGTGGGGCCCGGCCGAGATGATGCCGATGGCGCGGCCCGCGTACAAGATCGACGCGAGCTGCGGCGGCGCGGACCTGGCGGGGGAGACGGCGGCCGCGATGGCCGCCTCGTCCATGGTGTTCCGCCCCACCGACGCGGCCTACGCGGACAAGCTGCTCGGCCACGCCAAGCAGCTCTACACGTTCGCCGACACGGTGCGGAAGAGCTACCACGAGTGCATCACCGACGCGACGAGCTTCTACAAGTCGTGGAGCGGTTACCAGGACGAGCTGGTCTGGGGCGCGATCTGGCTGTACCGGGCCACCGGCGACGCCACCTACCTGGCCAAGGCCGAGAGCGAGTACGACAAGCTCGGCACCGAGCCGCAGTCCACCACCCGCTCCTACAAGTGGACCATCGCCTGGGACAACAAGCAGTTCGGCGCGTACGTGCTGCTGGCCAACCTGACCGGCAAGCAGAAGTACGCCGACGACGCCAACCGGTGGCTGGACTACTGGACGGTGGGCGTCAACGGGCAGCGGGTGCCGTACTCGCCCGGCGGGATGGCGGTGCTCGACTCCTGGGGCGCGCTGCGGTACGCCTCGAACACCGCGTTCGCCGCGCTGGTCTACAGCGACAAGACCACCGACACCACGCGCAAGGCGCGCTACCACGACTTCGCGGTCCGGCAGATCAACTACGCGCTCGGCGACAACCCGCGCAACTCCAGCTACCAGATCGGCTTCGGCACGAACTCGCCGCGCAACCCGCACCACCGCACCGCGCACGGCTCCTGGTGGGACAGCCAGACCGTGCCCACCGAGACCCGGCACGTGCTCTACGGCGCGCTGGTCGGCGGCCCGTCATCGGCAAACGACGCGTACACCGACAGCCGGTCGGACTACGTGATGAACGAGGTGGCCACCGACTACAACGCCGGCTTCACCTCCGCGCTGGCCCGGCTCGCCAACGAGTACGGCGGCAGCCCGCGCGCCGGGTTCCCGTCCGCCGAGACGCCCGACATGGACGAGATGACCGTGGAGACCACAGTCATGCAGGCCGAGCCGCGCGCCACCGGACTGAAGGCGATCATCTACAACAAGTCGGCGTTCCCGGCCCGGGCGCTGACCACCGGTAAGTTCCGGTACTTCTTCCGGCCCGACGGCACCGGACCGGTCACCGTCACCCCCGGCTACACCCAGGGCTGCCCGTCGCCGTCGACGGCGAAGCAGTTCTCCGGCGACATCTGGTACGTCGAAGTCGACTGCACCGGCTACACCATCGCGCCCGCCGGGCAGTCCCAGCACCGGATGGAGGTGCAGTTCAAGATCGGCGTGCCGGAGGGCGGCACCTGGGACCCGACCAACGACCCGTCGTACCAGGCCACCGCCGGGCCCAACCGCAAGGTGCCGCTCTACTCCGGCGGCGTACGGGTCTGGGGCGAGGAGCCCGGGCCGGTCACCCCGGACACCACCGCGCCCTCGGTGCCCGGCACCCCTGTCGCGTCCGCCGTCACGTCGAGCGGGCTCACGCTGACCTGGGCCGCGTCCACCGACACCGGTGGCAGCGGGCTGGCCGGCTACGAGGTGACCCGTACCTCGGCCGGCGCCGACCCGGTCGTCACCGCCTCGACCGGCACCACCCTCACCGTGACCGGGTTGGCACCCGAGCGGACGTACCAGTTCACCGTGCGGGCGCTCGACGGCGCCGGCAACCGATCCGCGTCGTCGGCTGCGGTCAGCGTCACCACGCCGGCCGGCCCGGCGCCCGACACCACCCCGCCGACCGCGCCGGGCACCCCCACCGCCTCCGCGATCGGCCCGACCGGACTGACGCTGACCTGGGGTCCGTCCACCGACGCGGTGGGCGTCACCGGGTACCGCGTCTACCGGGGCGGGAACGTCCTGGTCGGCACCGCCACCGGCACCACGCTGGCGGTGACCGGGCTGACCGCCTCCACCACGTACACCTTCACGGTGGTGGCGGTGGACGCGGCCGGAAACGTCTCACCCGCCTCGCCCGGTGTCACGGTGACCACCACCGCGCCGCCGGCCGGCGGCACCTGCGCGGTGACCTGGACGGCGAACTCCTGGGACACCGGGTTCACCGCGAACATCACCGTCGCCAACACCGGCACCACGGCGATCAACGGCTGGACGCTGGCGTTCACGTTCGGCAACACCGGGCAGAAGGTCGGGCAGGCCTGGTCGGCGAACGTGACCCAGACGGGCGCGGCGGTGACCGCGACGAACCTGTCCTACAACGGGACGCTGGCACCCGGGGCGTCGACGAGCTTCGGCTTCAACGGCACCCACACCGGCTCGAACCCGAGGCCGGCGACCTTCACGCTCAACGGGACCGCCTGCACGGTCGCCTGACCGTCGACGTGGCGTGGCCGGTACCGCACCCCGTGTGACCGGCCACGCCGCACCCGGCCCCGCGCGGCCAAAAACGTTCCGAAACTTTTCCGAAACACCATTGTCCCCACCGATGCGTGGTGGAAGCATCGACAAAGCTAGATACCCCAACCGAAACGTCCAGTCGTCCCGCCCCGACGGCCTGGGTGTTGGCCAGTAAGGAGGCCAAGATGGCAATGAGCCCATCCGCTCATCGCGGCGGGAGTCGGCGACGGCGATCACCAGCCGTCCGAGCGCTGCTCGCCGGCGCGGTCAGCGCCGTGACGGTGGCCGCCGTCGCGGTGATGATGCCGGCGGCGAACGCCGCCGCGAGCACGCTGGGCGCGGCCGCCGCGCAGTCGGGCCGCTACTTCGGCACCGCCATCGCGGCGGGCCGGCTCGGCGACTCGACGTACAGCACGATCGCGGCGCGTGAGTTCAACATGATCACCGCCGAGAACGAGATGAAGCCGGACGCGACGCAGCCCCAGCGCGGCCAGTTCAACTTCAACTCGGGCGACCAGATCTACAACTGGGCCACCCAGCGGGGCCTGAAGGTCCGGGGGCACACCCTCGCGTGGCACGCGCAGCAGCCGGGCTGGATGCAGAGCCTGAACGGCAGCAACCTGCGTCAGGCGATGATCGACCACATCAACGGCGTGATGGCCCACTACCGGGGCAAGCTGGCCGCGTGGGACGTGGTGAACGAGGCGTTCAACGAGGACGGCAGCCGCCGCAGCTCCAACCTCCAGGGCACCGGCAACGACTGGATCGAGGTCGCGTTCCGCACCGCTCGCGCGGCCGACCCGTCGACGAAGCTGTGCTACAACGACTACAACATCGAGAACTGGTCGTACGGCAAGACGCAGGGCGTCTACAACATGATCCGGGACTTCAAGTCCCGGGGTGTGCCGATCGACTGCGTGGGTCTGCAGACCCACTTCACCGGTGGCAGCTCGCTGCCGGGCAACTTCCAGACCACGCTGCAGAACTTCGCCGCGCTGGGTGTGGACGTGGCGCTGACCGAGGTCGACGTCACGAACTCCTCGACCAGCCAGTACGCCGGTCTGACGCAGGCGTGCATCAACGTGCCGCGCTGCATCGGCATCACGGTGTGGGGTGTGCGTGACAGCGACTCGTGGCGCTCGAACGAGAGCCCGCTGCTGTTCGACGGCGGAGGCAACAAGAAGGCCGCGTACAACTCGGTCCTCAACGCGCTCAACGCGGCCGCCCCGACCTCCGGGCCGACCACGACCCCGACCACGACCCCGACCACGGCACCGCCGCCGAGCGGCGGCGCCGGCCGGATCGTCGGCGTGCAGTCGGGCCGGTGCATCGACGTGCCGAACGCCACCCAGACGAACGGCACCCGGGTCCAGCTCTACGACTGCAACGGTCAGTCGAACCAGCAGTGGACGTACACCTCCAGCAAGCAGCTGATGGTCTACGGCACCAAGTGCCTCGACGCGAACGGCGCGGCCACCGCCAACGGCACCGGAATCATCATCTGGGACTGCAACGGCCAGTCCAACCAGCAGTGGAACATCAACTCCAACGGCACCATCAGCGGCGTGCAGTCCGGTCGCTGCCTGGACGTCTGGGGCACCGGCAACGGCCAGCAGATCCAGCTGTACGACTGCCACGGACAGACCAACCAGCAGTGGCGGACCGACTTCGGTGGCGGCACCTCGCCGTCCCCGACCACGCCGCCGCCAACCACGACGCCCCCGCCGGGCGGCTGCTCGCTCCCGTCGACCTACCGGTGGTCGTCGACCGGCGCGCTGGCCAACCCGCAGAACGGCTGGGTCTCGCTCAAGGACTTCACGAACGTCGTCCACAACGGCAAGCACCTGGTCTACGGGTCGTACGTCAACAGCAGCGGCCAGTACAGCTCGATGAACTTCAGCCCGTTCACCAACTGGTCCGACATGGCCTCGGCCGGCCAGAACGGGATGAGCCAGGGCACCGTGGCGCCCACCCTGCTGTACTTCGCCCCGAAGAACATCTGGGTGCTGGCGTACCAGTGGGGACCGACCTCGTTCAGCTACAAGACGTCGAGCGACCCGACGAACGCCAACGGCTGGTCCTCGGCGCAGACGCTGTCCACCGCCACCCTGCCGGACGCCCCGTACGGCGTCATCGACCAGACCCTGATCGGTGACGACCAGAACATGTACCTGTTCTTCGCCGGGGACAACGGCAAGATCTACCGGTCGAGCATGCCGCTCGGGAACTTCCCGGGCAGCTTCGGCTCGAACTACACGACGATCATGACCGACTCGACGAACAACCTGTTCGAGGGCGTCGAGGTCTACAAGGTGGCCGGCCAAAACCAGTACCTGATGATCGTCGAGGCGATCGGCAGCCAGGGACGCTACTTCCGGTCGTTCACGTCCAACAGCCTGAGCGGCTCGTGGACCCCGCAGGCCGCCACCGAGAGCAACCCGTTCGCCGGCAAGGCCAACAGCGGCGCGACGTGGACCAACGACATCAGCCACGGTGACCTGGTCCGCAACAACCCCGACCAGACCAAGACCATCGACCCCTGCAACCTGCAGTTCCTGTACCAGGGCAAGAACCCCAGTGCGGGCGGCGACTACAACCTGCTGCCGTGGCGGCCGGGTGTGCTGACCCTCCAGCGCTGACACCGTCACACAGTTACCGGAGAGCGTGCCCGGCACCCGCGTGGTGCCGGGCACGCCCGTCCGTCAGCTCAGCCGGCCAGGTCCTCGGCCAGCAGATCCATCAGCAGCGCGTCGTGCCAGCGCCCGTCCGCCCCGCGCTCGTAGCGGCGCATGATGCCCACCGGACGGAACCCCACCTTCGCGTACGCGCGGATCGCCGCCGTGTTCGCCGCCGCCGGGTCGATCGTGAACCGGTGGTGGCCGTACTCGTCGATCAGGTGCCGGACCAGCGTGCGGATCGCGTCGCCGCCCAGCCCGGAGCCGCGGACCGCCGGGTCGAGGAAGACATCCAGGCTGGCGTGGCGATAGTCCGGGTCGGTCTCGGCGTACCACTGGATCGCCCCGACCAGCCGGCCGTCGTGCTCGACCGCGTAGATCGTCACCGCGTCATCGGCCAGGTCGGCCCGGACCGACTCGGCCAGATCGTCCCCGCCGCGCCACCAGCGGCGCACCTCAGGGGTGGCCCGGATCGCGGCCAGCGCGGGCACGTCGGCGTCGGTCACCGGCCGCAGCGTCACCGCCCGCCCCCGCAGCACCCCTCAGCCCCGCCGCTCGCCGTGCTCGACGCAGACCGCCGACCAGCCGGCCGGTACGACCTGCACCTTCATCCGCCGCCGGCAGGACGCGCACCAGCGCGGCGGCTCCCACGCCCGGGCCGCCTCGCACGCCGGATGCGGCCCGGCCGCCACCGACTCGCCGCACCTGTCGCACCACAGCGCCACGGGCGCGGCCGGGGCGGGGGAAAGATCGGTCACCGCTGCCTCACAGGGTCGCCGAGAGCGCCTTCACCGGCATCTTCAGGTCTTCCAGCAGCTTCAGGTCGGCGTTGGCCGGGCGACCCAGCGTGGTCAGGTAGTTGCCGACGATCACCGCGTTGATGCCGCCCAGCAGACCGTCGCGGGTGCCCAGGTCACCGAGGGTCAGCTCGCGGCCGCCCGCGTACCGCAGGATGGTGCGCGGCATGGCCAGCCGGAACGCGGCGATGGCGCGCAGCGCGTCCTTGCCCTCCACCACCGGACGGTCACCGAGCGGCGTGCCCGGCCGCGGGTTGAGGAAGTTCAGCGGCACCTCGTGCGGGTCCAGCTCGGCGAGCTGCGCGGCGAACTCGGCCCGCTGCTCGACCGTCTCGCCGAGGCCGAGGATGCCGCCGCAGCAGACCTCCATGCCGGACTCGCGGACCATCCGCAGCGTCTCCCAGCGCTCCTCCCACGAGTGCGTGGTGACCACGTTCGGGAAGTAGGAGCGGCAGGTCTCCAGGTTGTGGTTGTAGCGGTGCACGCCCATCTCGACCAGCTCGTCGACCTGCTCCTGGGTGAGCATGCCGAGCGACGCGGCGACCTGGATGTCGACAGCGGCGCGGATGGCCGCGACGCCCTCACGCATCTGCTTCATCAGCCGGGCGTCCGGACCGCGCACGGCGGCCACGATGCAGAACTCGGTCGCCCCGGTCGCGGCGGTCTGCTTCGCGGCCTCGACCAGCGCCGGGATGTCCAGCCAGACCGACCGGACCGGCGAGGTGAACAGGCCGGACTGCGAGCAGAAGTGGCAGTCCTCCGGGCAGCCGCCGGTCTTCAGCGAGACGATGCCCTCGACCTCGACCTCCGGACCGCACCAGCGCATCCGGACCTCGTGCGCGAGCTGGAGGGCGGCGGGCAGGTGTTCGTCGGGAAGGTTCAGCACCGCGAGGACACCGGCCTCGTCGAGGCCGACACCGTTGCCCAGCACCCGCTCCCGGGCCTGGTCGAGGATCTCTGGCATGGCTCGTAACCTAACAGGCCACCGAGGGGCCGGGAAACCGCCGCCAGCAGCCCCGGCGAGCCGGGACCGCGCCACGCCGGAGCCCTCGGGACGGGTGGTAACTTCGCCCCGCGGAAGCGCCCGGCGGGGCGGTGGTCGGCGGGAGGGGACGGCACGGTGGCGGACTGGCTGGCGGCCCTGGACCGCCGCGCCGAGCTGCGGGCCCGGGCGGGACTGACCCGCACGCTGCGTCCCCGGGCCGCCGACGACGCGGTGGTCGACCTGGCCGGCAACGACTACCTCGGCCTGGCCACCCACCCGCAGGTCACCGCCGCCGCCGCGGAGGCCCTGTCCGCGTACGGGCTGGGCGCCACCGGGTCACGCCTGGTGCGCGGCTCCACCGACGCCCACCACGCGCTGGAGGACGACCTGGCCGACTGGCTCGGCGTCGACCGGGCGCTGGTGTTCTCCTCCGGCTACCTGGCCAACCTCGCCGCCGTCCGGGGACTGACGCAGCCGCGTACGCTGCTCGTCTCCGACGCCCACAACCACGCCTCGCTGATCGACGGCTGCCGGATCTCCGGCGCCGAGACGCTGGTGACGCCGCACGCGGACGTCGCAGCGGTGGCCGCGGCGCTGGCCGCCGCGCCGGGCCGCCCGGCCGTGGTGGTGACCGAGTCGGTCTTCTCCGTCGACGGCGACCTGGCCCCGCTCGCGGAGCTGCACGAGGTGGCCCGCCGCCACGGCGCGCTGCTGCTCGTCGACGACGCGCACGCGCTCGGCGTCACCGGCCCGGCCGGGGCCGGCGGGGTGGCCGCCGCCGGGCTGGCCGGCGCGCCCGACGTGGTGGTCACCGCGACGCTGTCCAAGGCGCTCGGCGGGGCCGGCGGCGTGGTCGCCGGGCCGGCCGAGTTCGTCCGCCACCTGGTGGAGACCGGCCGCACGTTCATCTTCGACACCGCGCCGCCGCCCGCCGTGGTGGCCGGGGTACGCGCCGCGGTGCGCCTGGCCCGCGACGGCGACGCGCTGCGCGCCGAGCTGGCCGACCGGGTCGCGACGGCGGTGCGCCGCCTCGGCGCTGCCGGGCTGTCCGTGTCCGCCCCGGACGGCGCCGTGATCTCGGTGACCGCGCCCGGACCGGAGGCGGCGACCGCCTGGGCCGCCGCCTGCCGGGAGCGCGGTGTGGCGGTCGGCTGCTTCCGTCCGCCGTCCACACCGGACAGCCGCTCCCGGCTGCGCCTCACCGTCAGCGCCGGGGTGGACCGGGCCGACTTCGACCGGGCCCTGGACGTGATCGTGGAGTGTGCGCCATGAGCCTCGGCGACGCCTGGACCGGGCCGGTGCTGGTGACCGGCACCGACACCGAGATCGGCAAGACGGTGGTGACCGCCGCCGTCGCCGCCGCCGCGCAGGCCGCCGGGCTGCGGGTAGCGGTGGTCAAGCCCGGCCAGACCGGTACGGCCACCGGCGAGCCCGGCGACGTCGACTCGGTGACCCGGCTGGCCGCCCCGCTCACCGGCCGGACGCTCGCCAGCTATCCCGACCCGCTCGCGCCGCTGGCCGCGGCCCGGGTGGCGGACCTGCCGCCGCTGGAGCTGTACAACGCCGTCGACGCGATCCGCGAGGAGGCGGACAAGCACGACCTGGTGCTGATCGAGGGCGCGGGCGGGCTGCTCGTACCGATGGGGTTGCGCCCGTCCGGCGAGCCGTGGACGGTGGCCGACCTCGCGGTGTCGCTCGGCGCGCCCGCGGTGGTGGTGGCGCGGGCCGGGCTCGGCACGCTCAACCACACCGCGCTGACGCTGGAGGCGCTGGAGCGGCGGGCCGTCCCGGCCGGTGTGGTGATCGGCGCCTGGCCGACCGAACCGGAACTGGTGCACTGGCTCAACCTGTCCGAGCTGCTGCCGAACCTGCTCGGCGCGGTACCGGCCGGCGCGGGCGGGATGGACCCCGGTGTGTTCCGCCGGTCCGCTCCCGGGTGGCTCACCCCCGCCCTGTACGGCGTGCTCGACGACTGGCGCGCCTGGGCCGAGGAGACCTGACTTTCGTCGGTGCCCGGCCCGGCCGGGCGTGGGTAGCGTGACCGCCGTGGAACCCCGCGAACGACAGTGCCGGGCCGGTGACCTGCTGCTCTGGGCAGTGCTGGCGGCGCCGGTGGCGTACGGCCGGCTCACCCCGCCGCAGATCGGCGAGCTTCCGCCGCTGGCCGCCGCGCTGGCGCTGCTCGGCACGGCGGTGTGGATCGGGCGCCGGTGGCCGCTGGTCGCGGTGCTCGCAGTGGTGGCGGGCTCGCTCGTCGACGGCAACGTCGTGTTCGCCATCCCGGTCTTCGGCTACCTCGCCGGGCGGCGCAGCGACCGGGCCGCGCCGGCCGCCGCCGTCTTCGCCGCCATCGCGGTCACCGGCTCGGTGCTCAACCTGGGGCTGCTCGGCACCGAGCCGTCCACCTGGTTCCTGCTCGCCTCGGTGCTGCTGTTCGCCGGGGTGTTCCCCTGGCTGCTGGGCCGGCTGCGGCGGCAGCACCGCGCGCTCGCCGACGCCGGACTGCGGCACGCGCAGGCGCAGCGCCGGGCCGAGATCGAGCGGGTACGCCTGCGCGAGCGGGCCCGCATCGCGCAGGACATGCACGACTCGCTCGGCCACGACCTGAGCCTCATCGCGCTGCGGGCGGGTGCGCTGGAACTGGCGCCGGACCTGTCCGCGGCGCACCGGGCGGCGGCCGGTGAGCTGCGGGCCAGCGTCGCCGCCGCCACCGAACGCCTGCACGACGTGATCGGCGTGCTGCGCGAGGAGCGCACGCTGCGGCCGCCGGGGGAGACGGTCGCCGACGTGGTCGACGGCGCGCGCGACGCCGGGATGACAGTCGACCTGCGCGCCGACGAGGCGGACCTGCCGCCGCTGCCCGCGCACGCGGTGCACCGGGTGGTCCGGGAGGCGCTCACCAACGCCGCCCGCTACGCCCCCGGCGCTCCGGTCACCGTCGTTGTGGCACGCGACGACGACGCGGTGACTGTCGCGGTGGTGAACGCGCCACCGCCGGCCGGTCCGCTGCCCGGGCCGCCGTCGCACGGCTCCGGGTTGCTGGCGCTGCGCGAGCGGGTACGCCTCGCCGGCGGCGCCCTGGACGCCGGCCCGTGCGACGGCGGCTGGGCGGTCACCGCACACATCCCGCTCGCTGATGCGGCCCGTCCCGGCACGCCGCCGCCCGGCCGCGCGGGCGCCGGTTCACCGGTCGCCGACCCGATCCGAGCCTCCGGGACGCCGGCCCTCGCCGACGCCGGTCCGCCGGTCACCGGCCCGGCTGACGGTTCCGGGGCGACCGCCCCGCGATCCGGCGACGACGACCTCGCGGAGATCGACCCGCTCGACGCCGGACGCGTCGGCGTACCCGGCCGGGACGGACACGGGGACGCGGCCCGGCGGCTGCGGGAGGCCCGGCGGCGGGCGCGACGCAGCCTGCTCGTGGCGATCGGCGCGCCCGCCGGGCTGGCGCTGGTGCTGGCGCTCGTCTACTACCCGCTCGCCACTGCGGGCGCGGTGCTGGACCGGTCCGGCTACGAACGGCTGCGGCTGGGTGAGCCGCGCGACGCGCTCGGTCTGCCCCGCCGGCAGGCCGATCCGCCCGCGACCGGCGCCGCGCCGGGCTGCGAGTTCTACACCGACGGCAACTTCCCGTTCGCCCAGGCGACCTGGCGGCTCTGCTTCGCCGACGGGCGGCTGGTCAGCAAGGAGCAGATCGCACCATGAGCGACGACCACGACCGCCCGCTGCGGGTGGTGCTCGCCGACGACGAGGCGCTGGTCCGGGCTGGGGTACGGGCGATCCTGGCCGCCGACCCTGGCATCGAGGTGGTCGGCGAGGCGGGCGACGGCCTCGCCGCGGTCGAGCTGGTCCGCGCGCACCGCCCCCGGGTGGCGCTGCTGGACATCCGGATGCCCCGCGGCGACGGGCTCAGCGCCGCCGCGCAGATCCGCCGGCTGGTGCCGGAGACGGCGGCGGTCATGCTCACCACGTTCGGCGACGACGACCTGATCGCCCGCGCGCTCGGCCACGGCGCCGCCGGGTTCCTGCTCAAGTCCGGTGACCCGCGCGAACTGTTGGCCGGGGTGCGGGCGGTGGCCGAGGGCGGGGCGTACCTGTCGCCACGGGTGGCCCGCCGGGTGATCGAGCTGAGCGGGGGACGGCTGGCCCGCGGCCCGTACGCGCGGGACCGGCTGGCCGGGCTCACCGACCGGGAACGCGACGTGCTGGCGCTGGTCGGCGCGGGACTGTCCAACGCCGAGATCGCCCGCCGGCTGCACCTCGTCGAGGGCACCGTGAAGAGCTACCTGACCAGCATCTTCACCCGGCTGGACGTGCGCAACCGGGTGCAGGCGGCGATCCTCGCGTACGAGGCAGGGCTGGTCCCGCCCACCGGCTGACCAGCCCCGCCCCGTTCAGGCGTCGCGCCGTGCCAGCGCCCACCGGCCCAGCGCCAGCGCGGCGGCGGCCCAGCCGGCGAGTAGCAGCAGCCCGACCACCGCCGGGTACGGCTCGGTGTCCCCGGCCAGGAAGTGGTTGCCCGCCACCCCGGGGAACGCGTCGGCGATCCGGGTGAGCACCGTGATGTCCGGCTCCTGCAACGACAGCGGCACGATCATCAGCAGCGCGAGCAGGACGGTCAGGGCCAGCACCGCGCCGCGCAGCGCCGCCGCCAGGCCGAGTGCCAGCACGCCGATCAGCGCCAGGTACGCCGCGGCGGCCACCACGTCGGCCACCGTCGCGCCCAGCGGGGCGCGGCCCCACTCGCCCAGCACCGGCCGGGCCGTCACCGCGCCAACGGTGCCGAGCAGCAGCCCGACGCCGAACGTCACCGCGCCCACCACCACTGCCTTGGCCGCCAGCACCCGCCCCCGCGACGGGGTGCACCGCAGCGTGGTGCGGATCGTGCCGGTGGTGAACTCGCTGGTGATCGCGAACAGGCCGAGCGCCAGCACCACGTACTGGGTCAGCTCCAGCGACCCGGCCACGATCTCGCCGACGTCCACCACGCCCGGGTTGTTGGCCGGGTCGTCGTCGGTGTTGGCGTTCTGCGCGTAGATGGCGAGCTGGGCGCTGGTGGCTGCCATGGTCAGCACCGCCGCGAGCAGCGTCCACCAGGTGGAGCGGACCGACCAGAGCTTCGTCCACTCGGCGGCCACCGCCCCGGCGAGCGGATTCCCGGTGGGCGCGGGCCGGGCGGACTGACGGGCCGGGTCGAGCGTGGACTGTGCGGTCATCGGGTGCCACCTCCGGTCGAGCCGGCGGCGTACTCCACGCTGTCGGCGGTCAGTTCCAGGAACGCCTCCTCCAGGGAGGGGGCGACAGGGGTCAGCTCGTGCAGGCGTACCCCCATCTCGTGCGCCAGGTCGCCGACCCGGCCGGCGGTGCTGCCCGCGACGGACATCCCGCCCTCGTCGGCGGTGACTGTGGCGCCCTCGGCGGCCAGCCGGTCGCCGAGCGCGGCGAGCGCGGCCGGCTCGGGGCCGCGTACCCGGACCGACGCGGCGGGCCGGGCGGCGATCAGCTCGGCCAGCGGCGCATCCGCGACCAGCCGGCCGCGCCCCAGCACCACCACCCGGTCGGCGGTCTGCTGCATCTCGCTCATCAGGTGACTGGACACGAGGACGGTGCGTCCCTCGTCGGCGAGACGGCGGGTGAACCCGCGGATCCACCGCACCCCGTCCGGGTCGAGCCCGTTCACCGGTTCGTCGAGCAGCAGCACCGGCGGGTCGCCGAGCAGCGCGCCCGCGATGCCGAGCCGCTGACCCATGCCCAGCGACAGCGCCCGGCCCGGCTTGCCGGCGGCGCGGGCGTCCAGGCCGACCAGGTCGAGCACCTGCGTCACCCGCCGAGCCGGTACGCCGTTGCTGCGCGCCATCGCCCGCAGGTGCGCCACACCGGAGCGGGCCGGGTGCACACCGGTGGCGTCGAGCAGCGCGCCCACCTCGTACAGCGGGTGCCGCAGCGTGCGGTAGTCCCGCCCGTTGACAAGCGCCTGCCCGGCGGTGGGCCGGTCCAGGCCGAGCACCATCCGCATGGTGGTGGACTTGCCCGCGCCGTTCGGGCCGAGGAACCCGGTGACCTGGCCGGGGCGGATCTCGACGGTCAGGTCGTCGACGGCTGTCACGTCGCCGAACCGTTTCGTCAACGCACGAAGTGTGATCATGCGATGACGCTATTCAGCCGGGATGTCCCCGCACCGCCGTCGAACGGCAGCCCCCCACCCTCACTTTCGTAAGGAAGGGCCCCCTGTTAACACCCGCAGGGCTCAGGCGCGGCGGACCACGAACGCGTCGGGCATCCGGAACGTGAGGTTGTCCGGGCACCAGGGTGGACGGACCACAGTCACGTCGTCCAGCAGCGCGGTGGCCTCCGCGACCACCACCGCCGCCTCCATCCGGGCCAGCTGCGCGCCGACGCAGCGGTGGGGCCCGGCGCCGAACGCCAGGTGCCGCCGCGAGCCGGGCTGCCCGGGACGGAACTCACCCGGCGCGCCGACCACCGACGGGTCGCGCCCGGCGCGGGCCAGCCAGGCCACCACGCTGGTGCCCGCCGCCACCGGCAGCTCGCCGAGCGTGGTGTCGACCGCCGCCACCCGCCGCCACGTGACGATCGGCGGCTCCAGCCGCAGCCCCTCCTCGACCACGTCGTCCACGGCGACCGTGCCCGCGCGCAGGCCGGCCCGTACCGCCGGTTCGCCGGAGAGCCGGTGCAGCAGCAGAGTGAGGAACTGCGAGGTGGTCTCCTGGCCGGCGACCAGCAGGAAGAACAGCGCCCCGACGACCACGTCGGGGGAGTGCCCCGCCGCGCGCAGCCGCGCGGCGAGCCCGCCCCCGGTCGCGGCGAACTCCCGCAGCACGGTGTGGAACCGGCCCACCTCGGCGGCCAGCGCGAGCTGCCGGGCGGAGTCCAGCGGCGCCCAGAACAGCTCCAGCGCCGCCCGGGCGAAGTCCTTCACCGCGCCGACCGGCGCGTCCGGCAGCTCGACCAGGCGGGCCAGCACCAGCAGCGGCAGGTCGGCGGCGAGACCCGCGTACAGGTCGACCGGGCGGCCCGCGTCCAGCGCCGCCGCCAGCCCCGCCACCCGCTCCCGGACCAGCCCGGTCAGCCACCGGCGCTGGGCGTCCACCCGGTGCGGGTGCAGCGCGTCGGCGACGATGCCGCGGATCTCCGGGTGGCTGGCGCCGCCGTTGTTCGCCAGCGTCGGCGGCAGCCGGAACCGGTGCCCGGCGAGCACCCGCAGCGCGGCCACCGGGATCGGCGTGACCGCGTCGAGCGCGTTGTCCGGCCGGAACGTCACCGGATCGGTGAGCACCTGGCGGACGAGCGCGTGCCGGGTCACCACCAGGTGTGGCACGCCGACGTGGTCGACAACGGTGGCCATGTCCGGCCACTGCCCGTCGACGGACTCCCCCCAGCCCCGGAACAGCACGCGGTAACGCTAGCGGCGGGCGCCCGGCGGGTTCGGGTCCAGCTCCCACACGGTGGTGTGCTTCACCCGTACGCTCTCCAGCGCCTCGGACACCGGCACGTCGTACGCGGCCAGCTCGTGGAAGCGCTCGCGGGGCAGGAACGCCCGGCCCGGGTCGCCCACCAGCACCCGGGCGCCGGCGCGGGCGGCCCGGAGCAGGAAGCGCAGCATCCGGCGGGCCATCGCCTCGCTGTAGAAGACGTCCCCGGCCAGCACCACCTCGGCGTCGCCCGCGTCGGTGTCGAGGATGTCGCCGAGTTCGGCGTCGACGCGTACCCCGTTGGCCTCGGCATTGAGCGCGACGGCCGCGACGGCCCGCTCGTCCACCTCGACCGCCCGGACGGCGGCCGCGCCGGCGCGGGCGGCGGCGATGGCGACCAGGCCGGAGCCGGAGGCCAGGTCGAGCACCCGGCGGCCGGCGACCACCTCGGGGTGGTCGGTGACGTAGCGGGCCAGGCCCTGCCCGCCGGCCCAGGCGAACGCCCAGAACGGCGGCGGCTGGGCGCTGCGGAACTCGCCCTCGGTCAGCTCCCACAGGCCGATCGGCTCGTCGGCCTGGTGCAGGCGCACCTCGGGTACGAACGCCACGGGGGCGAGGCGGGCGTGCAGCCGGACGAACGCGGCGGACAGCTCGGACACCGGAGAATTGTGTCCCACCCGCGGGGCGGGCCCGATCCCGGGCGTGTCGCGGCGGGGCCGTGACCGGTTCACCACGTTCGGTGAAATGGCCCCCGTGTTGTGGCGTTGGATGCGAACACGCCCGTCTACCGGCGTGCCCGGCGCGCTCCTAGCGTTGCCTGTGGACACGACCGAGGGTGAGGAGGCGTGGTGAGCGGGTGGCGGCACGCGCTACGGATCGGACTGGTGCTGACCTTCGTGGCCGGGACCGGGTACGGGGGAGCCCTGCCCGCGCGGGCGGCGGCGGCCTTCTCCACCGAGTTGAGCGGTCTGCCGGACGAGTTCACCGCCGGGAACCGGGTGGAGACGCTGTCCGCCGTGGTGTCCCGCTCCGACGGGGGCGGCTGTGTCAAGGTGCGCTGGTCGATGTTGGTGCGGGTGCAGGGCCTGCGGCTGGACCAGCTCAAGGTGGACCGGGTGGAGGACAGCGGGTCGTTCCCGCTGGAGATCCGCACCGAGGGAGACACCGCCCGGCTCACCGACCGGCAACTCGACCCGGGTGTGCTCTGCCCGGGCCGGACCGTGACCGCCCGCTACCGGGTGGCGTTCGCCGAGGACGTCGCGCGCGGCCGGGTGAGTTTCGCCGCCGAGGCGTACGACCCGCAGTTGCGGCTGCTGGCCCGGCGGACCGCCTCGCGTGAGGTGGTGGGGGAGGAGGCTTCGCCGACGCCGGCGCCCACCAGCGCGGAGCCCTCGGAGACGCCGAGCGAGGAGCCACCCACCGACGACCCGGTGACCGACGAGCCGACCGACGCGGCAGTGGTGGAGCCGCCGCCGCCCGGTGGTGTGGCCGGACGCCCGGTCGCGGACAGCGGCGGCTTCGGCCTCGTGCAGGCGGCGTTCCTGCTCGGCGGGCTGCTGCTGTTCCTCGGCGCCGGGTTGCTGCTGCGGATGCGCCGCCTGCTGCGCCCGGCCGCCGTCACCGAACCGGAAACCCTGCCACCGCCCTTCGAGCGCCCCCGCCCGACCTGGCCCTGACCGGCGGACCCGCCCGCGCGGGCCGGGGGCGGGGCCCGGTCAGTCGAGCTGACTGGGTTCGAGGCCCAGTTCGCGGGCGGCGACGAGGCGGATCCACTCGGCGATCTGGCGGCGCGTGATCACCCGCTCGTGCACCGCGAGCTGGACCGCGAGGCCGTCCATCACCGCGCTGATCCGCCAGGCCGCGCCGGCCGGGTCGGGGCAGTCGAACGTGCCCTCGGCGACCCCGTCCGTGATCAGCGCGGCCAGGTCCTGCCGCCACCGCAGGTCCAGCCGCCGGGAGAGCTTCTCCAGTTCCGGGGTACGCAGCGACTCCGCCCAGCCGTCGATGCGCATCGACCAGGAGGTGGCCCGGCCGGCCGGCGCGTACAGGCGCAGCATGCGGCGCAGCTTCGCCAGCGGCGGCGCGGAGGAGCGGAGCACCGCGTCGAGCTTGGCCAGGTCCTGCTCGACGGCGTACGCGAACGCCTGCGCGAGCAGTCGGTCCTTGGTGGCGAAGTGGTAGAACACGAGGGCCTGGCTCACCCCGGCGGCCTCCGCCACGTCCGCGGTGCGGGTGTTGGCGAGCCCTCGTTCCGCGATCACCTCACAGGCCGTACGCAGCAGCGCGTCCAGGCGGATCTCGGCGGCTCGTCTCGTCACGGCGTTACGGTAACCCATCCGCATGACCACGGGGAGTTACCGAAGCGGCTGGTCGGCGGGCGGGCAGTCGGATGCCGGACACTCGACGCGCCGGTCTGCTTCCGCAGGTGGGAGCGCTCGCCGGTGCTCTCGGACGGAAGCCACCCAGGCTCCTAGGAAGCCGAGGGGGAGCGGGGTCCGCCACCACCGGACGCGCCGGAAACGGAACCCGATTTGGCAACCGTTCCCGGGCTCGGCTAAAGTTCTCATCCGTCACCGGATAACACCGGGGGCGTGCGGACGTAGCGCAGCTGGTAGCGCATCACCTTGCCAAGGTGAGGGTCGCGGGTTCGAATCCCGTCGTCCGCTCGGAGATGCCGCCACGCAGTTCGGGGGCAACCTCGGTGGAGTGGCCGAGAGGCGAGGCAACGGCCTGCAAAGCCGTGTACACGGGTTCAAATCCCGTCTCCACCTCGCAGTAGACGAGGGCGATTGGCGCAGTGGGAGCGCGCTTCCTTGACACGGAAGAGGTCACTGGTTCAAACCCAGTATCGCCCACCAGCGGAAAGGCCGTGTCGATCATTCGACACGGCCTTTCTCGTCGCCATCGATCAGTCCAGTGCCGCGCCGCTGGCCATTGCCGCACCCGCGTGCCCCACCCAGACTGGCCCGGTGGACGATCAACAGACCCGAGCCCAGCGGTTCCGCGCCCTGCACCGGCCCGGTGACCCACTGATCCTGGCCAACGCCTGGGACGCGGTCAGCGCCCGGCTCGTCGCCGCGGCCGGCGCCCACGCGATCGCGACCACCAGCGCCGGCGTCGCCTGGAGTCGCGGCGCCCCCGACGGCGACCTGCTCGCCCGCGACACCGCCGTCGACGTCATCCGCCGCGTCGCCGACGCGGTCCGCCTTCCAGTCACCGCCGACATCGAATCCGGGTACGGCGACAACCCCGACCAGGTCGCCGAGACCGTCGCCGCCGTGCTCGCCGCCGGAGCCGTCGGCGTCAACGTCGAGGACGCCCGGCACGACGGCGGCGGTCCGCTGCGCCCGATCCACGAGCAGGTCGCCCGGCTCGCCGCGGTCCGGGCCGCCGCCGACCGCGCCGGCATCCCGCTGTACGTCAACGCCCGCGTCGACACGTACCTGCGGGGCGCCGGGGGCGTACCGGAGACGGTCGAGCGCGCCGAGGCGTACCTGGCCGCCGGCGCGGACGGGATCTTCGTACCCGGAACCGTGGAGCCGGAGACGGTGGCCGCGCTGACGGCGGCGATCCCGGCCCCGCTGAACGTGCTGGCCGGGCCGGGCGCGCCGCCGGTGGCCGAGCTGGCGCGGCTCGGGGTGGCCCGGGTGAGCCTCGGCCCGGCGCTGGCCGAGACGGCGTATGCGGTGGTCCGGCGCGCGGCGGCGGAGGTGTTCGGCGCCGGGACGTACGAGGCGCTCGCCGGCGGGCTCGACTTCGGCGAGCTGAACGAACTGATGCGCGACTGACCGGCCACGGGATCGACCTCGGGCGGGGGACCGGGTTGAATGTGCTGGTGGCCGTTGTCCCGCGTCCGAGCCGGCGGACGGCGACCGGCTGTCCCCGGTGCCCGTCCCGACGGGATCACCACGGATGACGGCGGTCGTCCGCCCGGTGCCCGCGCTGCGGAGCCTGCCCGTCCTCACCGCCGCCACGGCGACCCTCGGCGTCGCGGCGCTCGCCGTCCTGGGCGCGGCCGGGCACGGCGGTTTCGCGAGCGACCCGGTCGGCGCCGTGGCCCTCGCGACGGCAGCCGTGGTCACCGCGCTCGCCGCGCTCCGGCTCAGCCGGTCGGGTCACCGTGCCGCCGGCCGGCTGGCGGCGGGGCTCGCCGCGTCGCTGCTGGCGTATCTGGCGCTCGCCGTCGTCGCGGTGGCCGCCGTCGCGGCCGGGCACCCGTGGGCCGGGCCGGCCGTCGCGGCGTGGAACTCGGCGTGGATCCCGCCGCTGGCACTCCTTCAGCTGACCGCCTCGGCCGCCGTCCGCGTCGGCGACGCCGTCCCGTGGACGCACCGGCTCGTGGGCCTCACTCTGGGCGTGGCCACGCTCGTCAACGCGCTGCTGACCACGGCGACCCAGCCGTTCGCGGGGGTTCCGACGATCGCCGCGGAGTCCTGGCGTACCGCGCTCGCGCCGGTCGGCGCCGCCGTCACCCTGCTGGCAGCGGTGGCGCTGTTCCTGCTCCCGGTGACGCTCTGGCGGGCCGCTCTCGGATCGCACCACGCCGTCCGGGCGCGACTCGGCGTGGCCGCGGCGGCCACCACCGCCGCGCCGCTGACAGTCGTCTTCTGCCTGCTGCTCGCCGTCGCCCGCACGCCCGGCGACGTCGAGCCGTCGCTGGGCTCGGTCGCCTTCCTGGTGGCGCTGGCCGGGGCCGCGGTGTTCGCCGCCGCGTGCGCGGTCACCGCCGCCCGCGGCGCCACCGAGCCGCGCCGGGTCGGCGCCGTGGTGCGCGGCGCCGGCCTGGCCGCCGCGGCCCTGCTGGTGGTCGGCGTCGGCACGCTCGTGGCCGCTCCCGGGACGTCCCTCGGCCCGACCTCGGTCGCCCTGGTCGTGTCGGCGCTGACCGTCGCCGTCGTCGGCGGGGCGTGGGCCGGCACCGGCCGGCTGGCGGCGCTGCTCACCGCCGCGCCGACAGCGCCGGTGACGCCGCGAGGCGGCGCAGAGGGTACGGACGGAGGCGGCGCGGCGGGGACGACGAACGTCATCGAGCCGGCGGCCCCGGCCAGGGCGGTTGTGGATGCCGCGGGCCCGGTGTCGGTCGGCGGGCTGACGGCGCGTGAACGGGAGGTGCTCGCCGCGCTCGCCGACGGCGCCAGCAACGCGGGGATCGCCGCGCAGCTGGTGGTCTCCGAGCGGACCGTCGACGCCCATCTGCGCGCGATCTTCGTCAAGCTCGACCTGACGCCCGGCGGCGCCACGAACCGTCGGGTGCGGGCCGCGCGGATCTGGCTGGAGCACGCCCGACAGTCGCATTGAGCAGGGATTTTCCGAAGATAGGTGCTGAGGCCGATGCCCGCGCGGGCGGTACCTCGGCACGGTGGGGCGACACCTGAATCGACGGAGGCTCTCACCGTGCCCGTACCGAAGTTGCGCCGTGCCGCGCTCGTCGCCCTTTTCGTCCTGCTCCTGGCGTCCCTGGCCGGACGGACCGTCTTCATGCTGTGGGAGCCGCCGTTCGACGGCGCGATCCACTACGACGACGTCCGCGAGCTGGGGTCCGCGTACTGGCCGATGAACCTCTACCTGGGCGGGCCCGCGTACGCGGTGTCCTGGATCGCCGCGGCGGTGTTCATCGTCGGGCTGGCCCGGGGCCGCGCGGGCGTGCTGAACCTGGTGGGTGCCTTCCTGGCCGGCCTCGGCGGCGTGGTGTTCGCGCTGGCGATCACCGCGGAGGTGCTGCCGTTCGCCTACGCCGCCGACCCGGCGGTCGTGCCGGAGGCGCAGGGACGGGCGCTGTTCGACGTGTTCAACGACCAACTGGACGGGCTGCTCCCGGCCGTCCTCGGCAGCCAGGTGGCGATCGTCCTCGGCATGGTCCTGGCGCTCGTCGGCATCCTGATCGGCCGGACCATGCCGCGTCCGCTGGTCGTCGCCGCGCTCGTCTACGTGGTGGCGTTCGTGCTGGTGCCGCAGGACGCCGCTCGCGCGGTGGTCGTCGCGAGCTACCTGGCGCAGGTGGCGCTGGTGGCCGCGATCGGCTGGTACGGGCTGCGCGCCGCCACCGATGACGCCGACGCCCCCGACGGCGAGCGGGCATAGCAGACCGGACCGGCCGGATGTTCGATCCGGCCGGTCCGGTGCCGGGACCGATCAGCTCCGTCGGCCCCGCTCACGATCACATGGGCGGTGCGACGTCCCGGCGCTCCTCGACCCGGCGGTACTCCACCGGCTCGTCGACGGTCGTGGCGACCACCTGACGGCGCCGGCCCCAGACCAGCGTGGTCATGATCAGGCCGAGGACGCCGGCCGCCATGAGGATCCAGCCGACGACGTCGAGGTCGACCCCGCCGACGCTGGCGTTGAGCGCGAACGTGAGGATCGCGCCGACCGCGATCAGGAAAATGCTCGTACCGATACCCACGACAGCCTCCTTCGGGGGGATGGTTGTGCTGTCACCCGCCTCAGTACCCCGGCGGTGAGCGGCGCAACCACACGGCCACCCGGCACGGCGGGGGTCTGCCGCACGGCGATCTTGGCATCGGGTAGAGTTCACCCCGTCGCCGGCGCGAACCGGCGGCACGCGGACGTAGCGCAGCTGGTAGCGCATCACCTTGCCAAGGTGAGGGTCGCGGGTTCGAATCCCGTCGTCCGCTCGCGATTGCCCGGGCGATTGGCGCAGTGGGAGCGCGCTTCCTTGACACGGAAGAGGTCACTGGTTCAAACCCAGTATCGCCCACCGGGAGTCACCACGCCGCCGGTCGACAGGCGGTCGTCTCCCACCGGACCGCCGGCACCGGCTACATCGGTCTCCCAGGTCCACCGTGCGGATTATTCTGCCGCCGCCACCGTGCGTGTCACTGTGAGGCCCGATGCGCAGGGAGGCGGTCACATGGCAACGATCGAGCGGGGACGGTGGCGGCGGACGGCCGCACGATTAGGGGTGGCGACTGTCGTCGCGGCGGCCGGGGTGACGGTATCGGCCGCGCCCGCGCAGGCCACCGCGACGCGGACGGTGGCGTTCTACAGCATGGACGAGCCGGCGTCGTCGTCGACGGTGCTGACCGACTACAGCGGCAACGGCCGCCACGGCACGATCGGCGGTGAGGTGGTCACCGGCGCGCTCTACGCCGGGGCGACCGGCCACCGCTTCGCCACGCACCTGCCCACCGACAAGGAGTACGTCCCGGGCCACGTCGACCTGGTGCCGCACACCACCGACTTCAACCCGGACGCCGGGGACTTCTCGGTGACCATCCGTTACCGGACCACGTACTCCTTCGGCAACATCCTCCAGAAGGGACAGGGCAACACGGCCGGCGGCTACTGGAAGTTCGAGGCCCCGAACGGCAAGCCGAAGTGCCTGTTCCGGGGCGCGGACGGCGCCTCCCGTACCGGCTACACCGACGTGCCGATCTCCGACGGCCAGTGGCACACGATCACCTGCAACCGCACCTCCGCATACGTGGAGATGTACGTCGACGGCGTGCGGACCAGCCGCCTCAACGGGCCGACCGGCACCATCGCGAACACCTGGCCGCTGTCCGTCGGCGGCAAGAGCCAGTGCGACGGTACGAAGGTCACCTGCGACTACTTCGCCGGCGACATCGACTACGTGAAGATCCTGAAGGGATCGGGCGGCCCCGCGAACCAGGCGCCGGTGGCCGCGTTGACGCCCACCTGCTCCGGGCTGGTGTGCACGTTCACCGGCGCGGGTTCCACCGACGCCGACGGCGCGATCCAGGACCACAGCTGGAACTTCGGCGACGGCGACACCACCGGCACCGCCTCCGTACCGACCACGTCCCACACGTACGCGGCGGCCGGCACCTACCCGGTCACGCTCACCGTCACCGACGACCGGGGCGCCACCGGCACCGCGACCGTCGAGGTGACTGTCGCGCCCGTACCGGAGCGGATCTCGTTCGTCGGCCAGGCCACCGCGAACGCCAACTGGACCAGCCACACCGTGACCGTCCCGGCGGGCGTGCAGGCCGGTGACATGCTGCTGCTCCTGCTCAGCCAGAACACGCACACCGGCACCGGCGAGCCGGCCGGCGTGACCGGCTGGAGCCGGCTCGACCGCCTCGACGGCGGCTTCGCCACCACCACCGCCTGGTGGAAGACCGCGAGCGCCGGTGACGCGGGCACTGCGGTCCGGGTGACACTGGACGGTCAGGCGAAGGGCAACCTGGTGCTGGCCGCGTACCGGGGGGTGGCGCCCGGCGCGCCGGTCTTCACCCGGGCCACCGATCCGGCGAGCACCGCCACCCGCATCACCCCGTACGCGCCGGTGACCGCGGCGCAGAGCTGGGCCGTGTCGTACTGGCTGCACGGCGACAGCACCTCCACCGCGCTCACCCCGCCGGCCGGCGTGGCGGTGCGCAGCAACACCTCGCAGACCGGGGGCGGACGGGTGACCGGCCTGCTCGCCGACTCGGCGAGCAGCGTGCCGACCGGCAGCTACGGCGGGCTCACCGCCACCGGCGCCGCGGCCAGCACGACCACCACCACGTGGACGTTCGTCCTGCCCCCGGCCTGACCCATCGGGTACGCGAAAAGGCCGGCACCCCGTTGGTTCGGGGTGCCGGCCTTCAGCGTGGTCTTACTTGTTCCAGTGCTGGGCGACGAGGTCGGCGGCCTGCTGCTCCCACTGGGCGTAGTGGTCCGGGTAGGCGGAGACCTGGACGGTCTGGGCGGCCTTGGTCAGCGGCATGTCCTTCCAGCCGTCGACCTGCTTCAGACCCTTCAGGAACGCGGTGGTGGAGTACTCGGGGTCGGTGATCTGCTCGACCGTGCCCCAACCGGAGGAGGGGCGCTGCTGGAACAGGCCCTGCGAGTCGTGGTCGTTACGGTCACCGAGGTGGCCGAGGTTCTCCAGCTTCGACTCCTGCAACGCGGTGGCGATCGACACGACCGCGGCACGCTCGTCCATGCCGGCCTTCTTCGTCGCGGCAATGATGGCCTTGACGTTGGCGGTCTGCTCGTCATTGAGGTCGATGCGGGACTGGGCGCCCTGCACGCCGTGCGGGATCAGCTTGTCGGACTGCACCGTGGCGGTGACCGGCTTTGCCGCGTGGGTGGTGTCGGCGGCGTGGGCGGCGACCGGGCCGGCGAACACGCCACCGGTGAAAGCCAGACCAGCAATACCCAGGATGCTCTTACGCAGAATCGTGTTCATGATGGGGGCTCCATTCGGGGGTCGACACCCCCCCCCGGGGGGACCGGGGGGGGGTGTGGGCACCGTCAGGCGCTCAAGAAAGTCTCAAGGGGGATCTCGGCTGCTCGCGGGGCTGGGGGCCTCTACGCGGCGCCGGAAGCATGTCCAACGACCGTCGACCCGGCATCATTCCCGGGCACCTCACACCACCCGGGCGCGGGTTCACGTCGTCGGAACCAGGCTCAACGACCCGCAGGCCGTGTTCCCTCAGCCGACCGCTCGGGGGCGGTCCTGCTTGGTCGTTCACCCGGTTACAACGCCCCGCACCCGCCCACGATTCCGCCACCAGAGTGCCGCCCACCACCCCCGAACCCGACACCCCGCCCACCACCGACCAGACACACCCACCCCACCCGGCACCTCGCTCTGCACAGGTGATCAAGGAGTTTGCGGCCCTTTCCGGCACCCACGAGCACACAAACTCCTTGATCACCGCGATCTTGGAGTTGTGGCGCCTCGCGAACGATGTCAAGCCGGGCATCCTGGGCACCACAACTCCAAGATCGAACAAGCCCTCGCCAGGCACCCCGCCAGCGGTTGATCATGAGGTTGGCGGCGACAAACCGGACACCAAGTGCCGTCAACTTCATGATCGACGCCCTTGGGGCGGCTCGCGCGGGGCGGGGCGGGGCCGGATCGGACCGAAGGGCGGCGTAGTGCCGCGTCGATCTTGCAGGTGCAGCCCTTCGGGTGTCCCCGTTTGCGCGTTATGCGGGGTACCGAAGTGCAAGATCGCGGAGGACTGGGGCGAGGGCTGTTTGAGAGGGCTCGGAAACCGCCGTGGTCTTGGGCGGGTGCGCCGATCTTGGAGTTGTGGTGCCTTGCGAAGGGTGTCAACCGGGCATACTGGGCACCATTACTCCAAGATCGGCGGACAAAGACATGCGCCGCCGCCCCGTCCGGGCCGAGCTGCCCTCGGACCGGGTTCTGCCGCTGGCAGATCCGCTCACCGTGAACAAGGGGCGCCATGGCCGGCGGGCGGCGGCAGGCTAAGACGCATGCGACTGCTGATGCTGGGTGGTACGGGCTTTGTCGGTGGTGCCGTGGTGGCCGAGGCGGTACGCCGCGACTGGCAGGTGACAGTGTTCAACCGGGGCGTACACGGGCAGGCACCGCCCGGCGTACACCGGTTGCGGGGTGACCGGACGGCGCCGGACGGGCTGGCCGCGCTGGCCGGCGGCGAGTGGGATCTGGTGGTGGACACCTGGGACGGCGCGCCCCGGGCGGTCCGGGACGCGGCGTCGGCGCTCGTCGGCGCGGTGCCGCACTACGTCTACGTGTCCAGCGGCTCGGTGTACGCGCCACCCGTCGAACTCGGCACCGGCGAGGAGGCGCCGACGGTGGCGGCGGACCCGGACGCCGACGACGGCGACTACCCGGAGAACAAGGCGGGCGGGGAACTCGCCGCCACGCGGGTGTTCGGTGACCGGGCGCTGCTCGTGCGCGCCGGGCTGATCCTCGGGCCGGGGGAGGACATCGGGCGGCTGCCGTGGTGGCTGAACCGGATCGCCCGGGGCGGGGACGTGCTGGCGCCCGGGCCGCGTGACCTGCCGATCCAGTACGTGGACGTCCGCGACCTGGCGACCTGGCTGCTGGACCGGGGTGCCGAGGGCGTCGGCGGGGCGTACAACGTGATCGGTCGCACCGGGCACGCGACGATGGGTGAGCTGCTCGACGCGGCGGTGGCGGCGACCGGGTCGGGCGCGACGCTGCGGTGGACGCCGCCGGAGCCGATCCTGGCGGCCGGGGTGGTGCCGTGGAACGACCTGCCGGTCTGGGTGCCGCGGGGGCACGAGTACCGGTGGTTGCAGGAGCGGAACGTCGAGCGGGCGTACGCGGCGGGGCTGGTGTGCCGGCCGGTGACCGAGACGGTCGCCGACACCTGGCGGTGGCTGCGCGAGGTGGGGCAGGTGCCGGCCCGGGCGGGGCGGCCCACACGCGCGCCGGTCGGCCTGGCGCCGGAGCGGGAGGCCACCCTGCTGGCCTCGCTCCCGGCCTGAACCGGCAGAGAAGGGGCCGTGCGGCCGGCCTGACCCGCGGAGGGGTTCGGGTCAGGCCGGCACGACCGGCAGGTCGAGCACTTCCTCGACCGGGCGACGCGGGGTGGCGCGGCCCGGCTGGCCGTACCCGATCCGCATCACCATCTGCGGGGTGCCGAACCGGCCCAGCGACATCCGCAGCGCCTCCCGGGCGGCCGGCACCTCGATCGGCTGGGACAGCATCGACGCGCTGAGCCCGGCGTCGGTGGCGGTGAGCAGCACCCGCTGCAACGCCTGCCCGGCGAGGATCTGGTCGGCGGAGGTGTTGCCGGCCGAGCCGAGCACCGCGACGAGCGGCTCCGGCTCGAAGTCGCGGCCGGGGGCGCGGTTGCGGCCGCCGAAGCCGCGCTGGGGAAGCAGGTCCTGCGGCTCGCTCTGCGGTCCGCCGGCGCCGGAGGGCACGCCGTCCGGGGCCGGCTCGGAGCGGATCCACTCGGCCCGCTCGGCCACGTACGCGGGGTCGCGTTCCAGCACCCGGTGGGCGCTGCGGGCGACCTCGGCGACCGCGTTCACCGCGCTGGTGCCGATCACCAGCTCCAGCCAGCACTGCTCGGCCCGGGCCGCCTCGCCGAGCCGCCAGCGGGCCTCGGCCGGCACCGGGTCCGGCCAGAACGGCGCGCGGTTGCTGAACCGGCGGTTGATCGCCCCGTACAGGCTCTGCTCGGTCGGGGTGGGGCGGCGCGGCACGTCCGGCACGAGCCGGGCCACGACGTCCGGGTCGGAGGGGTACGGGCGCAGCCGCACCGTGGCCGGGGTGCCCGCCACGGCGAGCGCGAGCCGCAGGTTGAACAGCGCCGCGCCGGCCGCCATGCGCGCGCCCCAGCCGGTCGGGTCGGTGGCGGGCAGGCCGCGCAGCGGGTCGACGGACACCTCGATGCCGCCGTCGACCACCCGGAACCGCCACGGCTGGGTGTTGTGCAGCGACGGCGCCCGGACCGCGTCGGCGACCGCGGCCCGCAGGTCCGCGGTGGTGTATTCGGTCGTCATGGTGGTGCTCCCTCTCGTGCGGCGCCGGCTCCCCCGTCCGGTACACCACTACGGTGCGTCAGCGGGCGGCGCGGTGAGCAGGGCCGGAGGTCCCCACCTGGGCCCGGCCGTCGGTCCCGGCCGGCGCGTGCAGGACGGGACTTTCGACCCGTGCTACTGACGCGGGAAAGCGGGTAGAAAGGACTGATGATCCGGGTGTTCCTGCTCGACGACCACGAGGTCGTCCGTCGTGGCCTTGCCGACCTGCTGCAGAGCAGCGGCGACATCGAGGTGGTCGGCGAGTCCGGCCTGGCCCAGGAGGCGGCGCGCCGCATCCCCGCGCTGCGCCCCGACGTGGCGATCCTCGACGCCCGGCTGCCCGACGGCAACGGCATCGACGTGTGCCGGGACGTCCGCGCCGTGGACTCCTCGATCAAGGGGTTGATCCTCACCTCGTACGAGGACGACGAGGCGCTGTTCGCGGCGATCATGGCGGGCGCCGCCGGGTACGTGCTCAAGCAGATCCGCGGCACCGACCTGGTGGACGCGGTCCGCCGGGTGGCGGCCGGGCAGTCCCTGCTCGACCCGGCGATCACCACCCGCGTGCTGGAGCGCATCCGCAGTGGCGTGGAGCAGCCCCGGGAGCTGAAGTCGCTCACCGAGCAGGAGCGGCGGATCCTGGAGTACGTGGCGGAGGGGCTCACCAACCGGGAGATCGCCGGGAAGATGTTCCTGGCCGAGAAGACGGTGAAGAACTACGTCTCCAGCGTGCTGGCGAAGCTCGGTCTGGAGCGGCGCACCCAGGCGGCGGTGCTGGCGACCCGGTTGCTCGGCAAGAACACCTGACGCCGCCTCAGCCGAGCGGGACGCTCCAGCGCACCTCGGTGCCGCGCGGCTCGGCCCGGCGCAGCGAGAACTCGCCGCCCAGCCGCTCGGCCCGCTCCCGCAGGTTGACCAGCCCGCTGCGGGCCGCCTCCGGGTCGCAGCCGATCCCGTCGTCGGTGACGGTGATCTCGACCCGGCCGGAGTCGACGCGTACGCGCACCGACACCCGGTCGGCCTGCGCGTGGCGTACCGCGTTGGACAGCGCCTCGCGCAGCACGGCGGTGAGTTCGCCGCGCAGCTCGTCCGGGACGGCGCTGTCGATCGGGCCGACCAGCTCCAGGTCGGGCCGGTAGCCGAGCGACTCGGCGGCCACTTCGATGGCCTCGCGGATCTCGGTGCGCAGCGCCGCGCTCATCGGGGTGCGCAGCTCGAAGATGGTGCGGCGGATGTCGCGGATGGTGGCGTCCAGGTCGTCGACCGCCTGGTTGATCCGCTTGGCGGCCTCGGGGCGGGCGTTCATCGCGCCGCTCTGCAGTTGCAGGCCGGTGGCGAACAGCCGCTGGATCACCACGTCGTGCAGGTCGCGGGCGATGCGTTCGCGGTCCTCCAGGACCACCAGCAGTTCCCGCTCCTCCTGCCCGCGGGCCCGTTCCATGGCCAGCGCGGCCTGCCCGGCGAAGCTGGCCAGCAGCGCGAGGTCGTCGTCGGCGGCGGGGCCGTGGTCGGGCCGGTAGCCGATCACCAGGACGCCGTGCAGCGTGTCGGCGGCGGCGAGGGGGGAGACCACTGCCGGGCCGGCGACCACGGGCCGGGGCCAGGGCGCCGCGGCGGCCAGGTTCTCCACCTGGTCGTGCCGGCCCGACGTGGCGGACGCGGCGAAACTGGTCTCGGCGGCCGGCAGCACCGCGCCGACCAGTTCCCGGGTGACCGGGTCGGCGCCGTCGACCACCTCGACGGTGAACTGCGCCTCGTCCTCGTCGTAGAGCAGCACCAGGGCCAGCTCGGCCTCGGCGACCTCGCGGGCGCGGCGGGCCACCAGGGTCAGCGCGTCGGTGCGGCGTACCTCGCCGAGCAGCACCGAGGTGATCTCGGCGGCGGCGGCGAGCCAGCGTTCGCGCCGGTGCGCCAGCGCGTAGAGGCGGGCGTTCTCGATCGCCACGCCGGCCGCGGCGGCCAGCGCCACCACGATCTCCTCGTCGTCCTCGGTGAACTCGGCGGCGCCCTGCTTCTCGGCCAGGTAGAGGTTGCCCCAGACGTGGTCGCGGATGCGCACCGGCACGCCGAGGAAGCTGTGCATCGGCGGGTGGTGCGGCGGGAAGCCGTACGAGTTGGGGTGCTTGGTGATGTCCGGCATGCGTACCGGCTTCGGCTCGTCGATGAGCAGGCCCAGCACGCCGCGGCCGTGCGGCAGCTCGCCGATCTTCGCGTGCAGCTCGGGGCTGATGCCGTGGACGATGAAGTCGTGCAGCATCCGGTCGGGGCCGATCACGCCCAGCGCGCCGTAGCGGGCGCCGGCCAGCTCGCACGCCGACTGCACGATCCGCTGCAGCGTGCTGCGCAGGTCGAGGTCGGAACCGATGCCGACGACGGCGTCCAGCAGCGCCCGGAGCCGCTCGCGGCTGGTCACCACCTCGCCGACGCGGTCGAGCATCTCCTGGAGCAGTTCGTCCAGGCGGACGCGGGACAGCGGGGTCAGCCCGAGCGACGGCGCGACGTGCTCGTGCTGGGGCTGGGGTGCGGCGGCCACCGGGCGATGGTATCGCCCGGCGGCCGCCCTGATCGAGACCGGTCAGGTGAGCCGGTCGCGGACCGCCGAGGTGTCGACGGTCTGCGCGACGTCCAGCCGGGGGGTGTGCGGCGGGCCGGCGTGGTTCGGGTCGGCCACACCCAGCCGCATGCTGATGTACGGGAACCCCAGGCCGGCGAGCATCTGCCGTAGCACCTCACGGGTGCCCTCGACCTCCACCACGCCGGACAGCGGCACCAGCGACACCCCGTGCCGGGTGGCGGTGAGCCAGGCGGCGGAAAGCGCCTCACCGGCGCGCAGCCAGCTCATCAGCTCGTCGTCGGCGCCCCAGAGGATCCCGTACACGGCGGTCTTGTCGTGGCCGGGGCCGATCGGCAGCGATCCGGCGCGGCCGAAGTCGCGGGCCGGAACGGTCGTCTGGGGGGCCTGCTCGGGCAGCACCTCCGGCGGCAGCCCGGTGCCGGTGCCGGCCCGGCTGGTCCAGTACGCCAGTTCCTCGCGCAGTTCCGGGCTGTCCGCCTCGACGGCGGCGGCCTGCTGGGCGGCGCTGGCGAGCTGGATCTTCTGGGTGTCGTCGAGCAGTTGCAGGTTCACGCCTTCGCGGGTGGCGGCCCGGTCGATGTCATCGAGCGCGGCGGTCGGGATCGGCTCGTCGCTGACCGGACGCCGGTCGGTGTGCCGGACCTGCATGCACTGCACGACGCGCATGGCGTCGGGGTCAGCTCCGGTGTGCTTCAGACTGGTGATCCGGGCCAGCAGGTCGGGTTCGGCCGGGTCGGGCAGCCGCTCCACCACCGGGGTCCAGCCCTCGGCGGCCAGCGCCACCCGGGCGTGGTGCAGCGCGGCGCCGCAGCTCACCACCAGCAGGTGACCCTCCGGGTCCATGGCGCTGAGGTGCCGTTCGCGTACCACCCGCAGCTCCAGCGCGTCGGGCAGGACCGTCCAGTGCCACGGCTGCGTGTTGTGCACCGAGGGAGCGTGGCCGGCCATTCCGGCGGCCTCCGCGAGCGCGGTGGTCAACGGGCGATCGCCGGCCGGCGTCTCGTGGCTCATCGTCACGACCTTTCCTGTTTTCCCCATCGTGCCCCACGCCCGGGTGGGGACGCCGTTCCATCCCCCGGATTACCCGTGTCGGCCCGCCCGCCCCACGTCCGGCTGAGACGATCCACACGTGGGAAGCGAACCACGCGAGTGCGTACCCGAGCAGCCGGCCCGTGCCCGGCGGTGGGCGTGGGCCGAGTGGGCGCCGCTGGTGCTGCTCACCGCGGCCGTGCTGGCCGGGGCGGCGCTGTGGTTCGCGGGCGCGCACGACGCCGCCCGGCTGGTCTGGGCGGCGGTCACGGTGGTCGCGCTCGTCCCGGCCGCCTGGACCACGCTGCGCCAGCTCTGGCTGCGGCAGTTCGGCGTGGACGTCATCGCGGTGCTGGCGCTGCTCGGCGCGCTGCTGGTGCGGGAGTTCCTGGCCGGCGCCGTGATCGCGGTGATGGTCGCGACCGGGCGGGCGCTGGAGGAGTACGCCCAGCGCCGCGCCACCCGTGACCTGCGGGCGCTGCTGGAACGCGCGCCCCGGCAGGCGCGGCGGCGGACCCCGGACGGCGGGATCGAGGTGGTGCCGCTGGACCGCGTCGAGGTGGGGGACCGCCTCGTGGTCGGGCCGGGCGACGTGGTGCCTGTCGACGGCGTGGTCGAGGAGGCGGCCACGCTCGACGAGTCGGTGGTCACCGGCGAGTCGCAGCTGGTCACCCGCGCGGCGGGCGACGAGGTCGCCAGCGGCGTGGTCAACGCGGGCGCCGGGTTCGGGCTGCGGGCCCGCCGCAACGCGGCGGAGAGCACCTACGCCGGCATCGTCCGCCTGGCCGGCGAGGCCACCGCCCGCAAGGCGCCGATGGTACGGCTCGCCGACCGGTACGCCGCCGCGTTCGTGCCGTTCACGCTGGTGCTGGCGGGGCTGGCATGGCTGCTGTCCGGCGAGTTCACCAGGGCGGTGGCGGTGCTCGTGGTGGCCACCCCGTGCCCGCTGCTGCTGGCGACCCCGATCGCCGTGGTGTCCGGCCTGTCCCGGGTGGCCCGGCGCGGCGTGCTGGTGCGTGACGGTGGCTCGCTGGAGCAGCTCGGCCGCGCTCGTACGCTGCTGCTGGACAAGACCGGGACGCTCACCGCCGGGCGGCCCCGCGCGGCCGAGGTGGTGGTGGCGCCGGGCGGCGACCGGGACGAGGTGCTGCGGCTGGCCGCCTCGGTCGAGCAGCTCTCCCCGCACGTGCTGGCCGCCGCGCTGGTCCGGCAGGCCCGCGAGCGCGGGCTGGCGCTGGCCGAGCCGACCGATGTCACCGAGGAGCCGGGGCACGGCGTGAGCGGGCGCGTCGACGGGCGGATGGTGCACGTCGGGCAGTTCGCGGGCGAGCCGCCGGAGTGGGCGGGCCGGCTCGGTGAGCGCGCCGAACGGGCCGGGCGTTCCGCGGTCTGGGTCAGCGACGACCACGGGCCGCTGGGCGCGATCCTGCTGGAGGACCCGGTGCGCCCGGACGCCCGGCGGACCGTGCGGCGGCTGCGCGAGGCGGGCCTGGCCCGGCTGGTGATGGTGACCGGCGACCGTCCGGGCACGGCCCGCCAGGTGGCGCAGATCGTGGGCGTGGACGACGTGATCGCGCGCTGCTCGCCGCAGGAGAAGGCCGAGCGGGTACGCGAGGAGTCGGCGCACGCGGTGACAGTGATGGTCGGCGACGGCGTGAACGACGCGCCCGCGCTGGCCGAGGCGCACGTCGGGGTGGCGATGGGCGCGACCGGGGCGACCGCCTCGGCCGACGTGGCCGACGCGGTGCTCACCGTGGACCGCCTGGACCGGCTCGCGGACGCGGTCGAGATCGCCCGGTACGCCCGCCGCATCGCGGTGCAGAGCGCCACCGTCGGGATGGGCCTGGCGGTGCTGGCGATGCTGGTGGCGGCCGCGGGCCGGCTGCCCCCGGTGGCCGGCGCGTTCCTGCAGGAGGGCATCGACGTCCTGGTGATCCTCAATGCGCTGCGCGCGCTCGGCGGTGGCCTGCGGCGGCGGGACCTGCCCCCGCACACGGCGGAGCTGATCGACAGGTACGCGGGCGAGCACGGTGGCATCCGGGACGTGCTGGCCCGGCTGCGGGACACCGCCGACATGGTGGCGACCCGACCGGACGACCCGGCGTGCCTGCCGGCGCTGCGCGAGGTGCACCGGCGTCTGGTCGACGAGGTGCTGCCGCACGAGGCGGCCGAGGACCGGCAGCTGTACCCGGCGCTGGCCGGGCCGCTCGGCAGCGACGAGGCGACCTCCACGATGAGCCGGGCGCACGTGGAGATCGTGCGGCTGGTGGAGCGGATCGGCGGGCATCTCACGGCGCAGCCGGACGGGCGGCTGCGCCGTGACGAGGTGCCCGATCTGCTCGCCGCGCTCTACGGCCTGGACGCGGTGCTGCGCCTGCACCTGGCGCAGGAGGAGGAGGATTACTTCTCGCTCAACCCGGAGGAGGGCTCCACCGCGTCCGGCCGCTGACCACCGTCCTCGGCAGGTGCTCCACGAGCCAAGCGCGCCCGTCTGGTCAGCGCTCGCGTACCACGGCGACCGGGCAGTGCGAGTGCTGGATGAGCTGCTGGCTGACCGAGCCGAGCAGCATGCCGCGCAACCCGCCGCGGCCCCGGCTGCCGACCACCACGAGCTGCGCCGACCGGCTCGCCTCCACCAGCAGCGCCGACGGGCTGCCGGGAACGGCCTCGACCTCCATCGGCACGTCGGGGAAGCTCTCCCGCCAGGTGGCCAGCTCCGCCTCGGCAGCGGCCCGCTCGGCGGCGGCGGTCTCCTCCGGGTCGAAGCCCGGCGGCACCCACCTGTCGCCGGGCCGCTCCCAGGCCCGCAGCACCCGCAGCGGCACGTCCCGCTGGGCGGCCCGCTCGACCGCGAAGCCGAGCGCCCGCAGCGCCGTCTCCGAGCCGTCCGAGCCGACCACCACCGGCCCGGACGTGGCGGCCTGACCGTCGCGGACCACCACCACCGGGCAGTGGGCGTGCGCTGTCACCGAGACCGCGGTGGAGCCGGCGAGCAGCCCGCCGAAGCCGCCGTGGCCGCGGCTGCCGAGCACCAGCATCCCGGCCTCGGCGGACCGTTCCTGCAGCACCAGCGCGGGCGGGCCGTCGAACACCTCGCCGTGCACGGTGAGGCCGGGCCGGTCGGCGGCGGCGTCCGCCGCCGCCTTGCGGACCAGTTCCTCGACCTGCCGGCGGGCGGCCTCGTCCGGCCACACCCCCGGGGCCACCCCGGGACCGATCCAGCCGGTCACCGTCAACCACTCGAAGACGTACGCCAGCCGCACCGGCCAGCCCGAGCGGCCCGCCTCGTCCAGCGCCCAGTTCAGGGCGACAGCCGCGTCAGGGGAGCCGTCGTAGCCGACGAGGATCTCCTCGTTCATTCGCCACTCCTTACCGCCGGATCGTTCTCGCGGACCCAGCGCCACTCGGCGACGCGGGGGTCGTCCTCGCCGTAGCGCCGGGTGTAGTCGCGGCAGGACTGGCGGGCGTCCACCATGTCCTGACGCAGGTGCGCGGCCCGCGACCGCAGCCCCGGTACCCGGTCGATCACGTCGATGACCAGGTGGAAGCGGTCCAGGTCGTTGAGCATCACCATGTCGAACGGCGTCGTGGTGGTGCCCTCCTCCTTGTAGCCGCGTACGTGCAGGTTCTCGTGGTTGGTCCGGCGGTAGGTGAGCCGGTGGATCAGCCACGGGTAGCCGTGGTAGGCGAAGATCACCGGCTTGTCGCGGGTGAAGATGGTGTCGAACTCGTTGTCCGGCAGGCCGTGCGGGTGCTCCGACGGCGGTTGCAGGCGCATCAGGTCGACCACGTTGACCACCCGCACCTTCAGGTCCGGCAGGTGCCGGCGCAGCAGGTCGACAGCGGCGAGCGTCTCCAGCGTCGGCACGTCGCCGGCGCAGGCGAGCACCACGTCCGGCTCGACGCCGTCGTCGGTGCTGGCCCAGTCCCAGATGCCCAGGCCGCGGCGGCAGTGCTGGATCGCCTCGTCCATGGTCAGCCAGTTCGGCGCGGGCTGCTTGCCGGCCACCACCACGTTGATGTACTGCCGGCTGCGCAGACAGTGGTCCATGGTGGACAGCAGCGTGTTGCCGTCCGGCGGCAGGTAGACGCGGACCACCTCGGCCTTCTTGTTCATCACGTGGTCGATGAAGCCCGGGTCCTGGTGCGAGAAGCCGTTGTGGTCCTGCCGCCACACGTGGCTGGACAGCAGGTAGTTCAGCGAGGCCACCGGCTCCCGCCACGGGATGTCCCGGGTCACCTTCAGCCACTTGGCGTGCTGGTTGACCATCGAGTCGACGATGTGGATGAACGCCTCGTAGCTGGTGAAGATGCCGTGCCGGCCGGTCAGCAGGTAGCCCTCCAGCCAGCCCTGGCACAGGTGCTCGGAGAGCACCTCCATCACCCGGCCGTCGGGGGAGAGATGGTCGTCACCGGGCACCTCCGCGCCGATGAACGCGCGGCCGGTCACCTCGAAGGCCGCGCCGAGCCGGTTCGAGGCGATCTCGTCCGGGCCGAACAGGCGGAACGTCTCCGGGTTACGCGCGATCACGTCGCGGACCCAGGGGCCGAGCACACCGGTCGCGCCGGCCATCGGCTCGCCCGGCGTCGGCACGTCGACCGCGTAGTCGCGGAAGTCGGGCAGCTCCAGGTCGCGCAGCAGCCGACCGCCGTTGGCCACCGGGTTCGCGCTCATCCGGCGGTCACCGGTCGGCGGCAGGTCGGCCACCTCGGCGACCGGGCCGCCGGTGGCGTCGAACAGCTCCTCCGGACGGTAGCTGCGCAGCCAGCGCTCCAGCTCGGCCAGGTGCTCCGGGTTGTCCCGGACGCCGGAGATCGGCACCTGGTGGGCGCGGAACGTGCCCTCGACCTGCTTGCCGTCGACCCGGGACGGCCCGGTCCAGCCCTTCGGCGTACGCAGGACGATCATCGGCCAGCGTGGGCGTTCCACGCGCTCACCGGAGCGGGCGCGGCGCTGGATCTCGCCGATCTCGTCGACCGCCCGGTCCAGCGTGGCGGCGAGCGACTGGTGCACTGTCGCCGGGTCGTCGCCCTCCACCACGTACGGCTGGTAGCCGAAACCGCGCATCATGTCGCGCAGATCCGCACGGGGGATCCGGTCCAGCACGGTCGGGTTGGCGATCTTGTAGCCGTTGAGGTGCAGGATCGGCAGCACCGCGCCGTCGCGGGCCGGGTTGAGGAACACGTTCGACAGCCAGCTCCCGGCCAGCGGGCCGGTCTCCGCCTCGCCGTCGCCGATCACGCAGGCCACCAGCAGGTCCGGGTTGTCGAACGCGGCGCCGTACGCGTGGCTCAGCGCGTACCCCAGCTCGCCGCCCTCGTGGATCGAACCCGGCACCTCCGGCGCCACGTGGCTCGGGATCCCGCCCGGGAAGGAGAACTGGCGGAACAGCCGCTGCATGCCGGTCTCGTCGCGGGGGATGTGGTGGTACAGCTCGCTGTAGGTGCCCTCCAGCCAGGTGTTCGCGACCAGCGCCGGGCCGCCGTGGCCGGGACCGGTGACGAAGATGGCGGACAGGTCCCGGTCGACGATGACCCGGTTGAGGTGCGTGTAGAGCAGGTTGAGCCCGGGGCTGGTGCCCCAGTGGCCCAGCAGGCGCGGCTTGACGTGCTCGGGTCTGAGCGGTTCGCGCAGCAGCGGATTGTCGAGCAGGTAGATCTGGCCGACGGTTAGGTAGTTCGCCGCCCGCCAGTAGGCGTCCAGCCGGCGCAACTCGTCCTCGGTCAGGGGGCTGTGCAGGTTCACCGCGGTGTCCATGCTGCCTTAGCCTCTCGTGGCTCGGGATCTGCTGCCACTCGGGGACCACGTCTTCTTCCCCGGCGGGTTCAGCTTCGCCCCGGTCCGGGGCCGCCGGTCAGGGCCGTAGGTCCCGCCTCGGGTGGGCGTCACGATCCGTCCCCGGCGCCCGTGTCGAGTCCCCGTACGACGATCAGCGGGGCCGGCGAATGGTAGAGCAGGGACTGGCTGACCGCGCCCAGAGTCGACCGTACCGGCCCGTCGCCGCGGGCGGCGACGACTGCGAGCTGCGCCGCGCGGGACCGGTCGAGCAGGACGGATGTCGGCTCACCGTGGACGGTGAGGCAGTCGGTGGTGACCCGGGGGTGCCGGACGGCGTGCCGGTTCACCGCCTCCTCCAGCAGCCCGTCGTCGCCGTCGCCGCACCCGGGCTCGATCACCCGGACGGCGAGCAGGCGGGCGCCGCGGCTCTCCGCGCAGTCGAAGGCGTATCCGAGTGCGGCGCGGGAGCTGGCCGACCCGTCGAAGCCGACGACCAACGGTCCGGGCGGGGCCGGCTCGGCGCGGCCGACAAGCACCGGGCAGCCCGCCCGGGCGGCCACCTCCACGGCCGGCGTGTCGGTGGGTACCGAGTGCGGGCGGGTCGACATGCCGCCGTCACCGAGCGCGATCAGGAACGCGGTGTCGGCGGCCCGCAACAACGCCTCGACGGGTGAGCCCTCGACGATCTCGCCGCTGACCGGCACCTCCGGCGCGCACTCGGAGGCTGCCTGCCCGGCGGCCTCCAGCAGGTTCTCCGCGTCCGTGCGGCTGCCGCCCGCCGGGGCGGGCCCGGGCGTCGCGGCCCAGTTGAACGCGTGCAGCAGATGCAGCGGCCGGTGGTGGGCGGCGGCCTCGGCGGCGGCGGTGCGGACCACCGCCAGATCCTCCGCCGACCGGCCCACGCCGACGACCACCGAACCGTGGCTGGGTGCGGCCACCCCGGCTCACCTCCCGACCCCGCTTTTTACTCACCGTAGTCGCGGGACCGGGTGCGCCGGACCGGGTCGGCGGAAACCGGCGGTCAGCGCGGGGCGGGCAGGGCGGGGTGGACGCGCAGCACGACGACTGTGGCGTTGTCCTCGCCGCCCTCGTCGAGGCTGGCGGCGAGCAGGGCCTCGGCGGTGCGCGCCGGGTCGCGCCGGGCGGCGAGCAGGTCGCGCAGCCGGTGGTAGCCGAGCTGGTCGCTGACCCCGTCGGTGCACAGCAGCCAGGTGTCGCCCCGGCGCAGCGGCACGGCGAGCAGGTCCGGCTCGGGCCGGTCCGGGTGTCCGACGTAGCGCAGCAGCTGGTAGCGGGCCCGGGCCGCCTCCGGCGAGTCCGGCGGCCACCAGCCGTGCAGCAGACCCAGCCAGGCCATGGTGTGGTCGACCGTCACCAGCTCCAGCAGCCCGTCGCGCAGCCGGTACGCCCGCGAGTCGCCGAGCTGGACCAGCCAGCCCTGGTCGCCGTCGGGCTGGACGACGAGCGCGGTGAGCGTGCATCCGGTCAGGCCGGGCTGCGCCGCTCCGGCCTGGCGTACCCGCCGTTGGGTCTCGGCGACGGCGGCGCGCAGCCCGGTGGGGCCGACGGCGGGCCAGTCGGCGCGGACCCGCGCCACGAACGTCTCGGCGGCGGTGGTGCCGGCGATCCGGCTGCCCTCGCCGTCGCCCATGCCGTCGCAGACCACCGCCAGCGGCAGCTCCGGGTCGACGTGCAGCACGTCGTAGTTCTCCGGGTAGCGGTGCCCGACGACGCTGCCCCCGGCGATCTCCAGGGTGAGGCGGCCGGCGGTGAGCCGGCGCGCGGGCTCGACCGGCCGGTCCAGCGGACGGCGGCGGAACACCAGCGGACCGTAGCACCGCCGCGGGCCGCGGGTGGCAGGCCACGACGGGTGTCAACCAGGGTTGACACCCGTCGTGCTGTCAACCTACATTGACACCATGAGTCAGGCGACGGAACTCGCGGCGGCGGCCGGCAGCACCGACCCCAAGATCGGCCTGCGTGCCGTGCTCGCCCTGCGCCGGCTGCTGGAGCGGCTGGAGGTGATCCAGGTGGACAACGCCCGGCGACAGGGCTGGTCCTGGCAGGAGATCGCCGACGCCCTCGAGGTCAGCCGGCAGGCGGTCCACAAGAAGCACGCCGGGCGACCGGCGGTACGCGACAGCTGGGAGGCGTGATGTTCGAACGATTCACCGACCGGGCCCGTGCCGTGGTGCACCACGCGCTCGACGAGGCCCGCACCGAGGGACGGCGGCCGGTCGGCACCGAGCACCTGCTGCTGGGCGTGCTCGCCGACCGCGACAACCTGGCGGTACGGCTGCTCGCGGCCGGTGGCGTCGAGGCCGACGCCCTGCGCGCCGCGGTGGCCCGCCACACCGCGCAGGGCGTGGACGGGCTCGGCGCGGCGGACGCCGCGGCACTGCGCGAGATCGGCATCGACCTCGCCGCGATAGTGGCCCGGATCGAGGAGTCCTTCGGCCCGGACGCGCTGCGTGAGGCGACCCCGCGCCCGCGCCGGTGGTGGCGTCGCGGGACGCACCACGGCACGTTCTCGCCCCGCGCCAAGAAGGTGCTGGAGCTGTCGCTGCGCGAGGCGCTGCGGCTGCGCCACCGGCACATCGGCACCGAACACATCCTGCTCGGCCTGCTGCGCGAGGGCGACGGCCTGGCCGCCGCGGTGCTCACCGAGGCCGGGGTGGACATCGACGACCTGCGACGCCGCATCGACACGGCGCTGCGCGAGGCCGCCTGACCCGTACCCGGTTTTCAAACCTGTTTGCGGTCATCGCAACGTCCCGCTGCGCCGGGTCGCCGTCACGCCCCGTGTCCTGCACACTGACGCCGTGGACGGTGCAGACGACAAGCGCCCGGTGAACGCGGAGAACCGCACCCCGCGCTCGGCAGTGGTGGTCAACCCGGTCAAGGTGGCCGACCTGGACGAGTTCCGCCGGACCGTGGAGGGCGCGCTCGCCGCCGCCGGCTGGCCGGCCCCGACCTGGTACGAGACGACAGTCGAGGACCCGGGCCGCGGGCAGACGGAACAGGCGGTGAAGGCGGGCGCGGAGGTCGTCTTCGCCTGCGGCGGCGACGGCACGGTGATGGCGTGCGTGACCGCGCTGGCCGGCACCGACGTGGCGCTGGCGGTGCTGCCCCAGGGCACCGGAAACCTCCTCGCCGCCAACCTCGGCCTCTCGAACGACCTGGCCGCCGGGCTCCAGGTCGCCGTCGAACGCGGGATGCGCCGCCTCGACGTCGGCGTGGTCGGCGACCAGTGCTTCGCGGTGATGGCCGGGATGGGCTTCGACGCCCAGATGCTCGACTCCACCTCCGAGACCACCAAGAAGCGGATCGGCTGGCCGGCGTACCTGATGGGCGCCGCCCGCCACCTGCGCGACCGGCCGATGCGGGTCTCGGTGCGCATCGACGGCCGCCCGCCGCTGCGCCGCCGGGCCCGGTCGGTCCTGGTCGCCAACGTCGGACGCCTGCAGGGCGGGGTACGCCTGCTCACCGACGCCGAGCCGGACGACGGCTGGCTCGACGTGGCGGTGCTGACACCGCGCGCGCTGCGTCACTGGCTCGCCATGGGCTGGGCGGTGCTGCGCCGCCGCGACAGCGTGCCCCGGATGGAGGTGTTCCGGGCCCGCTCGGTCGAGATCACCAGCACCCGGGCGCAGCCCCGGCAGCTCGACGGCGACCTGATCGAGCCGGGCCGCTCACTGAAGGCCACCATCCGCCCCGAGTCGCTCTGGCTCTGCGTACCGCGCCCCGAGGAGCACCCCGACCTGGCGGTGGACGCCGACGCGGTCGGCGAGCGCGGCGAGCACCTGGTCGAGGAGGCCCGCCGTGAGTAGCACCAAGCTGGTCCCCGAGACCCGGTTGATGACCGAGAACGAGCTGTCCGCCGACGACGCCTGGCACACGCTGCGCCGGCACGGCGGCTGGTGCCTGCTGCGGGACGCGTTCGTCCGGTTCCGCTACGGCGACGGCTTCAGCCACTCCCGGGCGCTGGGGTTGCAGCTCTGCCTGGCGGTGGTGCCGTTCCTGATCGCGCTCACCGGCCTGATCACCGACCTGGGGGTGGACGAGGGCGGCAAGGTCGTCGCGGACACCGTACTGGCCATCACGCCCGGCCAGAGCGAGGCGATGGTGCAGGACCTGCTGACCGACAGCGAGCGCAGCGAGGACGCCGGCGAGCTGGCGCTGACCCTCGGCCTGCTCACCGGGCTGGTCGCGCTGACCACCACGATGGCGCAGATCGAGCGGGGCGCGAACCGGATCTACGGCGTCGAGCGGGACCGTCCGGCGCTGGCCAAGTACCTGCGCGCCACGGTCCTCGCGGTGGTCGCCGGCGTACCCGCGCTGGCCGGCTTCCTCATCCTGGTCGGCGGCCGGGCGATGGGCGAGTCGGTACGGCGGCACTACGAGTGGGGCGACGCCGCGATGGCCGGATGGGACGTGATCCGCTGGCCGCTGAGCCTCGGCCTGACGGTGATCGCCGTCGCGGTGCTGTTCCGGCACGCGCCGCGACGCCGCCAGCCCGGCCTGTCCTGGCTCGTCTTCGGCGCGGCCATCGCCATCGCGATCTGGTGGCTGGCCAGCCTGCTGCTGGCCGCCTACGTGAAGTACAGCGGCGGATTCGGCCAGACCTACGGCGCGTTGACCGGCATGATGGCGCTGTTGCTCTGGGCCAACCTCACCGGCATGGCGCTCTTCGGCGGGCTGGCCTTCGCCGCCCAGCTGGAGGCGATGCGCATCGGCGTGGAGGAGCCGGCCCAGCCGGATCTGTGGCAGCCGGAGGCGCACCGCGAGGACCTGTTCGACACCGGTGAGATGACCTCGCTCTGACGCCGCGCCGGTCCGGCGTGTACGGGACACGCCGATCGGGTACAGCGCGCCTCGCAGAGGAACGAGGGAGGTGCGGTGTGACCGCGGTCAAGGAAGCCGGGCGCCGGCCGCTGGGCCATTTCGCCGAGCGGAGTCTGGCGGGCCTGCTCGCCGTGGCCGGCGCGGGAGTCGGGTTCGGGCTGCTCCTGATGCTCGTCCGGTTCCGCTGGAGCCCGCTGCGCGACGCCGATCATGCGGCGGCCGAGTGGTTCAACGGCCTGGTGGCGCCGCACGGCCCGCTGGTCATGGTGCTCCAGGCGATCACCGACCTGGGCGGCCGGCCGGTGCTGATCTGGCTGGTCACCATCGCGGTGGTGGGTCTGCTGATCCGCCGCCAGTCCCGGCTGGCGGTCTACCTGATCGTCACCGGCGTGGGCGGGCTGATCCTCGACCCGTCGCTCAAGGCGCTCGTCGGCCGGCTGCGCCCGGTGGTGGACGTGCCGATCGCCGACGCTCCCGGCAACAGCTTCCCCAGCGGGCACGCGCTCGGCTCGTTCGTCGCGTACGGGGCGCTGCTGCTGGTGTTCCTGCCGGCCATGTCGCCGCGCTGGCGCAAGCCCGCCATCGCCGTCGCCGCCGTGCTTGTCTTCCTGGTCGGGCTGACCCGGATCGCGCTGGGCGTGCACTTCGTGTCCGACGTGATCGGCGGCTGGCTGCTCGGCGCGGCCTGGCTGGGCGTCACCGCGTACGCCTTCCGGCTGTGGCGGCGCGAGCGCGGCCGGCCGGTGCCGCCGCTGCGCGAGGGCCTGGAACCGGAGGCGGGCGACGAGCTGGCGCTCGCGCCGGACGAGGAGAAGGTGCTGGAGCACCCCCGCTCCGCGGTGGCCGAGCTGCTGGTCGGCTGGGTGCTCGTCTTCGGCGCGCTCTACGCGTTCGGCATGTTCGTCAGCTACCACGCCAAGGGCACGTTCTTCGACACGCTCGACACGAAGGTGCCGCGCTGGTTCGCCGAGCGGCACACCGATCTGCTCACCGACCTGAGCTGGTGGTGGAGCAAGTTCGGCGACACCCACGCCATCCTGCTGGTGTCGCTGGTGTTCTGCCCGATCGTGCTGGCCGTGTGGCGGCGCTGGCGGCCGGTGCTGTACGTGGTGCTGGCGATGTTCGGCGAGCTGAGCCTCTTCCTGGCCAGCGCCCGGGTGGTGGACCGGCCCCGGCCGCCGGTGGAGAACCTGGACGGGCAGATGCCCACCTCGTCGTTCCCCTCGGGGCACATCGCGGCCACCATCTGCCTCTGGGCGGCCATGGCGGTCATCGTGTTCCCGCGTACCGACAGGTGGTGGCGGTGGCTGTTCGTGGGCATGGCCGTGCTGATGCCGGTCGGCGTGGCCACCTCCCGGATGTACCGGGGCATGCACCACCCGACCGACTTCATGGGCGCGATCCTGCTCGGCGCGCTCTGGCTGTCGCTGCTGTACTGGGTGATCAAGCCGAACGCCGACGTGCACGAGGGCAACCAGCCGGCGATCGAGTCCGAACAGGTGGACGAGCTGGACGACGAGCTGGCCAAGGCCGCGCGGCCGGACTGAGCCGATGCTGCGGGTGATGACCTGGAACATCCGGACCGGCGGGCGGGACGCGGGCGGCGCCGACCGCCGGGACCGGATCGTCTCGGTCGTCACCGCGCAGCGCCCCGACGTGCTGGCGTTGCAGGAGCTGCGCGGCATGGACGCCACGCTGGGCGGGCTGGCCGAGCGGCTCGGGATGGCGGCGTACCTGGCCCGGTCCTGTCTCGGCCAGCCGGTGGCGGTGCTGGTCCGCCCGCCGCTGCGGGTGCTGCGCGCCGGCCGGGTCCGCCGCCCGTTCCACCACGCCGCCGCCCGGGTGCAGGTCGCCACCGGCGCGGGACCGCTGACCGTGCTGAGCACGCACCTGTACCCCTACTCGGGTGGGCGGCGGCGGATGGAGGCGGACTGGCTCGCCGCCGCGCTGCGGCGGACCGGGGGAGAGCTGGCGCTGCTGGCCGGGGACCTGAACACGCTGGAGCCCACCGTCGACCACACCGCCCGGCTGGCCGGGCTGGCCACTCCGTACCGGCGGCGGCACCTGCGCCGCGACGGCCGTACCGTGGACACCCGCGCGGTGGCCCGGCTGCTCGACGCCGGGCTGGTGGACCTGTGGCCGCGCTCCGGCGGCGACGAGCCCGGCGGCCGGACCGTGCCGACCCGGCACGGCGGCGCCGAGTTCGCCGGGATGCGGCTGGACTATCTGCTCGCCACCCCGGCGCTGGCCGACCGGGTACGCGCGGTGCGGGTGGTCCGCGACGGTGACGCCGACTCGGCGTCGGACCACTATCCGGTGCTGGCCGAGGTGGACCTCACGGCCGGCTGAACGACGCGCCAGCCCAGACCGAAGGCGTACGTGGGCCGGGGGCGCAGCCACCCCGTTCTGGTGTCGCCGCCGAGCGCGCCGGGCCGGGTGCTACAGGACCAGGTTGAGCAGCACGGTGAGCACCACCGAGGCGACGATCGAGAAGAGGATCATCAGCAGGCAGCCGAGCCCGCCCCCGGCGGGCCGGATCTCGGTGTTCCCGATACGCATGGCGTCAACTCCTCAGCGGTCACAGCTCCCGCAGCCGGGGCAGCAGCTCCTCCTGGGCCCAGTCGAGGAACATCGGCTGGGTGTCGCCGCCCACCTGGACCAGCGCGACGTGGGTGAAGCCCGCCTCGACGAACTTCTTGAACGCCTCGACGTGCCGGTCGGTGTCCGGGCCGCAGGAGATGCCCTCGGCCACGTCCTCCTCCCGGACGAACCGGGTGGCCGCCTCGAACGACTCCGGGCCGGGCAGGTCGGCGTTGACCTTCCAGCCCAGGCCGAACCAGCGGAACTGGTCGTGCACGATCTTGCGGCACTCGTCCTCGTCCGGGCCGTAGCAGATGGCGACCTGCCCGTAGCGGGGGCGGCCCGCGCCACCGGCCTCCTCGTACATGTCGATCAGGTGCGACAGCGGGTCGGTGGCGATCATCGCGTCGGCGTACTCGGCGGCGAGCGTGGCCGACTGTCGTCCGGACGCGGCCACCGCCATCGGCACCGGCCGGTCCGGGCGGTCCCAGACGTACGCGTCGGGCACGTCGAAGTGGTTGCCGGAGAACGTCAGCGTCTCGCCGTTGAGCAGCGGCCGGATGATCTGCAGCGCCTCCTCGAACATCTCGTGTCGCTGCTGCACGTGCGGCCATCCGCCCACCACGTGCTCGTTGAGGTTCTCCCCGGCGCCGAGGCCCAGCGTGAAGCGGCCGTCCGAGAGCACCCCGATGGTGCTGGCCTTCTGCGCCACCACGGCCGGGTGGTACCGCCGGATCGGGCAGGTCACGAACGACATCAGCTCGGCCCGGCTGGTGGCGTGCGCGACCGCGCCGAGCACCGACCAGGCGTACGGGGAGTGGCCCTGCGATTCCAGCCAGGGGTAGTAGTGGTCGGACATGACCAGATGGTCGAAGCCGGCGGCCTCGGCGCGTACGGCGTGGTCGACGAGTTCCTTCGGGCCGGCCTGCTCGCACATGAGGGTGTAACCGACGTTGACCATGGCACGTCTCCTTCCCGGGCGGATCGTCCCCGGATACCCCGCCCGGCGCGGGTCAACCCTGCTGTCCGCTTTCGCATTCGTCTCTTAACCGGTTCAGTTCATACGGCGCGTCAAGCGGTGTCGCCTCCCGGCCGATCCTGCTTAACCGGTTGCCTCACGCCTTCCATCGTCCTACGCTGATGCCTGCGTCCGTTCGGGAACCGGGCGGCGGCTACCGGGCTCAGTCGCCACCACCCTCTCACCGTCACCGCACCCCCGCTCGGGCACGGGGGATCCTTCCCCTGAGGACAGCCATGAAGAAACTGCTCTCCGTCGCGGGCGCCGCCCTGCTGACGGCCCTCGCCGCCGTCTTCGCCCTCGGGCAGCCGGCCCAGGCCGCCACCGGCTTCTCCGTCTCCAACGGGCGTCTCTACGACGCCAACGGTGTCGAGTTCGTGATGCGTGGCGTCAACCACGCGCACACCTGGTACCCGCAGCAGACCAGCTCGTTCGCCAACATCAAGGCGCTCGGCGCGAACACCGTCCGGGTGGTGCTGTCCAGCGGCGACCGCTGGACGAAGAACAGCGCCGCCGACGTGGCCAACGTGATCTCCCTGTGCAAGGGCAACCGGATGATCTGCGTGCTGGAGGTGCACGACACCACCGGGTACGGCGAGGACGGCGCCGCCACCACGCTGGCCAAGGCCACCGACTACTGGCTGAGCATCGCCGACGTGCTCAAGGGCCAGGAGAGGTACGTCATCGTCAACATCGGCAACGAGCCGTTCGGCAACCAGGGCTACAGCGCCTGGACCACCGACACGTCGAACGCGATCAAGCGGCTGCGCGCCGCCGGCCTGACCCACACGATCATGGTGGACGCGCCGAACTGGGGCCAGGACTGGTCGTTCACCATGCGCGACAACGCCGGCACCGTGTTCGCCGCCGATCCGCAGCGCAACACCGTCTTCTCCATCCACATGTACGGCGTGTTCGACACCGCCGCCGAGATCAGCGACTACCTGGGCCGCTTCCGTACCGCCGGGCTGCCCATCGTGGTCGGCGAGTTCGGGTTCAACCACTCCGACGGCAACCCGGACGAGGACGCCATCATGGCGTACGCCCAGGCCAACGGCATCGGCTACCTCGGCTGGTCGTGGAGCGGCAACGGCGGCGGCGTGGAGTACCTGGACATGACCACGTCGTTCAACCCGGCCCAGCTCACCAGCTGGGGGCAGCGCATCTTCAACGGCGCCAACGGCATCGCCGCCACCTCCCGGGAGGCGTCGGTGTACGCGAGCACCACCCCGACCGCCAGCCCGACGGTCAGCCCCACCGTGAGCCCGACGACCAGCCCGACCGTCAGCCCGACCCCGCCGCCGCCCACCACGCCCCCGCCGTCCGGTGGCTGCACCGCCACCTACACCGTCGCGAACTCGTGGCAGGGCGGCTTCCAGGGCGAGGTCAAGGTGACCGCCGGAGCCGCGGCGATCACCGGCTGGACGGTGCGCTGGACGTACGCCAACGGCCAGTCCGTCACCCAGGCGTGGAACGCGAGCATCAGCAACAGCGGGTCGGCGTACACCGCTCGCAACGTCGACTACAACGGCCGCCTCGGCGCGGGCGCGAGCACCACCTTCGGCTTCATCGGCAGCTGGCAGGGCACGAATTCCACCCCCGCGGTGACCTGCACCCCCGCCTGACCCTCTAGTGCGTGATCAAGGAGTTTGTGTCCCGTTCGGACGCCTGCGGTGACACAAACTCCTTGATCACCGGGGTGGGGCGCGGGGTCAGGCCGCGACCACCTCCAGCAGGAGGGCCTGTTCGGGGTGCAGGGCGGGGAGCTGAACGCCGACCGTGCCCAGCACCGAACCGGTCACCGTGATGCCGTCGCCCGGCCAGGCCAGCCAGCCCGGCGGGGACAGCTCCAGCATCGCCGGCTCGGGCGCCTCGGCGGGCGGACGGACCCGGTAGCGCCGGGCCGGGTCCAGCCCTGGGAGCCGCACCACGCCCGGCACCTGCGCCGCCGAGGTGGCGACCCGGCTGACCGCGTACACCGCGTGGTCGCGGTCGTGGGCGACCACGCCGTGGGCCTGCACGGCCGGGTCCGGGTGGTCGACCCGGACCACCCGGCCGCCGTGCAGCAGCGGGCGCAGCCGCTTGTGCAGCGCCACCCAGGCGGCGAGCTCGGCCCGCTCGGTCGCGTCGATCGCGGTGATGTCCCACTCGATGCCGTGGTGGCCGAACAGCGCGGTGACCGCCCGGAAACCCAGGTCGTGCACGCGGTGCGTGGTGTGCGAGCGCTGCGGCCCGATGTGCGTGCCGATCAGCTCCGGCGGCAGCAGCAGGCCGGTCCAGCGCTGGATGGACAGCCGTTCCAGCGCGTCGTTGCAGTCGCTGGCCCATACCCGGTCGGTGCGGCGCAGGATCTCCAGGTCGGCCCGGGCACCGCCGGACGAGCAGCTCTCGATCTCGACGCCCGGGTGCCGGGCGCGCAGCTCGTCCAGCAGCCGGTAGACCTCCAGGGTCTGCGCGTGCACGCCGGGCCGTCCGGCGTGCCCGGCCTCGGTGAGGTCGCGGTTGTGGTCCCACTTCAGGTACGCGATCCCGTCGTGCTCGCTCAGCACCGCGTCGAGCCGTTCGAGCAGGTACGCGTACGCGTCCGGGTTGGCCAGGTCGAGCACCTGCTGGTGCCGCCACGGCGGCGGCAGCCGGCCCGGCGTCTGGAGCACCCAGTCCGGGTGGGCGCGGAACAGGTCGGAGTCGGGGTTGACCATCTCCGGCTCCACCCAGAGCCCGAACTGCATGCCGTGCCCGCGTACGTGGTCGATCAGCGGCTGCAACCCGTCCGGCCAGACCTCGCCGTCGACCCACCAGTCGCCGAGCCCGGCCTGGTCGTGCCGCCGGCCCCGGAACCAGCCGTCGTCGAGCACGAAGCGTTCCACGCCGACCTCGGCGGCGGCGTCGGCGAGCGCCCGCAGCCGGTCCAGGTCGTGGTCGAAGTAGACCGCCTCCCACACGTTCAGCGTCACCGGCCGCGGTGTGCGCGGGTGCGACGGGCGGGCCCGCAGGTGCGTGTGCAGCGCCTCGCTGAGCCCGTCCAGCCCGTCGGTGGAGTGGGCCGCGTAGAGCAGGGGAGTGGCGTACTCCTCGCCCGGCCCGAGCACGATCTCGCCGGGCGCCAGCAGCTCACCGCCGCCGAGCGTGGACTCGCCTGTCGGGCGGCGCTCGGCGGCGGTGACGTGGTCGCCGCTCCACGCGGTGTGCACCGCCCACACCTCGCCGTGCCGGAAGCCGAACCCGGCGGTGCCCGCGACCAGCAGCAGCGTGGCGTCGTGGCCGGTGCGGCCGTGCCGCCCCTCGCGCACCCACGCGCCCATCGGCCACGGGTGCCGCTGCGGCGCGCGTTCCCGGCACCACCGTCCGGTCAGGTCGAGCAGTTCGGTGGCGACCGCCGGCACCGGCAGCACGGGCGTCAGTTCCCGCAGCTCGTACCGGCCGTCGCCGTCGTTGCGCAGCCGGTGCCGCAGCGTGAGCACGCCCGCCGGGTCCAACGTGATCTCGACGGTCAGGCTCAGCCCGGCGCCCGGGTCCGCCGCCCGCACCACCACCCGCCCGGAGGAAAGGAAGGGCCCCTTGTTAACGCCTGGTGCATGTAAAGGGGCCCCTCCTAACCGCGCGGGCCCGCCGGCGGCGGCACCATCGGGCGGCGCCGCGGGCTCGTCGTGCACGTCGAGGCCGGTGAGGCGGAACGCCGTCGACCAGTCCCGGCCGTCGCGGTGACCGGCGAGACCGGGCCGCCCGCTCCACCCGGCGCTCGCCTCGGGCAGCAGCGACAGCACAGTTGGCGCGTCGAAGCTGCTCGGCACCACCGGCGGCACCGTGGCGTCGGCGAGCGCCGGCAGGTCCTCGTCGGGCAGCGGGCCGAGGTCGGCGCCCCAGTGCACGACCCGGGGCAGCCCAGGGCCGCGTGCGTCGAGCACCAGGCTGGTCCGCGCGCGGCGCAGGTGGACGATCGTCATCCCTTGGAGGCTCCCAGCGTCAGACCCCGGACGAACTGCTTCTGCAGCAGGAAGAAGATCACCAGGGTGGGGATCGCGACCAGCACCGAGCCGGCCGAGACCAGGTTGTTGTCGGTGAAGAACTCGCCGCGCAGGTTGTTCAGCGAGCTGGTGACCGGGAACTTGTCGCCGGTACGCATGAGCACAGTGGCCCAGAAGAACTCGTTGTAGATCCAGGTGACCTCCAGCGTGGCGAGCGCGGCGAGCGCCGGCCGGCACAGCGGCATCGTCACCTGCCAGTACTGCCGCCACACGTTCGCCCCGTCGACCATCGCTGCCTCGTACAGCTCGTGCGGCAGCGCCTTCATGTAGTTGCTGAGCACGAACACGCAGAAGCCGCACTGGAACGCGACGTTGACCAGGATCAGTCCCCAGTAGCTGTCGTACAGCAGCTCCGAGTCGCTCATCCAGGCCGGCAGCGGGATCTCGGTGAACATCCGGAACAGCGGGATGAGCAGCGCCTGCTGCGGCAGCAGGTTCGCCGCGGTGAACAGGCCGAGCAGCGCGATGTTGAGTTTCCAGCTGAACCGGGCGATCACGAACGCCACGCACGAGGCGAGGAAGAGCGTGAGCAGCACCGCCGGGACGGTGATGTACGCCGAGTTGAGGAAGTGCTTGCCGAACTCGGCGGTGCGCCAGGCGGTGACGTAGTTGTCGACGGTCCAGCCGCCGAGCGACACGTAGCCGTTGGCGGCGGTGTACTCGTAGGAGCGGAACGAGGTGAGCACCGCCCACAGGATCGGGAACAGCCAGCCCACTGCGACCGTACCCAGGAAGAGGTGCAGGACGGCCCGGGCGGGCCGCACGGGGCGGCGGCGGCCGGCGGAGACGGCGGTCATCGCTTGTCCTCCCGCATCACGGTCCAGAGGTAGATGGTGATGAAGACGAGCGAGACGGCCAGCATGATCGTCGCCAGCGCGGAGCCGAAGCCGATCCGGCTGGCCTCGCCGACCACGTTCTGGGTGACCAGCGCGGAGATCAGCTCCAGCCCGTTGCGGCCCTTGTTGATGACCCAGACCAGGTCGAACGCGCGCAGCGACTCGATCACCGTCACCACCAGCACGATGATGTTGATGGGGCGCATCACCGGGAAGACGACCCGGAAGAACGTGCTGGTCTCCGAGGAGCCGTCGACAGCGGCGGCCTCCCGCAGGGACGGGTCGACGCCCTTGAGGCCGGCCAGGTAGAGCAGCATGATGTAGCCGACGTGCCGCCAGCCGGCCGCGACCAGCACGGCCCAGATGTTGACGTTCGGGTCGCCGTACCAGTCGGTCTCGCCGCCGAAGACGCCGTTGAGCAGCCCCTGGTCGCGGCTGTAGATGAGCTGCCAGACGAAGCCGATGAGCGCCAGCGACAGCACCACCGGCAGGTAGAGCGCGGTCTGGTAGAAGCGGCTGCCGCGAATCTCCTTGTCCAGCAGCACGGCGAGGAACATGCCGAACGGGGTGGCCACCACGAACAGCGCGGCCAGCCAGAGCAGGTTGTTCTGCACCGCGGGGACGAACGGCGGGTAGATGTTCACCACGTCGTCGTAGTTCTTGAGGCCGACCCACTCGATCTCGGAGACCGGGCCGATGCCGTCCCAGTTCGTGCCGGAGAGCAGCACCGTCGCCACCGCGGGCAGCCAGACCAGGCCGGCGACGAGCAGCAGGGGTACCAGCACCATGAGCGTGATGACCACGCGGTCGGTGCGGGACAGGAGCCGTAGCCGGCGACCGCGACCACCGTTGCTGGTGGTCGCGGCCGGCGGCGGCACGGCGCGATCCGCTTGGATCAGGGGCAGGTCGGACATGATGTCCTTCCCCCTTCCGCCGTCAGCTGGTGAAGATCGACTTCTTCTGGTTCTCGATGCTGGTGAGCAGCCCGCCGATGTCCTTCGGGTCCTTGATGAACTGCTGCAACGCCGGGATCATCACGGTGGAGGCGAAGTCCGGCCGGGTGTCGCGGTCGAGGAACTGGGCGATCTCGGTGGCGGAGCCGACCAGCTCGGCGGCCTTCTTCTGCAGCGCGGTGTAGGCACCGGTGTCCGCGCCGCTGTTGGCGACGAGCGTGCTCGGGTCGTTCTTCACAGTGATGTCCGCTGCCTCCTTCGAGCCCAGGTACGTCAGCAGCTTCTGCGCGGCGTCCTTGGACTTCGGCTTGCGGGCCATCATGTAGCCGTCGATCGGGGCGTCCAGGGCCTTCGCGCCGATGGTGGAGTCGATCTCGGGGAACGTGAAGAAGTCCAGGTCCTCCAGGTCGGCGCCGCTGAACTGCTGGCCGACGAACAGGCCGAGCAGGTACATGCCGCTCTTCTTCTGCTGCAGCGACTGCGCGGCCTCCTGCCAGGTGCGGCCGAGCGAGTCCGGCTGGTGCAGGGGGAGCAGCCCGGCCCAGGTGTCGAAGACCTTCTTCACCTTGTCGGAGGTCCACGCCTCCTTGCCGGCCATCAGGTCGATGTGGAACTGGTAGCCGTTGATCCGCAGGTTGAGGATGTCGAACGTGCCCATCGCCGGCCAGCCGTCCTTGTCGGCGAACGCGATCGGGTTCAGCCCGTCCTTCTTCATCTGCGCGCCGAGCGTATTCAGGTCGTCCAGCGTCTTGGGCACCTCGTAGCCGCGCTGCTGCCACACCGACTTGCGGTAGAAGACGGCCCACGGGTAGTACGACGCGGGCACGAAGTACTGCTTGCCGTCGTCGCCGGTGGACGCCTTCTTGAACGCGTCGGAGTAGCCGTCGAGCTTGCCCCACACGTCGCTGAGGTCACCGGCCAGGCCCTTTGCCGCGAAGAACCGCATCCGGTAGCCGGCGAACCAGGTGAACACGTCGTCCGGCTTGCCCTGCAGGTAGTTGTTGATGTTCTCCTGGAACGTGTTGTGGTCGACCGTGTTGATGTTGACGGTCACCCCGGAGGACGTCTTGAAGCCGTCCATCACCTTCGCGACGACGTCCTTGGGCTTCGGGTCCGACTGGTTCGAGCCGACCGAGACGCTCTTGGCGTCACCGCCGGATCCGGAGTCGGAGTCGCCGCAGCCGGCGAGCAGACCGGTGCCGAGCAGCGCTCCCGCGCCGGCCGCGCCGGCGAGCAGCGAGCGCCGGTTCAGGCCGGCGACGGACGGGGGTACGAGCCGGGCGAGGTATTCGGCTTGCGAGCGGGGACGGGACATGGTGCCTCCTGCGTGGAAGAGGTGCGCTGCGCTCATGGACCGTGATCGTTGGCGGTGAGCGGTGTCGTGTCGGTCGCGGTAGATCCACCGAGAATCCACACGTCCGAACACAAACAGCCGGTGGCGCTTGAAGCTACCCCTTGGCGCGGCGCTGTCAAGGGGGCAAAAAGGCGACGCCGTCGGCGGTTAGGCGGGGCAAAGAGCCGGTAAACGTTGGAACTTCAGTCGATGTTGGAAAGTGTTGACTTGGGTGCTGTTCGGGGGCAACCTCTGCTGTCATGCGGAACTGGCACGGCGAGGGCATCTGGTACGGCGCCGACTACAACCCGGAGCAGTGGCCCGAGCAGACGTGGACCGAGGACGTCGAACTCATGCGACGGGCCGGCGTCAATCTGGTCTCGGTCGGCATCTTCTCCTGGGCCCTGCTGGAGCCCACCCCCGGTCGGTACGTCTTCGACTGGCTGGACCGGGCGATCGACCTGCTGCACGACGGCGGCATCAGCGTCGACCTGGCCACCGCCACCGCCAGCCCGCCACCGTGGCTGGCGCACCGGCACCCGGAGACGCTGCCCCGCCGCGCCGACGGCACGGTGCTCTGGCCCGGCGGCCGGCAGGCGTACTGCCCCAGCTCGCCGGTGTTCCGGGACCACTCGCTCGCCCTGGTCGAGGCGGTCGCCCGGCGGTACGCGCGCCACCCCGCCGTCGTGCTCTGGCACGTCTCCAACGAACTCGGCTGCCACAACGTGCACTGCTACTGCGACGTCAGCGCCGAGGCGTTCCGCGGCTGGCTGCGCGAGCGCTACGGCGACCTGGACTCGCTCAACGCCGCCTGGGGCACCGCGTTCTGGAGCCAGCGCTACCACGACTGGGCCGAGATCAACCCGCCGCGTACCGCGCCGACGTTCGCCAACCCCACCCAGCAGCTGGACTTCCTGCGGTTCTCCTCCGACGAGCAGCGCGCCCAGCTGCGCGCCGAGCGGGAACTGCTGAACCGGCTCGTCCCGCAGCCGGTCACCACGAACTTCATGATCGGCACCGGCATCAAGTACCTGGACTACCACTCCTGGGCCGCCGACGTGGACGTGGTCGCCAACGACCACTACCTCACCGCCGCCGACCCGCAGCCGCAGGTCAACCTGGCGCTCGCGGCCGACCACACCCGGGGCGTGGCAGGTGGCGCGCCCTGGCTGCTGATGGAGCACTCCACCAGCGCCGTCAACTGGCAGCCCCGCAACGTGGCCAAGACACCCGGTCAGATGCGCCGCAACAGCCTCGCCCACGTCGCGCGCGGCGCCGACGGCGTGCTGTTCTTCCAGTGGCGGGCCTCCCGGGCCGGCGCGGAGAAGTTCCACTCCGCGCTGGTGCCGCACGCCGGCCCGGACACCAAGGTGTTCCGCGAGGTCTGCCGGCTCGGCGCCGACCTGCGCGCGCTCGCCGAGGTACGCGGCAGCCGCGTCGACGCCGACGTGGCCATCCTCTTCGACTACGAGGCGTGGTGGGGCGCCGAACTCGACTCCCACCCGAGCGTCGACGTCACCTACACCGACCGGTTGTCCGCGCTGCACGCCGCGCTCTGGCGGGCCGGGATCACCGCCGACGTGGTGCACCCCTCGGCCGACCTGTCCCGCTACCGGCTCGTCGTGGTTCCCACGCTCTACCTCGTCCGCGACGCCGACGCCGACGCGCTGCGCCGGTTCGTGGAGGCCGGCGGCACCGCTGTGGTCACCTACTTCAGCGGCATCGTCGACGAGCACGACCACATCCGGCTCGGCGGCTACCCCGGCGCGTACCGCGACCTGCTCGGCGTACACGTCGAGGAGTTCTTCCCGCTGCGGGCCGGCGAGACGGTACGCCTCGACGACGGCGCCCGCGCCGACGTGTGGACCGAGTGGCTGCACGCCGAGGGCGCGGAGGTGCTGGCCGCGTACGCCGACGGGCCCCTGCCCGGCGTGCCGGCGCTGACCCGCAACACCGTCGGCGCGGGCGCGGCCTGGTACGTCGGCACCCGGCTCGACGACGAGGCCACCGACCGGCTGGTGGCCCGGTTGCTGGCCGAGGCCGGCGTCCGGCCGCCGGTGAGCGCGCCGACCGGGGTGGAGGTGGTCCGCCGCCGCGCGGAGGACCGGAGCTGGCTGTTCCTGATCAACCACACCACCGAGCCGGTACGGTTGCCGGTCACCGGCGTCGAGCTGCTCGGCGGCGCCCGCTGCGACGGCGAGCTGGAGGTGCCGGCGGGGGAGGTGGCGGTGGTCCGCGAGGAGCCCGCGCCGGCGCCCGTGAGCGCCTGACCGCAACCCTGCCGTTCGCGCCGATGGAGGTCCACATGCTCGCCCAGCAACGGCAGAGCGCCATCCTGGAGTTGATCCGCCAGAGTGGCGGCGTCCGGGTCAGTCACCTGGTCAGCCGCTTCGGGGTGTCCGACATGACGATCCGCCGCGACCTGGAGGTGCTGGCCGAACGCGGCCTGATCGACAAGGTCCACGGCGGCGCGACGCTCGCCGGTCCCGGCTCCACCGAGGAGCCCGGCTTCGCCGCCAAGTCGGTCCGGCAGCAGGCCGAGAAACGGGCCATCGTGGAGCGGGCCGCCGGCCTGGTCGAACCGGGGATGGCGGTGGCGCTGTCCGCCGGCACCACCACCGCCGCGCTGGCCGCGCGGCTGGCCGAGGTACGCGGGATCACTGTGGTCACCAACTCGATACCGGTGGCCGACGCGCTCTACCAGAACCCCCGCGCCGATCAGACAGTCGTGCTGACCGGCGGCATCCGTACCCCGTCGGACGCGCTGACCGGCCCGGTCGCCGAGGCGGCGATAGCCGCGCTCAACGTCGACCTGCTCTTCCTCGGCGTGCACGGGATGAGCCCGCGCACCGGGTTCACCACGCCGAACCTGCTGGAGGCGGCGGTGAACCGGCGGCTGATCGGTTCCGCCCGGCGGCTGGTCGTGCTCGCCGACCACACCAAGTGGGAGACGATCGGCATCGCCACCATCGCGCCGCTGGAGGAGGCCGACATGCTGATCACCGACAGCGGCCTGTTGCCGGAGGCCCGACGCCAACTCGGCGAGCAGGTCGGCGAACTGGTGGTGGTCCGGGCGGACTGAGTCCACGACCTGCCTCACAGCCACTTCTCAGTCGCGGCATTTAGGGTGCCCTGACGAAGCGTCCGACGGTCCATGTCGGAATGCAGTTCAGCGGGAGTGACCGATGGTCTTCAAGAAGATGTTGAGCGCGTTCGGCGTGGGCGGTCCGAGCGTCGACACGGTGCTCACCAACCCGAACACCCGGCCCGGGCTGACCCTGGACGGTCACGTCAACCTGGTTGGCGGCGACAGCCCGGCGCGGATCGAGCAGATCAACCTCGGCCTGGTCACCCGCGTCGAGATCGAGAGCGGCAACCACGAGTACGCGGGCGTCATGGAGTTCCACCGGCTGCCCGTCAGCGGCGCGTTCGATCTGGCGCCGAAGCAGCAGCTGTCGATCCCGTTCCAGATGCCGGTGCCGTGGGAGACCCCGATCACCGACGTCTACGGCCAGCGGCTGCACGGCATGACCATGGGCCTGCGTACCGAGCTGGCGGTGGCCCGCGCCGTCGACAAGTCCGACCTGGACCAGGTGTCCGTGCACCCGCTGCCGGTCCACGAGCGCATCCTGGAGGCGTTCCAGGCGCTCGGTTTCCGGTTCAAGCACGCCGACCTGGAGCGGGGCCACATCTACGGCGTGCCGCAGACGCTGCCGTTCTACCAGGAGATCGAGTTCTTCGCCGCGCCGCAGTACGCGCAGACGGTCAACGAGGTCGAGCTGACGTTCGTGACCAGCCCGCAGGGCGTCGAGGTGATCCTGGAGTGCGACAAGCGGGGCGGCTTCCTCAGCCCCGGGCACGACGTGATCGGCCGCTACTCGGTCCCGCACACCGACGCCGCCCGTACCGACTGGGTGCAGGTCGTCGACGGCTGGCTGCGGGAGACCACCGGCCGCTACGGCAGCATGCGCGCCCAGGGCTTCGGCATGCCGCACCACGGCGGCCACGGCTACCCGGGTCACCACGGCTACGCCGGCCACGGGCGGCGCGGCCCGGGCATGGGCGGCGTCATCGCGGGCGCCGCGCTCGGCGTCGCCGGCGGCATGATCGCCGGCGAGATGCTCGACGACGCCTTCGACGGCGGCGGTGACGACTTCGGGGACTTCGGCGAGGAGTGAGCAGACGCGACGACGCCCCCGGGACGGATCCCGGGGGCGTCGCCGTTCGCGCGGCGTCGGATCAACGTCCGCGGCGCTCCTTGCCGGAGCGGCGCGCGCTGCCCGCCTTCGACAGGCCACGGCTGACCAGGTACGCGCCGGTCAGCGCGGTCAGGTACCACCAGGCCTGGTTCGGGTTGTTGATGTTCAGGCCGTTGGCGGTGGTGCCCTTCCAGAACGCGGCGATCACCACGAGCGCGACCGCTGCGGCGTACACCCAGAACTCGGTGGTCAGGAACGCCTGCTTCGTCTCCGTACCCGGGGACGGCATGTTCTCCCGGTGACCGTCGTGCATCGACGGCATGTGCCGGGTCGACGTGTCCTGCATGCTCGACCGGTTCTGGACGTCGGACATCGGCCGGTTCATCGGCCTGGTGGATGCAGCCTGCGTGCTCATCTGGTCCTCCTCAGGATTTGATGAGTCGTTAACCTGCACACCCTCGCCCCGCTACCGCAGGTCGGCCACGGCGCGGTTCGCGCTCTGTGGCGGGGGCACCCTGGGTCTACCCGAGGCCGGAGACAAGGTAACCGCCGGTCGCCGTCGAATGGCCACCACGCTCGGCCTTGCAGCCGGAACCGGACACGAGGGCGCACACCGGTCCTCCCGCCGCCGGTTCCGGTTTCAGCCACCCACCCTCGGGCACGCAACACCGATACCCCGAGAGCTGCGAGGTGGTTGACGTGCGTGAGGACGACATGCGGCAGGACGCCGCCCGGCGGGCCGAGCAGCGGGTCGCCGGCGGCGTGTACGGCGACGGCGCGCTGGACGAGATCACCGTGCCGCAGACCGACGTGGAACGGATGCGGCAGGAACTCGACCCGGACGACCCGGCGGACGTACCCGTCGACCCGACGGTGCTGCGCGACGGCGGACCGACCCGGGGTCAGGGCGCGGTGACCACGACCGGTGGCACGGCCGGCCCGGCCAGTGTGCGCCGGTTGGCCCGGCAGCCCGAGAAGCACCCGGGCAAGGTGGCCCCGACGACGACCGGGGACGCGGGTACGGGTGGCCTGAGCACCCCGGCCGGTGGCTCCACGAGCGACAATTCGGCCACCGGCGCGCAGGTGGGCAACTTCACCAACAATCGCCCTAATCCGGGCTGACCGAGGCAGTACGCGAGGGCGGGGGTGGCCTCCGGCCACCCCCGCCCTCGCGCACCCGCGTCTTGACTGCGCCACTTCGCCGAAGTGGCGTGGTCAGCGCGGCCATGATGTAGCAACTTCCCCGTTCTGGTGCGAGGGTCGCCAGTTCGGCGGGGTGGTGTGGTCGGGGCGGGTGTGATGCAGCAACTTCCCCGATCTGGTGCGCGTGACCGCCACTCCGGCGAACTGGCGCGAACAGGCCACCCGGACACACGCCCCCGTCCGCCGCCCCCAAGCCCGCACTCGCCGATCTTGCACTTCCGACCCAAAAAATGTCCGTTTGATGGCGCTTTTCCGGGGCCGCAACTCCATGATCGCCGAGCGGGGCGAGGGGCGAGAGTGGGCGCGGCGGGACGTGAGGCAGCACGTGCTCGGCCCGGTCGATCATGAAGTTGGCGGCCGACTTGGAGATCGACAAGGCCGCCAACTCCATGATCAACGGGGCGGAGGCGGAGGCGGTCAGGGGGTGCGGAGGATGCCCAGGCGCTGGGTGGCTCTTGTCAGGGCCACGTAGAGGTCACTGTGGCCCCTCGGGGACTCGGACACGATGCGGGCCGGGTCGACCACCAGCACCGAGTCGAACTCCAGGCCCTTGGCCTGCTCGGTGGTCAGCACCACCACCCGGTTCGCCAGCTCGGGCTGCTCACCCACTGTCGCCTCCGGCAGCGCCGCCACCACCGCGCCGCCCAGCTCGTCCACCCGCCCGGTCGGCACCAGCACGCCGAGCCGCCCGTCGCCGAGCGACGCGGCCTCCCGGGCGGTCGCCTCGACCAGTTCGACCACGAGGCGGTCCGCCGGCACGGTCCGGTCCCACGGCGGTACGCCGGTGGCGCGTACCGAGCGGGGTGGCCGCAGCGCCGGGTCGATCTCGGCGAGCACGTCGGCGGCGACCGCCATGATCTCGGCCGGGGTGCGGTAGCTGACCGTGAGCTCCTCCAGCCGCCACCGGTCCGCCACGTACGGCGCCAGCGCCTCGCCCCACGACGGCGTGCCGGCGAGCGCGCCGGTCTGCGCCACGTCGCCGACGATCGTCATCGACCGGCTGGGGCAGCGGCGCATCAGCAGCCGCCACGCCATCGGCGACAGCTCCTGCGCCTCGTCCACGATGACGTGCCCGAACGCCCAGGTCCGGTCGGCGGCGGCGCGCTGGGCGGTGGTGAGCCGGTCGGACTCCTCCTGCCGTTCGGAGAGCCGGTCGGCGTCGATCAGGTCGGTGACGCCGAGGATCTCGCCGCCGTCTGCCTCGTCCTCGACGTCGATGGAGCGGGAGCCGCGCCAGATCTCCAGCACGCCCTCGGCGTACTCGCGTTCCAGCGCCCGGATCCGCTCCCGCCGGGCGACGGCGGCGCGCTCGTCCTCGCCGAGCAGTTCGGCGGCCTCGTCCAGCAGCGGCACGTCGGCGGGCGTCCAGCCGCCCGGCTCGCGGTGCAGCGCGGCCCGCTCGTCCTCGGTGAGCATCGGCGCGGCGGTGGCGATCCGCTCCGGCGAGGCGTACAGGTCGGCGAGCAGGCGTTGCGGGGTGAGCACCGGCCACAGCTCGTCCAGCGCGGCCCGGATCTCCGGCTCCTCGCGCAGCTCGCGGCGGATCTCCGCGCGGTCGGCCTCGGAGAGCAGGTTCTCCCCGCCGAGCGGGTCGGCGCCGATCCGCTCGGCCACCTGGTCGGCGAGCGCGTGGACGATCTCCACGTCGAACAGGGCGCGGGCCAGGTTGTGCGGGCGGCCGGTGCGGCGTACCCGGTCGCGGGCCTGCCGCACGGTGTCCGGGTCGAGCGTCAGCACCTCCCGTTGCGGCAGTTCGATGGTGACCGGCTCGTCGGGCACCCACTGCCGGTCGCGGACGGCCGCGGCGAGCACGTCGGCCAGCACCGCGCGGCCCTTGAGCGCCGCGGTGGTGGCGGGTTCCGCGCGGCGCGCGTGCACGCCGGGGAACAGGTCTGCCTGGGTACGCAGCAGCACGCCGGTCTCGGCCAGCGTGGGCAGCACCTGGGAGATGTAGCGCAGGAACGTGGCGTTCGGGCCGACCAGCAGCACACCGCGGGTGGAGAGCTGCTGGCGGTGGGTGTAGAGCAGGTACGCGGCGCGGTGCAGCGCCACCGCGGTCTTGCCGGTGCCGGGGCCGCCCTGCACCACCATCACGCCGGGCAGGTCGGCGCGGATGATCCGGTCCTGTTCGGCCTGGATGGTCTCGACGATGTCGCGCATCCGGCCGGTCCGCCCGGCGTTGAGCGCGGCGAGCAGTGACGCCTCGCCGGTCAGTTCCTCGTGGGCGGTGGGGGAGGCGGCGGTGATGTCCAGCACCTCGTCGTTGAGCCCGGTCACCTTGCGGTCGCGGGTACGCAGGTGCCGGCGGCGGCGTACGCCCTGCGGGTTGGCGGCGGTGGCCAGGTAGAACGGCCGGGCGGCGGGGGCGCGCCAGTCCATCAGCAGCGGGTCGTAGTCGCCGGAGGAGTCGAAGATCCCGATCCGGCCGATGTAGCGGACCGCGCCGTCGTCGCCGTCGAGGCGGCCGAAGCACAGGCCGCTCTCCACGGCGGAGAACTGCTCGACCTGGTCGGCGTACATCGCCACGGTCGAGTCGCGCTGGGAGCGGGCCTGCTGTGTGCCGCCGGTGTGGCGCAACTCCTCGTCGAGCCGCCGGGCGGCCTGTTCCCGCATGCCGTCCAGCCGGTCGTACAGCATCGAGACGTATTCCTGCTCGCGGCCGATCTCGTCGTCCTGGCGCAGGTCAGCCGACACGTCGGAGTGCGTTGACAATCCGGCTCCTCATTGACTAAAATTGCCGCAGGAATGGCATTCAGAAGCCATTCCTTTTTTGTGCCTGAACTGAGAAAGATAGCGCGTCGGCCGCCACCCGACCAAGCCCGGACACGACTCGGGGCCCGGTCGACGTCAGCCGACCGGGCCCCGGGCACGGCGATTCTCAGCCCTTGGCCGCCTGGTAGAGCCGCTCCGGCGTGACCAGACCGGCGATCACCCGGCCGTCGTCGGTCAGCAGCACGCTGAACAGCTTGCCGCTGAGCAGCCGGCCGCTGCCCCAGTCGCCGCTGACCTTCGGCAGGTCACCGAGCACCTGGGCGAGCATCTGGGCGTCCGGCGCGTCCGCGCCGGGCTTCGCGCCGTCGCCGGTCGCCGCATCGCCGATCTTGGCGACCACCACGGTGGTCCAGCCGGTGCCGACGGTACGCACGTCCGGCTTCTCGGCGTCCTTGCGATCGAACCGCTTGCCCGCCGGACCGGGCCGCTCGCCCTCGGTCGCCTCGGTGACCTTCACGCCGGGCGGCGGGTTGAACCGGAACTGGTCGGCCTCCGGCGTGCGGAAGTCGACCTGGGTGAACGCCACCTGGAACGCGGGCTCGTCCTGCCCGTCGGCGAGCACCTGCAGGCGCAGCGGCACGTGCTCCTTCGCGTCCAGCGCGATCCGGACCTGGTGGACCAGGGACGCCTTGTCGCGCGGCGTGAGCACCAGCTCGTACGCGTCCCGCCCGGCCACTGTGGCGGTGCGGCCGACGGTGACCGCGGTGGTCGGGTCGATCGCCTCCAGCGCCCGGTCCGCGGCGTCGGCCGGGGTGGCCGGCACGGTGGCCCGGTCCGGCGCGTCGGCCGGCAGCAGCCGGTGCGTGGCGGTGTTCTCCCGGCTGTTCCAGGTCCACACGTCGCGGCCGTTGCGCAGGATGTCCTGCTCGCCGAGCGTGTCGACCAGCGCGAGCCGCTGCCGGTCCTCGCCGCCGTACCAGACGCGCAGCGTGTGCGTACCGGAGACCAGGCCGGCCAGGTCGTTGCCGGCGGCCCGGCCGGCGAGCGCGGCGATCGGCGGCAGGCCGAGGTCGGCGCGCTGCACCACGGTGCCGGAGAGCCCGTCCAGGCGGGACGTGCGCAGGTCTTCCAGGAGCTGGGCGGCGCTGCGCGGCGGCAGCGCCGGGTCGGCGCCGGCGGCGAACGTGCCGACGGCGGCGCCACCGCCGATCACGGCGACCCCCGCGGTCACCGGGACCAGCCAGCGCAGCACGGCGCGGTTCTTCATCACGGACATAGTGTGCACCTCCTGCGCACCATGCTGCGCGAGCGTCGCTGTGACCACGCTGAGGAGATCCCCTACGGGTGACCCCATGGTGGCACCCTGGACCGGTGCGGTTGCTGGTGGTGGAGGACGAGACGCGGCTCGCGGCGGCGCTGCGCCGTGGTCTGTCGGCGGAGGGTTTCGCGGTGGACGTGGCGGCGACCGGCCCGGCCGGGCTGGACGCGGCGCGGCACGGCGAGTACGACGCGATGATCCTCGACGTGATGCTGCCCGGCCTGTCCGGCTACGAGGTGGTGCGCCGGCTGCGCGCCGAGCAGCGCTGGCTGCCGGTGCTGATGCTCTCGGCCAAGGACGGCGAGTACGACCAGGCCGACGGCCTGGACTGCGGCGCCGACGACTACCTGACCAAGCCCTTCTCGTACGTGGTGCTGCTGGCCCGGCTGCGGGCGCTGCTGCGTCGCGGCGCGCCCCGCCGGCCGACCGTGCTCACCGTGGGCGACCTGCGCCTCGATCCGGCCCGCCGCCGGGTCACCCGGGCCGACGCCGAGGTGGTGCTGACCAGTCGCGAGTACGCGCTGCTGGACTATCTGATGCGCCGCCCCGGCGAGGTGGTCTCCAAGACCGAGCTGCTGGACCACGTCTGGGACGCCTCGGTCGACACCGCCCCGAACGCGGTGGAGGTCTACGTCGGCTACCTGCGCCGCAAGATCGGCCGGGAACGGCTGGAGACGGTACGCGGCGCGGGCTACCGGCTGGCCACGTGAGCCGCTGGGTACGCGGGCCGCTGCCGCGCCTCGGCCTGCGGGCCCGGCTGCTCGCGCTCGGTGTGCTGGGGCTGGCGGTCGGGTTCGCGTTCGGCGGGACGCTGCTGGTCGGCGCGCTGGGCTGGACGCTGCAGCGCTCGGTGGACGAGGAGGCGCTGCGTACCGCCGACGCGGTGGCGCTGCTCACCGCCGAGGACGCGCTGCCGGACCCGCTGCCGGTGGCCGGCGGGCAGTTGCGGGTGCAGGTGGTCGACGTCCAGGGCCGGATCCGGGCCGCCTCGATCGACGCGGACCGCCTGGTGCCGATGCTCGGCCCGGACGAGCTGCGGCCCGGGCAGCGGCAGCGGCTGGTGGTGGACGGGCGGCGGGTCGGCATGCCCGGCCCGGTCCGGGTGGTCACGGTGCCGGCCGGCACGCCGCAGGAGCCGCGTACGGTGCTGGTCGCCAGGTCGCTCACCGACGTGCGGCACAGCCTGCGCGTGGTCCGCAACCTGCTGCTGGTGGGCTTCCCGCTGCTGGTTGCCGGGCTGGGCGTGGTGGCCTGGCGGGTGGTGGGCGCGACGCTGCGACCGGTCGAGCAGTTGCGCAGCGGCGCCGCCGAGATCACCGGGCGGGCCGGGGCGGAGCGGCTGCCCGTACCGGCCGGGCAGGACGAGATCCACCGGCTCGCGGTCACGCTCAACGACATGCTGGACCGGCTGGCCGCGTCCCGGGACCGGCAGCGGGCGTTCGTCGCCGACGCCGCGCACGAGCTGCGCAGCCCGCTGACGAACATGCGTACCGAGCTGGAGGTGGCGCGGCGGCTCGGCGACGACACCGACTGGCCGGCGGTCGCCGACGACCTGCTCGCCGACACCGAGCGCCTCAGCCGCCTGGTGGACGACCTGCTGCTGCTGGCCCGCCTGGACGAGCAGGACGCCCGCCCGGCGCCGGTGGGCCCGGTGGAGCTGGGCGAGCTGGTGCGCGCGGTGGCGGCCCGCTACCCGTCGCCGCCGCTGCGGCTGACGCTCCCGGACGGGCCGCTGTGGGTCGAGGGGAACGCGGGGGAGTTGCGCCGGGTGCTGGTGAACCTGGTGGACAACGCGCTGCGGCACGCGCGTACCGGCGTGGAGCTGGCCGTGAGCGGGCCGGACGGGGCGTACCACCTGGTCACGGTGACCGACGACGGGCCGGGCGTCCCGGCGGCGGACCGGGAGCGGGTGTTCGCCCGGTTCACCCGGCTGGACGACGCGCGGGCCCGCGACGCGGGCGGCGCGGGCCTGGGCCTGGCGATCGTGCGTGAGCTGGTGCGCCGGGCCGGCGGCGCGGTGGAGCTGGCCGACGCGACGCCGGGCGCCGCCGCGCCGGGGCTGCGGGCGACGGTACGGCTGCCCGCGCTGGCCGAGCCGGACCCGGAGTGAGCGGTCAGCGGCGGCGTGTGGTGCAGACCGGGCCGGTGCGGGCGACGGTGTCGGTGGACCAGACGAGCGCGACGGTGAAGCAGTAGTCGGTGGTGCGGTCGAGCCCGTAGGCGATGTAGTCGGCGGAGCCGGCGGGCAGCGTGGCGAACGTGCCCTGCGGCTGCCCGGCACGGCCGCCGGCGACCACCACCGGTCCTTCCGCGCCCGGCGGGTACGTCCAGCTCAGCACGATGCTGTCGCGGCGGTCGGTGAGCGTGAAGCTGCCGGGCGGGGTACCGGGCTTGGCGGCGGCGGGAGTGGACGGCGCGGGACCGGCGGAGGTGGGCGGAGGCGCGCTGGACGCCGGTGCGCCGGTGGCCGGTGGCGGGGTGTCGCGGCGGTCGTCCACCCGGGACACCCCGGCGATCACCGCGATGGTGCCGAGCAGCAGCGCCACCACCACGCCGAGCACCACGAGCGGCAGCCAGGGCAGTGTGCGCCGCTCGGCGGCCGGTGGCCGGGGCACGTGCACCGGCAGGTAGCGCGACGGCGGCTCGGGCGGGGCCGGTGGCACCCGGCGTACGCCGTCCGGCTCGTCGCCGGTGAGCCCGACCACGGTGGGCGGCAGCGGGTCCGCGCCGGGGCGCCACAGCTGGTCGGCCGGCTCGTCGGGCGGCCAGGGGTAGTCGTCGAGCGCGTCGGCGTCGGCGTCGGGCGCGGTACGCGGCGTCGGCACGTGCGCGGTCTCGGCGGCCCGGCCGGGCGGGTGGTAGAGCGGCGTCTCGACCGGCTCGTCCAGCGCGGGCGGGCTGTACGGCGGCAGGTCGTGCGGCCCTTCGTCCTGCGGCGGGACCCGCGCGGCGGGCACCACCGGCGTGGTCCGGGCGGGCGGCGGCTCGGGAGCGGGCGCGGGCGGGGGCGCGGGGCAGACGTGGTCCGGGTCGGCGGCGGCGCGGGCCAGCCCGGCCACCTGGGCGGCGAGCGGGTCGTCGGGGTCCAGGTGCAGGCGGCACAGCTCCTCGGCGAGCGTCAGGTGCTCGTGCGCCTCGGCGTACCGGCCGCAGTCGCGTTCCATCGCGCCGAGCTTCGCCAGCATCTTGATGCCGCTGGGGTGGCCGTCGCCGTAGACCTCCCGGTGCAGCTCCCAGGCGTCCTGCAACCGGTCGCGGGCCACCTCGCACTGGCCGCGCGCGTACTCCACGGTGGCCAGGTCGGCGTGCGCGGCGAGCACCCGCTGCGATTCCGGGCCGTCGCGGGCGGTCAGCTCGATGATGACGTCGGAGTAGAGCCGGGCGGCCCGGGCGTCGCTGCCGACCCGGTGCAGCACCGCGGCGAGCGTCGCGGCGGCGGTGACGGTGCGCTCGTCGGAGCGGCCGAACAGCCGGGTGGCGGCCGCGTACGCGAACGCGGCCCAGCCGCGGGCGGAGTGCGGCTCGCCGAGCGCGACGAGCACCCGGGCCTGGAGTCCGGCCGCCTCGGCCAGTTCGGGGGAGGCGTTGTCGGGGCGGGGATCGGCGTCGCTGAGCGCGTCGGCGAGCAGCCGCTCCGCGCCGGTGAGGTCGCCTTCGGACACCAGTTGGTGCGCCTGGACGGTCAGGTCAGCGAAGCCGGAGGACACGCCCCATCGTGCTCGTCCGGCGACGGTATGTACAAGACCCGGAGTGGATCAGTTTGGTCCCGAATCCGTCAAGTGTTCGGCGAGCGTCTCGCTGATCCGGCGTAGCTGGTCGACCTGGGCCGGGCTGAGCGCGTCGAACAGGTGCCGGCGTACCCCCTCGACGTGGCCGGGCGCGGCGGCGGCCAGGGTGGCGAAGCCGGTGTCGGTGAGCACGGCGATCTGCCCGCGCCGGTCGGTGGGGCAGTCCTCGCGGCGGATCCACCCGGACGCCTCCAGCCGGGCGGCGGCGTGCGAGAGCCGGCTGCGCGAGGAGCCGGTGAGCTCGGCCAGTTCGCTCATCCGCAGCCGCCGGTCCGGGGCCTCGGAGAGGCGGACCAGGATCTCGTAGTACGCGTGCGGCATGCCCGCGTCGCGTTGCAGCTCGCGGTCGAGCGCGTCCATCAGCGCCCGGGAGGCGGTCAGGAAGGCGCGCCAGGTCCGCTGCTCGTCGGGGTCCAGCCACCGGGTCATGACGCCCATCATAGCGCCGATAGTTGAACGCTCAACAAAACCGGGGTACGGTCGGTGGCATGGGCATCCACCGACTCAACCACGCCGTCCTCTACGTCAGTGACCTGGAGCGCAGCGTCGCCTTCTACCGCGACGTGCTGGGCTTCCGGCGGGTCCCGATGACGCCCGAGGGCTTCCGCGGCGCCGCGTTCCTCCAGGCGCCCGACTCCACCAACGACCACGACCTCGGGCTGTTCGAGATCGGCGCGGCGGCCGGGGCGTCCCAGGCCGGCCGGGCCACCGTCGGCCTCTACCACCTGGCCTGGGAGCTGGACACGCTCGACGAGCTGGGCGCCACCGCCGAGCGGCTGGCCGCCGCCGGAGCGCTGGTCGGCGCGTCCGACCACGGCACCACCAAGAGCCTCTACGGCCGCGACCCGGACGGGCTGGAGTTCGAGATCGTCTGGATCGTCCCGGCCGAGCTGCTCGACGACGCAGCGCTGGCCGCGCGTACCCGCATCGGGCGGCTCGACCTGGACCGCGAGCGGCAGCGCTACGGCGGGCAGACCCGCGGCGGCGTGGGCATCTCCGTCCCGGTCTGAGCGGGGTTCACGGCCGGTCCCGCCGCGCCGTGCGGTAGAAACGGCACCATGTCGACCGACGCCGTCCTGCGCGAGCTGCTCGTCCGCCAGCTCGACCACTGGCTCCCCGCCGCGCTGCACCGGGCGCGGCGGGCCACGCTCGCGCTCGCGTACGCCGGGGGTGACGCCACCGGCGCGGAGGAGGCGTTGCGGGTGGTGGCCGAGTTCGCCGACCGGCTGCGCGGGCGGCGGCTGACCGTGCTGGTGGTGGCCGACGACGGCACCGACCTGGCGACGCGGCTCGGCGCCGCCGAGGCCGCACTGCCGGCCGACGTCGCCGTGCACCTGGTGCCCGGCGGACCGGACCGGCTGCCGGTGGCGCTCAAGGCCGCGGGCGCGGCCGGCGCGCCGCTGCTCACCGTGGCCGACGGCGCCGACCCGGACCCGGCCCTGCTCGCCGCCGCCGCGTCCGGCCGCCCGGCCGAGCTGCTGCTGGTCACCGTGCCCGGCCGGTCGCTGCGCCCGGCGCTGAGCGCCGCCGGGTTCCCGCTCGCCACCGAGGTCGAGCTGGTGCCCGACGGGGACGCCCCGGCGCGGCTGCTCGGCTACGCCACCGGCTCCGACAAGGGGCTGGAGACGGTCAAGGAGGCGCTCTGGGCGGTCGACGAGTACGCCGGGGTGCGCTACCGCGACCCGGCCGACCCGCAGGGGCGGCTGCTCGACATCTCGCTCGAACCCGAGCCCGGCCCGCTGCGCCGGGAACTGCTGGCCGAGCTGGCCCGCTCCGGTCCGCGTACGGTCACCGAGCTGCGCCGCTTCGCCACCACGGCGACCGTCTACCGGGCCGCCGACGCCAACCGGGCGCTGGCCTCGCTGCTCGCCTCCGGCGCGGCGACCCGCGATCCCGAGCACGGCCGGCTCGGCGGGGACGTGCTGATCAGCGCCGCCCCGAACGCTGGGTCATCTGCTTGACCACTATCGAGGCTCCGGTGGCGACCACACCGATGCTGAACACCATCTGCGCGCACACCGCGATGCGGGCGATCTGGCCCTGGGCGTGTACGTCGCCGTAGCCGACAGTGGTGAGGGTGGCCAGCGCGAAGTAGAGCGCGTCGACCCGGGTGCGCAGGCCGACGAACTCGCCGGGCCGGGTGTTCGCCACCACGTAGTCGCCGAGCGCGAAGACCAGCAGTCCGGCGATCAGCGCGACCGCGAGCCGGGTGAGCGCCCGGTCCTCGTCCCGGCCGGTCGGCTGGTCCTTGACGAGCTGGCGGCGGACCTGACCGGTGACCAGGAACGCGATCACGGCCACCAGGATCGCCGTGCCGATCGAGCGCAGGGCCAGCCGCAGGCCGTTCGGGTCGGCCTCGACCGGCACGAGGAAGTAGCCGACCAGCATGAGCGCGCAGGCCGCCACGGCCCGCCGTCGTATCCGCCGCAGGGACAGGTCCGTCATGCGGCGATTCTCCGGTCACGGGGACGCCGTGGCGGGCGGAACCGCGAACCCGGCCCGCAGACGACGAGCGGGGTGCCGGCACGTCGCCGGCACCCCGCTCGTCGCCTGGGAAGGTCAGGCCTTGTCCTGCTTCCACGACAGTGGCCCCGGAAGGTCCACGCGGTGGGCGCGGGTGTTCGAGTTCCAGGACCAGCGGCCGATCTTGATGCTCCACGACGAGAAGCCGTTCTGGGTGAAGTGGAGGATCAGCGGCCCGTACTTCTTACGCTTGCGGAACTGGACGCCCATCGGGGGTGCCTCCTTCTCTCCCTGCCTCTGCAGTCGTCTGCATGCCTTCGCGGCATCGAACATGCCCGGATCGACGATTCGCGAAACCCTGCCCGGTCCGCTCTGGACGGTGGGACTGCCGCCCGGCAAAATCTCTATCCAACGGGTAGGTGTTAAGGAGTCGTAAATGCTGGTGGGGGTGGGTCGTAACAAAGCCAGCGATGAAAGTCTCACTGAATGGAAGGGCATTGACCGGCGTGGAGAACGGTCGGCAGCATGAGGGCATGTCGCAGCGGGACGAGCTTCTCCTCACCGCTCGCGTGCACGTCGACCTGGTCCGGCACGCGAGCGCGCTCTGTTGAGCCGAGCGCTCGTCGTTCCCTCTCCGCCCGTCCGTTCCCGCAGCCGGCGCACCGTGGCCCGGCGCGGCACGGCGTGCTCCCCGGCCCCGCGCGGGCCCCCTCCACCGCATCGTGGACAGATCAGGAGACTCCGCCATGCCCTCGACCCGATCACCGCGGCGTGCCCTCACCGCCGCCGTCGCCCTGCTCGCCCTCACCACCGCCACCGCGTGCGGCGCCGACGCCGCCGCCGGCGCACAGACCAAGGAACTGCGCTACCAGGGTTCGGTGGGCCAGGTGACCCTCCCCGAACTCGCCGCCGACCTCGGCTACCTCGGCGACGTCACGCTCAACTGGATCGGCAACGTCACCGGCGGCCCGGCCGACATCCAGGCCACCGCCACCGGCCAGAGCGACTTCGGCGGCGCGTTCAACGGCGCGATCGTCAAGCTCCAGGCCGCCAACGCCCCGATCACCGCGGTGGTCAGCTACTACGGCTCCGACGCGCAGACGTTCCAGGGCTACTACGTGCTCGACGGCAGCCCGATCCGCGGCCCGCGCGACCTGATCGGCAAGCGGGTCGGCATGAACACGCTCGGCGCGCACGCCGAGGCCGTCCTGCGCACCTGGCTGGCCCGGGGCGGCCTCACCGCCGCCGAGATCGGCAAGGTCGAGTTGGTCGCGCTCCCGCCGGTGAACACCGAGCAGTCGCTGCGCGCCCGGCAGATCGACGTCGCCGTGCTCGGCGGCGTGATCCGCGACAAGGCGGTCGCGAACGGCGGCATCCGCACCGTCTTCACCGACTACGAACTCCTCGGCGCGTTCAGCGCCGGCAGCTACGTCTTCCGCGACGACTTCCTCACCCGTAACCCGGACACCGTCCGGACGTTCGTCACCGCAGTGGGCAAGGCGATCGAGTGGGCGCGCACCCAGCCGCGCGAGACGGTGGTGGCCCGGCTCAAGGCGATCATCGCCAAGCGCGGACGCAACGAGGACACCACGCTCGTGGAGTACTGGAAGTCCAGCGGCGTCGCCGAACCCGGCGGCCTCATCACCGACCGGGAGTTCGCCACCTGGATCGACTGGCTGGCCGACACCGGCGAACTCAAGGGCGAGCGGCCGAAACCGTCCGACCTCTACACCAACCGGTTCAACGCCGCCGCGGCCACAGGCGGTGGCGCATGAGCACCGACAAGATCCGCTTCGACCGGGTGCGCAAGGTCTTCCCCGGGCGGCGTGGCGGCGGCGGCGCGGTCACCGCGCTCGACGACCTCACCCTCGGGGTACGCCCCGGCGAGTTCCTGGTCGTCGTCGGCCCCAGCGGCTGCGGCAAGTCCACACTGCTCGACCTGCTCGGCGGGCTGGCCACCCCGACAGCCGGGCAGGTGCTCGTGGACGGCCGCCCGGTCACCGGGCCCGGCCTGGACCGGGGCATCGTCTTCCAGCAGTACGCGCTGCTGCCCTGGCGTACCGCCGCCGGCAACGTCGCGTTCGGACTGGAGGCCAAGGGCCTGCCCCGCGCCGAGCGCGCCGAGCGGGTCGCGTACCACCTCGACCTGGTCGGGCTGACCGGCTTCGCCGACCGCTACCCGCTCGAGCTGTCCGGCGGCATGAAGCAGCGCGTCGCCATCGCCCGCAGCCTCGCGTACGACCCGGACGTGCTGCTCATGGACGAGCCGTTCGCCGCGCTCGACGCGCAGACCCGCGACTCGCTGCAGGACGAGCTGGTGCGGATCTGGCAGGCCACCGGCAAGACGATCGTGTTCATCACGCACGGCATCGACGAAGCGGTGCACCTCGGTCAGCGGGTCGCCGTGATGACGTCCCGGCCCGGCCGGATCAAGCAGGTCATCGACATCGAGCTGGGCGACCGGGAGGCCGAGGAGGACGTCCGCTCCACCGGCGCGTTCCGCCACCACCGGCACCAGATCTGGACGCTGCTGCGCGACGAGGTACGCGCCGCGCAGTCCGCCGTACGCGAGGAGGCCCGCGTTGGTTGACGTCGCCGCACCGCCGGCCCGGCCGGTGGCCGCCCCGCCCGCTCCGGCCGTCGCGCCCGGCCGGCCCGCACGCCTGCTCGGCCTCGGCGGCCGGGCGCTGCACCGCAGCGCCGCGCTGCTGGCGCTGGCCGCGATCTGGGAGACGGTGCCCCGCGCCGGGCTGGTCGACCGGGTCTTCCTGCCCCCGCTGTCCGAAGTGCTCGCCGCCTGGTGGGAGCTGCTGCGCACCGGCCAGCTCGCCGACCACGTCGGCGCCAGTCTCACCCGCTCACTGACCGGGCTCGCGCTCGCCGTCGTCACCGCCATCCCGCTCGGCCTGCTGATCGGCTGGTACCGGCCGCTCGCGGACCTGCTCAGCCCGCTGCTGGAGGTGTTCCGCAACACCGCCGCGCTGGCGCTGCTGCCGGTCTTCGTGCTCATCCTCGGGCTCGGCGAGACGTCGAAGATCGCCCTGGTGGTCTACGCCTGCTCCTGGCCGATCCTGCTCAACACCGTCGCCGGCGTGAAGGGCGTCGACCCGCTGCTGATCCGCTCGGCCCGCTCGATGGGGCTCAACCACCTGCGGCTGTTCCAGAAGGTGATCCTGCCGGCGGCCGTGCCGACCGTGTTCACCGGCGTCCGGCTCGCCGGGGCGTACTCGATCCTGGTGCTCGTCGCCGCCGAGATGGTCGGCGCCAAGGCCGGGCTCGGCTACCTCGTGAACTACGCGCAGTACAACTTCGCGATCCCCGACATGTACGCCGGGATCATCACCATCTCCGCCATCGGGCTGGTGGTCAACCAGCTCCTCGTCGCCGGGGAACGCCGCTTCTCCACCTGGCGCGTCGACGTCACCACCGCCTGAGAGGAACCGCCATGTCCCGGACCCTGCACCTCAACGCCTTCCTGATGGGAGTCGGCCACCACGAGGCGGCCTGGCGGCACCCCCGCGCCGACCCGAGCCGCCTGGCCGACGTACGCCACTTCCAGAACCTGGCCCGCATCGCCGAGCGGGGCACGCTCGACTCGGTGTTCCTCGCCGACGGGCTCGCCGTCGGACCGGCCGTACGGCACAACATCCAGGCCGTCTTCGAGCCGATCACGCTGCTCGCCGCGATCGCCACCGCGACCGAGCACATCGGCCTGATCGCCACCGCCTCCACCACGTACACCGAACCGTTCAACCTGGCCCGCGCGTTCGCGTCGCTGGACCACCTCAGCGGCGGCCGGGCCGGCTGGAACATCGTCACCTCCGCCCAGGCCCGGGAGGCCCGCAACTTCAACCTCGACGACCACCCGGCGCACGCCGACCGCTACCGGCGGGCCGCCGAGTACGTCGACGTGGCGATCAAGCTCTGGGACAGCTGGGAGGACGACGCGCTGGTCCTGGACGCCGCCGCGGGCGTCTTCGCCGACACCGCCCGGGTGCACGAGATCGACCACGCCGGGGAGCGGTTCCGGGTCCGCGGGCCGCTGAACACGCCCCGCGCGCCGCAGGGCCGGCCGCTGCTGGTGCAGGCCGGCTCGTCCGCCGACGGGATCGCGTTCGCCGCCCGGTACGCCGAGGCCGTGTTCACCGCCCAGCAGACGCTCGCCGACGGCCAGGCGTTCTACGCCGCGCTGAAACGGGCCACCGCCGACGCCGGACGTGATCCCGACCTGGTCAAGGTGCTGCCCGGTATCGCGCCGGTCATCGGGGGTACGGAGAAGGAGGCCCGCGACCTCGCCGACGAACTGGAGGCCCTGATCGTGCCCGAGCACGCGCTCGCCCAGCTCTCCGGCATGACCGGCCTCGACCTGACCGGGCTGCCGCTGGACGGCCCGCTGCCCGACCCGCCCGACGCCGGCACGGTGCAGTCGCACCAGAGCCGCTACCAGCTCGTCGTCGAGCTGGCCCGGCGGGAACGGCTCACGCTCCGGCAGCTCATCGGCCGCCTCGGCGGTGGACGCGGACACCGCGTCGTGGTCGGCACCCCGGAACAGATCGCCGACCAGATCGAGCTCTGGTTCACCCAGGGCGCCGCCGACGGCTTCAACGTCATGCCACCGCTGCTCCCCGACGGACTGGAGGACTTCGTGGACCACGTCGTACCACTGCTGCGCCGGCGCGGGCTGTTCCGGTCCGCGTACACCGGGCGCACGCTGCGCGAGCACTACGGCCTGCCCCGGCCGGCCAGCGTCTACGCGACCCGTGAGCTGGTGGCGTCGTGACCACCGTGGACCGGCCCGGCGCCGGAACGGTCGAGCTGCGCCCGGTCGACGTCGACTCGTTCCGCGGCCTGCTGCGCCGCCAGGCGTCCACCGTCACCGTGGTCACCACCCCCGGCCTGCGCGGCAACCGGATGCGGCCGGACCTGCCGCCGGCCGGCTTCACCGCCACCTCGTTCACCTCGGTGTCGCTGGACCCGCCGCTGGTCTCGGTCTGCCTGGGCCGCGCCTCGTCGAGCTGGCCCACCGTCGAGCAGGCCGAGCACGTCGCCGTGCACCTGCTCGCCTCCGGCCAGCAGGAGATCGCGCAGATCTTCGCCACCAGCGGCATCGACCGATTCAGCGCCCACCCGGGCTGGACCACCGGGCCGTTCGGCGTGCCGCTGATCGGCGACGCGCTCGCCGTGCTGCTGTGCCGGGTGGTGCGCCGGATCGAGGCCGGCGACCACACCATCCTGCTCGGCGAGCCGCTCGCGCTCGGCGCGGGCGAGGACGGCGACCCGCTGCTGCACCACCGCGGCGGCTACACCACCACGCTCGGCGACTGGCCCGAGGCGTGGTGACCACCGCCGCCGACGAGCTGATCGCGCTCGACCGGGCCGCCCAGGACCTGCTGTTCCGGGCGGCCCGCACGGCCAACGCGTTCACCGACCAACCGGTCGGCGACGAGCAGGTACGCGCCATCCACGACCTGGTCCGGTACGGCCCGACCGCGATGAACGCCCAGCCGCTGCGGGTGCTGCTGCTGCGCTCGGCGGCGGCCCGGGCGCGGCTGCTGCCGTACGTCAGCGCCGGCAACCGGAACAAGACGGCCGGCGCGCCGCTGACCGCGGTGCTCGCCGCCGACGTGGACTGGCACGACCGGCTGCCCGAACTGTTCCCGCACCGCCCCGGCGCGCGGGACTGGTTCACCGGCGACCCGGCCGGACGGGAGGCCCAGGCCCGGTTCAACGCCGCGCTCCAGATCGGCTACCTGCTCGTCGGGGTACGCGCCGCCGGGCTGGCCGCCGGGCCGATGGCCGGGTTCGACGCGGCCGCTGTGGAACGGGAGTTCTTCCCGGACGGGCGGCACCGGGTGCTGCTGCTGATGAACATCGGCCGCCCGGCGCCGGACGCCTGGCGGGAGCGGCTGCCGCGCCTGCCCTACGAGGAGGTGGTCAGCACGCTGTGATCAGCGCGGCTCCCACGCGTCCGGCTGGGCGGTCAGCTTGCGCACGTGCGCCGGCAGCCGGCCGCTGACCAGCTCGTCCAGGCTCACCTCGTCGACCACCCGGCGCACCGAGGCGCGTACCGCCACCCAGAGGCGGGGCAGGTTCTCCGCCGCCCCCTCGTACCGCGTCTCCTCGGGGCGCAGCCCGCGTACCCCGGCGAGCGGGCCGTCGACGGCGCGCAACACGTGCCCGATGGTGATCTCGCGCGGCGGCCGGGCCAGCGTGTAGCCGCCCTCGGCGCCGCGCTGGGCCCGGACGACCCCGGCCCGGCGCAGGTCGGCCAGGACCGCCTCGAGGAACTTGCGCGGCATGTCCTGCTCCGCCGCGATGGCCTGGGTGGACAGCAGGGTGGGGTACGCGGTGGCCAGGCTCAGGGCTGCCCGGACCGCGTAGTCGCCGCGCGCGGAGATCTGCACAGTGCCATCATGCCTGGCCGGTGGGTGCGGGGGAGTCGGCGGGCGGCCGTGGTCGCACCAGACGGACGGGTAGCGGGCGCTCCCGGTTGGCCCGGAACGTCCCCGGGCTCACCCCGACCTCCCGGGTGAAGAAGCGGCCGAAGTTCGTCGGCTCGGGAAAACCCAGGTCCCGGCCGATCCGGGCGATCGACTCGTCGGTGGCGGCCAGCAGCCGGCACGCCTGCAACGCGACCCGCTCGTCGATGACCTGCTTGGCGCTGCGCCCGGTCACCGCCAGGCAGGCCCGGGTCAGCGTACGCACCGAACAGCCCAGCTGGGCGGCGTAGTCCTCCACCCGGCGGGTGTGCCGGTAGCCGCGTTCCACCTCGCGGCACAGCCGCCGGAACGTGTCGGTCTCGGCCCGGGGCGCGGCCCCGTTCTCCGGGTGCGGCAGCAGGCTCAGCCGCAGCAGCAGCACCGCGAGCTGGTGACGCAGCAGCGCCGCGGCGGGCGGCACCATCGCGTGCCGTTCGGCGTCCACCGCGAGCTGGCTGACCTCGCTGATCACCGCGTCCTCGTCCTCGCCGGCGAGCTGACGGTGGGCGGGCACCGAGTCCGGGTCGACGTCGAGGCCGGCCAGCGCGTCCGGCCGCCAGCTCACCACTGTCGCGTCGAGCTGCGCGCCGACGCACCGCAACACCTGACCGGGGTACGCGCGCAGCAGCGTGCCGGGCCGGCAGGGCACCGGCCGGAAGTCCAGCTCGGCGGTGCCGTGACCGTGGGTGACCAGGATCAGCACATCGCGGTCGAGCAGGACCGGCCGGGGCCAGCCGGGCTCGGCGGCGAGGTCGTCGAGCGCACCGGTGAGGATCTCGTCGGCGCCGGGGCGCGGCTCCGGCGGGCCGGTGCGGGTGGCCGGGGAGGGCTGACCGGTAGTGACCATCTCCCCGACGGTAACCGGCCCGGCCGCACGTTGCATCTCGACGGTTTCGCCCGCACGGACCGGTCTTGTCGGCACGCACGGCCGACGGTTAGGTTACCGATCGGTAAGCCCCGGGTCGGCCGACCGGCCCCCGGCCGGGCGACGGCGATGGGATGAGCATGACGGAACTGTTCTCGGTCGACGGCAAGACGGTGCTGGTCACCGGCGGTTCGCGGGGGATCGGACTGATGATCGCGCGGGGCTTCGTACGGGCCGGCGCAAAGGTGATCATCTCCTCGCGCAAGGCCGACGTGTGCGAGTCGGTCGCCAAGGAACTCTCCGCCGAAGGGCACTGCGAGGCGATCCCGGCCGACCTCGGCAGCGACGCGGGCGCGCTGGCGCTCGCCGAAGCCGTGCGGGAACGCCACGACCGGCTGCACGTACTGGTGAACAACGCGGGCGCCACCTGGGGCGCGCCGTTGGAGGAGTACCCGGAGGGCGCCTTCGACAAGCTCTGGGCGGTCAACGTCAAGGCGGTCTTCCGGCTCACCACCGCGCTGCTGCCGCAACTGCGCGCCGCGGCCGGCGCCGACGACCCCGCCCGCGTGATCAACATCGGGTCGGTCGACGGCATCCGGGTGCCGTGGATGGAGGTGTACGCGTACTCGGCCACCAAGGCCGCCGTGCACATGCTCACCCGCAGCCTCGCCCACCAGCTCGCCGGCGAGCGGATCACCGTCAACGCGATCGCGCCCGGCCCGTTCGAGAGCAAGATGATGGCGTTCGCGCTCGACGACCCGGAGTCGCGCTCGGCGATCGAGCAGCAGGTGCCGCTGGGCCGGATCGGGCGACCCGAGGACATGGCGGGCACGGCGATCTACCTGGCGTCGCGCGCCGGCGCGTACCTGACCGGCGCGGTCATCCCGGTCGACGGCGGAATCACCACGCGCGGCTGAGGCGTACCCCGGTGAAGACGGCCCGGGGCCGCGCGGACTCGGCAGATCCGCGCGGCCCCGGGTGTTGCCGTGTCAGCGACCGGCGAGCAGCCGGTTCACCGCGGTGTCGACGTCCAGGTGCTCGGCCTCACGGCCGCGCGGGACGACGACGTAGGTCCGGCGCAGGAAGCGCACCAGCACGCTGCGCGGAACCTCGAACAGGGCGTTGCCGTCCGGGGACGACAGCGCGAGCGCGACGAAGTCGCCGCGCGGTGTGGCCCACGGCCAGACCCGCACATCACCGATGCCGGCCGGCTCGTCGAGCCCGGTGACCAGCAGTTCGCGTGCGAACGACCAGCTCACCGCCTCGCCGCCGGCGGACTCGGCGTGGAACAGGACATGGACCGCATACGGGTCAGCAGGGTCGTAACGCAGACTGGCACGCACCGGCAAGGCGGTGGCGTCAGGCGCGACGAGCCTTAGCGACGTCTCGACCTCTACGGTCGTCGGTCGGATGACACTCATGGACGTTCTCCCCCCGGCACCGCTGCGGAACGCGCGTGTCCCGCTTTTCCCATACTCAGGTGCTGCTCCTGGCTACGCTCCGCCATACGCTGACTTCACCCAGTGGTGGGAAGGGGTTCGGAAAGCCCCCGGGAACCACTCGGCCCCGCGTAGAATTTCCGGTTCCGCCCACTCCGTCGTCCCGCCCGGCAACGGGTGGTTCAGTCGTCGACTTACTCCGGTAACGTCCAGTCGTCAGCAGGGGTGACGGTCCCGCGCGACACTGGGGGTGGAAATGGTCACGGGGGGCGGGTCGGTGACGTCGCGGACCACGGCCGAATCGCCGAAAGGTGCGGCCCGAGCAGCCGAAAGTCGGGGGTACGAGGTGCCTGTGGAAGGGCGGTCGCGAGGCACTCTCACGGAGCAGCGCCGGCGCCGACGTGGCTGGCGGTTGCGCCTGCACACCACCCTCGAACTCATCCGCGCCAACCCCACCGGCCGCGTCGCCCTGAAGATCTTCATCGGCATCCTCGGCGCGATCGTGGTCACCGTCGGCATCGCGCTGATCCCGCTGCCCGGGCCCGGCTGGCTGCTGGTCATCGCCGGCCTCGGCGTCTGGGCCGTCGAGTTCCACTGGGCGCGACGGCTGCTCGCGTTCACCCGCCGGCACGTCAACTCCTGGACGCAATGGGTGAAGCGACAGTCACTGGGAGTGCGGTTCGTGTTGGGCGCGGTCGGGCTCGTGTTCGTGTCCGTCGTGGTGTGGCTGTCGCTCAAGTACAGCCTCGGCATCGACGTCGTGGCGCAGGCGCTGCACTACCTCGCGACGCACTGAGGGCCGGTTTTTGGTCCGGGCGGGTGATCGGGTAGAGTCATGCGCGCTGAGGGCGATTAGCTCAGCGGGAGAGCGCTTCGTTCACACCGAAGAGGTCACTGGTTCGATCCCAGTATCGCCCACCATGCATGTATGCAGGTCAGACGCCCGTCGCCGGAGTAGCCGGTAACGGGCGTCTGCCGTCTTGCCCCTTGAATTGGGAGCAGATCGGGAGCAGGGTGTCCGGCGCGCTGGTGTCCGGCTGCGTCGTGCGGTGTTGCCTGTCGGTCTCTTGAGAAGTATCGCTACCGGCACCCATCATGGCGCGCCGGTTGTGGCTTACGGGCCTGCTGGCGGCGCGGGTCGATGGGCCCTCCGTTCGGCGCTCCATATGGCGAGTCCTGTGGCCAGCGATGGGGGCGAAGTCGGCGTGCGGGGATAAGGGCAGCAGGACGGACCCGTCGCGCAAGGGCACCGGTCGTAGACTGTGCGGCGCCTGTTCGGACGGCACGCGCGGCGATGAGCCTGGCCAAGAACGACTTCGCCCGCCGCTATGCGGCAGCGATGGAGGCCGACGACAAGGTCACCCTTAACACCCTCGACCTGTTCCGCAAGGACGTCTCCACCTACGTCCGGCTTTACGACTTCATGAGCCAGATCGTCAACTACGGCGACCCCTACATGGAGCCCCTGTCGATTTTCCTGCGGCTCCTTGAGAAGGTCATCGCAGATGCCTCCTGGGCTGCAGAGGTCGACCTTTCCGACGTGGTACTGGTCGGGGTAAAGCACACCAAGGCGACGGCGGCCGACACCTCACTGACCGGTGAGGGCCAGCTCAAGGGCATCGGCGCTGCGGGCACCGGCACCCGGAGAGAACCGAAGTACGTCGCCCTACAGGTGGTCATCGACAAGATGAACGACCTTTTCGGTGCCGAGTCGTTTTCCGCCTCCCAGGTCCGTGAGTTCGTGCAAGGGCTCGTGCAGTGGCTGCTCGCCTATCCGGGCTTGGTCAACCAGGCCAAGGTGAACTCGAAGAGGCAGTTCATGGAGTCGCAGGACCTTCAAGCGGCGGTCACTGAGGCGGTCGTCGACAACCAGGAGGCCCACAACACAATGGCCGTCTACTTTTTCAGCGACGGCCCGGACATCAACGCCGTCATCATGGCGCTCGCGGACGCCTTCTACGAGGCAGCGATCGATCAGCGGACGGACGTGTGACCAAGCCCGGGTCCCGTCCCGGTCCGGGACCCGGGCAAAGTTGTGCATTACGAGCGGCGGCGAAGCAAGATCTTGAGGATCTCGACGGCGGTGCGGCGGCGGGTGGGGGTTCGGGTGAGAAGGGCGGTGAGTGCCGCTGCCGTCACCGTAGTGGCGTAGAGCAGCCCGCCGGCGCTGGCCGTCGCTGCCGTGGTGTCGAGTAAGTCAGGAAGGTTCGGCATCCAGGTCTCCATAGTCGAACTGAGGCGTTGCTGTCGCTCTTTTCTGCCGCTCCGGTCGTTTTCCGGCGATCCGCCGTCCGCTAAAATGCGGGAATGGCCAGGTCGCAACCGGTGGGAAAAACTCCGGCCCGGATCCGGCCCGGATCCGGCTCGAAGAGGGTAGCCAGGTGACGACCGAGTCCTCTGCCGCGGACCGATTCGCTTCTGCACTGCGTGAGCTATACGAGGCCGCTGGTAGACCGGAGCATCGGCTGCTGATTAAGCAGGCTGGACGACAGGAGCCCTCAGTCCTGCTGGCGCCGCGTAGCCTCAGCGACTGGTTCGGTGGTCGGCACCTGCCGCAGGACCCACGAGCGGTGAGGTTTCTTGTGACCTTCCTGCAGCCCATGGCTGCACAGCGAACCAGCTCTTATCGAGCGGAGGGCTGGGCCTGGTGGCAGGAGCTGCACGAACGGGCCCGCCGTGACCACAGCGCCCGCGCCGGTCGGCCACGGACTCGCCCCGCCAGGTCTGTACCGGAGCGCTCCCGGCTCGGTAAGCCGATCAGCGACTGCGATCCCCTGAGGCTGGAGGTGCACCGGGCGATGGACGTGCCCGGCCACGACGGCGTGCTACCGAAGATGCCACCGTATGTGTCTCGGGGACACGATGCACGGCTCCGCGAGGCGGTGCAGTCCGCTGCCAACGGACGCAGCGAGTTCGTGGTTCTGGTGGGGGGCTCGTCGACCGGAAAGACCCGGGCTTGCTGGGAGGCGATTCAGGTCCTGGATGAGCGGTGGCAGCTCTGGCATCCGATCGACCCTTCTCGTCCGGAGGCCGCTGCCCGGGCGGTAGCTGATGTGGGGCCGCGCACAGTGGTATGGCTCAATGAAGCACAGCACTATCTGCTCACGGCTGATCCTGGAGTGGGTGAAAGGATCGCGGCTGGGCTGCGGACCCTGCTTGCCGACCCGGCGCGGGGTCCAGTGCTGGTTCTCGCGACACTGTGGCCGGAGTATTGGACAACGCTAACGGCTGCTCCCAAGGTGGAGAAACCCGATCAGTACGCCCAAGCGCGACAGCTGCTTTCTGGCGCCGACATGCGGGTCCCGGAGGCCTTCACCGCAGCCGAACTGAGAGCGCTGGCCGATGCCGCAACTGGGGATGTCCGACTGAGGCACGCCGTCAGGCACGCCGCTGATGGGCGGGTTACCCAGCACCTGGCCGGTGTGCCGGAGTTGTCGGCTCGCTACCGCAATGCATTTCCTGCAGCCAGAGCTGTTATCGACGTAGCGATCGATGCACGACGGATTGGGTATTCGGTGCAGATCCCGCATAGTCTATTGGAACAGGCGGCCCCTGGCTATCTGACCGATCTGGAATGGCAGCAGGCCGGTGAAGGTTGGCTTGAAAGGGCTTTGGACTACACCGAAGAACCCTGCCACGGCGTTCGCGGCCCCTTGACACGGATCCGTGCCCGACCTGGAGACCTCGCCAACTCATCTGGCGAACCCCGCTACCGCTTGGCCGACTATTTGGAACAGAGTGGCCGCGCCGAACGCGCTGCAGCTTTTCCTCCCGACAGCTTTTGGATCGCTACCGCTAAGACCGTCAGCGACCCCGACCTGCTACGTCGCCTTGCCGATCATGCTCGAAAACGAGGTCGATACCAACACGCCGTCAACCTCTATCGGATGGCTGTCGCTCACGGTGACAGCCGCAGCCTCATGTACCTCGCTAGATTTCGAGTGTCGAACGGTGACCGCGACGCTGCCGCCGCCTTACTTCAGCAAGCTGCCGATCACGGCGATACCGACGTGTTGCGGCTCATGGCCTTGGCGGCTGAGCGGCTAGGGGATTCGGCGAGCGCCGAGGCCATCGCTACCCAGGCCGCCGACTACGGCAACACACAGGTGCTGCGTGAGCTTGCCTTCCAGCACAGCATGACGTTTGATCGTGCCCGCGCCGTGGCCCTGTACCGGCAGGCAGCTGAGCGCGGCGACAAGGGGGCGTTGCGGGACCTGTCGCATCTGCGGCAGCAGGCCGGCGACGCCGATGGTGCCGAGATGCTGGCGTTGGAGGCAGCTAGCGGCGGCGACACCCGTGCGCTGCGGGATCTGGTACGACATCGCTACGGAGAAGGCGACATTGCCGGCGCCAGAGCCATAGCTGTCCGCGCCGCCGATCAAGGCAACACCGAGTTGCTGCGGGACCTTGCTGAACGATGCGAGGCCGCCGGGGACACCGCTGCAGCCATGGACTTGTACCAGCAGGCTGCCAACCGCGGCGACATCCAGGCGTTGCGGGACCTAGCTGAGTTACGGCAGGCGGCCGGAGATACCGCCTCCGCCGCCGACTTGTTCCAGCAGTTGGCCGACCGCGGCGACATCCAGGCGTTGCGGGACCTAGCTGAGTTACGGCAGGCGGCCGGAGATACCGCCTCCGCCGCTGACTTGTATCAGCTGGCGGTCAATCGGGGCTACACAGAAGCGTGGTGGGACCTAGCCCGGCTGCGGGAACAGGCAGGGGACGCAACTGGCGCCGAGGTGTTAGCCCTTGAGGCGGCTAACCACGGCAACACTCGGGCGTTGTGGCACCTGTCGCAACTGAGAGAACGAAGGGGCGATCACGCCAGCGCCGAGGCACTCGCTCTACAAGCCGCTGACCGTGGCGACGCCAATGCTTTGCGAGACCTGGCACCGCTGCGGGAGCGAGCAGGCGATCGCGTCGGCGCCGAAGCATTAGCCATACAAGCTGCCGATCGCGGCTATACCGACATCCTGCAAAACCTGGCCGTATGGCGAGAACGGGAAGGCAATCTCCTCGGTGCTGAGCCTCTGTATCGTCAAGCTGCGGATCGCGGTGACACGCAGGCGCTTAAGCACCTGGCCGCGCTTCGCGAGCAGGCGGGGGACTACACTGAAGCCGAGGTCATGTATCGGCGCGCTATCGACCGTGGCGACGATGATGCGTTGTGGTGCCTAGCCAACCTGTGGGACCGGGCAAGCAACTGCACCAGCGCCGATCAGCTACGACGGTTTGGACTGACTAGCTGCGGCATGCCAGCGACCGGACTGGATTTTGATGCTCCCATAGTCCTACCGTCGGACGCAGGCACGTCGATATAGGAATGCCAGCGTTCGCCCGACTTTGCAAGGTCTATGAGCCTTTTTCATCCTGCGTAGCGGGCGGCTTCGACGTGGTGCAAGACGAGGGTGGCCTGCACGATCGCGGTAGCGCGGCGCGGGCAGCAGCGAAGCTTGGCCAGGATCTTCCAGACCTCCGATAGCTGTAAGGGTCAAGCGAGGGTTGGGTTTCGGGTGGGGAATGCCTTGGTCTCGTCGTAGAGCTGCCGTGTGGTGAGGCATTGGTGTAGGCAGCCGATGAGCCGGTTGAAGAGGTGGCGTAGGGCGGCGGCGTGGCGGTCGGCGTGGACTTCCCGGCGTCGTTTGTAGTGCTCGCGTGCGTGGGGTGAGTTGGTGGCGGCGACGAACGCCCAGACCCAGCCGGCGGCAGCGAGTCGGTCGTTCTTGACGCGGCGGTGAGTGATGGAGATGCTCCGTCCGGAGGCGCGGGTGACGGGTGCGGAGCCGGCGTAGGCCTTAACGGCGCGGGCGTCGGTGAAGCGGGCGCGGTCGTCACCGAGTTCGGCCAGGACACGGGCGCCGGTGAGGTCACCCAGGCCGGGAAAGCTGGTGATGATCTGGTAGTCGGGGTGTTGAGTGAATGCTTGGGCGCAGGCTTCGCCGAGCTGAGCGACGTTGGCGCACTCGGTGTTGAGGGTGGCCAGCAACGCCAGTGCGGTAGTGCCCATCGCGTCCTCGATCATCGACGGTTGCCGTAGGTGTGGCACGCGTAGTGCCTGCTGAATCTCGGCGGCAAGGGCGTCGATACCGCGTTGGCGGCCGCCGCGGCGCAGCGCTGCGGCGATGCGTGCCTTGCTCAGCTTGGCCCCGGCTGCCGGCGTTGGGGCAACGGCGAGGATCGCGCGGGCGTCGCTGCTGGTCAGGTAGTCCTTGCGGTTGATGAAAGCGTCGAGGAAGGCCGGGTAGTACTCGCGGAGCAGTGAGCGAAGCTCGTTAGATGCCTTGGTGCGCCGCCAGGTCGCGTCCTGCTGCGCGCGGGCCAGGACGGCGATGGCGCGAGCGAGTTCGGTGTCAGCGGGCAAGGCGCGGTGGACGTGGGCGTCGGTGCGCAGGATGTTCGCCAAGACCATCGCGTCGGCGTGGTCTGACTTGCTGCGCGAGACGCTGTGCCGGTCCCGATAGCGGGACACCGCCATCGGGTTGATCGCGTAGACGGGCCGGCTACTGGCCCGCAACGCCGCTACCAGCAGCCCGCGTGGCGTCTCGATCGCCACAGGGATCGGGTCCTCGGCGGTGTCGCCGGCGGCGGCCATCATGTCCAGCAGTTGTTGCCAACCTTCGACCGTCTCGTGGATGCGCCTCTTGGCCACCAACTCGCCGTGCTCGTCGACCAGCGCGACGTCGTGATGCCGTTCGGCCCAGTCGATTCCGCAGAACACCTTGCTCAAAGCTGCTCCCGTTCACTCGAACGTTTACATCGGCCTAGGTCAAACCCCTGGTAGGATCGCGCGGCACCCTAATAGCGAGGCTCGTGGCCTACCCTCCGATTAGCCATTTCGCGATCCCAGCGACCACCACGACTCCCGTGCTGGTTCAGAGCTCGACGGCTCCCGGTAAGCGAGGGGTGCATCATGCTGGCGGGCTCGAACCACGAACAAGTAACCATCCTGACCTGTGTGAAGTGATCCGCCCCGGCAGTGCCGGTCGTGCTGGGCCTGTAGCGACCGTGCGCCGGCAATCGAGACAATCCTGGCTGAACGGCCGCCGCCCGACCACCTGACCGTGCACTCGGCAGGGCGCACCAAGCCTGGAAAGAGGCCTCACAGGACCGGGGTCTTGAGTAGGAATCCACCCGGCTTCGGCATAGTCCCGAGGTCAACGGCGGCCGTTCGGGTTCTATTAGGTCTTGAGCGTGGCGATCGCGCGCTCACCGCGGGCGCGGATCTTCGCGTGCGCCCGGTTGACCGTCTTCTGCCGGCGTGACAGCTTCGGCCGGAAGCGGCGCCGCTTGAACGGGATGCGCAGGCTGCCACGGGCGCCCTGGTAGCCCTTGTCCGCGAAGGTCATCACATCGGCGCTGGTCAAGGCTTCGATGATGCCGTGGGTGCGGGCGGCGGTCAGGTCATGCGTTGA
>NZ_BBVA01000005.1:0-463339 GCF_001652995.1 Micromonospora sp. NBRC 110037
TGCACGGCTGGGACGATGCCCGCTGGACCCTCGCGCGGGTGGCCGAGGTGATCGAGCGCCGCTTCGGCGTCTCCTACACGCTGCGCGGGGTGTCCTATCTGCTGCATCGCATCGGGTACAGCCAGCAGGTTCCCACTCGTCGGGCGATCGAACGCGATCCCGAAACGATCACCGGCTGGCATCGCGGGCGGTGGCCGTCGGTAAGAGGTTAGCGGCGGCGCAAGGCGCCTGGATCTGCTTCCAGGACGAGGCAGGCCAGGTCCTGCGACCGCCGGTGACCAAGACGTGGGCCCGGCGGGGGCACACGCCGGTGGTCGAGGTATCCGGCAAGGGCTCCGGCCGGGTCTCGATCGCCGGCCTGGTCTGCCTCAAGCCCGGACAGCGAGGCCGGTTGATGTGGCGAACCCGGCTGCACCGTGGTCGTACAGGCGAACGCGGTAGCTTCAGCGAGGACGACTACATCGCCTTCCTCGACCAGACCCACCAGCGTCTACAGGCACCGATGGTGCTGATCTGGGACAACCTGAACACCCACGTCAGCCGCCGCATGCAGGCCCTGATCGCCACTCGGCCGTGGCTGACCGTGATCCGGTTACCCGCCTACGCTCCGGACCTCAACCCCACCGAAGGCGTCTGGCGCTGGATGAAACGCGGCCTGACCAACACCGCCGCCCGCGGTGTCGACCACCTCGCCCAACTGGTCAAACGTCGACTACGCGCGTGTCAGCAACAGACCGATCTCCTCGCCGGCTTCTTCGCCAGCACCGGCATGACCCTCGAACCCGAGCCACCGAGATAGCTCGAACCTTGGCCTTTCAACCTCTGTAGCCGTCGTCGGTTCCACTGCTGCCATCAGAACGCGCCGCGATGCGGATAACCCTGTCTAGTGCCCGGTCGCCGGTGAGGAGAACGGCACACACGACGGCGATCGTCCCTGGGATGAAGACGAGCAGGTCATCGACGTCGAGCAGCGCGGCCAGCTCGTACGCGGCGTCGGCCCACTCCGGGACGTTCCGGTCCGCAATGCCTCTCGTCTGAGGGTCCTGCACGCGAACGCCCTGAGCGGGCTGAAACCTTGACGGCCCGCTCGATCGAACGGTAGAGGATCGCCGGCGCACCCTCTGGCCCACAGGACCCGCCAGCAAGGCCACCTGGCCTAGTACTCCAGCCGCACCTGGTGAAGTTGGAGTCTTCGCTGGTAGTGGGCTGTTCTGGCGCGGTACTGGTGTCGTCGTCGCCATCGTGACCATCGATGGATGTAGTCGAACGGTCGGGTGCTGGTCTGGCTCGTCGATTCGCTCGCATGGTGCTCGACTCGGCCCGTCGCCGGGCCGTCCGTGAGGCGGGGCAGCCGGACGAGGGTCCAGTCCAGGGCGCTGGCCCGCCATACGGCGAGCTCGGCGGGCTTGTCCGCGACGAGTGGGCCGCCGAGCTTGTTGATCAACCAGCTGATGACCTTGTCGCGGCGGGACTTGCGGTCACCCGGCACGTCGACACCGGCGCCACTGATGCCGACGAAGCGGTTCACGCCGGCGTCCCGCATGACGTCAACCAGTGCTCTCGCGGCGTCGGTGTGCAGATCGGCCTCCTTGTCGGTCGGCCCGAGCGCGGAGATGACCACGTCGCAGCCGTCGACGAGCCGCCGGAGTGCCTCGACGTCGCGCACGTCCCCGCGAATCACCCGCGCGTCGGCGTCGTCGGCGGCGCGGCCGAGCCTGCCAGGATCCCGAACCAGAACTGTGACCCGGTGGCCGCGATCGGTGAGGACGTCCAGCACCAGCCGGTTGGTGCGTCCGGTGCCGCCGATGAGGGCGATGTTCATGACGGGCTCCTGGTTGTCCAGTGGTGGCGCTCACGGTGCGCGAACGGCGGGCGGATGCGCCGACGCCGCGGCAGCCGCGACGTCGGCCGCCCGAAGGTGCCGCACCACCACCGATCCCACAGTGCCGGTAGCACCGGTCACGAGAATCCGATCCATCGCGCACCTCCTCGGTCCAACGTGTGTATCGCACACACATGTCCTCTCGTCCGGCTGAAGACCCGGATCTCGTAGCGGTCGACGAGGCGCTGCTCCGGCTGCGCCGTTTCTTCCGGACACCGGCGGCCATCGAGCACGACAATCGATCCGTCGACCTGTCCACTCTGCTGGTGGTCACGGCGATCGCAGCGGAGCCGGCCGGAGAGGCATCCGTCGGTCAGATCGCCACCGCGTTGGAGGTTGCACCTTCGACTGCCAGTCGCCTGGTCGGTCGCGCCGAGACCTGCGGCGTGGTGGTGCGGTTGGCGGGTCGGGTCGACGCTCGGCAGAGTCTGGTGCGCCTCACCCCCGACGGCGTCGCCCTGCACGAGCGGGCCCGGACGTTCCGGCACGCCCGTCTGCGTGCGGCGACGGCAGGCTTCACGACCGAGGAGAAGCACCAGTTCGCCCGTCTGCTGACCAGATTCGCCGCCGGAGCGGGCAGTTGAGGCGCGAAGCGGTCAATCTGTGAACTCGTGAGGCGCCGCCGGTGGGGGAAATCCGCTTTGATGCTTATGGCAGGTTTTGTACATCAGCTGATCGGTTGATTCTTGCTGTCGTGTCGTCTATGGTTCGTTCACCATCGGTGCTTGGGGCGCCAGTTCGCACGAAGGCGGGGAAGGGCAGCATGACCACGATGACCATGGCATCGACCGCTACCGAGGTGCATCGCGCGTCGCAGACCGGCGAGGAGAGCCGCGCCAGTGAGCTGATCGCGGCGCTCGCCGCGCTGCCCGCCGGCCACCCGCAGCGGGCCGCCCTGCGCAACCAGGTCATCGAGGCGTGGCTGCCGCTGGCGAACCACCTGGCCGCCCGCTACAGCGGGCGCGGCGAGCCGGCCGGCGACCTCGCGCAGACCGCCGCGCTGGGCCTGATCAAGGCGGTAGACCGGTTCGACGCCTCGCGCGGCGTCGACTTCGCCGGCTTCGCCATCCCGACGATCCTCGGCGAGATCAAGCGGCACTTCCGCGACCGCACCTGGAACATCCGGGTTCCGCGCCGCCTGCAGGAGCTGCGGCTGCGCATCTCCGAGGCCAACAGCACGCTGACCCAGACGCTCAACCGGGCCCCGACCGTCGCCGACATCGCCGCCCACCTCGACGTCACCGAGGAAGAGGTGCTCGAAGGCCTGGAAGGCGCCCGCGCCTACAACGCGGTGTCGCTGTCCACCCCGATCGGCGACGGCGACAGCGCCACCGAGCTGGGCGACACCCTCGGCGCCGAGGACAACGAGTACGAGCTGGCCGACCTGCGCGCCTCCCTCGGCCCGGCGCTCGCCACGCTCGACGAGCGGGAGCAGAAGATCCTCACGCTGCGCTTCTACGGCAACCTGACCCAGAGCGAGATCGCCGCCCGGGTCGGTGTCTCCCAGATGCACGTGTCCCGGCTGCTCGCCCGCGCCCTGACCAAGCTGCGCGGCCAGCTCACCGAGGTCTGAGCAGAGCAGTGTGGGCTGCGCCCGCGCCCTTCACCGATCAGGGCCGATCGGCGCGGCGTCCGCCCCGGCGGGCCAGGTCAGGTAGAGCAGGGCCGTGTCATCGCTGTGCCGGCCGTCGTCGCTGCGTCTGATCTTGTCGAGCAGGGCGGTGAGAAAGTCGCCCGGTTCCGTGACGGTGCTCAGCGTGGCGGCGAGTTCTATGAAGCGTTCCTCGCCGAGGCGGGTCCCGTCCTCGCTGAACCCCTCGTAGACGCCGTCGGTGTACAGCAGCAGACCTGCGCCCGCCGGGAGCGTGACGACCGACTCCTGCCAGCGACCTCGCCCGGGGAACATGCCCAGCCCGAGATGGTGGCGGATCGGCGCGGGGTCGGCCGAGCCGGGCGTGATCACCAGTGGCGCGGGGTGACCGGCGCTCACGATGATCACCTGCGAGCGGTCTGGGACGACGCGGATGGTGCAGGCGGTCGCGAACATCGACTCACGTGGCCGCTCGGCGACGAGCACCTGTTCCAGCAGCCGCATCCGGGCGGCCTTCTCCACCCCGGCCAGGGTGAGGGTGCGCCACCCGACGCGTAGGCCGACGCCGATGGCTGCCTCATCCGGACCGTTGCCGCAGACGTCACCGATGACGGCGTGGAGCGTGTGATCCTCGTCCTGCACCAGGTCGAAGAAGTCACCGCCGAGCAGTGACCGTCCCCGTCCCGGCACGTATCTGCTGACGACCGCCAGCGCGGGGTCGGTGACCAGTGGCGTAGGGAGCAGGCCGCGTTGCAGCCGCGTGTTCTCGCTGGCCTGCATCCGGCTGTCGCGTAGCTGCCGCTCCGTCACCACGGCCCGTCGGCGCTGAATGGCGTACTGGATCGTGCGGCCCAGGAGCGCGCCGTCGATGTGACCCTTGACCAGGTAGTCCTGTGCTCCGGCGGCGACAGCCGCCGTTCTGGTGGCCGCGTCGTCCAGGCCGGTGAGCACCACCACTGCCGCGTCCGGCCATCGGTGCAGCACCCGGCCGAGCGCCTCCAGCCCCTGGCAGTCGGGCAGGTGCAGGTCGAGCAGCACGCAGTCCGGCGTCGTCGGCGCGGCCGCGGCCTCTTTCAGGCTGCTCGCCTGGGTGAACCGGTTGCTGATTCCGCTGTCGCTCAGCAGCTCCCGGGTGAGCAACGCATCACCGGGGTCATCCTCGATGAGAAGGACCGCCGGCTCCGCGGTTGTCGGCGACGACGCCGGATTCGCCAGCCCCGACGGCATGCCGGTGGGCGGCACCGTCGGCAGGTCGGCGTCACTGATCACGACAGATCCTCTCTCCGGCCGCGACCGTCACGCGGACGGTGACGCCGACACGATGCACCATCCACCTGTTGTGTAAACCTGTCGATTATCACCTGCCCGCACGAGCCGGGTAGGACAGCGTCGCCTCGCCCGCCCGTGGGGCGCCTCTCCAGGCCACGGGCCCGCCGGGACGAGTCATCGGTGCGGCCGGTGGCGGTGCGGTGCCGGCCAGGTGAGGCAGGCCGGGCCTCGCGGTGAGGGGCGGTCAGGCGGACCGGTCGAGGGAGATCTCCGCCCAGACCACTTTGCCGGGCTCGCCGTGCGGGGTGGTTCTCGTGCCCCAGTTGCGCGCCATCGCGTCGACGATTAGCAGGCCACGACCGCCGATGCGGTGCGGGTCCGGCTCGAAGCGACGCAGTGGTCGATCGGAGTCGTCGAAAACCTCGATCCGGATCGCGTCCGACTGCGGGTCAACTCGACCCTGCCCCCGGCACCGGTGTGCCTGATGACGTTGTGCACGAGTTCCGTGATGACGGTGAGCGCGTCGTCGGTGACGTGCGTGGCCTGCCAGCCGACGAGGACCTCCCGGACGGCCCGGCGGACCGGCGCGCTGTCCGCACCACCGCCGAAGGGCATCCGCACTGAGTCCATGCCGATCACCTACCCGCTCGACCGAACCCGTACCGTAGTCGATCACCCTCGCTGAGGTGAACCATCTTATGGGGTGTCGTAACTGGTGCCGGCGCGACGCGGCAGGACGCCGGGGCGTAACGCAGGACGTGGAGATGCGCCGCTGTCGGCCTACGACTGCGCGGCCCGGATGTGGTGACGGCCCATCGGTAGCATCAGCGGCTTGCCGGAGACCGGATCGGGATGACCTGGCTGTCCAGGCCGAAGACGGCGCGGACGCAGTCCTCGGTCAGCACATCGGTCGGCGCACCTGCTGCGTGCAGGCCGCCGTCGGCGAGGGCGATGAGGTGATCTGCGTAGCGGGCCGCCATGTTCAGATCGTGCAGGACCATCACGATCGTGCTGCCGCGAGTGAGGTTCAGGTCGGTGAGCAGGTCCAACACCTCGACCTGGTGGCTGACGTCGAGAAAGGTGGTCGGCTCGTCGAGTAGCAGCAGCTCGGTCTGCTGGGCCAGCGCCATGGCGATCCACACCCGTTGACGCTGCCCCCCGGAGAGCTCGTCGATCGACCGGTCGGCCAGGTCGGCGATGTGGGTGGCGTCGAGGGCGGCGGCCACCGCCCGGTCGTCGTCCCTGCTCCATCGTGACAGCAGGCGTTGGTGCGGGTTGCGGCCCCGGCCGACCAGGTCGGCCACGGTGCTGCCCTCGGGCGCGATCGGTGACTGGGGGAGCAGGCCGAGCGTTCGGGCCAGCTCCTTGGCCGGCATCCTGTGTACTTCGCGGCCGTCCAGCATGACGTGGCCGGTTCGCGGGGCGAGTAGCCGCGACATCGACCGCAGCAGCGTCGATTCCCCGCACGCGTTGGCACCGACGATCGCGGTGATCCGGCCGGGCGGGACGAGCAGATCGAGTGATTCGATGACGACGCGGCCGCCCTAGCCGACGGTCAGTTTCTCGACCGTCAGTGAATGGTCGGTGGTCACAGCGAGCCTCCCGCGCGGTTCGTGCGGACGAGCAGATAGATGAGGTACGGGGCGCCGAGAACGCCGGTGATCACACCCACCGGCGCGAGACGCCGAAGCGTTCGGCGACCTTCGTCACGGACAGGCCAGCTTCAACTTCCAGACTGCGCGATAGCGCTGCCCGGTCACACTCAACTCCACCAGCACTCGGCGGAGTGTCACCCATCAAGTGAAGCCACCGTGCAACGCATCAACCGGAGTCGGACAGACGTGCCGACGTGCCGACGTGCCGACGACGTGCCAACGACGTGCCGACGATGTCCCGACAACGATGTCCCGACGAGGCTGTTCAAAGTTTCTGTACGTCTTCAAGGCGGCCCGCAACGGGCCGTACGCGCCGCCGCCTGGGCGCGCGCCGGCCGCTGCCGCTGTCGCTCTGCGGCCGTCACGCCTGACGCCCGGCGGCTGGCGCGGACAGCGGGGAGCCCCGGAGCCGCCACAGACGGGATAGCGGGGAGAGTGGTGGAGGTTCTCGCCAGCAGCCGGCCGCGCCGCGCCTGAGCAGCGCGGCGAAGGGAGGGCGTCGGGTCCGCGCGGCAAGCTCCAAGCTTGGGGGCGGTGTCCGCGCGAAGGCATGTCGGTCGTCCAGGAGCCGGCTTCGCAGCCGTGCAGGGTCAGGTCAACTGCTCACCTGGGAGGGGGAGGGGTGGTCGCTGGTGGTCAGCTCCGACCCCGGAAGCCGGGTCCGTGCCGGGCAAGGTTGGGTCAACTGCGCCACTGTGGCGATGTCCGCCGGGGGCGCGGTCCGTGACACGAGAGCCGACTCAGTCTGTTCCGACAGCGTCCGTACGCGCGTCAAGGCCCGCTTGACGTGGCGGGCCGGGCGGCGGCCCGCTCCCCAGGAGGGGCGGGTCGATGGCAGACAGGGATGGCTCATTCATCCTTCTCGGCCGCTCGTTCGACATGCGCAAATTTACACCCTTCCTGCTGGCTTGCCTGCCGCGTTTTGGTGGTTTCTGAACGGGTAGGCCGTGGCGGCTCGCCAGCGAGGTCAGGAGGAGCGCATGGCGATTAATACGACGCGTGACCTGTTCATCTATGAGCTAGGCATACTAGGTGAAATGGAGATATCCGGGCGGCGGGTTCTCGACTTCTTGGCCCATCGAGTTAGTGACGATCTCAGGCAGATCGTACGGCGCAAGCAACAGGAATGTATGCAGTGGAATCACAACATCAACTCCTGCGCCAAGGCATTCGGCACCTCCCCGCTTTCAACCCGGTCCGACGCTGTTGAAGGCATGTATGGGCAATTTGAAAGCTTCGTACGCACAAACCCCTCAGTCGGCCTCGTTGATCAATTCGCAGTCGATACTCTGATTCGGTTCCTATACCTCACCATTGCGGCACACAAGACCCTTTTTGATTGGGCGATTATTATGGGTGAGGCCCAGTGTGTGCAGTATCTACACGCCAACCTCGTCCAGAAGCAGGAGAGTGCGGCTGAAATTGAACGGTACGGCCACGAATTGGGCGTACGACTCCTAACCCCCGTCGCTCGGCCCGCGTGAGCTTACGTCGGGCACCACAGGGGCTACCAGCCTCCGGAGACAGGGAGGCTGGAAGGTCTGCAGCCGTCCGATGAGGAGGTCATCCTCTCGCTCTTGCCTGTGATCATCCTGTCCACATGCCGGCTAGGCGGGGACGCCGGCCAGCCAGTTTTAGGCCCCCCTCTGAGTGGTGAGCCTCCGGTGCGGGTCGGGTTGCGGGTCGAGGACGTGGGCGCGGCTGCGTCGTTTTACGAAGGCTTCGGTTTCGTACCGGTCGGAACCGTGCCGGGTCGGGATGGCAAGGTGCTGATGGCTATCCTGCGCCGGGGTCCATTGCAGCTGCTGGTCGATGCGTTAGTGGGCATGCCGTTTCCCGACAGTGCGCGGGAGCGTCAGACGTTGGCAGGGCCGCGCGGTCTGGGCATGGTCATCGGCATCGAGGTAGAAGACGTTGATGAGATGGCCCGGAGTTGCCGCATCGCGGGCTGCGTGATCGGGGCTGGCCCACTGGATGCTGCGTGGGGCGAGCGGTACGTCGAGGTCGAGGACCCATACGGGTATGCCTGGAAGTTCTTTCATGTGCTGCGGGGTGGGTCATGACTGACCAAGGTTGGTGACCAGGTTGACGGCGACGGCCAGGGTGCCGGTTCCGAAGGTTTACGAGAGCAGTGCGTGCCCGAGCGCGATCCGGCGCATGTGGTTACTCGTCGGTTCGTTCTCGCCCGGGGCATAGGACATGCCGACCGTGAAGGCGATGTACGCGAAGTCGGCGTACGCCGGTGGATCTCCCCGCTTGAAGTCGATGCCACCGCCGTCGCGGTAGCACAGCCGGGCGTACTTCAACGCGAAGACCGTGTTCACCAGCGCCCACGCCAGGACCACCGCGATGACGCTGAGGATCACCAGCGTGACTGCCACTGCGTCATGCTGGTTCGAGGCGCGCACGAGCGCCTCGGCCACGGCGGCGAGACTGGCAACGGACGCGATCAGGATCGCCGAGTCGGTGGAACGGGAGTGCTGCTCCGCCTCGGCAAGCTGCTCGGTACGCTTCGGGCTCGCCGACCAGCAGGCCCGCCACACCCAAACGAGGATCGTGCCCGCCGCGATCGTCCAGACCACCAGCGGCGTCAGCTCCGGCGCCCCGACGAGCGCGGTGGCCGTGCCGGCGACGACACCGGCGGCCAACGACCACAGCGCACGCCTGACGGACAGCAGGCGTCCCGGCGCACGTCCCGATCGCTGCTCCACCCGTTCAGCGTTCCGGATCAACCGGGCCGGCCAGCGGAAACCCGGAGCCATCACCGGATCGGGCCGCATCGAGGGTGGGGCGGGGTGGCCGGTGTGCTGCGGGGAGGGTTCCTCATCCGCGACCGCAAGTACACCGCCGCCTTTCGATCACGCCTTCGCCGCCCGAACTCGGCGGAGATGTCTGGGGCGCAAGACGGCGGAGAGCGTGGTGCTGTCGGAACACTGAGCGCAATTCGGTCCCCCGCCGATGGCCAAACTCGGACGCCTGCCGGACGCCTGGGTCAAGTCCACCGGTAACAACGCAGCGCTCGTGAGGGCAGACCGCAGGGTCCGCGGGTACCGGGGTCCCGCGCCTCCCGGCCTGCCGGTCAAGGCGCCGATCCGATGGTGGGCAGGCCGCAGGCGCCGACGGGGCCCAGCGCCTGGGACGCTCCGGTGCGACCTCCGCGACAACCACCCTCAGTGGCTGCCCTGCACCCGCAGCGAGTACAAACCCTGGCCTCCCCAGAAACCCATAAAGGCCAACCCTGTGGGCGAAAGGTGCGTAGCGTTCAGGTGGGCCTGTGCCGAGGACCCACCCCACCGGCAGAAAGGGTATGAGATGTCGCTCGACGCGTTCCGCATCCCTGGCGGCTCCTTGGACGACTTGATCAGTCGGTTCTTCGGCGGAGACCCGTTCGCGGGACGTCCGGTGGAGCGGGTCGACCTGTCCCGGCTGCTCTCCACCGAGTCGCGGCAACTGCTGCAACGGGCAGCCGAGCAGGCTACGGAGTGGGGCAGCCCGTACCTCAATGTCGAGCACCTGCTGTGGGCCGCAGCCCAGGCCGACCCCACCCGCCGGATGCTCGGCGCGAGCGGCGCCGACCCCGACGACCTGGCCCGCCAGATAGAGTCGGCCGTCCCCAAGGGCAGGCCACGCGAGGACACGCCTCCGCTCGCGCCGGCGGCGAAGCGCGCCCTGCTCGACGCGCACCGCGAGTCGCGACGGTCCGGCGCGACGTACATCGGCCCCGAACACCTCCTGCTCGGCATCGCCGCGAACCCGGAGACGACCGCGGGCCGGGCGTTGCGGGCGCTCGGTGGGGCCGTCACCGGGCCCACGCCGCCGGCGGGCGGTGCCGACGGGCGCGGAGCCAGCAGCACCCCCACCCTTGACCAGTACGGGCGGGACCTCACCGAGGACGCCCGGGCCGGTCGGCTCGATCCGGTCGTCGGCCGTGATGACGAGATCGACGACACGATCGAAGTGCTCTCCCGGCGTACGAAGAACAATCCGGTGCTCACCGGCGAGCCGGGCGTCGGCAAGACGGCGATCGTCGAGGGCATCGCGCAGCGCATCGTCAACGACGAGGTGCCCGAAACCCTGGCCAACCGGCGTGTGGTCGCACTCGACCTGTCCGGGATGGTGGCGGGCACCAAGTACCGCGGTGAGTTCGAAGAGCGCCTGAAGAACGTGATCCAGGAGGTGACGTCGGGCGAGGACGGGCTGATCCTCTTCATCGACGAACTGCACACCGTTGTCGGCGCGGGCGGCGGTGGCGAGGGGGCGATGGATGCCGGCAACATGCTCAAGCCCGCCCTGGCCCGCGGCGAACTGCACGTGGTCGGTGCGACGACACTGAACGAGTACCGTCGCTACATCGAGAAGGATCCTGCGCTGGAGCGCCGGTTCCAGCCGATCCTGGTGTCGGAGCCGAGCGTGGAGGACACCGTCGCGATCCTCAAGGGCATACGTGACCGGTACGAGGCGCACCATCAGGTGCGCTACACGGACGAAGCGCTGGACGCCGCGGCTGAACTGTCCCACCGTTACATCACCGACCGGTTTCTGCCGGACAAGGCCATCGACCTGCTCGACCAGGCGGGGGCCCGGGTCCGGCTTCGTTCCCGCACCCCGGCTCCGGACAAGAAGGAGATCGAAAGGCGGCTGTCCCAGCTGCGCCGGGAGAAGGACAGCGCGGTGGCGAACGAGGATTATCAACGCGCGGGTGCGCTGAAAGCCGAGATCGGTGCGGCAGAGCGGGATCTGGCGGCGGCGCAGGAGGGCACGCCTCCGGTGCCCGAGGTGCATATGAGCGACATCGCCGAGGTGGTCAGCCGCCGTACCGGTGTTCCCGTCACCCAGCTCACGGAGGTGGAGAAGCAGAGGCTGAGGCGCATCGAGGAGCAACTGCACGAGCGCGTGGTCGGCCAGCACGAGGCCGTACGGGCTGTGGCGGCCGCCGTACGCCGATCGCGTTCCGGGCTGAGTGACCCCCAGCGACCCGACGGGTCGTTCCTCTTCCTCGGACCCACCGGCGTCGGCAAGACTGAACTGGCCAGAGCCCTCGCCGCGGCGCTCTTCGGCGACGAGTCCAGCATGATCCGCTTCGACATGAGCGAGTTCCAGGAGCAGCACACGGTCAGCCGGCTGGTCGGAGCGCCCCCGGGCTACGTCGGGTACGAGGAGGCCGGTCAGCTCACCGAGGCGGTCCGGCGCCGGCCATACTCGGTGCTGCTCTTCGACGAGGTGGAGAAGGCGCATGCGGATGTGTTCAACGCGCTGCTGCAGGTGCTCGACGACGGTCGCCTCACCGACGCGCAGGGTCGCACGGTCGATTTCAGCAACACCATCCTGATCATGACGAGCAACATCGGCGCGGACCGCATTCTGGCCGCGCAGGAGGCAGGGCGTCCGGTCAACGACCAGCGCGAGGAACTGATGGGGCTGCTGGGGCAGCGGTTCCGGCCGGAGTTCCTCAACCGGATCGACGAGATCATCGTCTTCACCGGCCTGGACCGGGACCAGCTCCTTGAGATCACCGGCCTGCTGCTGGACCGCACCCGCCGTCGGTTGCACGCACAGGACATCGACCTTGAGGTCAGCCCGGACGCCGTGCAGTGGCTGGCCAACCGGGGCTACCAGCCCGAGTACGGGGCGCGGCCACTGCGGCGCAGCATCCAGCGCGAGTTGGAAGACCGGCTGTCGACCCTGCTGCTCGATGACGGGGCGAATCCGGGCGACACCATCGAGGTCAACGTCGTCGGCGGCGAGCTCGACCTCTCGGTCCGGCCCGCCGCCGTACCGGCTGGCACGTGACACCCGACGAGCAGCTCGGCGAGCCGTCGCGGTGTGTCCCGGGGGCTCCGCCCCGGCGAGTTGTTGCAGCAGATCATCCAAACCGCGGCCGTGCTGGGAGGGCTTGACGACGACGCCGGCGCAGGCCGGTCAGCCTGCGGGACAACCGCCCGGCCAACCCCTGTGCCTGAAGGACGTCGCCATCGGCCCCCAATGCGTAGAAGGCGCTGCGCCGCACGGGCGGCATCCGCTGCACCCCACTGAACGACGGCACCGTGAGCGCCGGAACGGTCGACGTGACGGTCAGTCGCTGACAACCGGCCGCCATCACCGGCTGGCCGTCTGGAGGCGGCCGGTGATCGTCCTCAGGCAGCGCCGACGTCGGTGGTGAAGGTCGCGAAGGCGAGCAGGGCGGAGTAGGCGGCCAGGCCGATGGTGAACCAGGTGAAGCTGGAGTGCCTTTCGGGGGCCAGTTCGTCGACGAAAATGTTGAGCAGGATCCCGCCACCCAGGAAGGCGGTGAGCACGTTCATCAGCACGCCGGTGGGCTGGACGGCGACCGCGGTCACCCAGCCGCCGGCGGCGCCGGCGACCAGGACGAGGCGCCACCCGGTGGTGAGGCTGACCGGGAAGTGCTCGGCCAGGACGCCGTCGGTGGCCAGCACGTGCAGCCCCATGGCGACGGCGAACAGCACCGCCGGCCCGAGCCCCGCGTCCAGCTTAGTCGCCAGGGTGTACGTGATCAGGCCGCTGTACAGGGCGAAGAAGCCGAGCTGGCACCCGAAGACCAGCCGGGTGGGCTCTTGCCGGCGCTGCTGCGAGCGGTGGGTGACACGTTCCAGGGCGTAGAACGTGAAGAAGCCGACCAGCGCGACGAGGAACAGCACGAATCCGCGGGCCGGGGTGGGCCTGATCTCCTCCTTCAGGACGTGGGCCACCGCCTGGTTGCCCTCCGCGAGGCGCGGCAGCAGGTAGAGGAACACGTACGCGGCGGCGATGCCGCCACCGAGGGACGTCGCCGCGTGGGTGGGCGCCGGCAGTCTCCGGCGGATGGCCGGCGCGAGAAGGTGCAGGGCTCCCAGCGCCACCGCCGCCGCCAGCGCCGCCCACAGGCTGCCCGCCCGGGTGAGCGTCACCGGGGCGGTGGGTTGCCGGCGGCCGGCTTGGAGCCCTGGAAGATGTCGAACAGCCAGAGCAGGGAGGGCGCCAGCAGCAGCGCTCCGACCGCGAGGACGGCGAGCACCGTGGCGAGCACGGTGGGATCACCGGCCGCCTCGGTGACGGTCAGGTCGGGCGGCAGCAGGTCTGGGTACTGGGCGGCGCCCCAGGCCCAGAGGACGGCCGCGACCGCGAGGGCCGCGGTCACCCGCACCGCCCGGTAGCGGCCGGTGGCGATCAGCACCAGCGACCCGAGCCCCGCGGCGAACGAGAGCAGCACCAGGGCGAGCGCCCGGCCCCGAAGATCGGCGAAAAGGTCCGGCGCGTCGGCGGCGACGACGGCCAGCCCGGCCGCCGCGCCGACGCCCACCACTATGCCGGTGACCAGGGCGCGGCGGCGGAACTGGGCCACCAGGTCGGCGGCACCGGCGCGGCGCGCGTCGTGGATGAGGTAGACCGCGGCGAGGTACGCGCACACGCCGATCGCGAGCAGTCCCCCGTAGATGGAGGTGGGATTGAGCCAGCTGCGCCAGATGTCACCCTCGGCGATGCCGGGCGGGACGCGACCGGAGGCGACTGCGCCGACGATCGAGCCGAGGAAGAAAGGGGTGGCCACCGAGGAGAGCGCGAAGGTGGCGCCGTAGAGGCGTTGCTCGGTGAGGGTGTGACTGGCCTTGCGGAAGGCGAAGGCCGCGCCACGACCGATGATGCCCAGCGCGGCCAGGGTCAGCGGGATGTAAAGGGTGGAGGCGAACGCGGCGAACGCGGGCGGAAAGGTGGTCCAGAACAGGGTGATCACCAGGATCAGCCAGACGTGGTTGGCCTCCCACACCGGGCCGATCGAGTGCGCGATCAGTTCCCGGCGGGCTGCGCCGCGGCGCGCCCCGCCGGCGAGGAGGTCCCAGATCCCGGCGCCGAAGTCCGCGCCGGCGAGCAGGGTGTAGAGCGTCAGACCGGCCAGCAGCACCCCGAGCAGGACGTCGACGACGGTCATCGGCCGCTGTCCACCGGTTCGGGTACGCCCTCCTGCGGAGCGACCGGCTCGTCGCGGTGGCAGGCCATCCGCCACAGAACCGCGACGGTGGCGACGGTGAGCACCGCGTAGACGGCGGCGACCAGGGCCAGGCCGGTGGCCAGGCCCGGCGCCGGATTTACCGCCTCGGCGGTGCGCAGCACGCCGTACACGATCCAGGGCTGCCGCCCGACCTCGGTGATGACCCAGCCGGCCTCGACCGCGACGGCGGCGGCGACCCCGGACAGGGCGGCGGCCCGCAGGAACCACGGCGAGCGCGGCGGACCCCGACGCCGCCACCACGCAAGCGCCCACCAGGCGGAAAGCGCTACCAGCCCGAAGCCGATGGCCACCATCAGCTGGAACGCCCACTTGACCACCGTCACCGGTGGCTCCTGATCGTCGGGCACCTGGTCCAGGCCCATGACCACGGCGTCCGGATCCCACCTGGCCAGCAGCGACAGGGCGTTGGGCACCTCGACTGCGTACCGCAGTTCCCCGTCGACGTAGACGCCGCCGAGCGAGAGCGGCGCGCCGGCCTCGGTGCGGGCCAGCCCCTCCATCGCGGCGAGCTTGGTGGGCTGGTACTCCGCGACGAAGTGCGCCGCCCAGTCGCCGACCACGACCTGCACCGGGGAGAGCACCGCAGCGACGGTGAACGGGATGGCGAAGCCGAGCCGGTGGTAGCGGTCCCGGCGGCCGCGCAGCAGGGCCACCGCGTAGACGCTGGCGATGCCGAAGCCGGTCACCATGAACGCTGCGACGATCATGTGCAGGGTCTGCGGCGGCGTCGCCGGGTTGAACATCGCCTGCCACGGCCTGACGTCGGTGACCTCGCCGGAGACCAGGTCGAAGCCGCGGGGCTGGTTCATCCAGGCGTTTGCCGACACCACGAAGAACGCGGACGCCACGCCCGCGACACAGACCGGCAGTCCGGAGAGCAGGTGCACCCGGGGTAGCACCCGGTCCCAGGCGTACAGGTAGATCCCGACGAAGATGGCCTCGACGAAGAACGCGATGCCCTCCATCGCGAACGGCAGGCCGATCACGTCGCCGAAGCGGCCCATCAGGCCGGGCCAGAGCAGCCCCATCTCGAACGACAGGATGGTCCCCGACACCGCGCCGACCGCGAACAGCACGCCCATCGCCTTGGCCCAGCGGTGCGCCAGCCGGGTGAAGGTCGGGTCCCCGGTGCGCAGACCGCGCCACTCGGCGAAGACGGTGACCGCCGGCATGCCGACGCCGAACGAGGCGATCACGATGTGCCAGCCCAGGGACAGGGCCATCTGCACCCGCGCCGCCATGAGGTCTCCCGGGGCGGCGTCCTGGGCGAGCAGGTCAACCAGCATCGGGTTCCCCACCTTCGTTGCGTGTCAGCCCTATGGTGGTTTAACGGCCCGGCTGCTGGTCGGCAACGCGAATGCCGCATCCCGGGCGCGGAATCAGGGCTTGTACTCGCTGCGGGTGCGGGGCAGCCACTGCGGGTGCTTCTCCCGCAGGTAGCGAACCATCGCCTCGCGCAGGTCGCAGCGGAGGTCCCAGGCGCTCGGCCCGTCGGCGGCGGACGCCTGGATCTGGATGACGACGGTCTGCGGGTTGGCATCGACCATCTGAAGCACCCACTGATGCCGGTCCCACAGCGGCGACGCCTCGATCAGGCGCTGCGCCTCGACGCGCAGGTCGTCCAGGTTGGCGGTGTGGTCGACGTGGATCTGGACCTTGCCGACCACCCGGGTCTCGTGTCGCGTCCAGTTCTGGAACGGGCGCTCGGTGAAGTAGGTCGTGGGCAGGATGAGCCGGCGGTCGTCCCAGAGCCGGATCACCACGTTAGTCAGTTTCACCTCCTCGACGCGACCCCACTCGCCGTCGATGACGAGCACGTCACCGATGTAGAGGCCGTCCGCGAAGGCGACCTGGATGCCGGCGAAGGCATTGCCCAGCGCGGTCCGGGCGGACAGGCCGATCACGGCGCCGATCACACCGGCCGAGGTGAGCACCGAGATGCCGAACAGGCGTATCGGCTCGAAGGTGGTCATGATCAGACCGATCGCGACGATCGTGACCGCCGTCGAGGTCAACCGTCGCACCGGCCGGATCTGGGTGCGGGTGCGGCGGATCCGACGGCCGGCCATCACCCCGGCCGGCAGCCGGCTGAACGCCACGAACTCGGCGACGTGCAGCGCCCTGACCACCAGCAAGGCGACGCTGCCGATCAGCAGCAACAGGATGGCGTGCCGGCCCTCGCGCAGCCACCGGCCCGGCCCTCCCGGCAGCGCGGCGTAGAGGCCAGCGAGTAGCAGAACGGCGGTCGTCGGGCGGCGGCAGGCCTGGCGCAGCGGCGCCAGCAGCCATTTGTAGCGACCATGGGCGATCCGGTTGACGAGTACGCCGCTGAGCACGTCCACCAGCACGGCCGCCGCCACCGCGGCCAGCATGATCACCGCTCGGCCCATCAGCTGCCGTTCACCGCGATACCGATGGTCATTACTTCCGCTCCCGTCCGGGTCGTCCCCACGGCAGCGTGTCACGAGACGGCCGATCGCCGGGCGTACATCGCGACCGGCCGAAGTCCCCCGGCGGCCGCGGCACGCGGCGCCGCCGCCCGGGGCTCGGGTGGCGAGGAGGTCGCCCGTGATCATCCGCGCTAGCCGAATCCGCCGTGGGAGGCAAAAACCAGGCCGCGGTGCACACCTGGTACCCGGCCAAGTTCGGCGGAGGTCCGGTGGCGCCGTTGCGGACCGTCGCCGATGCCATTGCCACCTGGCCCGAGTACGCCACCGCCGTGGCCGTACGCCTCGACGCGCATGACCAGATCACGGTATGCGCGCCCCACGGCCCCGACGATCTGCTCGATGGGGTGTGGCGGCGCAACCCGGCCAGGGCCAGCGCGGAGATCTCCCGGCGGCGACTCGCCCGCCACCGCCCCACCGAACGCTGGCCTGGTGTCCGCGTCGTGATGTGACCCGGCGCTCGAAGCCCGCTGCCCGAGTCGACCTGCTAATCGCAGGGTGCCCCGTTGCGACATGTGAGTGCGTCTAAGGATGTCTCGTAACTCGGTGATGGCGTTGCCGCGCAACGGTTCCTGGATCAGCCGGCCAGGATGGTGTTGTGGAGGTGGGCGATGCCGGATGCGGTGTCGGCCAATGTGTGGGCGGCGCGGCGGTAGTCGCGCAGGATCTTGAAGCATTTCATGCGGGCCAGGGCGTGTTCGACCTGCGCTCGGACCGAGCGATCCTGCTTGTTCAGGTCCGCCTTCCACTCGGGCAGATCACTGCCGTCAGCGGGCTTGCGGTACGGGATGATTACCTCAGGATTGCCGCGCTAGGCGCCGTCTGCCATGACCGGTCGGCCGGCCAGCTTTTAGAACTCCTAACCCCGATGATTCGCCGGTGACGGCCGCTTGTTCGACCAGGCCCGCAGCTATCGACCAATGTTGATGGAGTGCGTGGTCTGGGCGGGGGCGGCGGCGAGGTGCGTCTGTGGCAGCACCACGACGTGCTGACCTGCCAGGTCAGCGACAACGGGCCCGGGCTGGGCGAGATTGCCGTCGCGCTGCCGTCGCCTGTTGGTTTCCGAGCGTCGGCAAGGTGTGACGCATCAGCTGACCGGCCACAGCCCTGGCCCGGTATGCGGTGACCAGGCGATCATGGCCGGAAAGCAGGCCCGGATGGCGCGCCCAGCTACCCAACGGCTGTCGAGACGGCACAGCGCAGCAGAGGAGTGGTATGTCTGACGAGCTCGGCGTGACAGGCACTCCCGCGTTCGTGCGCGGCTCACCGTGTGACGTCGCGGTGATCGGAGCGGGCATGGTCGGCTTGTCCACGGCCTGGTTCCTGCAGGAAGCCGGCGCACGGGTGACGGTCTACGAGCGTCATCACGCTGGCGCCGGCTCGTCGTGGGGCAACGCCGGCTGGCTGACCCCGGGGCTGACCGCCCCACTGCCGGAACCTGCGGTGCTGCGTTACGGTCTACGCGCGGTGCTCAGCGCCCGATCCCCGGTGTACCTGCCGCTGCGGGCCGACCGTGACCTGTGGCGTTTCCTGCTGTCGTTCGTGTTCTACAGCACCGCCCGGCGGTGGCGACGGGGCATGGCCGCCTACGTCCCCCTCAACGAGCGCTGCCTGGATGCCTTCGATGCCCTCGCGGCCGGCGGTGTGAGCGCCGTGACGACGCCGGCGGAACCCTTCCTGGCCTGCTTCGCCCGCGAGCGTGACAGCCGTGGGCTGCTGGACGAGCTGGAACAGATGGGCGACGCCGGTCAGGACGTCACCTTCCGCCCGGTGACCGGACAGGTGGTCCGATCGATGGAGCCCGTTCTGAGCGACCGGGTCGGTGCCGCCGTCCAGATTTTCGGGCAGCGGTACCTGAACCCTTCCGAGTTCATCCCGTCGCTGGCGGATGCGGTCCGGGCCCGCGGCGGCCGCATCCTCGACAACAGCGAGGTGACCGGTCTGCAGCCGGCAACCACGGACGTCCGCGTCACCGGCCCATTCGGGCAGCAGCGCCGCCATGACGCTGTGGTCATCGCCACCGGAGCGGCCTTCGGTGAGCTGGCGGCACGCTTCGGCGTACGTCGCCCGGTGCAGGCCGGGCGCGGCTACAGCTTCAGCGTGCCTGTCGAACGGATGCCCGCCGGCCCGCTGTACTTCCCGGCGCAGCGGGTCGCCTGTACTCCGTTGGGCAGCCGCTTGCGGGTAGCCGGGATGATGGAGTTCCGCCGGCCCGCCGACGAGTTGGACCCGCGACGCATCACCGCCGTCGTCGACGCGGTGCGGCCGTTGCTCAACGGGGTGAACCTTGATGACCGTCGCGACGAGTGGGTCGGTTCCCGGCCGTGCACTCCTGACGGCCTGCCGTTGATCGGCGCGACCGCCGCGCCGCGGGTGTTCGTCGCCGGTGGCCATGGCATGTGGGGCATCGTCCTGGGGCCGATCACCGGACAGTTGGTGGCCCAAGCGGTGCTCAAGGGTGAGGTGCCCGCGGAGCTGGCGCCGTTCGACCCGCTGCGCTAGCGGGTGCGTCAGCGCTGCCGAAGCCCCTGCCGAACGTCCGGAACGATCAATTCAAGGTGGTCCGATGCTGGTGGCGAGCTCTCGCTCGCACACCGTCACTGCGTTGGCGGCGTTCAAAGCTGTCCATCTCACGGCCCCGCGGCCGATCGCCGCAGTTTCCGACGGTTGCTCCTCGAGCAGGACGGCGACTGGGCAACGCAGCCCGCAGCCGTCGGGTCGAGACCCACGGCGAGCGAGGTAGTTCACGACACCCACCGATCGCCAGGGCGAAGCCGTTCGAGCTTCCGCCCTCTTGCTTCCCGAAGCACTTTCGGCCTCCCGACCAAAAAGCGGTACATGAGCGTCGACATCGAAGTATCCGATCAGGGCTGGCTCGCCGGCCTCCGTGCGTCGCTGAGCGAGGACTTCGCCGCCCAGACGACCGGCTCAAGGAACTGACGGAGATCTCGGCCGACACCGGCGACCCCGGCGAAGCACACAACCGGGCGGCACTGGTGACGGCCACCCGGCACAACCTCGAACAGGTCACCGGTGCGCTGCGACGCATCGCCGAGGGCAGCTACGGCCGCTGCGAAAAATGCGGCGGCCTCATCCCCGCCGAACGGCTCGAAGTGCTACCGCATACCCGGTTCTGCGTCCCCTTCCAGCAGAAACACAAGGGCTGACGGAATGCCGCGGCAGCGGCCGCGCCGGCCTCGTCGCCGGCGCGGCCGCTGATCATGGCAGCACTCAGCCCCGTCACCCGGCAGCCGGATGGCGGGGCTGCCGAGTGGTTGTGACATCCACGTCGATGACGTCCAGGATGCCCAGCAGTCCCGCCAACGCGATCGCCTCGCTACGCGAGAGGGTCAGGCTGCAGGTGGCATCGGGATCGTCGCTGACGCCGTGGATCAGCTCGCGTCGACCGCCGGCGTAGTGGGTGACAACGCCGACCCGATGACCGGTGACGGTGGTGAATGCGTGGCACTCTCCGATGCCCGGCAGCGGTGTGAATTCGACGTCCATGACAAACTCCGGAAGAAGACGACCGCAACCGCGGCCGGGAAGTGGATACGGATGCGGGACCGGCCCACGTCAGCTCGTGAGTAGCCGGCGCAGGCCGGTGAGCGTGGCCAGCGGCGGTTCGGCGGGCATCGTGATGGAGCGGCCGGTCAGCGCGGCCAACCTCGCGGCGGCTCCGGCGGCGGTCGCACCACCACCGGTGAGCAGCAGCCGCCGCTGACCACCCCGCGGACGGTCGAGACGGCGCACACAGTCGGCGATCGCCGGGATCCGGTCGACGGATCCGGCGTCATCGACACGCTCCGCCGCGACGATGCTGCGGTCACAGATGCGTGCCACTTCGGTACGTCCGGATCCGATGTCCACCACGACCACGTCACCGCCCGGGTCAGGACGGCAGGCCAGAGCAGCCGCGAGTGGCTCCTCCACTGCATTGACCCGTCCACCGACGGCACGGCGGACCGCGGCGACAAGCACGTTGCGCTGGCGCAGGGTCGCGGTCGCCGGCACACCGACCAGTACGGGATAGGCGGTGTCGGAAGGTAGGCGGAGATCGGCGGTCAGCAACCGGAGCAGGTGCACGCAGGCGAAGAAGTCGCGCACCACGCCGTTGCGCACCGGCCACGTGGCGGTCACACCGCGGGTCTGAGCGGTCAGCGCGGCTCGTCCGGCCACGTGCCGGTCGGTGCTGGGGCGGCAGAGCACCGTCGGTTCAGTGATCACCGTTCCAGCCTGCGGCGTCCACAGCCGGACGGTGGACGTTCCGAGGTCAAGGGCAAGGCACGACTGTACGCCCGGACGAGCGTAGGCGCCGGCGGTCAGCATGTCGTCCACCCGGGTACGTCGGGGACCAGGTGTCGAGGGCTAACGAAGGGAAGCGACGTCGCCGGCAGGTCAATGGGCATGCAGAAGCGAAAGTCATGAATGAAGGGTGGCATGGTGCTCCCAGCCAAGGGGCAGCGTCGTGTCCGACGCCGCGCAACGGGCGGCTTCAGGCGGTGAGCGTCCACGTCGGCGGGGCCCGGTCCGCCGACCACGCCGGTACACAGCCCGGGACCGCACAGCGGGTCAGCCGGAAGACGATGCACAACCCGATGTCCCGGGCGGTGGACACGACCAACACCAGCACAGCCCAGACGAGCAACGTCGGCACCGCAACTCGCCGGCCGACGCCCCCGAAGCCGCGCCCGTCATCCATGTCGGCCACCATAGCCGTCCAGAACAGGAAGGGCCACGACAGCACTCAAGCGGTCGACCGAGGTCTCGGTCATCCGGCCCGCACCGCAGCCAGTGACCGCGGGCCGGTTGCCGGGCATCGGCAACGAGCGCGACGAAGTTGCGCCGGATCCGACCGCTTTCACTGAGCTGTTCAGCGGCGACGACGGGATTCGGTAAACGCTTGTATCAATGGAAGTGATCGGTGTAACCGTGCCCGCGAACGTCCTCTCGTCCGACCAGCGCGCTGCCGGTATGTGTCGCTCTGCCCCGCAGACCGCGGTCGCGATTGGCCTCGGCAGCAGCTCGATCGGCGTCTGGGCGGCGCACCGCGGCACCATCAGCGCGCCGTGCGGGGACGCGTCTACCTCCGCCGGTTCTCTGATCCGGCGCGGCTGTATCGTCGACGCCGACGGCTGCGTGATCCTGCTGTCCCACTTGATCCGCCTTTTCAGCGAACCGGTGCCTCCGGCGGTGTCGTCGCGGCCTGCCGCCCGGTCCTAGCCGGCGAACACGACCAGACCGTGATGCGCCGCGTCGTCGAGACGGTCCTCGCACCCTCCCGCCTGGTGTTCATCGACACCGTGCGCGCCGCCGCGATCGGCTCGGGAGCAGCCGGCAGCCTGCTGGTCACCGACGTCGGAGCCCAGCTGACCGAGGTCGCCCTGCTGCACCACAGGCGGGTCGCAGCACGGCCGTGATCTCCGGAACCGACCCCCCGGCGGCGAAGCACGCCAACCGCCTGCCGCCGTACCGCCTCACACTCGCCCACCGCGCGGACAACCCACCTCATCGAAATGCCCCATCACCCGGGCCTGGGGTGATTAACGGTGACGACCACGCTGACAGGCCGAGTTGCAATGAACGAGTTGACCTTTCAAGATCCAGAACGGACCGTCCAGCGGTAACGGCGTTCCGGCCGTCCGGTGTTTCCGTACCTGAGTGTTACTGCGGCCCGGCCGACTACGGCGAAGTGTTCGAGGTAACGGCGGGCACTGACTCGGGAGATGCCGATCTGATGCGCACACTCGGCGGCGGAGAGGGTTCCCGCTTGCTTCCGGAGGATCTCCTCCACCAGTCCGGCAGTCTCTGGGCTGAGGCCGCGGGGGAGAGCGGACGAGCCGGTGATCGGGCTGCTCGACGTGAGCGCCCGGTCGATATCCCCCTGGTCGCAGACCATGCTCTTCGAGAGAGTGCTGCGCCGCGCGGCATACTGCTCGAGCCTGCCCCGCAGTTCCTCGAAGCTGAATGGTTTGAGAAGGTAGTTGACTGCGCCGTACCGCACCGCCCGGCGTACATTGTCGCTCTCCCGGGCAGCGCTGATAACGAGGACATCGCAGTCATGCCCGGCGGTGTGCAGCCTGGCGACCACGTCGAGGCCGAACATGTCCGGAAGGTACAAGTCGAGCAGCACCAGGTCTGGGCGCAACTGCTCCACCGCGGCGATCGCCTGTTCACCGGTGCTCGCGGTCGCCACGACCCGGAAACCTTCGAGACGTTCGACGAAACCGCGATGGATCCGGGCCACCATGAAGTCGTCGTCAACGATCAGCACGTCGATCAAGGCCCTGCCTCCAGCGGAGCTACCGACATTCGCGCGGTGAACATCGCGCCCTCATCGGTGTTCGTCACTGCGACCTCTCCGCCGCGACGATGACAGACCATGCGGGTGAGCGCGAGGCCGATACCCCGTTCACCGCCCTCTGCCGCTTTCGTCGTGAAACCGTGGGCGAACACTTCCTGCGCCAGTCGGGGAGCGATCCCCGGCCCCGAGTCACGGACGACGATTTCGATCGATGCGGAATCCTGACGCAACTCGACTTCCACCCACTGGTTCCCGGCGGCCGGCCTGCTGTTGATGTCCGGGCCGGCGCCGGAATCCGCGGGGGAGACATTCCGGCCTCCTGCGACGGCTTCGACGGCGTTGTCCACGAGGTTGCCCAACACCGTACCCACATCGGCCGATACCGCCATGTCCAGCCGGCCCAACCTGGTCCGCTCAGAGATCCGTAGTTCCACGCGGCGCTCGGCGGCGACCGCCGATTTGGCCGTGAGCAGAGCTGCCACCGCAGTGTCGTGGATCCGGCTCGTCACCGCGAGGTCCAGGGAGGCGCGATGCCGGCTGAGCGCCTCGACATACCGGACCACCTCCTCGTGCTCACCGATCTGGATCAGCCCGGAGATGGTGTGCAGCTGATTCGCGAACTCGTGTGTCTGTGCGCGCAGCGACTCGGTGGTACTGCGAAAGGAACCGATTTCCTGCTCCAGGCGGGCCAGCTCGGTCCGGTCCCGCAGTGTGGTGACCGAGCCGAGCCGCCGGCCGTCCTTGTTCACCGTCATCCGGCTCATCACGAGCACCCGGCCGCCCCGCACCACGACCTGGTCCCGCGTCTCCCGCGCGCTGCCCGCCCCCGCGAGTACGTCGCGTAACCGGCCCTCAATCCGTAGCTCCGACAGGCTGCGGCCGAGGCAATGTTCGGGCAGGTCGAGCAATCGGCGGCCGACAGAGTTGACCAGCGTGACCCGGTGTTGCGGATCGAGTGCGATGACCCCTTCGGCTATGCCGTGCAGCAGCGCTTCCCGGTGCTCTGCCAGACCGGCGATCTCCCGCGGTTCGAGGCCGAGGGTCTGCCGCTTGATGCGCCGGGCCAGCAGCCATGATCCGAGCACTCCGAGGGCGCTGGCTATGCCGAGGTAGGTGAAGAGGTAGGACGAAGCGCCGATCAGTCGCTGCCACCAGGACGGAAGTGCCTCGCCGACCATCACCACGCCCAGATGCCGTCCGAGGTTCTCCTTCTTGCGGTCGCCCAGGACCGGCACCTGTGCCACCAGCTCGCGTGTTCCGCCCACCGGCAGCTCGCCGAACCAGCTTCGACCGCCGGCGACCCTCGGATCACCGAGCACCATGAGGCTGCCGACAAGCGTCGGGTTGGTGGAGGTGACTATCCGTCCGCTGTCATCGGCGACGCTGACGGTGGTCACGTTTGCCTGAACCGGCAGGTTCTGCACCAGGGACGCGATCGTCTCCCCGGGCGCCGGCTGGTCGAGGCGGTCCCGTAGCAGCGGGTTCCCGGCGAGTTGTTCGCCGAGGGCAGCAACACGGCGGCCTTCGACCGGTTGAAGGTGGCCGCCGACTGCGCCAGCGACACGGCCGCCACCGCTGCGAGCACCACGACGATGATCGCGAGTTGGAGAGCGAGCAACTGCCCGGCGAGCGTACGACGCCGAGGCGTGACCGCGACCACAAAGACCTCAACTTCCGCTGGTGACACAAGGCAGACGGGGAGCCGGCGTCGGGGTCATCATCTTGCCGCCGGTCTGAATCGAAACGGAAGGGAAACCTGATGGCAACCAGAAGAAAAGCGCTACTCGTGGGCGTCTCCGTAACCATGGCGCTTGCCCTGGTGGGCTGCGGCGCCACGGCAGAAGAGGGCGAGGCGGGCGCCGGCGGCGACGGCAAGCCGATCACCGGTCTACGCATCATGGTGCCGAACAGCCCCGGTGGTGGATACGACACCACGGCCCGCACGGCGGCGAAGGTGATGGAGGATGCCAAGATCGCCGCTGGCGTGCAGGTGTTCAACCTGCCCGGAGCGGGCGGCACGGTCGGACTGCAGCGCATCGTGAACGAGAAGGGCAACGGCAAGCTCGCGATGCAGTTGGGGCTGGGGGTGGTCGGCGCCTCGTACACCTCGAAGTCGTCGGCCACTCTGACCGATACCACCCCGCTGGCCAAAATGATCGAGGAAGCAGGCGCGGTCGTCGTGCCGAAGGACTCGCCGTACCGGACGATCAACGACTTGGTCACGGCCTGGAAGGCCAACCCGAAGGGCCTCGCTGTCGGCGGCGGCTCGTCCCTCGGAGGCCCCGACCACCTGCTGCCGATGCAATTGGCCAAGACCATCGGCATCGACCCGCGACAGGTCAACTACATCTCGTACGACGGCGGAGGCGAGCTACTGCCAGCCCTGCTCGGAGGCAAGGTGGCCTTCGGCGCAAGTGGGTTCGGGGAGTTCCTCGATCAGGTCGAGGCCGGGCAGCTCCGGGTTCTCGCGGTGACCAGCGAAGCGCCTGTCGACGCGCTACGGGACGTACCGACGCTGAAGTCCGCAGGTATCGACCTCGTCTTCACCAACTGGCGGGGCATCGTCGCACCGCCCGGCATCAGCGACGCTGACAAAAAGCTGTGGATCGATGCGTTGACCAGGATGCACGACTCCGCCGAGTGGAAGACCGAGCTCACCAAGCGGGGCTGGACCGACGCGTTCGTCACAGGCGATCAGTTCGCCGCCTTCCTCACCCAGCAGGACAAGTCGGTGGCTGACCTGCTCAAGCAGCTCGGCCTGGCATGACCGGCCGGCCGAGCCGATCGGATCGGGACGGCGGTTCGCCGTCCCGGTTCCCGGCGTTGTTTGACATCCCGATCCAGCGCGCCCCCGAGCCGTCGGACGCGGCACGAGCGGACGACGCTCCGGGTTCCGCAGCGGATGCGTCGAAGCCGGACCGCGCACAGTACGTCGTCTGCGTCTTCCTGGCGCTGGTCGGGGTCGTGGTCGTCGTCGACGCGACCCAGATCGGTCAGGCGGTGAGCAGCACCGACCCGCTCGGCCCACGGCCGGTGCCGATCCTGCTCGGAACGCTGCTCATGGCCGTCGCGGTGGTCTACGCCGTTGATGTGGCTCGTGGCGGCGTCGGCGAGCCGGAGGCCGGCGAGGACGTCGACCTGGCCACTCCTGTCGACTGGCGCACCGTCCTGCTTCTCGTCGCGGCGTTCCTGACCAACGCAGTGTTGATCGAGCCGCTCGGCTGGGTGATCAGTGGCACGTTGCTCTTCTGGGGCACGGCGTTCGCGCTCGGCAGCCGCGACCACGTCCGGAACCTGCTGATCGCCGTGGGGCTCTCGCTCATCACGTTCTACACATTCGCCATCGGGCTCTGCATCAACCTGCCCGCCGGCGTGCTGCGAGGAGTCCTGTAGATGCAGAACCTCCATTCGCTTCTCGACGGGTTCGCCCACGTGGCGACGCCGATGAACCTGCTCATCGCGCTTCTCGGTGTCACCATCGGCACCGCGGTCGGTGTACTACCGGGCATCGGCCCCGCGATGACAGTGGCGCTGCTGCTGCCTGTGACGTACGGCATGGAGCCCACCCAGGCCTTCATCATGTTCGCCGGCATCTTCTACGGCGGAATGTACGGCGGATCGACGACGTCGATCCTGCTCAACACTCCCGGTGAGTCCTCGTCGGTGGTGACCGCGATCGAGGGCAACAAGATGGCCAAGGCCGGCCGGGCGGCGCAGGCGCTGGCCACCGCCGCGATCGGGTCGTTCGTCGCCGGAACCATCGCCACCCTGCTGCTGGTGGTCATCACCCCGCCGGTGGTCCGGTTCGCGGTCAGCCTCGGCGCGCCGGACTACTTCGCCCTGATGCTGCTGTCGTTCGTCGCCGTCACCTCGGTGCTGGGCGCCTCCCGGGTACGCGGTTTCGCCTCGTTGCTGATCGGCCTGGTCATCGGAGTGGTGGGGATCGACAGGGTGACCGGTCAACAACGGCTCACCTTCGGCGTGCCGCAGCTCGCAGACGGCATCGACGTGGTTGTGGTGGCTGTCGGGATCTTCGCCGTGGGCGAAGCGCTCTGGATCGCCGCGCACCTCCGACGCCGTCCGGCCGAGGTGATCCCGGTCGGCCGGCCGTGGATGGGCCGCGACGACTGGCGCCGGTCCTGGAAGCCCTGGCTGCGCGGCACCGCTTACGGATTCCCGTTCGGGGCGCTACCCGCGGGCGGCGCTGAGATACCCACGTTCCTGTCGTATGCCACCGAGAAGAAGTTGTCCAAGCACCGGGACGAGTTCGGCCGGGGAGCGATCGAAGGCGTCGCCGGCCCCGAGGCGGCCAACAACGCGTCCGCCGCCGGCACGCTGGTACCGATGCTCGCCATCGGCCTGCCCACCAACGCCACCGCCGCGGTGATGCTGGCCGCCTTCGAGCAGTACGGCATCCAACCCGGCCCGCTGCTCTTCGAGCGGGAGTCGGGTCTGGTCTGGACGCTCATCGCCAGCCTCTTCGTCGGGAACCTGCTGTTGCTGGTGCTGAATTTCCCGCTCGCGCCCGCCTGGGCGCGGCTGCTTCGGATTCCTCGACCGTATCTCTACGCCGGCATCCTCTTCTTCGCGTCTATGGGCGCGTACGCCGTCAACGCACAGCCGTTCGACCTGTTCCTGCTGCTCGTACTCGGCCTGCTCGGCTTCGGCCTGCGCCGGTTCGGGCTGCCGATCCTGCCGCTGATAGTCGGGGTGATCCTGGCTCCGCGCGCCGAACTGCAGGGCCGCCGGGCGTTGCAGCTGTCCGGTGGAGAGTGGCACGGGCTGCTGGGCGGCTGGGTGTCGGGTCTGATCTACACCACCGTACTGGTGGTGCTCTTCTGGCCGTTGGTCCGGCGGTTCGTCCTCCGCCGGCGTGCAAGGATGGTGACAGGGTGACCGTTCTGGTGGGATACGTTCCATCCCCGATGGGAATGGCAGCCCTGCAGGCCGCGATCGGACAAGCGCGATTCCGCGACGAGCCGGTGCTCGTGGTGAACACCTCGCGGGGAGATGCCTACGTCGATCCCTGCTTCGCCCAGCAGCCCGACCTGGACGCGGTGACCCGCGAGCTGACCGCGTCCGGGGTACCGTTCGCGATCAGGCAGCTCATGCAGGGTCGGGACGCCGCCGAGGAGATAGCCGACCTCGCCGAGGCGCAGGACGTGTCGTTGGTAGTCATCGGAATCCGGCATCGAAGCCCGATCGGCAAGCTGATCCTGGGCTCGACCGCACAGGAGATCCTGCTCCGGGTCTCCTGCCCGGTCCTCGCGGTGAAGGCCGCGACACCACGACGGATATCTCGGGCAGCGGGGCCGTCCCGCTGGCCTCTCCCCAGTGAGCCGTAGCCGCCGGGTCACCACCCCGAGCCCAATGACGGTTCATGAATGCGCGCGAAGCTTCCGCCCGCCATTGCCACCGAGACTGCGACGCTTTCTTGACGACATGCCCTCGCTCGAGGACGGGGGAGTAGCGCCTACCCGGCCTGAACCCGGATGGATAGGGTGCACGCATGGATCTGGAAATCCGGCATCTGAGAGTCGTTTGCGCGATCGCCGATACCGGAAGCATCTCGAAAGCAGCATCCAGACTGGGGATCTCGCAGCCCTCCGTCACGACCCTGCTTCAGCGTGTCGAACGGATGGTCGGTCATCAGATATTCCAGCGCGGGCGCGGTTGCGCTCGATCCACCACCTTCGGAGAGCAGTTCCTCCAACGAGCCCGCCTATTGGTCGCCGAAATGGACGCGTTGAGGGGAAATATCGCCGGCCCGGCGGGCACGATCCGATTTGGATCGGTGCACATGGAGTGCGTCTCGTCTCTGTTCCAGCGTCTGGAGACGAGCTTCCCGGATATCTCCTTCTCCATGTGCGTCGAGCCGTCCAGCCTGAGGCTCGCCCAGCGACTGGTGCACGGCGACCTCGATGTGGCAGTGCTGGCGATTGCGGAGTCCCATCAGATTCCACTCCCGCAGGAACTAGGTGAGAGGGTGCTCGCGTCGGCAATCCCGGTGTACGTCGCTGTCTCCAGCGCCCACCGGGCGGCGGGTCTTCGGGAGATCCCCCTGGAAGGGCTCAAAGAAGAGGCATGGATCAGGCCGCCCGGCGGAGAGGACGGTTCCCTGTCCGCCTTCTGGCAGGCGGCCCGCAAGGCAGGCTTCACCCCGCGAATCCAGTTCGACGTGCCCAGCGGCGGCGGGCGGCAGCTCGTCGGCTCCGGACGCGCCGTTCAGCTGGTGGAGCCGACCTCCCATGGCGGTCCGGGAGTCGCAGTCGTTCCCCTCGCCGGGGAACCGCTGCGCATGCACCTCACGCTCTGGTGGCATCGCCGTCGCATGAGTGCCGAACAGGCCGACCGCCTCTTCGAGGTTATCCTCGGCACCTACTCGACGTTCGCGATGGAGAGCCCCGTTTTCCAGCCGCGCTGGTCGAGGCACCCATCAGCTTGTCTGACGGCGCCTCGCGACGACGAACAGCACTCTCATCGACCAGCAAGCACGTCCCGGTGCGTGGAGGGATCGACGACCGCTATCCCGCCGAGGCGGCGGTCCGCTTGAGCCGATCGTGTGCGTCGTCGTACGCGGCAGCAGGATGGGGGACCAGCCGTCTCCCGATCGCGGCGAGAAGCGTGTAGTTCGCGTCGCGCACGTTGCCGAGGGCCGACCGCCCTGCCTGCGAGACGAGCTGATGAGCGTCCAGCATCTCCAGCCCCGCCAAGGATCCGACCCAGCTCACCAGATCCTGGTGAGCTATTCGATAGGCGTCATCGAGAGGACGGGCGCAGCCGATCGACATGAGATCGAGGTCGGTCTCCAACCGTGGCCAACTGGTTTGCCATCCCTTGATCACCTCAATGGCGACAGTGGTGACGGTAGCGATCGCCACACCGGCCGGACAGGCCTGGCCGTGCCCCTGGCGAGCGTAGCCGTCACCGAGCGCAAGCATCGCCCCGTGAACGTTGACACCCAGGTACAGGGTCGCGCCCGCACGCGCCTCGGGGATGTCGAGCTTCCCGCCGTAGAAGTCAGGCACCATGGTGGACCGAGCCTCGAGTCTCCCGGGAGACACGCCTATGGTGCCGATAGTCGGCTCCAGCGGCAGGTCCACCGCATGGTCCGTTCTCGTCGACTGGAACCGGACCGTTCCAGCCCGACGATCTATCTCGTAGAACCAGACCCGCGCCTCGACCGGTGCGCCAAGCGCGAGCGCTCGCACACCGGATCCGAGCGCGCCGATGTGTGGAGGCGTGGACGACACCCCCCAGTCTCGCGCGGGAACGATCGAGACGATGTGGATGGCGAGTGTGTCACCGGGCTCGGCCTCCTCGATCAGGAAGGGCCCGGAGACCGGATTCAGATGCGGCGTCTCCAACATCCAGGACGACAGGTCGGACACACTGCGAAGCCGGCCACCGAAGCAGTCCTCGGTGTACACCTCCAGCACGTCACCGGAGCGCAGATGCGCGACTGGTATCCGACCCCCGAACGTGTAGGCGAGTTGTCGCTCGGCGGGCCGATGACCGATCTTCCCCATGACATCACACTCGTCCCTCGTCATGCTGCTTCGTCTGGTAGCGGCCCGCCGGACCACGTCCCTTGCCGCAACGCATCGCGGTCCTCCATGAAGTGCGCCGCGGCGCGGCCCAGAACGATCGGCGATCAACGCGCCGCATCGCTCCCGGATGTCTGCGTGATCTGCTCCCGCGCCGGAACCGGTCGCAACGAGACTCCCCGCCCCCGAGCGGTGTGCAGGTATTTCGTGCCTGTCGAGCGCTCGCCCAGCTTGCGCCGCAGACGGGACAGCAGGACGTCGAGGGACGCCGCCGACGGCAGGCCCTCCGCGCGGATCCTCGTCCGGAGCTGCGACCGTGGCACCACCCGGCCGGGGTGCTCCGCAAGATAGGCGAGAAGCTCGAACTCGGTACGCGTCAGCGCCACGGGTCGTCCGTCCACTGAGACGCTGCGACCTGCCACATCGATGCGAAGAGCGCCGACCTCGGACGGCGCCGGAGGCGGTGCCGGCGGAACCCGGCGCAGCAGAGCGCGGACGGAGGCGTCAACCACCGCGGGTGGACACGGCTTCGGCAGGAATCCGTCTGCGCCGGCGCGCAGCATGCGGACGACGTCATCATCGATACTCCTGATGCTGTGTGCCAGAACCGGGCGGCGGGACGCGACACAAAGCAGGCGCATCAGCAGCAGCCCGTCCACCGCCGGCACGACCGGGTCCACGATCACGACATCCGGCCTCCGGTGGGTGTGGCAGGTCAGGTCGGACAACGTCCGCCCGCTCTCATGGAGGGCGATCTCGGTGACCAGATGACCGAAGCGCGTCAACTGATCGCCGAGTAGCCGCCGATAGCGATGGTCTTCGTCGATGAGCAAGATGGTCGCCATGGTTGCCGTCCGGTGTCTGAATCGTGAACACCTGGACGATCGCACGACCGGACCGCCCGCTTTCATGTCATCTGTCCATCACGTCGCCTGATCGATCCGACGACCCTCGACGCATCGCTCACAGGTTCCGGTAAGGCCCAGGCGGGCCACCCTGACCGCCCGCTGTGGACTCGTTGTGGCCGCCGGAGCCGCCTGGCTAGCGTCCACCCCCCAAGCATCCATCGAAGTGCGTCAGCGCCTTTGCTGGATCACACCCTCGCCCATGAGGAGAGAGCATGTCTGGACACCCATTGCGGCGAAGACTAGGTCAGCTGTTCGGCGCGCTCACCGCGCTGACGCTCGCCTGCGGCGTCATCGCGCCGCCGGCCGCCGCGAACTCGGCGCGGCCCGTGCCACCCGGGCAGCAGGCCAGGAAGGCCGATGCGGCACCGCCGGCAGCGGGCGATGCGACTGTTCGGGGCAAGGACCGGGTAGACCATGTGAGCGAGCAGGCGCTCCCCGTACACAAGCGCCCGCCGCAGCCGGCCGCGAAGGACGCCGCCCGTGTCGACTACGACCGCCCGGCAACCCCGAAGCGACGCGCTCGGCCGTCGGACGCCGGGTCTCGCGCCGCCGCTGCCGCCTGCAGCACCGCAGACTTCACCAGCCGAACGGGGTCGGCGCTGGTCAGCCAGATCAAGGGATCCACGGTCGACTGCATCAACAGCCTGTTCAGCCTCTCCGGCAGCGATGCCTACAACGCCTTCCGCGAGGCGCAGATGGCAAGCGTCGCGTACGCGGTGCGCGACGGCTCGCCCGGCTACCCGGGTAACCCCTCCACCGGCATGCCCCAGCTCGTTCTCTACCTGCGGGCCGGCTACTACGTGCAGTGGTACGACACGAGCGTCGGAACCTACGGGCCGGCACTGCAGACCGCGATCCGCTCAGCGCTCGACGCCTTCTTCGCGAACCCACGCGCCTGGGACGTGACCGACGCCAACGGTGAGACCCTGGCGGAGGCGGTGACGCTCATCGACAGCGCACAGGAGAACGCCCGATACCTGTTCGTGGTGAACCGGCTCCTGACCGGCTTCAACTCGTCGTACACCTCGTCCTGGTACATGCTCAACGCGGTCAACAACGTCTACACGGTGCTGTTCCGAGGCCACCAGGTGCCCGCGTTCGTCTCCGCCGTGCAGGCCGACCGCACCGTGCTCGACAACCTGTACAACTTCGCCAACACCCACGCCGGTCTCCTCGGCACCGACAACGGCTACCTCACGTCGAACGCGGGCCGGGAACTCGGACGATTCCTGCAGCACGCCCCGCTCAGTCCCATCGTGCGGCCGATGGCGTCGGCGCTTCTCTCGCGAAGCAACATGACCGGCCCGACGGCGCCGCTCTGGGTCGGCGTCGCAGAGATGACCCAGGCATACGACGTCGCCAACTGCTCCTACTACACCACCTGCAACCTCTCCGCCCAGCTGACCAGCTCTGTCCTGACGATCAACTACACGTGCAGTCCGTCGATCAAGATCGTCGCGCAGGACATGACCTCGGCTGAACTGAGCCAGTCCTGCACCAGCCTGAAAGGTCAGGACGCCTACTTCCACAGCCTGGTCGCAGACAGCGGGCCGGTGGCAGGCGATGTCAACACCGACATCGAGGTGGTCGTCTTCAACTCGAGCACCGACTACCAGACCTACGCGGGCGCCATCTACGGCATCGATACGAACAACGGTGGTATGTACCTGGAGGGCAACCCGTCAGACCCCAACAACCAGGCAAGGTTCATCGCCTACGAAGCCGAGTGGGTCCGGCCGGCCTTCCAGATCTGGAACCTCAACCACGAGTACACCCACTACCTCGATGGCCGGTTCAACATGTACGGCGACTTCAGCGCCAACATCACCACACCGACCATCTGGTGGATCGAAGGCTTCGCCGAGTACGTCTCCTATTCCTACCGGAACGTCACCTACACCAGCGCCCAGAACCAGGCGGGCAACCACACCTATGCGCTGCGTACGTTGTTCGACACCACCTACAACAACGACCAGACGCGCATCTACAACTGGGGCTACCTGGCCGTGCGGTACATGATGCAGTCCCATCGGCCGGACATGACGACAGTGCTCGGATACTACCGATCGGGGGCATTCAACGCCGCCCGCACGTACCTCACCAGCACCATTGGCTCGCGCTACGACGCGGACTTCGACGCCTGGCTGACGCGCTGCGCGGCAGGGGATTGCGGCGGGAGCACCACGCCGCCCCCGACCAACCAGCCCCCGTCCGCCTCGTTCACCGTGACGACCAGTGGGCTCACCGCCACCTTCACCGACCGGTCCACGGACGCCGACGGCAGCATCGCCTCCCGGCAGTGGGCCTTCGGGGACGGGAGCACCTCGTCGGCCGTCAACCCCAGCAAGACCTACGCTACGGCCGGCACCTACACCGTCTCACTGACGGTCACCGACAACCAGGGAGCGACCGCGAGATCGTCCCAGACGATCTCGGTCACGACGGGCGGCGGCACCACCGTGCCGGAATGCAGCGGCACCGACACGCGGACCCTCGACCGCAACTGCCAGCGCAGTGGACGCTCCGCGACCGCGGGCAACTACGACTACCTGTACATCTACCTGCCCGCCGGCGTCAGCACCCTGACCATTGCCGTAGCCGGCGGCACGGGCAACTGCGATCTCTACTACAGTCCGTCGAGCTGGGCCACCACCAGCAACGCCACCCGCTCCTCCGCCGGGGCCGGCAACACCGAGTCGTTGGCCGTCCCCAGCCCGGCCGCCGGGTACCACTACATCAGCCTCTACGGGAAGACCGCCTGCTCCGGCGCCACGGTGAGCACGCGCTACTGAACCACATGTGATGGGTATGAGCGCGCCGCCCGGCGAGAGTCGCCGGGCGGCGCGCCCGCCTGCCCTGTGGCCGCCGCACTGCCTGCGGTCGCGTGCATAATCTCGGTCATGGGCATCGATGTGCGCCACCTGCGGGCGATCAGTGCCATCGCCGAGGCCGGAAGCGTGACCGGCGCCGCCGCCCGCCTGGGCCTGTCGCAGCCCGCGCTGACGGCCCAGGTGCATCGGATCGAGAAGACGGTCGGTGGGCCGCTGTTCGTCCGAAGCCGTACCGGTATGCAACCGACCGAACTCGGCAAGCAGGTGCTCCAGCGCGCCCGCGTCGTGCTGGCCGAGGTCGACGCGCTCGTCGAGGACTTCGGCGACCGGCACCCCATTCCGGGCCTGCTCCGACTCGGCACCGTCCACATCGCCTGCGCGGGCAGTCTCGTACGCCATGTCGCGGAAGCGTTCCCGGATCCGGAGATCGCGCTGCAGATCGAGCCGTCCTCGCGCCTGTTGGTGGAGGCACTCACCCGAGGCCAGTTGGATGCCGCGTTGCTGGGCATCCTTGAGGGCTTCGAGCTGCCGATCGGTCCCACGCTCACCAGCCGGCCGCTGATCCCCCGTTACCCGATCTTTGTCGCCATGTCCGCCTCCCACCCGCAGTCCCACCACGAGCAGGTGCGGCTGGCCGACCTGAGAAACGAATCGTGGGTGTGCCCGCCGGGGCCGGACGACGGCTCACTCGCCTCGCTGCGACGGGCCTGCCGCGCCGCAGGTTTCGAGCCGAAGATCCGGTACGAAGCGCCGAGTGGCGCCGCGCACCCACTGGTGGCCGCCGGAGACGGTGTCCGGCTGGTCGACCCGACCTGGGCCCCGGCCGCCGGGACTCGGGTGCTGCCGCTGCGCGGGGAGCCGCAGTTGCTGGCCAGGCTGGTGGTCGTCTGGCGGCGCGATGCGCTGACCCATGCAGAGAGCAGCGCCCTGTTCCAGGCCATCACCCGGGCCTACCTGGATCACGTGAACGACAACGCTGCCTTCGCCCGATGGTGGCGGGCCAATCCCCACGCCCATCCCGCAGCGTCGTAGCGATCCGACGCGATATATAGGCGTCAGCTATGGGCAGGATGATGTTGACGCGGTATGTGCGGTCACCTAACCTGCGAATGACTCACAACTACATAGACACCATTCGAACCTGCACGGGAGAGACTCCGTTCATTCGGAGCGCCGAAGGAGCAAACTCCCAAGAAACTCTCAGGCCCCATTACCGTGCAGGCGAGGTAACTCTGGAAAGCAGACGACCGTCGTCTCACCCACGGTGCAAGCCGCTGACGCAGCGGTGAAGCTCTCAGGTCAATGACAGAGCGGGAGGCAACCGACCGATCGACGCCGCGTGCGTCGGGACGAGGAGCGCCCCCGTGCACCAGGACCCTGCGGCTCTGCTCCGCTCACCTCTGCATGCATCGCACATAGAACACGGAGCTCGATTCACCGACTTCAGCGGCTGGCGGATGCCCCTCCGCTACGGAAGCGAGCTCGCTGAGCACCGCGCCGTACGCGAACAGGCCGGCCTCTTCGATCTCAGCCACATGGGTCAGATCGAGGTGACGGGGCCGGAGGCCCCGACAGCGCTGGACTACGCTCTGGTCGGACACCTGTCTGCCGTACCGATCGGCGGCGCGCGCTACACCATGCTCTGCGACGCCGCCGGCGGGGTGCTGGACGACCTCGTTGCCTATCGCCTCGCATCGCACCGGTACCTGCTGGTCGTCAACGCCATCAACACACGCGTCGTCTATGAGGCCATCAGGACCCGTTGTGCGGACTACGCGGCCTGGGCCGCCGACCGCACGAACGAGCGGGCGATCATCGCGGTGCAGGGGCCGAGCGCCGCCCCCATCGTGGAAGCCCTGACCGGTACGGGACTCACCCGACTTCGCTACTACACCGCAGCGCTACTGGACATCGACGGTCGTCCAGCCGTCGTCGCTCGTACCGGCTACACCGGCGAAGACGGCTTCGAACTGCTCGTACACGCCGAAGACGCGGTCCGCACGTGGGAAGCAGCGCTTGTGGCCGGTCGGCGTCACGGCTTGACGCCCACGGGGCTCGCGTGCCGCGACACCCTCCGCATCGAGGCTGGAATGCCGTTGTACGGCGCAGAGATCGGCCGTGACGTCACCCCGTTCGATGCCGGGCTGGGGCGGGTGGTGTCCTTCGTCAAACCAGGCGACTTCGTCGGACGAGCCGCACTGGCCGAGGCCCACAAGAGCGGTGTCACCCGTCGGCTTGTCGGCCTCGTCGCGTCCGGGCAGAGAATTCCCCGAGCGGGCCAGCAGGTGGTGACGCTGACCGACGACGGCCATGGCGCTGATCCGGTCGGCCTCATCACCAGCGGCGCCCCTTCACCCACATTCAAGCGGCCGATCGCGATGGCCAGCATCCGTGCCGGCACTGGCGACAGCATCCGGCTGGCCGTGCAGGTCCGGGGGACCACCGAGCCGGTCGAGATCGTCCCTCTTCCGTTCTACCGTCGTCCGCGGTGATCCGCGGCCATTCCTTGCGAGGGTTCAGCGTCATGAACGTACCGGAACACCTGAAGTACAGCCCCAACCACGAGTGGGTCAACGACTCGGTTCAGCCGGCCGAAGTGGGCATCACCGCTTTCGCCGCCGAAGCGCTCGGTGATGTCATCTACGTGGAACTGCCCGAGCCGGGGAGCCAGCTGACTGCCGGTGACGTGTGTGGAGAGGTCGAATCCACGAAGTCGGTCGCGGAGCTGTACCTCCCGGTCAGTGGAGAGGTCGTCGCCGTCAACGAGGCGGTCATCGCCGATCCGGGCCTGATCGGCGCCGATCCGTACGGCAAAGGCTGGCTCCTGCGGGTCCGGTTGGCGCAGGTGCCTTCCCTGATGTCGCCGGACGAGTACCGCGCCTTCTCCGACGAGTCGCGGTAGGCCCCGATGGCAGCCTTCGACGATGATCTGGCCGATCTCGACCCCGCCGTCGCCGAGGCGATCGGCCGGGAGCTACGCCGGCAGCACGAGACCTTGGGCATGATCGCCTCCGAGAATCTCGCGCCCCGAGCCGTCCTCCAGGCGCAGGGATCGGCCCTCACCAACAAGTACGCGGAGGGCTACCCGGGGCGGCGCTACTACAGCGGATGCGAGCATGTCGACGACATCGAACTCCTGGCGATCGACCGGGCCAAGCGGCTGTTCGGCGCCACCTACGCGAACGTGCAGCCGCATTCCGGATCGCAGGCGAACGCCGCCGTGATGGCTGCTCTTATCCAGCCGGGTGACACCATCCTCGGGCTCGACCTCGCTCACGGCGGTCGACTGACCCATGGCATGCGCATCAACTATTCGGGGCGACTGTACCGGGCCGTGAGCTATCGGGTAGGCGCCGAGAACCACCTGATCGACATGGATGAGGTCCAAGAACTGGCGCGCGAGCATCGGCCGAAGCTGCTCATCGCCGGTTGGTCGGCCTACCCTCGAACGCTCGACTTCGCCCGATTCCGGCGGATCGCCGATCAGGTGGGTGCATACCTGCTCGTAGACATGGCCCATTTCGCCGGGCTGGTCGCGGCCGGCCTGCATCCCAACCCGGTGCCTCACGCCCATGTCGTCACCCTGACCACGCACAAGACCCTCGGCGGCCCTCGGGGCGGCGCCATCCTCAGCGCGTACACCGATCTCGCGCGGAGGCTGGACTCGGCGGTCTTCCCAGGCCAGCAAGGTGGTCCGCTGGCGCATGTCGTGGCCGCGAAGGCGGTGGCCTTCCGGATCGCCGGAGAACCGCAGTTCCAGGATCAGCAGCGGCGAGCCCTGACCGGAGCGAAGATCGTTGCTGATCGTCTCTGCGCCGCCGAGGTCGCGAAGGCCGGCATCCGGGTGGTCAGCGGAGGCACCGACGTGCACCTGGTGCTGGTCGACCTGAGCCACGCCGATCTCGATGGCGCGCAGGCGGAGCGGCTGCTGCAAGGCGTCGGGATCACCGTCAACCGTAACGCCGTGCCGTTCGACCCCCGCCCGCCGATGGTCACCTCCGGGCTACGGATCGGCACCTCCGGTCTCGCCACCCGAGGGTTCTCCGAAGCGGACTTCATGGAGGTGGCCGACATCATCGCCGCTGCCCTGACCGCCAGGGAGGCTGACACGTCGCTACGCACGCGGGTGGCTCGCCTCGTCGATCGGCACCCCCTCCATCCCGGCCACACCTCCTGACCGTACGGGGAACCCGAGCTTCCGCGGGTGGTAGATCGCTTCGTCACGCTCTGCTGCCTGAGGGCGACGACAGCCCCGAGAAAGGACCCCAATTGCCGAACAAGCTGTTGCTGTTGGCAGCCGGCAGTCACCGACTCCGGAGAATCGTCGCCGGATCCCCCCTGACCCGGGGTGTGGTGCAACGGTTCGTTGCCGGCGAGGTGAACGACGAGGCGATCGCAGTGGCGCGGCGCATCGTCGAATCCGGGATGCGGGTGACGATCGACCATCTCGGCGAAGGAACGACGACAGTCGAGCAGGCCGCCGCCGTACGCGACGCGTATCTCAGCCTGCTCTCCGAGATGCGGATGCCCGGTACGTCCGAGGTGTCGGTGAAACTGTCGGCGCTCGGTAGCGCGCTGCCCCACGACGGTCGCCGACACGCGTATCGGCTGACGCGCGACATCTGTGCCGCTGCGGCTGCCGCCGGCGCCACGGTGACCCTCGACATGGAGGATCACACCACGGTTGACCTGACGCTGTCCGTGCTGGACGAACTGCGTACCGAATTTCCCTGGGTGGGCGTGGCGCTGCAGGCGTGCCTGCACCGTACCCCGGCGGACTGCCAGCGCCTCGCGTACGCAGGGAGCCGGGTGCGCCTGGTCAAGGGAGCCTACGCGGAGCCGGCGTCAGTGGCATATACGCGACGGCGTCAGATCGACGAGGCATTCGACAGGTGCCTGCGGATCCTGATGCAGGGCCAGGGCTATCCCATGGTGGCGACCCACGATCCCCGCCTGATCGACAGCGCCATCGGGCTCGCCCGCGCCGGTGGCCGGAGCACCACCGATTTCGAGGTCCAGATGCTGTACGGCATCCGCGCCAACGAGCAGAGGCGGCTTGCGGGGGAGGGGTACCGCGTGCGGGTGTATCTGCCGTATGGACAGGACTGGTACGCATATTTCACCCGCAGGCTTGCCGAGAAGCCCGCGAACCTGCTCCTCCTGGCTCGATCCTTCAAGCCTGGCGCCGCCGACTGAGCGCGACGCGGAGCTTCCGGCATCGTTCGCCGCGGACCAGGCAGCCATGGGCGGTCACGCGGAACCGAAGACCGTCGTCCGTGGCGATGACAGGAGCATGCGCGCGATGATCAGTGTTTTCGATCTTTTCAGTGTCGGTATCGGGCCGTCCAGCTCGCATACGGTCGGGCCGATGCGGGCGGCTCGTACGTTTGTGGCGGGCCTGAAGGCCGACGGGCAGCTCGCCGACGTGGCGCGGGTACGGGCGGAGTTGTTCGGTTCGCTCGGCGCGACCGGTCACGGGCATGGCAGTGACCGGGCGGTGCTGTTGGGGCTGGAGGGTGAGGTCCCGGAGACCGTCGACACCGACTCGGTGGGGCCGCGGGTGGAGCGGATCCGCACCCAGCGGCGGCTCGACCTGTTCGGCAGTCAGGGGATCGTCTTCGATCCGGACACGGATCTGGTGCTGCATCGCCGGCGCTCGCTGCCGTATCACCCGAACGGGATGACGTTCGCGGCGTACGACGTGGCCGGGAACGAGGTGCGGACGCGCACGTACTACTCGGTGGGTGGCGGGTTCGTGGTGGACGAGGCGGCCGCCGGGGCGGACCGGATCAAGGCGGACAGCACCCGGGTACGGCATCCGTTCCTCACCGGCGCGGAACTGCTGACCGTCACCTCCGAGACGGGTCTGTCGATCAGTGAGGTGATGCTCGCCAACGAGGTGTCCTGGCGTAGCGAGGCGGACGTGCGGGCGGGGTTGCTGGAGATCTGGCGGGTGATGCGCGAGTGCGTGGAGAACGGCTGCACCCGTGACGGCGTACTGCCGGGTGGGTTGAAGGTCCGGCGGCGCGCGGCGGAGATGCGGCGCAGCCTGGAGGCGGAGACCGGAAGCGGGGACCCGCTGCGCGCGATGGACTGGGTGACGTTGTTCGCGTTGGCGGTCAACGAGGAGAACGCGGCGGGCGGGCGGGTGGTCACCGCGCCGACGAACGGGGCTGCCGGGATCATCCCGGCCGTGCTGCACTACTACACCCGGTTCGTGCCGGGCGCGTCCGAGGAGGGCGTGGTGCGGTTCCTGCTGGCGGCGGGCGCGATCGGTGTGTTGTTCAAGGAGAACGCCTCGATCTCGGGTGCGGAGGTGGGCTGTCAGGGTGAGGTGGGTTCGGCGTGTTCGATGGCGGCGGCCGGGCTGGCCGAGGCGTTGGGCGGTACGCCGGAGCAGGTGGAGAACGCCGCCGAGATCGGCATGGAGCACAACCTGGGGCTGACCTGCGACCCGGTGGGTGGCCTGGTGCAGATCCCGTGCATCGAGCGCAACGCGGTGGCCAGCATCAAGGCGATCACCGCGGCCCGGCTGGCGTTGCGGGGCGACGGGGTGCACCACGTGTCGCTGGACAAGGTCATCAAGACCATGCGGGAGACCGGCGCGGACATGAAGGTCAAGTACAAGGAGACCGCGCGGGGCGGCCTCGCCGTCAACGTCATCGAATGCTGAGGGCACCTCCGCGCCGGCCGTGATTCGTCGTGCGCGAGATCAGTCGTCGCCGGCGAGGTCGGCAAGCGTGATCGGCTGCATCAGCGTACGAGACGCATGTCCCTGAAGATCCACCGAACTCACCGGCCGTCCCGCCTCTCGGGCGGTGAGGCATGCTGTGGCGTAACCACATGTTCGCCCCTGGCACCAGCCCATGCCGGCGCGGGTCAACAGCTTCGTGCCCCGGGCATCGCCCGCGGACAGTTCACGCACCGCCTGCCGAACAGCGCCTGCCGACACCTCCTCGCACCGACAGACGAGCGTCTGGTCCTCACACAGGTCGGGCCAGAACGCCGGCACGGGATGAACCGCGTGCAGAGCCGCCGCGAAACGACGCAGTCGACGCCGGATCCGCAGCAGCCGGCTGCGCTCACCCGCACACAGCGGCTCCGCACGACCGAGAGACCGGGCGATCGCGTCCCCGGCGAGGTGCCCTTCCACGAGCGCCAGCTTCGCCCCGCCGACGCCGGTCACCTCGCCCGCTGCATACACGCCCGGTACCGAGGTCGCTTGATCCGGCCCGATCCTCACCACGAGACTGCCGTCGCGGTCCATGAATGTCTCGCATCCCAGGGCGACAGCCACCTCCACCTGCGGGGTGAAGCCGAAGCCGACGGCGAGACCGTCGCAGCCGACGTGTCTCTCGCTGCCGGGCACCACCGAGCCCAGCGGGCTGATCGCCGCCACCGTCACCCCGGTCAGCTGCTCGTCGCCGTGCGCGGCCACCACAGCCGTACGCCGCCGATACGGCACCCGACGGCGCAGCATGCGCCAGCCGTACCGGCCTGCCTCGGTCAACTTGCTCGCTGCGCCGAGAACCGCACCGACATGCCGTGCGTACCGGACAGGGTCGTTCGCCTCGTACACGCCGACCACCGTGGCGCCGGCGTCGGCCAAGCCGGTCGCGACCGGCAACAGAAACGGTCCGGTACCCCCGACGACGACGCGTCGCGCGAACACCACCCCTTGACCCTTCAGCAGGGCCTGAGCTCCACCTGCGGTGACCACCCCCGGCAGATCCCAACCTGGAAAAGGGACAACCCGGTCATGAGCTCCGGTGGCGATGACGAGTCGCCGGCCGTACACGACCGTGGAGTGCGTGTGGACGGCGAACTGCGGACCGACGTCGTCCGAGCGAGACTCGACGAACCACAGTGCCGCGTCGGGGTGGTGATGGAGCTGGTCGAACCGTGCGCGCAGACCGGCGAACACCGCCCAGTCCGTGTGGCTGTGGGCATCCGCTCCGGATCGGTGCCGCCAGTACTGTCCGCCGGGACGCGGCCCGGCATCCAGGACGGCCACCCGGCAGCCGGCGTCGGCCGCCGTGACCGCCGCGGCCAGACCGGCCGGTCCTGCACCGATCACCACCAGGTCGTACGTGCTCATGTCCTCTCCCGCCGCTCGTCCTGAGGTTCGATCACGTCACCGCTGCGGGCGACCACCAGACAGGCCCGCTGCGACGGCACACCGTTGACCGTGACGAGACAGTCGAAGCACACGCCGATGCCGCAGAAGACCCCCCGGGGTCGCCCTTCGACGCGTGTGCTCCGCCAGGATCGGATCCCGGCGGACAGAAGAGCCGCGGCTACGCTCTGCCGCCCGTCGTGAGGGATCGAGCGGCCGTCAAAGGTGAACATGGTGACGCTCCGGTGCGAACGGTCGTAGATCTACATGCGGGCGGCGGTCGGTCAGCAGTGCCGCGATGGCGTGCCCGGTCGCCGGGGCGAGGCCGATACCGGCGCCCTCGTGGCCGGTGGCATGGTAGAGCCCCGGCACGTTCTTGTCCGCGCCGATGATCGGCAGGTGGTCCGGACTGTACGGCCGGAAACCCCGGTAGGCGCGGATCGCGGAGACGTCGGCCAGGATCGGGAACAGGCGTATCGCAGCCGCTGCGAGCCCTCTCAGCGCCGGCAGAGACATGGCCGGGTCGAAGCCGACATGCTCCCGGCTGGACCCGATCAGGATCGTGCCGGCGCGAGTCCCCTCCACCACCGGGGAGATCTCCAGCCCAGCGGTGCTGCGCTCGACGTTCGCAACGTAGCCGGCGGCGTAGACCTTGTGCCGCACGAGCTCTGGCAGCGGCTGGGTGACCAGGACGAAGCCACGTCGAGGCAGGATCGGCAGTTCGACGCCCGCCAACGCGGCGACTCTGCCAGCCCATACGCCGGCGGCGTTCACCACCCTGGTCGTTGACAGCACGCCATGATCAGTCCGCACAGCTCGAATCCCCCCGGTGCCGTCCCGGAGCAGGCCGACGACGCAGGTGCCGGTCAGTACCGTTGCCCGGGCCGCACGGAGCAGGTGTGCGGCGGCGAGCATGGGCTGGACCTGCATGTCCTGGGGATAGTGCACCGCACCGACGAGATGGGGGGACAGGTGCGGCTCGTAGCCGGGCAACTCATGCGAGGCGACGGCGTGCGCCTCGACGCCCGCAGCACGCTGGCGGTCCGCGAACGCCGCCAGCGTGTCGTGCTCTGTCGCCGAGGCCGCCACCACCAGTCCGCCCTTACGCTCCAGTTCGATCTGCGCATCGCCCACCGTCTCGCCCAGTTCGCGCCACAGCGCGACGGAATGAAGCGCCAGGCTGAGTTCCGGTCCGGGTGATTTGTCGGACAGGAGGATGTTGCCTTCGCCGGCCCCGGTGGTGCCGGACGCGACGCCCGCCCGGTCCACCACTGTCACCGTCAGGCCGGCCCGGGCGGCGTAGTAGGCGCAGGCGGCACCGGTCATCCCGGCGCCTATCACCACCACGTCGGCGCCGGCGTCGATCACGACGACACCCGGTGCATCCATGCCTCGATCTCGTCGGGACGTCGAGGTAGCCCGGAGGAGAGGACTCGACAGCCGTTGTCGGTGACGAGAACGTCCTCCTCGATCCGAATCCCGATTCCGCGCAGCTCAGCCGGAACCAACTCGTCGTCAGGCTGGAAGTAGAGGCCGGGCTCGACAGTGAGAACCTGGCCGGCAGCCAGCCGTCCGTGCAGGTAGCTGTCAGCGCGGGCAGCCGCGCAGTCGTGGACGTCCAGACCGAGCATGTGGCCTGATCCACACAGCGTCCACCGCCGGTAGAGCCCAGACTCCTCGGTCAAGGCGCGTTCCGGCGACACAGGCAGCACGCCCAGGTCGGCGAGGCCGTACGCCAGCACGGTCATCGCCGCCTGATGGAACGCACGCCAGTCGGCGCCCGGCTTGAGGCAGTCCAGAGCTGCGTCGTTCGCCTTCAGGCACAACTCGTAAAGATCGCGTTGCAGCGGACTGAACCGGCCGGACACCGGTAGAACCCGAGTGATGTCTGCCGTGTAGAGCGACCTCGTCTCGGCACCGGCGTCGAGCAGCAGCAGGTCCCCGTCGCGGACCGCTCCGTCGTTGTCGATCCAGTGCAAGGTGGCGGCGTGCGCACCGGCGGCCACGATCGAGTGGTATCCGACGTCGTTGCCCTCCAGGCGGGCTCGCTGCCAGAACACCCCCTCCAGGTAACGCTCGGACGTACGCTTCGCCATCGGCAAGGCACGCACCATGTCCTCGAAACCGCGGGTGGTGATGGCTACCGCCTCTTCCAGCTGGCCGATCTCCCAGTCGTCCTTGACCAGCCGCATCTCATCCAGTACCGCGGCGAACTCCAGGTCGCCCGGCCCCGCGGCGTCGGCCGTCAGCCCATCCACGTGCACGTCGACTCCACGCAGCACGCGGGTCGGAACGCCCCGCCCGGACAGAACCGATTCCAGCTCGGCCAGATGACGGGTCGTCACAGCCAGCCGCCGACGGCTCTCTCCCAAGGTGGGCCGGCGTCCGGCCCACAGTTCCCCGTACATCCGGTCACGGAAGAACTCGGGCGTGCTCCGGTCGGATCGGGGGCGAAGATAGAGCATCTCCTCGCCGTCCGGCTCGATGACCAGGACCCCGTCTGAGGACTGGTCGCCGGTCAGCCAGACATAGGCAGAATGCGGGCGGAACCGATAGTGCTGGTCGTTGGAACGCCTCTTGAAGCTTCCGGCCGGGACGACGAGCCGTTCCCCGGAGAAACGGCCGTGCAGCTGTCTCCGGCGTGCCGCGGCCCAGCCGGCGACCTCGTCGACCTGTGTGACGTACTGCTCGCTGTCCGCCCACCCGGAGAGCATGAACTTCTCCAGCGCGGGGCTGACCGGCAGATCATGACTACCGGTGTGCAGGTCGACCCGTTTCATGCGGCCTCCTCGGCGGGATTGGGTGGGGGAGTGCAGAGGGTGATGGTGCGCAACGAGGTGTAGAAGTCCAGTGCGGCTGTGCCCTGTTCTCGAGGGCCCTGGCTGGACGCCTTCTCACCGCCGAACGGCGCATGGAAATCGACTCCGGTAGTGGGCGTGTTGACCCGGATGAGACCGGTGTCGACGGCCCGGACCACCTCGAACAACCGGCCGATGTCGCGGCCGTGGACGGACGTCACCAGCCCGTACTGAACATGGTTGACCAGAGCGGCCGCGGCGGGCAGGTCCGGCACGGTGAAGATGCTGGCCAGCGGGCCGAACGTCTCCTCGCACGCGACCGGATGGCCGGGGTCGACCGAATCGAGCAGCACCGGCGCCACATAGAGGCCGTCACCCGGGGACGTGAGACGGGTGAGAACCCGGCCTCCTGCCGCGCGGGCTGCCGCGACGCCGTCCAGAACTCGACGGCGCGCGGCGTCGGTGATGACGGGACCGACTGCGACGCCGGCATCGGCCGGGTCGCCGACGCGTAGCCCCGCCACCGCGGCCACCAGGGCTTCGGTGAGCGCGGTGGCATCGCCCACCACGATGATCCGCCGGGTCGCGGTGCACTTCTGGCCCGCATATCCCATGGCGGCACCTGCCAGCATCGTGGCAGTGGTGGCCGGGTCGGCGTCCGGCAGCACGACCGCGGCGTTCTGTCCGCCCATCTCCGCCTGCACCGGCAGCCCGGCGCGAACGGCGGCGGCGGCGACACCCCTGCCGACCGTCGCGGAGCCGGTGAAGGACACGACGTCAGCCGCTTCGACGACGGCCTGTCCGGTGTCCGCACCTCCCGGCACGACATGGAGCAGATCGTCGGGCAGCAGCCCGTCGAACAGGCCCGCCACCAACTCGCCGCAAGCCAGCGCCTCGGGTGACGGCTTGAGCAGCACTCCGTTACCAGTGGCGAGGGCCGGTGCGGCCTTCCACAGGGGGATGGCCAGTGGAAAGTTCCACGGCGTGATCAGACCGGCCACGCCCCGCGGCCGACGTTCGGTGAACAGCAGTCCCGGCTGATTCGCCGGCAGCGTCGGCGCCAGCAGGTCGCCGATCGCCGCGAAGCAGGACTGTGCGTAGTAGTCGAGGATCGCAGCGGCCCGGCTGACCTCGGCGTTCGCTTCCACGACCGGCTTGCCCACCTCGCGGACGATCAGGGCAGCCGCTTCACCGGCCCGAGCCCGCAGCCGGTCCGCCGCCCCGCTCAGGGCGGCGGCGCGGCCGGAGGGATCCCGACGGCGCCAGGCGTCCTGCGCGACACGGACCGAATCGGCGAGCTTCCGCACACGATCAGGAGTGACCGGGGCACGCTCCGCGACGACATCGTCCGGCTTCTGAGGAGAACGGCTCTGAATGAGACTCACAACATGAATCCCGCCGGGAAAGGATCCTCGGGGTCGAGGAAGAACTGGGCGGTACCGGTAAGCCACGCCCGCCCGGTAACTGTCGGCACCACCGCGGGCCGACCGGCGACGGTGGTCGTATCGACCAGCCGACCGGAGAACCGGCTGCCGATGATGGACTCGTTGACGAATTCCTGTCCGAGGGGAAGCAACCCGCGGGCGTGCAACTGCGCCATCCTCGCCGACGTGCCGGTCCCGCAAGGGGATCGGTCGAACCAGCCGGGATGGATGGCCATGGCGTGGCGTGACAACCGGGCGGTCGCCCCCTCCGCCGTCAGGTAGACGTGGTGGCATCCGGAGATGTGCGGCTGCTCGGGGTGCACGGGCCGGGCGGTGTCGTTCACGCCTCTCATGACGCCGAGGCCCACCTCCAGCAGCCGTTGTTTGTCCGTGCGATCCAGTCGCAGGCCCAGCTCCGGCAGGTCGACGATCGCATAGAAGTTGCCGCCGAACGCGAGGTCGTAACGGACGTGGCCGTAGCCGGGGACGTCGACCAGCGCGTCCTGTTCCACCAGGAAGGAAGGAACGTTCTGGATGGTGACAGCGGTGGCGCGGCCCTGCTCGACCTTGACAGACGCCACCACCAGTCCGGCCGGCGTATCGAGGCGGATCGTGGTCACCGGCTCGGTGACCGGCACCATCCCGGTCTCTGCCAGTACGGTAGCCACACCGATCGCACCGTGTCCGCACATCGGCAGGCACCCCGACACCTCGATGAAGACCACACCGACGTCGGCGTCCGGGCGGGTGGGCGGCTGGAGGATCGCACCCGACATGGCGGAGTGCCCGCGCGGCTCGTACATCAGAAACGTGCGCAGGTCATCGCGGTGGTTCGTCAGGTACTCCCGACGTTGCGCCATGGTGTCGCCCGGCAGGAGCGGCGCGCCTCCGGTCACCACCCGGGTGGGCATTCCCTCCGTGTGGGAGTCGACGACGTGAATGAGGCGGCTACTGCGCATCAGCGGTGCCCTGCCGCGAGCAGCCGTTCGGTCGTGGTACGGATGACCGCGGCGTCGGTGGAGGCCAGTGGCTGGCGCGGCTGGCGCGTGAAGCCGCCGGGACGACCGGCTACATCCATGGAAAGCTTGATCGCCTGAACGAACTCAGTGCGCGAATCCCAACGGAGCAGCGGATGCAGTGCCCGGTAGAGGAGGACTGCCGTCCTGAGATCACCCGCCGTCGCGGCCTCGTAAAGGCGAACGCAGCTTGCCGGAATGGCGTTCTGGTAACCGCCAATCCATCCCACTGCGCCCGCGATCAGGAATTCGAGCGCGACGTCGTCCGCGCCGGCGAGGATGTCGAGACCAGGCGCCGTCTCGGCGATCTGGTACGCCCGGCGGGCGTCGCCGCTGAACTCCTTGACCGCGACGATCAAATTTTCGTCGTGTAGACGCCGCAGCAGGTCGGGTGTCAGGTCCACCCTCGTGTCCATCGGATTGTTGTAGGCGACGATCGGTAGACCTGCCTTCGCCACCTCCCGGTAGTGGGCCAGCACTGCTGCCTCGTCAGCGCGGTACGCCGTCGGTGGCAGCAACATGACGGCCGGGCAGCCTTCCTCCGCAGCCTGCTCGGCCCAGCGCCGTGCCTCGTCGGCACCGTAGGCCGAGACGCCTGGTACGACGGCGAACCCATCAGGGGCGGCTTGCACCGCCGTTCGCACCACCGAAGCCCGTTCCTCGCTGCTGAGCGCCTGGTATTCACCGAGGGAACCGTTGGGGACAACGCCATGGCAGCCGTTGTCAGCGAGCCACCCGACATGTGCAGCGTAAGCACCGAAATCGATGCCCTGGTCGGCGTGGAACGGTAGAGCGGTCGCTACGAGAACCCCACGCCACGGCGCCATTTCCATGCGGCCTCCATCAGTAATATGTTACATAGCACCATAGTGGCTGCGCCCGCCCCGTCAAGAGGTGAATCGGCCCGGCCCTGGCGCGTTCGAGGTCAGTCGATGACGTGCTGAGGGCATGACCGCATGCGATGACGGGCCGGCCGCTGCCGGCGAGCACAGTAGGTGTGGCCCCGAGGTGCCATGCTGGCGGCCGGGGGCGGCAGCCAGCATGGCGGACGTGCTAACAGAGCACGGTGGCCCTAGTCTTCACGACGGGCCGCCCAGATGCCCCGGACGTGCCGCAAGTGGTGTCGCATCAGGCCGACCACGGCCTCACGGTCACCCCCGGCGATGAGCTCGATCAACTCGAGATGCTCGTTCGCGGAGTCGACCAGACCTCCACTCTCCACCAGTGCGTCGAGACCGTACAAACGGGTGTGATTGCGCAGGTCGGCAACCGTCTCGACCAGCCGTTGATTCCCGGCGGCACGCAACAGTGTCAGGTGGAAGGCGTTGTCCGATTCGATGTACGCCACCAGGTCCCCACGTCCGGCAGCAGAAACGATGTTGTCCGCCAACCTCCGCAGTTCCCGCACCTGCGGTTCCGACAGTCTGCCCGTCTGGTCGGCCACCACCGGAATCTCGAGAAGCTCCCGAATCTGAGTGATCTCGTCCAGATCCCGCTCGCTGAGGGCCTTGACGCGGAATCCCTTGTTCTTGACGATCGAGACCAAGCCCTCCTTGGCCAGGTCGAGGATCGCTTCGCGAACCGGCGTGGGCGAGACGCCGAAGCGTCCGGCAAGCATCGGGACGGAGTAGGTCGAATCCGGCCTCAAGCTGCCAGCCACGATAGCCGCGCGCAGGGCGTGCGCTACGTCCTCGCGTAGGCTCTGCCGACTCTGAAGCGGGTTCAGGTCCAGCGTGGATGCGGCAGCGCTCGCATCGCCAGTCCGCTGGTTGCCTTTCACAGTTGCATCCGCTCCGGTCCCGTCGAGCCAACCCTGAGAACAAGGCCGCCCCCCCGGGGGCCCGCCCTTCATCCCTGCTGACGGCGGCCCTGTCCCTCAGTGCCACTGTCAACCACCGCGCCGATCTCGGAGCCTACCCAGTGGGTATCGTCTCGACATCTACCGGGCGGCGGCCGGTGGGTCGCAGCCTGCTGGCGTCCCCCTCGGGCTTGCCGTGCCCGCGGGGCCGGGAGTGGGAGCGGCTCAGTTTCGCTCCTGGCTGTGGCGGCCTGAACCGAGGCGGGCCGGCTCTGGTCGTACCCCGCGCCCGGCCCAGCAGACATGACCAGGAGGCCGTCGCAGGCGGGACCTGCTGGCCGACCTCGCCCTCGGGCTCGTCCGCGCAGACCGGCCAGTTCCCGGACGAAATGGCCGGGAACTCGCCCTGCTTCGGAGGCCGCCACGCCGTCTCCGTCCGGCTGACGGCGCGGGCCGCGGCGGAGCCGATGCCCGCGACCGCACGCTCCAGTGCATCGACCGACAGCGTCGGCGTGGTGAGGGCGATCGGGATCAGCTGGTCAGGTCGGCCCATTGGAAGCCGTTACGCAAGGGTTGTCCGCCGATGTGCGTTGCGGGGATGGGGGATCTGGTTGGCGAGGGCGTACTCCTGCGGGAAGCGGCAGCGGTAGTAGGCGTCGCCGTGGTTGTACTGGCCCTGCAGGCGACGGTCGCAGGCGGCGCAGTAGATGAGGCCGCGGAAGACGTACGGGTTGCGGGTTCCAGCCATGATGCCGGTGTGGGCCATGGCCACGTCGTCGACGACCCGGGTCACACCGTTCATTCGACGGACCCGGCCCTGACGAAGCGGTCAGTGGCCAGACCCGGCACCGGTCAGCCCGCACCGAGACCGTCAACCGGCGAGGCGGGCCAGGCCTCCCATCTTTACCGCGGTGAACACCGCGGCGGCCAGCGCCACGTCGGAGAGCAGCATCAGCCCGATGGCGTAGGAGCCCTGCGACCCGTACACCCAGCCCATGACCAGAGGTGGCACGAACCCGCCGAGCCCGCCGGCGGCCCCGACCAGCCCGGTGACCGCGCCCACCTGGTCGGCGGGGGCGACCTTGCCGACCAAGGCGAACACCGCGCCGCTGGCTGCGCCGAGCAGCACCGCCATGCCGAGCAGCGCGACCGTGGCGACCGGCATCAGGGCCGGCTGGAAGGCCTGCACGACGGCGAACCCGGCCACCCCGGCGAAGCACCACACCAGCACCGGCACGGGGTGCAGCCGGTCGGAGAGCCAGCCGCCCGCCGGGCGGGCCAGCACGGCGAGCACGACGAACCCGGCGGTCCGCAGCGCACCGTCCGCGGCGTCGAGCCCGTAGGCGGTGCGCAGGTACGCCGGCAGGTACACGCTGAAGGCCACGAACCCGCCGAACCCGACCGCGTACAGGAAGCACAGCTGCCAGGTGACGGTCAGCCGGGCGACGTCGGCGAGCCGCTGCCAGGCCGACCCGGTGGGCCGGGCCGGGCCCGGCGCGTCGCGCAGCAGCAAGAACGACAGCACCGCGTACGCCGCCAGGATCGCCGCGACCAGCAGAAACGGGGCCCGCTCCCCGTAGGTGTCGGCCAGCCGGACGGTGGTGAAGTTGGCGATCGCCGTGCCACCCATGCCGACACCGAACACGCCGATGGCGAAGCCGCGCCGGGCCGGCGGATACCAGCCGGACACCAGCGGGACGCCGACGGCGAAGGCGGTGCCGCCGATGCCGAGGAAGAAGCCGGTCACGATCAGCGCCGGGTAGGAGGAGACCGTGGTGAGGGTCAGCACCGGCACGATGGTGACGACGGTGACCAGCGGGAAGACTACCCGGGCTCCGTACCGGTCGGTGAGCGCGCCGACCGGGATGCGGCCCAGCGAGCCCACGATCACCGGCACCGCGACGAGCAGGGACTGCGCGGCGAAGCCGAGCCCCAGCCGTTCCTTGATGCCGGGGCCCAGCGGACCGAGCAGGGCCCATGCCCAGAAGTTCACCAGGAAACCGAGGGTGGCCACGGCTAGCTGGAGGGCGGCGCCGGAGGTGGCCTCGGGACGCCCGACCGGGGCGGTGGACCCGGCTTGGTCACGGATGCTGGTCATCGTTCAACTCCGTCAGGATTGTCGTGCTGCTGTCGCGGCGTCAAAGGGGAATGCGGCGGTCCGCTTCACCGGTACGAGCCTCGCTCGAGCCAACCCACCCCGGCAGGGCCGGAAGACCCGGCCAGGAGGACGTCCCCACCTGTCACGGCAGGGTGAGCAGACCGACCGGGGTGCCGGGACGCCAACCGGGCGGCACCACGGCCAGCGCGTCGGCGTCCGCCGCCGCGCCCAGGTATCCCGGGTGCGCCCCGTCGACCAGCCGCACGCCCCGCGCGCCGCGCCGAACCGGCACGATCCGGGTGTTCCGCTCGTCGAGGCGCAACGGATCGGTGAGGACGGCGGTGTCCAGATCGGCCGGCGGCCGTCCGGCCAGCCCGGTGAGCAGCGGGTCGATCAGGGTGAGCGCGGCGACCAGCGCCGCGTACGGGTTGCCCGGCAGGCCGACGATCCACTGGGCCCCGGCCTGGGCCAGGATCTGTGGGTGCCCGGGCCGGCACCGCACCCCGTCCACGTGCGCCACGGCCCCGAGGTGCCGCAGCGACGCGTGCAGCCCGTCCGCCGGGCCGACGGAGGACGCCCCGCAGACGACCGTCACGTCTGCTTCTCGCGTGCTGTCCGCGATCGCCTCGGCGAACCAGTCGGGCTGGTCGCCGACCATCCGAGGACCCAGGAGGTCCGCTCCCCAGGCGGACAGCAGCGGGGTCAGCATCGGGCCGATCGCGTCCCGGACCCTGCCCCACGGGGGACGGCCGGCGTGGATCACCTCGTCGCCGCTGATCACCAGGCGGGCCCGGGGTCGGGCCCGGACGGTGAGGTGGTCGAGGCCGACGCTCGCGGCCAGCCCCAGCACCGCCGGCGTGACCGGCGAACCCGTCGGCACCAGTTCCTGACCGCGGGCGGCGTACTCGCCCGCGCTCCGGATGTGCCGACGGTCGCCCGGCACCGCCCGCAGGACGTCACCGATCCGGTCGGCGATCTCGTAGGGCACGACCCGGTCCGCCCGGGCCGGGACGGGAGCGCCGGTGGCCACCTCTACGGCGGTCCCCTCGACCAGGGGCGCGACGGCGTGGGTGCGACCGGCCAGGATCCGGCCGACCACCCGCCACGGGCCCGGACCGCGCACCGCGTATCCGTCCATCGCGGAGTTGTCGAACCCGGGCAGCGGGACCGCCGCGACCAGTGGCGCCGCGAGGGTCCGGCCGGCGGCGGAGGCCAGCGGTACCGACTCCGCGGGCAGGGGAGCGGGGAGCCGGTGGGCCAGCGCCCGCGCCGCGGCCCACTCCGTCGCGGGTCGGGACGAATGGTGACTGTCGGTGTGGTGCGGTGCGATGGTCACCGGTGGTTCCTCCCTGCCGGGACGTCGGGCTGCCCGTTCGCCGGAGGCAGCCGGTGGCGGTCTCCGGGCGGTCGAGGCGGCGGTGGTCACCGGCGCGAGCGGGTCCGACCGCCGCGCGGGGTGGGCAGCCGGGGCGGCCCCTCCCATCCGGGGCGGGTCGGCCGCAGTCCGGGCCGGTCGTCGCGGCTGCGATAGACGACGTAGGGTCGGGTGGCGTAGCCGACCGGGGCGCTGAACGCATGGACGAGGCGGGTGAACGGCCAGAACGCGAAGAGCGCGAAGGCGGCCAGGATGTGGATCTGGAAGCCCACCGGGACGTCGGCCATGATCCCCGGATCCGGGCGGAGGTAGAACAGCGACCGGAACCACGGGGAGATGGTCTCCCGGTAGTCGTAGCCGGTGCCGGCGACGTTGGCCCGCACCGTGGCCCAGAGGCCCAGCACGATCACCCCCGCCAGCACCACGTACATCGCCTTGTCGTTGCGGGTGGTGGCGGCGAAGACCGGCCCGGTCAACCGGCGGCGGGCGATCAGGATGCCCAGCCCGATCAGGGTGCAGAAGCCGGCTACCGTGCCGATGAACACGGCCATGAGGTGGTAGGTGTGCTCGGTGACGCCGACCGCCTCGGTCCAGGACTTCGGGACCAACAGGCCACCGATGTGTCCGATCAGGACCATCAGTACTCCGAAGTGGAACAGTGGGCTGCCCCACCGCAGGATGCTGCTCTCGTAGAGCTGGGAGGATCGGGTCGTCCAGCCGAACTTGTCGTAGCGGTGGCGCCAGATCAGGCCGCCGACGAGGATCGCGATCGACAGGTACGGGTACACCACCCACAGCAGGATGTTCATCGGCGTCCTCCAGTCGTGTCGACCAGTCCGAATGGTTCGAGTCCGACCTGCTCCACCGGCGGCCCGATGCGGGCCAGCCGGGCGGCGGCGGCGATGTCCCCGGGCTGGGCGGGCGGCAGCATCTCCCGGACGGCGGCGACGGCCTGCCGGTACACCGACTTCTCCCGCGCCAGCGCCTCGACCAGCAGGTCGAGGCCGACGCGGTTCTCCCGCAGCAGCCGCCACCCGTCGTCGTCGGCGGCGGCCAGGTCGAGGACAGCGGGCAGGAAGTCGGGCAGCTCGCCGTCGACGACGGTCAGTCCGGCCGCCTTATACGCGGCGGCGAAGTCGACCAGCGCCTCACCCCGGCGACGGGTGTCGCCGCAGGTGTAGTAGGTCAGGTGCAGGCAGCAGCGGCGCCGGAAGTCGAACACCTCCACGTAGGCGGTCCGCAGGTCGACCGGCGCGTCGGCTTCCCGGTGGGCGACCACCTCGCGCAGCGGCCGGGCGACCTCGGCCGGCAGGCCGTCGAGCGCGGCCCGCACGGTGGGCAGCGCGGCGAGGACCTCCTCTTCGGGATAGCGCAGCAGCAGGGACGCCGCGCGGGCGGCCACCGCCCGCCAGGTCGGCTGGCTCACCGGTTACCTCCGTCGACGGGTGCGGATTCGTGGCTGCGGGGCGGGAAGAGACCCTTCGGGCTGCCCTTGCCGTCCCAGTTGAGCAGGTTGACCCGGCGGGGTTCGTCGCCCGGATCGGTGAAGCCCTCCGCGGTCTGCCGGTCGCGCAGCATGTGGAAGGTCTCCACCTGGACCGGCATCGGCGTGCCGGAGGACTCCCCGAAGGGCCCCTGGCCGTACGGGCCGCCGCCGCCCATCCCGGGGCCGCCCTCGTAATCGAGGCTGCACTCGGTGGCGATCTTCTCCAGCCGGTGCGCGTCCTCGGCGTGCGCGGCGGGGATGACGTACCGCTGCTCGTACTTGGCGATGGCGAGCAGCCGGTACATCTCGTCCATCTCCGCGCCGGTCATGCCGACCGCGGCGGCGATGGACTCGTCGCGCTCCTCGCCCAGGTTGATCCGGCGCTGGTAGGCGCGCATCGCGGCGAGCCGGTTCAGCACCCCGCGCACCGGCTCCGGATCGCCGGCGGTGAAGAGCTCGGCGAGGTACTCCACCGGGATGCGCAGCGCGTCGATGGCCCCGAAGAGGTTGCCGGCCTCCTCCGCGTCGTGGCCGGTCTCGCGCAGCGCGTCGGCCACCGGCGACAGCGGCGGGATGTACCAGACCATCGGCATGGTCCGGTACTCCGGGTGCAGCGGCAGCGCCACCTCGTAGCGCATGATCAGGTCCCAGATCGGCGAGCGCTGCGCGGCGTCGATCCAGTCGTCCGGGATGCCGACCTCGCGGGCGGCGGCGACCACGGCCGGGTCGTGCGGGTCGAGGAAGACCGACCGCTGCGCGTCGTACAGGTCGTGTTCGTCGGCGATGGCGGCGGCCTCGGCGACGCGGTCGGCGTCGTAGAGCATCAGCCCGAGGTAGCGCAGCCGCCCCACGCAGGTCTCGGAGCAGATGGTGGGCTGGCCGATCTCGATGCGCGGGAAGCAGAAGGTGCACTTCTCGGCCTTGCCGGTGCGGTGGTTGAAGTAGACCTTCTTGTAGGGGCAGCCGGTCACGCACATCCGCCAGCCCCGGCAGCGGTCCTGGTCGACCAGCACGATGCCGTCCTCGGCCCGCTTGTAGATCGCCCCCGACGGGCAGGAGGCCGCGCAGGACGGGTTGAGGCAGTGCTCGCAGATGCGCGGCAGGAAGAACATGAAGGTCTTCTCGAACTCCTGCTTCACCTGGCCGGAGACCTTCGCCAGCACCGGGTCACCGGCGGCGATCTCGTTGCCGCCGGCGAGCGAGTCGTCCCAGTTGGCGCTCCAGGTGATCTTCGTATCCTGGCCGGTGAGCAGCGACTTCGGCCGGGCCACCGGGGTGTCCTCGCCGGCCGGCGCGTTGATCAGGTGCTCGTAGTCGTACGTCCACGGCTCGTAGTAGTCCTGCATGGATGGCAGCTTCGGGTTGGCGAAGATGCTGAACATCTTCTTCACCCGGCCACCGGAGCGTGGCTTGAGCTTGCCGGAGCGGGTCCGCACCCAGCCGCCCTGCCAGCGCTCCTGGTTCTCGTAGGTGCGCGGGTAGCCCTGCCCGGGGCGGGTCTCCACGTTGTTGAACCAGACGTACTCGACGCCGGAGCGGTTGGTCCACGCCTGCTTGCAGGTGACCGAGCAGGTGTGGCAGCCGATGCACTTGTCGAGGTTCATCACCATCGCCATCTGTGCCATGACCCGCATCAGTACTGCACCTCCTGGGAGCGGCGGCGGATCACGGTGACCTCGTCGCGTTGGTTGCCGGTCGGGCCGAGGTAGTTGAACGCGAAGGACAGCTGCGCGTACCCGCCGATGAGGTGGGTGGGCTTGACCAGCAGCCGGGTCAGCGAGTTGTGGATGCCGCCGCGCCGGCCGTTGGTCTCCGACTTGGGCACGTCGATCACCCGTTCCTGGGCGTGGTACATGTAGACCGTGCCCTCGGGCATCTTGTGCGTCACCACGGCCCGGCAGACCACCACGCCGTTGCGGTTGACCGCCTCGATCCACTCGTTGTCCCGGACGCCGATCTTCGCCGCGTCGGCCTCGCTCATCCACATCGTCGGTCCGCCCCGGGACAGCGTGAGCATGATCAGGTTGTCCTGGTACTCGGAGTGGATGGACCATTTCGAGTGCGGGGTGAGGTAGCGGACGGTGATCTCCAGCTCCCCGTTGCGGCCGAGTCGCGGTTCGCCGAAGAGCTTGTGCATGTCCAACGGCGGCCGGTAGATCGGCAGCGCCTCGCCGGCCTCGTGCATCCAGTCGTGGTCGAGGAAGAAGTGCTGCCGGCCGGTGAGCGTATGCCAGGGCTTGAGCCGCTCGGTGTTGATGGTGAACGGGGAGTAGCGGCGGCCGCCGTGCTCGCTGCCCGACCACTCCGGGCTGGTGATCACCGGCACCGGGCGGGACTGGGTGTCGGCGAAGGTGATCTGCTTGCCCTCGTGCTCGGCCGCCAGGTCCGCCAGGCGTACCCCGGTGCGCTTCTCCACGTCCCGGAAGCCCGCGGTGGCGACCCGCCCGTTGGTGGTGCCCGACAGCGCCAGGATCGCCTCGCAGGCGTGCGTGTCCTTCGCCAGCGACGGCCGCCCGTCCGCGGCGCCGCCGCGCACCTCACCGTTCTTGTGGCGCAGATACTCGACCTCCGGCCGCACGTCGACCGAGAAGCCCTTGCCGGTGGTGCCGAGGGTATCCATCAGCGGCCCGAGCGCGGCCATCTTGTCGGCGATCGCGCCGTAGTCCCGCTCGACCACCACCAGTTTCGGCATGGTCCGGCCCGGCACCGGGGTCTCCCCGGTCGCCGCCCAGTCGCGGACCCGGCCGTGCGGGGTCGCCATCGCGTCCGGGGTGTCGTGCAGCAGCGGCGCCGCGACCAGATCCTTGCGTACGCCCAGCCGCGGCCCGGCGAGAGTGGAGAACGCCTTCGCGATGCCGTGTAAGGCGTCGAAGTCGGTCCGGGTCTGCCACGGCGGGTTGATCGCCGGGGTGAAGGCGTGCACGAACGGGTGCATGTCGGTACTGCTCAGGTCGTGCTTCTCGTACCAGGTGGCGGCGGGCAGCACGATGTCGGAGAAGAGCGTCGTGGAGGTCATCCGGAAGTCCAGGCTCAGCAGCAGGTCGAGCTTGCCCTCCGGGGCCTCCTCCCGCCAGGTCACGTCCTTGGGCCGCAACTCCTCCGGCGCCTCCTCGGCGCGCAGGTTCGCGTCGGTGCCGAGCAGGTGCCGCAGGAAGTACTCGTTGCCCTTGGCCGACGAGCCGAGCAGGTTGGCCCGCCAGACGGTCAGCACCCGTGGCCAGTTCTCCGGCGCGTCCGGGTCGGTGCAGGCGAACTTCACGTCGCCCTCGCCGAGCCGCTCGGCCACCCAGCCCGTCGGGTCGTCCGGCCGGGCGGCGAGGGCCTCGTCGGCCAGGTCGAGCGGGCTGCGGTCGAAGGTGGGCATCGACGGCATCCACCCCGAGCGGGCCGACTGGGCCAGCAGGTCCATGGTGTGCTTGCCGGCGAACGCGCCGGTGCCGGTGGGGGAGGAGACCACGTCGGCGGAGTAGGTGTCGTAGCGCCACTGGTCGGTGTGCACGTACCAGAAGGCGGTGCCGATCATCTGCCGGGGCGGGCGGACCCAGTCCAGGCCGAACGCGAGCTGCGCCCAGCCGGTCGCCGGGCGGCACTTCTCCTGCCCCACGTAGTGCGCCCAGCCGCCGCCGTTGACCCCCTGGCAGCCGGTGAGGGTGACCAGCGCCAGAATCGCCCGGTAGGTGGCGTCGGAATGGAACCAGTGGTTCGTGCCGGCGCCGAGCAGGATCATCGACCGTCCGCCGGAGCGGTCCGCGTTGTCGGCGAACTCCCGCGCCACCCGGGCCACCTGCGCCGCCGGCACCCCGGTGACCGGCTCCTGCCACGCCGGCGTGTACGGCGCCTCGACGTCGTCGTACCCGGTCGGCCACTGGCCCGGCAGGCCGTCGCGGCCCACCCCGTACTGGGCCAGCACCAGGTCGAAGACGCTGGTCACCAACTGGCCCCGCACCGTGCGGGTCGGCACGCCCCGGCGCAGCGCCTGCGGGGTGTCGGTGTCGAACCGAGGCAGCTCCACCTCCACCGCGTCGCCCGCCCCGAGGCAGGTCAGCGCCGGCTCCAGGTCGCCCAGGTCCAGGTTCCACTGGCCCTGCTGCTCGCCCCAACGGTGGCCGAGGCTGCCCCGCGGCACGGCGGGAGCGTCGGTGGCCGAGTCCCAGAGCACCGTCCGGAAGGCCGCCTCCTTGTCCGTCTCGCCCAGGTCGTCGGCGGTGAGGAACTTGCCCGGCCGGTACGCCCCGTCGGCACCCGGCTCCAGGGTGACCAGGAACGGCAGGTCGGTGAACCTGCGGACGTAGTCGACGAAGCGCGGGGTGCGCTGGTCGACGAAGAACTCCTTGAGGATGACGTGCCCCATCGCCATCGCCAGGGCGCCGTCGGTGCCCGGTTGGGCGGGCATCCACTCGTCGGCGAACTTGACGTTGTCGGCGAAGTCGGGGCTGACCACCACGACCTTCTGCCCCCGGTAGCGCGCCTCGGCCATCCAGTGTGCGTCCGGCGTGCGGGTCACCGGGACGTTGGAGCCCCACATGACGAAGTAGGAGGCGTCCCACCAGTCCCCGGACTCGGGCACGTCGGTCTGGTCGCCGAAGACCTGCGGGGAGGCCACCGGCAGGTCGGCGTACCAGTCGTAGAACGACAGCATCGAGCCGCCGAGCAGGGACAGGAACCGGGCGCCGACGGCGTGCGACACCATCGACATGGCCGGGATGGGGGAGAAGCCGGCGACCCGGTCCGGGCCGTACTCGGCGATCGCGTGCACGTGCGCGGCGGCGACCATCTCCTGGGCCTCGTCCCAGGTGATCCGCACCAGGCCGCCCTTGCCGCGGGCCTTCTGGTAGCGGCGGCGTCGTTCCGGGTCGGCCTGGATGTCCGCCCACGCGGCCACCGGATCACCGAGGCGGCTTCTGGCCTCCCGGTACATCTCCACCAGCACGCCCCGCGCGTACGGGTAGCGGACCCGGGTGGGGGAGTAGGTGTACCAGGAGAAGGCGGCACCCCGGGGGCAGCCCCGAGGCTCGTACTCAGGCCGGTCCGGTCCGACGCTCGGGTAGTCGGTCTGCTGCTGCTCCCAGGTGATGATGCCGTCCTTGACGTACACCTTCCAGGAGCACGAGCCGGTGCAGTTCACTCCGTGCGTGGAGCGCACCACCTTGTCGTAGGACCAGCGGTCCCGGTAGAAGGCGTCCGCCTCCCGGCCGCCGATCTGGTGCAATGTCCGGCCGTCGGCGGAGACCTCGGCCCGGCGTACCAGGCCGCCCACCGCCAGCAGCGCCCGCCCCGCACTATCGGTGGCTCGCGACATACGCCTCATTCCTTCGATAGATGGCCGTACTGCCCCACGTTCTCGACAGATGCGCCGGAGTGCAACCCCGAGCGAGGGCGTAATGGCCATGGTGCCGACGTACAACCTCGGGAAACCGGGCCGAAGGTCCCGAGATCATCGGCTTTGAATCTGCGGGTTCGCGGCGGGACTTCGGGCCCGGTCGGGCGGTCACCGGCAGGGCACGGAGCGGGGCCCGGCCGTCTCGGCGTCACCGTCCGGGACGCCCACCCTCACCCGCGAGGCGCTCGCCGGGCAGGTCCGGGACCGGGGGCCACTGTGGAGCGTGTTCTTCCTGGTGCCGGTCGGGTGGGGCGCCGCGCTGGGCGGCCTCGACGCGGGCAGACCGAGGACGTGCTCGACGCCCTCTACGACCTCCGCGAGACCGTGCCGGTCAAGACCACCGAGGCGCACCGCCGGTAGCCGCGGGGCGGCGTCGGCAGCGGCCGGCATCCGGGCCGGCTCACCCGGCCGCCGCCTCCGCCGGGGTGATCCGGTCCCAGGCCGGGATCGGCAGCGCGATCACCGCGGCCGGGAAGAGACCGTGCTCCTCGTTGTCGATGTGCCGGTGGAGCCGGTCCAGGGCGGCCAGCACCGCGGGCCAGTCCGGGGCGGCCCGGTCGACGCCGCCGAGCACGCCGTGGATGTCGTCGTGCTCCGCGCAGAGCTTCGCCACCGCCTCGGCCAGGCTGCCCTCGGCCCGCAGCTCCTCGAAGAGGCCGTCCTCCTCGGTGGCGGTGTGCGGCATCAGCAGCGCCAGCAGCGCGTCCAGCGCCACCAGAGCGTCCGGGCCGCCGGCCCGCACCGCGCCGCGCAGCAGGCCGGCCGCGTTCGCGATCGCCTCGTGCTCGGCCGAGAGCCGGCCGATCAGCGGGAACTCCCGACAGCCGCAGTAGTTGCACACTTCGTCTCCTGACCACGAGGGTGGGCGACTCCATCGTGCGTACCGGCAACCTCCGTCAGCAGGGCCGGACGGCCCGGTACGCCGGGACGGCGGGCCCTGACCCCCGCCGCCCTGGCACCGACAGACTGCTCAGACCGTCACCGGCCGGCGGGAGAGCCGGATCTGCCACACGTCCGGCCCGTCCTGCAGCCACTCGCTGGTCATGCCGTCGCCGTAGCGGGCTGCGACCTCGGCCAGCAGCGGGCGGGGTGCGTGCGGGGCGACCAGCACCAGCGCTCCACCGGCCGGCAGCGCCTCCAGCGCCGCCTGCACCCGCGCGTGGCGCTGGTCGTGCGGGAGCTGCCGGACGTCCAGCCGGGGATCGATGGTCAGGGTCGGTGCCGCCGCGTCGGCCGGTGCCCGGTCACCACCGCAGCCGCAGCCACCCCCGCCGCAACCGCCGCCTTTCGAGCCTTCCGAGGAGCCGAGCAGATCATGCATCCCCTCCAGCAACTTCGCCAGCGAGACGTCGGCCGCGTCCACCAGCAGCGGGACGACCAGGTCGTTCTCCTTGGCCAGGTGGACGGCGAGGAGCGCGGCGAGGGCGCGCGCGGTGCCGGCGAGGCGTACCGGCCGGTTGCCGGTCTCCAGCTCGGCGACCAGGCCGGTGATCGCCTGGTGCTCGTCGAGCATGCCCCGGACCAGCAGCTCACCCTCGGCCCGCTCACCGGCGGCGGCGTAGAGGGATTCCTCCTCGGCGTGCGCGTGCGGCAGCAGTTCGTCGCGGAGCCATCGGAGCAGTTCGTCGCGGTGCCGGAGCGCCCCGGCGGCGTCACCCTGGTCGGCCGCGGTCAGCAGGTTTCCGACGTGCCGGTCGAGGTCGGCGGCGAGCTGGGCGTGGTGCCGGACGACGGCCTGCGCGGCCTCGTGGTCGGCCGGGGAGCGTGAGGCGGACATGGAGCCCTCCAGGGTTTTGCGGGTGAACGACGTTGTAACGTTATCTAACGTGGAAACCCCGAGAACAGGGCCGGCCGGCGAGACCATCGACCCGCAACGCCACCGGGCCCTCGGCACCGCCAGCCGGGCCTCGATCCTGGAGTTCGTGCGCGCCGCCGGCGTCGGCATGACGATCGCCGAGGTGGGGGAACGGACGGGCCTGCACCTGTCCACCGCCCGCGCCCACCTCGACCGCCTGGTCGACGCCGGACTGTTGGTCAAGGCGCGGGCCAGTGGGGGCCAGCCCGGACGGCCGGCGTGGCGCTACCGGGCCGTCGCGGAGGCCCCGGCCCCCGCGCCCTACCGGGCACTCGCCGCCGCCCTGCTCGACCACCTGTCGCGGCGTGGCCACGGAGACGTCCGGGCGGAGGCCACCCGCGCCGGCCAGGCCTGGGGACGCCACCTCGCCGCCGCCACCCCGCCCGGCAGGGAGCCCGTCGAGACGCTGCTCGACGTCCTGCGCGGGCTGGGCTTCAATCCCCGCCGACACCGGACGGCCGACGGGGCGACCGAGATCCACCTGCACACCTGTCCCTTCCTGGAACTGGTCAACCGCAACCCCGACGCGATCTGCGCCCTGCACGTCGGCGTGGTCCGCGGCACGCTCGAACACGCCGGTGCCTCACCGGCCGGCGCCGTGCTCGAACCCTTCGGCGCACCCGACGCCTGCGTGGTGCGGCTGGCCCTGCCGAACATCACCGAAGAGCCGGCATGAACCCACGGCCGGTCGCCGTACGATGGCGTCTCCCCGTCCTCGCCGCGGGCGGCTTCGCCCTGGTGAGCGGTCTCTACGCCGCCCTGCTGCTGCTCGGCCTGCCGATGCCCGCGCCTCACGTCCCACTGGAGCAGGTGCACGGCCCGCTGATGGTGCTGGGCTTCGTCGGCACCCTGGTGGCGCTGGAACGCGCGGTGGCCCTCGGCACCCGGTGGGCCCTGCTCGCACCCGCCTGCTCCGGCGCCGGGGCGGTGCTGCTGGTGCTGACCGGGCCGAGCCTGCCCGGCCGGCTGCTGCTCATGCTCGCCTCGGTGCTGCTGCTGCTGATCTACCAGCGGCTGTGGTGGCGGCAGCCCGGCCCGGCGCTGCTGGCCCAGGTCACCGGCGCGCTGAGCTGGTACGCCGCTACCCTGCTCTGGCTCGCCGGCCTCAGCGTGCCGGAGATCGTGCCCTGGCTGGCCACCTTCGTGGTGGCCACCATCGCCGGGGAGCGTCTGGAACTCGCTCACCTCACGCTGCCCCGGCACGGCGTCGGCTGGTTCCTCGCCGCCCTCGGCACGCTGACCGCCGGCGCCACCGCCGCCGCGCTCTGGCCGGCCGTCGGGGCGTACCTCTTCGGGGTCGGCCTGCTCGCGACGGTGGCCTGGCTGGTGGTCTGCGACGTCGCCCGCCGCACGGTGCGCGCCGTCGGCCTCCCCCGCTACGTCGCGGTCGGCCTGCTCACCGGGTACGCCTGGCTGGCGCTGGCCGGCCTGCTGTGGGCCGGCGCCGGGCCGGTCACCGGCGGCTCCCGTTACGACGCCGCCCTGCACCTGGTCTTCCTGGGCTTCACCATGTCGATGATCTTCGCGCACGCTACAGTGATCCTGCCGGCTGTGCTTCGCCGCCCACTGCCCTACGGACCGTGGCTGTACGCCCCGCTCGCCCTGCTGCACACCACCCTGACGATCCGGGTCCTGGTCGGCGACGTGCTCGGCGTGCCGGCCGGGTGGCGCTGGGGCGGCGTCGGCAACGTCCTGGCGGTGCTCGGTTTCGTCGGCGGAGTGGTGGCCGCGTTGGTCCGCGCCGCCCGGCGGCGGACCCGGACGGCGGTCGTCCCGCCGGTCGTGCCGGCGGTGCGGTGATGGCCGGCACCCGCGGCGACTCCGCCCCGACCCCGCCCTCGGGCCCGAGGCCCGGGCCGACCGTCTCGGCAGTCGCGTCGGCCGGTCCCGCCGCCCCGGCCCTCGGCCCGGTGACCGCTCCGGCCGTGGCGGCGGGACTTCGGCGGGCCGGTTGGCACCGTCGGGTCGCTGCGCTGCCGTTGGCCTACCTGGCCGGGCTGGTCGTGCTCGCCTTCGTCCATCCGTTCCTCCCCGCATGGCGCTGGACGGCCATCCACCTGCTGCTGCTCGGTGCGGTCAGCAACGCCGTCGTGGTGTGGAGCGCCCACTTCGCCGCCGCCGTGCTGCGTGCCCCCGCCCCGGACCGCCGCCGCGCCGAGGCGGCCCGGCTGGCCGCGCTCAACGTGGGCGTGCTGGCGGTCCTGACCGGCGGCACGGCCGACCGCCCCTGGCTGGGCGTGGCGGGCGCTACGCTGGTCTTCGTCGCGGTGACCGCCCACCTCCTCGCGCTCACCCGCCGGCTGCGCCGCGCCCTGCCGGCCCGGTTCTCCGTCACGGTGCGCTACTACCTGGCGGCGACCGTGGCCCTGCTCGCCGGCGTGCCGGTCGGCGCCGGGATGCTGGTGATCGACGACCCGCTGCGCCCCCGGCTGCTGCTGTTCCACGCCCACGTGAACCTGCTCGGTTGGGTGACGCTGACCGTCCTCGGGACTCTGCTGACACTCTGGCCCACCGTGCTGCGTACCCGGATGGCCGACGGTGCGGTCCGCGCCGCCACCGTCGCGCTGCCGGTGGCGACGACCGGACTGGTCCTGCTGGGCGTCGGCCTGCTCGCCTGGTGGCGGCTGGTCGCCGCGGCCGGGCTGAGCCTGTTCGCCCTCGGCGCGCTGATCGCCCTGCGCCCCGCGCTGGCCGTCGCGCGCACCCGCCCCCCGTACGCGTTCGCGTCCTGGTCGCTCGCCGCGGCCGGCGGCTGGCTGATGGTCGCTCTCGCTGTGGACGCCGCGACGCTGCTGCCCGCTGCGGACCCGGCCGGCGCGGCCGACCGCTTCGGTGCGGTGCTGCTCCCGCTGCTGGTCGGCTTCGTCGCCCAGGTCCTCGTCGGAGCCCTGACCCACCTGCTGCCCGTGGTGCTCGGCGGCGGACCCGCGCCGGTGCGCCGCCGCGCCGCCCTGCTGGAGCGGCGCGGCCCGCAGCGCGTCGCGATGACCAACGCCGCCCTGCTGGTCCTCGTCCTGCCCACCCCGCTGTTCGTCCGCCTCACCACCTCACTGCTGATCCTCGCCGCGCTGGTGCAGTTCCTCGTGCCGGCCGTGCGGGTCCTGCTCACCGCCCGGAGGTAACCCGTGTCCGCGCGCACCGACGCCCCCGTGCCCCGCCCGCTCGGCGGAGCAGCCGCGGGTCTCGCCCTCGTCCTCGTCGCCGTCCTCGTCGGGGTCGCCGCCCAACGCGTCTCCGGTGACGCACCCGTCCCCGCCGCCGCCACCGCCGTCACCCCGACCGGGCACACCACCACGGTCACCGTGGTCGCCGACGGCATGCGTTTCCACCCCGACCGGATCGACGTGCCCCGGGGTGATCGACTGGTCATCGAGCTGACCAACCGGGACAACCGCCGCCACGACCTCGTCCTGGCCTCCGGGGCGAAGACACCGCTGCTGACGCGGGGCGGCGACGCCCGGCTGGACGCCGGCGTGATCGGGGCGACGGTGGAGGGCTGGTGCTCCCTGCCCGCCCACCGGCAGGCCGGCATGACACTGCGGATCGTCCCGACGGGGGCCACGGTGGCCGCTCCGACAGGGACGGCCGCGGCGACGGAGGGAACGAGGCCGCGCCTCGATGCCCTGGCCGACCCTGGCGCGGCCTTCCTCGCCCGGGACGCCACCGCTCCGCCCGTGCCGCCCGGCCGGCTGCACCGGCGTGAGCTGCACGTCCGGGAAGTCGTCCGGGAGGTCGCGCCCGGGGTACGGCAGCGGCTGTGGACCTTCGACGGAACCGTGCCCGGCCCGGTGTTGCGCGGCCGAGTCGGCGACACCTTCGAGATCACCCTGGTCAACGACGGCACCCTGGACCACGGCATCGACTTCCACGCCGGTGCCGTCGCCCCGGACGAGGTGATGCGCCCGATCGACCCCGGGCAGCGGCTGACCTACCGGTTCACCGCGACCCGCGCCGGCATCTGGATGTACCACTGCTCGACCATGCCGATGCTGCACCACATCGGCAACGGGATGTACGGTGCGGTCATCGTCGACCCGCCCGACCTGCCCCGCGTCGATCGCGAGTTCGTGCTCGTCCAGTCCGAGCTCTACCTCGGCCCGGACGGCGAGCCCGGCGACCTGGCCGCGATGCAGGCGGAGCGCCCCGACGCCGTCGTCTTCAACGGCTACCCCGCCCAGTACGCGCACCGTCCGCTGCCCGCCCGGGCCGGTGAACGGGTCCGAGTCTGGTTGCTCGACGCCGGCCCCAACCGAGACAGCTCGTTCCACATCGTCGGCGCCCAGTTCGACACCGTCTACCGGGAGGGGCACTGGGAGAACCGGCCGACCGACCCCGGTGGAGCACAGGTGCTGTCCCTCACCCCGGCCGGCGGCGGCTTCGTGGAGACGGTCTTCCCCGCAGCCGGGCACTACCCGTTCGTCAGTCACGCCATGGTCGACGCCGAGCGCGGCGCCCGTGGCCTGTTCGAGGTCCGGTGACCACCATGAACACCGCTGTCGTAGCCGACCGCCCGGTAACGCGCCGCCGCCGCGTGCGCCAGTTCGTCCCACCCCAGCACGGCGCGTGGGCGATGCTCCTGCTGCCGTACACCGTGGGGGTGGCCTTGGCCGGCCCGCGCTGGCCGCACCTGCCGCTGCTCGGCGCCTGGCTGACCGGCTACCTGCTGTCGTATTACGCCTTCCAGGCGATCAAGAGCCGTCGGCCGAGCCGCTTTACCCCCCAGCTGCTGGTGTACGGCCTGTTGGCGGCGCCGCTCGCGGCGACTGTGGCGCTCGCCCGGCCCGCCGTCCTCTGGTACGCCCCGGGCTACGCCGCGCTGCTGGCGGTCAACGCCGGATACGCCTGGCATCGCCGGGAACGGGCACTGCTCAACGACTTGGCCTCGGTGGCGCAGAGCTGCCTGCTGGTCTTCGTCGCGGCGACCATCGCCGGTGTGTCCGTCACCCGGGTCGCCCCGGCCTTCGCAGTGCTCCTGCTCTACTTGTTCGGCACTGTCCTCTGTGTCAAGACGATGATCCGGCAACGCGGTGACAGTCGCTTCCTCCGTCTCTCCATCGGATACCACGTGCTCGCCCTGGCCGCCGTGGTCTGGCTGCTGGATGTGCTGCTCGGTCCGGTCTTCCTGCTGCTCCTGCTCCGGGCCGCGCTGCTGCCGGCACGCCGGCTCCGCCCTGTGCAGGTCGGGATGATCGAGATCGGGTGCTGCCTGGTCGTTCTGGCCGGGGTGCTTGCGACGCTCTGACCGGCGCGCCCCCGTCCTCCGGAGTAGATGTTGTCGGGCAGCACGCTGAACGGGATCTTGACCTCGATCCGGTAACCGGTGTACGGCTCGCTGGTCACGACCGAGGCGATCTGGACGCCCGGCGAGCAGTTTCGCCAGCGCGTCGACGAACTGGCCCGTTGGCTCGTCACGTGCTGCCTCCTGCTCGACCCGCAGCGGATCGTGCTGGTCGGCAGGGTGGCGACCGAAGCCCAGCCGGCGGTGGTCTGAGCGGTACGCGGGGCGCGGCTAACCGGCGCCGACGCCAGCCAAGGCCGCTCGGGCAAGCGGCCACGATGTCTGACGAACGACCTGTAGGACGCCGTTCCAGCCTGGCTGCAGCAACCCGGTCACGGGCCCGGGATTGGGGGAGCAGGTTGGGAGCAACAGGGTGCACTGAACGGCCCTCAGCCGCACCGAACGGCACCCAACGGTGCGCAACTGCACCCACCCCTGCCTGCGGCTTCTCGTTTCCGCAGGTCAGAGTCGGTGCGGCGTCCTGCTTCCCGCGGAGTGCTCCGCCGTTCTACACGGCAGTCGATAACTCTCTATGTTGCCTGGCGATGATGTATGTGCAGGTCGTGGCGGTAAGGGGCTGCCGGATAGCCCGGCCTTTCAAGGGGGAGCAGATTGGGCGCACGCCGGCGAAGAGGTCATTGTGCCCGAAGGGTTCACCGGCTCGGGGCGGGACTGAGGGCGCTGAGCTGCGGTGATGCGGTCGAGCGGTGCGGTGTGACCTCCCAGAGAAGACCGAAGTGGTCAGGGTTCGCTGCTCCCCGTCCTGCTGGTGCCGGCTGCCGCCGGGACCCGCTGACGCCGGTCGAGAAGGCCCTGCCGTATCGACGCATGGCTCTGGTTTCCGCCGTGCTCGCGTCGATGTGATTCCGAGGGCTGAGACTCGTATCCCACCAGCAACGCGCTGACCAGCGCTTCCTGGGCGATGACCTCTTCGGCGTGCCCGAAGTGTCTGCGGCTCGGCATACGGGGGCCGACGGGCTGATCATTTGGGCCTATATTCGCCCTAGTGGAGTCGACGGGTTGGCGTAGATGGCTGCGGCGGGGGACGCGGGTTGACGCTTCGCTGCGCCAGGTCGGGGCGGTGGTCGATGAGGCGGTGGAGCTGTCGCGCGCTGGTCGTTTCGATGATGCGGTCGAGACGGGCCGTCGGGCTGTGGAGATGTTGTCTGGCTTGACAGCGCTGGACCGTGGCACGGTTCTGCCCACTCTCGTCTTGGCATGCACCAACCTGTCCTACTACTTGTCGGACGCTGGCCGGCCGGCGGAGGCGCTGGTGCGTGCGGAGGAGGCGGTCCGGCTGGCCCGGGAGCTTTACGCCATCGACCGCCGGCACGAGGAGCAGCTCGCGGAGGCCCTGGACGCGCTCGCCAGGCGACTTATGAGTTGTGGCCGGGCGCCGGAGGCGCTGGCTGCCGGCCGTGAGGCGTTGGCGTTGATGGACGTATGTCCTGACGTCCTGCTGTCGCGGCTGCTTGAGGCCTACGCGATGGCGTTGGCGGTGACCGGCCAGCACGCCGAGGCGCTGCAGGTCAGCGACCGTGCCCTGCAGTTGCTGCGCAGGCTGGCTGTGGATCAACCGGTCGGCTCGCAGATGCACGACGCCCTGGGCAGGGTCTTGAGCCTGCACGCGAACCGGCTGTTCGAGGCGGGGCGGTGGGAGGAAGCGGTCGACGTCGGCGCCGCGACGGTCACGCATTTCCGTGAGTCGATGACGGGCAGCCAGCCGCAGCGTCTCGTCTACCTGGCGACTGCTCTGAAGAACCAGGCGGTTTGTCTGGCGGGCGTGCGACGGGCGGCGGAGGCTTTGGCGGCGGCCGCGGAGGCGGTCGAACTGAGCCGTCAACTTGTCGCAGCCCAGCCCGAGGTGCATCAGCCGCTGCTCGCCTCGTGTCTGGACACGTACGGCGGGCGGCTCAGCGACATGGACCGGCAGGCGGAGGCTGCGGCCGCGACCGATGAGGCGGTGAAGCTGTATCGCGGACTGGCCGCTGTCGACCGGGAGGCGTACCTGTCGAGGCTGGCCGAGGCGGTGGGCAACCAGGGAGCCGTCACCGAGGATCGACAGGCCAGCCTCGCCCTCACGGCAGAGGCAGTGCAGTTGCGTCGGGAGCTCGTTGCTGACAACCGGACCGGGCACCTGCGGGAGCTGGCGCTGTCGCTGTCGAACCTGGCTAACGGGCTGGCCAAGTCCGGCCGGCTCGACGAGGCCCTGGCCATTGGCGAGGAGACCCTCGAATTGCAGCGTGAGGTCGCGGCGGTCAACCGGCCTGCAATGGTGTCGCGACACGCGGAGATGCTGCGGCGGCAGGCGGTGTGGCTGGACGACGCAGGCCGTACGGTCGAGGCGCTGGCGCTCGGCGAGGAAGCGATCGCGGTCGCTCGCGAGGCCGTCGCCGGCAGCCGAGCCGCCAATCTCAAGATTTTGTCGTATGCGCTGGAGGATCAGGCCGCACGGCTCGAGAAACTGTCCGGTCGGGGATCGCGGCAGGCGCGGCGGCCCGGGGGCACGCCAAGCTTCAGCAAGAAGAAGGCGCGCCGTGCGCGGGTGATGGCGCGGGAGGCGCAGGAGCTGTGGGCGGAGTACCAGCAAGGTGCTTCGGCCTCCGGCTGAGCGACGCCACAGCGTGCGGTGACCCGTGGTGGTTCCGGAGCGGCCGGTCGGTGCGGTCGGGAAGATCCTGTCGGATCCGCTGCCTAGGGTCAGCGCATGTACTTCGTGTGCCGTTGGCGAGAGGATTCTCCATACAGTAAGCGCGTTGTCACCCTGCCTGATGCGACCGTGCTCGACTGGTTTCGGCGCGGCTGGAAGCACGATGACGCGAAGGAGTGGATCGACAGCGAGCTGGGCGGCGACGTGTACGGCTTGGAGTCGATCTTTGAGGCGGCCCGGGAGCGTAACCTGCCGCCGCCGGAGTCGGTGAACGAGCTGCGGCAGCTGCTGACCGAGTACCTGTGGGTGGAGGGCGACGACAAGAGCGACTTCATTCGGCTCGGTGAGCACGCCCTGAGAGTGCGCACCGATGACGACGAGGTGGATCTCGCGTACTACTTCGTCGATGACGACGCGGCGTCTGCCTCACCTGACCGGCTCGCGTTCCTCCTGTATGACACGTGGCCGCTGCCCACCGGCGCGGGTGGGTCGGAGACCGTCTTCCGCCACAGCGTTCCCGTCCGCACCGTCCGGCTCGCCCCGCCTGGCACGGACTGCACCTTCTCGGTCCGCCTGTGCTGGCAGTCGCCTGACCTATACCGGAACCTGGATCTGACCGGTGCCATGCAGTTTCCCGGCGTGAGCCTGCCGGACCTCGCCACCCACCTGGCCGTCGATGGCCCCGACAGCCGCCGATGGCCACACGACGTTCGGCTGCTACGGGCGCTTGTCGCTCCGGGGGAGCACGATGTGGGTCGGGCGTTGGAGCGCTACGCCCAGCTGCCAGGTTACGCCCCGTCACTTGCCAGTCTCGACCGGATGCCTACGCACGAGGCCGTTCACCGGGAGATGGTGGGCATGCTGCAAGCGGATCGTCCCACCGAGTCGCTGATACGGCTGGATACGCACCTCGCACAGGTCGCCCGATACATCGACGACTTCTTCGGGTTCGACCAGTGGTTCCTGTTCGACAATCGGTGGGCAGCAGTCCATCCCGAGCTGGCACGCTCGCTGCTGCGCTACGCCGCCCACTGGGATCCCTACGAAAAATAGCGTTGTGGCGCGGGTCGTCGTGATCATCGACGGGTTGCTGGATGAACTTTTCATGGAGTGCTATGTCTCCGACGACATCTGATGACAGGCGAGGACGCCATATCACTGCTGGCCGCCGACGAACCTGCGAGCATGAATGCGCAGGTACTGGTGCTGGACGACCTGGTCGAGTTCGCCGCGGACTTCATTCTCGACTTCGAACGCGCCTGGCAGGTCGTCGAGGAATTCGTCCGGACGGGCGACCCTGGCCGGCAGGAGGATGGCGCGAGTTGTAGTGACGGCCATGGCGTATGGCTTCCACGCGCTGGCGTCACGGCCAAGCCAGCACGAGATTGCTGAGCCCTTACTCAATCCGATCTAGGTCGTCAAACGCCACCCAACGATGCGCACGGTCCAGCAACAGAGCCAGCTAGTTGGGGTAGCGCGGTTTAGGCGGGTGAACGCGGTGACAGCTCGGTGGCCCAACGTCAACTGGACGTATCCCCGGAATCTAGAGATCGTGCGGCCACCCAATGACGCGTTCAGCGGTGACGCCTCGAAGGTCGGCTCCGTCCCACCGTGCCCCGGTGACGTCTGTGCGTCCGTACTCCGGATCGTGTGTCATGACGTAGCTGAACCGCGCGTAGGACAGGTTGGTGTCGCGCAGGTCGGCGTCCCGCAGGTCGCAGCCGGCAAAGCTGACGCCGCGAAGGGACGCGCCCCGCAGGTCGGCGCCACGGAAGTCACACAACTTGAACGAGTGCCCATCGAGGGTGCGGTGCCGAAGATCGCGATCGACGAACGATTGCCTCGTCGCGCCGGGCGGGGTGCTCACCCGGAAACGGTAGCGTGGTCGCCCATTGCCGAACCAACGGTTTCTGTCCACTCACTTGCGGTGCGTCCCGTTGCGCAGGACCGCTGCTTCGCCCGCACGTAGCGGCGCGCGGGCGTCAAACGGAGCCTGATCGTTAGTCGTAGAGCTCAGGCCGCCACAGGGTCTCTTCTCTGCGATCTGTCTCCGGCGGAGTCTGAAGTATCGGATGATCTCGTAACCGGCGGGGTCGCTGCCTGGTCAGACGGTGCCGCAATCGCTGGATGGTCTCAGGGACGCGGATACAGACCCAAAGCAGGGCCAGTGATGCTGTGAGGGTGAGCAAGCCGATGCATATGAGGCTGCCAAGCGGGCTCATCGGCGGCTCCTCGATGACAGCGGGGCGGAAATCGGTAAGCAGGTACGAGCATGATCGATCGTGCCAGGGCACCGTTGCTCCCGGCACTTGAGACCCGAATCCCACCAGCAGAATCCGGTTCTTCCTCGACGGTGGCCTCTTCGGCGGGCCTGAAGTGGTCAGATGTCGGCGATGAAGACGAGGAGGATTGTGTCTTTGGTGCCGTGTGATCAGCGGGGTAGGTCGTCGGGAACAGGCAGGTCAAGCGCCGCGAGGAACCGTGCTGTCTTGACCTCCACGAAGATCTCGGCGTCGTCTAGGTCTTCGTCATCGTCATCGTCGTCGTGGTCGAGATCGATGTCTGCTGGGTTGAGGTCTTCGGCGAGGTAGGTGGCCAGCTCGGCTTCCTTGGCCTCGCGTTCGGTCCCGCTCGACCTGCCGTGCTGGTGGGCCCACCAGGCGCTCAGGCCGGCGGCCTCGCGGGCCGCATCGGTTGGGGCTGAGGCGTCCGGGTTTTCGAAGTATGTGCGTGGGGTGTCACCGAGGTAGGCGACACCGCTGCCGGGGCCGGGTGGGCGGTAGGTGATCGTGGCGATGTCGCTGTCATGGATGTCGACGAGCAGCCACGGTTCCGGGATGGTCGGCTGTTCGGCGGGGTGGTGTGCCGTCCACCGGTGTCCGTTGAAGAGGTAGGTGCCGAAGAACCCCACGATTGATCTCCTGAGCCCAGGGCGATGGCCGGTCACGGTTCAGCGCGCAGATCATCGCATGACGGTGGCCTTGAGGTTCCCCGGTAGGTCGGAGGCTCCGGCAAACCGGGGGAACCTCACCTGCTCAGCGCCGCCGACGAGACCACCGCGCGGGCCGGTCTCGGCCCGGACACCCGGGCGGCCGTTGAGCGGGCCGTTGCCGCTGCCCGTGGTCTGGGCGATCCCGGGCGTCTGCTGCATGCTCTCGGCCGCGCCACCCTGAACCTCTCTCAGGAACGGCTCGCCGATGGCGGTGACGTCACTGAGCTGCGGGAACAGGCCGAGGAGGTCATCGCGCTCGCCGGCGATCTGCTCTCCGATCCGGACTGGCATGCCGACGCTGTGGTCCGCACCGTGCAGGCGGGCCAGATCCTGGCCGGCATCGGGCTCGTCGATCGCGGGCGCGATGTCGTCGAACGGGTGTGGCGGTTGGTCGCGCCCCGGCCCGCCGACGGCCTCGACGCCCGCCGCGCTCGGACCGCGGCACTGACTGGGCTGGTCACCCTGAGACTCGAGACGGACCCATCCGTCTTGGGACCGTTGGCCGCCGAGATGGTCGACCTGCAGCGTGGGCTCGCCCGCGACACCGGCGAAGCGGCCGCCGTGATCGACCTGGCGGACGCCCTTGGAATCTTCGCGCGGGTCGCCAGCGCTCTGGGGCGGCCGGACCTGATGCGGGTGGCGCTGACTGAACAGTACTCACTGGAACAGATGTTCCAGGGTTCCGGAGCGCAGAAGCGACTAGAACGGACCGAGGCGTCGCTGGCGCAGCTGCAACAAGCCGCGCCGGAAAACCTGGTGGTGCCCGACTCGGGCGCATGGCGGGTCCGCCGCTCCTACCTGGATCTGCTGGCCCAGCCCGCACCATCCGGCGTTACCGCCGGCGGGTTCGCGGCTCGGCTGGCGGCGGAGTCGCGGGTGACCGGCCGTGCACCCGGCAACCGCCCGCCCGCTGACCCGTCGGTGATCGCCGATTGTGCCGCCCGGCTCGATCAAGGTATCTCTCTGGCCGACGCGGATCAGATCATCGAAGCCGACCGCGTCCTCGCCGAGCTCGCCGACGAGTTGAGCCTGTACGACGGGGCGACGTCGGACCCGGCCCGGCGGGACGTCCGGCGCCTCTGGTCCGCAGCCCTCTACCAGCGGGCGATGCTCCGGCACCGGATCGGCCACTGCGACGACGCCTGGGACCTTGCCTGGCTGTCCGTGGTCGTTGCCGTCCGGCGGCACGAGGGCCTGCTACGCGGGACCACCACCGAGCGGGAGGCGCTGGCTGACGCGGTCACCCACATGGTCGACGCCGCCGTCGTCGCGGAAGCCACCGGACGTCACGAAGACCAGATCATGCTGCTGTCGGAGGTCATCGACCGCTGCGCGGACGCGGAGGCGGCCTACCCACGGCTGCGCCGAATCCTCGGCACGGCCCTGCACAATCTCGCCTCCGCGCTGCTCGAACGCCGGCAGACAGCGACGGCGGCGCCCCTGGCCGAACATGCCTACGCGATCCGTCATGAGCTGGCCGTGCTGGACCAGCGCGCAGCCTGGGAGTACGCGAACACACTGCTGCTCACCGCCGCGCTCGCCGTCGACCGTCAGGACTGGCGAATCGCCGTCGAACGTCTCAGCGCAGCTGGGCGGCTGCTGGTTGCCTTACGGACGTACCCGGAAGCGATGGCCGGATACGCAGGACAGCTCGCCATCGAGGTCAGCACCCGGGCGCCCGAGCTGGTGGATCGGGCCCGTGCCGCCGGCACCTGGCCGTATCAGACTTGGACCCCTCAGGCGTAGCGCCGCCCGTTCGGCAAGAGACCTCGCCCACGCGTGGGACGCCAAGCTCTGTCCCAGTTTGACGCGAGCCTCGGTAGGGAAGTTTCGCGGACACCTCGATGAAGGAGGGGGTATGGAGACGTCCGCTAGCGTCGGGCGCAGTTATCGACAGCCGACAAGGCCATGCGTGGCGGCACCTGCTGCAGCGCCACCGCCGAGGGGGCGAGCCTAATGGCTCGCGTCGGTCGCTACGGGATCCCGAGGTTCGTGTGGTCCCTGATCTGGCTCGTCGTCTGCATCTTGATCGTCATCCTGTTGGCCCTGGTCATTCACCACTTCGGAGGCGCCTCTCTGTCGCTCAAGCTCGGCCACTTCTACCTGAACGTCGGCGTCACCTGACTTGCCACCTCGTCGACACTCCGGCGGCGGTCCGCTGCAGTACTGGCCCGGACCGCTCGGAGGGTGCCCGCGCGACGCGGGCACCCTCCGGGGCCGGCGGTGCCGGATTCCCGGCTCGCCCTCAGCTCGTGGGGCTGGACGCCGCCCCGCCGAGGGTCACCTTGAGGATCTTCTCGTTGCTGTTGTTCGGGGTGCTGTCCTTGTCCCCGCCGGTGCTCGTGGTCAGCCACAGGTTGCCGTCGAGGGTCGGTTCGACGGTGCGCAGCCGGAAGTACGTCCCGACGAAATACTGCTGGACGTTGGTGAGCGTGTCGCCGCTGATCTCCGCACGGTACATCCGGTTGCCACGCAGGCAGGCGATGTAGAGCACGTCCCGGACGATCGCGATGCCGCTGCACGAGGCCTCGGCCACCGGGTACGTCCGGATCGGGGCCCTGAAGCTCGGGTTGGCGCAGTCGCCGGAGGTGCCTTCGCAGGCGGGCCAGCCGTAGTTGCCGCCCTTGACGATGATGTTGGTCTCGTCCATGACGTTGTTGCCGAACTCCTGCTCGAAGAGCCGGCCCTGGGAGTCGAAGGCGAGGCCCTGCGGGTTGCGGTGGCCGTAGCTCCACACGTGGTTGCCGAAGGGGTTGTCCGCCGGCACCGTGCCGTCGGGGTTGAGCCGCAGCACCTTGCCGCCGAGATTGTTGGTGTCCTGGGCCACGTCGGGGTTCTGTCCGTCGCCGGTGGCGGCGTAGAGCTTGCCGTCGGGGCCGAAGCGCAGCCGGCCGCCGTTGTGGTACTTGTTGCGCGGGATCCCGGTGACGAGCACCTGCCTGGTGCCGGTCTGCAGCGTGCCGTCGTAGCGGATGCGCACGATCCGGTTGTCGGTCGTGGTGGTGTGGTAGATGTACAGCCAGCGGTCGGTGGTGAAGGTGGCCGAGACGGCCAGCCCGAGCACGCCGCCCTCGCCGCTGGTGCCGGCCACGTTCGGCACGGTGCCGATGCTGCGTTTGTCGGTGCCGTCCGGGTTCATGGCGACGATGTCGAACAGGTCGCGCCGGCCGTAGAGGACCGTGCCGTCGGGCAGTTGCACAAGGCCCCAGGGCAGGTCCTTCTCGGTGGTGACCACCGTGGCGCCGCACACCGGGCTCGTGCACCCCGTGCCGGTGTGCGCGGTGACCGCGGCGCTCGTCCCCGAGACATTGCCCTGGGCGTCGCGGGCGGTCACCGTGTACCGGTAGTCGGTGTCGGGCGTCAGCCCGGTGTCGGTGAACGTGGTCGCCGGTGGGTTGCCGCCGGTGCCGGTGGTGGAGCCGACGGCCGTACCGTTGCGCAGGATCGTGTAGCCGGTGACCGCGACGTTGTCGGTGGAGGCCGACCAGGTGAGGGTCACGGCTGTGCCGTTCACCGTCGCGGCCAGGTTGGTCGGCGTGCTGGGCGGAGTCGTGTCCTGCTGGCAGAACGGCGGGGTGACCGAGAGCGTGGAGCTGGCCTGCGAGACGTTGCCGACGGCGTCGCGGGCGTTGACGTACCAGCCCCAGGTGACACCCTGCACGACGCTGAGCGTGGCGGTCAGCGTCCGTCCCGAGACCGAGGTGACGAGCTGGCCGTCGTGGTAGATGTCGTAGAAGGCGACGCCGACGTTGTCCCGGGACGCGTACCAGGAAAGCGTGACGGACTGGCAGGTCAGCCGGCTGCTGCGCAGGCCGGTCGGCCGGGTGGGCGGGCTGGTGTCGGCGGCGAGCCGGGCCGCCGGCCGGCTGCCGGCCGCCGGCGCGGCCGCCGCGGCGTTTGCGGGTACGCCGGCCAGGACGGTGCCGGCGCAGATCAGCAGGGCGAGCGGTACGCGGTGTCGGAGCTGGTGAGGATGGGTCCGCACGGGTGCTTTCCTTCCCGGGGTTCTTGGTCAGTACGGGTAGCCGGGGACGTTGAGCCGGATGCTGTACAGGCCGGAGTCGTTCGTCCGGCCGGAGGTGATGTAGAGGGTCTGCCGGTCGGGTCCGCCGAACGCCACGTTCGTGGTGCCGGCGCCGCCGGAGCGGATCGTGCCGAGCTGCGCGCCTGAGGGCGAGTAGACGTGGATCAGCCCGTCCGAGCCGGAGGCCCAGTACACGTTGCCGGCGCAGTCGACGGTGACGCCGTCGGGACCGCCGAGGTAGTTGACGAAGACGCTGCGGGCGCCGGTGCTGCCGTCGGGCTGGACGACGTACTTGTAGATCTTGTTCTCGGAGTAGGCACCCACGTAGAGGGTGCCGCCGTCCGGGGAGAGCGCGATGCCGTTGGGTTGCCGCAGCCGGTCGTCCACCAGCGAGACCTGGCCGCCGGAGACGCGGAAGACACTGGTACGTCCGCTCATCTGGTCGGGTCGGTTGCCGCGCTGGAAGTTGGGGTCGGTGAAGTAGACGACGCCGTCGGAGCGGACCGTGACGTCGTTCGGTGAGTTGAACGCCCGGCCCTGGTAGTCGGCGGCGACGGTGCTGCGGGTCCGGTCGCTCAGCCGGTACGCGGAGACGTTCCGCTGGTCGTGGGTGGCGGCGATGATCTGCTGGGCGTCGGGGCTGAGTGCCAGGCCGTTGCTGCCGGAGTCGGCGATGAAGGTGTCGAAGGTTGAAGGCGGGGTGAATCGGCGGATCGTGGAGGGCTGCACGTTGTACGGCCCGGTGCCCGCGGCCATGTCGGACATCAGCAGGTAGCCGCCCTCGGCGATCCAGACCGGTCCTTCGAGGAACGAGAACCCGCCCTGGATCTTCGTCGCGAACACGGAGCCGGCCGGCAGCGGCGGGCCGTACCCGGTGCCGCCCGGGCAGACCCCGGGGGGCGCGCCGGGCGGCCCGGCGAGCGGGTAGGTGTGAACGTTCACATGAGCGGCGCGCCGAGGTGCCGGGGGCGCGGCGCCGGCGGGGCCTGGTGCGGTGGTGAGCGCGAGGCACAGGCCGGTGAGTGCGGCGATGGTTGGACGCCAGGTCATCGGGTACTCCAATCGGGGTCGGTGAATGCGAGGCCCGTGGCTGCCTGGACCGGCCCCGGCCGCCGACACCTGCTATCGATTGGTATCGATGTATTCGGATGCAGCTTAGGCGAGGAAGCGGCGCCCCGCATCAGTTCCCCACGATCGCCTTCGGCGCATGCCCCGAAAGGTGCCCGATGACGTGACCGGGTTGAGCGCGGACACCCCGTACACCTTCTGCCGATGTTCGACATGACCCGCGCGTCTACTCACGATTCCGTCCCGGTGTCGTACTGCTCCCGCCGCCGGGCTCCTACCCGAGCTTGCTGTCCGCGCGGGCGGCGGCGAGAGCGGCTGCCATCCGGGTCAGGCGTGCGCCCTGGAAGCAGGCCGTCTCGAGGACAGCTCTGGCGTACTCGGGATCCCGGCTGGCGCGGCTCTCCACCTGGCTGACGCCGTACGGGTTTCCGCCGGCGACGTGAGCGGTGTCGTAGTTCAGGTAGCCCGTAGGCAGGATGATCGACCCCCAGTGGTGGAAGGTCTGGTAGAGGCTGAGCAGAGTCGCCTCCTGGCCGCCGTGTTCCTCGTAGCTGGCGGTGAAGCCGGTCGCCGGCTTGTCGGCCAGTTCCTCCGCCTGCCATGGTCCGGTCGTGGTGTCGAGAAACTGGCGCAGCTGAGAGCAGATGTTCCCGAAACGGGTCGGCGTGCCGAAGGCGTACCCGTTGGCCCACCGGAGGTCGTCCAGGGTGGCGACCGGAATGTCGCCAGTGGCGTCGAGGTGGGCTCGCCACTGCGGCTTGGCATCAATGACGTGCTCCGGCGCCAACTCTGCCACCCGGCGCAGGCGGACCTCCGCGCCGGCGTCCGCGGCTCCGTCGACAAATGCCTGCGCGAGCCGGTGCACGGTGCCGGTGGCGGAGTAGTAGATGACGGCGATCCTGGCATCGGTATGCATGCTGCCTCCTGGGTCGGCTCGGTACTCGGTCAACCGTGCCGAGCAGGCTTACCGTTCGCTGACCACCCCCTTACCGACGCCGCTGAACGGCTGTTCGTCGAGGTCGAGCTGTGCGCCGCGGCTCATCTCGGCAGCGAGTTCGTCGCTGCCGAGCGCCTCCCGGAGGCGGGCGGTGATGCGCTGGACGTCGTGTTGCTCGCTGGGAGGCAGCGGCGCGCCGGCGGCCTCGCGCAGCGTCCGTGCCGCGGCGAGCAGCCGCGCGGCGGGCCGACTGTCACCGCCGAGGCTGATGGCCCCGGCCAGGCCCTCGAGAGCCAGGGCGACCGCCCGTTGATCACCGGTGGCGCGCGCCGCGTCGAGCGACTCACGGTGGTGGCGCTCGGCGAGGACAGCATCACCGCGGTGCTCCGCGATGAACCCCAACTCGGCCAGCGCGAGCGCGCAGCCCGGCAGGAAGCCGGCACGGCGGTTCCAGTCGAGCAGGTCCCGCTGCCGGGTCTCGGCGGCGTCGAGGTCGCCCCGCCGTCGCGCGATCATTGCCAGGCCCGTGCCGGCGAAGGCGACGGCGGAGGAGCTCGACTGTTCCTGGGCCACCTGTAGCGCGCGGTCGTGACTGACGACGGCCTCGTCGAGGTCGCCCCTCAAAATGGCGAGCCGGCCGATGCATGCCAGCTGCCGGGACACCGACGTCCACAGCCGCAGGTGTTCGGCGATGCGCAACGCCTCCCGGTAGCGCGTGGCGGCGCGATCGTAGTCGCCGTGGATCTCGGCCAGGGTTCCCAACAGGCTCGTCGGATGTACTTGGCCCCAGCGGTCGCCCAGTTGCTCGAACAGCGCCCGGCTGGTCTCGCAGTCACGCTGCGCCGCGGGCAGGTCGCTGCGGAGTACGAGCGCGAGGTCCGCTCGGATGGCGCAGGCGGCAGCGATGCCCCACCGGTCCCCGCCGGCGCGGAACGCCGCCAGCGCCGCGTCGACCAGGACGGCCGCCGCGCCCGGATCTCCGGAGCCGAGCATCATGGAGGCGAACAACCACTGCGCGAACGCCTTCTCCGGCCCCTCGTGGTCCTGGTAGCTCTCCAGGATCCGCTGCCGGGGAGCGGTCGGATCGCCGTCCCGGGTGGCGAGAGCGGTGAGCCACATCTCCGCATGCCGCCGCAGGCCGTCCGGTGCGACGTCGACCTCGCTCCTCGGGACGATGTCCAGCGCCGTTCGCAGTGACCGGCTCACCTCTCCGAACCGACCCCGGAGCAGCCGGTACCAGGACAACGAGGTGGCGAGCGTCAGGCCCACGCGGGCCTGACCGTCAGTGGCGGCGACGTCGAGCGCCGCCCGGAAGTTCGCGTTCTCGGCGTCCAGCTCGCGTAGCGCGCGGCTCTGATCGTGACCACGTAGCCGCCCGGCGGCCTGCTCGGCGAGACGGGCGAAACACGTGACGTAACGGCGACGAGTTGCGGGCAGCTCGGCGGCGCTGTCGAGCTGTTCCAGACCGTAGGCAGCCACCGTCTCCGGCAGCCGAAAGCGTCGCGGACTCTCACCGTGCCGCACCATGACCAGCGACCGGTCGATCAGGCGTGCCAGCACATCGAGGACCTCGTCCGCTGCCACCTGGCCGCCAGCGCACACCTGCTCGGCGGCGGCCAGGGTGGCGCCGTCGGCGAAGACCGCGAGCCGGCGCAGCACCGCGCGTTCGGGAGGCGCCAGCAACTCCCAACTCCAGTCGATCACGGCGCGAAGTCCCTGCTGACGCGGGGGCGCGGTGCGCCGGCCGGATGACAGCAGCCGGAAGCGATCGTCGAGCCGTGCCGCCAGCTCGTCCGGGTCGAGAACGGCCAGACGGGACGCGGCCAGTTCCAGCGCCAGCGGTACGCCGTCGAGCCGCCGGCAGATGACGGCGACCGCGTCCGTGTTCCGCTGATCGACGGTGAACCCCGGCTCGGTGGCGCGGGCGCGGGCTACGAAGAGCCGAACCGCCGGAGCCTCGGTGATCTGCCGCGCGCCGGCTCCGGGCTCCGGCAGGGCCAGCGGCGGCACCGGAATGACGACTTCGCCGGGGATCCCGAGCGGTTCGCGGCTCGTCGCCAGGATGCGCAGGTCGGCCGCGGCGCCGAGAAGTTCCTCGGTCAGTTGAGCGACTGACGCCACCACGTGTTCGCAGTTGTCGAGCAGCAACAGCATCCGCCGACCTCGCAGCGCGGCGACCAGCCGGTCCATCGGCTCGCGGGGTGGTCGATCACCGGGCAGGCCGGGCGGACTGTCGTCTCGGATCTCGAGCGTCGCCGCCACCATGTCGACGATCTCGGTGCGGGTCGCGTGGTCGCCGCTGTACGGCCGGCCGGCCAGCTCGACGAGCCACACTCCAGCGGGGAACGTGTCACCCGGCACCCGAGCGGCCTCGATCGCCAACCTGCTCTTTCCCACCCCACCCAGACCGGTCAGGGTCACCAGCCGCTCGTTCGTCAGCCGCTCCCGTACCGCCTCGACGGCCGCGTCGCGCCCGATCAGTCCGCCGTACGGACCCGGCGACAGAGGCGCCGGCAGGTTGGTTCGGGCCGGAGCCGACGCCGGTGCCGGCGGCTGGAGGGCGGGATCCTGGCGCAGGATCGCCCCGTGCAGCTCGACCAACTCTCTGCCGGGATCGACACCGAGTTCGTCGCGCGCCTGCCGACGGAACTGCTCGTAGGCGAACAGCGCCTCATGCTGCCGTCCCGAGCCGTACAGGGCGCGCAGGTGCGCGGCCCGTAGTCGCTCACGCCACGGGTGGCCTGCGACCAGGTCGGTCAGTTCCCCGGCGAGCAGGTGGTGCTGGCCAAGATCGAGCCGGGCCTCGGCCAGTTCCTCCAGCGCGGTCAGGCGCTGGTCGTTGAGCCGCTCGACCGCCTGGCGGACGAATCGCTCGTCACTGAAGTCGGCGTACGGGGAACCGCGCCACAGCGACAGAGCCTCCGTCAGCGTCGCCGCCCGCACAGCGGGCTCCCGCTGCGCGCCCGAACGTAGCAACAGAGCGGCGAAGCGACCGGCGTCGACCGATTCCGACGACGTCCGCAGCCGGTAGCCGGCCTCACCGGACTCGACCAGCGCACGGCCACCCGCCTCGCCCGCCTCCAGGGCACGCCGCAACTGCGACACCTTGGTCTGGAGCGCCCCGAGCGCGTTGCCCGGCGCCTCGTCACCCCAGAGATCTTCGATCAGCCGGTCGGCGGTCACCGGGCGCCCCTCGTGAACCAGCAGGTCAGCCAGCAGACCACGCACTTTGAGGCCGGGCACGGCGACAGGTGTGCCGTCCGACGTCCACACCGCAACGTCGCCCAGCACTCCGAACCTCATCGCTTCACACTAGCCAGCCGGCTGTCCCGTCCCGCGAAGGTCCGCCGGCCGTCGGTCTGCTCGGCGGGAAGCGGCGCGGGGTCACCGACGCGTACGTCAGCCGGCCATCAGCCGACGGTAAGGAGCCCCGGGAAGGCTGAACCGAGCCGACACCGGAGGAACGACATGGATCAGCTACAGCGGCGCCGAGCCGCTCACCGCGACAGGCAACTCGCACCGGGGCGGGTGGCCACACCCTGGCTCGCCCTGCTGGCCGGTCCGCTGTCGTTCGGGATTGCCGCACCGGCACTGCTGCTCGACGACCTGGCGCGCGCGACGGGTGGTGGGGAACAGGCCGCGGCCGCCGGTGTGACCGCCTTCGGCTGGGGGATCGCGTTGGGGACGCCGCTGTTGGCGGCGCTGCTCGCCCGTCGCGGCGTACGAGCGGCCCTGACCGTCGCGTCCGCGCTGGTGGCAGCGGGGACGCTCATCCTCGTGCTGATCCCGAGCGTGTCGGCGATGGTGGCCGGTGCGGCGGTGCAGGGACTGGGGTCTGCCGGCCTCACCGTGACCGCGATGAAACTGGCCGACTCGGCCCGGCAGATGGGCGTGGTCGCCGCGTCGCTGGCGGTCGTCGGGGCCACCGGTCCGCTGACCGGCGCACTGATCGCCGACCTCTCCTCGTGGCAGGCGGCGCTGGCGTTGCCGCTGCTGGCGGTGCTCGCCGTGCCCGCGACTCGCCGCGGCACCACCGCACCGGACGCGGCGCCGGCGCCGTTCGATTTCTTCGGGATGACCATCCTGGCCATGCTGGTCACCGCAGCCGTCCTCATTCCGCACCGGCCGCTGGTGGCCGGCCCGGCCACCGTCGTGCTGCTGCCTCTGCTGGTGGTCTGGACCAAGGTCCGCCCGGACGGCTTCCTGCCTGCTGCGGTGGCACGGAACGGCCGGTTCCTCGCGGCGTGCGCGCTGGCCTTCGCGCTGGGAGCGGGGAACTTCGCCCTGCTCTACGCCGCGCCGGACCTGCTGCGACAGCACGCGGGATGGGCAGGCACCCAGAGCGGGCTCGTGCTGCTGGCGCCGTACCTGATCGGCGGCATCTGCTCCGGGTTCCTGGTCGCGGCATCCGTGCGAGTGCCACGCCGCGTCGCGGTCGCCGTGTTGCTCCTCACCGGCGCCGCCGCGCTGCTGCTGGCGACGGTCACCACCGCTGTACCGCTGCTGCTTGCGGCGATGACGCTCGGCTCCTTGGCCGCCGCGACCGGCCAAGGCGTACTCGCCCTGCACGCGGCCGGCGTCGTATCCGGCTCCCACCGGGCCGAAGCACTGGGCCTGTTCAACCTCGCCTACCTGCTCAGCGTCGCGATCGGACCAGCCATCGCCGTGGCGCTCTCCCATCCGACCGCCTGATCACCCCACGTCACGTCGCGGTCGGCGCTATCGTGACATTCAGGTCCGGCGGGCCGCGCCGTACGATCCGGTCCTCCACGGAGGGAAGCCCACGTGCCTTCAGACGTACATCCGGCCCTGGATGTGTTGATGCCCGCGGCGTTCCTGGGCCACGGCAACCCGATGAACGCCCTCGAGGTCAACCGGTACACCTCCGCGTGGAGAGCCTTCGGCGCCGCGGTGCCGCGTCCCCGCGCGATCCTGGTGGTCAGCGCCCATTGGTACATCAACGCCACGGCCGTCACCGCGATGCCCCGGCCGAGGACCATCCACGACTTCTACGGGTTTCCGCAGGAGCTGTTCGAGGTGCAGTACCCGGCGCCGGGGCTGCCCGAGCTGGCTGAGGAGGTCAGTGACGTCGTCCATCCGACCTGGGTCGGGGCGGACGTCGACAGCTGGGGCATCGACCATGGCACCTGGTCGGTGCTGATGCACGCCTTTCCGGACGCGACGATTCCCGTCGTCCAGCTCAGCATCAACGCCGACAAGCCGATGGACTACCACCTTCAACTCGGCGCCCGGCTCGCTCCACTGCGTCGGCGCGGCGTGCTGATCGTGGCGAGCGGCAATGTCGTGCACAACCTGCGCGGCATGGACTGGACGCTGACCGACGACGGCTTCGACTGGGCGCGACGCTTCGACGAGGACGCCAAGGCCCGGATGTTGACCGATCCGGGCGAGTACGCGACCCTCGACGCCCACGGGGACTTCCGCCGTGCGGTACCGACACCGGATCACTTCATCCCGGCGTTGTATCTCGCCGGTCTGGCCGCCGCCATGGACACCCCCGACACCGAGGTCCTCGTCGACGGCTACGCCTACGGCTCGTTGTCCATGACGGCCTACACCCTGGGCATGTCCTGTCCACCGGCTGCCGGCCGGGGCGGATCCCCGCAGCCACCGCCCGGGCTGCCGCCGGACGGCTCCAACATCTGAGCACCGGCTGTGTTCGATGGTTCCCCATGTTTGTGCCCGGGTGACCTGGGGCGCGGTCGCCCGGGCACCGCGGGCTACACCGTCGGCCTGGCCTCGTGCAGGATCCGGGCCAGCTCGGCCGGTCGGCTGAGCATCGGCCAGTGCCATGTCGGCAGTTCCTCGTACCGCCACGAATCGCCGGCCATGTGCCGGCACAGCGGCACGGTGGCGGCCATCTCGCGTGCCTGCTCGGCGGTGAAGCTCGACAGCACGCCGAGGCGGGGCAGCTTCTCCCACGCGCCGGTGAGCCGCACCGGGGTGGTGGCAGTCGCCCACGGCTGGGCCACCGACCGCTCATCGAGCAACGCGACGACCGACTCATCCACGTCTGCTGCGCTCGCCGCCAGCCCGGCCCACGGCGGGGGTGGCAGCCGCCAGCCGTCGCCGTGTTCGGCCACCATCGCCGCGTTGCGGTCACGCTCCGGGGGCGGGCTGAAGTCCTCGTTCGCCGCCCCGTCGGGCAGCGGGCCGGTGTCGACGAAGACCAGTTGGGCGATGCGGTCGGTCATGCGGTCGGCAACGGCGGTCGTCACGACCGCGCCGGCGTAGCTGTGCCCGACGAGCACCACGTCGTGCAGGTCCTCGTAGCGCAGCAGGTTGACCACGTCGGTGACGTGGACGTCGAGGTCGGTGTCCGGGCGGGCCAGGTGGGCGCGCTCGCCCAGACCGGTCAGGCTCAGCGGGTACACCTCGTGGCCGTGCCCGCGCAGGGCGGCGGTGACCGGGCGCCAGGCCCATGCGCCGAGCCAGAACCCGGGAACCAGTACGAAGGTCGTCATGCCTGACACGCTACGATCAATACCGGACAGGTTCCGCCCGGATTGGAAGTGGGGATTCGTGACCCGGCCGACCGCGCGCGTACTGGCGTTGCTGGAGATCCTCCAGGCCGGCGGCGGCTTCACCGTCGCCGACCTGGCCGGTCGGCTGGGCGTCGACGAGCGCACGGTCCGCCGCTACGCCGCGCACCTCGCCGACCTGGGCATCCCGGTCGAGGCCCGGCGCGGTCGCTACGGCGGATACCGGCTCGCGCCCGGATACAAGCTGCCGCCACTCATGCTCACCGACGAGGAGGCGGTCGCCGTCATGCTCGGGCTCGTCGCCGCCCGCCGGGCCGGGCTGGTCACCGCCGAAGGCGCGGCCGCCGAGAGCGCGACCGCGAAGATCCGCCGGGTGTTGCCGGCGGTTCTCGCCCGGCGGATCGATTCGCTGCTGGAGACCGTGGACTTCACCGCACGGGTCCGGAAGTCCGCCCCGCCCGGCATCGAGGTGCTGCTGGTGCTCGCGGAAGCGGCCCGGCATCAGCAACCGGTGGACATCACCTACACCACCTGGCGTGGCGAGGTCGGCGAGCGCCGACTCGACCCGTACGGGCTGGTCTTCCACGCCGGCCGGTGGTACGTCACCGGCCACGACCACAACCGCCGGGCCGTACGGACGTTCCGGCTCGACCGCATCGGGACCGCCCGCCCCACCCCGGGCAGGTTCGACATCCCGGCCGGCTTCGATCCCACCACGCAGGTACTCACCGGGCTGGCAGCAGTGCCGTACGCACACGACATCTCCGTGGTGCTGCACACCAGCCCGGAGCAGGCGCAGCGACGGATCCCGCCCTCGGTCGGCACGCTCACCGAGGTTCCCGGCGGAGTGCGCCTCACCGCCCGAGCGGAACGGCTCGACGGCGCGGCACAGATGCTCGCCGGGCTCGGCTGGTCGTTCACGATCGAGCGCCCGGACGAACTCAAGGACGAGATACGCGCCCTGGCCGCCCGGCTGCTCACCGACACCGACGCCTGATCGGGCACTCACCCCGCGTACCGGCCGGATCGCTCCGGGCGCGCTGTCCCTGGCGGCGAGGCAATCGGCGGGGAATGATCGGGGTACACCGCGGGCTGCCCGCAGCAGTCCACGGCGCAGCAGAAGGGCGGGTCGACGCCGATGACTCCGACGCAGCTACGGGCCTACGTCGCTGTCGTCCGGCTGGGATCCGTCAAGCAGGCCGCCGCGCAACTGGAGGTCTCCGAGTCGGCGGTCTCGCTGCTCATCGGCCAGCTCCGGCGGGAGTTCGGAGACCAGTTGTTCACCCGGACGGCGGCGGGGCTGGCCTTCACCCCCGGCGGGCTGCGGCTCGCCAGCCGCGCGGCCGAGATGCTGGGCCTGCAGGACCGTACGGTCCTGGAGGTCAGTTCGGCGGCACACGGCCGCCGGATGCTGCGGGTCGCCGCGTCCAGCGAGTTCGCCGAGTTCGCCGCGCCGAGACTGATCGAGCTGTTCGCCAGACGCGCCGCCGACCTCGACATCGAGCTGAGCGTCTGCGACCCCGGCTCCTTCGAGTCGCTGCTGCTGACCCGGGCCGCGGACGTCGCGATGGGGCCGCTGCCGCCGGTGGCTGATCCGGCGATCTCCGGCCGGCCGATGATGAACTACCGGCTGGTGACTGTCCTCGGCCCGGACCATCCGCTGGCCGGTGTGCCGGCCTCGCCGGGGCAGCTGCGTGACCAGACCTGGCTGCTCGGCCCTTCGGCCACCGACACCGTGGGCGCTGTCCCGGCGATGCTGCGCCGGCTCGGCGTACCCGAGGAGCGGCAGCAGATCTTCCAGAGCCACGCGGCGGCGCTGGGTGAGGCGCAGCGCGGCCGGGGGATCGCGCCCGCGCTGTCGTTCACCGTCGCGCCGGATCTCCGCAGCGGCCAACTCGTGGCGTTGTCCGGGCCGCACGCCAAGGCCGAGGCGGTGTGGCACTCGCTGGTGCTCGTCACACCCGGCACACCGTCCGTGGCAGCGGAACTGTGCCGCTTCGCGTCGACGCCCCGGGCGATTCAGGCGATGATGCGCGGCGTGGGCGTCGCGGTGAACCGCTTCCGGCCCTCGGTGCACGTGACGCTCTGGAGCTGACCGGCGGCGTCCAGCAGGTCCCGGAACGTCGCGGCCGGCAGCAGCCGGTCACAGTAGGGCAGGGCCGCGGCCATGCCCGCCACCAGGGGAGCGAAGCCGGGGGCGCCGGCCCGTGGGTTCAGCCAGACGATCCGGTGGGCGCGGCGGCTCAGCCGTGCCATCACGGCGGCGAGTTCGTCCGAGGGGTCGCTGTCCCAGCCGTCCGAGCCGATCAGCACCACCGCCCCGCGAACCGCGTCGCCGTGCGGGGACGCGAGCAGTGCCCGCAGGTTCGTCGCGATGCGCGTACCCCCGAACCGGTCGGTCACGGCGGCGCCGGCGTGCGCGATCGCCGCGGACGCCGACGTGTGCCGCAGCACGACGGTGAGCCGGGTGAGCGTCGTGGCGAAGGCGAACACCTCCGCGTCGGTGGTCACCGCGAAGGCCCGCAGCAGGTGCAGGTACGCGTGGGCCTGGGCCCGCATCGACTCGCTGAGGTCGCACAGCAGCACCACCCGGCGCGGTCGGCGTACCTGTCGCTCGCGGACGACCTCGACGGGCTCCCACGCGGTGCGACGGGCCCGGGCGATAGTCGGACGCAGCGCGACCCGCCGCCCGGCCGGACCGACGGCGTGCCGCCTGGTGCGCCGGGACGGCCAGCGGGCGACGGCCTCGCGCAAGGCGTCGCCGAGCAGCGCGAGCTGGGCGGCGTCGAGGTCCTCGAACGGCCGGTCGGCGAGCCCGGCGAGGGCGCTGGGCCGTCGCTCGGGCAGCCGCACCCCGGCGTCGGAGGGCTCCGCCTCGGCGACGGGCGCCGGCAACGTCGCCCACGGCAGCCCACCACCGTCGCCGGTGGCGTCGGTGTCGGCGGGCACCGGCAGGTGCACGTCGTCCCGGGTCCCCGGCGGGGCCGCGGACCGGGTGAGCGGCAGCGGCGGCGCGTCGGCGAAGACAGCGGCGAAGACGCGGTCGAAGGCGGCGAGGTCGGCGTGCCGCCGCACGAAGCTGATCCGGGCGGCCCAGTAGAGCGCGGTCGTCTCACCGGGCGTCCACACGCCGAGCGCCCGGACGAAATCACCGGCCTCGGTGAGCCCGGCGGGTACGCCGGCCCGCCGCAACCGGTCGGCGAACGCCGTCGCGAACGCCGCGCGGTCGACGCCGCGCAGCACACCGCCGCTCACCGGCGGGCGACCCACCAGGCGATCATCCCACCGACGACGACGATCCCGACGAGCACCGGCACGAGGCGCTTGACGACGGCCCCACCGGCGATGTCGAGCAGGTCCAGCGTCTCCGGTTCGGCGTCGGCGTCGGCATCCGGTCGACCGGTGGGCGCCGAGACGGCCACGGGGGTGCCGGCCACGATGGTCCCGGACGGGGTGGCGTCCGCGTCGGCCGCGAGGGTACGGGGCAGGGCCGTGGAGGCGTCGGGCCCGGTCGCGGCGGACGTGGCGCGGTCGGGCGTGGCGGCGACGGCCGGCGCGGGCTCGGACGCGTCAGGCGCGGTGGCCGCGTGCGGGTCGCCGGTCTCCTCTGCCGCCAGCCTCGCTTCGAGGTTGGCGACGAACTGGGCGAGCAGCTTGCCGGACACCTCCTTGATCATGCCGCTGCCGAACTGGGCCAGCCGCCCCGAGATCTTCAGATCGGTGTCCACGTTGACGACTGTGCGCTGACCGTCCGGCCGCAGCTCGGCGGTGACCAGGGCGGACGCGTTCGCCGCCGACCGCCGGTCGCGGCCCTTCGCCTCGATCACCCCCCGGTACCGCTCCTCGTCCTTCTCGACGAAACGTGCGGTGCCGGCGAACTCGGAGACGACCGGGCCGACCTTGACCTTCACCGTGCCCTGGTGGACGTCGCCGTCGACGCCGGTCAACTGGGCGCCCGGCAGGCACGGCGCGACGCCCTCCAGGTCGGTGAGGATCGCCCACGCCTGCGCGATCGGAATGTCGACGGTGAACTCGTTGGTGATCTTCATGCCGGCCTCTCCTGGTGTGCGCCGAGCGCGGCGGCGACGGCGGCGCGGTCGTCGGGGGTCTTGGCGATGGTGCCGATGGTCCGGACGACGTCGTCGGCGGAGAGGTCGGCGGCGCCGAGCACTGACAGCGCGGCGACCCAGTCGATGGCCTCGGCCATGCCGGGCGCCTTGTCCAGGCCGAGGGCACGTACGTCGCCGACGAAGGCGGTCGCCGTGCGGATCAGCCCTTCGGTGGCGCCCGGCACGGCCCGCCGGACGATCTCGGTGGCCCGGTCCATCTGCGGAAAGTCGATCCAGTGGTACAGGCAGCGGCGGCGCAGCGCGTCGTGCAGGTCGCGGCTGCGGTTGGAGGTGAGCACCACGATCGGCGGCGTGGTCGCGGTGAACGTGCCCAGCTCGGGGATGGTGATCCCGGACTCGCCGAGGAACTCGAACAGCAGCGCCTCGAACTCGTCGTCGGCCCGGTCGATCTCGTCGATCAGCAGCACCGGCGGGACCGGCCCCGGGTGGCGTACCGCCCGCAGGATCGGCCGTTCCTGCAGGAACTCCGCGGCGAACAGGTCGGCGTCGGTGAGCGAGGCGTGCCGGGCCTCGGCCAGCCGGATGGCGAGCAACTGCCGCTGGTAGTTCCATTCGTACAGCGCCTCGCCGGGCGTCAGGCCCTCGTAGCACTGCAGCCGGATCAGCGTCGTGTCCAGCGCCCGCGCCAGCGCCTTCGCCGCCGCCGTCTTGCCGACGCCGGGCTCACCCTCGAGCAGCAGCGGCTTGCCCAGCTTGAGCGCGAGGAAGACGGCCATCGCCATGCCGTCGTCGGCCAGGTAGTCGACGGCGTCGAGCCGGCGCCGAACGGCCAGGGGGTCCTTCACCGCGCCTCGCCCGAGAGCAGCCGCCGGTAGTCCGCGCGGGTGTCCACGTCGATCGGCGCCGGCCCGTCCACAGGTATCTCCGTGACCGGGTACCGGCCGGAGTGCAGCAGCTTCCACACCGCCTTGTCCCCGTGCAGGACACGCAGCTCCGGCAGGACGTCGCGGGCGAACCAGAACGGGTGCCCCAGACCGTCGGCGTACCGGCACACCGCGAGCGGGGTGGTCGCCGCCACGACCCGGCGTACGTCGGCGGCCCCTACGCCTGGTTGGTCGCCGAGCAGGAGCACGAGCCCGTCGGCGCGCGGGTCCACCGCCTGCGTCGCGGCGCGGACCGACGATCCGCAACCAGTGCTGAACTCGGCGTTCTCGACGACCTGGACCCCGGTCAGGTCCACCCGTTCGCGGATCAGGTCGGCGGCGCCACCGAGGGTCACCAGCAACTGGTCGAAGGCGCACGAGCGGGCCAGGTCGAGGGTGGCGTCGAGCAGCGTCCGCCCGCGGTACGGCAGCAGCTGTTTGGCCTCGCCGAGGCGTACCGAGGCCCCGGCGGCCAGAACCAGGCCGGTCACGAACACGGCTACGCCGCCACGTGCCGGTCGAGGCAGCCGGGGCAGCAGAACCAGTGGTCGGTGCCGTCGATCCGCACGTGCGGGGTGTCCGGTCCGACCAGGACTGTCATCCCGCACACCGGGTCGACTGCTTGCTGGGGGAGCGCCGCGGGTGGTGCGGGGGAGGAAGCGAGGCCGTCCACCCGCAGCGCCCGTACCACCTCGGCCATGATCGACAGTGCGATCTCCTGTGGTGAGCGCGCCCCGATCTCCAGCCCGGCCGGGGTCCGGACCCGGGCGCGCTCCGCGTCGGACAGCGCCAGTTCGTCGAGCACCGCCGCCCCGCGCCTTCGGCTGGCGACCAGCGCGATGTGCCCCACCCCGGCGTCCAGGGCGGCGCGGATGGCGTCCTGCTCGCCCCTGCCGAGGCCGGCCACCACGACCGCTGTCGCGCCGGCGTAGTCGCCGGACGTCGCCACCTCGAAGTCGAGGAAGGCCGCCAGGGTGGCCACCGCCGCGCTGATCGGCGTGTCGCCCACCAGACCCAGCACGGGTACCGGTAGCACCGGGCGCAGGAAGATCTCCAGCGCCCCGCCCGAGTGGCACGGGTTGACCACGACCCGTGCCCCCGGCGTGTCGGGAAAGGCGGGCGTGCCGTCCGGCAGGACCCGCAGCAGCAGCGCCTTGCCGTCGCGGAGGGTGTCCAGGGCGGCCGCCCGCACCGAGTTCTCGGCGCACACCCCGCCGACGAAACCCTCGATGGTGCCGTCGGGCAGGATCACCGCGTCGTCGCCGGGCCGGGCCGACGTCGGGTCCTGCGCCCGGACCACCGTGGCGTGCACGAACGGCGCGCGCGAGACGGTCAGATCCCGCGTACGGCGGGCGATAGTCGTCATGGCCACCTCCCCTAGATCGGCGGGCGGGCGTTGCCGCGCATCGCGTCCCAGACGCGCGACGGCGTCAACGGCATGTCGGCATGCCGTACGCCGAAGGGTTCGAGCGCGTCGACGATCGCGTTGACGATCGCGGGCGGGGAGCCGACGGTGGCGGACTCGCCCACACCCTTCGCGCCGATCGGGTGGTGCGGGGACGGGGTGACGGTGAAGCCGGTCTCCCAGTCGGGCACCTCCAGCGCGGTGGGCAGCAGGTAGTCCATCAGCGACGCGCCGAGGCAGTTGCCGTCCTCGTCGAACGCGATCATCTCCATCAGGGCCATGCCGACCCCGTCGGCCAGCCCGCCGTGCACCTGCCCCTCGATGATCATGGGGTTGATCCGGGTGCCGCAGTCGTCGACGGCGATGAACCGCCGCACCTTGACCTGCGCGGTGCCGGGGTCGATGTCCACCACGCAGATGTACGCCCCGTGCGGATACGTCAGGTTCGACGGGTTGTAGCAGATCTGCGCCTCCAACCCGCCCTCGACGCCCTCGGGCAGGTCACCGGCGCCGTGGGCCCGCATCGCGATGTCCTGGATCGTCACGCTCTTACCCGGATCGCCCTTGACCCGGAAGGAACCCTTGTCCCACTCCAGGTCGGCGACCGAGACCTCCAGCATGCCGGAGGCGATGATCCGGGCCTTGTCGCGGACCTTGCGGGCGACCAGGGCCGCCGCGGCGCCGGAGACCGGGGTGGATCGGCTGCCGTACGTGCCGAGGCCGAACGGCGTGTTGTCGGTGTCGCCGTGCAGCACGTCGATGTCGTCCGGCGGAATGCCGATCTCCTCCGCGACGATCTGCGCGAACGTCGTCTCGTGCCCCTGACCCTGGGACTGCACGCTGAGCCGGACCACCGCCTTGCCGGTCGGGTGCACGCGCAACTCGCAACCGTCGGCCATGCCCAGGCCGAGGATGTCCATGTTCTTGCGCGGCCCGGCGCCGACGGCCTCGGTGAAGAACGCGACCCCGATGCCCATCAGCTCGCCCCGGGCCCGCTTCTCCTGCTGCTCGCGCCGCAGGTCGGCGTAGCCGGCCATCTCCATCGCCAGCCGCATCGTCGGCTCGTAGTCGCCGGAGTCGTACACCCAGCCCGTCTTCGTCGTGTACGGGAACTGCTCCGGCCGGATGAAGTTCTTCAGCCGCAGCTCGGCCGGGTCCATGCCCAGTTCGTCGGCGAGGCAGTCGACGATCCGCTCGACGAGGTAGACGGCCTCGGTGATGCGGAACGAACAGGCGTACGCCACGCCGCCGGGCGCCTTGTTCGTGAAGACCGCCGTCATCTTGCAGTACGCGGCCTCGATGTCGTAGCTGCCGGTGAAGACGCCGAAGAAACCGGCCGGGTACTTCACCGGCGCGGCGGTGCCGTTGAAGGCGCCGTGGTCGGCGAGGACGTTGGTGCGGATGGCCAGGATCCGGCCGTCACGGGTCGCCGCGATCTCACCACGCATGATGTAGTCGCGGGCGAAGCCGGTGCTGATCAGGTTCTCGAAGCGGTCCTCCATCCACTTCACCGGCTTCCCGGTGACGATCGAGGCGACGATCGCGCAGACGTACCCCGGATAGATCGGCACCTTGTTGCCGAAGCCACCGCCGATGTCCGGCGAGATCACCTGGATCTTGTGCTCGGGGATGCCCGCCACCAGGGCGTAGAGGGTGCGGTGCGCGTGCGGCGCCTGCGTGGTGGACCAGAGGCGCAGCTTGCCCTCGACGGCGTCGAAGTCGGCGACCGCGCCGCACGTCTCCATCGGCGCCGGGTGCACCCGCGGATAGACCAGGTCCTGGCTGACCACGACGTCCGCCCGGGCGAACACCGCCGCGGTGGCCGCCTCGTCGCCGGTCTCCCAGTCGAAGCAGTGGTTGTCGGTCTTGCCCTCCAGGTCGTCGCGGATCACCGGGGCGTCCGGTTCCAGCGCGCGGCGGGCGTCGACGACCGGGTCGAGGACGTCGTACTCGACGTCGATCAGCTCCAGCGCGTCCCGCGCCGCGTACGGGTCCTCGGCGACGACGAACGCCACCTCCTGGCCCTGGAAGCGCACCTTGTCGGTGGCGAGCACGGCCTGCACGTCGTTGGAGAGCGTCGGCATCCAGGCCAGACCCTGCTCGGCCAGCATCGCCCCGGTCACTACCGCCTTGACGCCGGGGGATGCCTCGGCGGCGCTCGTGTCGATGCTCAGGATCCGCGCGTGGGCCACCGGCGAGCGGAGGATGGCCAGGTGCAGCAGCCCGGGCAGCCGGACGTCGTCGACGAACCGGCCCCGGCCGCGCACGAAGCGCGGATCCTCTTTCCGCAGCATCCGGCCGTAGCCCACCGGCTTCTGGTCGTTGTCGTGGAAGGTGTCCACGCGCTCGTGCACAGTCGTCATACGACGCTCCCGGCGGGCCGGCCGGCGTTGTCGATCTCGCCGGCTTCGGGTGATTCGGTGGTCTCGGTGACCGCGGCGGCCGCGTTCGCCTCGTGCACGGCGGCCCAGCGCACCGAGCGCACGATGGTGGCGTAGCCGGTGCAGCGGCAGATCTGGCCGGAGATCGCTTCGCGGATCTCCGCCTCGGTCGGGTCCGGGTTGCGGTTGAGCAGCGCCCGAGCGGTCATCATCATGCCGGGCGTGCAGAAGCCGCACTGCAGGCCGTGGCACTGCATGAAGCCCTGCTGGACCGGGTCGAGCTCCGCGCCCTTGGCCAGGCCCTCGACGGTACGCACCTGGTGGCCGCCGGCCATCGCGGCCAGCACGGTGCACGACTTCACCGGTTCGCCGTCGAGCCAGACGACGCAGGTGCCGCAGTTGCTGGTGTCGCAGCCCGAGTGCGTGCCGGTCAGGCCCAGCACGTCGCGCAGGAAGTGCACAAGCAGCAGCCGGCCCTCGATCTCCCGGGTGACCTCGACGTCGTTGACGGTCATGGTGACCTGCATGCTCAGCTCCTCGCCCGTTCCACGGCCCGGCGCAGGGTCCGTCTGGTCAGCTCGTCGGCCAGGTGCCGCTTGTAGTCCGCGCTGCCCCGCTGATCGGTGGCCGGATCGCAGCTGCGCGCGGCGATCGCGCCGGCCTGCGCGAAGAGGTTCTCGCTGGGTGTCTGCCCGCGCAGCGCCGCCGAGATCTCCGGGATACCTGTGGTGTTCGGGCCTACGGCGGCCAGCCCGACCCGCGCGTCGGAGATCACGCCGCCGTCGAGCCAGACCGCGGCGCCGGCCGAGACCACCGCCCAGTCGCCGGCCCGGCGCTCCACCTTCTCGTAGGCGCTGCCGCAGCCGGGCCGCACCGGCAGCCGGACCTCGACCAGGATCTCCCCGTCGCCGACGGCCGTCTCGTACGGCCCGACGTGGAACTCCTCCATGGACACCACCCGTTCGGCGCCGCCGGGCCCGCGGATCACGCAGCTCGCGTCCAGGGCGGTGCAGACCGCGGACAGGTCCTCCGACGGGTCCGCCTGGCACAGGGAGCCGCCCAGTGTGCCCCGGTTGCGCACGATCGGATCGGCGATCACCCGTTCGGCGTCGGCGAAGATCGGGAAGGCCGCCGTCAGGGTGGCGGACTCCAGCAGCTCCCGATGCCGGGTCAGCGCACCGATGCGTAGCTCGTCCGGGCCCGCCTCGATGTAGCCGAGCTCGTCGTGGAGATCGTTGATGTCGATGAGATAGTCGAAACTCGCCAGCCGCAGCTTCATCATCGGCAGCAGGCTGTGCCCGCCGGCGATCAGCCGTGACGTGCTGCCCAGCCGTTCCATCAGGCTGATGGCGTGGTCCACACTGGTGGCTCGTTCGTACTCGAACGGGGCCGGCACCTGCATATCGCACCTCCGGAAGTCGTCAATGTGGTGCCGGTGCCCGCGGAAGTCAACGCCGACCTAAGCAAGTCCTTAGGTCGGCGTTGACGGTGCCGCTGCTGCTCACGGATCGTGCGGCAATGCGAGACATCGTCGACGGGTTGAGCGCGTGGCGCGCCGCCGGCGTCCGGTTCGCCGTCGCGACGGTGGTGCGGACCTGGAAGTCGGCGCCCAGACCGCCGGGCGCGGCCATGGCGGTCTGCGCCGACGGTGAGGTCGTCGGCAGCATCTCGGGAGGTTGCGTCGAGGGCGCTGTGTACGAGCTGTGCCGGGAGGCCATACGCACCGGCCAGGTGCGCACCGAGACGTACGGCGTCGGCGACGACGACGCCTTCGAGGTGGGCCTGACCTGCGGCGGCACCATCGAGGTGCTGGTGCAGCCGGACGTCGTGCTGACCGAGCCCGACGCGGTGCTCGCCGCGATCCGCGCGGGTACGCCGGTGGCGACGGCGTCCGCCGGAATGGCCCAGATGGTGGTCTGGCCCGACCGGGTGGCCGGCACCCTCGGCGACGCCGACCTGGACCGCGCGGTGACGCAGCAGGCCGAGGGGATGCTGGCCCTCGGCACCACCGGAACCGTTCGACTCGGTACGCGCGGGCAGCAGCGGCACGACGAGGTGTCCGTGTTCGTGCAGTCGTACCTGCCGCCACCACGGATGATCGTGTTCGGCGCGATCGACTTCGCCGTCGCGGTGGCCCGGATCGGCCGCTTCCTCGGCTATCACGTCACGGTGTGCGACGCCCGGCCGGTGTTCGCCACCCGCAAGCGCTTCCCCGACGCCGACGACCTCGTCGTGCAGTGGCCGCACAGATACCTGGAGTCGACGGCCGTCGACGAGCGCACAGTGCTCTGCGTCCTCACCCACGACCCGAAGTTCGACGTCCCGCTGCTGGAGGTCGCCCTGCGCACCCGGGCCCGCTACATCGGCGCGATGGGCAGCCGCCGCACCCATACCGACCGGCTGCGCCGTCTGCGCGAGGCGGGCGTGGACGAGGCCGCCCTCGCCCGGCTCTCCTCACCGATCGGACTCGACCTGGGGGCGCGGACGCCGGAGGAGACCGCCGTGGCGATCGCCGCCGAGTTCGTCGCCCTGGCCGCCGGAGGGTCCGGCCGGCGGCTGACGGACCTCGACACCCCGATCCACCACCACTGAGCGGACCAGCGGCGAACGTGTCACCCCCGGCTCAGGCCGAGCGCCTCGTCCACCCGGTCCAGCACCGTCACGTCGTCGTGGCCGACACCGCGCAGCAGGTCGATCGCGGTCGCCCGGATCTGCCCGACGATCATGGTGACCGGCAGCGGCGGATCGGTCCGCAGCAGGCCCGCGGCGATCCGGACCGCCTCCAGCGCCGCCGCGTCGGCCCGCTGCGCGTGCCGGTCGGCGTCGGCGCCGGTGAGGTCGTGGGCCATGGCCTCACCGGCCGACCGTACGGCGGAGGTCAGCGCGCCGATCGCGGCGGCCAGCTCCGGCGGCGTGGCGGTGTGCCGGCGGGTCAGGGTCACGCCGGCCCGGGCCAGCACCCGGATGTTGCGGGCGGCGTAGTCGAGCTGCCGCAGCGTGGCCTCCACCTCGGCGAGCTTGCCCAGGTGCCGGCGGCGCAGTCCCAGCCGCAGCGTCTCGCCGGTGGCGAGCACGGCGGCCTGCATCTCGGCGACGCAGTCGTCCACCTGCCGCGCCCGGTCCAGCGCGGCGCGGGCGGCGTCCTCGTCGCAGCCACGCAGCGCCGCGTTGACCTGGTCGAGCAGGTCGGCCAGGTCGGTGTAGCTGCGCCGGGCCTGGGCCACCAGTGGTGCCAGCGGGTCACGGGCGGCCATCAGCTGGCTGGCGGCGAGCGCCACGGCGCCGCCGATGAGCGCGTCGACGAAGCGGAACGGCATCAGCGTCCCGTTCGGCGCGGAGACCACGACCAGGTACATCGCCGAGACGGTGGCCTGCACGACCAGGGCACGGCGGGCCCCGATCACCACGAGCGTCGTGGTGGTCAGCAGCAGCACCAGCAGGACCGTCTCGGTGCCCGGGCCCAGCGCGTACACCAGCAGCTCGGCGACGAGCACGGCGGCTGCCACGGCGAGCAGGATCTCGACGGTCTGCCGCAGCCGTCGCCCGCGGGACTCGCCGAGCACGACGAGCGCGGCGGTCGGCGCGAAGAACGGATCCGGGTGACGGATCACCACCGCCGCCACGATCCACGCGACCACAGCGGCGGCGGTCAGCTCGACCACTGTCATCCCGTCGCCGCGTAACCGCGCGACGGCGTCGCGTACCCAGCTCCGCACCGGTCGTACCCCTCTCGCCGGACAGGCCGGGACCCGGCCGCCGATTGATCTTCCGCGAGGAGGCCCACTACCCCGGCTGTGACCTGCTCAATCGCTGACGCCGGTAGCCGGCGCGGCCGACGACCCGCACCTGCCCGGGGTCAGCGGCGGATGAGGCCGAGTTCGGTGGCGGTGGCGACGGCAGCGGTACGCGACTCGACGCCGAGCTTGGCGTAGATGCGGGCCAGATGGGACTTGACGGTGCCCTCGGTCAGGTGCAGGCGGGCGCCGATGCTGTGGTTCGACAGACCGTCGGCGACCAGGGCGAGGACCTCGGTCTCGCGTCGGGTCAGGGCGGTGCCCGGCGTACGCAGGCGGTTCATCAACCGGTTCGCGACGGTGGGCGCCAGCGTGGTGCGTCCGGCGGCGGCGGTGCGGACAGCGGCGGCCAGGTCCTCGGGCGGGGCGTCCTTCAGGAGGTAGCCGGTGGCGCCCGCCTCGATGGCGGGCAGGGTGTCGGCGTCGGAGTCGTACGTGGTGACGATCAGCACGCGCGGCGCTTCCGGGCCGGCGGTGATCCGGGCGGTCGCCTCGGCGCCGCCCATGCCCTTGCCGAACTGCAGGTCCATCAGCACGACGTCGATGTCGCCCGCGGCGGCGCGGGTGACGGCCTCCTCGGCGGTGGCGGCTTCAGCCACGACGACCAGGTCGGGTTCGGTTTCCAGCACGGCGCGCAGTCCGGCCCGTACGACCGGGTGGTCGTCGGCCAGGAGGAGGCGGATGGGAACGTCGTCGGTCACGGTCGGCCCTCGGGCTCGGTCCTGGTGGTCGGGGCGAGGGGAAGCTCGGCGGTCAGGGCGGTGCCCCGGCCGGGCGCGGACGCGACGGCCAGGGTGCCGCCGAGGGCGGCCATGCGGGCGCGCATGGCCGCCAGGCCGAAGCCGCTGCCGTCGACGTCGGGAGCGGGCAGCTGTTCCGGGTCGAAGCCGCGCCCGTCGTCGACGACGTGCAGGGCGATGCGGTCGCCGAGATAGCTGAGGGTGACCTCGGCCGTCGTGGCCCGGGCGTGGCGGACCGTGTTCGCGACTGTGGACTGGGCGATACGCAGGAGCGCCACCTCGTGGGCGGTCGGCAGCGACACGGGGTCGCCGGTGAGGTGGAAGCGGGCGGTGAGGCGGTGGCGGGCGCTGGTGGTGCTGCACAGGCGTTCCAGGGCCCCGGCCAGGGTGGTGCCTTCCAGGGTGGGCGGGGTGAGCGCGGCGACGAAGCGGCGGGCCTCGGCGAGGTTGTCCACGGCGACCTGACGGGCCGCGTCGACGTGACCGGAGGCGGCGTCGGGCCGGCCGGGCAGGGCGCGCTCGGCGGCGCGCAGCAGCAGCTGGATGCTGGACAGGCCCTGGGCGAGGGTGTCGTGGATCTCGCGGGCCAGGCGCTCGCGCTCGGCGAGTACGCCGGCGGTGTGCTCGGCCCGGGCCAGGTCGGCCCGGGTGGCGGTGAGTTCCTCGATCAGCTGCCGGCGCTGTTCGCTCTCCCGGTACAGGGCCTGGTATCCCCACACCACCCCGACGGCGACGGCGGCGCCGAGCGCGGGACCGATCACCGTGGCCGGGGTGAAGGAGCCGGTGTGGGCGCCGAAACCGGCGACGGCCGCCACGGCGGTGACGATCACGGCGGCCAGGCCGGCGCGGCGCGGCAACAGGTGGAGCTGGAGGAAGTACAGCGGGAACGCCACCCAGATCGCGTCGGGGGACAGGCCCAGCAACACCAGCCACACGGCGCCGACGGCGGCCAGCCACCACGCGGCGGCCCGCCGCGAGCGCCGGATGCGGGGGAGGAGCGGCCCGACGGCGTACGCCAGACCGCACGCCACCGCCACCGCCACGATCGATCCGGCGTGCGGCCGGTCGTCGGCCACCGCCCGGCCGGCGGCCAGGACGAGCAGGCCGATGATCAGCAGGTGCAGGCACCAGGCCAGGGCTCGGGTGGTCGGGGTCAGGGCAGGGGCAGCGGTGCTCACAGTGCGTCCCACGTTACCGAGGCCGGCGCCCCGGGGGCCTCTATCGAAAGTTAGAACCCGGGCCTCGCCTTTCGGCCCGCGAAGTGCTGTCCCACGCCGGACGCGCGCGCCGGCGCCGGCCGCGATCGTGGATGCATACCGTTCCACCGCCCGAAAGGACAGGCCACTGCCGTGTTCGTCGCCTGGAGAGACCTGAAGTTCGCCAAGGGGCGCTTCGCCCTGATGGGGACCGTCATCGTGCTGATCACCCTGCTGGTCGGGCTGCTGTCCGGGCTGACGGCCGGACTGGGCCGGCAGAACATTTCCGCCATCACCGGCCTGCCCGCCGACAGGATCGCCTTCCAGGCGCCCGGCGACGGCCAGGACGTGTCCTACTCCAACTCCACTGTCACCGAGCGGCAGTGGCAGCAGTGGGCCGAGGCCCCCGGCGTGACCGGCGCCGAACCGCTGGGCATCACCACGACCAGGGCCACCGCCGGAAACCGGAGCGTCGGGGTCTCCGCCTTCGGCGTCCGGCCCGGCTCCCGCCTGGCCCCCGACAGCGGCCGGATCGACGACCGCTCGGCGGTGCTGTCCACCAAGGCCGCCGCCGACCTCGGTGTGCGGGCCGGCGACTCCGTCACCCTGGCCGGGCAGCAACTGACAGTGGCGGCCGTACGCGGCGACGCCTCCTTCAGCCACACCCCCGTGGTGTGGATCAGCCTGGACGTGTGGCAGAAGAGCGCGCCTCCCACCGGCACCGGCGACGGCAGCCAGACGGCCACCGTCGTCGCCCTCACCATCACCGCGGACGCCGACCTGGGAGCCACCGCCCGGCAGGCGGGCACCAGGACGGTCTCCGTGGCCGACTCGCTGTCCGCGATCGGCTCCTACACCTCCGAGAACGGCTCCCTGCAGCTGATGCGCGGCTTCCTGTTCGCCATCTCCGCCCTCGTCATCGGTGCCTTCTTCACCGTCTGGACCATCCAGCGCAGCGGCGACGTCGCAGTGCTCAAGGCACTCGGCGCCCCCACCGCCAACCTCCTCAAGGACGCCCTCGGACAGGCCGTCGTCCTGCTCACCGGCGGCACCCTGCTCGGCACCGGCATCGCCGCCGCGCTCGGCGCCCTCGTCGCCGGGTCCACGGTGCCGTTCCTCCTCACCCCGGTAACCGTCCTCCTTCCCGCGGCCGTGATCGTCGTCCTCGGCGCCCTCGGCGCCGCTCTGGCCATCCGCCGCATCACCTCCGTCGACCCGCTGACCGCCCTGGGGAGCGCCCGATGAGCCTGAACCTGACCGACGTCACCCTCACCTACCCCGACGGCGAGGGCCGCCTGACCGCCCTCGACCGCGTCACCCTGGACGTACCCAAGGGCAGCCTGACCGCCGTGATCGGCCCCTCCGGCTCCGGCAAGTCCAGCCTCCTCGCGGTCGCCGCAACCCTCATCACCCCCGACTCCGGCACCGTCACCATCGACGGCACCCCCACCACCGGAATGACGCGGGGCGAACTCGCCGACCTGCGCCGCCACAAGATCGGCATCGTCTTCCAGCAGCCCAACCTGCTGCCCTCCCTCACCGCCGCCGAGCAACTCCAGGTGATGGTCCAGATCGACGGCCGCCCACCGGCCGGAGCCCGTACCCGCGCCGTGGAACTCCTCGACGCGGTCGGCCTCGCCGGTCAGGCCGACCGCCGGCCGCACCAGCTCTCCGGCGGCCAGCGCCAGCGCGTCAACATCGCCCGCGCCCTGATGAACGACCCCACAGTCCTGCTCGTCGACGAACCCACCAGCGCGCTCGACCACGAACGCGGCGCCGCCGTCATCGAGCTGATCACCCGCCTCACCCACCAGCAGAGCACCGCCACCGTCCTGGTCACCCACGACCGCACGAACCTCACCGCCGTCGACCAGATCGCCGAGGTCCACGACGGCCGCCTCCACCTTTCGGCGCCGGCCCGCTGAGATACGGGTCGGAGGTGGTGCCTGCTGTACCCGGACTGGGCAGCCCGCTGGATGGTCGCCGTTCCCCCAGCTCAATAGCGTTTCTGGTGCGCGCAGTTCCTGCCGAGCACACGGAGAGAGGCCACCAGAATGGGACAGACCGTCGAACCGGCGGTACGCGTCGAACAACTCACCCGCGTGTACGGCGCCGGCCGCAACCAGGTGACCGCGCTCGCGGGCGTCGACGTCAGCTTCGGCCGGGGAACCTTCACCGCGGTGATGGGACCGTCGGGCTCCGGCAAGAGCACGCTGCTGCAGATCGCGGCCGGGCTCGACCGCCCCACGAACGGCCGGGTGGTCCTCGGCGGCACCGACCTGTCCGGGCTGTCCGAGACGCGCCTGACCGAGCTGCGGCGTACCCGGATCGGGTTCGTCTTCCAGGCGTTCAACCTGATCGGCGCGCTCACCGTCGAGGAGAACATCGTGCTGCCCCTGCGTCTGGCCGGCGTCCGTCCGGACCGGGCCTGGCTGACCCACGTGGTCGAGCGGGTCGGCCTCGCCGACCGGCTGCACCACCGGCCGGCGGCGCTCTCCGGCGGCCAGCAGCAGCGGGTGGCGATCGCCCGGGCGCTGGCCACCCGCCCCGAGGTCATCTTCTCGGACGAGCCCACCGGCGCCCTCGACTCGCGGACCGCGACGGAGGTGCTGACGCTGTTGCGCGCGGTCGTGGACGAACACGGGCAGACGGTGGTGATGGTGACCCACGATCCGATCGCCGCGTCGTACGCGGACCGGGTCCTCGTGCTGGCCGACGGCGCGATGGTCGCCGACCTCCCGCAGCTCGGCGCCGTCCGGATCGCCGAGCACCTGGCGTCGCTGGACGGGCGGGTCCTCCGATGACCGGCCTCGCCGCCCGCCTGCTGCGGCACCGCACCGGCCCCGCCGCCGCGACCCTGCTGGCCCTGATCGTCGGCGTGCTGATCCTGGTGGCGATGGGCACGCTCGTCGAATCGGGGCTGCGGTTCCGCCCGGAGCCGCGGCTCTGGGCGAGTGCCGACGTGGTCGTCGCCAACCGCACGATCAGCCACACGTTCCGGGAGTTCGACGGTGACACCACCACGAGCACCGTGGCGCTGCCCGAGGGCGGCACCGTGGACGCCGACCTGGTGGACCGGATCCGCCGGGTGCCGGGCGTCGTGGCCGTCACCGGCGACGACCGGGTGCCGATCGGCTCACCCGCAGCCGTGGGGCACGGCTGGGACACGTACGTCTTCACCGGTCGTCGCCTCGCCGCGGGCGCCGCGCCCCGGACCGACGACGAGGTGGTGGCCGACACCCGGCTCGGGGTGTCGCCCGGCGACCCCATCGAGCTGGTCGTCGGCGGAATCAACCGGTCGTACCGGGTGAGCGGAACCGCCGAGACCGGTACGGCGGCGGTGTTCTTCACCGACGCGCAGGCCGCGCGCCTGTCCGCCCACCCGGGCCGGGTGGACGCGATCGGCGTACGGATGGCGCCCGGCGCCGACCTCGGCGCGGTGCGCGAGATCGCGACGGCGGCCGGCGCCACGACGTACGCCGGAAAGGACCGCGGGAAGGCCGAGCAGTCGGAGAACCTGGCCGCCCAGAGCCTGCTGGTCGGGGCCGGGGCGGCCTTCGGCGGGTACGTCGTCCTGTTGATCGTGTTCGTGGTGGCCGGCACCATCGGGCTGTCCGTCCGGCACCGTCGACGTGACCTGGCGTTGCTGCGCGCGGTCGCCGCCACGCCGGGGCAGGTGCGCCGCATGCTGGTCGCCGAGGCCGCGCTGCTCGCCCTGGCCGGCTCCGCGATCGGCGGCCCGGTCGGCCTGCTGGCGGCCCGCTGGGTGCACGGCGAACTGGTCGGGCGCGGGTTCGTGCCGGCCGGCTTCCCGATGGCGGGCGGTCTGTTCGCGGTGCCGGCCGCCATCGGTACGGCCGTCCTGGTGGCGGTGGTCGCCGCGCTGATCGCCGCGCGCCGGGTCACCGCCATCAAGCCGATCGAGGCGCTCGGCGAGATCGCCGTCGAGCCCCGGCGCAGCGGCCCGGCACGGATGATCGCCGGCGTGCTGACGCTGATGGCGGCCGGCAGCGCCGGGGCGTTCACGCTCGGCGGAGCCGGGTCGGCCGGGGCGCTGGCCGGCGCGGTCGGCATGCTCTACCTGTTCGTCATCGCGGTGGCGCTGCTCGCACCGATGATCAACGCCTACGCGGCACGCCTGCTCACCCCGGTGCTGCCGCGCATCTGGCGGGCCGGCGGCTACCTGGCCGCAGCCAACCTGCGGGCCAACGCGCAGGGCATGGCCACCGTCCTGACCGCCCTCGTGCTGTCCGTCGGGTTCGGCGGCTCGGTCTGGTTCCTGCAGGACAACCTGGAACGGCAGACCGCCACGCAGAGCAGCGCCGGAACGCTCGCCGAGCGGGTGCTCACCGCTCCGGGCGGACTGCCGGCGGACGCGGCCCGGGAGATCCGCGAGCTGGCCGGGGTGCAGGCTGCCACCGGGGTACGCCGCACCCAGGTCGTGGTGCGGGCGCTCGGCGGCATCGAGCCGGTCGGCGCGCAAGCGGTCGACCCGGAGGGCCTCACGTCGACGATGGACCTCACCGTGCGCAAGGGCGCCCTGGCCGAGCTGCGCGCCGGTACCGTCGCACTGTCCACGATGCAGGCGTCCTCGTCCGGCTGGGACGTCGGCGACAAGGCGGAACTCTGGCTGGGCGACGGCACCCCGGTCACGTTGGACGTGATCGCGATCTACGACCGTGGCCTCGGCTTCGGCGACGTCACGGTGGCCGCCGAGACGGTCGCCGGGCACACCGCGGCGAACACCGTCGACGAGGTGCTGGTCCGCGGCGGCCCGGACGCCGGCACCGCGTTGGCCACGTGGGCGGCGGCGCGGCCCGGCGCCGAGATTCTCGACGCCGCCACCCGTACGCGCCTGCTCAGCACCGATCTGGCGCTCGGCGCCTGGCTGAACCGGCTGCTGATCGGCGTGATGGTCGGGTACGCGGCGCTGGCGGCGGCCACCACGATGGTGATGGCGGCGCTGGCCCGCCGCCGCGAGCTGGCGTTGCTGCAACTCGTCGGGGTCACCCGCCGTCAGATCCGCGGGATGGTCCGGGCCGAACAGGCCGGGCTGCTCGGCACCGCGGTGCTGATCGGCGCGACGATCGCGGTGCTGACGCTGGCCGCGATCGTCAACGGGCTGACCGGCAGCCCGATCCCGTACGTGCCGCCGCTCGGGTGGGCGGCGGTGCTCGGCGGTACGGCACTGCTGGCGCTGGTGAGCACGGTGTGGCCCGTCCGGCGGCTGCTCGGCGCTCCGCCGATCGACAACATCGGCCTGAAGGAGTAGGTCCATCGGGACGTGCGGCAGCCTGATCGTCAGGGCGTCGAACTGCAGGTGTCCGCCGGATGCTTCCGCCTTGCGTTCCTCGGCCAGGACGGTGGCGCTGACCTCGTGCACGAACGCCCGGACCTCGTCGAACCGGCCGGGATCGCTGTCGTGGCCGGAGTCGTACCACCAGTCGCGCGCCCAGACGATCAGGTCCGCCCATCGCGGCAGGTCGTCGGCGGTCTGCTGGGCGGCCTGCCGCTTGGACAGTTGCCGCCCGTCGCACAGGCGCTGGTAGGCGCGGCAGAGCGTGAGCACCGCGTACGACTGGGCTCCGGGTGGGGTCATGTCGAGCACCCAGGCCGGCCAGTCGCGCACGTGGTCCCGCAGGGCGGCGCGCACGAGGCCGGGTTCGACGGCGGGCAGCAGCTCGCCGGCCGGCGGTCCCAGCAGCGTACGGCCGTAGTCGTGCACGGCGGCCCAGGTCACGACGCGGTGGGTGGTGGCGGGCAGCAGGTGCAACGACTCCCCGGGACTGATCCGGGCGATCACGTGGTCCCGGCCGGGAACGAGGCGTACCGCGTCCAGTGACACGTATTCCACCTCGATCCGGCCGGCCCACAGCGGGTGCCGCCGGTCGAGGTCCGCGTGCAGTTCGGCGAGGACGCCGAGGAGCTTCTCGTCCGGGTCCCTCGCGAGCACCGCGAGCAGGTCGAGGTCGCTGCGGTTCATGTCGAAGTCGCCTGCCACGAGCGACCCGTGCAGGTACAGGCCGAGAAGGTCGTCCGTCAGCGTGCGGCGCCACGCCTCGCGGAGGTCGGAGAGAACCGTGTCGGGTGGGACCACCGGGTGATCCTGCACGGTGGGTCGCCGCGGGGCCACCGATAAACCGGCCCGCACCGCCGGTCGTGCCTACGTGCTCGGCGGGTTGCGGTGCCGCTCGGCGAGGCCCGACGCGATCTGCCGCTGCGCGTCGTGCCGGTGCTGGTCGGCGCCGGCCTGGCGAACCGCGGCCGGATCCTCGTCCGACGGGCGCCTCGTCCGGTCGCGGCGGGCGACGAAGACGACGAGCGCGAGCACCACCACCACGATCACCGCGAGCGACACCAGCATCGTTCTCATGCCGTCGACGCTACGGCGTACGCGCCACCTCCGCCGTGGTGACGGTCGGAGGGCTGCTGCGTTCGCCGCAGGACGGCAGGCTCACGTGTCGTGATCGATGACGTCGCGCAGGGAAGCCGGGCCGTTCCGCCGATGACCGACTCCCGGCCCGGCGAATGAACGCCCGGTCTTCCCGGGGCGTCATTCGCCGGCTCGTTCGGTCCCTTTTGGCCGCCCCAGCACTGCCTCACCGATGACGGCGCCGGTTCGGATGCCCTCTCCCAGTCCCGCGGTCGTCGCGAAACCGCCACCCATCGGGCAGAAGGACAGCCCTCGATCGGCGCTCACCAGGGCCATGGCCTGGAGCGCGGCACCTACCTCTTTCAACGCGGTCGCATAGACTATGGAGTCGTAGGAACGGGCGGGGCGGGCGTAGTCGAGCACGAACAGCACCATCGCCTGAATCGACGTGTGCGGGATGCCCGTCAATCGATGGGCGAGGCCCAACCACCGGTCGATCGCCGGCGCGGGTCCTGACGCCGGCGCGAGTTCGTGGCTCACGGCGTCGTATTCATATGCCCCGCGTTCCAGGTCATGGGCCGAAGCCGCGATGACGACGGCGGACAGCCCCGACAGCGCCCCGCCGGTCGGCATCGAACGCCACGCTCGCTCGCTCGCGACGGTACGCTCCAAGCGGCGAATCCGAAGTGACGCATCGAGGACGGCGCTGATCTCCGCGCTCCCGATGGGCGGACCGCCATGGTCGCGCAGCGATGACCTGGCGGAAATCGCCTCCTGGAGCGTCATGCCCTCCTGTGAGCGGTCGTCGTGGCCGAGAGCGATGCGCTCCGCTGTCATCGGGCGCCTGACCGGGTTGTCGACCTCCCAGTGAGTTGTTCCGATCTTGGCACCGTACAGCCCGAAGCTTGTGTCCAGGCGCGTCGCCCCGTGGAAGAGCGAATCGTGAAACTCCCACTCCTCCGAATGCTGGTTCCGCCCGGTGACCAACAGGCCGGCCCGGCTCAGCAGGTCGAGCAGTTCACTCTCCGGGGCAGAGTCGACCTCGACATCCGCCCGTGCGATCAGACGTGCGGCGAACTCGACGGCCCATGTCGAGGTCAGGACGACGCGATCTGCCGAGTTCCCGCCGGCCAGTTCCGGCCCGTCGGGACCGAAGCGCATGTGGGCCGACGGAAGGGCGCGAACCGGCCGCACGTACGGCGACGGCGGGGAGTGGCGGACCCGGCGGGCGCCCGGTTCATGTCGCGCGAGTACGTGCTGTTCATGGACGACTTCTACGCCGAGGACGCCGCGGGCGTCGAGTTTGGCCAGCTCCTCGCCACCTCGCGAGGTGAGCTCCCGGGCGGACGACAGCCCGCCGACGGCCGCGACGATCTCCCTGCCGACCTCGGGCGGCATGCGGACGGTCATCCGGCGGCCGCTGTGGGTCAACGCGAGGCCGTCGGCGTCCGGTTCGATGCTCCACCCCGCTGCCGGGGCCCAGCGCCTCATGAGGTCGACCCGATGGGCGGAAGGACTGTGCCCGGAGCGGAGGACACCGCCATTCCGTGTAGCCGCGACAGTGTGTCCAGGCGAACGAGACGCCCGGCCTGGATCACGGCTTCGACCTGTCTGCACGCGGATATGTCGACGAGCGGATTCGCGCGGAGCAGAACGACGTCTGCCACCGTGCCGTCGCACAGGGAGCCCAGATCCGGACGACGGAGGGCCTCGGCTGCCCTGCACGTCGCCGCCGCGAGCGCTTCGTGCGGGGAGGCGCCCCAGTCAACCATGGCCTCCAGCTCGGACGGCAGGGAGTCGAAACCCACACCGGCGGCTCCGGCGTCCGTCCCCGCGATGAGGGTGACGCCGGCCGCCAGAGCTCGCTCGAAGCTGCGTCGTGCCTCCGGGAGTTGACTGACGGCCATCTCCACCAGACTTTTGCCTCCCTGCCGGATCCAGAGCTGCGGACGCCTCACTATCGATTGGAGCGCTACAGCGGTGGAGCAGAGGGCGGTGCCTTGTTTCGACATCGCACCGGCAGCGGCCTCCGATATCGCGAAGCCGTGCTCCAAGGTGTCGCAGCCGGCTTCCACGGCCGCGTCGATCGAACGCTCCGAGAAGTTCGCGTGTACGGCTACGGGGATGTCCAGCCAACGGGCCTCGGCGACCGCCTCCCTCAGTTCCTCCGGCCGGAGTTCCATCCGGCGCGCCGCGCTGCGCATCACCAGCTTGATCACATCCGCGCCGTCGGCGGCGTTTCGACGCACGAGCGCGCCGATGGATCCGGCTCCTTCGGACTCGACACCGAGCCAGCTTCCGTGCCCGCCGACTGCGGTGATGACCGGACCGGCGACGAACGGCCTGGCCCCGACGAACAAGTCCCGGGCCCAGGCGTTGCGGATGGAGTACCCGAGGTCACGCGGAGCACCCAGGTCGCGGACCGTCGTGATCCCACTGCGCAGCGCGGTCGCCAGATTCGCGACAGCCGTCAGCGTCATGGTGGTGGCCGAGATGTCCGACCAGCTCGACGCGGTCCGGCCATGAGGATCGCTGGTCGCGTGGACGTGCATGTCGATGAGCCCGGGAACGGCGAACAAACCGGTGCCGTCGAGGTGTGGGAGGTCGGCATCTGCGGTGGTGCGTGTGCTGACTGAACCGGAGATGATCGACAACGAGCCGAGGGTGGTGGTGCCGGAATCCGGATCGATGACGGTGCAGCCGGCAATGGTGAAATCCGCGGTCGGCGTGGCCGTCACGACGATCCTTCGGAGACGCGGGCAGCGCGCACTGCCTCCCCGTGCCATCCCCGCGCGCGCGACAGATTCACGGCCAAGTCCACCAGTTCGTCCGCCTCCCGGCCGCGGCCGGCCATGTGGTGCCAGCGCGCCAGCTCTGCCAGCGCGAGGATCCGGGCGCCCAGGTAGGCGTGCCGGCCGGTGCCCGTATCCACAGGCGACGTCATGGCGTCGGTCGCCTGACGGACGGCAGCGAGCAGCCATGACTCCGGGTCTGGAGCGATGCCCACCAGCGCCTCGAGCGCGTTCGCCTCGTCCTCGGGCACCTCGCGGGAAGCGGCTAGGGCGATTCCCGGCGCGAGGTAGGCGTAGACCGGCTCACGGTGGGCGCCGGTAAGCCGGACATGGTCGAAGTATCGTCCTGTCGCTTGAAGGGCGGCGCGGGCCGAGTCGTGACGTGCGGCAGCGAACGCCTGGTGCGACAGGATGAAACCGAACTGGCGGAACGCCTTCGAGGCGAGTTCGGTGTCGCCGCCGTCGCGAACCTGACGGAGGAGATCTGTCGCGTGCTCGTACGAGGACCAGGCGCCCGCGACGTCACCGGATGCCAACTGGACATATCCCATGTTGTGCCACGACTGGGCGGCAGCCATCAGATCTCCGGTGCCGAGGCGCACCTGGATCGCCTCGCGGAAGTCGTTCACGGGCGGATCGTCGTCGAAGTGGTGAAACCGCCATACGCCGATGGAGTGGCAACATTCGGCGAGAGCCGACAGGGCCTCCGAATCACGGAGAAGATGTCTCGCTGTCTCCGCCAGCTTGATTGCCTCCGCCCCTCTGCCCTGCTTCTCCACCGCCCACGCCGTGTTGAGCAGTGCTCGCCCCTCCCCGGCGACATTCGCGGAAGCGGCGCATTCCGAAGCGGTCCGGGAAAACCGTTCCTCTGCCTCGACGTAGCGAGCGGGATCGTCCAGACCTAGCTGAGCTGGCGTGAACAAGGGCGGTCACCTCGACGTCGTCGACTGATTGCTGAGATTGACGCCGATCGTAGCGTTCGGGTGGCTTGTTCACGAGGGTGTGCGACCTGTCGGCAGTTGATGCGCGCCGTGCCTGTGAGGCACGTTCACCACCCACTTTCGCGTCCGTCATCCTCCTTGCCGCCGCCATCGGCCGAACGGCGCGATGGGCTACACTGGCCCGGAAAGGCGTCGATAGGGACGAGTACCACTGCACGCAGCCAGCAGAGACCCGGGGATGGTGGAAGCCCGGGGGTGTGCGCAGCGGGAAGATCACCCTGGAGCCGTCGGAAGAAAGGCGTCACGCCGAGTAGACCCGACCACAACTTAACGAGAGGGCCGCGCGCTGTGGCCAAGGAGGGTGGTACCGCGGGGCCCGGGCCTCGTCCCTCCACCGAAGTTCGGTAACCGCTTCGTTGGAGGATCCATGTACCGCGCTGTGCCCGCGCAGGCGAGCTTTCCCGATATCGATCACGGCATCCTCAAATTCTGGAGTGATCGTAAGGTCTTCGCCCTCAGCCTGGAAAGATCGCAGGGGCGGCCGGAATGGGTCTTCTACGAGGGGCCCCCAACGGCGAACGGTATGCCAGGGGCGCACCACATCGAAGCCAGAGTGTTCAAGGACGTCTTTCCCCGGTACAAGACGATGAAGGGCTTCCATGTCGCGCGGAAGGCCGGCTGGGACTGCCACGGACTTCCGGTGGAACTGGCTGTCGAGCGCGAACTCGGCTTTTCCGGTAAGCGCGACATCGAGGCCTTCGGTATCGCGGAGTTCAACGCCCGGTGCCGCGAGTCGGTGACCCGGCATACCGACGAGTTCGCCCGGCTGACCGAACGCATGGGCTACTGGGTCGATATGGACGACGCCTACCGGACGATGGACCCGGAATACATCGAGTCGGTGTGGTGGTCGCTGAAGCAGATCTTCGAAAAAGGGCTGCTCGTCGAGGACTTCCGCGTGGCGCCCTGGTGTCCTCGTTGCGGGACGGGGCTGTCCGATCACGAGCTCGCCCAGGGGTACGAGGTGGTCACCGACCCGTCGGTGTTCGTGCGGTTCCCACTCACCTCGGGCCCCCTGGCGGGCCAGGCTTCCCTGCTCGTGTGGACCACGACCCCATGGACGCTGGTCTCCAACGTCGCGGTCGCGGTCAATCCCGACGTCACCTACGTCGTAATGACCGACGGCCAGGAGCAGCTCGTTGTCGCGGAGGCGCTGGCGGGCAGCGCACTCGGTGAGGGATGGACCGTCGTCGGCGACTCCTTCAGTGGCAAGGACATGGAACGCTGGACCTACCGGCGGCCATTCGACCTGGTCCAGGTCGAGGACGCGAACTTCGTCATCCTCGGGACGTACGTGACGACCGAGGACGGCACCGGCCTGGTGCACCAGGCGCCGGCATTCGGCGCTGACGACCTCGCCGCGTGCCGTGCGTATGGTCTTCCGATGGTCAACCCCGTCCGTCCGGACGGCACGTTCCAGTCCGACCTCGCGCTCGTCGGCGGCACGTTCTTCAAGAGTGCCGACGCGGTCCTGGTGGCGGATCTCGCCGAGCGTGGACTGCTCTTCCGCGAGGAGGCGTACGAGCACAGCTACCCGCACTGCTGGCGTTGTCACACGGCGCTGTTGTACTACGCGCAGCCGTCCTGGTACATCCGCACCACGGCCATCCGGGAAGCGCTGCTGCGCGAGAACGAGGCGACGACCTGGCAGCCGCAGAACATCAAGTACGGCCGCTACGGGGACTGGCTGAACAACAACGTCGACTGGGCGTTGTCCCGCAGTCGGTACTGGGGCACGCCGTTGCCTATCTGGCGCTGCCCGGACAACCACCTGACCTGCGTCGGCTCGCTGGCCGAGCTGAGCGAGCTGGCCGGGACCGACCTGTCCGAGCTGGATCCCCACCGTCCCTATATCGATGACGTCACCTTCGACTGCCGATGCGGCGCCACCGCGCGCCGGGTGCCCGAAGTCATCGACGCGTGGTACGACTCGGGCTCGATGCCTTTCGCGCAATTCGGGTATCCGCACAAGAACGTCGAACTCTTCGAGAAGCGGTACCCGGCGAACTTCATCTCGGAGGCGATCGACCAGACCAGGGGATGGTTCTACACCCTCATGGCGGTGGGCACCCTCATCTTCGACAAGTCGGCCTACGAAACGGTCGTCTGCCTGGGCCACATCCTCGCCGAGGACGGCCGCAAGATGTCGAAACACCTGGGGAACATCCTCGAACCCATCCCGCTGATGGACGAGCACGGTGCCGACGCGGTGCGCTGGTTCATGGCCGCTGTCGGTTCCCCGTGGTCAGCCCGGCGCGTCGGGCACAACACGCTTCAGGAAGTCGTCCGCAAGACTCTTCTGACCTACTGGAACACCGTGTCCTTCGGGGCGCTGTACGGCCGTGCCGCCGGCTGGTCGCCGTCGGCGGCAGATCCCGCGCCCCGTAGCCGCCCGCTGCTGGACCGATGGCTGTTGTCGGAGCTCAACAGCCTGGTACGCGACGTGGACGCCGCGATGGAGCGCTTCGACACCCACGAGGCCGGCCGGCTGCTGTCCACGTTCATCGACGATCTTTCCAACTGGTACGTTCGCCGCAGCCGCCGGCGTTTCTGGCACGGCGACCCGGCCGCCCTGGCCACGCTCCACGAGACGTTGTCCACCCTGACGCTCCTCCTCGCGCCGATCACACCGTTTGTGACCGAGCGGGTGTGGCAGGACCTGGTGGTTCCGGTCACGCCCGGTGCGGCGGAGTCCGTGCACCTCGCCGCATACCCCACCGGTGACCTGTCCCTGATCGACCCGGAACTGTCGGCGCAGATGCTTCTCGTGCGTCGGGTCGTCGAACTCGGCCGCTCCGCCCGCGCCGACTCCGGCATCAGGACGCGCCAGCCGCTGTCCCGCGCGGTCGTGTCCGCGGCAGGTTTCGCCGACCTGCCGGCGGAACTCCTCGCCGAGATCGCGTCGGAGCTCAATGTCGTCTCGGTGGCACCCATCACGGCCACCAGCGGTTCACTCGTGGACACGACGGTGAAGGCGAACTTCCGTCCCCTGGGCAAGAGGTTCGGCAAGGCGGTCCAAGGCGTCGCCGCGGCGATTATGGCGGCCGAGCCGACCGCCCTCGCCAACGCCCTCCGTACGAGAGGTGAGGCGACCGTCGACGTGGACGGTGAGGCGGTGGTCGTCACGGTGGACGAGGTCGTCATCACCGAGACTCCACGTGCCGGATGGGCGGTCGCCAACGACGCAGGTGCGACGGTGGCGCTGGATCTGGACATCACGCCGGAACTCCGCCTCGCCGGGATCGCGCGGGACGTGATCCGCCAGATCCAGGAGGCCCGCAAGGCCACCGGCCTGGAGGTCGCCGATCGCATCGAACTCCGCTACGAGGCGACCGCTGACACCCTGACGGCGTTGACGGAGCATCAGAAGCTGGTGGCCGACGAGGTGCTCGCGACGGACTTCACCCTCGGGCGGCCGACGTGGGCAGACGCGACGTCCTTCACCGACGAGACGCTCGGCCTGACGTTCTGGCTGCGTAAGGCATGAGGAGCGCCGGGGCCACGAGCACGCCGCCCGTTCGGCCGTGCGTCGTGGCCCCGGCCCTTCGTATCGGCCGGCGGCGGGCCGAGCGGCGGGTCAGCGAACCCCGTGGACGTCCGTGGCCAGAACACTGAACCGCCCGGTGTGGAACACCAGTGCGTCGGTGCGGTCGCCGTGGCCGATGTCCAGCACCGAGCCGAGGAATATGGAGTGGTCACCGCCCTCGTACACGGCGGCGAGCTCGCACTCCACCCAGCCGAGGTTGCCCTCGATGATGGGGGAGCCGGTGTGCTCGCCGGGCCGGAAATCGACGGTACGGAACTCCCGCTCGTCGCGCGGCCGGCTGGGACTGGCGAAGTAGCGCGCCAGTTCTTCCTGTCCTGCGGCGAGGATCGACACCGCGAACATCCCGTTCGCCAGGATTGTGCTGTGCATTGCGGCGGACTGCTTTACGCACACCAACACCATCGCCGGGTCGAGCGAGACCGACGTGAACGCGTTGGCGGTCATGCCGTGCGGGAGTTCCCGCCCGGACGTCACCACCGTGACGCCCGTGGCGAACGCACCCATCACCGCCCGCATGTCGACGTGACGGTCACCGCCGCAGCGGTCGCGGGACACGGGCTTCTGCTTCGCGGCTGTCACCGTTCACCTCTTCCGTCAGCCACCGGGGCCGTCAGCACGTCGCGCATCATCCACAGCGCTCCCTTCCCCGTCAGGTGAGTGGTCGGCGGCATGCGCGCACCGGCCTCGGCTCAGTCGCCGGAGCCGGCATCGATCGCCGACCGGGTGGAACTCCTCGCCACTATCTGCTCGGCGGTCGCTCGTATCGTCAGCCAGCCGACGTTCGCGGGGTCGTCGAAGCCGGCGTCGGGGAAGGTTCCTTCCAGCCGCGCCAACAGCTCCACTGCGAGGAGGGAGTCTCCACCCGCCGCGATGAAATCGTGGTCGACGTCCACCGCATCCGTCTCCAGCAGTTCCCGCCAGAATCCGCTAACTGTTTCGAGTACCTCAGACGAATCCACGTCGCTCTCCTCAGCGAAGCTCCGAAAGCGTGCCCTCGCCGCGCGCAATCGAATTCTTTAAATCGTTCTTCAGGATCTTGCCGTTCTCGGTCACGGGCATCGATCCGACAGCGAACACGCGGCGCGGTATCTGCTTCGGTGGCAGACGCTCGAGCAGGTGCACGCGAATGTCGTTCAGGCTCGTCCGGCCCGGCCGGAGCACCACGACCGCGGCGACGTACTCACCCAGCCGGGGATGCGGGAGTCCGAGCACGGCCGCGGCCTCGACCATCGGGTGCGAGAGGAGGGCGATCTCGACCGGGCGTGCCGAGAGCTTCTCCCCGCCGACGTTGAGGACGTCAGAGACGCGGTCGCTCAGATGCAGGTTGCCCTCCTCGTCGAGATGACCGATGTCTCCGGTCGCCGTCCAGCCGTCCGGAAGGAAGGTTTTCGAGGGCACTGAGTCGTGCAGGTAGGAGCGGCGTCCGCGGAACCGCGGACAGGACATCTCCACGCGGCCGTGGACGCCCGGGCCGACGACGAGCCCCGTCTCCAGGCTCCTGATGCGGATCCGGGTGCCTCGTGCCGGTCTCCCGACGACATCGGGATCCGCGCCCGCTGACGGCATCTCCACCATCGCGGGCCAAGCCTCGGTGGTTCCGTACGCGTTGACCACCCGAACGGACGGCAGCATCCGGCGGATTCGTTCCACATGAGCCGGATTCAGCGGCGCCGAACCGCAGTGGATTACCTCCAGAGACGCGAGCATCTCACGTTGCGACGAGGTGAGCGTCGTGAGATGTGCCAGCATGGCAGGCGTCAGGAACAACAGGGTGACCTGACAGTCGGCGACCGCCTTGCACACGTCATTGGTGTTGAACTCCGGCAGCGCCGCGACCGCCCTGGTGATGGGATGCGTGAGCCCGGGCCCGTCGATGCCCTGGAACGGGGCGTACAACATCATGAGCGCGGCCGCCGTACCGATCGGGAAGGCGTGCAGGATCGGTGGGCCGATGCCGCCGTGAGCGGACGGCGGGCGGGCGTAGACCTCCGTGAAGAGCGCGTGCGGCGTCACGACCGCCTTGGGCAGGCCGGTCGTGCCGGACGTGTAGAGAATGTCGGCCGTCTGCTCGGGGCGGGTCGTCGCCGGCGGGGGAACCCGGTCCCCACAGCGCGGAGGCTCGACCGGAAGAACCTGATACGGATCGCCGCCCGGGCCGTTCCCCACCGGCGACGAGTCCGCAGCGATCCATGCGGAGATGCCGGCGTCCTGGGTGATGAAGTCGCGGACGGACACCGGAGCTCCCGCCGAGACGGTGACAGTGACCGCGCCCAGCCGTTGCACCGCGAAGTAGGCGACGCACAGATCGATCCAGTGCCTGCGGTCGAACAGCAGACCGACACGCATGCCACTGGTGATCCCTGCCTCGGAAAGGCGCGCGGCCAGCGCCACCGAGTCGTGCAACCACTCCGCGAAGGTGAGACCACGCACGAACGGTTCGACCAGCGCGAGGCGGTCGGGAACCTCCCCGGCTACGCGCTCGAGCAGCCCGAACGTCCCCGTGCAACGGTCCGTCGCGCCACCTGCCCCTCTCGTCGTCACGGTGCCACCCGGGTCGCGACGTATCGGTGGCCGGCGCCCTCCTCGTCCGCGACGTAGGCGGCCGCGAGGTGATGGACGAACGGCTGGAGGCCGAGCGCTGACAGAAGAGCGGGGTCGGTGAAGCCCGTGCGGGTGGTCGAGCTGACGCCCTTCGCCCGAAGAGCGCGAGCGACCTCCGCGCTCAGCCGTCCGCCGTCGACGAGGAAGCCGCGGAACGCCTTTTCGTGGCGATAGCGTCTCCGGTAGGCGGCGAGATCGCCGAAGACCCCGATGGCGAGGGGAGCCAGGACGTCAAGTCGCGGATCCGCCGCGGCGTCCATGGACGCCAGGCGGACTCCTGAACCGTACGAGGCGGGGTCGGCCACAGTGACCAGGACGCGACCGTCCACGCGTGACACGATCAGTAGCCCGTGGGCCGCTCCGTAGCTGTAGAGCAGCTCGGCCGGGTGCACCGCCTCGCGCAACCGCCGGCGATTGGCGCGCACCCGGGTGAGAGCGGTCCAGACCACCGCCGCCCACGGTTCGGGAATCTGCTCCCGGCGACCCTGGGGGACAGCCGGCTCGCGCAGGGCATCGAGGTCGTCTTGCGAGAACAGCCGCAGCGCCGATGCCCGGAGGCCACCAGTCGAATCCGCTCCGTCGCGAAAATGATCGATTCCGCTCCAGGCGTGGTAGCGGCGCACCGGCCCCCACGACGTGCCGTCGGCACCTTCGCGTTCGACCAGGAGACCGAGGCGGATCAACTGCTGTACGGCCGGGTCCTCGAACTCCTCGGCGACGACCTGGTGCAGAAGCCGCTCGACGCGGCCCGCGTCCAGGCGCCACGACCGGCCCAGCGCCGGTGCGCTGATCCGGATGGTGTCGGAGCCCTCGTTCTCCATGGTCGTTCCCGCAGCCCACGTGTACGCGGCTCCCATGTCACAGCCCTGCCCAGCAGACAGCACCGACAGCCAACTGTCTGCCGGAGTCCAGCCCGACGACGTCATGGAACCCGGCGAGCACCGCATAGTTGCCGCGTGTCGCCCATCCCAGGTCCGAGCCGTACCCTTCGAGCTCGCCTATCGCGAGTCCTCCGATCCAGAGTTGCTCCATGTACTCGTCGGCAGCGTCCCGCTCGGCGTCGACGGACACTGATACGACTACCGATGCGCCGACGTCGAACTCCGCCCGGCCGTACGCGACCGGAAGGAGGGAGGACAACTCCTCGCCGAGGTCGTGCCGGCTTCTCGGGATCAGCAGGGTCCCGTCCGGGCTGTACCACCCGGGACCCAGTTCGCCGGCGTCGACAACCGCGACGTGGAACCCGACCCCCTTCGCCGCATACCGCCGGCGGCACCGACCCACCGCACCGAAGAGTTCTGCGGGCGACAGACGTGCCCCGCTCACGACAGGCGGGTAGTGCTCGACCACCGCTCCCATGTTCGACGGGTCGGGAAGCACCTCGGGCATCGACAGCGTGCGCGGCGACGAGCCGTTCCTCATCGCGTCGCTGACGAGGTCGAAGGCGGCGCCCCATCCGTGCTGCTGCCACGGTGCCCGATCACTGCCGGACGTGGGATATGACCGCCACCCACCCGACTCGAAGACGACGACGGCCTGATCGGTCGGCAGCACCGGCCGGCCTCCGCCATGCCGCGACGCGCCAGGCACCCCGCCGCCGGTGAACGGCGCGTCGGCGATCTGGCGCTCCTCGACGACCGCGGGCACCGGTTCCGCCGGAGTTCCTGGACTAGACAAACGGATGGTCATTGTTCACCCCGCCACCCGAGCGACGGAGGAACGCCTCTACCTCGGACGGGAAGCGCGGAGCGTAAAGCAGCGGGAACGGATTGATCTGGAGATGGAGCAGGGCAGGGACCACCGCGCGAGCGACCACGGCGCCGGCGGCCCATGCCGGGGTGATGTCGCTGTACGCCCAGCGGAACCCCTCTGCGGAGATGGCATCGCCGATCTCGGTCCAGGTACGTCCGCCCGAGGTCGGGCCCTGGGCTTCAGCCACCTGGTCGACGAAGTAGTCGCCCAGGTGGGCGCGCCCGTGCCTCGCCCACCACAGCGCCCGGGTGTTGATGCCCACCGGCCGCTCCTCGGGGTCTCCCCGGCGGAGCAGACGCCAGCCGAGGTGAAAGATGTGCACCGCTTCGATCGCCGCTGAGCGGATCGCATCCGCCGCGTCCGCATGGGCGGCCGACCCGAAGGCCACCTCCGGCAGTCCGTCGCGGGTGCCGACGATGGCGGCCAGCGCGACCTGCAATCCGAAATGGCTGCCGGGCAGCAGCCCGACGACCACGTCAGCCGCACCGCCGAGAATTTCCGCGATGTCGTGAACGGAGTACCGGTCGTCGCCGGGACGGACTCGGGCCGCGCGGCGCCCGGAGTAGACGGCCGCCGCAACGGCGTGCCGTTCCACGACCTCAGTGAGCGCGCGGGTGAGGGCCGTGTCCCAGTCGACCCCGCAGGCGGCGCCGATCGAGGTCATCGGTTTGACGCGGGTCGGATCCGAGTCGTGGACCCGCATCCGCTCGACGTCGGCGGGTACGAACACCTCGCCGTGCGGAGACTGCATCGTCACCCAGGTGTTCTGGGAGTGCGCGTTCCATGCGAACGGGCGGAGCAGCGGCTCTTGCGAGCACTGTTCCGGGCTGAAGGTCGCCCGGTCGTCGAGACGGATGGCCTTCGAGCCGAGCTCGTTCGCGGACGCACGCACAGGTGCGAGGGCTGGCTCGTGCAGCGCGGCGCGCTCGACAGCCTCACCCAGTGCTCTCTCGTCCGCCCGTGCGGGGTCAAGATCCCACGCGACGCCGAGCACGTCGTCGTCCGCCTCGACGACAGAGCCGAAGAGCCCGTCGAAAGGACTCGTGAATCGGACGCATTTCCAATCATCGCGGACGACCGCAGCGGTGAGTGCCATTTTTTGTGGGTCAGCCTTTCCTGCTGGTCTTCCGACCGAAGGTGATGGTGTAGACCGGTGCCTCGTCATCCGAGAGCCCGAGCAACTCCGCCAGCACGTTGTCATTTGTCGCCGGGGTGATCAGCGCGCCGCAGTCGTACGACTCCGCCGCGATGATGAATTTCTGCGCGACTCGACCTACCTCGACGTACAGTTCGCGCAAGGCCCTCTCGTAGGGGAACATTTCCTGGCGGCGGGGGAAGTCGACGATCAGCACGATCGTGGCGCTTGCCGTCATGGGTGCCTGCATGCCGCACATCAGATCGGCCATCTCCTGGCGGAAGCTGCCGGAGGTCAGCTGATCGGCTCGCTCGCCGGCGAGGTCGAGAGCCCAGATGCCCGAATCGACGCCGTTGATCGCGTACACGACGGCGGCCATACGCACGCCTGCCAGCGAGCCGGACGGCTCGAAGGGTGCCATGAGCGCGGAGAAGCAGCGGAAGATGGCGGCGACGGTCTCCCGCGACAAGGGCTCCGGCTCGAACTGGCGGGCCGTGCGTCGTCGTACCAGCAGTTCACCGACGCTGACCCCGCCGGTGCCGGCCGTAGTGCCTTCTTCTGCCCAGTTCCACTGCGGCGTCGACGTCGCTGGACGCGTCGGCTGAGCCTGACTGCCGCGTGCCGGATACCGGGCCTCCCGCCTGCTCTCCGAGATCTGCTCGGACCAGTTGAAGTAGTCGAGGCTCGGACGCCACCCGTTCGTGACCCAATCGGTCGAGATCGAATCGAGGTCGTCCGACGGAGACAGTTCGCGGGCCCCGACCTCGGGGGCGTCCGACACGAGTTTCCGGGCGAGTTCGGCGGCGTCGAAGCGGACCGACTGCGCCGACTGGGAGTCTTCGAGAACGGCGGCGTCACGGTCGGGTCGGATGACGAGGAGTGGCGACCATGTCGTGGACATCAATCCCGGCTTTCTGCAGGCTGATCGGCTGCGTGTACGAGAGTCGCTGCGATTGTCGCCTCGACGCGGTGGTCGGTGCCGAGCGCGTCCGCGACCTTTTTGCCGTCGAGGTGCTGGGCATGCCGGACCGCCCAACCGTTCGCGCGGCTCAGGTACTCGGCAGTACCCATGAGGTGGCCCACATCCATGTGCACCGTCCGGAAGGTCCTTGGTTCCCGGTAGCGGTAGCGGTTCCGGGCGAAATAGGAGTTGAAGAATATGAGTGCGTAGGGGCGGTTGTCGTCGGCGATACCCGACAGGTCCGCCAGGTCGCGTGACGAGGCGTCGAGGTGATCCATGCGGTCCAGCGCGCCGTCGACGGTCGCGACTTGGTAGACACCGTCGTCGATCCCGTCGACGGCATGCGTGACGACGGAGAACTCCGTCGGATGACGACTACCGCCGGAAGGGCTCGTCTTCCGCAGCAGGTTGGCCGATTCCGCGAACGGCATCCTGGCCTGACGAATCGGTCGGGTCAGCAGGGAGAGCAGCGACGCAAGGCGGTCGTAGTCCAGCGGCTGCGCCGCTACCGCAAGGTTCGTCGCCGCCGAAGCGGTCGCGGGGAACAACTCCGGGGCGGGGTCCGGCAGTGCGTACACCTTCTCCTGGTCGTGCAGCCGGGGCCGGGCCCGATCGACGTCGGGCTGCTGCGCGTTGTACGCGACCATCCGGCGTACGTCCTCCGCGGAGTTGCCGTCAGCCTCGTAGAACTCGAAGGGGTATCCGTAAGTACGCGCGTGATAGCGGGAGGCGGCCCGCCATCCATTCTCGGCCCACGATTCCAGCCACCGCCGCGTCTTGATCGCCTCGGCGTCGTCATCGCGCACCAGGTACTCGTGGGCGACCAGCCACTCGGCGATCAGCTCGGCCCTGCGCACGGAGCCGATCGCCGCCATGATCGGCTCCGACAGGGAATAGATGGTTCCCGGAGCGAAGGCGGCAACGAGCAGACCCGCAGCCGACGCGGGAACCTTGTGTCCGTTCAACCTGTCGTCTCGGCTGATGAGCCACAGGTCACTGGCCGCCGGCTCGATGCGCACAAGAGGGTGCGCGCGATACGTTGCGGAACGGGCGTCGGTGCCGTTTTCTGCGGCAGCCTCAGCTAGCGTCTCCAAAGCAGGGTCCTATCTCTTGTACGCTCCGACCGGTTGACTTTCTGGACAACCTGAATGATTGACATCCTGTCGGCGTTCGCGGATACGGCTGCCCGATGACAGGAAAGCGCGTGCTAACCGGCCGAAAGACGGCCGGTTAGCACGCGACAGTTGGATCACAGGGACGTGAAGCCGCCGGTGCAGCCGCCCTGGATGAGGGCCGTCGAGAAGAGGTCGACCTCCTCGAAGAGACCCTCGATGTTGTCGATGGACGATTCCTCGGCGGTCTCGTTGAGGGAGACCTCTGCGTTTTGCGCGGACATTTCCTGCGCGGTGGTTGTCATCATGCAAAAAGCATTACAGGGCTATTTAGCTATGTCAATGAGTGCAGCTGCGGCGGGCGCAGTCCTGGCTCTTCCGGACATATTTGCGCCTCGACGTCGACGCGACGAGCGAGCGTCCGGCCACCGCCCGGCGCCGGGCGGTGGCCGAAGAAGTGCCAAGGCTGAGGTGCGGTGGGGCGGACGATCGCGGCGTGTGGACGGTCGGCGGGTTTGGCCGCTCAACCCACCTCGGTCTGGACGCGGATCGCCGCTCGCGCGGAGAGTTGCTCCCACTGCTGCGACAGTCCGCGACTGAGGCGGGCCACCAGCGGGAGGCAGTGCGGTGGAAGAGCGTTGATGATGTCGTGGTCGGAGACCAGGCTGAGTTGTTGATGCAGCATGCGCAGCAGGGTGCGCCCGGCCTCGGTGTAGCGCACGGACGGATCCTTGGCGAGGTTCTCCAGCGCCAACGCGGTGACGTCCCGGCTCGGCTCGGGCGCGCCGGGCGGCTCCTTGACCGCGGACAGTGCCCGTGCCGGCGACGGTGAACCCGCCGCACCGTCGTTCTGTTTGCGGCGTATGGTGCGGACCGTGTTCGGTGAGACGCCGGCCAACCGGGCGATTTCCCGCAGCGAAGCATCAGGTCGTTCGGCCAGGAGCGCGACGACAGCTTTCCGGCCGGCGTCGGCGTCTGTCGGCCGGACCCGTCCGTCCCGGCCGGTCCGCTCGGCCGGCATCGGCTGGCCGCTGCGTTGCCTCAATGTGCTGATCGTCTTGGCCGACAGCCCGGTGGCGCGGCCGAGTGACCGGTCCGACCAATGCGCGAACATCTCCAGCAGACGTTCGGCCGCCGCCCGGCGGTCGGCCAGGGTCAGCGGCAGGCCGTGCTTGATGTTGCTCGTGACGCTGCGCAGGAAGGCCATCTGGTCGTCGTCGTCGAGCATCAGCGCGTGAATCGAGTCCGCACCACGGAGCAGTGCCGCCTGCAGACGATGCATCCCGTCGATGACGCGCATGGTGCTGCGCTGCACCAGGATCGGCGGGTGCTGGAGTTCGGACTGGGCCAACAGCTGTACGTGCGTCTCGTCGACCCCGTGCCGGCGGGGGCCCTGACCGGGCAGGAGCGACCGGATCGGTACCGATACGGCCTCCTGCTGGCTTCCTTCGGTCCAGCTCTCCACAACCTGCAGCGGATCGTTGGCGTCGATCAACCTGTCCTCCCCGTGAACAGCTGCTGATGCCTCGCTGACCGGCTCTTCTTGGGCTCAGTCGTCGCCTCTCGTGAGTGGAACCGGTCCGATAAATCAGAGAACAACTTGTCGGAAATTTCGGGCTCCGGTGATGCCGCTGGTAGTGGGCCGATCCTGAGTACTCTGGCGGCCCGCGGCATGTGCAACTGTAGCTTCTGACCGCTTGCACAGGTGCCCCGCGGCACCCGGAAATTTCTCGGATTCAATGCGTCGACGCTCTTTTCCCTGCTTGGCGGTCGGTCTCGCTGTGGTGTAGGGCAGGGGGTCACCTACGCGGTCGCGGGTGGCATGCCGTGCGACCCGGTGTCGCGTGCGCAGCTGCGGAACCGCATCACTGCCGCGCCGGGATTCTCGGTGCCTTTCCGTAACTTCCGGGAGTGAGAGGGCCATGGCGACCTGGGCGCCGCCGACCGGTTCGAGAGCGACTGCGGCCTGCTGTCCTCGCGTGCCCGGGCACCCGGGCCGCGAGGCGGTCCACGTCGCCGATCAGTCCTGTACATCCCCTGCCCTCGAGACGAACCGGTGCGGGCGCATGCCGACCCGGCAGCCACGAAGCGCCTCGACGACAACGGTGTCGGAAGGAGCGCTGGTCTCGCGGCCGCTCCGAGGACTGGCCACCATCGCCACCAGGGAAGCCTCACCACCGGGAGTCTCAATCGCAAGTCGTAGGGTCATGCCCGGAAGCGCCGCATGCAGGCGTGCCGCCGTGGTGGGTAGGTGGATCCAGCTGTGGTCGATCTTGACCCAGTCGTCCGTCGCGCGGAACGACACGACGCCGGTCTCCGCGACGAGAGCGTCCGCGCTGAGCTCCGGTCGCAGGACCGCGGTGACGAGAATCGACTCGAACGCACGCAACCACTGCTCCGCCTCGGCGGGAGCGACATAGGCGGTGTCGACGAGCATCAGCACTTCGAGTATGTCGTCGCGGCGGTCCAGGTAGCAGAAGAGGGTGCTCGTGCTGCACTGGTCGCCGCCCAGCCACCGGACGGAGGTCCTGGCCGCTTCCTCCCGTATCCGCGCGGCGTTCGGTGCCTCCGCGGGGAGCGGCACGAACAGTCGGCTGTTGAGCCAGTAGGAGAGATCCAGCGGGAAGCCGCGTCGCTTCTCGACGCGCTCGCGCACCTCCATCAGGCCTCGGTGCGGGAAGCGCCCGGTCAGTGTCGCGTGGTGGATGGCGCCGGCGGATCGCCGCAGCAGTGCGTCGAAGTCGGCGTCGTCGATCGCCACGCAGGTGGGAACGTCCTGGGTGAGGCAACCCACCACGGCAGCCGTGTCCCGACCGGCCCGGTTGCTGACGCACACCTGGAGGTGAGCCCGGCTCAGCCCGCTGACGTGGGCCAGCACGAGGGAGAGGGCCGCGTGGCCGACCGCCGTCTCGCTGACCCCGTGCCGCTTGGCCAGGTGACTCAGGCACCACGCGCCGGCTGACGTCTGCATCACCACGTACCGATAGCGGGGATGCAACGGCTCGACCGGGAGCCGGGGCAGCATGCTCTGAGGCATGCGTGCAAGGCTCCGTTCGTGCCGGAGCAGCGCACGGGCCCCTTCCCGCCGGCCGGCCTCACTGCTCTCCCAGTGGCTGACATCGACGGGGTGGATCGCCGACGGCTCGCCGTCGGAGAAGTCAGCCTGGAGGACGTGGCGGAGGTGCCAGGTCATCCAGTGAGCGCCGAGGTAGTCCGACGCGAGATGGTTGATGGCCAGCAGGACGAAGGCCGGGCCACTCCGATCGGTCAGGATGCCCACGCGAACGGGGAGGTCGTCGGCCCCGAACGGGGTGCCCGCCAGCTCGGCTGCCGATTCGAGAGCCGATGTGAAGGTGGCTGTCACGGCGGTGATCACCGCGACGTGCAGGACTCCCTCGGTTGTGACCCTTTGCTGTGCGGAGGGCGCGTCCGGCTCGAACAGGGTTCGCGCGGACTCGCAGGCCTCGACCATTCCTCTGATGGCGGACGCGACCTCGTCGGCTTTCAGACCCGGCTTGATCCGGTGAGCGAACTTGAGGTTGAGTGAGGCGTTGTTCGGCTGGAGATCCGCCATCAGTTGCGCCATCCTCTGCTGTCCCCAGGTCAGATCGGCGGTTCGCCCGGACGGCGCACGAAAACGAATTTCCAATTTTTCTCCGTCCCGCAGTGACATCTTCTCCGTTGAACAGGACACCGAAAACAATTCGATTCAGAGAGAGGCTTGCGTCGAAGGCTATCGCTGGCATCCGTGCGGGGCAAGGTGGTTGGCGCGGCGATGGAAATGGTGCATGCTCGTCCGGTGACATTGATCCAAGTCGCAGGACTGCGTAAGGTCTTCCGCAAGCCGGAGAAGGCGCCGGGGCTACGCGGTTCCCTCCGGCACCTGCTCCAGCGTAGATTCTCCGAGCACGTCGCTGTGGACGGCATCGATCTGTCTGTGGCACAGGGCGAGGCAGTGGCCTACGTCGGTCCGAACGGCGCCGGCAAGTCCACCACGGTGAAGATGCTTTCCGGGATCCTGGTCCCGACCGCTGGACAGGTCCTCGTCGACGGCTTGGTGCCGTACCGGGCGAGGGTGGAGAACGCGCGACGCGTCGGCGTCGTCTTCGGGCAGCGAACGCAGCTGTGGTGGGACCTGCCCGTACGTGACTCGCTCGAACTGCTGCGGGACATGCACGGTCTGGGCGCCGCGCGGTACCGGGAGACACTGGCCCGCCTCGACGACGTCCTCGGCTTGGCCGACCTTCTCCCGGTGGTCGCCCGTAAGTTGTCGCTGGGGCAACGCATGCGGGCCGACCTCGCCGCGGCGCTGCTCCACGAACCGCGGATCGTCTACCTGGACGAGCCGACGATCGGCTTGGACATCGCGGTGAAGGACCGGGTGCGTTCCTTCGTGCGTCGGCTGGTGGCGGACGGGACGACGGTCATGCTCACCACCCACGACCTCGCCGACATCGAGGACATCTGCCGGCGCATCGTGATCATCGACGCGGGACGTGTGGTGTACGACGGTGACCTGCAGTCGGTGAAGGACACCCATGTCCGCGAGCGGTCGATGTCCTTCGAGCTGGCCGCCGGCTTGCCGGGCGTCGATCGGATCGCCGCGCGACTGCCGGGCGCTCAGGTCCGCGCGGGGTCGGACGACCGCGAGCTCACGGTCACCTTCGACCGGATGACGCTCGGCGCGCGAGAGGTGCTGGCGGCAGTGCTCGCCGAGGCGGAGATCGTCGACATGCACATCGACGAGCCGGCCATCGAGACGGTCGTCCGGAAGGTGTACGCGGGGCAGTTGCGGCCCGAGCCCGGCGGCGGGGTCGATCGGGAGACCGTGTCATGACATTCGTGACCGCCGGTGCGGTGCCGTTGCCGGCTGATACCCGATCACGCCGGATACGTGCCTATCGGAGCATGGCCCGGATGGCGCTGAAGAGCCTTCTCGCCTATCAGACGAGCTTCCTCTTCGGCATGCTGGCCTCGGCGTTCGGCGTCCTGTCCATGCTGTACCTGTGGCGCTCGGCACTCGCCGCCGGCCCTCGGCAAGGATTCGACTGGCCGCAGATGAAGGCGTACCTGCTGGTGGCGTTCGTCGTCGGTTCGCTGGTGTCCAGCTATACCGACTATCGAATGGCCAACCGCATCCAGCAGGGCGACGTGGCCATGGACCTGGTTCGGCCGGTCGACTACCAGTGGTCGCGCCTGGCCGAGAGCGTCGGGTTCGCCGTCTACGAAGCCGGCACGGCGATCGTGGTCGTCCTGGCAGCCGCCGCGATCTTCGGCGGCATGTCGCCGCCGGACCGGGACACCTTGCCGCTGTTCATCCTGTCCGCCTTGCTGGTGCTGCCCCTGCGGTTCGGAATCGTGTACCTGAGCGGTCTGCTCGTCTTCTGGACACAGAACTACGTGGGTGTGCAGGCCGCCCGGATCGCCCTGATCACGCTGTTCTCCGGGGCACTCGTACCGCTGGCCTTCCTGCCCGAGTGGATGCGGGTCATCGCCACGTACCTGCCGTTTGTCGGAATGGCGTCGACCCCGGCGCTGCTCTACACCGGCTCACTGGACGGCAGCGACGCGACGACCGCCGTGCTGGTGCAGGCGGCCTGGGCGGTCGCGCTGTGGTGGCTGGCGCGGTTGATGTGGTCGGCCGCCGCTCGGAAGCTGACGGTCCATGGTGGCTGAAGCACGACGAGCGCTGTGGCTCTACCGCCGTCTGCTCGGTGCCCAGGTGCGCGCCACTCTCCAGTACGAGGCCGACTTCTGGATCATGAGCCTGTCGGCAGTTCTCGTGCAGGCCGTCGGCGTGGTCTTCCTGTGGGCGATCTTCCGGAGCATCCCGGAGATCAACGGCTGGCAGTTCTGGGAAGTCGTGCTCATCTACGCGCTGGTGGTCGTCGCGGAAGGGCTGAGCGTGCTGGTCGCGCAGGGAGCCTGGACCCTCGCGGTGACTGTCAACTTCGGACAGCTGGACGCGATGCTGTTGCGGCCCTATCCACCGGTCCTCCAGGTGCTCAGCTCCGCGGTGGGAATGAACGGACTGGGCAATCTCGTCCTCGGCACCGGTCTGCTGATCGCCGCGGTGCGGCACGTCGACGTCAGTTGGAACGTCGGTCGCGTCGCGCTCGGGCTGCTGCTCGTGGTTGCGGCGGCCGGTGTGAAGATCGGGCTCAACCTCCTCACGAACTGCGCCGCCTTCTGGTTGCGTTCCCCGTACTCCATGTTCGCGTTCTCCATGCACAGCTTCGGGGAACTGGCTCGTTTTCCGGTCACCATCTACGGCCTTGGGGTCCGGATCACCCTTACCGTCGTCCTGCCCTATGCGTTCATGAGCTTCTTCCCCGCCGCGGCTGTCCTCGCGCACGGGCCGGCTCGTTGGCTGGGGCTGCTGACGCCGGTCGTCGCCATCTACTGCCTGTGGATCGGGACGACCGTCTTCCGGTACGGGCTCTCACGATATGAAAGCTCCGGTCACTGATGTGCGAACACATCGGCCGCCACGCCGATTCCGTCGTCCAGTCTCTCGGAGCCCTCGGATGAGTCTCCTCGGAGGGCTGCGGGACGTCGTGCCGACTCCACCCGAGCACCGGGTGTGGATCAGCAGGGCCGAGGCGCTGGACACCTTGCGGTGTACGCCCGAGGAACTGGCGCAACTGGTTGCCGCCGGCCTCGTGGAGGAGGACGGCCGACACGACTACTGCGACGTGTGGAACGTTGGCCTGCTCAGCGGCACCGGACGCAGCAGTCCGGAGCGGATCATGATCTTCTTCGCGAGGATGCTGAAGTCGTACGGCGCGGACTGGGTCTCCGCGCGGGCCTACGAGATCGTCGGCTGGGCCCAGTGTCCCCGCGCGGAGCACTGCCCGTCGTCCGAGTGGAGCGCGCCTGTCCTACCGGACGTGCAGTGGCAGCATGAAGAGATCCAGGCCGGCAGGGCGGAGTGGCGCGGCAGGGTCGAACTGACCGGGAACACCGCCACGGTGCGAGACCCGAGGGTGCGGGAGGTCTGGGACGACCTGCTGCGGCGGTACCGCTTCCACTTCACACCCATGACCCTGTCCTCCGATGTCGCCGGCACCAGGCACCGGGGCGTCGGCGACTGCGACTCGCTGTGTCAGGTACTGATGTCTGAACTGCTGGACCGTGGTGTGGCGGCCGAGCAGGAGTCGGGCTACATCTTCGGAGGCGCACGCCTGGGCCTGCATTCCTGGGTACGGCTCGTGGACACCGACGGGGAGGTCAAGATTCTCGACCCGGCCATGGCCCTGTTGTCCGACCTCTTCTTCACGCCCGAGTACAAGGCGTTCTGCTGCGGGTCCGGCAGTAACCGGGTGCTACGTCGCGCGAGTCGCGAGGGCATGTTCGCGGCTCATCCGTGCGTCACCGAAGACGGCAGGATCTTCTACGAGTTCACGCTCCGGTCGATCCGCCCCGGTCGGGCGCCGGGCCCGCGGTGCAGTGAGGGAGCAGGATGAACGGCCCTGAGGTGGAAGTCACAGACCATGACGGGACGCGCGGCGGAGCGGGGGCCGCTGCCGTCGGTCGTCCGGTCGTCATCGACGGCCGGTCTCCGCCGCTCACCTCGCACGACCTGCACGCTGACGTTCTCGGCCTGCGACGTCGCGTACCCCGGGGCGCGACCGTGGCCCTGGTGGGGCAGAGTTCCCGCCTGGTCGCCTCAGCCATCGTCGCACTCGAGGGCTGGGCCGCCCGGGTCGAGTTCGTGGGTGACCTGAGTCCGACCGTAGGCTCGGCGGAGGCGGTGGTCCTGCGCGAGGCCGGGGCTGATGCCCCAGCTGCCGCCTACGCATCCCACGGCGAACTGTCGGCCGGGGACGCGAGCACCGACGTGCGTACGCTCTGGCGTGTCTTCTCCTCAGGCACGACGGGGACGCCCACCCCGACCGACCACAGTCTCGACTCGCTGACGCGGCGAATTCGCCCGGTACGCCCGGCGCGGAATCCCGGCGACCGCGAGCAGCGGCGGTGGGGTCTCCTGTTCTCTCCTACCCGGATGGCGGGCATCCAGGTCGTCCTCCAGGCGATCCACGGCGACACCCTGGTGGACGCCCACCACGCCGCCGGGCTCGACGAGCGCCTCCAGCTGTTCGCCGGAGCCGGCATCGACGCACTGTCCGCGACTCCGACGATGTGGCGGATGATTCTGCGCAGCAGGGCCTGTGACGACCTCCGGCTGCAACAGATCACGCTGGGTGGTGAGATCGCGACACAGTCGCTGATCAATGCGTTGCGGCGGCGGTTCGATGCGCGCGTCACGCATGTCTACGCGTCCACCGAGGCCGGTGCCGCCTTCTCGGTGAGCGACGGCAGGGAAGGTTTCCCCCGGCATTTTCTCGAGCCGGCTCCCGGCCGTGTGGCACTGGAGATCCGCGACGGCGTCCTGTTCGTCCGGGCGCCGGGAAGCAGCACGGCGCAGCCGGACGGATTCGTCTGCACGGGCGACCTCGTCGAGCCTCGCGGTGACCGGGTCTACTTCGTCGGCCGGAAGTCGCAGACGGTGAACGTCGGAGGGGACAAGGTCTCGCCGGAGCGGGTCGAGGAGCTGATCCGGCGGCATCCCGCAGTACATGATGCCGTGGTGACGCCCAGGCGCAGCCCGATCACGGGCTGGATCCTGACCGCCCGGGTTGTGCCTTCGCCTCTCGGCAGTGGGCTCGACCCCGACGAACTGCAGTCGGCCCTGCGGTCATTCGTCGCCGACCATCTGCCCCGGTCGCATACTCCCGCCTCGATCACCGCGGTAACCGAGTTCTTCTTGTCGCCCACCGGAAAGGTCAGCAGAGCGTGAACGAGGCGGATCCCCGCGGCGACTGTCCGTACGCGGTAGTGACCGGAACCAGCAGTGGCCTGGGGCGGGCGGTGGCCCGGCGGCTCGGCAGCGACGGATACCGGGTGGTGGGCCTGGCCCGCCGCGAGGTCGAGCCGGAGGAGGTGGGTCCGGGCTATGTCCACGTCCGTGCCGACCTGAGTGATCTGGAGTCCTTGCCTGGCCTGGCACGCGCAATCGTGGAGGCGCACGGCGCCCCCTACGCGCTGGTGAACAACGCCGCTCGCGGCACCGACGGTCTCCTGCCGCTGGTGAAGGACAGAACCATCTGGGAAACAGTGCAACTCGACCTTGTGTCGCCGATGGTTCTGACGAAGCATCTTGTCCGCTCGATGATCTCAGCGGGCCGGGGACGCGTGGTCAACGTCTCCTCGATCGTTGCCTCGACGGGATTCCGCGGTCTGTCCGTCTACGGGGCGGCGAAAGCGGGTTTGGAGGGGTTCACCCGTTCGCTGGCCCGCGACGTAGGGCGGCGCGGCGTGACGGTCAATGCGGTGGCGCCGGGCTTCCTTGACACCGAGATGACCGGCGCCCTGGGGGCGGAGAGCCAGGCGCGCATCAAGGGGCGCAGTCCGATCGGCCGGTTCGCACGTCTCGACGAAGTGGCCGCCGCAGTGACCTACCTTCTTTCCCCGGATGCCGCCGGTGTGACCGGAACGCTGATCACCGTGGACGGCGGCTCCACCGCATGAGGCCCGGACCGGAAATGTGGACGGACAAACACGTAGGGAAGGTGGCGCAGTGCTCGAGCGGGAACGTGTAGCGGAGATCGTTCTTCGTGAAGTGGTCAAGCTGATCAAAGAGGAAGGGGGCGAGGACGGCGACGTCAGCCTGCAGAGCGGCCTGGCCGACAGCGGCTTGGACAGTCTCGCCTTCGCCGTCCTCGTTACGCGGCTCGAACAGTCGATGGGATTTGATCCCTTCCTCGCGTTGGAGGACGAGATCTTCCCCCGGACGGTGGGGGAGTTGGTGGAGGTCTACGTCGGCAATCAAATGGAGAGCGTCCCACCTCACAGGTGATGACTGCCGCTCCCCGGCAGGTTGGACGACTTCCCAAGGGAGCCCATCGGCGCGCCGTCGTCACGGGCGACGGCCGGGCTACTCGGTGTCGCCGTCGCGGAGGTGGTCCAACTCGGCGAGGTACATCGCCTGCAGGCGGTCGTGGTGCCGGACCAGCAGCCGGACCTCCTCGGCGCTGTAGCCCTCGACGAGCCGTTCCGCCCGCTCGGCGAAACGCTCGTACGGCCGCTCCAGGTCGGCGATCCGCTCCGGCCGTATGGTGACGACGACACGCCGCCGGTCTGCCGGGTCGCGCTCGGCCGTCACGTAACCGGCCTGCTGGAGCCGGCGGAGCATGCTGGTGACCGCACCGGTGGTGAGGCTGGTCCGCTCGGCGATCTGCCCCGCGGTGGCGGAGCCGATGTCCGCCAGGTAGTCCAGGCACTCCAGGTCGCTCACGGCGAGGCCCAGCCGCTCCGCGATGGCGTACCGGAACACCATGGACAGCCGCGACGTCTCCCGCCCGGCGCGCATGAGGTCGGTGATCGCGGAGGCGCGGGCCGGATCGTGGGACATGCGGGCAATCATGCCTCCGGCACGGTGACCCGGTGCAGCCGAGGTAGCACGCGGGTCAGCACCCAGTGTGGCGCGGCCGCGCCCCCGGTGAGGCGGCGCATCAGCCCGGAGGCGGTGTCGACGGCGCGGAAGGCGTAGTCCGTCATCTCGTCCTGGTAGGCGGCGATCGCCTCCTCCGCCGAGGTGGCGCCCGCCCGCGCCTCGACCAGCCGGCGGCCGAGCAGGGCGGCGTCGCGGAGCGCGGTGTTGCCGCCGTGGGCGCCGAACGGTGGCATGACGTGTACGGCGTCACCCATCATCGTGGCCCGTGGCACCGCCCACCGGTGCGGCCGTCGGCCGGTGGCGAAGAGGTTGAGCACCGTGGCGTCCAGCTCGGCGGTGTCGACCAGGCGCCGGATGAGCGGATGGAAGTCCGTACTCAATCGGTCGGCCAGTTTCCACAGCGCCAGCAGGTTCCCGCGGACGTCGGCCGGCAGTTCCTCCTGCCGGAGCAGCAGGCCCCACATGACGTAGTCGTCGCCGCTGGGCGCGTAGTTGCCCGGGGCCAGGCGTGCGAACGCCGCCTGCGGGCTCTCGCCGAACCGCATGGAGGTGAAGAAGAAGGCGCTGCCGGGCCGGTCGGCGATGGCCAGGACCCCGCTGGTACGCAGTGCGTCGGGGATGACGCTCTCGCCGTTGCGCAGCAGGGGAGAGCGGCCGTAGATCCCCGCCATCGAGGTGTTCGCCGGGTCCGCGTCCGGCATGAGCTGTGGTCGCAGGGCCGAGCCGACGCCGTCCGCGCCCACCACGACGGTTGCCGCGGCGGCCTCGCCGTCGGAGAACCGCAGTCGAAGCCCTGCCGGGCCGCCGCTCTCCACCGCGACGGCGTCCTTGCCGTAGTGGATGCGCCCGTTCAACCCGGACTGCAGGATCGACCGCAGGGTCAGCCGGTCGACCTGGCGGGTCGCGCCCGGCTCGTCCTTGAACGTGATGGTGAAGGCGTCCCGCAGCCGGCTGTTGGTGAAGCGCAGGTGACCGCCGGGCTCGTCGCCGGTGGCCAGCGCCAGGTGGTAGAGCGAGCGGGGCAGGCTCTCGCGAAGCGCCTCCAGCCCGTACCGGTCGAGAATGATCCGGTAACCCTGCCGCCGGATGAAGGGGCCCGGGTCCCGCTCGTAGACGTGCACGTCGATGCCGGCGCGCGTCAGGTACTGGGCGAGGCAGAGGCCGGAGAGGCCGGCGCCGGCGATCGCCACCGAGAAGTCCGTCGATGTGCCCATGCAATTACCTTAATCATTAAGACAATTTGAGCAAGGGTCACTTTGAACAGTCACCTTGGACGGATACTCAAGTTGGTTGTATATTCGGCTCATGGGATCGGCTTCGCGTCCCGCGCTACGGGAACCGTCGTACTTCGTCCTCGCCGCTCTGCTCGGCGGGCCGCTCCACGGCTATGCCGTGATCAAGCGGGTCAAAGAGCTGTCCGACGGGCGGGTGACCCTCGCCGCCGGATCGCTGTACTCCGTGATCGACCGGCTGCTCGGCGAGGGCCTCGTCACCGCCGACGGTGAGGAGATCGTCAACGGGCGTGCCCGTCGCTACTACCGGCTCACCGACGAGGGCTGTCTCGTACTCACCGAAGAGGCCGACCGGCTCGCCCAGGCCGCCCGGGTGGTCATGGACCGCCTGCCGCGCCGGGTCCAATCGCAGGCAAGTGCCCGTCACCCTTCTACCGCGAGGATCAGACCAGCATGAGTTCCGATGTCCTGGAGAAGCGCTACCGGATGCTGCTGCGGGCCTACCCCGCCGACTACCGCCGCGAACGCGCCGACGAGCTGATCGACACGCTGATCGGCGACGAACCCACCACCCGCCGCTGGCCCAGCCTCCGGCAGGCGGCATCGCTCATCCGGGGCGGCCTGCGGGTGTACGGCGGCGGCGCCGCGCCCCGGCCCACCGCCGTGCTGTTCTGGCAGGGCATCCACCTGGGCGCCATCGCGGTGCTGGCGCTGGGTGTCCTCATCGGCCTGGACGACATCGTCGAGGCGTTCCAGTTCGGCGGACTCTCGGACCCTCTGACCGTCCTGCGGAATCAGGGCATCCACGAGATCGTGCTGATCGCCGCGCTGGTGGCGCTCGTCGCGGGCCGCGCCCGTACCGCCGCCGTTCTGGCGGTGACCGCGGCGGTGGTGCCGACCGTGATCTCGCAGTACCTGTTCCTCAACGGCCTGCCGCAGTGGTGGGCGCCGGTCGTCGCCGCGCCGCTGATCGTGCTGGGGCTGCGGCGCCCGGCGGACGTGCCGCCGGCGCCCCGGGCCAACGCCGTCCTGGTCACCGCCGGCATCCTCGCCCTGCATCTCATCCCCGCGGGCGGCCTCCGCATGGCCGACGCCGGTCCGCGGATCGTCGTCGCCGTCATGGTCGTCGCCGGGATTGCCGCCTTCCTGTGGGTGGCCACGGCCGACCAGCGGCTGCTGATCGCCGTCGTCCCCACCCTCCTGCTGGGTACGCTCCACCAGTTGGACAACAGCGGGTTGACGGGGGAGTTGCTGCGCCGGCCGGACGCCCTGCCGTCCCTGGTCGTCGCGGTCCTGATGGCTGTCGTCGCGGTCGTGTCGACCCGGCAGCGGCAGCGCACCCGAGCCTGACCGGTCCACAACGGCGGCCGGCAGGGATCTGTAGCCGACTGTGGCACACGGCCGCCGCACGTTCATCGGCGGTCCTCAGACCATCGATGAACGTGCGGTGGCCGTCCTCATGGCTCGCCACACCCAACGCCGAAGCCGAGCGACGCCGGAGTACTACGGCTTGCCTGTCAGTACAAGGTGCCCATCCCGGTAAGATCACCGCTTCGCTTGACTCGCTTATTCACTCCCGTGCCGAGCGTCGGGAACATCACCGGATAAGAGCTGCCCGTGTAGTGCGCCAAGCCAAAGCCGTGCCCAGCCTCATGCGTGGCAACGGAGATGAGGTCGAAACGCCCCGCAGGGACAGTCCCGGAAAGGCCGGTGAACCAGTTCGTGACCCGGTTGTTGAATGCTATGTCGACCTCTACTCTGAGGCCGGAGCCGTCGACCCACGAGTAGGTGGCTCCCAAGATGTCCGGATCAAATCCGGCCCATCCGACTACATTTCCGTTGTCCCTCGTTCCCCACGTGTAGCGGGTGGTTGACCCTCGATAGTCGGGGAAGGCGAACGTGTAGTACGTGCCGCATGCGGAAGAAGTGTCAGTTATGAATTGGAAGCCGTACTTGATGGCTTGAAGCGCGTCCGAGGCCGGCTGCGACCGGCTGTTGTAGGTCCACGGAAACACAGATTGCTGCCATACGCCGCCGCTGAAGTTGTATTCGTAGGAGCTTCCGCAGTACGTAGGCACAGCTGCGAGCCCAGATGACTGAGTCTTCGCTGCCCCGGCTGGTTCTGGGTGCTTGGTGGCTGGTTCTGCACGTTTGGCGAGGATGCGCTTGAGGGCGCCCGCTGTGGCAGTGGATCCAAGCGCGGGCGTCTCGTCGATCTGCAACGCCAGTTGACCGTCGGTCGCCCGATAGACAGAAGCAGCGCTCGGGCCCGTCGAGCCGGGCGTCCGGAGAACCTGCACGATGGCGACCATGCCTGGCTCCGGAACTGCAACCTCGAGACCCTCGGCGACTCGGACGACGGTGTCCGAAGCCAATTGGCAAGAAGTGCCGACCGACTTGATCTCGCTTGGTGACAAGGTTGAGCTGCATGGAATCTCGGCAGCGAACGACGGCGTCGTCGGCATCAAAGCGACCGCAGGCATCAAAGCGGTTAATGCGATTACGGTGCCGACTGACCTACTACGGCCTTCTTTTCGAGCCATGGAACACCCAACCCCCGTTGAGAGACATAGTCTTAAATTTTTGGATGTCTGGACACTGTACGAGGCCAGGTTCCCTTAGTCAAGATTCAGGTCCTTTGCCCGTGCGCGACAACTGGACAGGACGAGGCAGCAGGAAGCTCCTCAGTGCGGAAATTGCGTCTGGTCGATCATGTGTCCACGCAGGAACTTCGGCGGCACGAGCGACAGAGGGCTGTTCAGCGTGACGCTCCTGATAACCCCGTACGCGATGAGGCCGCCGCCTCCACCTGCCTTCGGGCGGACGGAGGCGGCGGCCTCTTTGGTCGTTTCCGCGCCGGCTGCCGCAGCATGCCCCGCGCGCCATCTCCGAGCGGCGGGCGCGTAGCTGGTCGACGTGGGCGGCGACGATCGCGGCCACCCGGCTCCTGCGGCGCGCCAGCTGGCACCACCAGGTACCGGTCCGGGTCGGCGGTGCCGCCGGTTGAGCTACTGGATCACCGCAGCGCGCTGAAGAAGGCGCGCAGGTCGGCAGCGAGCAGGTCGGGCTCTTCCTGGGCGAAGAAGTGGCCGCCGACGGTGGGCTCGCGCCAGTGGGTGAGGTTGGCGTAGGTGCGTTCGGCGAACGACCGGGGCAGGCCGGCGTCCTCCACGCTGACCGTGATACCGGCAGGCACGGCGACGATCGGCAGTGGTGGGGCCAGGCGGTCGTCACGGTAGGGCCGGAAGGACGTGCCGATGCAGTTGGTGACCCAGTACAGCATCACGGTGGTCAGCAGTTCGTCGAAGCCGAACCGGCGGGAGATGTCGCCGCCGCAGTCGCTCCAGCGCTGGTACTTCTCGATGATCCATGCGGCCAGTCCGGACGGCGAGTCGCTCAGCGCGGCCGCAAGGGTGTCGGGCCGTGTCTCCTGGATGATTCCGTAGCCCCAGTCATCCTGGGCCTTCGCGTCGAGCATGGCGACGAACGCCTCCTCGGCTGGGCTGAGGTCGCCCCTGCGGTCCGCCGGCGGGAACTTGATGTGCTGCGAGAAGACCCCGATGACCCGATCTGCGTGGCGGGCGCCGAGCCACGTCGACACGCCGGACCCGATGTCGCCACCGTAGGCGCCGAAGCGGTCGTAGCCCAGACGGGTCATCAGCTCAGCCCACACGTCCGCGACAGCCGCCTCGGTCGTCGGGCCCTCGGCGAGTGGTCCGGAGAAGACGAAGCCCGGCAGGCTCGGTATGACGAGGTCGAAGTCTGCGAGCCGGGACACCAGGGGCAGCATCTCCGTGTACGTGCTGGGCCAGCCATGGGTCAGGATCAGCGCCGTGGCGTCGGGCGATGCCGAGCGGACATGAACGAAGTGGACCGGCGCGCCTCGGACCGTGGTGACGAACTGAGGGTGCCGATTGAGGGCACGCTCGACCGCACGCCAGTCGAATCCGTCGAGCCAGTACCGCACCAGATCTGCCAGGTACGCAGGGTCGGTGCCGGCGCCCCACGGCTCTCCTGGGGCGGCCGGCGCGAGCCTTGTCCGCGAGAGCCGAGCCCGCAGGTCGTCCAGGACGGCTTCGGGCACATCGATGTGGAAGGGCGTCACCTGATCATGATTCCATCGCAAGGAGTCACTCGGCAGCCGCCCGAATGGGCAGGCTGCAGACTCGATCTCCGATCCGGGCGAGACATCCCCGACACCGAGGTCCTCGTCGACGGCTACGCCTACGGCTCGTTGTCCATGACGGCCTACACCCTGGGCATGTCCTGTCCACCGCCTGGCCTGCCGCCGGACGGCTCCAACATCTGAGCAAGCGCCGGCTGCTCGGTGGCACCATCGATGAAGCCGACCTGCATCAGCAGCGCGAACACGGTCAGCGCCGGGGCGGGCCGGTCCGCGAAGTCCGCTGCGTCAACTCGGTTGTGTGCCGCTGCTCGGCCTGGCAGCCTGGCTGCCTCGATCTGACGAGAGGCGGCCATGACGCGGACCTTCCTGCAGCCGGACGATCTGCACGACCTCGTGTCGGACCAGTTCGGCTCCGACCGGCGGCTCGCTGCCCTGGACCGGCTGACGGGCGGCACCAAGAAGGGCGTCTACCGGCTCCGGCTGGACGACCGGACAACAGTGATGCTGTACGTGTGGGCCGCGGACGAGAACTACTGGCCCCCGTCACCGACCATCCCGGACGACCCGTTCACCGATGCGTCGGGCGCGGATCTCTTCGCCGCCAGCCACGCGGCGCTCACCGCGGCAGGTGTGCGTGTCCCGCATCTGATGATGATCGACCGGGACGGCCGTCACCTCGACGCCGACGTCGCGCTCGTCGAGGACGCCGGCGCGCGACGGCTGGAGGCGGTGCTGGAACACGATCCGGCCACCGCCGCCAGGCCGCTGTCCGCGCTCGGCGATGCCCTGCGCCGCATGCACACCGCCTTCGGACCGCACTACGGCAAGGTCGCGGCCGTCGCGCGAGGTGAGGCGTCCCAGACGCGGCGCGCGGAGGACGTTGTCGTCGACCGGGCGCTCGGCCACCTCGACGCGGCAGCGGCCCGCGACGCCCGGCTGGCCGACGCCCATCACCGGATCGCCGCCCACGTACGCCACCTCAGGAGCGCGGTCACCCCGCGCGTGGAGTACGGGCTGGTGCACGGTGAACTCGGCCCGGATCACGTGCTCGTCACGCCGGCCGGCGAGGCCGTCATGATCGATTTCGAGGGGCTGACGTACTTCGATGTCGAATGGGATCATGCCTGGCTGCAGATGCGCTTCGGCGAGTCGTACCCGGCGCTGCGCCCGGTCGATCTCGATCCCCACCGGCTGGAGCTCTACCGATACGCGCAGACGTTGTCCTTGATCGAAGGGGCACTACGGATCGCGGACACCGACTTCCCGGACCGGAAGTGGATGCTGGACCTGGCCGAGTGGAACATCACCAAGGCGCTCGCCGCGACCTGACGGCAGCCTCAGTCGGCCGGACCGACGTGTGCCGCGAGCAGGCGCCACCCCTCGTCCTCGTCGAGGATCCATGTGCGCGTGTAGCGGACCCGGGCGAGAAACGGCTCGCCGGCGAGGGTGCCCTCCACGGTGCCGAGGAACCACGTCACACCGGTGCCGCCGGCCACGAGGACCGCCAGGTCCTCCTCGTCCACCCGGGTCATCGTCTGCTGCCCGGATCGGTGCACGTGCAGGTCGTCCTGCTTGGAGTAGAGGCGGCCGTCCGGCCCGGTGAACACGAGCCGGTCATCGATCAACCGATCCAGCGCCGCGACGTCGGAGGACAGTTGGGCACGTTGAAGACGCCGTTCGGCGGCGCGTAGAGCTTCGACGCCGGGGAGATCCGCGCCGCCGTTCCCCGTGGGGTGATCATCGGTGTCCATTGACGACAACGTAACAGCGATTATCCGGGAGCGCTGACCGCCTGTACTGGTCAGCGGGGACGGCGGGTTCGCCGGTCAGCGCTTGGCGACGGTGAGCAGCACCGCGGCGTCCTCCAGTGCCTCCAGCGTGTGCCGTCGGTCCGGCACGATCAGCAGATCGCCGGGTGCGCCGTCCCAGGACGTCTCGCCGGCGCCGAGCCGGACCCGGCCGTGCAGCACGTGGACGGTGGCCTCGCCGGGGTTCTCGTGCTCGCCGAGCGCCTGGCCGGCGGTCAGCGCGATCACCGTCTGGCGGAGCCTGTGCTCGTGGCCGCCGTAGACGGTGGAGCTGCTGCGGCCGCTGGAGGAGGCGTGCGCGAGCTTGAGCTGTTCGCGGGCCAGTGCGGTCAGGGATGACTTCTGCACGAGGGTCACCTGCTCACGGCAGGGTGGCTTTCGGGGCGCCCTTGCCCGGGTCGATCCGGGTCGGACCGGCCGCCGAGGGTCGGATGTCGAAGTCGAAGATCTCGGTGGGCAGGTAGACGGTCGCGCAGGAGTTGGGGATGTCCACCACGCCGGAGAGCCGGCCCTCGATCGGTGCGGCGCCGAGCAGCAGGTACGCCTGTTCCGGCTGGTAGCCGAAGCGGGTCAGGTAGTCGATGGCGTGCAGGCACGCGCGCTGGTAGGCGAGCTGCGAGTCGAGGTACCGCTGTTCGCCGTCGAGGGTGACCGAGAGCCCGGAGAAGGCCAGCCACTGGGAGTACTGCGGCGGCGTGTCACCCGGCATGAAGATCGTGTTCTCGGCGACGCCGTACGTCTGCATGCCGTTCTTGATCAGGTCGACGTGCAGGTCGACGAAGCCGCCCATCTCGATGGCGCCGCAGAAGGTGATCTCTCCGTCGCCCTGGGAGAAGTGCAGGTCGCCGAGGGACAGGTTGGCTCCCGGCACGTACACGGGGTAGAAGACCCGGCTGCCGACGGTGAAGTTCTTGATGTCCTGGTTCCCGCCGTTCTCCCGAGGCGGCGCGGTTCGCGCCGCCTCCGCGGCCACCCGGTCGAAGTCGGCGCCGGTGAGGCTGCCGAGGATCGCGTCCTGCGGCTCGGGGGGCAGGGCCAGGGGCGGCACCCGGTCGGGTGCGGTGGCGATCAGCGCCCCCTCCCGCTGGTTCCAGGTCGCGAGCAGCGACGCGGACGGGGCGGTGCCCATCAGTCCCGGGTGGGCGATCCCGGTGAACGAGACCCCGGGGATGTGCCGGGAGGTGGCCTTGCGGCCGGTGAAGTCCCAGACCGCCTTGTACGCGTCGGGGAACTGTTCGGTGAGGAAGCCGCCGCCGTTGCCGGTGGGGAAGATGCCCGTGTAACCCCAGCCCTGACCGGCCAGCGGACCGGACTCCTGCGGGATCGGGCCCATGTCGAGGATGTCGACCATGAGCAGGTCGCCCGGCTCGGCGCCCTCGACGGCGAACGGGCCGCTGAGCGCGTGGACCCGGGTCAGCGGAGCGTCCCGGATGTCCTCGGCGGAGTCGTCGTTGTGGATCGCGCCGTCGAACCACTCGCGGCAGTGGACGCGGAACGACTGTCCGGGCCGTACCGTCGCCACGGGCGGGATGTCGGGATGCCAGCGGTTGTGCCCGACCTTCTCCTGGTCGGTGAACCTCTTCGTGGAGTCGAGGGGGAACAGCAGTTCAGGCACGGTCTTGAGCCCTTCTCGTGGTCACCATCGGGGCAGGCGGGCGTGGGCCGGGTTCGTCGAGCGGCGCGCCGGGCGACGGCCGGGCACCTGCCCGACCACCGCCGGCTGTTCCGCGCTGCGTTCGGTCCGGTCGATGGCCTCGCGCAGCGCCGCCGGCGTGCGGGTGAGCCGGGGCGCGGAGAACACCCGGGTCGCCGGGCCGTCACATCGGGGGCAGCTCGTCGACGGGCCCGCGGTGCCGACGGGCATCACGACGTCGAAGCTGCCGTCCTGCGGGCAGCGGTACTCGAAGGTGGCCATCGCCGATTCCCGTCCAGCCTTCGTGTGTGCGGTGGCCGTTCCGCAGCGGCTCACCCTGTCTCTCCGATTGTGGCTGATTGCTCAGATAGGCGGCGCGAAACGACGAATCAGGCAAAGGTGGTGCCTTGGTCGCCGGGTTGCCGCCCCGACCGAGGTGTGGGATACGTTGGCGATCATCGATGCGTTGGCGGCATCGTCGGCGTATGGCTGCCGTCTCCTCGTCCTCACTTCTGCGCCGTCTGCGGCCGGGTCTGCCGGCGGCCGTCGTGGTGTCCACGGCGGTGCTCGGCGCCGCCCTGACCGCGGTGCCGCCGGCGGGCGCCGGCGCCGCGTACCCCGCTGTCGCACCGGCGCCCGGCGGGGCCGCGGCGCCCGTCGCGGACCCGACCGGGACCGTCTCGCCGCCCACGTCGACGCCCAGCACGCCCAGCACCACGCCGTTCCCGCCGAGCCCGCCCACGAACCTGACCGCCACCCAGGTGCGGACCACCTCGGTCACCCTCACCTGGACGGCCGCCACGCGCGGCTGCTGCCCCGTCGTCGGGTACGACATCACCTACTACCAGGCGTTCGACGACGTGATCTACAGCCTCAGCCTCGGCGACGTCACCACCACCACGATCACCAACTACATCCAGCCGGGCCGGCAGTACTCGTTCCGGGTGTCGGCCCGCGACGGCGACGGCCGCCGCTCGGCCGCCACCGACGCGCTGACTGTGGTCACCCCGGTGACCGACACCGGCCCGGACACCACCCCGCCGAGCGCGCCGCAGAACCTCACAGTCGGCGAGGTGACCGGCTCCACCGCCACGCTGTCCTGGGCACCGTCGACCGACAACGTCGGCGTGCTCGGGTACAACGTCTACCGGTTCGACGGCTGGTTCACCTCGACGCTCGTCGCCACCGTGCCGGGGACCACGTACACCGGGCCGCTGCCCCCGTCGACGCCGCTGCGCACCCTGTACTACGTGCGGGCCCGGGACGCCGCCGGCAACGTGTCGATCGCCTCCAACACGGTCACCGTGCCCACGACGACCACTCCGCCACCACCGCCGCCCTCGACCTGCCGGGTGACCTACCGGAACCAGTCCGAGTGGGCCGGCGGCTTCGTGGCCACGGTGACGGTCCAGAACACCGGGACGGCGGCGGTCGACGGCTGGATCGTCACGTTCGGCTTCCCCGGCGACCAGCAGATCACCAACGCGTGGAACGCCACGGTCGGGCAGGCCGGCGCCACGGTGACCGCCCGCAACGTCGACTGGAACCGCGTCATCGCCCCGGACGGATCCGCGACCTTCGGCTTCCAGGGACGGTGGGGCGCCAGCGACGCGCCGCCGACCGGCTTCTCGCTCAACGGCGCCCCCTGCACAGTCGGCTGAGAGGAAGTCCTGTGACCACACGCCACCGCCGCCGCGCCCTGGCCGGGGCCGTCACGGCCGTCGTCCTCGCCCTCACCACCACGATCGGGGGTACGCCGGCGCCCGCCGCCGCCGCGAACACGCTCAGCATGCGGGGCGCGGACGTCTCGTCGTTGCAGCGCAGCCTGGACCTGGGGGCGAAGTACTACGACGCGGGCGGGGTCGCCCGTGACCCGCTGGACATCCTCAGGTCCGCCGGCGTCAACTACGTCCGGCTGCGCGTCTGGAACAACCCGGCCAGCGGCTACAACAACAAGAGCAAGGTGCTGGTCCAGGCGAGAGCGGCCAAGGCGAAGGGCCTCAAGGTCCTCATCGACTTCCACTACTCCGACACCTGGGCCGACCCCGGCAAGCAGTACAAGCCGGCCGCCTGGGCCGGCCACAGCCTGAACCAGCTGCGCAACGACGTGTACGCCTTCACGTACGACGTCTGCGCCGCCCTGCGCGGGCAGGGCACGCTGCCGGACAGCGTGCAGATCGGCAACGAGATCAACGTCGGGATGCTGTGGAACGAGGGGAAGGTCGTCAACAACGACTTCGCCCCGCTGGCCGGCCTGCTGAAGCAGGGCTACAACGCGGTGAAGGCCTGCGGCGGCGGCATCCCGGTCATGATCCACACCGCCAACGCCGACAGCAACGCCAACGCCCGCTGGTTCTACGACGGCATCCGCGCCCAGGGCGTGCAGTGGGACATGACCGCGCTGTCGTACTACTGCATGTGGCACGGCAGCCTGGCGAACCTCTACAACAACATCGTCGACCTGCGGAACCGCTACGGGAAGCCGGTGGTGATCGTGGAGACCGCGTACCCGTTCACCCGGGACGACGCGGACGGCCAGCCGAACGTCATCGGCGACGTCACCTGCGACGGGATCAGCGCGACCTGGGCCGGGCAGGCCCAGCAGTTCGACTGGGTCCAGAACACCGCCCGCAACGCCGGCGCCATCGGGGTCTTCTACTGGGAGCCGACCTGGTACGCCGTCCCTGGCAACGGCTGGGACCCGGCGAACATCAACGGCACCGGGAACGGCTGGGACAACATGGCCGTCTTCGATTGGTCCGGGCGGGTGAACCCGGGGGTGCGCTGGACGCCGTGACCGGCCGCCGGCCGCACCCCGGGTGCACCCGCCTGCTCATCGCCTGAAGAGGCGGCCTATCGAGTCGCGCCGGCCCCAGGCGATGAACACGAACAGGAAGAACAGCACCACCGGGGTGATGACCAGCGCGCCGCCGTCCAGGATGAACGCCTGGGTGATGGCGGCGCCGACCATGAGCAGCGCCAGCCCGACGGCGGCCAGGCCGGCGAGCCGCGGCACCAGCAGCCCGATGCCACCGGCCAGCTCCACCAGGCCGATGAAGTAGCGGAACCAGGGCGCTGCGCCCATGTCCTCGAAGGACTGGACGGTGTTCGTCTCGCCGAACAGCTTGGGGCCGGCCGAGGCGACGATGAAGAAGACGCCGAGGAAGCCCTGGAGCACCCACAGCGTGCGGTGCAGCCCACGGGTGACGGGCGGGGGAGTGGTGTCGACAACGCTCATGGCTCTCGTCCTCCTGAAGAATCAGCTGGTGCATCCGAACGGATGCACCAGCTGAGACCGGCCGGGACATGTGAACTCATCGGTGATCCGGCGGACCGCTACCAGGCCTTGCCGCGGATCGGGGGCACGTCGAGATCGTGCTCGCCGCCCCGGTGCTCGGCGAGCAGTCGGCGGCGGATCGAACGCCAGGCGACGCGCTCCTGGCGGCGGCCGAGCCTGCGGCAGGCCTGGAACGTGCAGAGCCGGCAGCCGCAGAGGTTGGGCGCCTGCGCCGACACCTCGCGGTGGCAGCGGGTGCGGATCCACCTGGGCGAGGCGAGGAACTCGGCCAGATCGCAGGCGCCCAGGTGGTGTCGGTGGATGTCGGTGAACCAGCGGCGCAGGTACGGATCCCGCTGCTGCACACGCTCGGGTCGGTGGATGTCGGTACGGGCCATGTGACGACCGCCCTTCGGCCGCCCGCGCACCATGCGCGGGACTAACGCCTCTCTGGCATGCCGGTCACCTCCCGTCGCCGGTGGACGCCCTCATTCTGCTGATCATGGATCGGGCCAGGCATCCGATTTCCGGGGCCGCCCAATGGGTCGATCAGGCCGTACCATCGCCCGGTGAAGCTGCGCCGCCGGCTCGTCGCCGCGTCTCTGCTGCTGGCGGTGGAGACGATGGCGCTCGCGCTGCTCGTCACCGAGTCCCTGACGGGTGCGATCGCCGCCGCCGGCCTCACCTGCCTGTCGTTGTGGCTGCACCTCGCCCTGCACGAGGGCGGCCACCTCGTCGCGGCGAAGCTGCTGCGCCTGCCGGTCGTCGCGGTCCACATCGCGCCCTTCACCGGATGGCGCAACGAGGTGTCGGTCCGGCCGTCGGCGTCGATGCCGGCGTTGCCGCTGCGGATGGCGCTGTTCCATCTCGGCGGCCCGGTGGCGAACCTGGGCGCCGCCGCGGCGCTCGTCGTCGTGGCGACGCACACGGCAACGGTGTCGACGCGCCTGGCGCTGTTCAGCGCCGCGTTCGTCGGAGCGCTGCTCGGCCTGGGCAATCTCGTTCCGGGGAGTTCGCCCCGCAGTGACGGCCGCAACCTGCTCCGCTGGCTCGGGGCTCCGGCGGCCGCCCGGGCCGGACTGCGGGCGTACTACCACCAGGACGTGCGGCGGCCCGCCGAGGACGGTCCGAAGATCATCGGGAGTCCGCCCGGGCGGTAGCGCGGTCGCGGCTCAGCCGAGCGGGCCGGTCACCGCGGTGACCGTGCCGCCGGGCAGGAAGCCGGACCGGCCGTGCCCGCCGTGCGCCACCGGGCCGGGCAGCGAGACCGCGGCCGCCGCGTACATCCGGGCCGGCCCGGCGGGCGCGCCGCCCTGCCAGGCCAGGTAGCCGGAGACGGTGGCGGGTTCGCCGGGGAAACGGCGGGCCAGCTCCGCGACGTACCGGGACACCGGCTCCGCGCGCGGGTCGAACCGGAGCGCGAGCATCTGCCCGGTCGCGGGGCGCAGCACCGCGGCGGTGAGCAGCCAGGGCGCCAGATAGGTGCCGGCCGCCGCGCCCGGCCCCCGCGCGGCGTCGCGCAGCGCCGCCTCCGCCCCGGCCCAGCCGGTGACCACGAGCGTCGGATGCCGTCCGGACCCCGGGGGTACGACACGCAGTCCGGCGCGGCGCGCGGCGTCGGTGACGGCGGCGACCGCCGCGACGGAGCGGGCCGAGGAGTCGCCCACGACGCCGAGGGCGCCCTCGGCCCGGGGCGCGAGGAAGGCGACTGTGGCGTCGAGGTCCTCGCGGTCACCGGAGGTGAGGGCGTCCGCGGGGCAGCGCGACAGCGGCTGCGGGTCGTCCCGCAGGAGCACGCCGAGGGCCGCGCTGACGCACTCCGGCCCGTCCGGACCGCGCAGGTCGGGACCGGGCGCGTCGGCCGCCCCGGCGTCCAGCCGAATCACGGCCTGGCGTCCGCCGTACGCGACGTGCAGCCGGCTCGGGCCGGGCGGAAGGTGTACGAGGGCCCAGCCGTTGGTGGCACCGGGCAGCCGGACGGCGGGGGAGAGGCGGTCCGCCCGCGTCCCGACCGAGACTCCCTCCGCGCCGACGTGCACGAGGTTCCAGCCGGGCCGCTGCGGTGCCACCACCAGCGGGAGGCCCCGGCCGCCGTTGTCCACTGCGACCAGCAGCGGCGCGCCGGGGCGGCCGGGCGGCGCGGGCAGCGCCACGGCGGTCGCGGTGGCGGCGACGATGACGACCGCGGGCAGCACGACCGCCTGTCCCCGCAGCAACGCCCGGTCCGGCTGCCGTCGGCGTCGCAGGCCGGCGCCCAGGCCCACGGCTCCGGCCACGGCGACCGCAAGGCAGACCCAGCGTGCCGGGCCGGCCCATCCGGGGCCTTCCGGGCCGAGGGCGGCGTGGTCGGTACCGAGCCGCACCGCGCCGGCCGCCGCCTCGGCGGTGACGGCGGCGAGCATCCAGGGCGCCGCCCGGTGGGCGACGCGCCGCCGGGCCGAGTCCGCGCCGAGCACTGTGGCGACGCCGCCCAGCAGCACCGCGGCGGCGAGCCCGTGCCCGGCGGCGGCCGTCGCCTCCGCGACTGTCGCGGTGGGCAGCGCCAGCAGGCCGGCCCCGGCGGACACGAGCAGAGCCAGGGGTACGCCGACCGCGCGCCGCCCGGCGCACCCGGGCAGGGCGAGGCAGGCCGCCGCGAGCACGAGCGTTCCGGCGGCGGGGGCGTCCCCGCCCAGGCCGAGGGTGAGCAGGTGCGCGACGGCGGCGGTCACCGCCGTGGCGGTGAGGCGGCGGGGCGCCGGGGCGGCGAGCGGTCGCAGCAGCACAAGCCCGGCCGTGGTGGCCGTCGCGGCGAGGGCGAGCAGCGCGGCGAACCCGGTGGCGGCCGGCGCGACACCGCCGCCGTCCGCGGCGTGGGCCGGCCCCGCCGCCAGCAGCGTGGCCGCCACTGCGGCGAGGGCCGCGCCGGTGAGCCGTCCGGCCGATCGGGGTACGCCCCGGCGACCGTCGGCGGTACGCGGTGTCGCGGTGCGGTCGGGCACTCGTGTCTCCTCGGCTGTCACACGGGTCGATCGGCCGGGTCGGCAACCGGGGGATACGTGTTGGCGGCGTACCAGTCGCCGCGGCCCCGCGGCAGCAGGTCGAGCACGTTCCACACCGGGGAGAGCAGGTCGATGCCGCGCTCGGTGCCGTCGACGAAGTTGGCCGGCTGGCTGTAGAAGTGCCGGACGCCGTCGCCGTCGCGGACCAGCACGCTGACCATCGGGCGCTGGTCGCCGTTCGGGTGCTCGGCGCGCAGGTCGGCGTTGAAGTCGGTGCCGTGGCTGGAGAGCAGCCGCAGGCCGGCCCAGCCGCGCCGGGCGCCCCAGGCGCGCAGCTTCTCCGCCGGGGCCTTGCCGACCACCACGAACGCGGTGTGCTGCCGGAGGTGGTGGGCGACGCCGTGGAACCCGTCCACCCACATCGAGCACATCGGGCAGGCGGCGTCGGCGTCCGGGTGGAACATCAGGTGGTAGACGAGGAGCGTGCGGTGCGCGCCGAAGAGCGCGGACAGCCGGACGGGGCGCAACGGGCCGGGCGCGGTCAGGTCGGCCGGTCCCTCGGTGAGCGCGACGTCGGCCACCGGCGCGCCGAGCGGCAGCTCCCGCCGGGCGGCGGCGACCTGTTCGATCTGGTCACACAGGCGGCGTTCGACCTCGGCGAGGCGCAGCCGCGCGGCCACGTATCCGGCGTCGGCGCCGTCCGGCCACATCGGCAGCGCCGGCGCGCTCGCGTCCTCAGTCATCCTCTCGTCCTTCCTCGACCCGCGCTAACGCCGGCCGTTCGCTATAGAATATAGAAGTGATCAACGGGTAGGTGTCGACAAAGGGGGTACGCGCGTGACGGAGACGACCGCGCCACCAGGGCTGCCGCAGCACGGCCGGTTCGCCACCGCCGACCCCGACGCCGACATCCACGAGTGGCTCGCCGACTGGCGCCGCCAGGCCCCGATGCGTGTGGACGTCGTGCCCCTGGCCGGCCTGCGCGGCTGGCGCCAGGACGCCGACACCGGAGTCCTGGCCCACCGCAGCGGCCGGTTCTTCCGGGTGGAAGGGCTCTCCGTCGAGGTGCCGGGCGCGGCCGTGCCCCGCTGGGACCAGCCGGTGCTGCACCAGCCGGAGGTGGGCATCCTCGGGCTGCTCGCCCGCCGCGACGGCGACACGCTGCGGGTGCTGGTGCAGGCCAAGGCGGAGCCCGGCAACCAGGACGGCCACCAGCTCGCGCCCACCGTCCAGGCCACCCGGAGCAACTGGACCGGCGTCCACGGCGGCCGCCCGGTGCCGTTCCTGCATCACTTCCGCGACCCGGACCCGCGCCGGGTGCTCGTGGACGTCCGCCAGTCCGAGCACGGGTCCTGGTTCCTGCGCAAACGCAACCGCAACATGGTGGTCCTCACCGACGAGGACATCGTGCCGCCGCCCGGGTTCCGCTGGCTCAGCCTCGCCCAGCTGCACCGGCTCCTGCGCCACGACGACCTGGTCAACATGGACATCCGTACCGTGCTCTCGTGCCTGCCGGCGGAGCTGACGGCCCGGGCGGCCGGCCCGGCCGGGGACGCCTTCACGGCCGCGCTGCGCCGCTCCTGCCGGCCCGGGCCGGGCAGCCGGCACCACACCGGCGAGCTGCTGCACTGGATCACCGACGTCCGCAGCCGGACGGAGGTGGACGCCGACCGGACGGCGCTGCGCGGACAGGCGGCGTGGCATCTCGGCGAGGTCTCCCTGCGACACGACAGTGGGCTGTTCTTCGAGGTCATCGGCGTGGACGTGGACGCCGAGGGGCGCGAGGTGGCGAGCTGGTCGCAGCCGATGCTGCGGCCCTGCGGCCAGGGGGTGGTGGCGTTCCTGGCCACCCGTCTCGACGGTGTGCTGCACGTGCTGGCGCACGCCCGGGTCGAACCGGGCTTCGTCGACGTGGTGGAACTGGCGCCGACGGTCCAGTGCACGCCCGCCACGCTCGACTACCTGCCCGCCGCCGCGCGTCCGCCCTTCCTGGACCAGGTGCTCGGCGCGCCGCCGGAGCGGGTCCGGTTCCGCGCGCTCCTCTCCGAGGAGGGCGGCCGGCTCTACCGGGCCCGTAGCAGCTATCTGGTGGTGGAGACCGACGACGTCGACCTGGAGAGCGACCAGTACCGCTGGGTGACGCTGCACCAGCTCTCGGAACTGCTGCGGCACAGCAACTACGTGAACGTCTCGGCCCGCAGCCTGATCGCCTGCCTGCGCGGGCTGCTGGACGCCGGCTGAGCGGGCGGACCGGGTCACGCCCGGTCCGCCCGCCGCGACGGCGGTCAGTCGCCGAAGCCGGTCGGGTGGGCGTCGCCGACCGCGTTGAGCAGCACACCCTGCTCCAGCAGCGCCTTGCAGGCGCAGAGCACCATGGTGAACCCGCCCATCGAGTCGATCGCCTTCGCCACGGCCTGGTCGGCGCTGCCGGCGAAGCCGGTCTCGGTGACCCGGACCAGCGTCGTGTCACCCTCGCCCGGCAGGAACCGCCATTCGAGCTGGGTGGGGGACTCCGGGTCCCACTCGGCCAGGATGCGGCTGTTCTTCTCGACGTCCTTGACCGTGACGACGGTGGAGACGCCGTACATCTCCCAGTCCCAGGTGACGGTGGCGCCGGGTTCGAGCCGGCCGCTGCTCTTGGTGAACCAGAACTTGGTGGTCACCGCCGGGTCCGCGAACGCCTCGAAGACCTCGGCGGCGGGCCTGCGGATGAGCATCTGCGCGGTGACGGCAGGCGGTTGAGTCAAACGGTCGCTGTCCACGGGGTAGCCGTGTTCCCTTCTCGTGTCATCGGCACTGCGTACAAACGGTGGCGGGGTCAGGCCCGCCGGCGGTACAGGAACATGGAGAGCGGGGCGAAGACGGCCACCAGCGCCGCGCAGCCGACCAGCGCCGCGCCTACCTCACCGGCGGTCGCCGTGCCGTGGGCCAGGCCGCGCGCGGCGGTGACCGTCAACGCGAACGGGTTCAGGCCGACCACGGCCTGCAGCCAGCCGGGAAGCGTCTCCTGCGGCACGAAGAAGTTGCTGACGAACGACACCGGGAAGACGATCGCCTGGCAGGCGCTCAGCGCGGCGGTCGGTGACTTCAGGGCGAGCCCGAAGACCACGTACACCCAGGAGAAGGAGAAGACGAAGACCAGGGTGATCAGGATCGTGGCGAGGACGCCGAGCACGCCACCGTCGGGCCGGAAGCCGACCGCGAGCCCGACCGCCACGGCGACCGCGCAGCCGACGACGTAGAGCACGTTGTTGCCGAGCAGGGTGCCGACGATCGCGGCGGGCCGCCAGATGGCCAGCGCGCGGAAGCGGTCGGTCACCTCCCGGGAGTTGTCCAGGTTGACCACCGCGCCGATCCGCATGCTGATCATGATCCCGGTGAACACCACGATGCCCGGGATGTAGAACTGCATGTAGCTCGACGTCGAACCGGCCAGCGCGCCGCCGAACAGGAAGCCGAAGACGAGCGTGAACATGACCGGCACGCCGAGCGCCTCGAGGATCTGCGTCGGGTCGCGGCGTACCTTCTGCACCGCCCGCCACGCGAAGGTCAGCGTGGACGACAGCGCGCCGGGACGTGCCGGCCGCGCCGCGGACGGCGCCGAGGCGCCACGGCCGGTGCCGGTCTCCACCATGCTGCTCACGCCGCCTCCTCGGTCTCGGTCCGCGAGCCGTCCGCCCGGTGCCCGGTGAGGGCGAGGAACACCTGGTCCAGGGTGGCGTGGCCGAAGGCGTACTCGGCCAGGCCGACGCCGGCCCCGGTGAGGGCGGCGAGCGCCCGGGTGGCCTCCTCCTCGGCCGCGACCTGCGCGGTCAGCTCCATCCGGTCGGCGCCGGCGTGCACCGCCGTGCCCAGCGCCTCCGCCAGCATCCGCTCGGCCGTCTCCCGCTGCCCGGCGTCGCGCAACCGCACCCGCAGCACGCTCGCACCGATCGACCGCTTCAGCTCCACCGGCGTGCCCTCGGCGATGACCCGGCCGTGGTCGACGACCGCGATCCGGTCGGCGAGCTGGTCGGCCTCGTCGAGATACTGCGTGGTGAGCAGGACGGTGGCGCCCTCGCCGACCATGCCCCGGACGAGTTCCCACACCTGGTTGCGGCTGTGCGGGTCCAGCCCGGTGGTCGGCTCGTCGAGGAACATCAGGTCGGGTGTCACGATCATGCTGCTGGCGATGTCGAGCCGACGGCGCATGCCGCCGGAGTAGGTCCGCACCAGCCGGGCGGCGGCCTCCTTCAGGCCGAACGTGGCGAGCAGTTCCTCGGCGCGGCGGCGGGCCGCGCTCCAGGAGAAGCCGCGTAGCCGGGAGAGCAGGACGAGATTGTCCCGGCCGGACAGTTCCTCGTCGACCGACGAGTATTGCCCGGTCAGCCCGATCCGGTCGCGGATCGCCCCGGCCTCGCGCACCACGTCGTGGCCGAGCACGCGGACCTCGCCGCTGTCGGGCGGGACGAGCGTGGCGAGGGTGCGGACGATCGTCGTCTTCCCGGCGCCGTTGGGGCCGAGCACGCCGAACACGCTTCCGGCCGACACGCGCAGATCGATCCCGTCGAGCGCGCGCACCTCGCCGTAGGATTTGCGCAATCGTGTGATCTCGATGGCGGGAGTGTCGGTCTGCTGTGCGGACAACCCAGCCGTACGCGACATTGTGTTCACAAACATATAGTAGCAGGACGTTTCGCTCCGGTCACGCCTCTTGATCCGCGCGTCGCGCGCGTTCCGCCACCACGTGATCGTCGCATGGACACCCGTCGGTCGATAGCTATAACATTCTCAAGCAGCAACTTGCCGCCGAGAGTGGAGGAGCGGACGTGTCCACACGCGAGCTGACCGAAGTCGACGAGGTAGCGGAGATCTACGACGACGGCGCCTGGGCCGTCGAGGTGCTCGGCGGAAACATCCACTTCGGATGGTGGGAGGACGACGACGACCGCACGCCCTTCCTGGAGGCCATCAACCGGTTCACCGACATCGTCGGCGACCGCCTCGGCCTGCGCCCCGGCGATCGGCTGCTGGACGTCGGCTGCGGCGCCGGCGAGCCGGCCATCCGGCTCGGCCAGCGCAGCGACGCCGACATCACCGGCATCACCAACAGCGCCGAGCACCTCAAGCGGGCCCGGGAACGGGTCAACGAGTCCGGGCTGCGCGGCCAGGTCCGCTTCGAGCTCGGCGACGCCGCCGCGCTGAGCTACCCGGACGCCTCCTTCGACAAGGTGCTCGCCTTCGAGTCCCTGGTGCACGCGCAGGACCGCCGGCAGTGGCTCGCCGAGATCCGCCGCGTACTCAAGCCCGGCGGCCGGCTCGTGCTCACCGACCTCGCCGAGGACGCCCCGCTCACCGAGCGGGACCGGCAGATCCTCACCGACTTCACCCTCGCCCCGCCCGGCCCGCCGATGGCCGCGTTCGACCTGGTCCGCGACGCCGGATTCGTGGTGGACGAGTTCCTCAGCTGCGGCGACAAGATCAGCCGTTCGTTCCCCGCGTACCACGAGCGGGTGCAGCAGCGGCGCGACACGCTCGCCGCCGCGCACGGCGCCGAGAAGATCGATGCCTTCCTCGCCGAGATGCCGGCCGTGCTCGACGTCCTGCGCACCAAGGTCGGCTGCGTCGTCATCGCCGCCCACAAGCCGCGCTGACCCGCCCGGCACCGGTGACCGGAAGGAGCAGGCAGATGACCGCCCCCGCCGTCACCGGCTGCCGGATCTGCGGCGGCCCGGTGACCGAGATGCTCGACCTCGGCCGCCAGCCCCTCTCCGACGCGTTCCCCCTCCCGGCCGACCTCGACGGCGAGTTCTTCTACCGCCTCGCGGTGGGCCGGTGCGCCGACTGCACGATGGTCCAGCTCGTCGAGGAGGTGCCGCGCGAGCGGATGTTCCACCACGACTACCCGTACCGCTCGTCGCTGTCGTCGGTGATGCGCGCGCACTTCACCGGCACCGGCCGGGAACTGCTCGCCACCGAGCTGACCCGGCCCGGCGCGTTCTGCGTCGAGCTGGGCTGCAACGACGGGGTGATGCTGCGGACCGTGGCCGCGGCCGGCGTACGCCACCTCGGCTTCGAGCCGTCCGCCGGGGTGGCCGAGCTGGCCCGTGGGCAGGGCGTACGGGTGCGTACCGACTTCTTCGAGGAGGAGACCGCCGCCGACGTGCTCGCCACCGACGGGCCGGCCGACGTCATCTACGCCGCCAACACGATCTGCCACCTGCCCTACCTGGACTCGGTGCTGCGCGGCGCGCGGCTGCTGCTCGCCCCCGGCGGCGTCCTCGTCTTCGAGGACCCGTACCTCGGCGACATCCTCGCCCGGACCGCCTTCGACCAGATCTACGACGAGCACTTCTACTACTTCACCGCCCACTCGGTACGGGCCGCCGCGGCCCGCTTCGGGCTGGAGCTCGTGGACGTGCGGCGGCTCCCGGTGCACGGCGGCGAGGTGCGCTACACGCTCGCCCGCGCCGGGGCGCGTACCCCGTCCCCGGCCGTCGCCGACCTGCTGCGCCAGGAACGGGAGCAGGGAGTGACCGGGGAGGCGGCGCTGCGCCGGTTCGCCGCCGCCGTCGCGCGTACCCGGTCCGAGCTGGTCGCGCTGCTGCGCTCGCTGAGAGAGGAGGGCCGCACCGTCGCGGCCTACGGGGCCACCGCGAAGAGCGCCACCGTCACCAACTACTGCGGGCTCGGGCCGGAGCTGATCTCGTACGTCTGCGACACCACCCCGGCCAAGCAGGGCCGGCTGACCCCGGGCGCGCACATCCCGGTCCGCCCGCCCGAGGCATTCGCCGACCCCTACCCGGACTACGCGGTGCTCTTCGCCTGGAACCACGCCGAGGAGATCATGGCGAAGGAGACCGGCTTCCGGGCCGCCGGCGGCCGGTGGATCCACTACGTGCCCACCGTGCGCGTACGGTGACGGCATCGGTGGCGCGCGGCTTCTACCGCGCCGGATACCCGGAGATCTACGACCTGGTGATGCGGCACCGGGGCCGCGACCACATCGCCGAGGCCGCCACGCTCGCCCGGACGGTCCGGCGCCGGAACCCGGCCGCCGCCTCGCTGCTCGACGTGGCCTGCGGTACCGGGCTGCACCTGGAGCACCTGCGGACCCACTTCGCCCCGGTGACCGGCGTGGACCTGTCCGGGGAGATGCTGGCCCGAGCCGGCGCCCGGGTGCCGGACGTGGCCCTGCACGAGGGCGACATGCGCGACCTGGATCTGGCCGACACCTTCGACGTGGTGGTCTGCCTCTTCGCGGTGCCGCACCTGCGCGGCGCCGCCGAACTGGACCGGACCGTCGCGCGGCTGGCCGCCCACCTGACGCCGGGCGGCGTGCTGGCGGTCGAGCCCTGGTACACGCCGGAGACGTTCGTCCCCGGCTACGTGGCCCGCGACATGGTGCAGGAGCAGGACCGGGTGGTGGTCCGGCTGTCCCACTCGACGTGGCTCGACGACGCGCGCGACCGGATCCGGATGACAGTGCACCAGGCGTACGCCGACCCGGAGGCCGGCATCCGGCACGACACCGCGACGACCGATCTGACGCTGTTCCGGCCGCAGCACTTCGCCGCCGCGTTCGCCCGGGCCGGGCTCGCCGCCGCGCACGTCACGGCGCCGCCGTTCCGGTGGGGCCTGTGGATCGCCCGGCCCGCAGGTGCGCGGTGACCGGCGACCGGCCACGCGCGGTCGTGCTCGGCGGCACCGGGTTCGTCGGCGCCCATGTCGCGGACGCCTTCGCCGACGCCGGCCACGACGTGCTCACGGTGGCCCGCCGCGCCCCGGCCGGCGACCGGCACCGGTTCACCGCGCTCGACCTCGGCGGCACCGGTCCGGGGACGCTGGCGCGGCTGCTGGACGCCGAGGACCCGGTCGCCGTGGTCGACTCCACCGGCAGCAGCTGGGGACTGGACCCCGGCCGGATGGCGGAGCGCTGCACCCGGCTCAGCGCGCTGCTGCTCGACGCGCTGCGCCGCGCCGCCTGCCGCCCCCGGCTGGTCCATCTCGGCTCGGTGCTGGAGTACGGGCAGCCGGTCGCGCCGGCCGATCCGCGCCGTACGCCCGCGCCGGACACCGCGTACGGCCGGGCGAAACTGGCCGCGACCCGGGCCGTACTGGCGGCAGCCGACGCCGGTGAGGTCGACGCGGTGGTGCTGCGGCTGGTGAACGCGCTCGGCCCGGGGCTGCCCGCGACCAGCCTGCTGGGCCGGGTCGCCGCCGCGCTGGCGCCGGCCGCGCGGGCCGGCGTCGCCGCGCGGGTGACGCTCGCCCCGCTGGAGGCCCGGCGTGACTTCGTCGACGTCCGGGACGCCGCCGAGGCCGTGCTGGCCGCCGCCGGGCGCCCGGTGACCGGCCGCGTCCTCGACATCGGCCGCGGCGAGGCGGTGCCGGTGCGGACGCTGGTCCGGCTCCTGGTGCAGGTCAGCGGGGTGCAGGCGACAGTGGTGGAGCGTGCCGGCCCGGCCGGCTGGCGGGCCGGGACCCGGTGGTCGTGCGTCGACCCGGCGCCCGCCGCGGCGGCCCTCGGCTGGCGGCCGCGCCGCGACCTGCGCCGGGCGGTCACCGACTTCTGGCACGACGAGCTGCGTCGCTACTCCGGCGACGGGGAGCCGGCGGCGGCGGGGCCGCCGCGTCAGCGGGCGCCGTAGCGCCGGCGGGGAATCGACAGGTGGCGCGACCGGCGTCACCGGCTCGGCGGTACGGCGTCGGCCGTGCCGCCGCGACGACAGGGAGGGCAGGAGTCATGCGCGTACTGTTCATGCCGGGTCCGGCCATCGGCCACGCGTTCCCGCTGGTACCGCTCGGGTGGGCGTTCCGCGCCGCCGGGCACGAGGTCGTCTTCGTCACCGCCGGTGACGCGCTGGCGGTGGCCCGGGCCGGGCTGCCGGTCCTGGACGCCGTGCCCGGACGCACCACCTCGGACATGCAGGCGCAGTTCATCCGCGACGTGCCGCGCCTCTTCGAGCCGATCGGCGCCGACCCGATCGCGGAGATGGAGGAACGCAAGCCGTACATCGTCTCGGCCTGGGATCCGTTCGTCGACGCCCACGTCGCGCTCGGCGAGTGGGTCCAGCCGGACCTGGTGGTGTACGACCCGATCTTCGCGGTCGGCCCGGTCGTCGCCGCCCGGCTGAAGGTGCCGGCGGTCGCGCACAGCCTCGGGCTGGCCCGGTTCACCCCCGACCTGCTGCGCGAGCTGCCCGGCGCGGTGGCGATGCGCCGGCACGGGGTGACGCTGCCCGAGGGCATCCGGACCGTCGACATCGCCCCGCCCAGCCTGGTCGAGGGCGGGCCGGCCGACATCTCCATGCGCTACGTGCCGTACAACGGCGGCGGGGTGCTGCCCGAGTGGCTGCGGGAGCCGGTCGCGCGGCCCCGGATCGCCGTCACGTTCGGCACGCTCGGCGGGCCGGACCGGTTCGCCGCCGGCATCGCGCGGGTGCTCGCCGCCGCGCCCGGGCTGGACGCCGAGTTCGTGCTGGCGATCGGGGAGTCGGCCGCTCCGCCCGACCTGCCGCCGAACGTGCGGACCACCGGCTGGGTGCCGCTGAACCAGTTGCTGCGCGGCTGCGCCGCCGCGATCCACCACGGCGGCGACGGCACGACGCTGACCTGCGCCGCGCTCGGCGTCCGCCAGCTGGTGCTGCCCGGCTCGCCGGACGAGCTGGTCACCGGCGAGCTGCTGCGCGCCCGGGGGCTGGCGCACGTGCTGGGCTCGGTGGACGAGCTGGACGCCGCCGCGATCGGCCGGCTGCTCACCGACGCGGAGCTGGGCCGGGTGACCGGCGAGGTGCGGGCCGAGATCGCGGCGCTGCCGTCCCCGGCCGAGGTGGTGCCCCGGCTGACCGCGGCGGTGTGAGCCCGGCGGCGGGCGGCTCGTCGCCGCCCGCCGCCGGTTGCGGTCAGCGCAGTTGCGCGTCGGCCACCGCGAAGAGCAGCCCGTGCGGATTCGCCTTGCCGGTGTCGCCGTGCGGCCAGCTCGTCCGGTCGAAGCTCACGCAGCGCCGGCCGGTGTGCTCGTCGCGGAACGCGCGGTCCTCGGTGAGCCGGCCCGCCGGGTCGACCAGCGCCATGCAGATCCGGGCGTCACCGTCGAGTCCGGTGGGCGCCACGAAGTAGTTCGAGGTGACCACCCGGGAGACCTGGTCGGTCTGGCGGAAGTGCTTCCCGCCCGCCACCGGCCGGAACGTGTCCATCGCGCCCCAGTGCGGCCCACCGAGTGTGGTGTCCACGATGGGCAGCGCGCTGACCAGAGCGGGACAGTCCGGCTCGGCACCGCCGCGTACGGTCTCCGCGATCGTGTCGATCCGGCACGAGGTCCGGCTGCCGGCGGCGAGGAGCCGGCGGATGTCCAGCACGTACACCATGCCGGACTCGGCGTTGACGGCCGGTGAGTTGTTGCCGCCGAACATCACCGTGTGGAACAGGAAACGGTCGTCCGGGCTCACCATGAGCCAGCTGCCGCCGTCGGCCGCGCTGGTCGGGGTGTCGCGCGGGTAGATCCGGCGGAAGGCGGTCGCGTCGTCGAACACCTGCCGCCAGGTCAGCTCCCGCTTGGTGATGTCCGGCGTGTAGTAGACCGCGCCCATCCCGGTGGCCACGAACGCTCCCTTGTGCCGGGGCTGGTGCGTCACCGCGGGCTCCATGGCCAGCAGACCCTCGCGGCTGTACTCGTCGTCGACCCGGGGCCCGTCGGGCAGGTAGGACAGGGAGAGCAGGCGGGGCCGGTTCCGGTCGCTGATGTCGTACGTGCGGACCGTGCGGCGCTGCAGGTTGGGGTCGGTCACCAGGCCGGCGACGACGTGCCGCACCTCGACGAAGTCGCTGGTGACCAGCCGGTTCAGGTCCTCGCGCAGCGCGATGCCGTGCGGGTTGGCGCAGGTCGGCACCGGCAGCGCGGGCTGGTTGGGGCAGGAGACCGGGTCCTCGGCGGTCTTCTTCGCCGCCGGCATCTCGGCCAGCACCCGGCCGTCGGCGCCGAGCCGGACCACCTCGCCGGGGGAGCCGGCGAAGCCGTTGCCCACGCGGGTCTGCCCGTCGGAGTAGGTGCAGGGCCCGGCGACGTCGGGCCCGCCCATGTACGACCCGTACGCGGTGCCGTCGCGCAGGACGGTGAACGCGTCCGGCACCGAGCCGCACGGGGTGTCGTGCGGCAGCGTCACGCCGCTGAGCGAGACCCGGGGCAGCCGGCTGACGTCGAAGACGTAGACGGTGTCGCTGAGCAGGCCGCCCGCGTACACCTTGTCGCCCTTGCGCCAGGTGTACTGCATGTGGTGCGGCTCGTTGCCGAAGACCGAGTCGACGGTGACGGTGTTCGCCACCCGGCCGTAGTCGGGGGAGCCGGGGGTGGCGTCCACGACGGCGAGGAAGTCGGGGTCGGGCCTGCCGTCGGGGCCGGGCGCGGCGTCACCGGTCCAGACCAGCAGCCACTGGCGGGCGGGCGCGCCCGGACGTTCGGCGGCCTGAGCCGTGCGGGTGAGGTGGTTGGTGATCCGGTACGGCTGGCCGTCGCTGCCGGTCACCGTCGAGGTGACCCGCCGCACGGACGCCCCGGCCGCGGCCGGGGGTGGCACCAGGCCGCTGCTGACGGCGACGAGCGCGATCACTCCGATGTGGGCGGCCCGCCGGAGCGGACCGCGCAGTTGTGGACGGGGCATGGACGTCCTCCTGGTCACGTGCGGGATTGAGGCCGGAACATGCCAGGCGTCGCGGTCGAGGGGGACGGAGAAGTGCCAGGGAGCGGCGCCCGCGGCAGCGAGCCTACTATCCGAATTGCAACTGTCAATTGACGGGAAGTCGACTGCAGGGAGATCCACTGCGCGCAATTTCCATCGATTGCCGGAGGTGCCGCGATGGTCGACAGTGGCCGATGTCGGGGCAGGTCAGCTCGGTCCTGAGGGCTTGCCGGGAAAGGCTGTTCGCGCGCCCCGCAGGGTTGGTGCCAAGTCCGCGGCGACGGCGTCGCGGCCCGGGTGATTCCGTCCGTTCGGGCCAGTGGCCGGGAGCCGCCTGTACCGACGTCGGTTGACGAACGTGTAGCTAGCCGATGGGGCGGCGACTAGGATGCGGGGTGGTGATGCCGGGGTGAGGCGCCGCGGCGACGACGCTCCCGGGGAGGTCCGCCGCCATGACCATCGGAGTCTGGAACTACCTGGCCGAGTACGAGAGCGAGCGGGAGGACGTCCTCGGCGCGGTGGACCAGGTCTTCTCCTCCGGCCGGCTGGTGCTCGGTGAGAGCGTGCGCGGCTTCGAGCGGGAGTTCGCCGCCTACCACGGCGTGCCGCACTGCGTCGGGGTGGCCAACGGCACCGACGCCATCTCGCTGGCCCTCTGGGCGCTGGGCGTACGCCCCGGCGACGAGGTGGTCACCGTCGCCAACACGGCCGCGCCGACCGTGCTCGCCATCGACGCGGTGGGCGCGGTGCCGGTCTTCGTCGACGTGGACGAGGCGACCTGCCTGATGCGCGTCGACCGGGTCGCCGACGTGATCACGCCGCGTACCCGGGTGCTGCTCCCGGTGCACCTCTACGGGCAGTGCGTCGAGATGGCGCCGCTGCGGGCGCTCGCCGCCGCGCACGGCCTCGCGGTGCTGGAGGACTGCGCGCAGGCGCACGGCGCGCGCCACCACGGCCGCGTGGCCGGGTCGCTCGGTGACGCCGCCGCCTTCTCCTTCTATCCGACCAAGGTGCTCGGCGCGTACGGCGACGGCGGCGCGACGATCACCGCCGACCCGGACGTGGAGCGGCGCCTGCGCCGGCTGCGGTACTACGGGATGGAGGACCGCTACTACGTCGAGGAGACGCCCGGCCGCAACAGCCGCCTGGACGAGGTGCAGGCGGAGATCCTGCGCCGCAAGCTGCGGCGGCTGGACCGCTACGTCGCCGCCCGCCGCGCGATCGCCCGCCGCTACGACGAGGGGCTCGCCGGCACCGGCCTGGGCCTGCCCGTCACCGCGCCCGGCAACGAGCACGTCTACTACCTCTACGTGGTGCGGCACCCGCGGCGCGACGAGATCCTGGCGGCGCTGCGTCGCCACGGCATCGAGCTGAACGTCAGCTACCGCTGGCCGGTGCACACCATGCGCGGCTTCGCCCACCTCGGCTACACCGAGGGGTCACTGCCGGTGACCGAGCGGCTGGCCGGGGAGATCTTCTCGCTGCCGATGTACCCGTCGCTGGACGAGGGCGCGCAGGCCCGGGTGATCGACGCGCTGCGCACGATTCTGCGGGCCTGGTGACGCTCCGAAGCGGGCACCGCAAGAATTGAGAATCATATAGCAAACTGCGCTCGCGCGGATCTACCATCTCGGCATGGAGCCTTCCACGTTCAGCACCCCGGTCGGCGACTTCGCCGACCTCCGTGACGACTTCCTGCGGCTCACCACCGAGATCGGCTGGTGCACCGTCGCCACTGTGGACGGACGCGACCGGCCGCGCAGCCGGATCATGCACGTCTCCTGGGAGGTCGGCGACGCCGGCCCGACCGGCTGGGTCAGCACCTCCCGCACCCCGGTCAAGACCGCCCACCTGGCCCGCAACCCGTACGTCTCGTGCAGCTACTGGACACCCGCGCACGACGCCGTCTTCGTCGACTGCCACGCCACCTGGCTGGAGCCGGGCGACACCAAACGCCACGTCTGGGACCTCGTCGCCGCCGAGGCGACCCAGCGCGGCTTCGACCCGTACGCGGTCTGGCCCGACGGCCCCGCCGACGCCGGCTTCGAGGTGCTCCAGTTCGACCCCTGGCGGGTCCAGATCACCCTTCAGGACCTGGCCAACGGCCAGACCATCGGCTCGTCGCGGGTCTGGCACGCCGCCGGGCGGCCCGCGTCCACCGGCGCGCTGCTCTCCCGCTGATCCCGACCGGGCCGCCGCCGCACGACGGACCGGCCCGTCACCGCCGACGCGGCGAGCCGCGCGGCCCGACACCGAGGGAACGCACCATGACCACCACCCTGCGCACACCCGCGTCGGCGCCCGGCCGCCTGCCCGTGCTCGGGCACGGCCTGCAGATGAAACGACGACCCGCCGAGTTCCTGCTCGAACTCCAGTCCGGCGAGCCGGTCGTCACCATCGCGCTCGGCAAGCGCCCGGCGTACGTGGTGAACGACCCGACCCTGATGCGGGAGCTGCTGCGCGACGGCGACACCTTCGTCCGGGGCGGCCCGATGACCGAGCGCTTCCGGTCCATGTTCGGCAACGGCCTGGGCATCTCCGAGGGCGAGTTCCACCGCCGGCAGCGGGCGCTGATCCAGCCCGCCTTCCACCGCAACAAGGTCATCCACTACACCGAGCTGATGAGCCGGACGGTCGCCGGCAAGCTCGACTCCTGGCGCGACGGCCAGCGCCTCGCGGTCGAGAAGGAGATGGACGAGCTGGCCCTCACCAACGTCGTCGAGGTCGTCTTCGCCGGTGACCGAAGCCTGGACCGAGCCCGGTTCATGGCCGCGACCACCACCGTCCTGGGCGGACTGTTCCGCCGGATCACCGACGTGACGGGCGTGCTGACCCGCCTGCCCACCCAGGCCAACCGCGACTACGACACCGCGGCCGAATACCTGCGGGCGACCATCCGCCGGGTCATCGCCGAGTACCGCGCGGCCGGCACCGACCACGGCGACCTGCTGTCGATGATGCTCTTCGCCCGCGACGAGGACGGCCGGCCCGCGATGAGCGACGAGCAGGTCCACGACGAGGTGATGACGTTCTTCATCGCCGGCAGCAACACCATCGCCAACACGCTCTGCTGGGCGCTGCACCACGTCGGCGCGGACCCCGAGGTGCAGCGGCGGCTGCACGCCGAGGTCGACCGGGTGCTCGACGGACGGGCCGCCGGCTACGCCGACGTGCCGGCGCTGGAGTACACCCGCCAGGTGCTCTCCGAGACGCTACGGCTGCGCACCCAGGGCCTGTTCAACAACCGGGTCACCGCCCGCGACGCCGAACTGGGCGGCTACCTGATCCCGGCCGGCTCGGACGTGCTCTACAGCTTCCACGCCGTGCACCACAACCCGCGCATCTACCCCGAGCCCGAGCTCTTCGACCCGGACCGGTGGCTGCCGGAACGGGCCCGGACGCTGCCCCGCGGCGCGTTCATGCCGTTCGCCACCGGCGTGCACGGCTGCATCGGCGACCAGTTCGCCTGGACCGAGATGATCGTCTCGCTGGCCAGCATCGCCGCCCGCTGGCGGCTGGAGCCGGTGCCCGGCCACGAGCCGAAGCCCGTGCCGGCCATGACCATGCCCGTCGACGCGCTGCCGATGACCGCGCGCCGCCGTACCCGCTGAACGACCGACGCCCGGCCACCGGCCCACACGGACCGGCGGCCGGGCGTCCGGCCGCTCAGAGCTCCCCGGCGATCACGTTGCCCGGCGCGTCCGGGTCGGCGCTGAGGTAGAACTCGTGCGCCGCCCGACCGTACTCCTCGCTGGTGAGGTAGCCGTCCCGGTCGGTGTCGAGCCGGTCGAAGATCCGTTGCGTGTCCTCGGAGCGCATGCCGCTCTTGCTCTGTGCCGCGAACATCTCCGCGTGGTTGATGCGCCCGTCCCGGTCCGCGTCGGCCACGTCGAACACGGCCAGGCTGAACGGCACCGCCGCGTTCGTCACGAACTCCGGGAACTCCGGCTTGTCGGCCCACGCCACCCACTCGGCGACCGTCACCCGCTTCTCGCCGTCGGGCCCGTCGCTGCCGCGCATCCCGCGCCACATCCGGGCCGCCGCGCCGTGGATCCGCCGCCAGCCCGGCGAGTACGGCGCCACGCCGTACGTGTCGCACCAGATCTGGGCCATCGCGGTGATGTCCAGCCCGTCGATGACGCCGTCCCCGTCGGCGTCGTACGAGGCGAAGACCTTCTCCAGCTTGCGGCGTTGCAGTTCGGTGGTCATCTCGGTCCCTTCTTCGCGTGGAATCTGTCAGTGCGGGGCGACCGCGCGGACGGTGAGCGCGGTCGAGGTCAGGTCGACCAGTCCGTCCGGGCCGGCGCGTCCCTCGGCGGCGGCGGCCACCTCGGCCCAGAGCGCGTCCCGCCCGGCCGGATCGAGCGCCTCGACCCGGCGGCGTACCGGTGGCGGCGCCACCGCCCGGGTGAACCGCGCGTACTCGGCCGGGTCGTGGAACCGGAACGGGACCGGGTACTCCTCGACTGTCACGTCCCGCAGGCCGGCGTCGGTCAGCCCGGCCGCCAGCGCCTCCGGATCGCACAGGCGGTACGGGCCGGGGGCGTCCGGTGGCCCGGACGGCAGGTCCAGCCGGCGCGCGAGCACGCCGTACCCGAGCGACATCAGCGGCACCCGCGGCGGTGGCGCCCACACCGCCGCGGCGAGCACGCCGCCCGGGACGAGCAGCCGGGCGATCCGGCCGAACGCGGCGCCGGGGTCGACGGCGAACATCAGGCCGAGCCGGCTGAGCACCACGTCGAACGCGTGCGGCGGCAGCTCCACCGTCTCCAGGTCGGCGACGAGGAAGTTGACGTTGCGCCGGCCCTCGGCCCGGCGGCGGGCCACGGCGAGCATGGCGGGGGAGAGGTCGACGCCGGTGACCGTGCCGGCCGGGCCGACGATGTCGGCGGCGCTGAGCGCCGGCTCCCCCGGACCGGTCGCGACGTCCAGGACGCGGTGCCCCGGCCGTACGCCACCCAGGGCCAGCAGCCGCGCGGTGAGCGCCGCGCCGCCCCGCTCGAAGGTCTCCCACTCGCGGGTCCAGCCGTCGCTGACGGCGTCCCAGGTCCGCCGCTGTTCGGCCTTCACCGCGGCGGCATCTGTCGATACGGACATCGCTTTCCCTCCTGTGGTCCGTCAGGTCACCCGCCCGGCCGGGCCGGTTCGCGGTCGGCAGGCCGGTCGCCGGCGTCCTCCGGCTCCCGCAGCACCCAGGCCCGCCGTCGCCCGCCCGGCCCCGGACCGGCCGACGAGGGCGTGCCGCCGGCGGGCCGGTCACGCCGTCCCCGCGCCATGAGCACGAGCAGGACCGCTCCGGTGACCACCGGCGCCAGCAGCAGGGCCAGGCCGGCCGCTCCGCCCGTACCCCCGTGGTGGCCGCCCCCGGCGGACCCGTCCGGCGGCGCGGTGGCCGGCGGGGACGCGGCCGGAGCGGCCCGCGGCGGCGCGCCGAGCCCGGCGGCGACGGTGAACGGGACCACGCCGGTGGCGGTCTGCCCGGTGGCGAGCTGGGCGTGGTAACCGACCCGGTAGCGCCCGTCACCCACGACCGTCACCGGCACCTCGACGCCGTTGTCGCGGTAGCGCGGCGCGCCCGTCGCGCCGAACGCGCCGCCCGGGCCGATCAACCAGACATGGGTCCGCTCGGCGTCGAGCGGGCCGTTGAAGGTGAGCGTCACCGCCGCCGGCGCCGTGGTCAGCCGGGCGCCGGCCGGCGGGTCGGTGGTCACCAACCGCGCCGGCCGCAGCTGCGCCGCCAGGGTCAGCCCGGCCAGGCCGAGCGCGAGCAGCGTGAGCAGACCCGCCGCCAGCCACCTCAGCCCCGGCCCGCGCCTCACCGGACTTCGGCCACCCGGCGGCAACTGCACCGCATCCGGGCCAGTTCGTCGGCGAGCGGCGTGCGGTGCAGGTACATCGCCACCACCATCGGCAGGAACACCACCGCGTTGTAGAACAGGTGCAGCTCCACCCGGGGCGCCACCAGTTGCAGCAGGCTCGTCGGCACCGGCTGCCCGGCCAGGTTGCTGCCGGTCAGCGACTGCACCAGCAGCAGCAGGTGCTCCAGGTGGTGCCACACCTGGATCAGCAGCGCCGCCATCCACCAGGTCCGGGCGCGGCCGACGAAGCCGCCGCGCAGCAGCCAGAAACCGGCGAGCATGACCAGCGCGTACCCGTAGTGCAGCCACTCGCTCTCCACCAGCCACGGGAACGGCATGCCGAGTACGCCCCGGGCCTCCGGCCGGGACCAGCCGAACACCCAGATCTGCGCGGCCTGCACCAGGTGCTCGGCCCAGTGGGCGATGACGACGACGAGGAAGATCTGCAGGGCCGCCCGGTGCCGGCTGCCGTTCAGATCGAGCCCCGAAGCGCCGGCGTCGCGCTTGTCCGACAGGGTCACTGCGCCTCCTTCAGGAGCGGTTGGACGTGCCGGCGGCCGGCGGCCGGGTGGGAGTTCCCGTACCTGTCGAACCGGCCTCGCCGGAAGATCAGGGCGTCGCTGTCGGCAGCCGTGCGCGCGGCCACCAGCCGGCCCACCACGATCACGTGGTCGCCGCCGTCGTGGCAGCGCCACGGCCGGCACTCCAGCCAGGCCAGCGCCCCGTGCAGCAGCGGCGCGCCGGTCCGCTCGCCCGGCGACCAGCCGACAGCGGCGAACTGCGCGCGCCCGGGCCGCCGGCGCCGGTCGGCGAAGTGCCGGGCCAGGCGCTCCTGCCCCCCGGCCAGGACGGAGATGCCGAACCCGTCCGCGTCGGACAGACAGGCGGACATCAGGCTGTCCCGGCTCACGCAGAGCAGCACCAGCGGCGGGTCCAGCGAGACCGAGGTGAACGAGTTCGCCGTCATCCCGTGCGGCAGCGGACCACCGACCGTCAGCACCGTCACGCCGGTGACGAACTCGCCGAGCACCGTACGCAGCGCGGCGGTGGCCGGCGGCGCGTCCACGGCGCGCTCAGGCACGGCCGGCCACCCCCTCGGCCGCCCGGTACGGCGCCAGCGCCCGCACCAGCGGCGTCGGCACGCGGGTCGGCACCACCTGCCCGGCGACCTCCCGCATGCAGGCGATCCGCTGGTGCCCCCGGGCCACCGGGACCAGCCCGCCCGGGCCGTCGCGCAGGTAGTCGAAGGCCAGGCCGAGCTGCGTCTGGGTCAGCTCGGTCAGGCTCATCCGGATGCGCAGCTCGTCGAACGCGTCGAGCTCGGCGAGGTACTCGCAGTCCACCCGCAGCGTGAACAGCTTCAGCCCGGCGCGCAGGTCGTCGACCACCGCCGGGGCGTGCTCGCGCAGGAACATCTCCCGGCAGCGGCCCTGCCAGCGCAGGTAGTTGACGTAGTAGACGTTGCCGACGAGGTTCGTCTCCTCGAACCCGACCACGTGGCGGTACTCGTACCAGGCGGACATGTCACACCCCCGTCGCGGTGAGGACGGCGACGACCACCGGCTGTGGCTCGCCGGTCAGACGGACCGGGCCGGTGGCCACCGTGACCCGGCCGCTGCGCACCAGCACCCACTCGCCGTCGCCGCCGGCCACCGTCAGCGGGGCGTCCACCGGCAACCCCGCCTTGACCAGGCACTCCTTGGCGCACCAGACCCGGGTGGTGGCGACGTCGGCGTCCTCGCCGAGGTCGGCGGCGATCTGCCCGGCCAGCCCGGCGTGCCGGCCGAGCAGGTCGGCCCACACCTCGGCGGGCCGGGGCCGGACCACCTCCAGGTCGCAGGCAAGCGGCCCGGCGCCGGCCACCAGCAGGCTGGCGACCTCGCTGTGGGCGGCGGAGACGTGCCGGCCGTTGACCTCCTCGGGCCGCCCGTCCGGCCGGTACCGCAGCCGCACCGGCCGTCCCACGGCCCGTCCGACGGCGACGGCGGTGACCTCCCGTCGTGCTCCGCCGGTCCGGTCCGGACGCGGTTCCACCACCACCGCCAGGTCGGCGTCGAGCAGCCGGCCCAGCCGCCGCTCCAGCGCCGGTCCGAGCAGCGCCGGCGGCCACGGCAGGGCGGCCGGGCGGTGGCGCACCGCGCGCAGGCGCAGACCGAGCCAGCGTTCCACCACCGTCCCGGCCGCGCCGAGGACCGTCACGTCGTACCGGTAGGTGTCGTCGCGGTGCTCCCGCTCCACCGCCACGAAGCGGACCTGCTCGGTGGCGGCGAGCTTCGGCCCGGCCGGCTCCACCCGGTCCACGGCGATCGGCAGCAGCGTCGCGTCCGGCACGCAGACCTGGATGCCGTGCAGGAAGGCGTCCCGCGCGCCCGCGTCGCCGAGCAGCAGCCGCTGCGGCAGGAACGCGTGGAACCAGCGCATGTCCTCGGTGGTGGCGACGTCCGCTTCGGCCCGCCGGGACGCGACCCGGTGGTAGCGCACCAGCCGGCGGAACCGGTCGCCCTGGAAGAGCAGGTCACCGTAGAGGTCCCGGCCCGGCTCCAGCGGCACCGGCGGCAGCCCGCCGGTCACGCCCGGCGCCTCCCGGTCGCCCTCGTCCGGCTCGAAGCGGACGGTGCCCCGGAAGTGGTCGGCCGCGAAGCCCGTCTCGTCGCTGCGGATCGCCACCTCCACCACGCCCGCCTCGGCCTGCACCGCGGCGATCCGGACGGTGACGCGCCCGCCGCGGGCCACCACCACGGGCCGGGGGAAGCTGACGCCGGTCAGCACGGGCACGCCGGTGGCGCCGGCGAGCGCGGTGGCCACCTGCGCCATCGCCTCCATGCCGAGCACCGCGGGCAGCAGGAGGTTGCCGTCCAGGTCGTGCTCGGCGAGGTACGGGTCGCTCTCGGCCGACAGGTCCGCCTCGACCACCAGCTCCACGCCGTCGTACTGCACCAGCGGACGTTCCAGGAAGCGCAGCAGCGGCAGCTCCCGCCGCTCGTGGCGCAGCGTGTCCAGCCCGTCGGTGCGGCCGGTGACCACCACCGAGGCGGGCAGCCGGGGCAGCGCCAGCACCTGGCGCAGCAGCCGGACACCCTCGTCCGGCGGGATGGGGGTGATGCCGGCGCGCAGCAGCGACTCGACGGCGGAGAGCCGTTCACCCATGCCGACGCCGGACCAGACCGACCATTCCAGACAGACCGCGCGGCATCCGGTGAAGCGCCGGCCGGCCTCGGCGGTCAGCCGGGCCAGCCAGTCGTTGGCCAGCGCGTAGTGCGCCTCCCCGGGCAGGCCGCCGCGCCCGATCACGCTGCCGAACGTCACCAGCAGCCGCAGCTCGTCCGGCTCGACCGCGGTGAGGACATGCGCCAGGCCGTCCACCTTCGGCGCCAGCGTGGCGCGCAGGGTGTCCGGGTCCAGCGCGCCGAGGGCGGCCGGCCGGTTGACCCCGGCGCCGTGCAGGACCCCGGCGACCGGGCCCAGGTGCGCGCGTACCTGCGCCACCGCGGCGCGTACCGCCTCCGGGTCGGTGACGTCGGCGCGCACGTACCGCAGGCGCACCCCCGCCTCCCGCATCCGGGTCAGGTTCGCGGCCAGCTCCGGGTCCGCGGCCGGGTCGGCCCGGCCGAGCAGGGCCAGCCGCGCCCCGGTGTCCCGGGCCAGGGCGAGCGCGCACTCGGCGGTGATGCCCTTCCCGCCGCCGGTCACCAGCAGGACGTCGTCCGGCCGCAGCGGCGGACCGGCCGGACCCGGGCGTGCCGGGCCGGGCGGCGGCAGCGGCCGCAGCAGGGGGACCCGCCGCCGGCCGTCCGGGCCGAGGTGCGACTCGGCGTACCCGTCGGTGGCCGCCACCTCGCGCACCACCCGGCCCACCAGGTCGTCGGCCGGGGCCGCCTCGACCAGCGTCACGTGCAGACCCGAGCCCTCCAGCCGGGCGGTACGGGCCAGCCCGGCGACGCCCCGGCCGTGCTGGACGACCACCAGGCGGGCACCCGGAGGCTGGGCCACCGCCGCCTGGACGGCGCGCAACGCGAGGTCCAGGTCCACCTCCTCGCCCGGGCAGAGCAGCACGCCGCCGCCGACGCCCGCACCGGCGAGCGCGTCGCGCAGCGCCTCCGCGTACGGGTGCCCGGCCGGCGCGTACCACTGCCAGGCACCCGGGCCGCCGGGGCCGGCGCCGGCCGGCTCCACCGGTTCCTCGACCAGCTCGACTGTGAAACCGCGCACCCACGGGGCGACGCCGTCCACCCGCCGGTCGGCGGGCGGGGCGGCCGGGTCCAGTTCCCGCAGCGCGTCGGCGATCTCCCGCAGCGTGGCGGTGGCGAAGTTCGTCGGCGCCTGCACCGCGGGCAGGCCCAGTTCCCGGGCGGCCTCGTTCACCAGCTGTCCCACGGCGATCGAGCTGAGGTGCAGACCGTCGAGGAGCCGGGTGTCCGCGCCGACGCTCTCGGGCGGCAGCTCCGCGCGGGACGCGGCCAGCCGGCGCAGCACCGCCAGCGGGTCGGCCGCCGGTCCGCCTCCGGCCGGGGCCGTCTCGTCGACGGTCACCGGCCCGCCCGCGGCCTGCGGGGTGGCCCCGGTCGGGGACGCCGCCGCCACGGCCACGGCGGGCGCGGCCTCGCACGGGTTGGCGAAGAAGCGCCGCCGCGCGGCCAGGTCGAGCGGACGGATCGGACGGTCGCTGACCAGCGCGGCGTGGTCCACGGGCGCGCCCAGCGTCCAGAGCGCGCCGACAGTGCCGAGGAACCCGGCGAGCGTCGGCGCGTCCGTGCCGGTGGCGAACACCGGCACGTCGACCAGCTCCCGGGCCATCCGCGCGAGCACCTGGCCGGGACCGACCTCGACCAGCGCGTCCACCCGCCGGCCGGCCTCGGTGACCGCCGCGGCGAAGCGCACCGGCTCGGTGATCTGCCGGCGCAGCAGCGCCGCCAGGTCGGTGCCGGAGGTCAGCTCCGCGCCGGTGACTGTGGAGACCACCGGCCGGCGCGGCGGGGTCAGGCGGACCCCTTCCAGCCAGTCGCCGAACTCGCGGGCGGCCGACGCCATCAGCGGGGAGTGGAACGCGTGCGAGACGGCCAGGTCCGCCCAGTGCACACCGGCGTCGGTGGCCCGCTCGCACACCCGCCGGACCGCGTCGGACGGGCCGGCGACCACCGTCTGCCGCGGCCCGTTGTAGCCGGCCACCACCACCGGTTCGGCGCCGATCAGCCGGGCGGTGACGGTGTCGTCGGCGGCGATGCCGGCCATCGTGCCCGGTTCCCGGCAGCCGGCCATGACCGCGCCGCGCGCCGCGGCGATCCGCAGCAGCGCCTCCGCGTCGACGGTGCCGGCCCAGTGCAGCGCGGTGATCTCGCCGAGGCTGTGCCCGACCGCCACCCGCGCCTCGACGCCCAGTTCGGTGAGCACCCGCAGGCCGGCCAGGGAACCCGCGGCGATACGCGGCTGGGCCACCTCGGTGGCCACCGGGTCCGCGTCGGCCGGCAGCGCCGCCAGGCGGTGCACCTCGCCGGCGGCCGGGAAACGCCGGGCCAGCGCGCCTCCGTCGACGCCGCGGCCGGAGCCCTGGCCGGGGAAGAGGAACCCGAGCCGGGCCGGGCGCAGCGTGCGCCGCAACGCCAGCCCGTCGGCGAACAGCTCCTCCTCGCCCCGGTCGAGCGCCGCCAGGACACGCTCGAACCGGTCCACCGCCTCGGCGGGGGAGGCGGCGACCACCGCCAGCCGCATCGGCCGGCCGCGTACCTCGCCGGCCAGAGCGCCGGCCAGGTCGGTCAGCTCGCCGTACGACAGCCGGGCCAGCGGATCCAGCAGCGCGGCCACCCGTTCCCGCAGCGCCACCGGGTCGGCCGCGTCGAGCAGCAGCAGCTCGGCGTCCTGGGTGTGCCGGGCCAGCCGCAGCTGCTGCCGCCGGACACGTTCCGGCACGGCGGACGGGCCGGCCTCCAGCACCAGGTGGGTGTTGATCCCGCCGAAGCCCATCGCGGTGACCCCGGCGCGCAGCGGCGCCCCGTCCGGCCACGGCTCGGCCACCGGCGCGGCGCGCAGCGTACGGTCCGCGGCGGTCAGCTCCGCGCGGGGACGGGCGCACCCGGCGGTGGGCGGGACGATGGCGTGCCGCAACGCCATGGTCGCCTTGATCAGCCCGGCCACCCCGGCGGCGGCCTTGGTGTGCCCGATGAGCGCCTTGATGGAGCCGATGGCGGCCGGATCGGTGGCCCCGGCGTCGCGCCGGGCGGCGGAGAGGGCACGCAGCTCGGTGGCGTCGCCGACGGCGGTGCCGGTGCCGTGCCCCTCGAAGAGCGGGACCGTGCCGATGCCGAAGCCGGCCCGCTGGTACGCCCGGTCCAGCGCCAGCCGGTAGCCGTGCGCCTCGGGCCGGGTCATCCCGCCGCGCCCGTCGGAGGAGACACCCCAGCCGGCGATCGTCGCGTGCACGACGCGCCCCTGCGCCACCGCGTCGTCGTGACGCATCAGCACGACCATGCCGCAGCCCTCGCCCGGCCAGAAGCCCTGCGACCGCTCGTCGTACACCCGCATCTCGTCGCGGGCCAGCGCGCCGGCCTTGGCGAAGCCGACCATCTCGAACGGGTCGATGGACAGGTCCACCCCGCCCGCCACCGCCACGTCGACCTCGCCGTCGGCCAGGGCGCGCGCGGCGGTGACCACGGACAGCAGGCTGGAGGCGCAGGCGGCGTCCACCGTCCAGCCGCCGCCACCGAGGTCGAAGTGGTTGCAGATCCGCCCGGCGATGGTGTTGGAGAGACCACCGGCGAGCGTGTCCTCGTCGATCGGCGGGAACGGGCTCTTGTACCGCTCCTCGGTCACCGCCAGGAACTCCGCGATCCGCCGGTCGGGCCACCCCTGCTCCTGCAGCCCGGCGGCCAGCACCCGGCGCACGTACGGCCAGCGCAGCCGCAGCACGTTGGCGCGGGAGAACTCGCCGGTGAGGGTGTTGCCGACCACCACGGCGGTACGGTCCCGGGGCAGCCCGGCGCCGTCCGGCCAGCCGGCGTCGGCGAGCGCCTCGCCGGCCACGTCCAGCGCCAGCCAGTGGGTGAGGTCGGTGGAGCGGTAGGTGCTGCCGGCGATCCGGTGCCGGATCCGGTCGAACGTGTACCCCTCGATGACGGCGGCGTGCCGGTTGTAGAAACGGTCCGGGGTGGCCGGGTCGGCGTCCCAGTAGTCCTCCAGGCTCATCCGCTCCGGCGGCAGCCGGCGGAACGCGCGGCGTCCGCTGAGGGCGTTGCGCCACAGGTCGGCCACCGAATCGGCTTCCGGGTAGCGGCAGCTCATGCCGACGACCGCGATTCTGCTCATGTCGTCACTCCTGGGGTTGTGCGATTCGCGGATCAGGCGGGCACGGGCCGCTTGCCGTTGTCCGCGGAGACGGGACCGGCGGTGGCCGGTGTCCCGGGCGTTGCGGGCGAGACGGGTTGGTCCTGCTCGCGGCGCCGCTGCTCGCGGCGCGAGGCGTGCAGCGACCAGAGGAAGGTGCCGCGGACCAGGCAGACGATCGCGGTGGCGAAGAAGAGCCCGTACGTCACCGAGGCGCCGGTCAGCACGCCGTACACCAGCGCCACGCCGCCACCGAACGCGAACTGGGCGGCCGGCCGGCTCGGCGTGGTGCCCGGATCGGTGATCATGTAGTTGGTGAACAGGACGAACGCGGTACCGGTCATGGTGGCCAGCGCGGCCACGATCGACGTGTCCAGCACCAGGCCCCGGACCACCGACTGCACCACGAAGATCGACAGCCAGCCGGCGATCAGCCACATCCGGCGGGTGAGCTTCGCGTTGAGCATCGTGCCGAGGACGAGGATCACGGCCACGATCGCCCAGTCGGCGGGGCCGGAGAGGTTCTCGGTGAAGTGGTACGGCGGCGCGATGGAAACCCACGGGAACAGCAGCAGCACGATCGCGATGCCGAAGTTCGACGGGTTCATGAAGTGCCGCAGCCGCCCGTTGACCGGCGCCCGCAGCAGCCACTTGCCGCTGATCGCCACCAGCACGCCGAAGAGCATCACCAGCACCCGGTCGTTGGTGTAGAGCAGCATGTTCACCGCCAGCGCGGTGATGTGCGCGGGGAAGAGGAACTCGACCAGGTTGCGCACGCCGCCGGCGTACCGGGGGGCGCGGCCCTCACCCCGGGCGCCCACTGCCTCCAGCAGCAGCTCGGCGGCGTACGCGGTGAGCACGGCGTACACCGGCCAGAGCGCGGGCTGCTCGAAGCCGAGGACCGTGTAGCCGAGGATGTTGAGGACGGTGATCGAGATCGCGAAGCGGCGCAGCGCTGTCACTCGCGGGTCGCGTGGCTTCGTCATGAACTCGCCTCCTGTGCCTGGGTGCCGAGGGTGAGCGCGTGCCGGCCGGGGGCGAGCGTCACCGTCTGCGCGCGTGGCGCGCCGGTGCGGTCCCGCCAGGCCAGGTCGACCTGGACCGGCCCGGTGACGTCGCCGAGGCCGATGTGCACCTCGAAGCTGCGCCGGCCGGAGTGGCCGCTGCCGCCGTCGACCCGGCCGCGCAGCACACGACCGTCCGGGGTGCGGACGGTGACGTCCGCGCCGATCACCGGGGAGCCGGTGGCGGCGTCGCCGGCCGGCGGCCGGTTCAGCTTCAGGGACAGCTGCGATCCGGTGCCGGGGCTGTCGTTGCGGTAGAACACCGGCGCGTCCCACTGCCGGGCCACCGCCATGTCCAGCCGGCCGTCGCCGTCGGCGTCGCCGAGCGCGATGCCCCGGGTCGGGATGGGCACCGCCAGGCCGAGCTGGCCGGCGATGTCGGCGTAGGCGCCGCCGGGCATCCGGGCGTGCAGGCGCAGCGGCTGCCCGCCGGCGATGTCGTCGCCCTGCCGGACCCGTGGCCACGCCGAGGTGTGCTCCAGCAGCGTGTCGTTGGCGGTGGCCAGCTCCTGCAGCTGCGCCCACCGGTTCACCTCGCCCTTGACGAAGCCGCTGGTCTGCACGATGTCGGGCCGGCCGCTGTTGGTCAGGTCGGCGATCTTGACGTCCCAGCTCCAGCCGCTCCAGGCGAGGTTGAGCGGGGCGCTGCGGTCGACGAACGGCGCCCGCCCGTCGGCGAGCCGCTGCCGCAGGTCATCGGTGTCCCGGGCCTGGTTGACGAAGGCGAAGTTGCTCTCCTGGATGCCGAACGAGGTGGTGATGTTGCCGACGTACATGTCGTAGAGGCCGTCGCCGTCCAGGTCGCCGACGTCCACGCCCATGCCCTTGAAGGAGTCGTGCCCGAGGATCTTCGACTTGGGCACGGTGAGCCGGCTGCCCTCGCCCTCGACCAGGGCCAGCCGCACCCGGCCCGGCGTGGAGCGGTTGTGCAGCAGTCGGTCGGGGCCGAAGTCGTTCGCCACGTACAGCTCGGGCAGCAGGTCGCCGTCGAGGTCGGTGGCGGTCGACGCGAGTGCCCAGCCACGGGAGACGTCGTCGTCGAAGAGGTCCGGCACGTCGGCGAAGGTGACGCTGTCGGCGGTCGCGCCGGTCCAGCGCAGGACATGGTCGCGCCCGCCGTTGTACGCGGCCGACATGGACCTGTTCATCGCCACGCCGCCGCTGACCGTGTGGTCGAGCACCGGGCCGTCGGGGAAGTAGTTGCCGACGAACACGTCCTCGTGACCGTCGCCGTCGAAGTCCGCCACGCTCACCGTGTTGGTGTTCCACCGCGGCCCGGTGTAGCCGCCGTCGGCGGCGGCGGGCCGGGGGACCAGCTCGACCGGCTGGAACGCCGCCGCGGACAGACCGGTGGCGTCCGGGCGGGCCAGGAAGATCACCGGTGTCCGGCCCCACCAGTAGACCAGCAGGTCGGTGCGGCCGTCCTCGTTGAAGTCGCCGGGCGCGCAGCCCATCGGCGCCATGTGCGGCCCCATCGGCAGCGGCGCCGGGTCGAGCACGAACGGCTGGTACCGCTCCTGGCGCGCCCCGGGCGTCGGCGTGACCACCACCCGGTCGATCCGCGGGTCGGTGACGCAGAGGTCGTTGGCCAGGCCGTCGCCGTCGATGTCGTTCATGGCGACCCCGGCGCCCACCGACGAGATCCACGCGTCGATGTGCGTGTACTCCTTGTTGACCCGGCGGATGCTTTGCTGCGGCAGGCCACCCGGGATCGCGATGGACAGCGGCGTGAACCGGTAGCCCGCGGCCACCCGTCGCCGTTCCTCGTCGGTAGCAGTGGCCGGCTCGGCGATCAGGAACAGGCCGACGATCAGCAGCAGGGCGGTCAGCCCGGCGAGATGACGTCGGCCCCAACCCAGGATCATGGACACCCGGTCAGCACCTCCCCAGCAGTACGAGATGGTCGGCGATCCGCTGACGCCACACCGCGAAGGCGGGCAGCGACGCCGAGTCGGTCAGATCGGTCAGGGCGGCATCGGTGATCGCGGCGGCCTGCTCGATGCTGGTGACGCAGAACGCGCCGACCGCGACAGCGGTGTGCGTCGGCACGTGTCCGGCCCGCATCCGGGCCTTGGCCGCGAACGCGGCGCCCTGGCCGAGCGCCGCCCGGTGCTCGCCGGCCGCCTCGCGCAGCGTTCGCAGTTCCGTCAGATCGGCGCCACCGGCGTAGCTGGCGGCCAGGCCGACCCCGCTCCACAGGTCGGAGTGCCGGTCGGCGGGGAACCGGTGGAGCAGCCGGACCAGTTCGGCCGGGTCGGCGCCGGCGACGAACCACAGCGCCCGGCCGATGCCCTGGTCCACCGCGTGCGGCGCGTAGTGCCGCAGCTCCGCCGGCCAGATGTGCGCCGGGTCGCGGTGCCGTGCGTGGACGTACCGGCCGGTGTGGAAGTAGGCCTGGTGGAAGCCGTAGCCGTCGAGAGCGAGCCAGCGCAGCAGCGGGTCGGGCGGGAGGATGGCCGGCCGGCGCCAGCGGGGCAGCCGGGCCATGGCCCAGCCGGCGCCCACGTGGGCCATGTAGACGTGCGCGTCGCCGCGCCCGGCCAGGAACCGCGCCATGCCCCGGCCGCCGCCGGGGCGGAGGCCGTCCATCAGGGCGTACGCCATCGCGGCGCCCTCGTAGGCGAAGCCGCGCAGCGGCGCCGGCCGGCTTTCCAGCAGTTCCTCGGCGGCCCGGGGCTCCGGCGCCCCGGCGGCGTCACCGAAACCGCCGATGAAACTCTGCCCGGCGCTTTCCAGGGCCTGCCGCGCGGCGTCGTTCTTGACATGGAAGCCGCGTGTGTCAAACAACGCCTCGCGCTTATCCGGCGTCAGGATTCGTTGTCGCAGTGCCAACAATATTCGGGCCATGGCAAGTCCAATTCGCCGTGGGTGTACGCGTGCGGATCCTGCTCGCCTGCAGAGAAGTTCTTCGATTGGCGTGCCCGCTCTGGCCAATACTCGCGGAACGCCTCGGCGACTGTCTTCTCGCAGGTTGCTGTGTTGCCTCAGGTGACCGTCGGCACCGCTTCGGCGGGCGCGCGAAGCCGGGTGCGCGCAAGCCTGGAAGTGGGTCCCGCACCGGCTCCGGCCAGCACGTATCGCCCGCCGCCGAGGACGCCCGAGCGGCCCGCGTGCGGCAAATCAAGACTCGTTCAAGAGCCGCACAGCACTATTGGTCACGGTTTCCGGGTAGCGATGGAGGGGCCATGGGGCAGTTTTCAGGTGCCGACTGCAAGGAACATGACGGCCGGTCGGCCGCCATTGTCCGGGTGATTGAGCACATGAAAAGAGAGCTCGGCAGGCCGTTGCCGCTGGAAACGCTGGCGCGCCTTGCCCCGTTCAGCCCCTTCTATTTCCATCGCGTGTTCAAGCAGGCCACCTCGATGACACCGGCACGTTTCCTGGCCGCCCTGCGGATGGCCGAGGCGCGACGGCTGCTGCTGCGTTCCTCGCTCACCGTCACGGCGATCAGCGCCCAGGTCGGGTACTCCAGCGTCGGCACGTTCACCACCCAGTTCCGGCGCTGGGTGAGTTTGCCCCCGGAGCGGTTCCGCCAGCTCGCCCGGCAGTTGGCGGGCGTGTCGGTGGCGGCGCTGCTGCCGGTGATCCGCAGCCGCGCGATAGTCGCCGGCCAGGGCCCCCGGGCGCTGATGCACCTCGACACCGTGGACCTGCCGGGGCTGCTGCTCGCCGCGGTGGCGCCCCACGACGGGGGGCGCAACGAATGGTGGACGGCCGCGCCTCGCCCGCTGCCGGCCGCGCTGCCCGCCACCGTGCCGCCGGGCGAGCACCGCGCCCGGGTCCTGCTGCTGCGCCCGGACCGGGACGCCACCTCGGCGCTCGTCGACGGCGCGCCGGACAGCTTCCTGATCGGCGACGCGGACCTGCGGATACCGGCCGAGACGGGCAGCGCCCAGCGCATCACCGTCGCGCGGGCCACGCTCACGGTGCCGGTGCGGCAGGTGCGGGTCACCGATCCGCCGTTGCTCTCCGCCACGCCGCTGCGCTGGCTGCTGGGCGTGTCGCAGGCCGGCTGGCGGGGGCGGACGCCGGTGATGGCCGAGCGGCGCGCGCTCCGAACCGCCTGATGGCCGTGCCGGCCCCGAAGATCGAGCTGCACGTCCACTTCGAAGGGACGGTGCGGCCGGAGACGCTCCTGGTCATCGCCCGCCGCAACGGTCAGCGGCTGCCCGCGGAGACGGTCGAGGGTCTGCGTCAGCTCTACGAGTTCACCGACTTCGACCACTTCGTCCGCACCTGGGTGTTGACCACCAACTGCCTGCGTACGGCCGACGACTTCCGGCGCATCGTGGTGGCGTACGCCGCCGAGGCGGCCACGCACGGCGCTGTCTACCTGGAGGGCATCTTCTCGCCGGCCGAGCGGGTGCGCCGGGGCGTCGGCTGGGCGGACATCTTCGAGGGGTACGCCGACGGCGCGGCCGAGGCGTACGAGCGGCACGGCGTACGGGTGCTGTTGACGCCCGACGTGGACCGCGAGCTGGCGCCGGCCGACGCCGAGGAGTGCGCCCGCCAGGCCGTGCGGTACCGGGACCGGGGCGTGGTCGGGTTCGGTCTGGGCGGGCCGGAGCTGGCCGCGCCGGCGAAGGCGTTCGCCCGGGCGGTGGCGATCGCCCGCGACGGCGGTCTGGCGTTCGTCCCGCACGGCGGCGAGGCGGGCGGGCCGGATTCGGTACGCGACCTGCTGGAGCTGGCTCCGGCCCGGATCCGTCACGGCATCCGGGCCGCCGAGGACGACGACCTGCTCGCCGAGCTGCGGGACCGGGGTGTGGTGCTGGACGTGTGCCCCACGTCGAACCTGCGGACCCGGGTGGTGGAGTCCGAGGCCGCGCATCCGTTGCCCCGCCTCGTCGCCGCCGGTCTGCGCTGCTCGGTCGGGACCGACGACCCGGCGATGTTCGGTACCGATCTGGGCCGTGAGCACGAGTTGGCGGCGCGTCTCGGGCTCGGGCCCGAGCGGGCGTACGCCGCCGGGGTGGCCGGGGCGCTCTGCGACGACGCGACGCGTGATCATCTGATGGCGGTGGGCCGGCGGGCCTACGGCTGACCCGTCGGCACCGGCTTGCCGGCCCGGAAGACGAGTGTGGACGTGTCGGTGTCGTCGGGGTCGCCTTCGCAGTCCACGACCACGATCTGACCGGGGGGCAGTTCGTTGAACAGGATCCGTTCGGACAGGTTGTCTTCGATGTCGCGTTGGATCGTGCGGCGCAGTGGCCGCGCGCCGAGGACGGGGTCGAAGCCCTTCTTCGCGAGGTACTTCTTGGCGTTGTCGGTCAGCTCCAGACCCATGTCCTTGTTCCGCAGCTGGGTCTCGATCCGGGCGATCATGATGTCGACGATCGACAGGATCTCGTTCTGACGCAGCTGGTGGAAGACGATGGTGTCGTCGATCCGGTTGAGGAACTCGGGCCGGAAGTGCTGCTTGAGCTCGTCGTTGACCTTCTGCTTCATCCGGTCGTAGTTCGACTCGGAGTCCTCAGAGGCCTGGAAGCCCAGCGACACCGCCTTGGCGACGTCGCGCGTACCGAGGTTGGTGGTCAGGATGATGACCGTGTTCTTGAAGTCCACGATCCGGCCCTGACCGTCGGTGAGACGCCCGTCCTCCAGGATCTGCAGGAGCGTGTTGAACACGTCCGGGTGGGCCTTCTCGATCTCGTCGAAGAGGACCACGGAGAACGGCCGGCGACGCACCTTCTCGGTCAGCTGCCCACCCTCGTCGTAGCCGACGTAGCCGGGAGGGGCACCGACGAGCCGGGACACGGTGTACCGGTCGTGGAACTCCGACATGTCCAGCTGGATCAGCGCGTCCTCGGACCCGAACAGGAACTCCGCCAGGGCCTTGGACAGCTCGGTCTTACCGACGCCGGACGGGCCGGCGAAGATGAACGAGCCGGACGGGCGCTTCGGGTCCTTCAACCCGGCCCGGGTACGGCGGATCGCCTTCGAGACCGCCTTGACCGCGTCTTCCTGGCCGATGACGCGCTTGTGCAGCTCGTCTTCCATGCGCAGCAGCCGGGAGGTTTCCTCCTCGGTCAGCTTGTAGACCGGGATGCCGGTCCAGTTGCCGAGGACCTCGGCGATCTGCTCGTCGTCGACCTCGCTGACGACGTCCAGGTCACCGGCCTTCCACTCCTTCTCCCGCTGCGCCTTCTGCCCGAGCAGCTGCTTCTCGGTGTCCCGCAGCTGCGCGGCCCGCTCGAAGTCCTGCGCGTCGATCGCGGACTCCTTGTCGCGGCGCACCTGCGCGATGCGCTCGTCGAAGTCGCGCAGGTCCGGCGGCGCGGTCATCCGACGGATCCGCATCCGGGCGCCGGCCTCGTCGATCAGGTCGATCGCCTTGTCCGGCAGGAACCGGTCGGAGATGTACCGGTCGGCGAGCGTCGCGGCGGCGACCAGGGCGGCGTCGGTGATGGAGACGCGGTGGTGCGCCTCGTAGCGGTCCCGCAGGCCCTTCAAAATCTCGATGGTGTGGGCCAGCGACGGCTCACCCACCTGGATCGGCTGGAAACGACGCTCCAGAGCGGCGTCCTTCTCCAGGTGCTTGCGGTACTCATCCAGCGTGGTGGCGCCGATGGTCTGCAGCTCACCCCGGGCCAGCATCGGCTTGAGGATGCTGGCGGCGTCGATCGCGCCCTCGGCCGCGCCCGCACCGACGAGCGTGTGGATCTCGTCGATGAACAGGATGATGTCACCGCGGGTGCGGATCTCCTTGAGCACCTTCTTCAGACGCTCCTCAAAGTCACCGCGGTAGCGCGAACCGGCCACCAGCGCGCCGAGGTCGAGCGTGTAGAGCTGCTTGTCCTTCAGCGTCTCCGGCACCTCACCCTTGATGATCTTCTGGGACAGGCCCTCCACCACGGCGGTCTTGCCGACGCCGGGCTCACCGATCAGCACCGGGTTGTTCTTCGTGCGGCGGGACAGCACCTGCATGACCCGCTCGATCTCCTTCTCCCGCCCGATCACCGGGTCGAGCTTGCCCTCCCGGGCGGCCTGGGTCAGGTTCCGGCCGAACTGGTCCAGCACCAGGCTGGTCGACGGCGCGGCCTCACCCGGCGCGGCACCGGCGGCGGCCGGCTCCTTGCCCTGGTAGCCGGAGAGCAGCTGGATGACCTGCTGACGCACCCGGTTCAGGTCCGCGCCCAGCTTCACCAGGACCTGCGCGGCGACGCCCTCACCCTCGCGGATCAGGCCCAACAGGATGTGCTCGGTGCCGATGTAGTTGTGGCCCAGCTGCAACGCCTCACGCAGCGACAGCTCCAGCACCTTCTTCGCCCGCGGCGTGAACGGAATGTGCCCGCTCGGCGCCTGCTGACCCTGGCCGATGATCTCCTCGACCTGCTGACGCACACCCTCCAGGGAGATGCCCAGACTCTCCAGAGCCTTCGCCGCGACACCCTCACCCTCATGGATCAGGCCCAACAGGATGTGCTCCGTACCGATGTAGTTGTGGTTGAGCATCCGGGCCTCTTCCTGGGCCAGGACGACAACCCGTCGCGCTCGGTCGGTGAACCGCTCGAACATGCCCTCGTGCTCCTCACCTGAGTCATCCGGCCACCAGAATACTAAGATTTCATATAGCATTCTGTCTATCCTGGATGCGCGACACGGGCCTCCAGGTGGGCGGCATCCCTTTCAGGGTGGGCCTTCGTCGGAACCGGGTCACGCAACCCGGCACGGCCCGCAACTTCTATCAATAGCTTCGCCATATGAAAAAGAACTCCCCGCCGTCGTCGTTCCGCCCGGCGGCCTTTACGCACGTCCCGGGCGGTGATCACGCTGCTCGGGCGGGTTGGCGGCCTGGCCTGCCGAGTTTCCTGAGCAATAGCTGAGTGTGGCGACGTGGTAACCGGATGTGCCAGTCTCGGGCTCACGCTGAGCCTGGGGGGATAGATGATGGAGAGTCGCGCCTGTTACCGGGTCGACCTGTTGGGTCCGCTGCGCGTGCGGCGGAAGGGGCATCCGGTGGAGCCCGGACCGGCCAAGCAGCGGGCGGTGCTCTCGCTTCTGGCGTTACGCCTGGGCGACAGCGTCCCGGTGAGCGAGGTGGAGGAGGCGGTCTGGGGCGGCGTAGTCCCGCCGAGCGCCCGGTCGCTCGTGCACACGTACGTGGCCCGGCTGCGCCAGGTCCTCGAACCGGAGCATCCGCCGCGGCGCCGGGTACGGGTCATCGCCTCGACCGTCACCGGGTACTCGCTGCGCGCCGAGACCGTCGAGACGGACGTCGCGCGGTTCCGCCGCTGTGTCGCCGAGGCCGAGAAGCGGATCGGCGAGGGCTGCCGTGAGGAGGCGTTCCACCTGCTCGGGCAGGCGCTGGACCTGTGGCGCAGCCCGACCCTCGGTGAGCTGCGTTCGCTGCTGCACGACAACATCGAGGTGGAGGCCCTGGGTGCGGCCTGGGTGGCGACCTCGCACAGCTACGTCGGTCTGGGGCTGCGGCTGGGACGCGCCGCGGCGGTGCTCGACACCGCCACCCGGCTGGCCCGGCTGGAACCCCTGCACGAGGCGATCCAGGCCGACTATCTGGCCGTGCTCGGCAGCAGCGGGCACCGGACCGTGGCCCTGCACCGGTACGCCGACATCACCGAGCGGCTCCGTACCGAACTGGGCGTCGACCCGGGGGAGGAACTGCGGGCGGTGCACCGGGCGCTGGTGCGCCCGGCCGGCCGTCCACCGGTGCCCCGGCCGGCGCCGGCGGTGCCGGCCGCAAGGCGCAGGCCCGGCTGCGGGCCGATCTCCGGGCCGCTGCACTGGCGGGCCGGGGACATCGCCGACCTGGCGGCCCTGCTGGCGAAGTACCGCGCGGTGACCGTCACCGGCGCGCCCGGCTGTGGCAAGTCGGCGGTGACCCTGCGCGCCGCCCACCAGGCCGCCCGTGTCTTCACCGGCGGGGTCCTGACGGTGGACACGCTCGATCTCAGTGACCGGCGGCAGCTGGAACGCCGGCTGGCCCGGATGCTCGGGGGCAACGGCGCCGAGGATCCGGTCGAACTGCTGCGCGACCAGCCGACACTCGTGGTGCTGGACAACGCCGAGCACCTGGTCGACGCGTGTGCGGTGGTCGCCGACCGGCTGTTGCTGGCGTGCCCGGACGTGGCGGTGCTGACCGGCTCGCGTCAGCCGCTCGGGCTGCCGTACGAGCGGGTCCAGCGCCTGCATCCGCTCCCGGTGCCGCAGCCGGGCGGATGGCCGTCGGTCCTGTCCAATCCGGCGGTCGCGCTGCTCGCCGAACGGGCGGCCCAGGCCCGCCCCGGGTTCCGCCTCGACCGGCGGGACGCGGAGGTCGCGGTGGAGATCTGCCGCCGGCTCGACGGCCTGCCGCTGGCCCTGGAGATGGCGGCGGCGTGCCTGGCCACCGAGAGTCTGGACGGGGTGCTGCGCAAGCTGGAGGGACCGCTGGACGGACTGCGCCCGCCCGCCGCCGGACCGGAGTCACGCCACACGTCGCTGCGGGCGATGCTCGACCGTAGCGTCCAGCGCCTCGACGTGGCCGAGCGTTGTCTGTTCCAGCGCGTCGCGTTGCTGCCGGGGGTGTTCGACCTGGCGGCCGCCCAGCGGTTCTGGCGGCCCCATCCGTCCGGGCCCACGGACGTGCGGGTGGTGCTCGCCGCCCTGGTGGACAAGTCCCTGGTGATGCCGGTCGGGACGACCGGCGGCCGGTACCGGATGCTCGGCCTGCTGCGCCGGCTGGCGCTGGAGACGGGTACCCCGGGGGCCGTGACGAGTCCCGCCGCCGAACTGCCCCTGCCGCTGCCCCGGCCGTTGCTGCCGGCCGGCGCGGCGGCCGTGCCGGACTGACCGGCGGCCGCCGCGACGGCCCGCTCCCCGCCGGGGGAGCGGGCCGTCGCGTTCTGGAGGCCGATGACACCTGACGATGCCCCAGGCATTGACAGCACGCTTTAAAAACACATAGCTTGAAGTTCGGCGGGACCGGTCGGGTCCGGTCCACCAGCGGCCCTCAGACCGCCGCTGACCCCTGCCGACAGACATTGGAGGTGTCTGGCTTGAGCACCAGAGAGACCTACGAGTCCCTGAACCTCGAACCCAAGCCGATCCGCCCGCACATCCTCGCCGCGGCAACCGTGGTCTTCGGCGAGGACTACTACTCGGGCCGCCGCGAGACGATCAACCTGTCCGGCTTCGTGCAGCTCAACAAGTGGCCCATGCCGGGCTTCGAGCACAAGGTCGACGAGAACGGCTACGCGCAGTTCGCCACCGAGCTGATCAGCGCGCCCGAGGTGGGCATCAAGGGGTTCAGCTACGAGTTGGACGACCGCATCCAGGTCCTGTCCAACCCGTTCCTGCCCAACAGCGGGCACGTGCGGCAGATCGTGCCGGGCAAGAACTTCCCGGCCGAGTTCTACATCCGCCGCTTCGGCATCCTGGAGTCGAGCACGCTGCGGCTCGCCCACCGCAACGTCATCGACATCTACGGCGTGGTCGACAGCGTCCCGCCGTTCAAGAAGCCGCTGACCGGGCCCTACCTGGGCAAGCCGCGCGGTGACGGTCCCTTCGACGTGATGGCCGCGCCGAACGTCGTCAAGGGCACCACGCTGCCGGAGGCGTGGTACCCGGCCAACGACGAGAACCAGCCGGTCGGGATCACGCCGAACCTGTTCTTCGCGCCCAGCGCCGGCCCGTGCATGTCCATGCTGGTCGACCCGTCCATGATCATGCAGACCTCGCTGGAGGGGCAGATCGAGGTCGAGGTCAACGGCAAGACGGTGCGGGTCGACCTGGCCGGGGACTACCGCAAGGCGGCCGGTGCCGAGGTGCTGCTCTTCGGCCCGGACAAGCACGACGAGGGCCCGGGCGTGCTCGCCCAGCTGGCCCGCGTCGCGGTCGTCGGACACAGCCCGGAGCTGGGTGGCCGGGTCATGCTGCGGGCGAGCTGGCCGCGGGTCTCCGGCGGCACGCTGGGCGAGGGCAACGAGGACAGCCTCAGCCGGCTCAAGTTCCCCGGCGACCTGCACATCGACGCCGAGTTCGAGCTGGTCACGCCGCACGAGACGCTCTACGCCGCCAACTCCGTGCACGTCAACGGCAAGATGCGCGGCATGGAGGCCACCGGCACCGAGCTCAAGCTGGACGGCTCGGACACCGCCCTGGTCACCGTGGACGAGCAGCCGAAGGCTCGCCTCACCGGCGTCAACCTGGTGATGCGGGACGCGCTGGTCGGCGAGCACGCCGCGGTGAACGCCTGACCGACGGGTCCGCTTGACGGGCCTGCCGGGCAGAGGTTCTACTAGTAAAACCAATAGCAACGTACCGTCACGATGTCCCTCCCGGCTGCTACGGCGGTCGGGAGGGACGCGCGCTCAGGGGGTACCGCGTGGACCAGCGGCTGCTGCTCATGCACCAGATGATGCTCGGCGACGCGCCCCGGCTGCGGGCGTACGACAGGGCGCTGGAGGAGGCCGTCACCCCCGGCGACGTGGTGGTCGACGTGGGCGCGGGGCTGCTCGCGCTCTCCCTGCTGGCGCTGCGGCACGGCGCCGAGCACGTGTACGCGGTCGAGGCCGACCCGGCCACCGCCGCGGCGGCGGCCCGCATCATCGAGGCCAACGACCTCAAGGGACGGCTCACCCTGGTCACCGGCGACGCCCGTACGGTCCGGCTGCCCCGCAAGGCGGACGTGCTGGTCTCCGAGATGATGGGAAACCTCGGCCCGGAGGAGGAGATGGCCGAGGTGCTGCACGTGATCGCCCGTCGCCACCTGCGCCCCGGCGGCCGGGTGGTGCCCCGGCGGCTGCGGACCTGGCTGGCCGCGGCCGAGTTCGCCGACGAGGGCTGGGGGCTGTGGGGCGGCGACTTCTACGGCTACCGGCTCGACCCGGTGCAGGAGCTCGTGGCCCCGGCGGCCCAGCTGCACTTCTTCCAGCGTCCGCCGAAGCTGCTGACCGAGCCCACAGTGGTGCTCGACCAGGCGCTCGACGGCCGGTCGCCGTCCCGGCAGACGCTGCGGCAGCGGCTGCCGGTCATCGCGCCGGGGAGGCTGCACGCCGTGCTCGGCTTCTTCACCGCCGACTTCACCGACGACGTGACGCTGTCGAACTTCCCGTCGTACCCCGGATGCAACTGGGCGGTCTGGGTGTGGCCGCTGCGGCACACCGACGTGGCCGAGGGCGACGAGCTGTCCGTCGCCCTGCGCCGGCCGGCCCGGCGCGACGTCCGCGCCGTGACCGGCTGGCGGCTGGAGTGCGGCCTGTCCCGGCAGAGGAGGTCCTGATGCCCTTCGCGGTGGGTACCGTCCGCGACATTCCCGTCCGTGGCGCTCTCAAGCTCTGCGGCCTGACCTGGTCCGCGGAGTGCCTCTGGTTCTCCGAGGCGGTCTCCAGCCAGATCGCCTCCCTGGACCCGATCAGCGGCAAGGTGGTCCGCCGGCTCGACTGCCCCGGCGTGCGCACCGACCTGACCACGATCGGCGGGCGGCTGCTGCAGGTGGCGGGCGACGACCGCGTGCTGCGGCTGGTCGATCCCGAGGACGGCGAGCTGCTCGGCGAGTTCGGCAACCCGCGTCCCGGCAACGTGCTGTGCGGGCTGGAGGCGACCCGGCACGGGCTCTGGCTGGGCTACGAGGACCTGCGCCAGGTCGACCTGCGCGACCCGGACGGTTTCGGGCTGATCGACACGTTCCCGGTCCGCCAGCCGATCGCCGGCCTGACCGTCTCGGACAGCTACCTCGTCTACTCCGACCGCGACGCGGCCACCATCAACCTGTACGACGTGGCGGCCCGCCGGGAGGTGGCCGCCTACTCGGTCGCGGGCAACCCGACCGGCATCACCTGGGACGGCCGCCGCATCTGGTACTGCGACTTCACCACCCTGCAGCTCCGGGCGATCGAGGTGCCGGGCATCACGAAGGGTTGACGTCCATGGCGACCACGCGCGCTCTGCTGGCCCGCTCGACCCGGATCGGCGCGGTCGGCGCCGCCCACCTGCTGCCGGTGCTGCCGGCGGCGCTGGTCAAGGCGGTCCGAGGTGACCGGGCGGCGGCCCGCCGGCTGCTGTACCGCCGTCTCACCACGTTGCTGATGCGGCTCGGCCCGACGTTCGTCAAGGCCGGGCAGGTGCTCGGCACCCGGCGCGACGTGCTGCCGGCCGCGCTCTGCGACGAGCTGTCGGTGCTCCAGGACCGGGTCGACCCGATGACCCCCGAGCAGACCAGCCGGGCGCTGGCCGAGGCGTACGGCAGCGAGACGCCCGCGGAGTTCGCGGAGATCGACCCGACGCCGGTGGCCAGCGGCAGCGTGGCCTGCGTCTACCGCGGCCGGATGCCCGACGGCGCCGAGGTGGCGCTCAAGCTGCGCCGTCCCGGCATCGAGTCGACGATGGCCCTCGACCTCGCGCTGATGCGGCACGGCGCCCGGGTGATGGCCCGGCTGCCGATGCTGCGCGGCGTCCCGGTGCGGGAGGTGGTCGAGAACATGTGCGGCGCGGTGTTCGGCCAGCTCGACTTCGCCCGGGAGGCGGAGAACCTGCGCCGGCTCAAGGAGAACCTCGCCGTGGTGCCCCGGGTCCGGGTGCCCGGCGTACGCGACGACGCCTGCCGGCCGCGCTGCCTGGTCATGGAGTTCATGCCGGACCTCGACGTGGACGTGGCGCGGTCGATGTCGGCGGCCGTGCGAAAGCGGTTCGCCGCCTCTGCGATGACAGCGATCTACCACATGCTCTTCGTGGACGGATTCGTCCACTGCGACATGCACCCGGGCAACCTCTACTTCACCCGGGGCGCCCAGGTGGTGGTGCTCGACGCCGGGTTCAGCGTGCAGCTCACCGAGGAGCTGCGCCGGCTGTTCGCGGAGTTCTTCATGAACATGTCGATCGGGCGCGGCCGGTACTGCGCCGAGATCGTGGTGCGCAGCGGCACCGGCCTGCGGCCGGACGCCGACGTGGAGACGTTCCTGGTCCGGATGGCCGACCTGGTGGAGCGCAGCCACGGGCTGCCGGCCCGGGAGTTCAGCCTGATCGCGTTCGCCGCGGAGATGTTCGACCTGCAACGCCGCTACGGCGTGCACGCCGCGCCGGAACTCATCTTCCCGCTGCTGTCGCTGCTGGTGATCGAGGGGACGGTACGCGAGCTCGACCCCGACCTCGACTTCCAGGAGCTGGCCAAGCCGGTGCTGATGCGGGGGCTCTTCGGCCGCCGGGCCGCCGCCTGACCGCTGGCCGAACGGTCCGCCGGGCCTGGCCGGTCGCTTCGACAGCGCGTCCCCACCTGCGCAAACAGCCGACTAAAATATACGATAGCGGAATGGCACAGACTGGCCTCGCCGGCAAGCGCTCCTACCACCAGTACTGCGGGCTCGCGTCCGCGCTCGACGTGCTGGGCGAACGCTGGACGCTGCTGATCATCAGGGAGCTGCTGATGGGTCCCCGGCGCTACAGCGAACTGCTCGCGGACCTGCCCGGCATCGGCACGAACCTGCTCGCCGACCGGCTCAAGTTCCTCGTCGACTCGGGCGTGCTGCGGCAGGTCGACGTGCACGGCACCGGCGGCCGGCTCTCCTACGAGCTGACCCCGACCGGGCAGGCGCTGCGGCCGATGGTGCTCGGGCTCGCGCACTGGGGCCTGGAGTTCGTCGGTGACCTGAACGCCGAGGACACGGTCCGCCCGCACTGGGGCTTCCTCGCCGTGGAGGCGATGTTCCAGTGGGACAAGATCTCCCCGATCGACGAGAGCTACCAGTTCCAGGTCGACGACGAGGTCTTCCGCATCGACGTCGCCGGCGGGGTGCCGCGCGTGGCGAAGGGGCCGTCCGACGACCCGGCGATGGTGGCGACCACCGACGCGGCCACGTTCGTGCGCATCGGCGCCGGGCGGGTCACGCCGCTGATGGCGATGGTCGGCGGGCAGCTCAAGCTGGAGGGCGACATCGACGCGGTGCTGCGCTGCTGCGAGCTGCTCGGCCTGGACGCCGGCGCCGCGCCCGCCGCTCAGACGACCTCCGGTCACTGACCCGCGCCAGGGGGTGACGGGACCGGATCACTATATTATTCTGAACTAGCCTCGGCGTTCGTCGGGGCCCGTCGTCGTCCGGCACGCCGCGCCCGTGCGGCACCTCCCGAGCACTGTGGTCCCACGGGGACGACCGGTCCGCCCTCCGTCGCCCGAGCGCCTGACGGCGTCCGTGCGCGTCGCGGGGGCGACCCCGCGCGGCGCGTACGCCGGCACCGACGACCGGCCGTCAAGCGACAGGAGCCGGCATGACGGACACGGTGCGACACGATCCGGAGGCGCTGCCCAGGGCGGTACGGGACGACTTCCCCCTGCTGGCCCGCCGGGCCGGCGACCTCGTCGCCTACCTGGACAACGCCGCCACCACGCAGAAGCCCCGCGTCGTCCTGGACGCGATCACCGACTACTACACCGGGGCGAACAGCAACGTCGGGCGCGGCTACCACCGGCTCGGCCTGGAGTCCACCGAGCGGTACGAGCAGGCCCGCGAGAGCGTCGCGCGGGCGATCGGCGCGGCGCAGCCGGAGGAGGTGCTCTTCACCGCCGGCACCACCGCCGCGGTCAACCTGGTCGCGGACACCGCCGGGCAACGGGTGGCCGGGCCGGGCCGGCGGGTCGTGGTGACCGGCATGGAGCACAACAGCAACCTGCTGCCGTGGCGCCGGCTCTGCGACCGTACGGGCGCCACGCTCACAGTGGTGCCGGCCGGACCGGACGGGCGGGTCGGAGCCGACCGGTTCGCCGCCGCGCTCGGCCCGGACACCGCGCTGGTGGCGGTCACCCACGTCTCGAACGTGCTCGGCACCGTCAACCCGGTACGGGAGATGACCGCCGCCGCCCGCCGGGTCGGCGCGCTGGTGGTGGTCGACGGCGCCCAGGCCGTACCGCACCGGCCGGTCGACGTGCGCGACCTCGATGCCGACTTCTACTGCTTCTCCGGGCACAAGGCGTACGGGCCGATGGGCGTCGGCGTGCTGCACGGCCGCCGGGACCTGCTCGCCGGGCTGCCCCCGTACCAGGTGGGCGGCGGCACCGTGAAGGGCGTCGCGGCCGACCAGCCGGTCCGCTACCTCGACGGGCCGGCCCGGTGGGAGGCCGGCACGCCGTACGTGGCCGGCGCGGTCGGGCTGGCCGCCGCCCTGGACTACCTGCGCGACCTCGGCTGGGACGCGATCCGCCGGCACGACCGGGCGCTGGTCCGGCACGCCGTCGACGTGCTCGCCGCGATCGACCGGGTGCGGGTGGTCGGTGACCCGGCCGCCGACCCCAGCGGCATCGTCTCGTTCGTGGTCGACGGCATCCACCCGTACGACGTCGGGGCGCACCTGGACCGGCACGGCGTGGCGGTGCGCTGCGGCGTGCACTGCGCCAGCACCTTCCTCGACGAGATGGGCCTGCTCGGCACGGTCCGGCTCTCCTTCGGCGTCTACAACACCACCGCCGAGATCGACCTCGTCGGCGAGCTGCTCGCCGGCGTACGACCGGGTCCCTGGACCACCGACCACCCCGACGTCCGGTTCCTCTGAGCAGCGCCCGGAAGGGAGCGTCATGAGGTTCGACACCCGGCTGGTGCACGTCGGCCAGCGACCAGTGCCCGGCACCGGCGACGTGGTGCCGCCGATCCACCTCGCCACCACCTACGACCGCACCGCCCAGGACCCGCCGCGCTACTTCTACGCCCGGGGCGAGCAGCCCAACCGGGAGGCGCTGGAGGAGTGCCTCGCCGCGCTGGAGGACGCCCGGCACGCGACCGTCTACACCAGCGGGCAGGCCGCCGCCACGACGGCGCTGTCGCTGGTGCCGCCGGGCCGGCTGGTGCTCGCCTCCGACGACGTGTACGGCGGCACCCACCAGTTGCTCGCCGCCGCCGCCGAGCGCGGCGTGACGGTCCGGCCGGTGGATTTCGCCGACCCGGCCGAGCGGGACCGCGCGCTGTCCGAGTGCGGTCCCGAGCTGGCCATGGTGTGGCTGGAGACGCCCACCAACCCGCTGCTCAAGGTCGCCGACATCGCCGCGGTGTCCGACCTCGCGCACCGGCACGGCGCCCTGGTGGTGGTGGACAACACGCTGGCCGGGCCGGTACTGCAACGACCGCTCGCGCACGGCGCGGACATCACGCTCTACAGCACCACCAAGTCCGTCGCCGGTCATCTCGACGTGCTCGGCGGCGCGCTCGTCTACCAGGACGAGGAGCTGCACCGGCGGTTCCTGGCCTACCGCACGGTGGCCGGCAACGCCCCCGGCGGCTTCGACTGCTACCTCACCCACCGCGGTCTGAAGACGCTGTCCCTGCGCACCGCCCGGCAGGTGGAGAACACCCGCGCGGTGGTGGCGGCTCTGCTGGCCGAGCCGAGCGTCGCGACGGTCAGCTATCCGGGCCTGCCCACGCATCCGCAGCACGCGGTGGCGGCCCGGCAGATGACCGCGCCCGGCGCGCTCGCCGCCTTCGAGTACCGCGGCGACCCGGCCAAGCTGCTCGACCGGGTACGCCTGTTCACCGCCGCGGTCAGCCTCGGCGGCGTCCGCTCCCTGATCGAGTGCCCGGCGCTGATGACCCACCGCCCGGTGCCGCCCGAGGTACGCCGGCGTCTCGGGTTGACCGACCGGCTGATCCGGATCTCACCCGGCATCGAGGACCCGGCCGACCTGGTCGAGGACCTGGTCACCGCGCTGCGTGACGGCGCCTGACCCGCTGACCGGCATTACCGCCCCGCGAAGGAGGAGACATGTCCGCATTCACGACCGGCGGCGCCCCGGTGGTGCTCGACGGAGGACTCGCCACCGAGTTGCAGCGCGCCGGGCTGCCGTACCAGCCCCCGTGGTGGGGCACCGCGGCGTTGCTGGCGGACAGCCGGCGGCGCGTGCTGCGCGACGTCCACGAGCGGTTCCTGACCGCCGGGGCGCAGGTGCTCACGGCGAACACGCTGCGCTGCAACCTGCGGGCGCTGCGCCGCGCCGGACTGGAGGACGCCGGCCTCGGCTGGATGGTGCACGCGGCCGTCGGCGTCGCGCTCGCCGCCCGCAACACGGCCGGCGCGCCCGGCACCCGGATCGCCGCGTCGATGGCTCCGGTGGAGGACTGCTACCGGCCGGACCTGGTGCCGGCCGACGACGAGCTGCGTGAGGAGCACCGCTGGCTGGCCGTGGAGCTGGTCCGGGCCGGGGTGGAGCTGGTGCTGGTGGAGACCATGAACACCGCCCGCGAGGCACGCATCGCGGTGGAGCAGGTACGCGAGGTGGGCGCCCGGGCCTGGGCCGCCTTCGTCTGCGACGACCAGGGCCGGCTGCTGTCCGGCGACTCCCTGGTGGACGCCGCCCGCGCGGTGCGCGCCGCCGGGGCCGAGGTGGTGCTTGTCAACTGCACCGCCCCGGAGGCGACCGAGCGGTGCCTGCGGGCGCTGCGCGACGCCGACGACGGCCCGATCGGCGCGTACCCGAACCTGGAGGACCGCCGCGACGGCGCGCCCGGGCCGCGCCCGCTGCTCGACCCCGCCGAGTTCGGCGACCTGGTCGCCGGCTGGGCGGTGGAGTACCGGCTCGCCGTGGCCGGCGGGTGCTGCGGCGCGTCGCCGGCGCACATCGCCGCGCTGACGGCCCGGCTGAACGCCCCGGTGGCGGCCGTCGACTGACGCCGCCCGCAGGTCCGCCGGCCCGGCGCGGGCCGGGTCAGCCAACGAAGGGAGAACGAGACGGTGAGCGGCTCGACGATCGCACCGCCCGTCGAGGTGGTGCGCAGCCTGCCCGGCCCGGCCGGCTACATGTGCGGCCTGACCTGGGACGGCACCTGGCTCTGGCACTCCGACCAGGACGCCGCGCGGATCTTCGCGATCGACCCGGCGGACGGCGCGGTACGCCGGTCCTTCGCGTACCCGGACGTGCGGGCCGACCTGGGATACGCGGACGGAAAACTGTGCCAGATCGGCGGCCGGCCGAAGCGGATCCTGCTGATCGACCCGGCCACCGGCCAGACCGTCGGGTCGAAGCCGGTACGGCCCTCCAACGGCCGGGTCACCGGCATGGAGACCGGGCCCGAGGGCGTGTGGCTCTGCCTGCGCGCGCCCGCGGTGATCCAGCTACGGGACTTCGAGACCATGACGGTGCAGCGGGAGCACCCGGTCGTGGGGTCGCCCTCGGGCCTCACGTACGCCGAGGGTCACGTGCTCTACGCCGAGTTCGAGGACGGCCTGCTGCACGCGGTCGAGGCGGAGTCGGGCCGGCTGGTCGCCACGGTGCGGCTGCCGGGGCATCCGACCGGGCTGGCCTGGGACGGCGAGCTGGTCTGGTACTGCGACTTCGCCGACCGGCGGTTCAAGGCGGTCCGGCTGCCGGACGTGCTCGGCGGCTGACCGGCCCGGTGGGGGCGGCGGCCCGGCCGCCCCCACCCGCCCGGCGTCAGGGCACCCGGTCGCGCGCGTCGAACTGCTCCTGCCGGCGGTCGCGCTCGCCGCCGGCGCCGGCGGACGGCGGCCGGCAGCGGCCGGCGCAGCCGCACGAGCAGCCGGAGGCAGCCGGCTCCGTCCGCTGAGGATCTTCGGTGTCCGGCCAACCGCCGGTGTGGCACGCGATCATCGCTTCTCCCTGCTCTGCGGTGGGACGCGCCGGAGAGCCCGGCGCGGTCGGACGGGGCGGGCAGCGGGACGACTATTTACTTGAGAATCATATGGTAAATTCGCTGGCGGGTGCCAGCTCCTGACAGGAGGGACGCCATGCGCGTCAGCGTGACCGACGACCCCGCGACCACGACGGCCTCCCGCACCGGCGGGCCGCCCGCACCGGCCGACCCGCTGCGCGCCGCCTCCTTCGCGGAGCTGCGGTCGCTGTTCGCGATGGAGCCCGACGCGGTCCACCTCAACACCGGCACCATCGGCGTGATGCCGTACGAGGTGCTGGACGTCAACGACCGGGTGACCCGGGAGTGGAACGGCGGACTGCGCAACGTCTACCCGCCCGGCATGTACCCCGAGCACCGCGCCGCCATCGGCCGGGCGTTCGGCGTCGACCAGGACGAGATGGTGATCTGCCACAACGCCACCGAGGGGGTGGCCCGCGTCATCAACGGGCTCGACCTGCACGAGGGCGACGAGGTCATCACCACCAGCCACGAGTGCTACTCGGTGCTGTCCAACTTCAACCTGCTGCGCAACCGGCACCGGATCACGCTCACCGTGCTGACCCCGCCGGTCGGGCCGGACGTCACCGCCGAGGAGATCGTCGACATGTTCGCCCGGGCGATCACGCCGCGGACGAAGGTGCTGGCGTTCGCCGCCGTCACGCTGTTCACCGGCACCCGGATGCCGGTGCGCCAGCTCTGCGACCTGGCCCAGCAACACGGCCTGACCACAGTGGTCGACGGCGCGCTGCTGCCCGGCCTGTTCGACACCGACCTGCGCGCGCTCGGGCCCGACTTCGTCACCTGCTCCGGCTCGAAGTTCCAGTGCGGGCCGCTCGGCACCGGGCTGCTCTACGTCCGCAACAAGGTCCACCCCGAGCACAACCCGCTGCCGCTGCCGACGTTCTGGCCGGTCATCTCCACCTGGTACCCGATGATGGGCGCCCCGCCACCGCGTACCACCACCCGGGTGGAGAGCTACAACATGGGCGACTACCTGCAGAGCGCTGGCAGTGCCAGCATCGCCCGGGGCGCCGCCCTGGCGAAGGCGTGCGAGCTGTGGGACCGCATCGGCCGGGACCGGATCGAGCGGCACGCGGTGGCGCTCGGCGCGCACACCCGCGCCCGGATCGTCGAGCGGTTCGGCGTCGAGTCGCTGTACTCACCGCTCACCGACGACCGGCTGACCGCGCCGCTGGTGGCGTTCAACCCGTTCCCCGACCGGGCCGACGGCTGGAACATCACCAAATTCGCCCGTCTCGTCGACGAGCTGGAGAGCCGGCACCGGATCTGGACCCGGTGGACCGAGTTCGACGTCGCCGGCTCACCGCACCAGCACTACGCCGCCCGGATCTGCACCCACCTCTACAACACCGCCGAGGAGGTCGACCTCGCCGTCGACGCCATCGCCGACCTCGTCCGGGAGCTGTCATGACCGTCGCCCCGTACCGGCCGGAGCCGGCCACCGCGCGGCGGCGCGGCGGCGTGCTGCGGGTGGTCGCGCCCACCGACGCCGCACCGCTGGACCCCAGCTGCGCCCCCGCGTCGGCGGCCCCGTTCGTCCGGCTGCACACCCGGCAGCTCGTCACCTGGCAGACCGCCCGGGACGTCCGCGACTGGCAGGCCGTCACGCCGGTGCCCGACCTCGCCCTGGAGGTCCCCTCCACCTGGAACGCCGGGCTCGGCGCCAGCCACCGCAGCTACGTGTTCCACATGCGCCCCGGCGTCCGCTGGGACACCCCCGACCGGCGTCCGGTCACCGCGCACGACGTGGTCCGCGGCTTCAAACGGATGTGCAACCCGGTCCGGCCCTCACCGTCGCTCGCGTACTTCGCGAGCACCGTGCGCGGCCTCGCCGACTTCGCCACCGCCTGGGCGGCGGAGGCCACCCACCGGGCCGGGGACGCGGCGACGCTGGCCGCGTACCAGAACGCGCACGAGATCCCCGGCGTCTTCGCGCTCGACGACGAGACGCTCGTCATCGAGCTGGCCCGGCCGGCGCTGGACTTCGTGCACATGCTCGCGCTGCCCGCGGCGTCGGCGGTGCCCGTCGAGCACGACGCGTTCGTCCCCGGCAGCCCCGAGGCCGCCGCCCACCTGCGCGCCAACGGGCCGTACCGGGTGCGGCGGCACCGGCCCGGCGAATGGGTCGAACTGGTCCGCAACCCGGCCTGGGAGCCCGCCGCCGACCCGTACCGGCGGGCCGAGGCCGACCGGGTGGAGCTGCGCCTGAGCGACGGCGCCGGCCGCGCCGACGCGGAGCCCACCGACGCGCCGGCCGAGGTGCCGGTCGCGCCCGCAGTCGGCGGGCTGCCGGCCGCCGAGCCGGTCGACGGCGACGGCGCGCTCGGCTGGGCGCTCGACCCGTACCTCCTGCTCAACCTGCGCGACCCGGTCTGGGCCGACCCCCGGGTACGGCAGGCCGTGGCGCTCGCCGTGGACAAGGCCGCGGTGGCCGACCTGTACCGGCGGCACCGCCCCGGCGTGCCGGTACGGATCGCGGGCTCGCTGATCCCGCCGGGCAACGCCGGGCACGACACGGCCGATCCGTGCTCCACCGGTGATCCGGCGCGGGCCCGTGAACTGCTCGCCTCGGCGGGCCACGCCGACGGCCCGCCGCTGGTCCTGATCCACCCGCAGTCCGGCCTCGGGCCCGAGGTGGCGCACGCCTGCGCGAGCGACCTCACCCGGGCCGGCCTGCCGACCCGGGCGGTCGGGCTCGCCGACGCCGCGTACACCGAGGCGCTGCGCGCCCCCGCCACCGCCGGCGGCTGGCAGCTCGCGGTGGCGGCGCGCGTACCCGACTGGCTGGAGCACAACGGGCGGGTCTTCGCGCAGGCGATGCTCCAGGCGACCCCGGTGCCCGGCGGCGCCAACCACGGCGGCTACGCCGCACCCGAGGTGGACGCGCTGATCGAGCGGGCGCTCGACGCGCCGGAGCCGTGGCGGGCCGACGCCGCCTGGCGGGCCGCCGCGGAGCGCGCGGTCGCCGACGTGGCGGTGGTGCCGATCCTGCACCGGGCGCCGGTGGCCGCGCCGAGGCGACCGGACCGGGTCGACGGGATCACGCCGCTGCCCCCGCAGGGGTACGCGGTGGACCTGACCGCCGCACGCCCGGGGGTGGACGAGTGAACCCGCTGGTCCGCGACTACCTGCTGCTCGGCCTGCGCCTCGGCCGGCTGGTCGACGGGCTCGTCGACTGCTACTACGGTGACCCGGCGCTGCGCGACCAGGTCGCCGCCGAACCGCCGCCCGACCCCCGCGAGCTGTCCCGCCAGGCCGGCCGGACGCTCGCCGCCCTCGGCGACAGCGACCTCGAACCGGCCCGCCGCCGGTACCTCACCGCCCAGCTCGCCGCGCTGCGCGCGGTCGCCGACCGGCTCGCCGGCACGCCGATGTCGTTCCGGGAGGAGGTGCGCGCCTGTTACGACGTCGACGTGACCCGCACCCCGCCGGAGCGGTACGCGGCGGTGCACGACGAGATCGACGCGCTGCTGCCCGGGCCGGGACCGCTCGTGGACCGGGTGGAGGAGTTCTACCGGCGCAACACCGTCCCGCCGGAACGGCTGCACCGCTGCGTGCAGGCGGTCTCCGACGCGCTGCGCGAGCGGACCCGGGACCGGTTCGGCCTGCCCGGGACCGAGCGTGTCGAGTACACGGTGGTCCGGGACGCGCCGTGGAACGCGTACAACAGCTACCTGGGCGGCTTCCGCTCCGCCGTGGCGCTGAACGCGGCGAGCGGCCGGTCGGTGGCCGCGCTGCCGATCATCGTGGCGCACGAGTCGTACCCCGGCCACCACACCGAGCACTGCCTGAAGGAGGCCGGCCTGGTCCGCGACGGCGGCCAGGACGAGCACACCATCGCCCTGGTCGACACACCCCGGTGCCTGGTCACCGAGGGCCTGGCCGAGGCGGCGGTCGACGCGGTGCTCGGCCCCGGCTGGGGCGAGTGGACCGCCGGCATCCTGGCCGGGGAGGGCGTCCACGTCGAGGGCGAGCGGGTCGAGCGGATGCGCGGCCTGATCGTGCGCCTGCTGCCGGCCCGCATCGACGCCGCCCTGCTCCTGCACGACGAGGGCGGCGACCGGGCGGAGGCACTTGCCTACCTGCGGCGGTGGATGCTGCTGCCACCCGACCGGGCCGAGCAGATGGTCACGTTCGCCGCCGACCCGCTGTGGCGCGCGTACTCAGTCACCTACTCCGAGGGCGGCCGGCTGGTCGACGCCTGGCTGGCCGCCCGCGAGCCGGACACCAGCCTCGCCGACCGCTTCGACACGCTGCTGCGGGAGCCGCTGCTGCCGTCGCAGCTGCGCGCCGACGTGGCGGGGACCGCAGAGACGACGAAAGGTGTGTGTCGATGAACGGCGGCCAGCCCCGGTACGGGGGAATCCTGCGGCTCTACGGGCCCGGCAGCATGGACCATCTCGATCCGGCCTGCGCCTACTACATGCTCGGCGGGCAGATCATCCGGCTCTTCGCCCGCCAGCTGTTCACCTACCGGCCGGTCGCCGACCTGCGCGACCCGTCGGCCGTCACGCCCGTGCCCGACGTGGCCGAGGCGGTGCCGACAGTGGACAACGGCGGCATCAGCGCCGACCACACCCGCTACACGATCCGGCTGCGCCCCGGCGTGTACTGGGACACCGACCCGCCCCGCGAGGTGACCGCCGGGGACTTCGTGCGCGGCTTCAAGCGGATGGCCAACCCGGTGTTGCAGGCCGGCGGGATCGGCTACTTCACCAGCACCATCCGGGGTATGGCCGAGTACTGCGACGCGTACGCCGCCGCGATCACCTCGGCCGAGCCGGCCGCCGCCGAGCTGGCCGCGTTCCAGAACAACCACGAGATCGCCGGCGTCCGCGCCGTCGACGACCGGACGATCGTCTTCGACCTGATCCGCCCGGCGGTGGACTTCCTGCACATCCTGGCGCTGCAGTGCGCCTCCGCCGCCCCGGTCGAGTACGACGAGGTGCTGCCCGACAGCGCGGAGTTCCGGCGGCGGGTGCGCTCCAACGGGCCGTACCGGATCACCCACTACGCCCACGGCGAGTCGGTGCGGCTGGACCGCAACCCGGTGTGGCGCAAGGCGTCCGACCCGGTGCGCCAGCAGTACCTGGACGGGGTCGAGGTGACCATGGAGATCGCCAGCCCGCAGCAGGTGGGGGAGGTGATCGACAGTGGCCGCGCCGACCTGTCCTGGGCGTCACCGATCACCGAGCCGTACGACGTGGCGCCCACCGACCCGGGCAACGACCTCGGCTACGCGCTCAACCCGTACCTGGTGTTCAACCTGCTCAGCCCGAACGCCGACCGGGCGATGAGCAAGCTCAAGGTGCGTCAGGCCATCGCGTACGCGATAGACAAGGCGGCGATCGCCGAGATCTACCACGGCCTGGAGGCCGGGACGGTGATGTTGTCCGGGCACACGGCGATCCCGCCCGGCAACGACGGGCACGTCGACTTCAACCTGTACCCGACACCGGGGGACCGGGGCGACCCGGAGCGCTGCCGGGCGCTGCTGGCCGAGGCGGGCTACCCGGACGGGCTCACCCTCACCGCCGTGCACCGGGACGTGGACGCCAACCCGGAGGTGGCCCGCTCCTACGCCGCCGACCTGGAGAAGGGCGGTATCAGCGTCCGTCTGGTCTCGCTCGGCCACGCCGAGTACTACCAGTTCCTGCGCGACCCGGCCAACGCCCGCGCCGGCGCCTGGGACATCTCCGCCCCGTCCTGGACGCCCGACTGGTTCGGCCCGAACGGGCGCACCTACGTCCAGCCGATGTTCCAGACCAACACGTCCCGCGGCACCAGCAACTACGGCGGTTACAGCAACCCGGAGGTCGACCGGCTGATCGAGGAGGCGCTCGGCGCCACCGACCGGGCCCGCGCCACCGAACTGTGGCACCAGGTCGACCTGTGCGTCATGCGGGACGCCGCGATCGTGCCGATCCTCGTGCACGCCCCGACCATCCCGCACCGCAAGGGCCGGCGGGTCCGCAACGCGATCGCCATGCCCACGGTGGACCGCTGGTTCGACCTGTCCAACCTCTGGCTGGAGGAGTCCGCATGACCACGGCAGACGCATCGACGGACCTCGGACTGATCCCCGGCGCGGACCGCCCGCGCCGCGGCGGCACGCTCACCCTGGTCGGCGCGGGCGACGTCGACCACCTCGACCCGGCGCTGGCGTACCACACGGTGACCCGGGGGATCGTCCGCGCGTACACCCGGCAGCTGGTCACCTACCCGTCGACCCGCGACCACCGGCGGGCCGGGGACCTGGTGCCGGACCTGGCGGTGGCGGCGGACGGGCCGTACGACGCCGAGGGCCGCCGCTACCGGTTCACGCTGCGCGACGGGCTGCGCTGGGACCTGCCCAACGGACCCCGGCCGTTGACCGCCGCCGACGTGGTACGCGGCATCAAGCGGCTGGCCCACCCGATGGCGCCCAGCCCCGGCCTGCCCTACTACCTGAGCACCGTCGAAGGGCTCGCCGAGTTCCGCGACGACCTGCTCACCCTGCCCCGCGACCTCAACGTGGTGGCGCCCTACCTGGAGGCCGCCGAGGTGCCCGGGCTGCGGGTGCTCGACGACCGGACGGTGGAGCTGACCACCCGCCGCCCCACCTCCGACTTCCTCAACCTCCTGGCGTTGCCGTTCGCCTCCCCGGCGCCGGAGGAGTACCTCTGGTTCGTGCCCGGCAGCCCCGAGCTGGACCAGCGACTCGGCTCGATCGGGCCGTACCGGATCACCGCCTACGAGCCGGACCGGCTGATCACGCTGGAGCGCAGCCGCACCTGGGACCCGGCCACCGACCCGGTCCGTGCCGCCCACGTGGACCGCATCGAGGTGCGGCAGGGGCTGGACGAGAAGACCTGCCACGACATGGTGATCCTCGGTGACGCCGACATGTTGTGGGACATCCAGCCGCTGACCGAGCGGCTGCCGGAGATGTTCGCCGCCGGGGACCCCCGGCTGGAGGTCTGCCCGGCCGGTCTGTTCAGCCCGTACCTGGTGATCAACGTGCTCAGCCCGAACGAGGGCGGTGCGCTGGGCCGCCGGGAGGTCCGGGAGGCGTTGCAGTACGCGATCGACAAGACCGCCGTGGCCGAGGTCTGGGGCGGGCGTCGCCTCAACGACATCGCCGAGCAGATCCTGCCGCCGCTGTGCCGCGCGCACCGGCCGTTCGCGCCGTACGCGGCGAACGACGGCGCCGGCGACCCGGAGCTGGCCCGCCGGCTGCTCGCCGACGCCGGCTACCCCGACGGGCTCACGTTGAAGCTGGTCTACCGGGACCGGGACATCCACCCGGAGACCGCGCGGGTGGTCCGGTCCGCCGCCGCCCGGGCCGGCATCACCCTCGACCTCGTCCCGGCCGGCATCACCGAGCTGTTCGGCACATACCTGGGCCGGGCCGACGGCGCCCGCGAGGGCCGCTGGGACGTGGCGCTGTCCGGCTGGGAGCCGGACTGGCACGGCAACAACGCCCGCGTCTATCTCCAGGCCCTCTTCGACAGCTCCGGCGTCTCCGGCAACGACGACTGGGGGTCGAACTTCGGCCACTACCACAACGAGGTCGTCAACGAGCACATCGACGCGGCGCTGAGCTGCGCCGACGAGAGGGCCGCGAACGAGCACTGGCGGGCCGCCGAGCGGGAGGTGCTGCGCGACTGCGCGGTGGTGCCGATCCTCTTCGCCCACCAGTACTGGCTGCGCGGGCACCGGGTGCGCAACTGGCTGCCGTACCCGGTGCTCAACGGCGACCTGACCAACCTGTGGCTGGGGGAGGACTGACGCCCGGGCCGATGAGCGGCGACGACCACCGTCTCACCGTACGTCTCGGCGAGCTGGCCCAGGCCCACGCCGACCGGGCGGCGGCGCGCGCGGGCGTGCCCGCCGTCCGGCTGGACCGGCTGGCCGCCGAGCCGCTGCGCCTGGACGAGGACTTCTGCCGGGAGGTGGCCGACCGCTACGACGCCGCGCCGATGGTCACCGCCGGCACGGCCCGCGGGTACGCCCGGCTGGCCGCGGAGAACCTGCGGCAGTTCCGGCTGATCGGCGAGGCGGGCATCCGGGTGCTGCCGTGGACCGGGCCGGGGCAGCCGTACCGGGACTCGCGGGACCTGGTCGCGCGGGTCCGCGCCACCGGCCTGCTGCACGTCTTCCTCACCCGCCATGGGCACGGGCCGGCCGGCGCGGACGGCGACCATCCGCTGCGCGCCCCCGCCGGAGTCCGGGCCGGCGGGGAGGAACTGCTGCACAACGACATCTTCCGGGCGGTGCACGACGTCTTCGGGCACGTCCTGTTCGGCAACACGTTCGGGCCGCGCGGCGAGTTCCGGGCCACCCGCTGCCACCTCGCGATGTACCCGCCCGACCTGCACCCGCTGGTCTTCGCCGAGCTGGTCGGCCAGCTCTGCTGGTTCTTCCACGGGCCGCACCTGCGCCGCCCGGACGGGACGCTGCCCCGGCGCGGCGAGCCCGGGTACGTGCCGCCGCCACGGCGTCCGTACCCGCCGCAGAAACAGCTCGTGTACGACCGGCGCACCCTGGACCGGTTCGCCGCGCTGTTCACGTCGCCGGGCTGACCGCCGACATCAGGAAGTCGGGCACCCGCAGCGGCGGCATCACCATCCGGGTGAAGTAGTCGCCCCACTCCCGGGGCAGCGCCGGCACCGGCCGCCCGGCCTCGGTGGCCCGGGCCAGCAGCGACAGCGGGCTCTCGTTGAACCGGAAGTTGTGCACAGTGCCGACGATCTCGCCGTCCTCCACCAGCCGCACGCCGTCGCGGGTGAGGCCGGTCAGCAGCAGCGACGCCGGGTCGACGTCGCGCAGGTACCACAGCGAGGTGAGCAGCAGGCCGCGCCGGGTGGAGCGCACCATCTCGGGCAGCGTCGGCGCGTCCGGCCCGCCCTCCAGCACCAGGTTGTCCACCATCGGGGTGAGCGGCGCGCCGGTCTGCTCGGCGGTGTGCCGGGTCTGCACGAGCGCGGTCAGCACACCCTCGTCGATCCAGCGGGTCGGCCGCAGCGGCAGCCCGTTGTCGACCACTGCGGTCAGGTCGTCGGTGCCCCGGCTGACCGTGAACGGGGCGCAGGGCAGCAGCGGATGGTCCGGGTCGCTGCGCAGCGTCAGCGGCAACGCGGTGAGGCGCTCGCCGAGCGGCAGCCGGCCGTCCGGGCGGCTGAACGCGGTACGCCCGTCCAGCGCGCCGCGCGCCCCGGCGGCCAGGTAGAGGTGGAGCATCAGGTCGGCCACGCAGTTCGGGGTGAGCAGCACCTCGTACCGTCCCGGCGGCAGCTCGACCCGGCGGCCGGGCCGCGCCAGCGTGGCGGACAGCTCGGCGGCGAGCGCCGGCACGTCCAGTCCGGTCAGGTCGGGCGCCGTCACACCGGCCCACGCCGAGTCGTCGCCGTCGCGCACGCTCAGGTCGAACAGGCCGGTGGACTGCGCGTGCCGCAGGCGGGCGCCGGTCGACGCGGCGAGGTAGGTGGTGACCACCCGGTGCTCGGTGTAGCCGTAGAGCCGTCGCTGCCCGGCCGCCGCGAACGCGTCGGCCAGGCCGGGCAGCACGTCTCCGAACGCGTCGACCGAGGTGCCGCCGGGCGGTTCCGCCCAGGACGGCGTCCGCCACGGCTCGGGCAGGCGCGCCGCGTCGGCGGCGGGCGGCGCGTCGCGGGCGGCCCGCTCGGCCGCGCGGACCAGCCCGGGCAGCGCGTCGCCGAGCGCGCCGCCGTGCCCGACCAGCCCGACGTGTACGCCGGCCGCGCCGTCGCGTACCGCCACCGCTGTCACCCGGCGGGACCGGACGCTGCCGTTCGTGGTCAGCGCGTCGCCCGCCCAGCGCAGGTGCGCGGCGGCCGTCTCGTCCGCGATCAGCAGCAGCTCGTCGGCGTCACGCCGGTGCCGCAGCGCCGCTTCCAGGGCGTCCTGGATCCCGCTCACCCGTCCCGCCCTCCGGTGTCGACGACGTCGATGCCACGGAACACCGCGGACGGGCAGCCGTGGCTGGCCGCTGCCGCCTGCACCGGCTGACCCTTGCCGCACATGTCGGCGCCGGAGAGCAGCCACGTGCCCTCCCCGCCCAGCCCGCACAGCGCGGACCAGAACGCGGTGGTCTCCGCCTGGTACGCGGCGCCGGACACCTGCCCGGCCAGCCGCCCGTTGCGGATGCGGTGCCAGCGCTGGGCGGTGAACTGGAACTGCCGCCGCCGCATGTCGATCGACCAGCTGTCCGAGCCGGCCAGGTAGAAGCCGTCCGTCACGCCCGCGATCAGGGCCGCGGTGTCCGGCCCGTCCACCGCCGGGCGCAGCGACACGTTCGGCATCCGGGCCATCGGCGTGTGCCGGTACGACTCGGCGTACGCGCAGCCGGCGGAGCGCGGCAGGCCGGCCCGCGCGGCCGAGGCGCGGTCGTGCTGGAACCCGACGAGCACACCCGCCTCGATCAGCGGCCAGGACTGCGCGGCCACCCCCTCGTCGTCGAACCCGACCGTGGCCAGCCCGTGCGGGGCCGACCGGTCGGCGTCCACGCTCATCAGCGCCGAGCCGTACCGGAGCCGCCCGGCGGCGTCGGGCGTGGCGAAGGTGCCGCCCGCGTAGGACATCTCGTGGCCCAGGGCCCGGTCGTACTCGGTGGCGTGCCCGACCGACTCGTGGATGGTGAGCCAGAGCTGCGACGGGTCGATCACCAGGTCGTACCGGCCCGGCCGCACCGCCGGCGCCTGCGTCTTCTCGGCCAGCAGCGCCGGCAGTTCGGCCAGCTCGCCGGCCCAGTCCCAGCCCTCGCCGTGCAGGTACTCCCAGCCGCGGGCCACCGGCGGGCCGACGGTGCGCAGCGTCTGGACGCCGCCGTCGCGCGGGCGCCGGCCCACCGCCAGCACCTGCGGGTGCACCCGGACGCGCTGCTGGGTGACGCGGGTGCCGTCCAGGTCGGCGTAGTACGTGTTCTCCTGGGCGGCGGTGGCGCGGGCCAGCACGTGCGCCACCGACTCGTGTGCCTGCAGCCCGGCGCACCAGTGGCTCAGCAGCTCCACCCGTTCGCTCTCCGGCACCTCGAACGGGTTGATCCGGTACGGCGAGCGCCACGTCGCCTCCGGGTACACGGGCTCGGGCGCGAGCGTGACCGGCCCGCCGCCGACGTCGGCGCAGGCCCGGGCCAGCGCCAGCGCGTCGTCGCAGGCGCGTACCGCCGCCTCCGGCGTCAGCTCGGGCGTGGCGGCGAAGCCCCACGCGCCCCGGTGCAGCACCCGTACCGCCAGGCCGGTCTCGGTCTCCTCCTCGCTCGCCCGCAGCGCCCCGTCGTGCACGACGGTGCGCCCGGAGCGGACCCGCTGCACCCGCAGCGCGGCGTATCGCGCGCCCCGCTGCCGGGCCCGGGACAGGGCGGCGTCGGCGAGGCGGGCCAGCGGAAGAGCGAGGAAGGAGTCGTCGATCTCGTCGGGCACACGCGCCTCCGGTCGCCGGGGTGCCGCCGTCCGCGCCGGTGGCGCGGCGGCCCGGGGGTTGCGGTGAGGAGACTAGTGCCGCGTGCCGCCCCGGCACAGGGCCCGCGTGGCGGCCGGGCGGCCGACCAGCGCCGTCGCCGCGCAACAGAGCAATCGGGAAGAAGACCGCTGCCGCGCCGGGGCGCGCTTGAATTGATTGGCGTCGCTCAATAGATTGAGGGCGGGCGCCGCCGAGGTCCGCACGACCGGGCCGCCGGCGGCTGACAGGTTTGTCCCGAGCCGGGCACGTCGGTCGTACGCACCGACTTCTCACAGTGGCGCATCGACGCGCCGCCACCCGAGCGCGTCGCCGCGCCGCCGTCCGTCCGGACGCGCGTCGTCGCGTCGCGCCGCCCGACGCAGAAGGACTTCCCATGACGATTCTCCGTACCCGTTCCGGCCCGGCCCTGGCGGCGGTGACCGCGCTGGCCGCCGTCGTGGCCGCCACCGCGACGGCCCTGCTCGCCGGCCCGGCCACGGCGGCGCAGGGCTGCCGGGTCGACTACACACCCAACCAGTGGCCCGGCGGGTTCACCGCGAGCGTCAAGGTCTCACCCGGCGACACCGCCGTCTCCGGGTGGACGGTCACCTGGACGTACGCCGGCGACGAGCGCGTCACGAACGGCTGGAACGCCACCGTCAGCCAGTCCGGCGCGACGGTCACCGCCCGCAACATGTCGTACAACGGCGGCATCCCGGCGGGCGGCTCCACCGAGTTCGGCGTGCAGGGCACGTTCAGCGCCGCCGGCGGCGCGCCGGGCGGGTTCACGCTCAACGGCGTCCCGTGCAACGGCGCCGCGCCGTCGCCGACAGTGGTGCCCACCACGGCGGTTCCGACCACCGCCCCGCCGACGACCGCCCCACCCACCACCGCCCCGCCGACCACCGCGCCCCCGACCACCGCTCCGCCCACGACGGCGCCGCCCACCAGCGCGCCGCCGACCACCCCGCCGCCGAGCGGATGCGCCGGGGCGGTGCTCTGCGACGGCTTCGAGAACCAGACCGGCTCGACGCCGTCCGGCGACTGGAGCGTGGTGAGCCCGGACTGCTCCGGCGCCGGCACGGCCACGGTGGACACCACCACCACGCACAGCGGCAGCCGCGCGATCCGGATCAACGGCGCCGCCGGCTACTGCAACCACGTGTTCGTGCGGACCACGAAGAACCTCAGCGCCCTGGGCAGCGTCAGGTACGCCCGGATCTGGGTGCGGCACACCACCGCCCAGCCCACCGACCACACCACGATGATCACCATGTCCGACGCCGCCGACGGCAACCGCGACCTGCGGCTGGGCGGCCAGAACGGCGCCCTGCAGTGGAACCGCGCCTCCGACGACGCCACGCTGCCCGAGCAGAGCCCGGCCGGGGTGGCGCAGAGCGTGCCGCTGCCCACCAACCGCTGGGCCTGCCTGGAGTTCATGGTGGACGGCTCGGCCGGTCAGCTCCGCACCTGGCTGGACGGCGTCGCCGTGACCGGGCTGACCGCCGACGGCGTACCGACGCACGACATCGACGGCCAGTGGTACAACCGCACCTGGCGACCGCAGCTCACCGACCTGAAACTGGGCTGGGAGAGCTACGGCGGCGGGGCCGACACCCTCTGGTACGACGACGTGGCGATGGGCTCCACCCGCATCGGCTGCTGACGGTCCGCCGGGGCGGCCGGGTCAGCGCTCGGCGGTCATGCGCTGGGTGCCGATCACGGAGAGCAGCCGCAGCGCCTCCTCCGAGGGTGAGCCGGGCGTGGCGGTGTAGATGACCACCTGCTGGTCGCGGTCGGTGATGTCGAGGACGTCGCAGTTCACAGTCACCGGCCCGACCAGCGGGTGCCGGAACGTCTTGCACAGCGTCCGCGCGCCGCCGACGTCGTGGGAGGCCCACAGGCGGGCGAACTCCGCGCTGCCGGCGAGCAGGTCCGCGATCAGCGCGGCCATCTCCGGGTCGTCCGGATAGCGGGCCGCGGCGGCGCGCAGCCGCCCGACCGAGTGGCGGGCGAACTCGCTCGCGTCCGACACGCCGTACATCAGGTGCGGGCCGAGGAACGCCCGGCGGACGAGGTTGCGGTCCCGCCGGGACACCGCGGAGAAGTCCTCCATGAGCGCCGCCGCGAGGTCGTTCCAGGCGATCACCTCGAACGTCGCGGAGGTCACGAACGCCGCCGCCTGCGGCAGCCGGTGCAGCAGGTCCAGCACGCTCTGCCGTACCTCCCGGGGTGGCCCGGGCGGCGGCGCGGGCGGCTCCCCGGCCAGGTGGTGGAGGTGGTCGCGTTCGGCGTCGGACAGCCGCAGCGCGCGGGCCAGCCCGGCCAGCACCTCCCGCGACGGACGCGGAGCCCGGCCCTGCTCCAGCCGGGTGTAGTACTCGGTCGAGATGAACGCCAGCCGCGCCGCCTCCTCGCGGCGCAGCCCCGGGGTGCGGCGACGCCGCCCGGCGGGCAGGCCCACGTCGGCCGGGGCGATCCGCTCCCGCCTGCTGCGCAGGAACACTGCCAGCTCACGTCGGTCCACGACCCCAGTGTGCCCGTGCGCGGCGGCTGGTAGCCAGGTACCGCCGGTGCCTGGATGGGCTCCGCGCCCGGCCGCAGGCTTGCCGCATGGACACCACACGAACCACTGAGGGCCTGCTCGCAGACAAGGTCGCGTTCATCACCGGCGCCGGGCGGGGCATCGGCGCCGCGGCGGCCCGGCTGTTCGCCGCCGAGGGCGCACGGGTGCTGCTCGCCGCCCGGACCGAGGAACAGTTGAAGGCGGTCACCGAACAGGTCCGGGCCGCCGGCGGCACCGCCGAGTACGTCGTCTGCGACCTGGCCGACGCGGCGAGCGTGCGCGCCGCCGTGGACCGCGTCGTCGAGGTGTACGGCCGCCTCGACGTCGCCTTCAACAACGGCGCGACGATCGTGCCGCCCGGACCGATGGACCAGGTGCGCGAAGAGGACTTCGACCACCTCTACACCGTCAACCTCAAGGGACCGTGGCTCGCCATGGTCGCCGAGGTCGCCGCGATCCGGGCCACCGCCGGCACCGGCGCGATCGTGAACAACTCCAGCGTCGGCAGCCTGATGGGCAACCCCGCGCTGCCCGCGTACGGCGCGATGAAGCGCGCGGTGAACAGCCTCACCGAATCCGCGGCGATCACCTACGGCCCGGAGGGCATCCGGGTCAACGCGATCGCCCCGGGCAGCACGCTCACCGAGATGATGCGCGCCTGGGACGCGGAGTCACCCGGGATCATCGAGCGGCTCGCCGCCGCCAGCCCGTTGCGCCGGGCCGCCGAACCCGACGAGATCGCCCAGGCCGCCGCGTGGCTGCTCAGCGACCGCGCCTCCTTCGTCACCGGTACGGTGCTGCGGGTCGACGGCGGCGCGCGGGCCTGACCGGCTCAGACGGTGGCGTCCTGGACCGGCCGGGGCGCGACCGTGTCGTCCGTGACCGGCTTGAAGCCCTTGACGACCAGGTAGACGCCGAGCGAGAACTCCCACACCGCGATGGGCAGCGCGGCGACCGCCGCCACCGGGGACAGCCGGTCCCAGGCGCCGAACAGCGTGCCCAGATCGGAGGCGACGAGCAGCGGCGCCCCGGCGAGCCCGAGCACCGGCAGGATGCGCGGCACCAGGCGGGACTGGTAGAGCAGGGAGCCCAGCAGCAGGGCGTTCACGGCCGGGAGGAGCGCCTGACTGAGCAGGAACACCGAGTCGTAGAAGGCGACGAGTGTCCGGCCGGTGACCAGCGCGTCCGGTTCGGCGCCGGCCCGCCGCAGGGCGACCAGGGTCAGGATGCTCGCGACGCCGATGAAGATGCCGGCGGCCTCCAGCACGCGGGCGGCGACGAAGCCCAGCGCACGCGCCTCACCCTGCCGCTTGAGCACCGGGTGCAGCGCGATCGCGGTGCCGATGCAGGCGAGGGCGACGATCACCTCCAGGACGCCGCCGACGACGACTGGGGTGTCCGGCGTGCCGCCGAGTATGTAGTCCGCCTCGCGTATCGGGGCGTACAGCGTGAGGGTCGGGATCGAGACGAAGGTGAGCAGGTAGAACCCGCCCGCGACCAGCGACGTCTTGCGCAGTGAGTCCATCGGGGCTGCCCTCCGCCGCTCGGCCGGTGGTCGTTCCCTCACTCTGCGGCGGATCGGCGCGGCGGCGAATCGGCCGCTCGGTCAGACTCCTCGCGCGATGCGCACGGGCCACCGGTAGCGGATACCGGTGGCCCGTGGGCGTACGACAGCGCGGCGACGCTAACGGTTCATCATGAGCGCCACCACTACGGCGACGAGCACCAGCGCGGCGAACACCGCCGCCGCGATCTTCGCGGCGCTGTACGGTCGCTCACCGATCACCTCGCCGGTGCGCGCGTTCACCAGCACCTGGTACGAGCGGCCGGCGTGCAGGTACGCGGCGATCCACACCGGCAGCAGGATCAGCTTGTACGACACGTCGGAGTACGTGGTGTCCACTGCGGACACCCGTTGCTCGTCACCGCCGATGTCCGACCGGCAGTCCCCCTCGATGACCGGCGCCATCCGCGCCTTCGCCTCGGTCAGGCCCGCCTCGGGCTCGGTGTCGTACCGCAGCGCCTGGTATCCGGCCAGGTAGTCGCCGTGGTACGCGGCCGCCTCGGTCAGCGGCCACGGCGCCAGCTTGTCCAGCTGCTCGGTGGGCAGGTGGGTGGTGGCGGGCACCAGCACGTCGTCGAAGTCCCGGCTGACGGTGCCGGCGGCCGGATGCCACCGGGTGTGCCGCACCTGCCGGGTCCGCGTCTCCTGCTTGCCGTCGACGGTCACCGTGTACGTCTCGGTGACGTAGTAGTACTCGCCCCGCTGACCCCGGTAGTCCGACACGGTCCGCGCGTCGAACGTCCAGTGCGGCAGGTACGTGCCCTTCAGCGTCTCCGCCTCGCTGACCTTCTTCAGGCTCCCCGGCGCGAACCAGCGGCTGCGGCACCACTGGCCCAGCGCCGTCCGTACGCCGTTGCGGTCCACCGCGAACGGCAGCACCGCCTCCGGCGCGATCAGCTCGCCCGCCGCGGCGTCGGCCACCAGCGGCGTGGCGCAGAACTGGCAGCGCTGCGCCAGCACGTCGCTCTCCGTCCGGGCCCCGCAGCCCGGGCAGACGAACGTGTGCGCCCCGACGCTCGCCACCGGCTTGCGGGGCAGCGACGCGAGATCCGCGTACGCGTGCTCGCGCACCTCGCGGCCCGCGCCGGCGATCTCCTGCCGGTGCCCGCAGTACGGGCAACTGAGCGTCGTCGTGCCCGGCGCGAACTCCACCCTGGCCCCGCAACCCCCGCACCGGTACGAGGGCGGGGAGACAGTCGTGTCGCTCATGCCGGCACCTGCCCGGTGCGGGGACGACTCACCCGCTGACGTGCGTTCATTGCGGCGGCAGCGGCGGCGGGACGCTGGCCAGCACCGACGCCAGCTCCGGCACCTGTCCGGCGGGCTGCCACTGCGCCATCCCGGCACGCCAGACCAGCGTGTCCGGGCCGAGCGCGCCGGCGCCCGCCTGCTCGGCCAGCCCGCCGAGGTCGTACGGGCCCTGCCGCTGGCCACCGACGCCGACGTACCACTGGGCCTGGCCCGGCAGCGGCGGCGGCTCGGCGGCGCCCGGCTGCGCGGCCGACGGCTGCGCCGGCTGCGTGGCCCCGCCGCCGCCCATCGTCCGGGCCATCTGCTGGCCCATCGCCATGCCCAGGCCCAGGCCGATGCCCGCGCCCGCCTCGCCGCCCGGGTTGTTCGCCGCGGCCTCCATCGCGTTCGCGGCCTGGAAGCGGGTGTAGCGGTCCAGGTCGCCGACCGCGCCCATGCTGGTCCGCTTGTCCAGCGCCTGCTCGACCTCCGGCGGCACCGACACGTTCTCGATGACGAACTTGGGGATCGCGATACCGACCTCGGCCAGTTCCTCGGTCAGCACGGCGGCCAGCCGCCGGCCGATCGCGTCCTGGTGCGCGGCGAGGTCCAGCAGCGGCACGCCCGCCGTGGCCAGCGCGCCGCCGAGACGGCCCACGATCAGCTGCCGCAGGTACTCCTGCACCTCCTCGGTGCGGAACTGCGGGTCGGTGCCGACCAGCTCACGCAGCAGCTGCGCCGGGTCGACCACCCGCGCCGCGAAGGCGCCGAACGCCCGCACCCGGACCACGCCGAACTCGGCGTCGCGCAGGATCACCGGGTTCTGGGTGCCCCACTTCATGTCCGTGAACTGCCGGGTGTTGACGAAGTACACCTCGGCCTTGAACGGCGAGTTGAAGCCGTACTTCCAGCCCTTCAGGGTGGACAGGATCGGCAGGTTGCGGGTCTCCAGCGTGTACGTTCCCGGCGGGAAGACGTCGGCGATCTTCCCCTCGTTGACGAACACCGCCGTCTGGGACTCCCGGACGACCAGCTTGGCGCCCATCTTGATCTCGTTCTGATACCGGGGGAACCGCCAGACGATCGTGTCCCGGCTGTCGTCCAGCCACTCGACGATGTCGATGAGCTCGCCCCGGAGCTTGTCCATCAGCCCCATCGCAACCCTTTCCTCGGCGCCGTTCTCCGGCGTCGCGGGCGACGATAGCAACCCCCCGCCACCTGCGAAAAGAGAACAATGGTGCGCTGATCGGCGCTCACCGATCGCCGTCGTTCAGCCGGTGTCGCCGCTCATCGATTCCCCGCCCCCGTGACGCCGGGAGGCATCTCGGGACGGATCCTCCCAAGCCGGCGCCGCACGTGGACCGCGGTCGGTGGACCACGCGGCGCGCTGGTTCGGCAGCCGGGGCGGGCCGCCGGTCTCCGGGACCGGACGTTCGGTCTCCTGCACCAGATAGTGCGGCCGGCGTTTGGTCTCGTAGTAGATCCGGCCGATGTACTCGCCGATCACGCCCAGGATCATCATCTGAATCCCGCCGAGGCCGATCACGCTGACGATGATGGTGGTGTAACCGGGCACGTCGATGCCCTTCTCCACGGCGTCGGCGACCACCCACGCCATGTAGCCCACCGCGATGAGCGTAAGGAAGAGCCCGCCGTAGATCGCCAGGCGCAGCGGCCGGTTGTTGAACGACAGCAGACCGTCGAACGCGTAGTTGAACAGCTTGCCGAACGTCCACCGGCTCCGCCCCGCCTGCCTGCTCTCGTTGCGGTGCGCCACCACCACGGTGCGGAAGCCGATCCACGAGAACAGGCCCTTGGAGAAGCGGTTGTACTCGGGCATCGCCAGGATCGCGTTCACCGCGAGCCGGGACAGCAGGCGGAAGTCACCCGCGCCGTCCAGCAGGCGGACGTCTATCCACCAGTTGACCAGGCGGTAGAACGAGCGTGAGGCGACCATCCGGATGAACCGGTCGCCGCGCCGGTCGCGGCGGGCGATCACCTGGTCGAAGCCCTGGCGGTAGAGCGCGACCATCTCGGGCAGCAGGCGCGGCGGATGCTGCAGGTCGGCGTCCATGATGACGACCGCGTCGCCGGTGGCCCGGTGCAGCCCGGCGAGCATGGCCGCCTCCTTGCCGAAGTTGCGGCTCAGCGACGTGTAGCAGACCGTCGGGTCGGCGGCGGCGAGCCGGCGCAGCGCCGCGAGCGTGCCGTCCTCGCTGCCGTCGTCGACGTACACCACCTCGACGTCCACGTCGGGCAGCTCGGCGAGCGCGGTGCTGAGCATCTCGTGCAGCCGCTCCACCGACTCTTCCTCGTTGAAGCAGGGCACCACCACCGACAGCCGCATCGGCGTCGTCCCGCCCGGCCCGGCGCCCGGGCGCGGGCCTCCGGCGCCGGCGGCGTCAGAGCCGGTAGACGAGCGTGCCATCGAGGTCCTCCCGGGTGATGCCCAATCCGTCGACGGGCCGGTTCTCGATGCCCTCCCACGGCGTGCCCGCCGCGCGGCTCGGCACCGCGACGACCGACCGGACGCCGATCCCGCGCAGGTACGCCACGCTGCCCGCGTCGGGGAACGTCGCGACGGCGACCCGGGTCTGCGCCTGGGTGACCGGCTCGAAACCGCCGAGCCCGTTGGTGATCCGGGGGAACCCGTCGGTGGACCAGAGCATGTAGTTCAGGTCGCCGATCCCGCCGGCGGGCAGCACCAGCATCGGCTCCGGCGCGGTGCGCATCGCGGCCGGCGGCGTCGGCACGACCGGGTGCGGCGTGCGGTTGACGCCCTCCAGCGTCACCAGCGCGAGCGGCACCAGCAGGACCAGCGGCGCCACGGCCCGGGACCAGCGGTGGGCCGAGGGCCGGTGCCAGGACTCGGCGAGCGCCGTGACCAGCCCGGCGGCCAGCACCGCCAGCAGCAGGCTGGTCCAGTGCATCATCCGGCCCGGCGTGCGCAGCGCGTCCCAGCCGGGCAGGAGCGTGGACAGCGTCAGATAGCCGGGGTCGCCGTCCCCGCCGAGGGTGGCGCCCAGGCCGAGCAGCACGGTGCCGACCACGCCGAGCCCCAGCGCGACCCGGTGCCGCACCGGGAACGACGAGACGAACAGCCCCGCCGCGGCCAGCCCGATCAGCGTCATCCCGGGCAGCAGCGCCATCTCCGGCGGCCAGGTCAGCTGCTCCCGGGCGGCGGCGTGCCGTTCCCCCCACAGCCACGAGTCGCCGGGCGCGGTGATGAACCCGATCAGCGGAGGGGAGAACATCTTGGTCCAGTCCAGCGAGCGGACGGCCTGCGGGTTGAGGTCGACGACGCGCAGGTAGACCAGGCCGAGCAGCAGCGTCACGGCGCCGAACACGGCGCCGCCGGCCAGGTCCGCGATCAGCAGCCGGCGGCCGAACGGCGGACGCTCCCGCTTGCGCCACCAGGACCAGCCGTAGCAGCCAGCCGCCACCAGCACGGCGGCCAGCAGGAAGTAGACGAGCGGCAGCCCGATGCCGAAGCCGAGCGTGACCTGCCAGGCGGCGACGAGCCACCCGGCCACCGCCCAGCCGGGACGGCGGCGCTCCGGCCGGTAGCCGTGGCGCAGCGACCAGCCGTGACCCCGGGCCAGCATCGCCAGGGCCAGCGCGATCCCGCCGCTGGACAGGATGTTCAGGTGGCCGGAGTGCGCCAGCCGCCAGGGCGCGTACGCCCACGCGATCCCGGCGACCGCGCCGCCCCAGCGGTTCGCGCCGAGCTGCCGGGCCAGCGCGTACGCCCCGAGGAACGCCAGCGCGTGCAGCAGCACGTAGAGCACGTTGTAGCGGATCACGGCGGCCTCGAAGCCGGAGCCGACCATCCCGAACGGCGCGTAGCCGAGCAGCGTGTCGCTGTAGGCGTAGGTGTAGCGCTCCGGGAAGAACGTGTTCGAGTGCCAGAGGTTGGCCGGGTCGTTGAGCAGGGCGTGCCCCGACCAGGCGACCTGCCACGCCTGCAACGTGGGGTCGCCCAGGTCTCCGGCGATGGTGGTCGCCGGGTGCCGCATCGTCGGCCAGGTCAGCACCACCGCCAGCAGCAGGCTGCCCAGGATCGCCAGCGTCCACTCCGGGTTCGGCCGCCATCGGCGTCTGCCGTCCACAGGCCGTTCGTCGGAGGGGCGGTCGTCCGAGGGCCGGTCGGCGGGAGGCTGCTCGGGACCGGTGTCCTCAGCGGTCGGCGGGGCGACGGCGGGCCGGATCTTCATGGGATAGATGCTTCACGATGCTGCTGGTCCTGTCGATCCACTGTCCGAAATGTGGTTGAAACTTCCGGCCGCATTACCGGAAAACCGCCTACGCGAACCGGTCGGCGAGCGCCGACAGCCGGTCGACGTACGCCGGCCAGTCGTAGCCCTCGGGGACGTTCCGGTTCTCCTGCCCCAGCCCGATCGCGGCGTCGTGCTGCTCGCGCAGGATGTCGGCGTGCCCCGCGTGCCGGGCCAGGTCGACGCAGACGTGCACGAGGACCTGGTGCAGCGTCACGTCCTGCCGGCCGGGCAGCCACCACGGCACCCGCCCCGGCGCGTCCAGCGGCAGCGTGTCGATCGTCTGGTCCGCGAACGCCGCGACGCGGCGGTACAGGTCGATCAGCCCGTCCTTGGTCTCGTCCTCGCGGGCGTACCAGTCGGCCTGCGGGTCGGCGTCGAACGTCTCGGTGGCGACCAGTTCCGCCGGTGTGGGGAACTCGCGGCCGAACGTCGGCCCGAAGTAGCCGGCCTCGACGTTCAGGCAGTGCTTGAGCACCCCCAGCAGGTTGTTGCCGGTCGCGGTGCGGGGAAGCCGGGCCTCGCGTTCGCTCAGCCCGTCGAGCTTCCAGATCAGATTCTCCCGGATCGCGCGCAGGTAGTGGTGCAGCGCTGCCTTCGGGTCGTACGGCTCACTCATGCCCGACACTCTTCCGCATGGGTCGGACATCGTGGGGGCGCCGTCAGCCGGTCTGGCTGTTGTCCTTGTGCGCGCCCCACCCGTGCCAGCGCTCGATCTCGATCCACGCGCTGACCCGCTTGCGGTCCCGCCGGGGGTAGGGGCGCCCGGTGTAGTGCTGCGAGATCCGGTCGATGTCCGCCAGGCCCTCGTCGTCGCGCAGCTCGACCACCCGCCCGATCAGGCTGACGTGGGTGTACCAGTTCCCCTCGTCCAGCACGGTCAGGGAGACCCGGGGATCGCTGCGCAGGTGTGCCAGCCGGCGGCGGCCCTCGTCCATGTTCACCAGGACGCGGCCGTCCTCCCAGAGGTACCAGGTGGCCGCGGACACCGGCTGGCCGTCGCGGAGCGTGGCGATGACGGCGGGATTCGGCTTGCCCAGCATGGCGACGGCGGGCTCGGGCAGCGGCGGCTTCGACATGGCTCTCACTCTACGTACCCGCCGGGCCCGCCGCTGGTCATGCGGCGGGCGCCGCCCGGACGGGCTCCCCGGCGGCGTCCGCCGGGGAGCCCGTCGCACGCCGGTCAGGCGCGCGCGCTCCACTGCTGGTTGGTGCCGCCGTGGCAGTCCCAGAGGTTGATCCTCGTCCCGTTGGCGGTGCCGTAGCCCGCCGCGTCCAGGCAGCGCCCGGACTGGACGCCGCTGATCGTGCCGTTGGCGTTGAGGTTCCACTGCTGGTTGGGCTGGCCGTTGCAGTCCCAGATGATCACGCTGGTGCCGTTCGCGGTGCCCCGTCCGCTGGCGTCGAGGCACTTGTTGCCGAGCACCTGCAACTGCTTGTCCGAGGTGTAGGTCCAGCGCTGCATGGTGCCGCCCCAGCAGTCGTACAGCTGCACCGCGGTGCCGTTCGTGGTGCTGCCGTTCGGCACGTCCAGGCACCGGCCGGAGCCGGCACCGACGAGCTGCACGTTCTGGTACGTGCCGCCGCCGCTGCCCGGGGTGCCGATGCTGCCGGACACCGACTGCAACGCCCGGTACCAGACCGCCGCCATCTTGTCGTAGCCGGTGGCGGTCGGGTGGATGCCGTCGATCAGGTCGGCGGTGGTCAGCGCCGAGTACTGGTCGACCAGGTGGACGCGCTTGCCGGCGTTCACCTTCGACTGCACGATGCCGGGCAGCGCGGCGTTGAACGTGCGTACCGCCGCCGCCTGGCCGGAGTTGGCGAGCGGGATGATCTGCGCGACGAACACGTCCGCGTTCGGCGCGGTGTTGGTGATGCGGTCGATGAGCGAGGAGAGCCGGTTCGGCGCGGTGGAGACGTTGTAGTTCTGCAGGATGTCGTTGGTGCCGATGTGCAGCAGCACGGTGCGCGGCTGGTAGGCGTTCAGCCAGCCGGTGATGTTGGCGTCGATCTGGTCGATGCGCCAGCCGGGGTGGCCCTCGTGGTCGTGGTCGCCGAGGTTGCCCGGCCCGTTGAACTGGGAGCCGACCAGGTCGACCCGGTAGCCGCCGCCGGCCAGCCGCTGCCACAGGCCGATCCGGTAGCCGCCCGGCACCTGGGTGCCCTCGGTGATGGAGTCACCGAGCGGCATCACGCGGGTGCCGCCGTTGGACTCGGCGGCCGCCGGTCCGGTCGCCGTCAGCACACCGGCGGCCAGCACGGCGAGCGCGGCGCCCGCGGTGAGCCATCTCCGCACAGTGGTACGCATGTGTGTTCCTTTCACGGGGTGGTGCAGGTCAGGGACGGGGTGGTCGGCGAGCCGTTGGCGATGAAGCCGAACGTGGTGGAGCCGGACGCGGGCACGGAGCCGTTGTACGCGGCGTTGCTGACGGTCGCGGTGGAGCCGCTGGTGCTCAGCGTGCCGCTCCAGACCTGGCTGATGCTCTGGCCACCGGCCAGGTTCCACCGCACCGACCACCCGTTGAGCGCCGCGGCGCCGGCCGTGACTGTCACCTCGGCCTGGAAGCCGCCCGACCAGGAGTTCGTGGTGCGGTAGGTGGCGGTGCAGGCGCCACCGCCCGGCGGCGGCGTGGTGGGCGGCGCAGTGGTCGGCGGGGGATCGATCGGCGGCGGCGTGGTGGTCGGCGGGTCGGTGGGCGGCGGCGTGCTCCCGGCGGGGGTGAACCGCCAGTGGTCGATGTTGAACAGCGAGCCGCTGCCGCCGGTGAACCGCAGGTAGAGGTCGTGGGTGCCGGTGGCGCCGCTGACCGCGCAGGTCGTGTCGGCCCAGGTCTGCCAGCCGCCGGTGCCGGACACCCGGCAGGTGCCCACCACCGGGCCGCTGGTGCCGTCCAGCCGCAGCTCGATGGTGCCGCCGCTGCCCGCGGAGGCCACCCGGGCGGTGTACGAGGTCGCGCCGGACCCGAAGGCGACGCCCTTGATCTTGAGGTAGTCGCCGTTGTCGATGAAGCCGACGTTCATCCCGCCGCCGCTGGCCGGCTCGGTCTCCACGCCGGACGCCCAGGCGCTCGTCTCGGCCTCCTGCCGGATGTACGGGTTGAGCGTGCCGATCTGCGGCGCGCCGGTGGTGGTCATGTTGATCGTCGGGATCGAGCCGTCAGCGCCGTAGGAGAACTTCTCCACCGCCACCGACCTGGTGAAACCCCCGCCGCCGGGCAGCGCGCCGTTGTGGTAGAAGAAGTACGAGCCGCCCTTGTAGTCGGTGATGCCGGGGTGGTTGGTGAAGCTGCTGCCCTGGGTGGGCATGACGGTGCCGCGGTACGTCCACGGCCCCAGCGGCCCGGGCGCGGTGGAGTAGGCGATGAACTCCGAGCAGCACTTGGCCGCGAAGACCATGTAGTAGAGGCCGTTGCGCTTGTACACCCACGGACCCTCCTCGTAGAGGGTCGGCCGGTTCGCGTCACCGGTCCGTGCGCCGAAACCCGCCGCGGTCAGCGGGATCTGGGTCGGGCTGCCCGAGTACGAGATCATGTCCGCGTTCAGCTTGACGTACCACAGGCGGGGGTTGCCCCAGTACAGGTACGCCTGGCCGTCGTCGTCGATGAACACGGTCGGGTCGATCTCACCGTTGCTCACCAGCGGGCGCCCGATGGCGTCCCGGAACGGCCCGGTGGGGCTGTCCGCCACCGCCACCCCGATGCCCATCTGGCCGGTGGCCCGCACGACCATCGGCACGTACCAGTAGAACTTGCCGTTGCGGTGGACCGCCTGGCCGGCCCACGCGTCCTGCTTGGCCCAGCTGAACGTGGCGAGGCTGAGCGGCGATCCGTGGTCGGTCCAGTTCACCATGTCGTCGGACGAGTAGACCCGCCACTCCTTCATGGTGAACCAGGTCGAGTTGTCCTCGTCGTGGCCGGTGTAGAGGTAGACCCGGTTGTTGTACACGAGCGGGGCCGGGTCGGCCGTGTAGATGGTCTGCACGATCGGGTTGTCCGCCCGGGCGGCGGTCGGGCTCAGTCCGCCAGCGATGGCCGGGGCCAGCCCGAGCAGGGCGAGCAGGGTCACCGCCAGTGCGAGCCATCGTCTGGTCCGGCGGTCGGTTCTCCATAGCGTTGACGTCACAGGTCATCTCCCGGGGTAGGCCGCGCCGCGGCGGATGGTGTGGTCGGCGAGGGTCGGGCCGTCACGCCCGGCTCCACTTCTGGCTGTTCGCGCCGGTGCAGGCGGACAGGACGATCGAGGTGCCGTTGCCGGTCCCGCCGCCGTTCGGGCTCAGGCACAGTCCGGACTGGACGCCGGTGATCGTGCCGTCGGTGTTGACGTTCCACTGCTGGTTGGCGCCGCCGTTGCAGTCCCAGATGATCACCCGGGTGCCGGACGAGGTGCCCTGCCCCTCGGCGTCCAGGCACTTGCTCCCGTACACCTGGAGTTGCCGGCTCGACGTCGCCGTCCACTGCTGGTTGGTCCCGCCGTTGCACTCCCACAACGTCACCTGGGTGCCGTTGGTCTGGGACTGGTTCGGCACGTCGAGGCAGCGGCTGGAGTTGGGGTTGAGCCACGCGCCGCTCGTACCGCCGGGGTTGCCGCCCGGGCCGGCGACCACCGACAGGTTGTCGAACTGCGCGGTCTCGCCCTGGCTGGTGCCGAAGCCGACCTGGCCGGAGCCGAAGGTGGAGTCGGTGGCCGTGCCGACCGTGGCGCCGTCGATGGTGGCGGTGATGGTGGTGCCGGCGAAGCCCAGCGCGAGGCTGTGCCAGCGGTTGGTGCCGAGCGCCGCGACGTTCCCGCTGCGCAGCGTGGTGAGCTGCCCGGCGGTGTTGTTGCGCAGGATGGACCACGCGCCGGCGTCGGTGACCCGCAGGAAGTAGGCGTTGTAGCGGCCGATCGGGTCCAGGTTGGTGCTGCCGACGCGGCCCTGGATCTGGGCGTAGCCGGACTGTTCGAGCAGGACGTCGGCGGAGACCGTGTAGTTGCCCCAGCTCAGGTTCCCGCCGTAGGTCGCCGGGTCGGCGAGGGTCTTCCAGGTGATGGGCGCCTGCGCGGACATCTGGCGCAGGCACATGCCGGACCGGCCGCCGCCGCAGCCGACGATCTCGAACGCGCCCTGCATGTCCTGGAGGTACTTCGGGAACCGCCCGCTGGCGTAGCTGTCGAAGTCGTCGCGGTACGGCAGGCCCAGCGAGCCCTGCGCCGGGCTGGTGGCGGTGCCCTTGCCCTGCCCGGTCGTGGTGGTGACGGTGTAGAGGTGGCCGGGCTGGGCGGTGAACGTGAACGACCCGCCCGACGGGGTGACGTCCGCGGTGCGGACGAAGAAGTCGTTCGGGTTTGTCGAGTTCAGGTTCGTGGCCCAGATGTGCGCCTGGCCGGTGGACAGCCCGCCGGTGACGGTCATGGTGACCTGCTGGGCCGCGGTGGCGTCCATGGTCTCGATGACGGTGCTGTAGTCGCCGGTGGTGGGCGAGCGCAGCGACACGTAGCTGCCGTTGTTGCGGTTGCCGCCCAGGTAGCCCGAGGCCGAGTCCAGGTAGCGCCAGCCGGGTGCGGTGAACTGGGTGGTGTGGGCCAGCGCCCAGGTGTTCTTGCCGACCGAGTACCAGCCGGACCAGGGCTGGTTGGCCAGGATCAGCCCGACCGTGGACCAGGGCAGGTTCGGCGTGATGGCGGCGATCAGGTCCCAGTTGAGGTAGGCGACCATCCGGCCGTCGATGTAGCCGCGGTTGATGCCGCGGGCCAGCGGCTTGGCGCCGTCGTTGTAGTCCTGCGAGCCGCCCTCGCTGTTCCACAGCGTCTTGCCGGTGGAGGTGGCTGTCGAGGACACGGTGCAGGTGGTCTGCGCGCTGAGGTAGCCGCACGGGTAGTGGCCGCTGAGCACGTCGATGCTGTTGCGCAGCGTGGCGTTGCCGGCGACGGCGTTGGCCGGGCCCCAGCTACCGGGGTAGTCGTCCCCGTAGATGATCTTCACGCCGCTGTAGCCGTTGGCGTTCAGCGCCTGGCGCAGGCTGATGGTCCAGTTCGCGTCCGTCCGCTTCTCGTTCTGGGCGGCGGTGATGTAGTCCATGGTCAGGTTGTGCTGCCGCGCGCAGCCCAGCCAGTCCACGAAGTAGTTGATCATGTCCTGGGACATGAAGTTGCCGTTGCCGATCCACCCGGGAGCGCCCCACGGCAGGGCCGCCAGCTTGATGGCGGGGTTGCGGGCCTTGGCCTGCTCCATGATCCACCACTGGTAGCCGCGGTTGCAGTTGAGATCGCCCCGGACGTGCTCGTGACTCGGCTCGGACCCGCTGGTGGAGTTGGTGTCGCCGCCCATCTCGACCTTGAGGATCTGCAGCGCGGCGCCGTATCCGGGCTTGAACAGGTAGTCCAGGATCTGCCCGCGCTGCGGCTCCGGATAGTCGATCAGCAGCCGGCTGTTGCCGCCGCCGCCGCTGACCGCGCCGACCCCGTCGAACGTCTGGCCGCCGGAGGCGCCGTTGACGGTGATCGAGGTGGCGGCCTGTGCGGGGCCGGCGGTGAGGATCAGGCCGCCGGCGGCGGCCAGGACGGTGACGGCGAACGCCGCCAGCAGTCGGCGTATCCATCTCGGCTCGGACATGACGAGTCCTTTCGGGAGATGCGGAGTGTGGTCGCCGAGTGGCTCGCCGGTCAGCGGTAGCCGGCGGCGACGATGTCGGCCTGGACGGCGTTCTCGGTCGCGTCGGACGGATAGCCCGCGACCATGGCGCCCTCGTAGAAGGTGCCGGCGCTGAGGTTCGCGCCGCCGCCGGGCTTGCAGCAGTCGCCGCCGCTGCCCAGGATGATCGCGCCCTGCTTACGCATCGGGCTGTAACCGGCCGGCAGCGACCCGTCGTAGAGCGTGTAGAGGCCGCCGGACTGGGCGTTGCTGCCCTTGATGGCGAACCGCGAGGTGCCGTTGTTCTTCAGGGTGGCGGTGACGAACCGGTTGGTGAACGCCCGCTGGTTCGGGTTCCAGGACTGGCTGCCGCCCGGGTAGAGACCCCACTCCAGGTCGGCCTGCACCCAGGGGCCGCTGCCGGAGCAGCCGCCGAACCAGCAACTGGTGCTGAAGTTGATCGCGTCCATCGCCCCCGCCGCGTCGGCGCTGCGGGTGGTCTCGCTGTTGCCGTAGTCGAAGCAGCAGCCGCTGTTGACGTGGGTGCCGCTGGTCACCATGTACATGCCCTCGGGGGCGGAGCCGGTGGGGACGCCGGTCAGGTGGCCGTCCCGCCAGTAGCTGTTCCCAGGGTTGATGTAGAGGGAATACGCCCGGGCGCCGCCGACCGTCAGCGACTCGCTCGTCGCGTTCGCGGGCCGGCTGGAGGTGGAGCCGGGGACCTGCGCGGAGCCCTGGTACCACAGGTCGTTACCGCGTCCCGACTGGTCGAACACGGCGGTGATCACGCAGCTCGTACCGGAGCAGAACGCGTCCTGCGCAGCGGCGTCGGCGTAGCCGCCCGCGCTCACCAGTCCGATGTTGCGGGTGGCGTTGTCCGAGGAGCGGCGGACCTGGTAGAGGTTGCCGCCGTACGCCGAGAACAGCGCCCGGGTGGTGCTGTGCGCCGCGACGCACGGGGTGCCGCCCGCGGCGTAGATGTCGCACGGCCGGCCGCCGGGCGGCGGCGTCGAGGTGGGCGGCGGTGACGACGGTGTGGTCGAGACGTTCCACCGCTGGTTTGCCTGTCCGTTGCAGGTCCACAGGATGATCCTGGTGCCGTTGGCGGTGCCCGCGTTCGTCGCGTCCAGGCACAGCCCGGACTGCTGACCGGTGACGGTGCCGGCCGAGGTGATGTTCCACTGCTGGTTGGCCTGGCCGTTGCAGTCCCAGATGATCACCGTCGTGCCCGGGCTGGTGCCCTGGCCGTTGGCGTCCAGGCATTTGTTGCCGTACACCGTGAGCTGCTTCGCCGACGTGTACGTCCAGCTCTGCGGCGTGCCGCCGGTGCAGTCGTACAGCTGGACCTGGGTGCCGTTCGTGGTGCTGCCGTTGGGGACGTCGACGCAGCGGCCGGACTGCACGCCCACGATGGAGCCGGGCCCGGGGGCGGCCACGGCGCTTCGGGTCTGCGCGGCCACGGCGGCGCCGGCGACGGCCAGGACGAGCACCAGGGCGGAGATGGTCATACGCGGTGGTCCGGATCGGACGGACCGGGGACGGGGGATCACCATGACGGCTCCTCGGATACGCGCGAGCACCCGACCGTCCGGCACGGTGCCTCGCGAGTTGTGGATGGCCGCCGGTGTAAGCGCTAACAGTGGTGTGGCGGCGGCCCCGACATGTCGGTGGTGGTGGCCTGTGGGGTCGTAAATGTTAGCGCAAACATCGACCAGAGTTAATTAGAGCACATCCCGGCATCCGGCGGGACCTCAGTTGTCCCGGCGGCGCCGGGCCGAGGGCGGCGGCGTGCCACCCACGGCCCGGCTCCCCGTGCGGGGGTTCGGCGGTACGGAGATCAGGGACTGGTGCAGCTGACTCCGCTGGGCGCGGTGGCCCCGTTTCCGGTGGCGGTGAACCCGAACGTGGTCGAGCCGTTCGCGCCGACCGTGCCGTTGTAGTCGGCGTTGCGGACCGACACCGAGCCGGAGGTGCCCGTGTTGACGCCGTTCCAGAGGCTGCTGATCGCCTGGCCGGAGGCCAGGGTCAGGCGTACGGTCCAGCCGTTGAGCGTGGTGGCGCCGTTGTTGGCCACGGTGACCTCGGCCTGGAAGCCGCCCGGCCAGGTGTTCACGGTCCGGTAGGTCGCGGTGCAGGCGCCCGGCTCACCCGGCGGCGGGGTCGTGACCGGCGGAGTCGTGGGCGGTGCGGTGGTCACCGGCGGCGTGGTCGGCGGCACGGAGGTCGGCGGCGCCGTGGTCGGCGGCGTGGTGGACGCGAACTGGCTGAAGAACCGCCAGATCTCCCCCGAGGTCCAGGTCCGGGAGTCGTTCGGGCTGGACGACCCGTCGACCGGGCTGGGGGTGTGGTCGCCGTCGAACGCGGCCCACTGCACCGGGTAGCCCTCGCGGCAGCCGGAGTACGTGGTGGTGATGTGGGTGAGGCTGCCCCGGCTCGGCTCGCGCGGGCTCTGCGCGGTGCAGCCGTTGTTCCGGACGAACGTGTCGCGCAGTGACCGGCCCATGGAGATGTTCAGCACGCTGTCGTAGATGCCGTGGATGCCGAAGTAGGCGACCGGCTGGGTGCCGCCGTTGCAGCCGCTCAGGTTCGCGCCGGAGATGACGGTGACCGCGCGGACGACGTTGGGCCGGGCGCAGGCCACCGCGTAGCTCATCGCCCCGCCGTAGCTCCAGCCGAGCGCGAACCGCTGGGACGTGTCGACGCAGAGGTCGTTCTCGATCTGCCGGGAGATGTCGTCGAACAGCGTCAGGTCCCGGCCGTTGGTGTTGGCCCAGCCGTTGTCGATGCCCTGCGGCGCGACGAAGATCGTGCTGTTGTTCGACAGCGGCAGCAGGCCGTAGTAGCCGGCCGAGGCGACGTTGTTGGCCGAGCCGTTCAGCCAGTGGAACCCGAAGATCAGCCGGTACGGGTGGTTGCGGTCGTACCCGTCCGGGATGCGCAGGATGTAGCTGCGGTTCTGCCCGCCGCTGGAGATGGTGCGCGTGCCGCTGGACAGCGTCGGCGCCTTGCCGCAGCCGGCGGTCGCCGCGAGCGTGCCGTTTGTCGACGCCTGCGCCGTCTCGCCGAGGTCGGCGCTGAGCGCGCCGCCGGCCGCCGCCGCGAGGAGCACGGCCGCGGCGGCGACGGAGGTGAGAAGGGATGTTCGTTTCGCCATTGCTGGACTCCTTGCCCTGGGTGGTGGTGCAGGCCGGGCCGTCCGTCGATGCCGACGTCGCCTGCGAAGAGGGCGCGGAGCCGTGCGTGCGGCTGGGCCGAAGTCGTCCGGTGGCCGCCTGCGTCGGCGTGCATCGGCGGAGCGGCCCGGACTGGTCACCGATCGGCCGGACGGCGAGGGGACCCTCGTGCGCCGTGCCGATTGCGGGGGTGACGGGGAGCGTGCCCTTCGCTCCCGTGCCGGAACATAGCAGGTTATCGATAACATGTTCAACCGGTCGGTTCCGGAGAAGGAGCGGGCCGGCCGCCGGGTGAACGCTCACAGCAGCGCCCGGCGGGGACGCTGCCGCCTGCTCAGGCGTGGTCGGCCAGGGCCGGCAGGTCGCAGCCGGCGAGGGCGTCCGGCTGGGGAACGCGGGCGAGGTCCGCCTCGGCGAGCCCGAGCCGCCGGTACGCGGTGTGCAGCGCCGCGACCACGGCGCCCAGCGCGCCGGAGAGGTCACCGAGTTCCGCGCCGTGCACTGCCGCCTCGGCGGCCGGCACGATCTCGTGCAGCCGGCCGCGTAGCCGGACCAGGTCGGGTGTGAGCGCGTGGGAGACGCCGCCGCCGAGGACGATCACCTCCGGTTCGTAGGCGACCACCGCCGCGGTGAGGACCACCAGCAGCGCCTGCTCGACGTACTGCCTGACCGGCGCCAGTCGCGGGTCGGCCGAGCGGAACACGTCGGCCGCGTTGTCGAACGACAGGCCGAGTTCGCGGGCGCGGGCGAGGATGCCGGACCCGCTGATGATCCGTTCGAGCGGCGCGCCGAGCGGGCCGGCCGGCAGGTGGCCGAACTCGCCCACCAGGCCGCTGCGGCCCCGGAACAGCCGGCGGTCGATGGCGACGCCGGCGCCGAGTCCGGCCCCGATGGTGAGCATCACCGCTGTCTGCGCGTCCCGGGCGGCGCCGAAGCGCAGTTCCCCGAGCAGCGCGTAGTTGGAGTCGTTGTCGACCTCGACCGCGGCGCCCAGGTGCTTCTCCAGCAGCCGCAGGAACAGCGGGTCCTCCACCTGGGGCAGGTTCGGGGCGTTGGAGACGGCGCGGTCTCCCTGCCGGACGGCGCCGGGCAGGCCCACCGCTACGCAGTCGAGCCGCTCCCGGTCGGCGCCGACGGTCCGCATGATCAGGTCGGCCAGCCACTGGGCCAGCCGGGGCGCGTCGTAGTCGGCGGGTGTGGGCACGGTCCGGCCGGTCAGCGGCCGGGCGGCGAGATCGGCGACCACCAGCCGGACGTTGGAGCCGCCGACGTCGACGCCGCAGACCACGCCGCGTCCGGCGGCGATCGCGACCTGGGTCGCCCGGCGGCCCCGGTTGGTGGTGGGTGCGCCGTCGGTCTCGGTCAGCAGCCCTTCGTCGAGCAGCTGTTCCACGATCCGCGACACGGTGGCGGGGGAGAGGTCGGTCTCGTGGCCGATGGCCGTGCGGCTCACCGGGCCGTGGGTCAGCACGTGGGCCAGCACTGTGGACCGGTTCGCCGCCCGTGGTGCTCGAGATTCCACGCCCACCTCCGCCGATTTTCTTTCCGCCCGAATGTTAAAGCCGCGCCGCTGGATGAGCAACCATCCGGACCATGTCGTCTTCCGGCCCGCACCCGGGCGACGGATCCCACTGAATTCCGAGGTGAGGCCGGTGGTGACGGTTGAACCGAGTGGGTCGAATCTCTGACCAGCGCTCTTGACGGACTGTGATGACCGCGATAATACTTTCACCCTGAACGGAAATAGAGGTCGCCGGCCCAGGGAGGCGGCGCGTGCCCCCGTACGCGCCGTGCCGGTCGCATCGGACCCCCGTGTCAGTCCGGAATCCCGGTTCCGGACCCCGTTGCTGTGAAGGGAAGAGCAATGATTCTCAGCCGTAGACGTGGCGCCGCCCTCGGCGCGCTCTGCGCCCTGGCGCTCATGGTCGGCGCCTGCTCGAACGAGACCTCCGGGAGCGGCGGCGCGTCGAGCGGCCCGCGTACCGAACCCAGCCTGTCGTTCGTCGGCCCCGGCGGCGAGACGCCGACCGCCGCCGACCAGCTCTCGCTGACCGACGAGGAGCGGCAGAAGGTCAAGGACGGCAACTACTCCGCCGCCTTCGTCTGGCACGAGGGCTCCGCGCTGACCAAGGCCGTCGAGTCCGGCGTCCGCAAGGAGTTCGACCAGCTCGGCATCAAGGTGCTCGCCAGCACCAGCGCCGAGTTCGACGCCGCCCGGCAGGCCAACAACGTGCAGACCGTGCTGGCGCTCAAGCCCGACCTGATCGTCACCATCGCCGTCGACCCGACCGCTGCGGCCGCCGCCTTCAAGCCTGCCGTGGACGCCGGCGTCAAGCTCGTCGTGATGACCACCCCGCCGAAGGACTACAAGTCCGGGCAGCAGATCGTCGGCATCGTCACCGCCGACCTGACCGCGTTCGGCAAGGCCAACGCGGAGATGCTCGGCAAGGCGCTCGGCGGCAAGGGCAAGGTCGGCTACGTCTACCACGACGCCGACTTCTGGTTCACCAACCAGCGGGACAAGGCGTTCAAGGACTGGCTGGGCTACCTCTACCCGGACATCGAGATCGTCGAGGAGGCCGGGTTCTCCGACCCGGCGCGCACCGAGGACATCGCCACCGCGATGCTGACCCGCCACGCCGACCTCAAGGGCGTCTACGTCGCCTGGGCCACCGCCGCCGAGGGCGTGCTCGCCGCGACCCGGCAGCAGGGCCGCACCGACGTCAAGATCGTCACGAACGACCTGGAGGCGAACCTCGCCGCCGACATGGTCAAGGGCGGCAACGTCGCCGGCATCGTCGCCAACGGCTCGACCCGGCTCGGCCAGAACCTGGGCGTCGTCGCCGCGTACGGCCTGCTCGGCAAGAAGGCCCCGGAGCTGGTCGTCGGATCGCCGATGGCCGCGACCAAGGACAACATCGCCGACGCCTGGCGCGACGACTACGGCCAGGAGCCCCCGGCCGAGGTGCTCGGCAACTGACGCCGGGCGGCGAGGTCCGGGGCCCGGCCGAACGGGCCCCGGACCTCGCCGGGCGCGGTCCGGCCCACCGCCGGGTCCGCGAGCACCGCGAGACGAGAGGAAGAAGCACATGGGGTACGTCCAGACAGTCCTCGGACCGGTGCCTCCCGAGTCGCTCGGCCGGGTGCTGAGTCACGAGCACCTCGGCGCGCTGGTGCCCGGGCCGTGGCTGTCCGGCGGCGTCGCCGACGACCGCGCGGACCTCGCCGCCGGGGCGGTACGCGACCTGCCCGAGCTGGGCTTCGGCACGATCGTGGACCTGTCCCCGTACGAGGTGGTCGGTCACGACGTGACGCTGCTGCGCGAGGTGGCACTGCGTACCGGCCTGCACGTGGTCGCCGGATCGGCGATCTACCTGGAGCCGTACTCGCCCGGCTGGGCGCTGCGCGCGAGCGTCGACGAGATGCGGGAACGCTTCGTCGCCGACGCCACCGTCGGTGTCGGGGACACCGGGATCAAGGTCGGCATCTTCGGCGAGCAGGCCACCGGGCTGAACGAGATCACCGCGCACGAGGAGAAGTGCCTGCGTGCCGCCGCCCGCGCCGCCGTCGCCACCGGCCTGGCGCTGAACACGCACACCACGCACGGCACCATGGCGCTGGAGCAGGTCGAGATCCTGCGCGAGGAGAAGATGGACCCCTCCCGCGTCGTCATCGGCCACCTGGACATCAACCCCGACCCGGACTACCTGCGGGCGGTGCTGGCCACCGGCGTCAACATCGCCTTCGACACGCTCGGCAAGCAGTTCTGGGACTTCGTGCTCGCCCCGCTGCCGGAGAACCCGCCGGAGGGCGAGTTCGGCAAGCGGGCGTACCACCGGCCCGACCGCGCCCGGCTCGACATGCTCGCCGGGCTGGTCCGCGACGGGTACGCCGACCGGATCCTGCTCTCGATGGACCTGACCGGCGCGGAGGCGTACCTGAACCCGCGTACGCACGGCCGGCTCGGCTACTCCTACCTGGGCCGGGAGATCGTGCCGGGTCTCACCCGCCTCGGTGTGCCGCCGGAGGCGATCGACCAGATGCTGGCGGCCAACCCGGCCCGACTCCTGACGGTCGGCTGATGGCCGCGCATCCGCGTCCGTCCGGCTACGTCGCCGGCGTCGACCTCGGCGGCACCAAGCTGCGGGCCGCGCTGGCCGACCTCGACGGTCTCGTCGTGAGCGAGCAGGTGCAGCCGACCGACCCCCGGGGCGGCACGGCGGTGGCCGCGCAGATCGACACGCTGCTGCGCGAACTGGCCGCCCGGGCCGGCGTCGACTGGTCCGACGTGCGGGCCAGCGCGATCGGCCTGCCCGGCGTGCCCGACCCGGCGACCGGCGCGATCGAGCTGTCGCCGAACGTCTCCGACCTCGAGGCGCTCGACGTGCGGGCCGAGCTGACCCGCCGCCTGGGGCACCCGGTCGTGCTGGACAACGACGTCAACATGGCCGCCGCCGGGGAGCGGTGGCTGGGCAGCGGGCGTACCCACCGGCACTTCGTGTTCGTGGCGGTCGGCACCGGAGTCGGCATGGGCATCGTGCTGAACGGTGAGCTGGTCCGGGGCGCGCGCGGCGCGGCGGGGGAGATCTCCTACCTGCCGCTGGGAACCGACCCGTTCGACCCGGGCAACCAGGTGAAGGGCGCGCTGGAGGAGGCAGTCGCCGGCGCCGCCCTCGCCGCCCGGTACCGGGCGGTGTCCGGCGAGCAGGCGAGCGTGCCCGACGTCTTCGACCGGGCCGCCGCCGGCGATCCGGTCGCGCTGGCGGCCATCGACGAGGAGGCCCGGCTGATCGCCCTGGCGGTCGTCGCGGTCACCGCCGTCCTGGACCCGGAGGCGGTGATCCTGGGCGGCGGCATCGGCTCCCGGACCGAGCTCGTCGAGCCGGTCCGGCGCTGGGTCGCCGCGCTGAGCACGGGCGTTCCGTTGATCAAGACCAGCCTGCTCGGCGACCGGGCCGGCCTGCTCGGCGCCGTCGCGGTCGCCCGCCGGGAGGCCGGCGTCCACGACGGCACGACCACCTCTTTCCAGACAGCGGAGGGACGATAGATGACCCACACCGATGCGGCGGTGAAGACCAGCGCCGCCCCGGCCTGGCGCCGGATCAACTGGCGCGACTACGTGGTCTACATCGGCTTCGCGGTCGTGTTCCTGTTCTTCGCCGTCACCCAGGGCAGCAACGGCTTCCTGACCACGAGCAACCTCACAAACATCGTCATCCAGACCGCGCCCATTACGATCATGGCGGTCGGGCTGGTCTTCGTGCTGGCCGCCGGCGAGATCGACCTGTCGATCGGCTCGGTCGTCGCGCTCTCCGCGCTGGTCGGCGCGGTGACGCTGCGGGAGACCGACAACATGCTGCTCGGGGTGGCCGCCGGTCTCGCCGCCGGCGCGGCGGTCGGCCTGGTCAACGGCGTCTTCGTCACCCTGGTCCGGCTGCCCTCCTTCCTGGTCACGCTCGCCACCATGGGCGCGGTGGCGGGCCTGGCCCGCGAGGTCACCGGCCTGCAGTCGGTGCCGGTCAGCAACGACGCGTTCCTGTCCTTCTTCGGCCAGGGCGAGATCCTCGGCATCCCCGGGCTGGTGCTCTGGTCGGTGGCGGCGGCGGTGGTCGGGTACCTGGTGCTGCGCCAGACCCGGTACGGCGCGCACACGCTCGCCATCGGCGACAACGTGGCAGCGGCCCGGGTCAGCGGCATCAAGGTGATCCGCGTCAAGATCATGGTGCTGATGGGCAGCGCGATGTGCGCCGCCCTGGCCGGCCTGCTGTACGCCGGACGCCTCCAGGGCGCCCGGTACACCCTCGGCGAGGCCGACCTGATGTCCGTGATCGCCGCCGTGATCGTGGGCGGCACCAGCCTCTTCGGCGGCAAGGGCTCGATCGTCGGCGCGGTGCTGGGCAGCCTGCTGATGGGCATGCTCAACAACGGCCTGATCCTGGCCGGCCTGTCCGTGTCCCAGCAGATGATGGCGCGCGGCGCGATCATCCTGGTGGCCGTCTCCCTCTCGCTGCGCGAGCGGCGAAGCTGACCCGGAAGGAAGCAACCGCATGTTTCTGGACCTGCTGCGACGCCGCAATCCGGGCCTGCTCGCCGCCGCCGCGCACCTGCACGACAGCGGTGACCTGCCGGCGAACTCCTACGCGCTGGACCTCGACACGGTCGCGGCGAACGCCGCCGCCATCCGCCGCGAGGCCGACCGCTTCGGTCTGTCGGTCTACGCGATGACCAAGCAGGTCGGGCGCAACCCCGACTTCTGCCGGACGGTCCGCGACGCGGGCATCACCGAGGCGGTCGGCGTCGACCTCCAGTGCGCGCTCGCCGACCGGCACGGCGGGCTCGGCATCGGTCACCTCGGTCACCTGGTGCAGATCCCCCGGCACGAGGCGGCCGTCGCCGCCGCGCTCGCGCCCGCGTACTGGACGGTCTTCAACGACGCCAAGGCCGCCGAGGCGGCGGGCGCGAGCGCGGCGGCCGGGCGGGAGCAGGCGCTGCTCGCCCGGATCGCCGCGCCCGGCGACCGCTTCTACCGGGGCCATGAGGGCGGCTGGGCGGCCGACGAGATCGTCGCGGTCGCCGACCGGCTCGACGCCCTTCCCGGCGCCCGGTTCGCGGGTGTCACCAGCTTCCCGACCCAGTTGTTCGACCCGGCCGCCGGACGGGTCGTGCCGACGCCCAACCTCGGCACCCTGCGACGCGCCGCCGCCGCGCTGCGCGCCGCCGGGCGGTCGCACGTCGAGATCAACGCCCCGGGTACGACGTCGGCGGCGATCCTGGCCACGCTGGCCGAGGCCGGCGTGACGCAGGTCGAGCCCGGCCACGGGCTCACCGGCACGACGCCCTGGCACGCGGTGACCGACCTGGTCGAGGAGCCCGCCGTGCTCTACGTCAGCGAGGTGTCGCACCTGTGGGACGGTCGGGCGTACGTCTTCGGTGGCGGCCTCTACGTCGACCCGGTGCTCGGCCTGGGCGGCACCCGGGCGCTGATCGTGCCCCGGGGCGGTGGTCTCGACGACGCGTACCTGGTCGACGTGGAGATGCCCGCGCCGGAGGCGATCGACTACTACGCGATGGCCGACGTCAGCGCGGCGCCGGGGTGCGCCCCGGGTGACACGGTCCTGTTCGGTTTCCGGCCGCAGGCGTTCGTCACCCGGGCGCTGACCGCCGGCGTGACCGGCATCCGGTCCGGCGCGCCGGCCGTGGCCGGGGTGTACGCCGCCGACGGCTCGGCGCCGATCGGGTTGGAGGACACCGCCGCGGGCGACGGCCCCGGCATCCAGGCGGCTCGCCGCACAGGGAGGGCATGATGAGCACCGTCACCCACAAGGACGACGCGACCCGGGCGGGCGCCCCGGCGCTGCGGTTGCGCGGCATCCGCAAGCAGTTCGGCGGCGTCGTCGCGATCGAGCGTTTCGACCTGGAACTGGCCGCCGGGGAGATCACCGCCCTGGTCGGCGACAACGGCGCCGGCAAGTCCACCCTCGTGAAGATCATCTCCGGCGTGTACCAGCCGACCGAGGGTGAGCTGGAGATGCACGGGCGGCCGGTGACGTTCCGGGACGCCTCCGACGCCCGCCGGCAGGGGGTCGAGGTGGTCTACCAGGACCTGGCCCTGGCCGACTCGCAGCCGGTCTACATGAACATGTTCCTGGGCCGGGAACTCACCCGTGGCCCGCTGCGCCTGCTCGACCGGCGCCGGATGGCCCGGGAGACCCAGGATCTGGTGGACGCGCTGGACGTACGCATCCCCAGCGCGAAGGCGACGATCCGGGACCTGTCCGGCGGCCAGCGGCAGGCGGTGGCGATCTGCCGCGCCACCCACTGGGCCAGCGGCCTGGTGCTGATGGACGAGCCGACAGCGGCGCTGGGCGTGGCCGAGACCGCCAAGGTGGAGGAGCTGATCCTGAAGCTGCGGGAGCGGGGCGCCGCCGTGCTCGTCGTCAGCCACAACCTGGACCAGGTGTTCCGGATCGCGGACCGGGTGGCGGTGCTGCGCCGGGGACGCCAGGTCGGCGTCCGCGGCATCACCGGGACCAGCCGCAACGAGATCGTCTCGATGATCACCGGCGCCTCCGAGGAGACCGCCCGCCCCTGAACCGCGCGGCCGACCGCGCGCACGATGACCCCGGGTGTCCCTCCCGGGGTCATCGGCGTTCCGCGTCCGGTTCGCGGGGCGGCACTCCATGATCAACGCCGATGGCGGACGGCTCGTGCGTAACGGTCGTGTGAACTTGTGTGAACGCGGCTTCGTGCGTTGTCTCGCAGTTCGGGAGCGTTATCAAGCCGAGTCCATGAGGGCTCAGTGAACGCCGTTCACCCTATTGTTCACTGCTGCTAAATCCGGTAGAACTCCTGATAGGTCCGCTGCTCGGGCCATCTGCCTCGTGCTTCTAGGAGGACTTCTCATGGCTCGTTCACCCCGTCCGGGCGCCTCCTCGCCCGCGCTCTCCCGCCGCGGCGTCCTGCAGCTTGGGGGTGGCGTCGCGCTCCTGCTCGCCACCAGCGCCTGCGCCGCGGACAGCGGCAACAAGTCCACCGACGGCAAGTCCGGCGGCGCCGCCGCCAAGACGTTGCGCATCGCCGTCTCCAGCTACCTGTCGAGCTGGGACCAGGACTTCGTCGGCTTCGACCTGACCGCGCTGATGCTCTACAAGAACGTCTTCCCATACCTGATCGACTACGGCGTCACCAACGCCGGCGGCAGCCAGATCCTCGACACCCAGAACATCACCCCCACGTTCGCCGAGTCCTTCGAGCCCGACGCCGAACAGAAGGTGTGGACGCTCAAGCTGCGCCGCGGCGTGAAGTTCGCCAGCGGCAACGAGATGAAGGCCGCGGACGTGAAGTGGTCGAAGGACCGCGCGTTCGCCGCCCAGGCCAACGTCGCCGGCGTCTACCGCACCATCGGCCTGACCAGCGCCGACCAGGTCAAGGTCGTCGACGACTACACGGTGGAGTTCCACCAGGCCTTCCCCAGCGCGCTCACCCGGCAGATCCAGGCGATCTCGCTGTACGTCTTCGACTCGGTCGAGGCGAAGAAGCGCGCCAGCTCCAGCGACCCCTGGGCCAAGGAGTGGTTCGCGAAGAACCCGCCGACCGGCGGCTACTTCAACGTCGCCAAGGCCACCCAGGGCCAGGAGATCGAACTCAGCGCGAACACCGACTACCCGGGCCCGGACCCGGCCAAGACGCCGACCATCCGGATCTCGGTCGTGCCGGCCGCGTCCAACCAGCGGCTGCAGCTGCAGGCCGGCGACATCGACATCGCGCTGGGCATCAGCCAGCGCGACATCCAGGACCTCAAGAAGGCCCCGGGCATCAAGGTCATCTCGGCCGCCAGCAACCGCCAGGTCGCGATCCAGATGTCGGTGACCGCCGCGCCGTTCAACGACGTGAACGTGCGCAAGGCGCTCGCGTACGCGGTGCCCTACGAGCAGATCATCAACAACGTGTACGGCGGCGACGCCCGCGCGGCCAAGAGCCCGGTCCCGCTGGACATGCCCGGCTACGACGAGAGCGGCTACCCGTTCACCTACGACCTGGACAAGGCGAAGGCCGCCATGGCCGCCGCCGGCCGGTCGTCGCTCGACTCCGAGCTGGTCTTCGAGGCCGACAACGAGGAGCAGCAGAAGATCGCCGTCCAGGTGCAGAGCGAGGCGGCGAAGGCGGGCATCCGGCTCAAGCTGACCCCGCTGGACCCGGCCACCCTGGGTGAGCGGCGGACCAAGAAGAACATCCCGCTGCAGATCACCTCCGGGCAGCTCTGGGTGGACGACGTCGAGTACATGCTGGCGACGAGCTTCGTCAAGGGCGCCAACCTCAACTACTCCAACTACAGCAACCCGGAGATCGAGCAGATCTACGAGAAGTCGCACACCACCGTCGACACGGCCGCCCGCAACGCGCTCTGGAAGCGGGTCCAGGAGATCCTCGCCGCCGACGTGCCGTGGGTGGTCATCTGCCAGCCCAACTTCAACCTGCCCGTCCGGGAGTCCGTCGCCGGCTGGGTGCAGCCGATGGACGGCCTCGCCCGCCTGCGCTACCTGAGCGCGTCGGCCTAGGAACGTCAACCGCCCATGCGAATCTTCCGCTTCGTCGTCAGGCGACTGCTCCAGCTGATCCCCGTTCTGCTCGGAGTGGTCGTCCTGGCGTTCCTCCTGGTCCGGGTGCTGCCGGGCGACCCCGTCCGCAGCATCCTGGGGCAGAACGCCACCGAGGAGGACGCCGCCGCCGCCCGGGCCCGCTTCGGGCTGGACCAGTCGCTGTGGCAGCAGTTCCTCGACTACCTCAGGGGACTGGTCACCGGTGACTTCGGGACCTCCATCCAGAGCGGCAACTCCGTGGGATCGGAGATGGCGCTCCGGGTGGGGCCCACCCTGGAACTCGTCGTCATCTCCGTGAGCATCGCGCTCGTCGTGGCGACGGTCCTGGGCATCTGGTCGGCCAAACGGGCCAACCGGGTCGGTGACCACAGCGTGCGGATGTTCGCACTGGTCGGCAACTCGATCCCCGAGTTCTGGCTCGGCCTGGTGCTGGTGCTGGTCGGCTACAGCATCCTCGGCTGGTTCCCGGCGCCGAACGGGCGGGTCGACCCGGACACGAACCTGACCCCGCTCACCGGGGCCGATCTCGTCGACGCCGTGCTCACCGCCAACGGCCCGGCGATCGCCTCCGCCGCGGCGTACCTGGTGCTGCCCGTGCTGACCCTGGTGGTCGGCGTGGTCGCGCCGCTGCTGCGCAGCGTCCGGGCCTCCGCGCTGGAGGTGCTGCACTCCGAGTCGTACGCCGCGGCGAAGGCGCACGGGCTGCGCGACCGCACCCTGCACTACGGCTACCTGCTGCGGGCGACGCTGGTCCGGCTGCCGTCGCTGGCGGCGCTGGTCTTCGGCACGGCGATCGGCTCCACCGTGCTCGTCGAGTACGTGTACTCGTGGCAGGGCTTCGGCCAGTGGGCCCTGCGCGGCCTGCTCTACCGGGACTACCCGGTGGTTCAGGCGTCGGTGCTGGTCATCGCGTTGTGCTACGTGCTGGTGTTCCTCATCGCCGACGTGGTCCACGCGATCCTCGACCCGAGAGTGAGGCTCTGATGGCCGAGTTGCGCGCCGCCGTCAGCGGCGACTCCGCACAGACGCCGGTGGTCGTCGCCGGCGGCGACCGGGACAGCCGGTTCGCCCGCCGCATGATCATCGTCGGTGCGACCATCCTGTCGGTGGTGGCGCTGGTGGCGGTGTTCGCGCCGCTGCTGAGCCCGTGGGGCGAGACCGAGATCGACCCGGCGAACACCCTGGTGGCGCCGGGCGGCAACCACCTGCTCGGCACCGACGGCAACGGCATGGACATCTGGAGCCGGGTGCTCTACGCCGCCCGGCTCGACCTGGGCATCGCCCTGGCCGCGGTGGCGCTCGCGGTGGTCGTGGGCACGCTGCTCGGCCTGGTCGCCGGCTACTTCGGCGGCTGGCTCGACGACGTGCTGATGCGGGTGGTCGACATCTTCCAGTCGTTCCCCACGTTCATCCTGGCGCTGGCGGTCGCCGCCCTGCTCGGCAACGGCACGATCAACCTGATCATCACGATCGCGGCGGTGAACGCGCCGGCGTACGCCCGGCTGGTCCGCGCCGAGGTGCGGTCGCTGCGGGAACTGCCGTTCGTGGACGCCGCCATCACCTCCGGGGCGTCGCCGGTGGGCGTGCTCTGGCGGCACCTGCTGCCCAACAGCCTCACCCCGGTACGGGTGATCGCGCCGCTGAACTGCGGCTGGGCGATGCTCACCCTGGCCGGGCTCTCCTTCCTCGGCCTGGGCGTGAGCATCCCCGAGGCGGAGTGGGGGGCCATGATCAGCCTGGGCGCCGCGGACGTGGTCGGTGGCCGCTGGTGGACCTCGGTCCCACCCGGCCTGGCCCTGTTCGTCTGCGTCCTCGGGTTCAGCCTGCTCGGCGAAGGCCTGCAGGACCGCGCCAACGCGAAGCGGCGGTGACCATGCTGTCGATCGAGAACCTCTCGGTGACCATCCGGCGACCCGGCCGGCAGGTGGCCGCGCTCAGCGGCGTCACCTTCGCGGTACGCCCCGGTGAGGTCGTCGGCCTGGTCGGGGAGAGCGGCGGCGGCAAGAGCATGGTGGCCCGCGCCATCGTCGGGCTGCTGCCCGGCGGCTCGCACGCCACCGGCCGGGTGCGCTTCGGCGACTCGGACGTGCTGCGCATGGACGACGCCGCGCTCGCCGCGCACCGCGGACGCGGCGTGGCGATCTGCTTCCAGAACCCGCGCGGCGCGCTCAGCCCCACCCGCACCATCGGCAAGCAGCTCGTCGACCGGCTCGCCACCCACCAGGACATGTCCGGCGACCGGGCCCGGGAGGCGGCGCGCGAGCTGTTCGAGGCGGTCGGCATCCGCAGCCCGCAGCGGCGGCTCGACGCGTACGCCCACGAGCTGTCCGGCGGCATGGCCCAGCGGGTGATGATCTCGCTGGCCACCGGCTGCGCGCCGGACCTGCTGATCGCCGACGAGCCGACCACCGGCCTGGACGTGACGCTGACCCGGGAGATCCTGCGCCAGTTCCGGCACGCCGCCGACACCGACGGCCGGGGCGTGCTGCTGATCTCCCACGACCTCGCCTCGATCGCCGAGGTCTGCGACCGGGTGGTGGTGCTCTACGCCGGCACGGTGGTGGAGAGCGGCCCGGCCGCGCAGGTGCTGCGGGAGCCCGCGCACCCGTACACCCGGGCGCTGCTGCGGTCGGTGCCGGACGTCGGCGGCCGGCCGGTCGTCGCCACCCCCGGCGCCATGCCCCTGCTCACCGAGGCGCCGGAGAACTGCCCGTTCGTCGCCCGCTGCGCGCACGCCGACCGCACCTGCTCGTCCCGGCGGCCCGGCACCCAGCCGATCCCCGGCGGCCGCGAATGGTCGCTGGCCTGCTTCCACCCGCAGACCCGGCCGCTCGACGCCGACCTGCCGTCCACGTCGCACACACCGGACGCGGGCGACGCCCAGCCGGCGGCTGCGGACCCGAAGCCCGCCGTGCTGGAGATCGAGGACGCCCACGTCGTCTACCGCAGCCGGTTCGGCTCCGGCGGTCACCACGCGCTGCGTGGCGTCACGCTGCGGCTCGCACCGGGTGAGACGCTGGGCGTGGTGGGCGAGAGCGGCTGCGGCAAGAGCACCCTCGCGAAGCTCGTCATGGGCCTGGTCGCGCCCACCTCCGGCACCGTCACAGTCGCCGGACAGGCCCTGGTCAAGCAGCCGGGCCGGCCCCGCCCACGCGGCCGGGCGCTGCGCCGGGCCCGGACCCGCGCCCAGCTGGTGTTCCAGGACCCGATCGGCTCACTCAGCCCGCGCCGCACCGTCGGCGACTCCATCGCCGAGCCGCTGCGCGCCGCGGGCCTGTCCCCGGCCCAGCGGGAGGAGCGCGTCACCGCCGTGCTGGACCGGATGGAGCTGGACCGCTCGATCCTCCAGCGGTACCCGCACGAGCTGTCCGGCGGCCAGGCCCAGCGCATCGGCATCGCCCGCGCGCTGGTCGGCGAGCCGGACCTGATCGTCTTCGACGAGCCCACCTCGGCCCTGGACGTCACCGTCCAGGCGCAGATCCTCGACGTGATCGCCGACGTGGCCGCCGACGCCGACCGCGCCTCGGTGTTCATCTCCCACGACCTGGCCACGGTGCGCGGTTTCGCCGACCGCGTCGTGGTGCTCTACCTCGGCCGGGTGGTCGAGGAGGGTCCGGTGGACGTCGTCTTCGACACGCCCCGGCACCCGTACACCCGCGCGCTGCTGGGCAGCGCCCCCCGCCTCGGCGGGACGGCCGGGTCCGACGGCGAGGCCGTCGAGCTGGTCAAGGACCTGGAGGAAGCCGACGCCGCAACCGGGTGCCCGTTGGCCGCCCGGTGCCCGTTCGTCACCGACCGGTGCCGATCGGAGCAGCAGGAGCTTCAGTCGTACGGCGAGAGCCGGGCCGCCTGCTGGCGCGTTCCCGAGCTTCCCGCCCTCATCGGAAGGCAGGCTGTCACGCCATGACCCGTCGCCCCATCCGGCTCGCCGTCGACATCGGCGGGACCTTCGTGGACGCCATGGAACTCGACACGCGCACCAACCGGGTCCGCTTCCGCAAGGCGGCGACGACCCCGGCCCGGCCCGCGGACGGTGTCCTCAACGCGATCAGCGCGCTCGGCACCGACCTGTCCGAGGTGGAGCTGTTCATCCACGGCACCACGCTCGGCCTCAACGCGGTGCTGGAGCGTCGCGGTGGCCGTACCGGAATCATCACCAACGAGGGCTTCCGGGACATCTTCCTGATCGGGCGCGGCAACGTGCCGTCCGACCACATGTACGACTTCCAGTACCAGCGGCCGGAGAGCCTGGTGCAGCGCCGCTTCACCGCCGGGGTGCGGGGCCGGCTCGACTACCGCGGCCGGGTGGTGGAGCCGCTGGACCCGGACAGCGTCCGGGCGGCCGCGCGCACGCTCGTGGTGGACCAGCAGGTCACCTCGATCGCCATCTGCTTCCTGCACTCGTTCCTCGACCCGAGCCACGAGCGGGAGGCCGCGCGCCTCATCCACGAGGAGTTCCCCGACGTCAGCCTGTCGCTGTCGACGGACATCGTGCGCGAGTACCGGGAGTACGAGCGGACCAGCACCACGGTGCTGGAGGCGTACATCCGGCCGATCTTCGAGCGGTACGTCGACGAGCTGGAGTCCGGCCTGGCCGAGCGCGGCTTCGCCGGGCGCTTCCTGATCATGCGGTCCGGCGGCGGCTCGATGACCAGCGCGGTCGCCAAGACCGCCCCCACCCACACCGTGCTGTCCGGACCGGCCGGCGGCATCGTCGGCGCCGCGTACGTCGCCTCCGAGCTGGGCCGGGACAACGTACTCACGTTCGACATCGGCGGCACCTCGCTGGACGCCTGCGTGATCGAGCGCGGCAACCCGGTCGCCGCGTACGAGGCCCAGCTGGAGCACTTCCCGCTGCTCATCCCCACGTACGACATCCGCACCATCGGCGCCGGCGGCGGCTCGATCGCCTGGCTCGACCACGGCCTGCTCAAGGTCGGCCCGCAGAGCGCCGGCGCCGACCCCGGCCCGGTCTGCTACGGCCGGGGCGGCACCAAGCCGACTGTCACCGACGCCGCTGTGGTGCTCGGCTACATGGACCCGGAGCGCTTCCTCGCCGGCACCATGGGGCTGCGCGACGCCGAGGCGCGCGCCGCAATCCAGGAGCAACTCGCCGAGCCGCTCGGACTCACCGTGGAGAACGCGGCCGCCGGCGTGTTCGACGTGCTGCTGGCCCGCACCGTCGGCGCGGTCCGCCAGATCACCGTCGAGCGGGGTCACGACCCCCGGCAGTTCGCGCTGCTCGCGTTCGGCGGCGCCGGGCCGCTGCTGGCCCCGCTGCTGGCCCGCGAGATGGGCATCGGCGAGGTCATCGTGCCGTTCGCGCCGTCCGGCTTCTCCGCCTGGGGCATGCTCTCCGCCGACATCGTCAACGACTTCAGCCGTACCGTGATGGCCACGCTCGACGACGCCGACCTGGCGGAGCTGGAGCAGCTGTTCAAGGCCGTCGAGGCCGAGGCGGTCGCGTCGCTGGTGGCGCAGGGCGTGCCGGCCGGCGAGGCGGTGCTGGAGCGGCAGTTCGAGCTGCGCTACCTGGGCCAGGAGCACAGCCTGATGGTCACCGTCGGGCGCGAGCTGGACCGCGACGCGATCCGCGCCGCGTTCGACGAGACGCACCGCGCCCGGTACGGCCACACCATGGGCAACCCGCTGCAGATCCTCAACCTGCGGGTGCGCGGCATCGGGCGCACCGACCGGCCCGAGCTGCAGACCCTGCCGCGCGGCGACGGCGACCCGTCGCAGGCGCTGCTGACGCACCGCGACGCCTACGACTTCGGGCAGCACGCGGTGGTGCCGTTCGCGGTCTACGACCGGGCCCGCCTGGAGCCGGGCGACACCTTCGACGGACCGGCGCTGATCGACGAGGGCACCTCCACCACTGTGGTGCCCAGCGGCCAGCGGGTCACCGTCGACGACCACGGATACCTGCTCGTCACCCTGGAGGAAGCCGCATGACCACGCTGGACGGAGCCCAGGTCGAGGTCGTCCGCAGCTATCTGCTGTCGGCCGCGGAGGAGATGCGGGCCACCCTCATCCGTACCTCGTTCAACCCGGTCATCTACGAGGTGCACGACTTCGGCCTGTCGATGTACGACGCCGACCTGCGGCTGGTCGCCGAGGCCACCGGCCTGACGTTCTTCCTCGGCGCGAACGACTTCTCGCTGCGCAAGGGCGTGGAGTACGTGGGCCGGGAGAACCTGCACCGCGGCGACGTGGTGCTGCTCAACTACCCGTACTGGAACGCGGCGCACGCGTACGACGCGACGCTGTTCGCCCCGGTGTTCCGGCCGGACGAGGCGGACCCGGACGCGGACGGCGACCTGGTCGGCTTCCTCTGCGTCCGCGCGCACTGGATGGACCTGGGCGCCAAGGACCCGGGCTACGTGCTCGACTCGACCGACATGCACCAGGAGGGGCTGATCTTCCCGGGCACCAAGGTCGTGTCCCGGGGCGAGCCGGTGCGCGAGATCCACGAGCTGATCCGCTTCAACTCGCGGATGCCCGACGCGGTGCTCGGTGACCTGCACGCGCAGATCGCCGCGCTGCGCACCGGCGAGCGCCGGATGCTGGAGATCATCGAGAAGTTCGGCCGGGACACCGTGGACCAGGCGATCGACCGGATCATCGCCGACGGTGAGGCCCGCGCCCGCGCGGCGCTGGCTACGCTGCCGCAGGGCACCTGGACCGCCGAGGACTGGGTGGACGACGACGGCATCACCGACGACCCGGTGAAGATGCGCGTCACCGTCACCATCGACGACGGGCGCTTCATCGTCGACTTCGCCGGCTCGGCCCCGGCCACCCGCGGCCCGATCAACATGCCGTTCGGCGCGACCGAGGCGATCTGCAAGGTCGTGCTGAAGTCGCTGACGTCGCGGGACGAGCCGTCGAACGCCGGCACCGTGGCTCCGCTGGAGGTGCGGGCCGAGCCGGGCAGCCTGTTCCACGCCGTCTACCCGCAGCCCACGTTCACGCTCTGGACCGGCATCGTCGCGGTGGAGCTGATCCTCAAGGCGCTGGCCCAGGGCATGCCGGACCTGCTGCCCGCCTCCTCCGGCGGCGACGTGCCCGGCTTCATGATGGTCGGCCTGCACCCGGACACCGGGAAGATGTTCGCGGTCAGCAACAACGACCTGGTGGGCTGGGGCGGCACCGCGACGCACGACGGCATGGACGCCGCCACGCACGTCTCCGGCAGCACCGGCCGGGGTACCCCGATCGAGGTCATGGAGGCCAAGACCGGGATGTTCTTCGAGCGCTGGGAGATCCGCGCCGACTCCGGTGGCGCGGGCCGGTTCCGGGGCGGCTGCGGCCTGCGCCGCGACATCCGGTTCGTGACGCCCGGTGAGTTCCTGACCGTGATCAAGAAGACCAAGAGCGCGCCGTGGGCGCTGGCCGGCGGCGAGCAGCCGGAGCCGAACCAGGTGGTCGTCTTCCCGGGCACCGACCGCGAGCACCGGGTGAGCACCAAGCGCACCGTGGTGGCCGCGGGCGACCGGGTCACGCTGCTGACCGCCGGTGGCGGCGGGCACGGCGACCCGCGCAGCCGCGACCCGGAGGCGGTACGGCGGGACGTGGCCGAGGGCTACGTCTCCCGGGAGGCGGCCCGGGACGTCTACGGAGTGGACGTCGATGGGTGAGCCGACGGTCGACGGGGCAACCGTCGAGGTCGTCCGCAGCCACCTCGTCTCGGCCGCCGAGGAGATGCGGGCCGCGCTCGTGCGCACCGCGTTCAACCCGGTGATCTACGAGGTGTACGACTTCGGCATCTCCATCTACGACCGGCAGCTGCGGCTGGTCGCGGAGTCCACGGGGCTGTCCCGCTTCCTCGGCGCCAACGACTACTCGCTGCGCAAGGGCGTGGAGTACGTCGGCCGGGAGAACCTGCGCCGCGGCGACGTGGTGCTGCTGAACTACCCGTACTGGAACGCGGCGCACACGTACGACGCGACGATGTTCGCGCCGGTCGTCCTGCCGGACAGCGAGGAGCTGATCGGTTTCCTGTGCATCCGGGCGCACTGGATGGACCTGGGCGCCAAGGACCCCGGGTACGTGCTCGACTCCACGGACATGCACCAGGAGGGGATCATCTTCCCCGGCACGAAGGTGTACGACCGGGGCGAGCCGGTGCGCGAGATCCACGAGCTGATCCGCTTCAACTCGCGGATGCCGGAACTGGTCATCGGTGACCTCAACGCGCAGATCGCCGCGCTGCGTACCGGCGAGCGGCGGGTGACCGAGCTGTACCGCGACTACGGCCCCGCAGTGGTCGACGCGGTGATCGACCGGGTGATCGACGTCGCCGCGCAGCGCGCCGGGGAGGCGGTGGCCGCGCTGCCGCAGGGCAGCTGGACCGCCGAGGACTGGCTCGACGACGACGGCGTCAGCGACGATCCCATCCTCATGCGGGTCACCGTCACCGTCGCCGACGGCGAGTTCACAGTGGACTTCGCCGGCTCGTCGCCGGCGGTGCCCGGGCCGGTGAACCTGCCGCTGGGCGCCACCATCGCCACCTGCCGGGTCGCGTTCAAGGGCGTCACCACGCCGCACGAGCAGACGAACGCCGGGCACTTCGCGCCCCTTCGGGTACGCGCCGAGCCCGGCACGCTGTTCCACGCGCAGTACCCGGCCGCCACGTTCACCCAGTGGACCGGCACCGTCGCGCTGGAGCTGATCCTCAAGGCGCTGGCCCAGGGCATGCCGGACCGGCTGGCCGCCTCCTCCGGCGGCGACGTGCCCGGGTTCATGATGGTCGGCCGGCATCCGGACACCGGCGACATGTTCGCGGTCAGCAACAACGACCCGGTCGGCTGGGGCGGCACGCCCCGGCACGACGGGATCGGGCCGGCGAACCACCTGTGCCAGACCCAGGCGCGCAACACGCCCGTCGAGGTGCTGGAGTCGAAGACGGGAATGTTCTTCGAGCGGGTGGAGATCCGTACCGACTCCGGTGGCGCGGGCCGGTTCCGGGGCGGCTGCGGCCTGCGGCGGGACATCCGGTTCGTGACGCCCGGCGAGTTCCTGACGGTGATCAAGAAGACGAAGAGCGCGCCGTGGGCGCTGGCCGGCGGCGAGCAGCCGGAGCCGAACCAGGTGATCGTCTTCCCGGGCACGGACCGGGAGCACCGGGTGAGCACACGGCGTACCGCGGTGGCGGTGGGGGATCGGGTGACGTTGCTGACCGCCGGTGGCGGCGGGCACGGCGACCCGGGGAGTCGGGATCCGGAGGCGGTGCGACGGGACGTGGCCGAGGGCTACGTCTCCGCGCGGGCCGCCCGAGACGTTTATGGAGTGATCGCGTGAGTGCCGCCTATTCGCCCGAGCAGCCGAGCACGCTGCTCGGCAACTGCACAGTGCTCGACGCCCGCGTGGTGGACGGCATGGCGCCGGTGACCGGCGCCGGGGTGTGGGTCCGGGGTGACCGGATCGCCGCCGTCGGGCCGTACGCCGAGGTGGCCGAGCAGGCGCGGGCCGCCGGCCGGTTGACCGAGGTGGACCTCGACGGTGCCTACGTGACGCCCGGCCTGGTCAACATGCACACCCACTTCTCGTTGTCGCTGCCCGGCTCCGCCGGCGAGGGCGTCAAGGGGATGGGCGCGTACGACCTCGCCCACTACATGGCCGACGGGGCGCGGCGCACGCTGCACTCCGGCGTGACCACCGTGCGCTGCGTCGCGGAGAAGGACCACGCGGACTTCGCGCTGCGGCGGGCGATCAACGCCGGGCGGGTCCCCGGTCCGCGCATCTACACCGCGGGCCGGGCGCTGGTGTGCACCGGCGGGCACGGGCACGAGAGCAACGACACGCTCGAGTGCGACGGCCCGGTGGGCTTCCGCCACGGCGTGCGCAGCCAGATCAAGGCCGGCGCGGACCTGATCAAGGTGATGATCTCGGGCGGCATCGCCGGTGAGCACGAGAGCATCCACACGCCCCAGTTGTTCGCCGACGAGATGACGGCGGTGATCGAGACGGCGCACGCGTGGGGCCGCAAGGTGACCGCGCACGCCGGGCCCGCCGACGTGATCGGCGCGGCGGTCGAGCTGGGACTGGACTGCGTGGAGCACGGCTACCAGCTCACCCCGCAGGTCGCGGCGCGGATGGCCGAGCGCGGCACGGCGCTCGTGCCGACGCTGCTGGTGACCCGCTGCAAGGAGTTCTTCGACGAGCTGGGCGTGCCGGAGTGGATGCAGTGCCGCTCGCTCGGCGCCGGCCCCCGGCACCTGGAGAGCTTCGACATGGCGATCGCCGCCGGGGTGGAGGTCCTGCTCGGTAGCGACATGCCCCCGTTCTGGGAGTTCGAGGGCACCACCGCCTCGATCCGGGAGCTGGAGTACATGTCCGAGCGGATCGGCGCCGCGCGGGCCATCCACGCCGGCACGCTCGGCCCGATCCGGTGGCTCGGCGCGGAGTCCGACCTCGGCACCGTCGAGGTCGGCAAGCTGGCCGACCTGATCGCGACGGACGCCGACCCGCTGGCCGACACCTCGGCCTTCCGGGACGTGCGGTGGGTGATGAAGGGCGGGCAGATCGCCCGCGACGACCGCAACCAGGAGGAGACGCGATGACCTTCGCGCAGGCAGGCGCGGCGGAGATCGCCGCCGGCATCGACGACATGTACGACGCGTTCCTCGCCGGGGACCAGCAGCGGTTCGACACGCACCTGGACCCCGAGGTGACCACCTGGGAGACGCACCTGCCGGGACCGCTGCGGACCCGGGCCGAGCTGGACGAGTACCGCGCCCAGCGGGACGCCGCCGGTCAGCGGCCCCGGCTGGCGGTGCTCGCCGCGCGGGGCAAGCGCATCGACGTGTGGGACGACTTCGGCGTGGCCCGGTACGAGCTGGTCGCGCAGCTCGGCCCGGACGACGAGCCGGAGATCACCCGGGTCACCGACGTGGTGCGCCGGGTCGACGGCCGCTGGGTGATCGTGCACCACCACGCCGAGCTGGTCCGGGAACCGGTGGGCGCGGCATGATCCGGCGGCTGGTCGCCGGGCGGACCGGTGAACCGGCGGACGTGCTGTCGGTCGCCGAGCTGCCCGACGACCCGCCGCCCGGCCCCGGCCAGGTGCGGCTCGCCGTCCGTACGGTCGGGCTGAACTTCCTGGACGTCATGCTCTGCCGGGGCGAGTACCCGGTGCGGCCGGATCCGCCGATGACGCCGGGGGTGGAGGCGGCCGGGCGGGTCGTCGCCGCCGGCGACGGGGCCGGGCACCTGCTGGGTCAGGAGGTGCTGGCCTGCCCGGCGCTGCCGCGCGGCGCGCTGGGCACCACAGTCACAGTGGACGCCGCGGTGGTGGTGCCGCGACCGTCCACCGTCGACCCGGTCACCGCGGCGGCGTTGCCGGTCACCTACCAGACCGCCTGGTTCGCGCTGGAACGGGCGGGCGTCACCGCCGGGCAGACGGTGCTGGTGCACGCCGGCGCGGGCGGTGTCGGCATCTCCGTCATCCAGCTCGCGGTCGCCCGCGGCGCCCGGGTCCTCGCCACCGCCGGCGGCCCGGTCAAGACGGCGATCTGCCGCGACCAGGGCGCCGAGGTGGCGATCGACTACACGGCGGAGGACTTCGTGGCCGCCGTGCGGGAGGCCACCGGCGGGCGGGGCGTGGACGTCGTGGTGGACCCGGTGGGCGGCGACGTGTTCGCCCGCTCCTGGGAGTGCCTCGCCTTCGAGGGCCGCCTGGTCGCGGTGGGCGCTGCCGGTGGCGCGCCGCCGCCCGTCGATCCGCTGCGGCTGATGGCGGCGAACGCGACGCTGGTCGGCCTGTCCTGGGGCTCGCAGTACCCGTGGCAGCGCCCGTCCGCGGTCGAGGCCGCCTACCAGGAACTGTTCGACATGTGCGCCTCCGGCGCGGTCCGGCCGCCGGTCAGCCGCGTCGTGTCGCTGGACGAGACGCCCGCGGCGCTCACCGAGCTGGCCGAACGCCGGACCACCGGCAAGATCATCGTACGGATCGACGAAGGGGAGGGGCCGTGAGCGACACCGCCGACGGCGACATGGAGATCTACGACCTGAAGGTGACAGTCGACCGGATCGAGGGCCGGTCGGTGTGCGGCATGGCCGTGGGTGACTCCTTCGAGCTGACCAACAGCGCCCACCTGCGGCTGCCCGAGGGCAAGCACTTCTGCGTGTACGCGCTCGCGTCCGTGCTGCCCTTCCTCGCCGCCAAGCAGCGTGACCTGGCGCCGGGGGACTGGCTGGCCCAGGACTCCCACTTCATCTGCCCCGACCCGGAGGAGCGGCTCGTCATGAAGGTGGAACGGACCTGCCGGCGCACGATGAACTCGGCGGACCTGACATGACCGTCGAGATCGGACTCGGCCTGCAGAGCGACAAGCCGGCCGGCGCGTACGCCCGGCTGGCCCGCGCCGCCGAGGCGCACGGCTTCGACGTGCTCACCGTCTTCGGCGACCTGATGTACCAGCCGCCGATCTTCCCGCTGCTGGAGATGGCGCAGGCGACCGAACGGGTACGCCTCGGCGCGGCCTGCCTGAACCCGTACTCGATGGCCCCGTACGAGATCGCCGGTCAGCTCGCCGCCCTGGACCTGGCCTCGCACGGGCGGGCCTACCTCGGCCTGGCCCGGGGGACCTGGCTGGGTTCGGTCGGCCTGCCGCAGCCGCGGCCGCTGACCACCATCGAGGAGGCCGTCCAGGTCGTCTACCGCCTGCTGCGCGGCGACCGCAGCGGCTTCACCGGAAAGGTCTTCTCGCTGGAGGCCGGCACCGCGCTGCGCTACGACGTGCAGCGGCCCGACCCGCCGCTGCTGCTGGGCGCGTGGGGTCCGCAGGGCGCGGCGCTGGCCGGCCGGATCGCCGACGAGATCAAGGTGGGCGGCAGCGCCAACCCGGACATGGTCCCGGTGATCCGCGAGCGGCTGCGGACCGGCGCGGAGAAGGCCGGGCGCGACGTCGCGGACGTCGGCATCGTGCTCGGCGCGGTGACAGTCGTCGACACCGACGGCGCGGCCGCCCGCGCCAAGGCCCGTACCGAGGTGGCCATGTACCTGGCCGTGGTGGCGGAGCTGGACCCGACCGTCGTGCTCCCCGACGACCTGGTGAAGCGCGTCGGCGACCTGGTCGACGCGGGCGAGGACGAGGCGGCGGGCCGGTTGATCCCGGACGACGTGCTGGACCGGTTCGCCTTCTCCGGCACCCCGGAGCAGGTCGCCGCGCAGGCCCAGGCGCTCATCGACGCGGGCGTGCGCCGGGTCGAGTTCGGTACGCCGCACGGCCTGACCGACGAGCGCGGTGTGGACCTGCTCGGCTCCGCCGTCCTGCCCCTGCTGCGTAGGTGAGCGCGGTGCGGCTCACCGTCGTGGTCGGCCCCGGCCTGGTGGCCGACACCGAACTGCTGGCGTCGCTCGTCGCCACCAGCAGCGCCGAGCTGGACAGCACCGGCACGGTCGTCACCGTCGCCTCGGCCGACGAGCTGCGCTCGCTGCTCGCCGCGGCGCAGGGCCCGACTGTGGTGCTGCCCGGCCCCACCACACCGGCCCGCGCCCTGATCGGCGCGCAGCCGCCGCACGCGGTCTGGTACGACCTCACCGTCGAGACGCCGGTCCCCGGCGCGGTCCACCTGGCCGGCCGGGGACTGTGGGGCGTGACCTGGGCGATCCGGCACGCCGTGCACCGCTTCCGCGCGCCGGCCGATCGGATCGCCTACGGTCCCGGCCCGGAGCAGTGGGGTGACCTGCGGCTGCCGTCGGGCCCGCACACCGGGCCGGCGCCGGTCGCGGTGCTGCTGCACGGCGGATTCTGGCGGTCGGTCTGGGGCGCGGACCTGATGGACGCGCTCGCCGTCGATCTGGCCGCCCGAGGCTACGCGTCCTGGAACGTGGAGTACCGGCGTCCGGACCGGCACGGCTGGGACGCCACCACGGAGGACGTCGAAGCCGGCCTCACCGCGCTGCGGGACATCGCCGCCGACCGGCCGCTGGACCTGGACCGGATCGTCGTCTTCGGCCATTCGGCCGGCGGGCAGCTCGCGCTGCGCGCCGCGGCGGACCTCGCCGCGCGAACGGGCGGGCCACGTGTCGCGCTCGCGGTGTCGCTGGCCGGGGTGCTCGACCTCACCGAGGGCGAGCGGCGCTACCTCGGTGACGGCGCGATCGCCGCGGCGCTGGGCGGCTCACCGGCCACGGCCCCGCGCCGGTACGCCGAGAGCGACCCGATGCTGCGGCTGCCGACAGGGGTGCCCACGCTGCTCGTGCAGGGGACCGCGGACAGTCTCGACCTCGTCGACGCCAACCGGCGTTACGCCGCGGCGGCGGCAGCCGCGGGCGACGAGATCCGCCACCTGGAACAGCCGGGGGACCACTTCGCCGTCATCGACCCGGCGTCGGACATCTGGCGGGACACCATGACGGCGGTGGACGCCCGCCTCGGTAGGTGACGTCGCGCCCGCAACCGAATCGCCCTCCGAGTTCACGTAGGTGAACACGGAGGGCGGTTGGTGGCGCCGGTCAGAACAGCCGGGGCGTGACCACCGAGACCACTGTGGTGACCGAGTCGGTGTCGTTGTACATCTGGTGCGGCACCGACGAGCGCAGGTGCACGCTGTCGCCCGGGCACAGTCGGTGCTCCACGCCCTCGACCTCGTAGAGCAGCTCGCCGGAGATGACGTAGGCGAACTCCTCGCCCCGGTGGCCGTACGCGTTCTCCCGCCGCCCGCCCGGCGCGATGTGCACGAGCATCGGCTCCAGCACCAGGTCCGGCCCCCGGTCGGAGAGCATGCGGTAGGTCTGCTGCCCCGACACGTACTGCGTTGCCGACGTCTCCGCCCTGGTCAGCGTGAAGTGCCGGGGAAGCTGGGAGACGTTGCTGTCGGACGTGCCGTTGCCGGCGTCGAAGAAGTCGGCCACCGACTTGTCGAGGGCCTTGGCGACGCTGCCCAGCGCGGTCAGGCCGATCGAGGAGATGCCGCGCTCGACCTGGGACAGGAAGCCGATCGACAGGCCGGAGCGGGAGGCGAGGCCGCGCAGGGTGAGCCCGCGCTCCTTGCGGTAGCGCCGGATCCGGGCGCCGACCACCCCCGCCGGGGTGCTCTCGTCCGCGGGGCCGCCGGGGGTGGCCTGCTCCGACGGCGGCTGACTGTCCATGGACCGCACGGGGACCTCCTGTTGCGGTGGCGGGGGGATCCGCCCGGGATGTTCGATCCTATCGAACATGCCCGCACTTGTGCGAGGGGTGGAGCGCCGGCATTTCCGGTCCGCCGCGGCGGCGAAGCCGTGGTGCCGGCACCGTCGCGTCCAGCGCGATCGTCTGTTCGCAGTCGTACGGCCGGCCATCCGCTGCGGTCCACTGTGCGCGCTCCGGCACGAGTGCCCGTCGCGACTGTGCCTACTTGTCGTCCATAAGGGTCTTCTCGCGCTATGGCGGATTCGCGCCGGACGGGCGCCCTCGATCGGTTTGCTAGAGCTATAACGACGAAATTCGTCGCTTCAAAGCTGTCTACCGACGAGTTGCTGAGATTTCATGGACAATAACTGGCGTGGCTCGTAGAGTCTCGGCATCTTCCGATGATCTGGAGATGACGTGAAGACTGCCGCCACCGCCCAACCCGTTCGTTCCGCCGCCGACCTGCACGCCGCCGCAACAGTGGTGGACGGAAGCACGGTCATCGAGCTGAGCGACGCCCACCTCGACCGGATCCGGCGAGGAGGCGTCACCGCGGTCAACCACACGGTCACCCGGCCGTACGCGGACACCGTCACCGCCCTGCGCGAGGTCAACCGCTGCCGCAGGTGGATCGACGCACACCCGGACGAGGTGCTGCTCGCCCTGACCGTGGACGACATCCACCGGGCCAAGGCCGAGGGCAAGGAGGCCGTCATCCTCGGCCCGCAGGACACCGAGATGATCGGGGGTGACCTCGACCTGCTCGGCACGTTCCACGACCTGGGCGTCCGCATCCTTCAGCTGACCTACCAGCGGCAGAACCTGCTCGGCGCGGGCTGCGGCGAGGACACCGACTCGGGGCTGACGCACCGGGGCCGCGCCTTCGTCAAGGCGATGAACGAGCTGGGCGTGCTGGTCGACGTCTCGCACAGCGGCGAGCGCACCGGCCTGGACGCGATGGACGCCTCGGACAAGCCGGTCGTCGTCACGCACGCCTTCTGCGACGCGCTGTCGCCGCACATCCGCGCCAAGTCGGACGGATACCTGCGGCGCCTCGCCGAGCAGGGCGGCGTCATGGGCATCACCACCCTGTCGGGGTTCCTGTACCACCCGGAGGACCCGTCCCGTCGTCCGGACCTGACCCGCTTCGTGGAGCACGTCTGCCGTGTGGTGGAGGTGGCCGGCGTCGACCACGTCGCCGTCGCCACCGACTACGACGAGACGTGGACCGAGGAGATGCGGATCGCGCAGCTCAAGAGCATCGCGCAGGCGAACTCGAAGGAGCACCAGAACCTGCTCGGTGACTTCGGATGGGAGGAGCGCCGGGCGATCGGCATGGACGACGCCGCGGACTTCCCCAACATCACCGAGGCGCTTCTGGCCGGCGGATTCTCGCCGGAGGACGTGATCAAGATCCTCGGCGGCAACTGGCTTCGGGTCTATGGGGAGGCATGGAAGCCGGCCGCGCGATGAAGCGCTAATCGTGACACTGCCAAGGAGACTGATGCGTACCCGAATTCTGATGAGAGCGCTGGCGGTGGGCGTCGTGACGACGCTCGCGGCCGGCTGCGGAGGCGGCGAGCCGCCGTCGGGCAAGTCCGGTGGCAACGCCAGCGACGGCCTCACCAGCAACGTCAAGCTCGAGGACGAGACGCAGGCAGCCGGCACGCCGAAGTCCGGTGGCCGCCTGCGGATCATGATCCGGCTGGACGCCAACGAACTCGACCCGCACCGGATGTCGGAGACCTCGGCCTTCGTCATCAACGAGCAGATCTACGAGTCGCTCGTGCAGTCGTACCGGGGCGAGATCAAGCCGGCGATCGCCGAGTCGTGGGAGCTGAGCGCGGACGGCCAGACCGTGACGTTCAAGCTGCGCGACAACGCGTACTTCCACAGCGGCCGCAAGGTGACCGCTGCCGACGTGAAGTACTCGATCGAGCGGATCAAGGACCCGGCCACCCGGGCGCCGCGCGCCCGCAGCTACGAGGGCATCACCTCGGTCGAGGCGCCCGACGAGCGTACCGTCGTGATGAAGCTGGCCAAGCCCAACGCCGCCATCCTGACCCTGCTGTCCACCGCCGCGTCGTCGATCGTCGACCGGACCGTGGTCGAGAAGCAGGGCGACCTCAACGGCAGCGTCGACGGCGGCAGCGGGCCGTTCAAGCTCGCCGCCCGGACCACCGGCCAGGCCATCAAGCTGGACAAGCACGACAAGTACTGGGAGTCCGGGGTTCCGTACCTGGACGGGCTGGACTTCACGTTCAACCCGGACGACAACGCCCGCGCCGCCGCCGTGCGCAGCGGCACCGTCGACTTCCTGTGGCGGCCCGCGCCCGAGTTCATCGACGCGCTCAAGCGCGACGAGAAGCTCAAGTGGTACGGCGGCTCCGGCTCGCTGTCGCTGCACCTGCGGCTGAACACCTCGAAGGCGCCGTACGACAACGTCAAGGTCCGGCAGGCCATCTACCTGGCGCTGGACCGGCAGGAGATCCTGAACGTCGCCAACTCCGGCTTCGGCACCGCGCTCAACGCCGGCTACCTGCCGCCGGACCGCTTCGGCGCGCTGAAGGAGCCGGTGTACGGCAAGCCCGACATCGAGAAGGCCAAGGCGCTGCTGGCCGAGGCGGGTTACCCGAACGGCTTCGACGCCAAGCTCATGGTGATCGCCACCTCGGCGTTCCAGGTGCGCTCGGCGGAGGTGGAGCAGCAGCAGCTCGCCAAGATCGGCATCAAGGTGACGCTGGAGTCGGTCGAGTCCACCATCGCCGACACCAAGACGAAGTCCGGGGACTTCGACATGTACCAGTCCGGCTTCGGCCTGACCTACGACCCGGACGAGCGGTTCACCGCCAGCTTCCTCAAGGGCGGCGGCCTGAACTACGGCAACTGGTCCGACCCGGAGTACGAGGACCTGATCGTCAAGGCCCGCTCCGAGCTGGACAAGGACAAGCGCGCCCAGCTCTACCAGCAGGCCGAGAAGATCCTGGCCGAGCGGGGCCCGGTGGCCATGACCTTCCTGAACGCCGACTTCGACGTCGTGCAGAAGGACGTCATGGGTTACCGGGGTGACCCCACGCCGACCTACCGCTTCTACCGGCACCTCTGGCTCGACCGCTGACGAGTCGCGGAGGGGACGCCGGCCCACGGCGTCCCCTCCGCCGCACCGCGACGAAAGGCAATCCATGACGGCCGTACCCCTGACCCATCGCTACGTCATCGCCGCCCGGCTGAAGGGCTACCTCGGCAAGCACGAGGAGTCCGTGGCGCTGCTCACCGAGGCGCTCGAACTGGAACCGGACAGCCCTCGCCTGCTGCGCTTCCGCGGCCACCGGCGGATCTCCATCAGTGACTACGCCGGCGCGATCGCGGACCTGCGCGCCGCCGCCGACCAGCTCGCCGGCGTCGAGGACGAGTACGAGATGTACCAGCCGGAGGTGGAGAAGGACGTCGTCAGCCTGATCCTCGGCCGGCCCGAGGACGTGCGCCCGCAGCACCTCAGCGACACCGACGCCGCCGCGAACCCGGAGATCCTCGGCCGCTACAACACCACGCTGCACGCCTCCGTCTGGTACCACCTGGGCGTCGCCCAGTACCTCGCCGGTGACCTGGAGGGCTGCCTGCCCAGCTTCGCCGAGTCGGAGAAGGCGTCCCGGCACCAGGAGGGCCTGGTCGCGTCGCAGGACTGGCAGTACATGGCGCTGCGGCGCCTCGGCCGGACCGCCGAGGCCGAGGAGGTGCTCGACCGGTTCCGCACTGTCGACCTGGTCGACGAGCCGCACCTGGTCGGCTACGAGGGCCGGATGAAGCTCTACACCGGCGAGATCGGCCCGGACGAGCTGTGGGCGATGTGCGACGGCAACAGCCTCAAGACCGTCACCCAGGGGTACGGCCTCGGTAACTGGCACTACTACAACGGTGACGTCGACAAGGCGCGTGAGGTGTTCGACGGGGTGCTGAAGACCCGCGTCACGCACGCCTTCGCGTACCTGGCCGTCAAGGCCGAGTACGAGCGCAACCCGGACTTCGCGACCACGAGCAAGGAGAACTGAGATGGCAATCATCCGTGCCGAGATCGGCAAGCGGGACCAGGCCACCAAGGAAGCGATGATCGCCGACCTGACCGACGTGCTGGTCAAGTACGGCTCGCCGCGCGAGAACACCCACGTCCTGCTCTACGAGGTGTCGTACGACAACTGGGCCAAGGGCGGCGTGACGTACAACAACCGGAAGCGTGCGCAGGAGTCCTCGTGACCGGCGCCGCCGCGGGACCGCACATCCTGCTCACGCCCAACCTGTCGGACCTGCTCCCGCAGCTGCGGGAGCGGTTCCCGCAGTGCCGGTTCAGCCCGGTACCGGACGGTGAGCCGGTACGCGACGAGTGGCTCGACGCCGAGGTGATCCTGCGCAGCGCGATGAACGAGGACACCTTCGACGAGCTGCTGGCCAAGTGCGACCGGCTGCGGTGGGTGCAGATCACCGCGGCCGGGTTCGACTGGGTGGGCGGCGAGCTGATGCAGCGCCGCCTCGCCGAGGGGCTGCTCTACACCCGGTCGCCCAACTCCTACAACGTGCCGATCGCCGAGTACGCCATCGGCGCGGTGCTGATGCGCTTCCGCGCGTTCCCGGAGCACCGGGAGGCGCAGGAGCGCCGGGAGTGGGTGCGGATCACCGGCCGGGACTTCATCGGCAGCACGATGCTCGTCTTCGGCACCGGCGGCATCGGCGGCGAGGTGGCCTGGCGGGCCCGCGCGCTCGGCGTCGACGTGATCGGGGTGAACCGCTCCGGCACTCCGGCCGAGGGCTTCGACCGGGTGATCCCGTACGCCGAGCACATGGCCGTGCTGCCGGAGGCCGACTCGGTGGTCCTGGCCATGCCGCTGACCACCGAGAACCGCTACTTCTTCGACGCCGAGCACTTCGCGGCGATGAAGGAGTCGGCGGTGCTGGTGAACGTCGGGCGGGGCGCTCTCGTGGTGGAGGACGCCCTGGTCGACGCGATGCGGTCCGGCCGGATCGCCGGCGCGGTGCTGGACGTGTTCGAGGAGGAGCCGCTGCCGGCCGACCACCGGCTGTGGGACCTGCCGAACACCACCATCACCCCGCACACGTCGTTCCGCGGCACCGGCAACCTCCAGCGGCTCTACGCCGACTTCTGCGTCAACCTGGAGCGTTACCTGGCCGGCGAGCAGCTGGCCGGCCTGAAGCGGCAGCCCGACCTGGGGTACTGAGGCGGCCGAACGAGAGGCGGCCCACCGGATCGATCCGGTGGGCCGCCTTCGTCGTGCCGCACGTCAGTCGAGCAGCGCGCGGGCCGCAGTCAGCACGTCGTGCTCACCGAGCAGGACGTGGTCGGCCGCCGGGCCCAGCGGGACGTAGCTGTCGACGCTGTTGACGCGGGAGATCCGCCCCGGGTAACCGGCGTCGACCAGGGCGGCCACCACCGCCTCGGAGACGCCGCCGCCGGCCCGGGTCTCGTCCACCACCAGCACCCGGGGTACGCCGTCGAGCGCGGCGAGCATGCTCGCGGCCGGCAGCGGCGCGAGCCACTGCAGGTCCACGACGCGGGTGCCGGCGCCCCGCTCGGCGGCCAGCGTCTCGGCCACCCGCAGGCTCATCGGCACGCCGTTGCCGAACGTGACGAGCGCCAGGTCGTCGCCGTCGCGTACGGTCCGGACCTGTCCGAGCGGCGCCTCGGTGGCCGCCCACTCGTCCGGCGGGGCGTACCGGGCCAGCCAGCCGCCGTCGCCGTCGGTGTGCAGGTCACGGGTGTGGTAGAGCGCGATCGGCTCCAGGAACACGCAGACCCGCTGCTCCTGCTCGGCCAGCGCGAGGCACTGCCGCAGCAGCGCCGGCGCGGTGGCCGGGTGGGAGGCGACAGCCAGCGCCAGGCCGGGGATGTCCCGCAGCACAGACACCGAGTTGTCGTTGTGGAAGTGCCCGCCGAACCCCTTCTGGTACGCCAGCCCGGCGATCCGGACCACCATGCCGTTGCCGTACTGCCCGTCGGAGAAGAACCGCAGCGAGGCGGCCTCGCCGCGCAGCTGGTCCTCGGCGTTGTGCAGGTAGGCGAGGTACTGGATCTCCGGGATCGGCAGCGTGCCGGCCAGCGCGCCGCCGAGCGCCACCCCGAGGATGGTCTGCTCGTCCAGCAGCGTGTCGAACACGCGGTTCGCGCCGAACGCCTTGCGCAGCCCGCGGGTGGCGCCGTAGACGCCGCCCTTGCGGGCCACGTCCTCGCCGAAGACCTGCGCCTGCGGCCAGGTGAGCAGCGCGTCGTGCAGCGCGGCGTTGACCGACTGGGCGAGCGTGAGCGGTCCGCGCGACTCGGGGAGCCTGCCGCCGAACACCTTGTCCCGCCCGTCGCCGGCCCGTCCGGCGGCCGCGCCGACCCGGTCGGTCCGGCGTTCGGTCAGCGGAGCGGTCACCGCAGCCGCGTCGGGCAGCCGCTCGACCCGCCCGAGCATCGCCTCGGCCTGGTCCATGACCAGCTTGCGGGTCTGCTCGTAGCGGGCCAGGCTCTCGGCCGGGGCGAGGATGCCGCGCCGGGCCAGCACCGCCGCCGTGGCCAGCAGCGGGTCGCGGGCGTAGTCGGCGAGGATCTCCGACCGGGACCGGTACGCCAGCTCCGCGTCGGAGCCGGCGTGGCCCATGAACCGGACCGTGCGCAGGTGCAGCACGGCAGGGCGGCGTCCGGCGCGTACCCGATCGGCCACCTCGCGCGCGACGGCGAGCAGCCGCGCGGGATCGGCGCCGTCGACGGCGGTGTAGTCCAGGGCTGGTAGCGCGGACAGCATCCGGTCCACCCAGCCGTGCGGGGACCGGGTGCTGATGCCGATGCCGTTGTCCTCGCAGACGAACAGCACCGGCATCCCGAGCCCCTGGTGGGCGGCCCAGCCGACGGCGTTCAGCGCGCCCGCCGCGGTGGAGTGGTTGGCCGAGGCGTCGCCGAAGCTGCACACCACCACCGCGTCGGCCGGGTAACCGGTGTCGCCGACGCCCCGCTCCAGCGCGAACGCCATGCCCATCGCGCGGGGCAGGTGCGAGGCGATCGTCGAGGTCTGCGGGATGACGTTCAGCGCCCGGTGCCCGAACACCTTGTGCCGGCCGCCGGAGATCGGGTCCCGCCGGGACGCGGCGGCGGAGTGCAGCACGTCGGTGATCGGGGTGGAGCCGGGGACCTGCCCGGCCCGGGCGGCGTAGAAGCCGCCGGACCGGTAGTGCAGCAGCGCCGGATCGGTCGGTCGCAGCGCCAGCGCGACGGCGGCGTTGCTCTCGTGGCCGCTGGATCCGATCGTGTAGAAGCCCTCCCGTTTCGACTGCAGCCAGCGCAACGCGAGGTCGAGGTGGCGGCTCTGGATCTGGGCGTCGAAGTAGTCGAGCAGCAGGCCGGCGTCGATCTCGACGTCCGGCGACGGGTCGGCGGGCGCCGCGGCGCCCGCCGACCATTCCGACAGTTGACGAACCAGGTGTTCGTCGATGGTTTCCACGTTGCTCCTTGCCGGGGGTGCGAGGGGTCAGCGGCTGGAACGGCCGCGCAGTCGCGGGTCGAGCACGTCGCGGAGGGTGTCGCCCAGCAGGTTGAAGCCCAGCACCGCGATCATGATGCAGACGCCGGGGACGACCGACGGCCAGATCGACATCTCCATGAACGCCTTGCCGCTGGAGAGCATCGACCCCCAGGACGGCTGGGGCGGCTGCACGCCGAGCCCGAGGTAGCCCAGGGACGCCTCGACCAGGATGGCGGTGGCCAGGCTCGTGGTGAACTGCACCGCGATCGGGGCGACCGAGTTGGGCAGGATGTACTTGAAGATCAGCCGGGCGTTGGTGAGCCCGACCGCCTGGCCGGACTCCACGTACGGCTCGCGGCGCACCGACATCGCCGTGCCGCGTACGACCCGGGCGAAGCTCGGGATGAACACGAGGATCAGGGCCAGGATCAGGTTCTCGGTGCCGGGGCCCCGGGCGGCGACGACCGCCAGCGCGAGCAGCAGCGTGGGGAAGGCGAACATGATGTCGGTGGCCGGGGTGATGACCGCGTCGAGGAAGCCCCGGTAGAAGCCGGCGAGCAGTCCGAGCAGGACGCCGATCGCGCCCGCGCAGGTCACCACGATCAGGCTGACCGTCAGCGAGGTGCGTGCGCCGTACAGGGCGCGGCTGAGCAGGTCGCGGCCGGCCTCGTCGGCGCCGAGCAGGAAGTCGCCGCCGGGCGCGGCGAGCCGCTGGTTGGACATGGCGGTCGGGTCGTACGGGGCGATGAGCGGGGCCAGCGCCGCCGCGCCGACCATCAGCACCACGATGACCAGGCCGATGGCGCCCACCCGGTCGCGCCAGATCAGGCGTAGCAACTCCAGGCTGCGGGGGGTCCGGCGAGTGGACGCCGCCTCGGCGGGGCGGCGGTCGGGGGCGGTGTCAGTGACCACTGCGCAACCTCGGATCCAGGTAGGTGTAGATGAGGTCTACGAGGAAGTTGACGACGACGTAGAAGAAGGCCAGGAAGAGCAGGGTGCCCTGGACGACCGGGTAGTCGCGCTGGGAGATGCCGCGGATGACCATCGTCCCCAGGCCCGGCCAGGCGAACACCTGCTCGACGATGACGGTGCCGCCCAGCAGCGCGCCGGCCTGGATGCCCAGCACCGTCACGACCGGGATCAGCGAGTTGCGCAGCGCGTGCCGGGTCATGACCACGCGCTCGCCGAGGCCCTTGGACCGGGCGGTGCGTACGTAGTCCTGGTTGAGCACCTCCAGCATGCTGGAGCGGGTCATCCGCATGCTGATCGCGGCGAGGCTGGAGCCGAGCGTCACGGCGGGGAGGATGAGGTGCTTCAGGGTGCCCCAGAAGCCCTCACCCTCACCCGCGCCCTGGGACGGCAGCCAGCCCAGCGACACCGAGAAGACGTACACCAGCAGGATGCCGAGCCAGAAGTTCGGCAGCGACAGCCCGACCAGCGAGCCGACCCGGGTGGTGGCGTCCAGCAGCCCGTTGCGCTTGGTGGCGCTGAGCACGCCGAGCGGGATGGAGATGAGGATCGAGACCAGCAGCGCCGACACGGCCAGCAGCAGCGTGGACGGAAGGCGCTGCATGATCTCTTCGAGCACCGGCTGACCGGTGCGCATCGAGGTGCCGAAGTCGCCCTGGACCAGGGCGCCGAGCCACCTCAGGAACTGCTCGTACACGGGCATGTCGAGCCCGAAGTAGCGGCGCATCTCCGCCTCGATCGCGGGGTCGCCGAAGTCCTGACCCATGATCGAGCTGATCACGTCGCCGGGGATCATGCGGATGACCAGGAATGAGATCACCGAGATCCCGAAAAGGACTGGAATAACCGATAAGAGACGGGTCAACGTGATGCGCAGCATTGCGGGTTTCTCCGGTCGGTCAGGTGTCAGCGCCGGGTGTGCCGGGGTCGGCTTCCGCGTCCCAGCCGGCTTCCTCGTCCCCCGTGACGGCGATGTCGCGCGCCCATTCGTGCGCGCGCTTGGCGACCCGTAGCACCATCACCGACCGGCTCTCCATCACCCCGTCGAGGTTGCCCAGCCGCTCCGTCCAGAACCGCCGCATGGCGTTGCTGGAGGCGAAGTAGCCGACGGCGATGATGTCGAACTGGCCGGTCACGTGGTAGACGTACGCGATCTCCGGCATCCCGGCGAGCTTGTCGATGAGCCTTTCTGTGGCACCCGGAGCGCTCTGGATCTCGAACAGCGTGTGCACCGGCCGCCCCATGAAGGCGGCGCTGGGAATCGCGGCGAACTGCAGCTGACCCTCGGTGACAAGCCGTTCCACCCGGCGTCGTACGGATCCCTCGGAGAGGCCGACCTTCGCCGCCAGCGCGACGTTCGTCTGCCGTGGATCCTGAACGAGCTCCCGGATGATGCTGCGATCTTTCTCGATCGAGCTCTTGGATGCCATCTCGCTCCAACTCTTAGTGACGGAATTCGTCGCTGCCGGGAGCCTAGACGACGAACATCGTCTGTGCAACACTCCCGGATGACGAATGGTGGCGTTCGGGAGTCTAACTCAGGGGGATCGATGGCCTTGTTGGAGGTCCGGGACCTGCGCACCGAATTCCGCGGCGCGCGGGGCTCGGTGACGGCGGTGGACGGGGTGTCGTTCACTGTCGACGCAGGGGAGATGGTCGCCCTCGTCGGCGAGTCCGGCTGCGGGAAGTCGGCGACCGCTCAGTCCATCATGGGGCTGATCGTGCCGCCGGCCGGCCAGGTGACCGGTGGCCAGGTGCTCTTCGAGGGGCGGGACCTGCTGAAACTGTCCGCACGGGACCTGCGCGCGGTGCGCGGCAAGGGCATCTCGATGATCTTCCAGGATCCGATGACCTCGCTGAACCCGGTGCTGACCGTGGGGCGGCAGATGACCGAGGCGCTGGAACTGCACCTCGGGATGAGCCGCCGGGCCGCGCGCAAGCGGGCGGTCGAGCTGCTGGACATGGTGCGGATCCCGGCGGCGGAGACCCGGCTCAGCTCGTACCCGCACCAGCTCTCCGGCGGCATGCGCCAGCGCGTCATGATCGCCATGGCGCTCTCCTGCCGGCCGCGGCTGATCCTCGCCGACGAGATCACCACCGCGCTCGACGTCACCATCCAGGCGCAGGTGCTGGACCTGCTGCGGGAACTGGCCCTGGAGACGCGCACCGCGGTCCTGTTCATCACGCACGACCTCGGCGTGGTCGCCGGCATGGCCGAACGCGTCAACGTCATGTACGCCGGCCAGATCGTCGAGCGCGCCGGGACCGTCGACCTGTTCCACCAGCCGCAGATGCCGTACACCTGGGGTCTGCTCGGCTCGGTGCCCCGCCTCGACCAGGCCCGCGGCGGCAAGCTGCGCCCGATCGCCGGCCGCCCGCCGGAGCTGTCGGAGATCCCACCCGGCTGCCGCTTCGCGCCGCGCTGCGTCCACGCCCGCGACGTCTGCCAGGACAAGGCGCCCGGCCTGACCACCGTCCCGGCCCGCGACCAGCTCACCCGCTGCTGGGGCATGCGCCCGGCGGACCAGGGCGGCTGGCTGACCACCGAGGACCGCTTCGCCGACCAGAGCGCGGAGGTGCGCTGATGACGACCCCTGCCCCCGACGCCGCCCCGGACCCGCTGCTGCGCGTGCGTGACCTGGCCGTCGACTTCAAGGTGCCGGTACGCGGCTCGATGCTGCCGGCCCGGCTGCGCGCGGTCTCCGGCGTGGACCTCGACGTCCGGCGCGGCGAGATCATCGGCGTGGTCGGTGAGTCCGGCTGCGGCAAGTCCACCACCGGCCGCGCCATTCTCCAGCTGCTCAAGCCCAGCCAGGGCACCGTCACGTTCGACGGCACCGAACTGACCACGCTGGACCGGCGGCGGATGCGGGCCATGCGCCGGCAGATGCAGATGATCTTCCAGGACCCGTTCGCCTCGCTGAACCCCCGGATGACCGTCGGCGAGCTGATCGAGGAGCCGCTGCTCGTGCACTCCGACCTGCCGGCGGCCGGGCGGCGGGCCAAGGCGCTGCAGACCATGCAGATGGTCGGGCTCAGCGAGAAGTGGCACGACAGGTACCCGCACGAGTTCTCCGGTGGCCAGCGCCAGCGCGTGGGCATCGCGCGCGCCCTGGTCAGCAACCCGCAGTTCATCGTCGCCGACGAGCCGGTCTCCGCGCTCGACGTCTCGGTGCAGGCGCAGATCGTCAACCTCCTGGAGGAACTCCAGGAGGAACTGGGCCTGACCATGATGTTCATCGCCCACGACCTGGCCGTCGTCCGGCACCTCTGCGACCGCATCGCGGTGATGTACCTCGGCTCGGTCGTGGAGGTGGGGGAGTGCGAGGACATGTACGACCGGCCGCGCCACCCGTACACCCAGGCCCTGCTTTCGGCGGTGCCGATCCCCGACCCCCTGGTCGAGACCGAGCGCCGGCGGGTGATCCTCAGCGGTGACGTGCCCAGCCCGCTGAACCCGCCGTCCGGCTGCCGCTTCCGGACCCGCTGCTGGAAGGCGCAGGACATCTGCGCGACCGAGACGCCGAAGCTCACCGGCGCCGGGCACCAGGTCGCCTGCCACTTCCCGGAGAACACCGACCCGCGGGGCGAGCCGCTCGCCGCCGCCGGCGCGGGGCGGTAGACGTGTCCGTTCCGTACCACCGCAACCTGGTCGACGGCGAGTGGGTCGACGGCGAACGCCGGCCGAACCTCAACCCGGCCCGCCCCGGCGAGGTCGTCAGCGAGTACGCGGTCGCCGACCGGGACACCGCCCGCGCGGCTGTCGATGCGGCCCGCCGGGCCGGTCCCGGATGGGCGAAGCTGCCCGTCGGCGACCGGATGCGGATGCTGGACCGGATCGGCGCCACCATCCTGGACCGCGCCGACGACCTCGCCACGCTGCTCGCCCGCGAGGAGGGCAAGCTGCTCGCCGAGGCACGCGGCGAGGTCGTCCGCGCCGGCCAGACGTTCCGCTACTACGCCCACCAGCTGCTCCAGCCCACCGGTGAGGTCTACGCCTCCACCCGCCCGAACGTGCACGCCGAGGTCCGCCGCCGTCCACTGGGCGCGGTCGGGATCATCACGCCGTGGAACTACCCGCTGGCGATTCCGGCGTGGAAGGTCGCGCCGGCGCTCGCGTACGGCAACACCGTCGTGCTCAAACCCGCCGAGCTGGTACCCGCCAGCGCCGGGGAGCTCGCCCGGATCATCGCCGACGCCGGTGTCCCGCCCGGCGTGTTCAACCTTGTCGTCGGCGCCGGCTCGGTGGTCGGGGAGGAACTGCTCACCAGCGACGGCCTCGACGGCATCTCGTTCACCGGCGGCACCCGCACCGGCGCGCACGTCGCCCAGCGCTGCATCGCCCACGGCAACAAGCGGTTCCAGCTGGAGATGGGCGGCAAGAACCCGCTCGTGGTCTGCGACGACGCCGACCTGGACGTGGCGGTGCGCTGCGCGCTGGACGGCAGCTTCTTCAGCACCGGCCAGCGCTGCACCGCGTCCAGCCGGCTGATCGTGACGGCCGGCATCCACGACCGGTTCGTCGCGGCGCTGGCCGAGGCGACGCAGGCGCTGCGGGTCGGCGACCCGCTCGACCCGGACAGCCAGCTCGGCCCGGTGGTCAGCGCCGACCAGCTCGACCAGAACCTCGACTACGTCCGGATCGGACGCGACGAGGGCGCGGCCGTGGCGGCCGGCGGTACGCACGACGGGCAGTTCATGCGGCCCACCCTGCTCGTCGGCGCGCACAACGACATGCGGGTGGCCCGGGAGGAGATCTTCGGCCCGGTGTCCTGCGTGATCCGCGCCGAGAACCTCGACGAGGCGATCGAGCTGGCGAACGACACCGACTACGGGCTGTCCGCCGGGATCGTCACCACCTCCCTGTCTGCTGCCGAACGGTTCAAGCGCGACGCCCGCGCCGGCATCGTCACCGTCAACCTGCCCACCGCCGGCACCGAACTGCACCTGCCGTTCGGCGGCACCGGGGCCTCCAACCACGGCCCCCGCGAGCAGGGCGGCTACGCCCGCGACTTCTACAGCGTGCCGGTGACCTGCTACACCGGCTGGTAAGGACGGCAATGTCCCCTCAGATCCTGCTCACCGAGCCCATCGCCGAGGCCGGGATGCGGCTGCTGCACGCCGCCGGTGAGGTACGCGTCGCCCACCTCACCGACCCCGCCGCGCTCGCCGCCGGGCCGCTCGCCACCGCCGACGCGCTCGTGGTGCGCTCCTCACCGGTGACCGCCGCGATGCTGGAGGCCGCGCCCCGGCTCAAGGTCGTCGGCCGGCACGGCGCCGGGCTGGACGGCATCGACCTGGCCGCCGCGCAACGGCTCGGCGTCCCCGTCGTCGGCACGCCCGGCGCCAACGCCGAGTCGGTGGCCGAGTTCGTCGTGCTGGCCGCGCTCGCGCTCGCCCGGCAGCTCACCCCCGCCGTGACCACGCTTGCCGCCGGCGGCTTCCCGCCCGGCCGGTCACTGCCCGGGTCGGTCGTCGCCGCCGGACTGACCGGCACCATGCTCACCGGCCGCACGCTGGGACTCGTCGGCCTCGGCGCGATCGGCCGGGGCGTCGCCGCCCGCGCCCGCGGGATGGGCATGACGGTCCTCGGGTACGACGTGGCGGTCACCGAGCCGCCGGACGGCGTACACCTGGTGGACCTGGACCGGCTCCTCGCCGAATCGGACGTGGTCAGCCTGCACGTGCCCCAGACGCCGCAGACCACCGGCCTGATCGGCGCCGCCGCGCTGGCCCGGATGCGGCCGCACGCGCTGCTCGTCAACACCGCGCGGGCCGGCGTGGTCGACGGCGCGGCGGTGCTCGCCGCGCTCGACGCCGGCCGGCTGCGCGGCTACGCGGTCGACGTGTTCGCGCCCGAACCGCCCGCCGCCGACGACCCGATGCTGCACCACCCCCGCGTCCTCGCCACCCCGCACATGGCGGCGATGACCACCGACGCGCTCGACGCGATGGCCGTCGCCGTGGCGCGCGGCGTCCTCGCCCACCTGGAAGGAACCCGTACGTGACACTGACCGTCCCCGCGTCCGCCCTCGACTACTTCGGTGTGGACACGCTCGTCGACGACGACACCCGGGAACTCCAGGCCGCCGTGCGCGGCTTCGTGGACCGGCGGATCCGGCCGGAGATCGCCGGCTGGTACGAGGCGGGCCGGCTGCCGGTACGGGAACTGGCCCGGGAACTGGGTGAGCTCGGCGTGCTCGGGATGCACCTGGAGGGCTACGGCTGCGCCGGCACCTCGGCCGTCGCGTACGGCCTGGCCTGTTTCGAACTGGAGGCGGGCGACTCGGGCCTGCGGTCCCTGGTCTCGGTGCAGGGCTCGCTGGCCATGTACGCGATCTGGCGGTTCGGCTCCGAGGAGCAGAAGCGCGAGTGGCTGCCCCGGATGGCCGCCGGCGAGGCGATCGGCTGCTTCGGGCTGACCGAACCGGACTTCGGCTCGGACCCGGCCGGCATGCTCACCCGGGCCCGCCGCGACGGCGGCGACTGGGTGCTCAACGGCACCAAGATGTGGATCACCAACGGTTCGGTCGCGGACGTCGCCGTCGTCTGGGCGCGTACCGACGAGGGCATCCGCGGCTTCGTCGTACCGGCCGGCACGCCCGGGTTCACCGCGCCGGAGATCACCCGCAAACTCTCCCTGCGCGCGTCGGTGACCTCAGAGCTGGTCCTCGACGACGTCCGGCTGCCCGCCGACGCGATGCTGCCCGGCGCGGCCGGCCTGTCCGGGCCGCTGACCTGCCTCAACGAGGCCCGCTTCGGCATCGTCTTCGGCGCGCTCGGCGCCGCGCACGACTGCCTGCAGACCACTGTGGCGTACGCCCGCAGCCGGCAGATCTTCGACAAGCCGCTCGCCGCGTACCAGGCCACCCAGCTCAAGCTCGCCGACATGGCCCTGGAACTGGGCAAGGGCATGCTGCTGGCGATGCAGATCGGCACGCTGAAGGACGCCGGCACGCTGGACCACCGGCAGATCAGCCTGGGCAAGCTCAACAGCGTGCGGGAGGCCATCGCCATCGCCCGCGAGTGCCGGACGATCCTCGGCGCGGCCGGCATCACGCTCGACTACCCGGTGCTGCGGCACGCGAACAACCTGGAGTCGGTGCTCACCTACGAGGGCACCTCCGAGGTGCACCAGCTCATCATCGGGCAGACGCTCACCGGTCACGCGGCCTTCCGCTGACCGGCGAGCGTGGTCCCGGCCCGGATCGGCGATCCGGGCCGGGTCCGGCCCTGCGCCTGGCCACCTGACCCCCGCGCCCGGCGGACCGGATCGAATCGCAGGGCGTGGCAGGATCGGCGGGTGCAGATCGGGTTGCTCGGGCCGTTCCAGGTCACCACGGACGCCGGCGTCCCGGCCGACGTGCCGGGCGCGCGACTGCGCGGGCTGCTGGCCGCCCTCGCGCTCCAGCCCGGCCGGGTGGTTCCGAAGGCGACGCTCGTCGACTGGATCTGGGGCGAGCACCCGCCCGCCGACGCCGCCAACGCGCTGCAACGCCTCGTCTCCCGGCTGCGCAAGGCGCTGCCGGCGGGCGTCGTCGACGGGTTGCCCGACGGCTACCGGCTCGCCGTCGAGCCCGACGCCGTCGACGCCGTACGGTTCGAACGCCTGCTGCTGCGGGCCCGCGACGGCGACGGGCCGCAGCGGGTACGGCTGCTGCGCGAGGCGCTCGGGCTGTGGCGCGGCGACGCGCTGCGCGACATCGGCCTGCCCGACAGCCCGGCGCTCGACGCGGCGGCCACCCGGCTGGAACGGCTGCGCCTGACCGCAACCGAGGACCGGTACGACGCGGAGACCGGGCCCGACCTGATCCCGGAGCTGACCGACCTGGTGGCCGCCCATCCGGTGCGCGAGCGGCTCGCCATGGCGCTGATGCGCGCGCTCGTCGCGGCCGGCCGGGACACCGAGGCGCTGCTCGTCTACCGGCGCACCGCCGACGCGCTCGCCGACGCCTTGGGCGCCGACCCGTCCCCGGAACTGTCGGCGCTGCACGTCGCGCTGCTGCGCGGCGAGACGGTACGCCGGGAGGACACCCGCCGGACCAACCTGCGCGCCGAGCTGACCAGCTTCGTCGGGCGGGACGCCGATCTCGCCGCGGTCGGTGCGCTGGTGGCCGAGCACCGGCTCACCACGCTCACCGGCCCGGGCGGCTCCGGGAAGACCAGGCTGGCCACCGAGACCGGGCGCCGGTTGACCGGCGACCTGCCGGACGGCGTGTGGCTGGTGGAGTTCGCGGCCGTCAGCGCCGACGGGGACGTGGTGCAGGCGACGATCTCCGGGCTCGGCCTGCGGGACGCGCTGCTCGGCGACGCGGGCAGCGCGGAACCGGTCGACCGGCTGGTGGCGGCGATCCGGGACCGGGAGATGCTGCTGATCCTGGACAACTGCGAACACGTCGTCGAGGCGGCGGCGACGCTGGCGTACCGGCTGCTCGGCGAGTGCCGGCGGCTGCGGATCCTGTCCACCAGCCGGGAGCCGCTGGGCATCACCGGGGAGGCGTTGTGGCCGGTCGCGCCGCTGGGCCTGCCCGGCGGCGACGCCACTGCCGCCGAGGTCGAGTCGTCGCCCGCCGTGCGCCTGCTGCGGGACCGGGCCGCCGCCGTCCGCCGCGACCTGGCGTACGACGGCCACACGTCGGCGACCATGGCGCGGATCTGCCGCGCGCTCGACGGCATGCCGCTGGCCATCGAGCTGGCGGCGGCACGGTTGCGCGCCATGTCCGTCGACCAGCTCGCCACCCGGCTCGACGATCGGTTCCGGCTGCTCACCGGCGGCAGCCGGACCGCCCTGCCCCGGCACCGGACGTTGCGCGCGATGGTCGACTGGAGCTGGGAACTGCTCAGCGACGCCGAACGCGCGGTGCTGCGCCGGCTGTCGGTGTTCTCCGGCGGGGCGGGCCTGGACGCGGCCGAGCGGGTCTGCGCCGGCGGTGCCGTCGCGCCGGGCGACGTGCTCGACCTGCTCACCGCGCTGACCGAGAAGTCGCTGCTGGTCGCCGCCGGCGACGTCGCGCCGCGCTACCGGATGCTCGGCACGATCAAGGAGTACGCCGCGCAGCGGCTCGCCGAGGCGGGGGAGGCGGACACCGCGCGCCGCGCGCACCTGGCGTACTTCACCGCGCTGGCCGAGACCGCCGAGCCGCGGCTGCGCCGCGCCGACCAGCTCACCTGGCTCGCCCGGCTGGAAGCCGAGCACGACAACATCACCGCCGCGATGCGTGGCGCGCTCGCCGCAGGTGAGGGACCCGAGGCGATGCGGCTCGCGGCCGGCGCCGGCTGGTACTGGTGGCTCGGCGGACACCGCACCGAGGGCATGGAACTGATCATCGCGGCCACCGAGGCGCCCGGTGAGGTGCCCGACGACACCCAGGCCGTGGTGTACGGACTGGTGGTGCTGTTCCTCAGTTCCGGGCCGGGCGACGCGCAGCACGCGGCCGAGTGGATCCACAAGGCGTACCGGCTGAGCGGGGAGGGTCGCGGCGGCCACCCGGAGCTGGCCCTGGTCGTGCCGATGGAGCGGATGCTGCGGGAACCGGACGCGCTGCTGCCCGCCTGGGAGTCGCTGCTCGACCACGAGGATCCGTGGGTACGCGCGCTGGCCCGGCTGCACCTGGGCAAGCTGCGGGTCATCCTCGGCATGGAGGCGGCGCAGGCGGAGGCGTGCCTGCGGCAGGCGCTCGCCGAGTTCCGGGCGGTGGGCGAACGCTTCGGGATCTCGTTCGCGCTCAGTGAGCTGGCCGAGCTGATCGCCGTGCGCGGTGACGTCGCCGCCGCCTGCGACTACTACGAGCAGGCGGTCACGGCGGTCACCGAGGTCGGCGCCGTCGAGGACGTGATCCGGATGCGGGCACGGCTGTCCTGGCTGTACCGGCTGGGCGGCGACGAGGCGGCGAGCGCCGACGCGCTGGCCGAGGCGTACCGGCTCGCCGCCGGGGTCGCCTGGCCGGGGGCGCTGGCCGAACTGGCGCTGGTCCGGGCGTACCTGGCCCGCCACGACGGTGACGCGGACGAGGCGTACGCGCAGCTGCGGTCCGTGTCGGCGCTGCTCGGCGACGAGGCGGACCTGGCCAGTGTCCGGGCGGGCACCCAGGATCTGCTGGGTTACCTGGCCGAGGACGTCGAGCTGTCGCGTACCCATCGGGCGGCGGCGTGCCGCGCGGCGCGCGAGGGGGGCTACGCGCCGCTGACCGCGCAGGTGCTCGTCGGTGTCGCGGACCTGGCGGTGCGGCTGGACCGGCCGGACCAGGCGGCGCGGCTGCTCGGCGCCGCCACCGCGGTACGCGGCCAGCCCGACCGCACCCACCCCGACGTGCCCCGGATCGAGGCGGCGGCGCGCGACCGCCTCGGCGACGCGGGGTTCGCCGAGGCGGTCGCACAGGGCCGGGAGACCGGCTGGGAGCACTTGGTCGAGGTCACGCTCGCTTCGTGAACGTGGACCGCGCCCACAGGTAGCCGACCACCGCGATGCCGGCGCACCAGGCGAGCGCGGGGATCACGTCACCGGCCGACGGCGCGCCCTCGAGCAGGCCGCGCAGCGTCTCGATGATCGGCGTGAACGGCTGGTACTCGGCGAACTGCCGCAGGCCCGGCCCCATCTTGTCGGCGGGCACGATCGCGCTGCTGAAGAACGGCAGCAGGATCAGCGGCACGGAGGCCATGCCCGCCGACTCCGGCGACTTGGCGAACAGGCCCAGCGCGACGGTGAACCAGCTGACCGCGACGCTGAGCAGCACCACCACGCCGGCCGCGCCGAGCCAGTGCAGCGGCTCGCCGGCCGGGCGGAAGCCGAGCAGGAACGCCACCCCGACCAGGGCCGCTACCGCGAGGACGTTCGTCAGCACGGTGGCGACGACGTGGCCGGTCAGCACCGCGCCCCGAGAGACGTGCATGACCTTGAACCGGTTGATGATGCCCTTCGTCATGTCGGAGTTCACCGACGTCGCGGTGCCGCCGAGGCCGTAGCAGACCGCCAGCAGCATCAGGCCCGGCGTCGCGTAGTCGACGTAGTCGACGCCGACGGAGAACGCGTCGCCGAGCATGTACACGAACATCAGCATCACGATGATCGGCATCAGCACGGCGTTGAACACCGAGGTCGGGTTGCGGCGCAGGTGCGTCAGGTTGCGGCGCAGCATGACGACCGAATGGTTGCGGCTCATTTGGCGGCCACCTCCGGGGTACGGCCGGTCAGGGCCAGGAAGACGTCGTCGAGGTCGGGAGACTGCACGGACAGGTCGTCGGCGCTGATCGCGTGCGCGTCGAGCCGGTCGAGCAGGGCGCGCAGCGCCGCCGTTCCGCCGTCGGTGGGCACGCGCAGGGCCAGCGCCTCCTCGTCGCGTACCGCCTCGGGCAGCACCAGCGCCGCCGCGTCCAGTTCGGCGCCGGTGCCGAACCGCAACCGCACGTGCGTGCCGGGGATCCGGCGCTTCAGCTCCTCCGGCGTGCCCTGGGCGACCAGCCGGCCCTGGTCGAGCACCGCGATCCGGTCGGCGAGGCGGTCGGCCTCGTCGAGGTACTGGGTGGTGAGGAAGACTGTCACGCCGCCGGCGACCAGCTCCCTGATGATCGACCACATGGTGCGGCGGCTGCGCGGGTCCAGTCCGGTCGTCGGCTCGTCCAGGAAGATGATCCGCGGCTCGCCGACCAGCGTCATCGCGAGGTCCAGTTTGCGGCGCATGCCCCCGGAGTACGTCGACACCAGCTTGTCGGCGGCCTCGACCAGGTCGAACCGTTCCAGCAGTTCGGCGACGACCCGCTTGCCGGTCACCCGGTTGCGCGGCCCGAGGTCGACCATCAGTTGCAGGTTCTCCCGCCCGGTGAGCAGTTCGTCCACCGCCGCGAACTGCCCGGTCACGCCGATCGCCGCGCGTACCGCCGTGGCCTCGGTGACCACGTCGTGCCCGGCGACCCGCACCGATCCGGCGTCGGCGCGGATCAGCGTGGTCAGGATGTTCACGGTCGTGGTCTTGCCGGCACCGTTCGGGCCGAGGAGGGAGAAGACCGTGCCGGCGGGGACGTCCAGGTCGATGCCGTCGAGCACCACCTTGTCCTTGTACGCCTTGCGCAGCCCGGAGACCGCTATCGCTGAACTCGTCATGCGACCACCATGGGCGGCCGTACCGCCACCGCCCTGACACGGCGCTGACACGGCCGCTGACAGCTTGTCGGTGGGCCGGCGTACGGTCCCGCCGTGGATCGGGAGACGTTCCGGGAGGCGCTCGACGCCGCCGACCGCGCTGCTCCCGTCCCGGCGTCGCCGAATCGGCTGGCCCCGGCACGCCCGGTCGGCGAGCATGTCGGCATGGCCGGTTCGACGGGTGCGAGGCTGCCGCTTCAGGGCGGGCTGCCACCCGGCGAGGCGCTGACCGGCACGGTGCGGGAGATCGCCTGCGACGAGTCCGGCTTCTCCGGCACCAACCTGCTCGACCCGGCCACCCCGGTGATCGTCCACGCCAGTGTCGACCTGGGCCGCGACGAGGCCGCCGAGCTGATCCGTACGCTGCGGTCCGGGTTCCGGTTCTCGCCCGACGAGGTCAAGTCCCGGCAGTTCCTGCGCCGCCGCGAAGCCGCCGAGGCGGTGCAGTGGTTCCTGGCGGCGCTACGCGGCCGGGCCCACGTGCACCTGGTCGACAAGGAGTTCTTCCTCGCCACCCGGGTCGTCGACCTGCTGCTGGCCGAGCCCTCGTACGCGGCGGGCACCCGCCTCGCCGGTGACCGGCGTCCGGCCGCGGCGGCGCTGCACCGGGCCGGGCGGGCGGCCGGGCCCGACTGGGCGGCCTTCCTCGCCGCAGTGGTCGAGATGCTGCGCACCAAGCGGCGGGACCGCGCGGACGACCGGAGCGTCGAGCGGTTCTTCGCCGCGCGCGACGTGCTGCGGCGCCACGTCGGCGACACGCGGGCCGGCGCGGTCCTCGACGCGCTCGACCCGGCCCGCGTGGCAGCGGTGCAGGCCCGGTTGTACGCGGGTGACCGGACGATTCCGCCACCGCTGGAGCCGCTGCTGCCGGCGCTGGCCGAGACCGTCCTGCACTGGAGCGCCGGCCGGCGGCGGGTGCTGGTGATCCACGACGAGCAGAGCGCGCTCACCGAGGACCGGCTGCGCCGACTCCAGGCGGCGCTGGCCGCCAGCGACCCGGCCGGCCCGTCGCCGCTGGCCGGGCTGGTGATGACCGACTCGCGCGACGACCCGCGCGTCCAGGCCGCCGACCTGCTCGCCGGGGTGGCCCGCCGGATGCCCGGCGACGGACCGCTGCGCCCGCTGCTGTCCCCGCCCGCCCCGAACGCCGCAGCCGAGCCGACGGAACAGGAGGCGACATGATCCTCGACGACGTGACGCCGCGCCCCGGACTGCACTGCGAGACCACCACGCTCGGCGTGCTGACCCGGCACGCGGGCCTGGACCTCTCCGAGCCCATGCTGTTCGGCCTCGGCGAGGGGCTCGGCTTCGTCTACTGGGACGCCAAGAGCATGGACGTGCCGTTCCTCGGCGGGCGCACCAAGCCGCTGTGCGTGACCCGCGCCGCCGCCCACCGCCTCGGCCTGGACCTTCGGGTACGGGAGACGACGTCGGCGGCCAGGGCGTGGCGCAACGTCACCGAGGCGCTGGACGCGGGGCAGCCGGTCGGCCTGCAACTGGACTCGTACCACTTGGACTACTTCACCACCCGGGTCCACTTCGGCGGGCACACCGTCGCCATCTACGGCTACGACGACACCCACGCCCACCTGGTCGACACCGCCCAGCAGGGCGGCGCGGTGACCACCACGCTGGACAGCCTGGCCCGGGCCCGTGCCGCGCGGGGGCCGATGACCGCGCGCCACCTGTCGTACACGCTCACCGCGCCCGGCGGCCCGCCGGACCTGGGCACGGCGATCCGCGCGGCGGTACGCGCCAACGCCGCAGCGTTCCTCGACCCGCCGATCGCCAACCTCAGCCACCGGGGGATCGCCACCGCCGCCGCCCGGGTGACCCGCTGGCTGGACCGCGCCGCCGACCCGGCCCGCGACCTGCCGCTCGCCGCGACGCTGATAGAACGCGGCGGCACCGGCGGCGCGCTGTTCCGCGCCATGTACCGGGACTTCCTCGCCGAGGCCGCCACCGTCACCGGCGACGCCCACCTGCGCCGGGCGCAGCTGATGTACGCCGACATCGCGCCGCTGTGGACCGCCGTCGCCGACCACATCGCCACCGCCGGGCGGACCGGCAACGCGGTCCACCTGACCCGCGCCTCGGCGGTCCTCACCGACCTGGCCGTCCGTGAACGCGAGGCGATGACGGTGCTGGCCGCCGTCGACGCGCGGTAGGCGTCAGCTCAGCTGCTCGGCCAGCGCCACGATGACGCCCGCCGGGCCGCGCAGGTAGCAGAGCCGGTAGACGTCCCCGTAGTCCGCCACCTCACCGATCAGCTCGCCGCCGTGGGCCCGCAGCCGGGCCACCGTGTCGTCGACGTCGTCCACGGCGAACATGACCGACCGCAGGCCGAGCGTGTTCGGCGGCGCGTCCGACGGTTCGGCGGCGACGAGCGCCGGCGCCCGGAACCGCGTCAGTTCGAGCTTGCCGTGGCCGTCCGGCGTCCGCATCATCGCGATGTCGACCCGCACGCCGTCGATGCCGTTGACCCGGTCCACCCACTGCCCCTCGACCGGCATCTCGCCCTCGACCTCCATCCCGAGTTCGGTGAAGAAGGCGATCGCGGCCGGCAGGTCGTCCACCACGACGCTGACGTGGTCCATCCGCTGAAGCGTCACGCCCCGAGCATAGGGCGACGTCCGGCCTGGTCAGCTCATGTCGAGCGTGTACGCCGCCTCCCGCACGTCGGTGTCCGGATGGCGGCGCAACCCGATCAGCAGGTCCCGCCACGGCGTCTTCCAGCCGAACTCCGACCCGTGTGCGACGAGCGCCACCGCGAACAGCCCACCGGCGAGGTCGCCGCGCCCGCCGAGGTGGGCCACCGTGTCGGCGAGTACCGCCGGGTCGGGCCGCTGCCGCAGGTCGCGCAGCCGGTGGCCGACGTGTTCGGCGGTGCGGACCGCTACCACCGGGCGGCCGGCGCAGAGCGCGGCGACCTCGTCCAGGTTGTCCAGCCGGCCGAGGTCGACGAGCAGCCGGGTGGCCGTACCCATGAAGCCCTCCCGGCCGGCGAGCCACCGCGCGGCCGCGACCAGCCCGGCCCGGTCGGCGCCGGCGGGCCGGCTGGCGGACCACAGAGCCGCACCGACCGCGAGCAGCTCGATCCGCCGCCGGGCGGGCCGGTCGGTCACCGGACCGCCCGGATCGTCGTCGGCCGCGTCCCGCTGGACCAGCCGCTCCAGCGCGGCCCGGAAGACCGTGTCACCACCGGCTCGCAGCAGGTTCGCCACCCTGATGCTCGGCGTCGTCTCGTCCGGGTCGGTGAGCCGGTCCACGACCAGTTCGGTGACGCCGGTCAGCCACGGCCACCATTCCCCGAGCGCGGCGAACGCGGCCCGCCGGACCTCCCGGTCCTCGGCCCGGCACGCCGCCACGAGCAACGCCGCGTAGGCGCGGCGGTGACGCTCCGAGATCCCGGACGGGTACGCGCCGAGCACCGCCCGCCGCTCCTCGCGGCCGGCGTGCACCGCCGCCCGCAGCACGGTCCAGCTCGCCTCGGGCCCGAGCCGCTGCCGGGCGGCGGAGACGATCGCCGCCCGCACGTCGCGGTGCGTCTCCGGGTCGGCGTACGTGTCGGCGAGCGTCGCCAGCATGTCCACCGGCGCGTAGCGGGCCAGGAGCCGGGCGGCCTCCTTGCGGCTGGTGACCTTCGCGGCGCCGGTCAGCACCCCGCCCAGCAGTTCGGCGAGCCGGGCCGGCGGGACGTGCCGTGCGGCCCGCCCCGCGGCGTACAGCGCGACGCGCGCCCGGTCGCTGTCGGCGTACCGGAGCAGCACCGGGAACGCCTCGTCCGGCCGGTCGGTCCGGACCAGCGCGCCGAGCGCCGCCTCGGCAACCGGCACCTCGGGTGCGTCGAGGTGGCGCAGCACCAGCTCCCGTCCGGCCGGGCCGACCACGGCGGCGGCGTGGACCGCCGCCGCCCGCTGCCACACCCGGTGACCGGAGTCGGCGACGACGCGCGCCTGCAGCGACACGAAGCGTTCCTGCTGGCGGGGGAGCCATCGCCGGGCGTGCGGCGCGGTGTCGGGCACCCACCGCTTTCCCTTCTCCACGAACCGGCCGCGCGGGGGCCGGTCCAGCACCCGGTCGAGCAGGTCGGTGCGGGACGTGCAGATCGTCGTCCACACCTCGTGGATCGCCACCGCCGAGGCATCGACGTCGAGGACCTCCTCGACGCGCCGTGCGCGGGTATGCGGGTCGGCGAGCCAGAGCGCGACCGCCGTCCGGGCCACCGGGGGCAGCGTGTCCGGCCCGATCGCCCGGCGCAGCAGGTCCTGGAGCTCGGGCAGGCGCCAGGCGCGGCGGCCGAGCGCGTGGGTGAGCGCGAACAGCAGCCCGTACCGCGCGCGTGTCATGCCGGACTCGAGCCGGTCGCGCAGCCGGCCGAACACCACAGTCTCCTGGCCGCGCCGCAGCACCGTGTCGAGCCGGTGCAGGATCGGCACGTTCGCGTCGCTGCTCACCAGGTCGATGGTGAGCAGCGCCCACTCGGCCAGTTCCGGCACGTCGACGTGGTACGTGAGCGTTTCGGCGGCGAGGCGGCTCAACGCGTTTGTGGTGGCCGCCGAGGTGTCCCGGGCGTCGACCACGTCGGTGGTGAGCCCGGTCAGCCCGCCCGCGGTCGTGGCGGTGAGCAGCGGCGCCACAGTGGCGAGCGCGGTGAGCGCGGCCGCGCGTACCGGGTCCTGCTCGTTGCGCAGCCGGCCGAGCCGGACCACCACCTGGGCCACCGTGCGCGGGTCGCGGGAGCGTCGCGCGGCCGCCACCAGCAGCCGCCAGCCGTCCGCCCGTTCGTCCGCGTCGCCCGAGCGCAGCGCCGCGCTCGCCGACGCGGACGCCGCCGGCCACGGCAGGTACGCGCTCCAGAACCGCACCTGCTCCTCCCGCTCGCGGACGGCCGGCAGGGTCAGCACCCGGGCCGCCTCGCGCGCCCGCACCGCGGCCGGCAGCGCCTCCATCACCTGGGCGCCGGGCAGCAGCGCGGTGGTGTCGGTGTCGGCGAGCGCGGCGTCGTACAGCTCGGCGCGGCGGCTCGGCGCGACCGCGCGCAGCAACGCGGCCAGCGCATGGTCGTGCTCCCGCAGCCGGGCGGCCAGCGGGACCAGGTCGCCGGTGGGCAGCGCGGCGAGGCGGCGTAGCAGCGCCCGGGGCAGCGCGGTCCGGGCCAGCCAGGCCGCCCGGGCCGGCGGCGTGAGCAGGCGTACGACCCGGCTCGCGTCGTGCGCGGCGAGCCGCCCGTACGCGATGAGCGGGCCGGGCAGTGAATCCTCGGGCGCGTACCGGTCGAGCAGGTCCAGCGCCCGCGCCGGATCAGCCCGCAGCACCGCGCCGGCGACCTCGCCCCAGATCCGCCCGCGCGACTCGGGCGGGGCAGTGGCCAGCCGCTCGCCGGCCCGTGCGAGCACGATGTCGGCGTGCCGGCGCATCAGCCGTTCCGGGTTCAGCGCGTGTTCCAGGTCGGGCAGCAGGGCGCGTACCGTCTCGGCGCCGCAGGCCGGCAGCAGCGCGGCGGCCTCGTGGTCGCCGAACCGGTCGCGGACCGTGGTGATCAGCGCGTCGGCGAGGACCGGCGCCGGGCGGCGGCGCAGCGCCCGGTAGACCCGCCGGCGGGTGGCCGCCGGCCGGTCGGTCAGGTCGGCGGGCGTCACGCCGGCCCGCACGGCGGCGGTCAGCGCGGTGGCGGCGGTCGACGGATCCCTGTCGGACGTCGCGGCCAGGACGGCCGCGGTGTCCCGGGTCGCCAGCGCGGCGAGCAGCGCGAGACGCCGCTCGTAGGGTCCGTGCCGGCGCAGGTCGGCACAGACCTGTGCCCGGTTGGGCGCGGTGCGTGCCCACGCCACGAGGCGCCGCGTCCGGTCGCGGTGGGACAGCGGATCGAGGGCGGTCAGCAGGTCGCGGGCGGGGGTGAGCACGGCGCTCATTGTGCCGGTGCGCGAGTCGCCGTGGGGGCCCGTCACGCCCATTCCGCAATTCCTATGGAAATTGTAGATTTTCAGCGTTCTCCCAGGTGACCGGGATTGACATTAATCGGACCGTCGGGGATATTCCTAGCGGCGCGTCGGGGCGCGGGGCGGAGCAGGCGAGGTCTGCGGATTTCACCTGCGTGGCGTGCGGAAAGGTGTTCGTGCTGCCCCTGCTCCGCGGGGTCCGGATGAGGTTGGGAAATGATTAATCGGGCCGTTGAATTCGCCAAGCACAATTCGCCGAATTCTCTGCGCGTCAAGGCCCGGCGGGCGCAGATGGAAGCGCGCAACGCCCGTATGCGACTCACCGTTCCGGTGGCGGCCCGCAGCGAGTTCGCCAACATCTTCCACTGCACCGTCCGCAAGACCGGCAGCCAGTGGATCAAGGCGCTGTTCAGCGATCCGGCCGTCTACCGCCACTGCGGGCTGCTGCCCTACGACCCGCGCTTCTACTCCGGCGGCGCGACCGCGCCGGTGCCCGCCGGCCGCATCGGCCTGGCCATCTTCCTCTCCCACAAGCGGTTCGAGGCGGTGCCCAAGGCCGGCAGCTACCGCGCGTTCTTCGTGATCCGCGACCCGCGCGACGTGGTCGTGTCCAGCTACTTCTCGCTGCGCAACTCGCACGCCCCGATGGGCGACATCCCCCAGGCGCGCAAGGCCCTCCAGGAACTGCCGAAGAAGGAGGGAATGCTCTACGTCATCGACCGGCTGCGCGACAAGAAGCAGTTCGGGCAGATGCGGTCCTGGGCGGTCGCGCCGAGCGACGAGACGTTCCGGCTGTTCCGCTACGAGGACCTGACCGGCGAGCGGCAGGCCGAAGAGGTCGACCAGCTTCTGCGGCACTGTGGGATCACGCTGCCGCCGGCCGAGCTGGAGGCCCTGCTGGCCCGCTACAGCTTCACCAAGATGAAGAAGTCGAAGGAGACCCCCGGGCGGATCTCCCACTACCGCAAGGGCGCGTCCGGCGACTGGCGCAACCACTTCGACGACGACATCTACGCCGCGTACACGGCCGCCGCCGGTGACCTCGCCGAGATCCTCGGCTACCCCGCCCGGGACGACGAGCGGAACGGGCAGGAGTCCGCCGCCCGGTAGAGCGGTGACGGCGGTACGGTGTTCGTACTGCCCGGAAGAGGGCGCATCACGAGCCCTCCTGCCCGAACCACAGTTCGTGGACGGACTGCAAGCCGTCGTCCGTCGAGTCGGTCACCCGGAAGAACTTCCACGCATAGCCGAACGGGTCCTCGAACTCGACGTACCTCTCTCCCCACGGTGCGTCCGCCGGACCGGCACTGATGACGCAGCCGGCAGCCTCACACCGCAGGGCCGCCTCGTCGATGTCGTCGACCTCGATCCCGATGACGACGCCGAGCCCGCGCGGGCCGGACTTCGTCAGACGTTCCCGGGCGCTGTCCGGAAACGGGATGCCGACCAGTGCGTCGACCAGCAACTGCAACGGACCCCGCCGGAGGATCGCCATGACGGGGCCACCAGCAGCGCCAGGCACCGTGCCCACCGGGACGAAACCGAAGCTCTGATACAACGTCGAGGCCGCCGCGACGTCACTGACCCGCAGCGCGACCCGTACCGGTGGCTCGTCGGTCATCCCGCGACGCTATCGATTCGGCACACTGGGCGCAACGCTCACTCAACCGTCCATTCCGCACCTGGGTCGCCGTATGCTCCTGCCGTGGAGCTGCGGTTCACCACCCGGGCGTCCGACTCGGCCTGGATCGACACCGTGTGGACCTGCGCCAGCGACCGGGTCGACGAGATGACCTCGGTGGCGACGCCGTGCTGGGGGCTCGTGTTCTGGCAGCGCGACGGGCGCTCCTACGCGGCCGTCTCCGGCCCCGAGACCGCCACCGGCACCGCGCCGGTGCCCGAGGGCGCGAGCTTCGTCGGTATCGAGTTCGCGGTCGGCACCTCGCTGCGGCTCGTACCCACGCCTGAGCTTGTGGACAGCGGCGCCGAGCTGCCCGACGTGAGCCGCCGGACGTTCCGCCTCGACGGCGGTTGGTGGGAGACACCCGGCCCGGACGACGCCGAGGCCCTGGTCGAGCGGCTGGTCCGGGCCGGCGTGGTGGTCCGCGACCCGCTCGTCACCGAGACCCTGCGCGGCGGCCGTCCACCGGCGTCACCGCGTACCCTCGAACGCCGCTTCCGGGCGGCGACCGGGCTGACCCGGGGCGCGGTGCGGCAGATCGACCGCGCGCGCCGCGCCGCCGTGCTGCTGGCCGCCGGCCGCCCGCCCGCCGACGCGGTCACCACCTTCGGGTACGTGGACGAGCCGCACCTGGCCCGCGCGCTGCGCCGGTACGTCGGACGGACGGCCGGTGAGCTGCGCGCGGGTGCCGGTGGCGCGATCGCGCTGGACCCGGCTCAGCGGGTCACGTCGTAGATCAGCTTGACGACGCCGTTGGGGTAGGCGGCGCTGTCGCGCAGCCGCAGCGTCTGCCGGTCCCGGTCCGCCCGGGTGAACAGGCCCTTGCCGGCGCCGAGCAGCACCGGGAAGACGAGCAGGTGGTACCGCTCGATCAGGTCCGCCTCGGCGAGACGGCGGGCGAGTTCCGCGCTGCCGTGGATGAAGATGTCGCCGCCGTCGCCCTGCTTGAGCGCGGCCACGTCGGCGGTGGAGCGCAGGATCGTCGTCGGTCCCCAGCCGTCGACCAGCGCGTCGTCGGGCAGGCTGGACGACACCACGTACTTCGGCAGGTCCCGGTAGGCGGCGTGGTCCTCGGAGTCGCGCCAGGTGGGCGCGAACGCCTCGTAGCTGCGCCGGCCGAACATCAGCGCCGTGGTCTGCGCCAGTTCCTCGCCCTTGAGGGAGAACGCCTCGGGCAGGAACTCGACGTCCTTGACGACCCAGCCGCCGCTGCGGTGGTCCTCGCCCGGGCCGCCGCCGGGGGAGTCCACCACGCCGTCGAGCGACATGAATCCGGTGTAGACAAGATCACGCATGCGGCCATGCTAGGAACGCCCGCCGCCTGGTGTCTTGTACGGAACCGACACGCGCTCAGCAGCCGCATGACGCCCCGGCCGGCGAGGTGAGGTCGTCGGCGGGCCGGCGGACGAGCCCCGCGTCGGTGCGTACCGGGAAGCCCTCCCGCACCCAGTACTCGTATCCGCCGATCATCTCCTTGACCGGCCGGCCGAGCCGGGCGAACTCCAGCGCCGCGCGGGTGGCGCCGTCGCAGCCCGGCCCCCAGCAGTAGGTGACCACTGTGGCGTCCGCCGGGATCAGCTCGGCGGCCCGGTCGGCGATCTGCGCGGTGGGCAGGTGGACGGCGCCGGGGATGTGCCCCTGCCGCCACGCCGCAACCGGGCGCGAGTCGACCACGACCAGACCGGTCACGCCCGCTTCCAGATCGGCGTGCACGTCGCTGACGTCGGCCTGGAAGGAGAGCCGGGCCGCGTAGTGGGCGACGGCGTCGGCGGGGCGGGCGGCGGGAATGCGCAGGACGTTCGACATGGAACCCATCGTGCCGAGCGGCGTGCGACCGCCCCAGTGGCGCGAGCGCCGCCCTTCGCTAACATCCCGCCATGAACCGTGCCACCGTGTCGGTGCTGGCGTACGAGGGCATGTCGGTGTTCGAGACCGGGATCGTCACCGAGGTCTTCGGCCTGCCCCGCCCGGAGTTCGACGTGCCCTGGTACGAGCTGACCGTCTGCGCGGAGACACCCGGCGCGGTGCGGCTGGTCGGCGGCGCCACGCTGCACACCGACCACGGCCTCGACGTGTTCGCCGGCGCCGGCACGCTGATCGTGCCCGGCGTCGCCGACGTGCACGCCGACCCGTCGCCCCGGCTGACCGCCGCGTTGCGTGCCGCGCACCGGCGCGGCGCCCGGATCGTGTCGATCTGCTCGGGCGCGTTCGCCCTGGCCGGCGCGGGCCTGCTCGACGGCCGCCGGGCCACCACCCACTGGCGGTACGCCGACCTGCTCGCCCGGCGGCACCCGGCGGTACGCGTCGACCCGGACGTGCTGTACGTGGACCACGGGGACGTCCTCACCGGCGCCGGCAGCGCGGCTGGTCTCGACCTCTGCGTCCACCTGGTACGCCGCGACCACGGCCCGACGATCGCCAACGCGGTCGCCCGCCGGCTGGTCGTGCCGCCGCACCGCGACGGCGGCCAGGCGCAGTTCGTCGAGGCGCCGGTCCCGGCCGACCCCGGCGACGACCGGCTTGCCGCGAGCATGTCGTGGGCGCTGGCGAACCTGACCGCCGAGATCACCGTGGCCCGGCTGGCCGGGCAGGCGCACATGTCGCCCCGCACGTACCTGCGGCACTTCGCGCGGGCCACCGGCACCACGCCGATACGCTGGCTGATCGACCGGCGCGTCCAGGCCAGCCTGCCGCTGCTGGAGACGACGAGCGCGCCGATCGAGGAGGTCGCCGCCACTGTGGGGTTCGAGACGGCGGTGACGTTCCGGCACCACTTCACCGCCGCGATGCGGACCTCGCCGTCGGCGTACCGGCGGGCCTTCACCGGGGCGTCAGGCGGCGCTCACGCCCCGGGCAGCGGTACGACGTAGGAGTCGACGCGGGCGATGAGCCCGTCCCGGAACGTGAACAGGTCGTTGAAGGCGAAGCGGAACGGCCCGTGCGCGACGGTGGCGCCCCGGCCCTCGCCGGTGACCACGACGACCGGCCCGTCCTCGATCACGCGCTCGACGTCGAGCCGTGGACTGCCGGTGAACGCGGGGTTCTCGATCTCGCCGTCGAACTCGGCCCGGCCGCGGGTGGTGCGGTGGCCGTGGATGACCCACTCCACGTCGTCGGTGAGGGTGGCGAGGATGCGCTCGTGGTCGCTCGCCCGGAAGCCGGCGAAGTATTCCGCGACCAGGTCACGCTGGGTTGCTCGGGGCACTGTCGTCTCCATCGTCGTGATGTCGGAGGTGGGCGGCGAGCGCGTCGAGGATCGAGGCGAGCCCGTCCGCGGCCTGGTCGGTACGCAACTCGGGCGGAAGCTTGCGCTGGTGCACCGTCAGGTCGGTGCCGTCGCGCGCGGGCCGGAGCGTGACGGTCGTACGCAGGCCGGTAACCGGCTCGTCGAAGACCAGCTCCCGTGGCGGGTCCACGCTGACGTAGACGAACCGGAGCCGCCCGGTCCGGCCGTCCGGCGCGCGTGTGTCGAGGGCGAACTCCCCGCCCGGCCGCAGGTCGACGGTCACCGAGCCCGGCGGCACGTCGGCGTGCGACCCGCCCCAGAACGCGGCGATGCTCGCCGGCGAGGTGAAGGCCGCCCAGACCCGGTCCGGCACGGCGGGCAGGTGCCGCCGGGCGATCAGCTCGTCGCCGTGCCGTTCGACGCGCGTCGTCACCGGGTCGCCTCCGGGTCGGAGAGGTGCGTCTCCAGCGCGTCGAGACGGTCGTCCCAGGCGCGGCGTTGCTCGTCGATCCACGAGCCGAGCCGGGTGAGCTGGTCGACGCGCAGCCGGCAGGGTCGCCGGGTGCCCTCCCGCCGCTGCTCGACCAGGCCGCACCGGCGCAGCACGCCGACGTGGTGGGAGATCGCCTGCGGCGTCAGGTCGAACGGCTCACCCAGCTCGCCCACGGTGGCCTCCCCGCGCGCGAGGCGGGTCACCAGGGCGCGGCGGACCGGGTCGCCGAGCGCGGCGAAGGCGAGATCGAGGTCCGGATCGGAGCGCATGCCCTCACGCTAGCGCAAATACACGTTTGCGCAAACAACCCTTTGTTTATGCTGGCGCCGGGTCAGAGCGCGCCGCTGCGGACGGCCTCGTAGATGGTGCTGATCGTCGGTGTGAAGCCGAGGCTGCGGGCGAGGCTGACGTCCATCTGCCCCCGCCACGGCTGACGGAGCGGTTCGGCGGAGGAGCCGTAGGAGTAGCCGACGAGCTGGGACATCTCGTAGATGCTCAGGGGCGACTCGTCGGCGATGTTGACGGTGCGGTTGTCGAACGCGCCCGTGAGGGCCAGTGCGAACGCCGTGGCGATGTCGGCGTGGTGGCAGACGCTCAGCCTCTGTGCCGGGTGCCACCCCATGCCGGCCGCGAGTTCGGGCAACGATTCGAGGTGCCCGTCCCGGTCGCCGTAGATGAAGGGAAGGCGCAGGATGCCCCAGGTGAGCCCGCTGGCGCGAAGCAGCTGCTCGGCTTCGATCTTGCTGGCGGGGTAGGCCAGCGTCGGCGCGACGGGGTCGTCCTCACGCCCGGGGTGCGTGCTGTCGGCGCCGTAGACGTGGGAGGTGCTGGCCAGCAGGAACCGGGCCTGCGGCGCGTGCTTCTCGACGGCGGCGATCAGGTTGCGGGTGCCGTCACGGTTGACGGCCCAGATCTGCTCGTCGTCGGGGGTGCGGAAGACGGCGGCCAGGTGGATGACCGCGGTGACGGCTTCCACGGCTGCCGGCAGGGATTCGGGGCTGAGGACGTCACCCTCGACGCGCCGTACGCCGTCGGGCACTGCTCTTCCGGGACGGACGAGGGCGCGGCACTCGACACCCGCCGCGGTGAGTCGCCCGAGCAGGCGGGGGCCGACCAGGCCCGTTCCGCCGGTCACGAGAACGGTCATGACCCGTGCTCCTTCCGGTAGTCGATCAGTCGTCTGGTCGCGCCGCTGAGGACGCGATTCATGGTCTCGATGTCCGCGGGGTCGACCCCGCCGAAGGCGACCTCCGCGATCAACGCCATCGGATCGGGGAGCGAGTTCCACAGGTTCACGCCGGCCGGCGTGATGTGCAGCTGTTTCTGACGCTGGTCGTCCGGGTCGGGCACCTGTTCGATCAGGCCTTTGCGGACGAGCGCCGCGATCACCGCGCTGAGGGTCGCCCGTTCGACCTCCAGTTCGCGGGTGAGGGTGCGCTGGCCGACCGGCCGGCCCTCACTCAGCCGGTACAACACGTACCACTGGGTGTTTCCGAGATCGTAGGGGCGCAGCACGGACTCCATCAGGGCCCGGCTGGCGAGGAAGTATTTCTTCGCCCAGACGCCCGGAGCGGCCAGCTCGTAGGCGTTCATGTCGTTAGGCACCTGACAACATTGTCAGGTGCCTAACGACATGTCAAGAGGTGGCTGCGCGCCGGAACGCCACGGGGCGCCCGGCAGTTGGGGGAGCAGGGGACTGACGCCGTTTCGGGCGGCGTGGCATCGGGAACGTCGTCGGGACGGGCACGGGACGGAGGTCGACATGAGGACACCGAGTCGCCGTAGGCGGATGCTTGGCGTACCCCTGCTCGTCACCGCGCTGCTGGCCAGCGCGTGCGGCGACGGCGGTGGGGACGACGGCGGCGCCGCGGACCCGAGCGCGACCTCGGCCACCGCCCCCGCGACGCCGGAGACGTCGCAGTCGTCCGGCGGGCGCGTGACGATCCCGACGTCCGCCTTCGCCGACCTGCCGCCGGAGCTGCGCAAGACCGAGGCGCAGCCGATGGAGGTCACCGACGCGCTGCCCGAGTTGTGCGACCAGGAGTTCCGCAGCGGCGGACGGTCGGTCACCGCGAGCGCCGCCATGACGAGCGCCTACAAGAAGCCGACGGACCCGCCGGAGAACGTCCCCTTCGGCACGCTGCACCAGACCGTCTTCGCGTTCGAGGGCACCGGCGCCGCCGACTACCTGCGCCGGGTCCGCGGGGCGATGGAGTCCTGCCGGTCGTTCCAGGAGTCGGGCGGCACCGTCACCGTCCGGTCCGAGCCGATGGCCCGGACCGGCGACGAAGCCCTGCTGGTGACGGTGACGCGACCGGCTACCGGCCTCGACGGCAGCCCGGCCGAAGGGCAGGCCACCAGCCAGATCATCGTGATCCGGGTCGCCGACGCGGTCACCGTCGTGCACGACCAGGGCTGGGAGGGCGCCAGCAACGACCCCGGCCTGTCCGACGACATCGCCGCCGCCGCGGTCCGCGGCCTCGACTCCTGGCAGCGCTGAGCGACTGACGGCGGCCGGACGGGGCAAACGGGAGCGGGATCGCCGGGCAGAATGGGCGGGCGACCGCAGCCGCGACGCGATGGGGGCCCGCCATGACCGCACATCCGCACGTCGTCGTCCTCGGAGCCGGCGTGAGCGGGCTCAGCACCGGCATCCGGCTGGCCGAGAGCGGCGCCCGGGTGCTCGTCCGCACGGCGGTGCCGCCCGCCCGCACCACCTCGGCGCTGGCGTCGGCGCTCGTCGGCCCGAACCTGTCGCCACCCGGCGACCCGCAACGCGCCTGGACCGACGAGACGCTGCGGGTGCTCGGCGCCGAGCCCATGCCGGGCGTGGTGTGGCGCGACGGCACGCTCGCCGCCCGGCCGGCCGGGGCGACGCCCCCGTACGCCGAGCAGACGCCGGGCTTCCGGCAGCTCGGCGACGACGAGCGGCCGGCCGGCTTCGGCACCGCGTTCACCGTCCGCCTGCCGCTGGTCGACATGCCGGTCTACCTCGCGTACCTCCTGGAGCGACTCCGCGACGGCGGCGGCGAGGTGCGCCAGGAGCCGGTCGGCTCGCTGGACGAGGCGGCGACGCTGGCCCCGGTGGTGGTCAACTGCGCCGGGTTGGCGGCGCGGGCCCTGACCGGCGACACCGGCCTGTACCCGGTGCGCGGCCCCCGGATCGTGGTGCGCAACCCCGGCCTGGAACGGTTCTTCATGGAGGCGCCGATGGCGCCGGCCTGGGCGTCGATCTTCCCGCACGGCGACCACGTGGTGCTCGGCGGCGGCCAGCGACGCAGCGACGACACCACCCCCGATCCGGCCGAGGAGGCCGACGTCCTCGCCCGGTGCGTCGCGATCGAACCCGCCCTGGCCGCCGCCGAGGTCCTCGAACACACAGTCGGGCTGCGTCCCGGCCGGGCGGCGCCGCGCGTGGCGGCGCAGCGGCGCGGCGACGCGCTCGTCGTGCACAACTACGGCCACGCGGGCAACGGCGTGATGCTGTCCTGGGGCTGCGCCCGTGACGCCGCCGCGCTCGCCCTCGGCGCCGCGCCGTCCGCCTGACGGCACGGTCAGGACACGGCGGTACGCACCAGCTCGGCGAGCTTCTTCTCCACCTCCGGGCTCCACCGCACCAGCGCGAACGACGCCGGCCACATGTCGCCGTCGTCGAGGTTCGCCGCCTCCTGGAAGCCCACCGTCGAGTAGCGGTACTTGAACTTCCCCGCGTCCTGGAAGAACACGACGATCTTGCCGGCGGCGTTGGCGTACGCGGGCATGCCGTACCAGGTCTTCGGCGCCAGCTCCGGCGCGGCGGACATGATCGTCATGTGCACGCGCTCGGCCAGCTCGCGGTCCTCCGGCGCCATCTGCGCGATCCGGTCGAGCACCGCCTGCAGGTCGTCGGCCTTCTTCGCGCCCTTCCTGCCCTCGGCGCGCAGCTCGGCCGCGCGCTCCTTCATCGCGGCGCGTTCCTCGGCAGTGAACCCGTCGGACATCTCGATCCCCCCTCGTGACTCGCGGTCCGCGTGGTGCCGACCGCCTGGCAGCAACGCTATGGCCCGGCGGTGGGCGCCCGCTTCTCGATTCCTGACCACCTGCCGGGACCACGGCGACCCGGCGCGGCACCTACCATCGCGGCCATGGCAACCCGGCTCGTACAGATCAACATGAAGGCACACGACGAGGTGGCGCTTGGCGGCTTCTGGGCGGAGGTGCTCGGCTGGGAGATGTCCAGCGAGGAACCCGGCGTGACGAACCTCGAACCCGCGGGCCTCACCTACCCGGACCCCCGCGCCCTCTACGTCGACCTCGTCGTCTCCACCGAGCCCAAGACGGCGAAGAACCGCGTCCACGTCGACCTCGCGACCACCTCGCCCGCGCACCACGCGGAGCTGGTCGCGCGCCTGACCGCGCTCGGCGCCACCCCCGCAGACGTGGGCCAGGGCGACGTGCCGTGGACGGTCCTGGCGGACCCGGAGGGCAACGAGTTCTGCGTACGGGAGCCGGACCCGCGGCGCGCGGACACCGGGCCGATCGCCGAGGTGGTGGTCGACTGCGCCGACCCGCGCGCCATGGCGGACTTCTGGGGCCGGGCTACCGACTGGACCGTGCACGAGGTGACCGACCAGCAGGCGGTGCTGCGCTCCGCTCAGGGCGTCGGCCCGTACGTGCGGTTCGCCCGCAGCGCCGACGCGAAGACCGGATGGAACCGCGTCCACCTCGACGTCCGCCCGTACCCGTCGGACGACCTGGACGCCGAGACCGCCCGCCTGCGGACGCTCGGCGCCACCGACGCGGACCTGGGCGGGGCCGACATCCCGTGGCGGGTGCTGGTCGACCCGGAGGGCAACGAGTTCTGCGTCCTCACCCCGGGCTGACCCGCTGGCGGCGCCGGGCGGGCGAGGGCGCTCCGCCGGATTTCACGTTCCGACCCCGGTGACGTCGTCGCGGGCCGATGAGTTTGCCACGGTGCGGCGGTCTACCCGTCGAACCCACCTGAGAAGGAGCCCCGCGATGGCCACTGTCATCTCCACGCTGTTCATCTCGGCCGACGGTGTCGCCGAGATCGACCCCGACTGGCACTTCCCGTACTTCGACGACAACATGGGCCGCGCCGTCACCGAGGACTACGACACCTCCGACGTGCTGCTGATCGGCCGGGAGACGTACGACAGCTTCGCCGGCGCCTGGCCGGACCGGGAGGCCGCCGGCGGTGAGGACGCGCCGTTCGCCAAGCAGCTCGGCGACATGCGCAAGGTCGTCGTGTCCCGCCAGCCGCTGGAGTTCTCCTGGCGCAACTCGGAGCTGATCCAGGGCGACCTGACCGACGCCGTGCGCGCGCTGAAGGCCGACGCCGGCATCAAGGGCATCCTCATTCCCGGCTCGATCTCGGTGGTGCAGCAACTGCTCGCCGCGGGCCTGGTGGACGAGCTGCGGCTGCTGGTGCACCCGGTCGCCGCCCGCAAGGGCCGCCGGCTGTTCGACGAGGGCGACGCGCCGTACCACCTGCGGGTGGCCGCGACGGAGGCGTACCCGACCGGCGTGATCCGGGTGATCTACACCCCGGCGCCGGCGCCGGGCGCGGCCGGGTACGACGACATCAAGGACCAGGTGCCGGCCGGCAGCTGACGATCACGGGGCGGCGGCGGCCGGTTGACGTCAGGCGGTCGACTCCAGCTCGTCGAAGGCCATGTTCCACCACGACTCCGGCTCGGCGAACGCGACCGGGTCGACCGGACGCAGGTCGTCGCGGATCGCCGCCGCCCGCGCGGCCCGCTCCCGCCCGCCGGGGTCGGTGGCGATGAGCTGGCCGAGCCGGTAGAGGAACTCCACGAACGCGGCGAACGTGCTGTTCACCGTCTCCAGGTTCGGTGTCTCCAGGTCCAGCAGGATCACCGCGCCGGTGCCCGCGTCCAGGCAGAACAGCAGCGCCGGGTCCTCCGGCGAGGCGCCCAGCACGACGTACGGGCGGGGGCCCTGGTCGCCCAGCTCGATCGACAGCGTGGAGAACAGCTCGACGTCGGGGACCGAGACGTCCACTGTGAACAGGATCGGCACCTCGACCGGAAGCGCGCCGTCGGGCGGGAACACCTCCGGCCCGAGCGGCCCGAGGATCGCGTCGAAACGCTGGTCGGGGAAGTAGATGACACCCCGCTCACCCCACAAGGCGGTGAGCTGTTCGCGGGTCACTGTCACGGCTGCGCCTCGTCCTCGTCCTCGGCCTCGTCGAGCAGGCCCTGCCGGTCGAGGAACGCGTACCACCCGTCGTCGTCGGTGACCAGCTCGGCGTAGCCGGGGCCGAGCACGTAGTAGTGCACGAACGAGTCGAGGTCGGGCGCCAGTTCCTCGAAACTGTCGCCCATGAACCACTCGGTGCCGGTCGGCGGGAAGTACCAGACCGCCCCGGTGGCGCGCTCCAGGAAGATCGGCTCGTCGCTGCGTGTGCCGACGACCAGCCAGCCGCCCTTGTCCTGGCCGATGGGGGAGAAGTTGGGCGCGTAGTCGAGGAAGTACTGGACACCGGGCAGCCGGCCGGTCGAGGCCAGCTCGAACGCGCCGGCCCGCAGGCCGTCGGCCACGAGCAGGAACTCGCGGACGCCGTCCGGCAGCTCCGCCGGCACGTCGCCCTCGTCGGCCGGGTCGCCGATCTGCCCGTACGCGAGACTGGCCGGCTCGTCCGCGGCCAGGTCGGCGCGGAGTTCGGCGAGAAGCTGCGCGAGATCGGAAGTCAATCCACTACCTCTATTCGGATCGGGGTTCCGTCCGGCAGATTCTGGATCTGCCCCCAGATCTGGGAGCCGATGTCCGTGTTGGTTCTACCATGCAGCAGCTTGAGGTTGTCGACGGTGTCCGGCCCGCCGAGCTGCAGTTCCCACACGTGGTCGGGGTGGTAGTCGCTGAGCCGTTGACTGAGCCGGTTGGCGAGGTCCTTGTCGTGCGGCCAGTACTTGTCCCAGATCTTCTGGCGGATCCGGTCCTTGTACCCGTCGGTGAGGTTCTTGTCGCGGGCCACCGGGTTGGTGGCCTTGTAGAGCTTGCCGTCGTCGCTGAGCTTCTTCAGCGCGGCCATCTTGCGCCGGAACTGGGCGGTGGCGTGGAAGTCCCGGCGCTGCACCCGGACGACCTTCGTCGGCAGGCTCCGGTTGGGCCCGGTGACCCGGACGATCGGCTTCTCCAGCTTCTCGACCGCCTTGCGGACGATCTTGCCGGCCGCCGGTTTCGCGGCGGCGCCCCGGCCGCGCCTCGGGCTAGGCATCGAGCAGTCTCCCGATGACCTGGTCGATGAGCGCGCCGACGATCTCCCGGGTGATGATCTGGAAGATCGGGATCTCGGCCAGCGAGGCGCCGAACGTGACCACGGCGGTGGCGATCGCCTGGGCGACCTCGAACGCGAGGATGGCGAGCTGCACGATCACCGCGATCTTCAGCGCCAGGACGATCGCCGCGCAGATGATCAGCCCGGCGCCGAGCAGCATCGCCGCGGGCATGCTGTCGTGCAGCACGAGCGGCCCGTTCTGCTCGCCGCCCCACCACTTCTGGAACGCCGCGATCGCCGGACCGACGTTCTGCGTCCACACCTGCGCGGCAGCCGCGTCCGCCGCGCCGGCCGCCGCCCCGATCCGGCCGCCGAACTCCAGCCACGCCTGGCCCATCTCGAAGAGCTTCTCCTCGTCGGCGGCCGGCCAGGTGTAGCCGATCCAGCCGAGCGCGGTGACCAGCTCACCCGGTAGTTGCAGTCCCACGGCTCAGCCCAGCCCGCCGGCCAGCGAACGCATGGCGCCCGCGCCGTCCTCGTCGACCCGCTCGTACGAGTCGGCCATCCCGGCGATGTCGGCGCCGGCTGCGGTGAACTCGTCGGCGGCCATGCCGACGCAGTCGAAGATGTAGTTCGCCACCTCGGTGTAGGCGATGCCGATGAGCGACCCGATGTCGTCGGCGCCCCACGGCTCGCCGTAGCCCTGCATCCGTGCCTTGAACGCCTCCAGTTCGCCGGTGAACCGCTTGGCCGCGTCGGTGACGCCCCGCCCGGCGGCCCGGATCAGCGGCGGGTGCACCTCGAAGCCGCCGCCGCTCATCGCTGCCCGCCGCGTGCCATCCGCTCCTGCGCCTCGGTCAGCGCGTCGAGGAACGACCCGAGCCGGGGAACGGCGGTGTCCCGTACCTCCTGCAACTGCTCCCGCAACTGCGACATGTCCGCGACCTGCGGATTCTCGCCGGTACGCAGCCCGTCGATCGCCGCGTTCACCGCGCTGACGATGTGCGCGGTCAGCTCCTCGGAGCCGAGCCGCATCAGCCGCGGCTCGACGTGCAGCGCGTGGAGCTTGCCGTCGCGTCCCATCTCGGCGCGGACCTGCCCGTCGGCGGCCTCGCCGACCGCCGGTGTCTCCGGCTCGTCCGCCGGCGGCGGACCCACTGTCCGAAGTGCCGCCATCGTCGCGTCGAGCATGCGGGTGAAGTCGCCGCTCATCGAAGGATCCGCACTCATGAGACCTCCCCAAGGCCAAACGCCACGAGCGTAACCGAGACGGACAAAGCGATTTGTCCCGTGCGCCGCCCGATCCGTCTTGGACACCGGGCGTCCGGGCGGCCACCATCGGCAGGAACACACGGGTACGGGTGACGGGAGCGGAACATGACCGAGGCGGACGTGGTGGTGGTCGGCGGCGGCGTCGTCGGGCTGACGACAGCGCTCACGCTCCAGGGGCGGGGCGCCCGGGTCACCGTGCTGACCGCCCACGACCCGGCCGACACGGTCTCCACCGTGGCTGCCGCCGTCTGGTACCCGAGCCACACCGACGAGGACCCACGGGTGCTGCGCTGGGCCCGGGACACCCACGCCGAGCTGCGCCGCCAGGCGGCCGACGGCGTGCCGGGGGTGGTCGACCGGCCCACCCGGATGTGGTTGCGCCACCGCTACGCCGGGCCGCCCTGGTGGGCCGACGCCTGCGGCGATCTGACGGTCGAGCCGGCGGAGCCGCCGTACACCGCGCTGCTGCGGTTCACCGCCCCGTCGGTGGAGATGACCCCGTACCTCACCTGGCTGCGGGAGCGCCTGGAGTCGGGCGGCGGCCGGGTCGTCCGCCGTGCGCTGGGCACGCTCGCCGAGGCGTACGAGGTCGCGCCGGTCGTGGTCAACGCGACCGGTCTGGCCGCCGGGCGGCTCGCCGCCGACCCGGCCGTGTACCCGGCGCGCGGGCACGTCCTGCTGGTGGCGAACCCCGGCCTGACCGTCTCGGTTCGCGACGAGGGCGACCCGGCCGGCATCACGTACGTGCATCCGCGCCGCCACGACGTGGTGCTCGGCGGCACCTACGAGGCGGGGGTGTGGCACACCCGTCCCGACCCGGAGGAGGCGGCGGCGATCCGCCGCCGGTGCGTGGCGCTGGTGCCGCAACTCGCGGACGCGCCGGTGCTGGGGGAGCGGATCGGGCTGCGGCCGGCCCGGCACGGCGGCCCCCGGGTCGAGATCGACCCGGCGGACGGGCGGCTGGTGCACGCGTACGGCCACGGCGGCGCCGGGGTGACGCTGTCCTGGGGCTGCGCGGCCGAGGTCGCCGATCTCGCCCTGAGTGTCTGACCGCCGCGGTGCGGGCGGCCCCCCGCCGGAGCGCGCGGGCGGTAGCCTCGGCCCGGTGTCCGCCCGCCGCGCCGCACTGTCCGCCCTCGTCGCCCTGATCGCCGTCCACATCGGCTGCACGCTGGTCGCGCTCGCGGCCTACCGCCACCGGATCGGCGTGGTGACCCACGACGGCGCCAGTTTCCCGGTGGAGCTGCTCGACGCCGTGGTGCCCCTCCGCGACCTGCTGCCCGCCGTGCTCTGGCTGCTGCCGGTCACGCTGCTCGTCACGTTCGCGGCCCTCGGCTGCTGGGCCGCCCGGCGGACCGTCCGTCCCGGCGACGAGCGGCTACCGAGGGCGGCCTGGACCGCCGGCATCGCCGCGGTGCTGCTCAACCCGCTCGCGGCCGTGCGCTACGCGTCGGCCACCGCGAACGGCGGCGAGTACATGCGTACGGTGCAGGTGGAGACCACCCTCCTGGTGCTGGCCGCTGCCGTGGCCACCACGATGAGCGCGCTCGCCGTCGCCGGGTTCGTGCGGCGCTCTGAGACAGCGAGGTCGCCGTCGCGGATGCGGGTGGACGACTGGTCAGCGGGCCCGGCGGGACGAGAGTGACCTGTCCGCTCAGGTGTGCCTCGTCCACGCGACGAACCGCTGGAACAGTTCGTCGGGACGTGGGCCCGGATCGGGGTTGAGTCTCAGCAGGTCGGCGGCGGCGTCGAACAGGCATGTCGCCATGTAGATCGACAGCGCCACCCGGTCCCGCCGGTATTCCAGCAGCAACAACAGGCGCGCTGGCTGGCACGGCCACGGGCCGGCGCAGACCCGGCAGAGCCACAGCGGCCGGATCGCCACGTGCGGCCGGATCGTTCTGGGCGGGCGGCCCGGCGGCGAGGATGTCGGCATACCCCATACGGTGACCGAGGCGTTGACCCGAGTCAAGGAGCCAGGTCAACTGTCTAGCGTCCGGCGTATGGAGCTGGTGGGCGCAGCCGAGATTCGCGTGATGCTGGGCGGCATCAGCAAGCAGCGGGTCTACGTGATCACCAGTAACCGCAACTTCCCGGAGCCGGTGGCCGACCTCGTGCAGGGCAAGGTCTGGTTGAAGTCGGACGTCCAGGAGTGGATCAAGGAACACCGGCCGGAGCTGGCCGCCGATTGAGCGTCCGGCTCACCGCTCCAGAACGGTGAGCCATTCGGCTGCGCGGGGACGGTATCCGTGCAGCTCGAAGAGCCCGCGCACGATCGCCGGCACGTGCCCGGCGCCGTACACGACCGCCACGTCGATGCGCTCGGAGGACCGGGTACGGATCAGCTCGGACAACGCGGCGAGCAGCCGCTCGTCGCGTTCGCCGCCGAACGCGCGCTCGGCGTGCTCGGTGAACTCGTGGTCGGCGTACCGCTCGTCGGTGGCCGACGGCAGGTCGTTCACCTCGATCTCCGGTGAGAGCAGACGCCGGGTGCCGCCGAAGAACTGCATCACCGTCACGAACGGGATCACCAGCCACATCTGGAGGCGGTACCGCAGCGGCATCGCCCGCCAGCCCTCGGCGAACTCCGCCGCCGACACGTCCGGGTTGAGCACCTCGACGCCGAGGGACGCGTACGGGATGGGGTCCGTCACCAGGCCGGAGCGCCGGTTGGCCGGCATGGCCCGGTAGGTGAGTGTCAACGCCGAGCCGACCACCGACCGGCCGCTGACGCCCTCGACGACGAGCAGGTCGCATTCGCGGAGCCGCTTCGTGACCGCTGCGTAGAACGCCGGGCTCGCCACGTGGAGCATCGGGAACACCAGGAACTCCAACCGGCTGCCGGGCCGGCGTAGCCGGAGCACGGCGGAGCGGGTGCCGATGACGCTGTGTTCGATGATCTGCATGCCTGCCCCCGTGGCTCGGCTGCTCTTGTCGGCAGGGTAGGGCGGCCGGGCAAAGGGTCCCGTGCGCACGGCGGCGCGGACCGGTCAGGAATCGAGAAGCCCTGGGCGGGCGCCCCGACCTAGCGTTTCCGGCACGGGCCTCCCCGCCGGGGAGGCCACCGCCGGGAGGTAGGCATCAATGGATACGCGCATCCGCCAACTGCACCGCTGGCTCTCTGTCGCCTTCACCGTGACCGTCGTGATCACCTTCGTGGCGCTGGCGCAGAAGGACCCGATCGTGTGGGTCTCCTACGTGCCGCTGCTGCCGCTCGCACTGCTCCTGATCAGCGGCCTTTACCTGTTCGCGCTGCCGTATCTGCGGCGCCGCCGCGCCGCCGCGCGCCCGCGCTGACCTGGGGGATTACCGGGGCCGGTCAGCGGGCAACACTGGCGGATGGAGCAGAAGGTGATGGTGTTCGCCCCGGCCCCGCTGTTGACGGTGACGATCGAGCAGCAGGGCGAAGCGACCGAGCTGCATCTGCACCCGGGCGGGCAGGGCGTGTGGCAGAGCCGGATGATCGCCGCGCTCGGCGTGCCGGTGACCATGTGCGTGGGCCTCGGCGGCGAGGTCGGCGACGCGGTCCGCAAGCTGCTCGACGACGAGGACGTCACGGTACGGATGGTGCGGCGCGAGTCCGGCACCGGCTGGTACGTGCACGACCGGCGGGACGGCGAGCGGACCGAGATCGCCGAGAACCCGGGCGTGCCGATGGTGCGGCACGACATCGACGAGCTGTACACGGTGACGCTCACCGAAGGGCTGCGTGCCCCGGTGAGCGTGCTCAGCGGACCGGCCGACCCGGGTGTGGTGGACCCGGACATCTACCGGCGGCTCGCCGCCGACCTGAGCGCCAACGGCGGAACCGTGGTGGCCGACCTGTCCGGGCCGTACCTGGAGGCGGTGCTCGACGGCGGGGTGAGCGTGCTGAAGGTCAGCCACGAGGAACTGCTCGACGACGGCCTGGCCAAGGACGACAGCGTGGAGGCGCTGCGCGACGCCGGCCGGCGCTGCCAGGATCGGGGCGCGCGGACGGTGCTGATCAGCCGGGCCGGGGAGCCCGCGCTGGCGCTGCCGGAGGACGGCGAGGCGCTGCTGGTGCACGCCCCGCCGCTGGAGCTGGCCGACCACCGGGGCGCCGGTGACTCGATGACCGCCGGGGTGGCGGCGGTGCTGGCCCGGGGCGGCGACATGCGGGAGGCGCTGCACGTCGGGGCCGCCGCGGGCGCGCTCAACGTGACCCGGCACGGGCTGGGCACCGGCCGGGCCGAGGCGGTACGGGAACTGGCCGGCCGGGTGCGGCTGACCCCGCTGGACGGTGGCGACGATGACGGCTGACCGGCCACCCCGGGTGCTGGTGACGAACGACGACGGCGTGCACGCCCCCGGCATCCGCGCGCTGGCCGGGGCCGCGTACGAACGTGGGTTGGACGTGGTGGTCGCCGCGCCGCGGCACGAGGCGAGCGGGATGAGCGCGGCGCTGTCCGCGGTGACCGAGGACGGGCGGCTGGTGTTCGGCGAGACCGAGCTGGACGGCCTGCCCGACGTGCCCGCGTACGCGGTGGCGGCCTCACCCGCGTACATCGCGGTGCTGGCCGGGCTCGGCGTGTTCGGGCCGGTGCCGGACCTGCTGCTGTCCGGCATCAACCGGGGCGCCAACGCCGGCCACGCGGTCCTGCACTCCGGCACCGTCGGCGCGGCTCTGACCGCCGGCAACAACGGCATCCGCGCGCTCGCCGTGTCGCTCGACGTGCTCACCCCGGCGGCGGCGAGCGCGGGCAGCGGTGGCGCGGCGATAGCGGTGCTGGACAGCGTGGACGACGAGTCCCGCCACTGGGCGACCGCCGCCGAGCTGGCCGCGACGCTGCTGCCCTGGCTGGCCGAGGCGGACCCGGGCACGGTGCTCAACCTCAACGTGCCCGACCTGCCGGCCGATCAGGTGGCCGGGCTGCGGCAGGCGACACTCGCGCCGTTCGGTCAGGTGCAGGTGTCGGTCGCCGAGCGTGGCGAGGGGTTCGTGCGTACGGCGGTGGAGGAGAACGCGGTCCGCGCGGTCCCCGGCACCGACATCGCCTGGCTGGCCGACGGGTACGCCGCCGTCACCGCGATCCGGGCGCTCGGGCACCTGCCCGACGTCGAACTGCCGGTCGACCGGTGAGGGACGGCTCCGCCCCGCCACCTCGTGCGGGCGGCGGGGCGGAGAGCGTCACTCGCCGGCGGCGCGCCGCCGGTCGGCCTCGGCGTCGGCGGCGCCCACCGGGGTGCCGTCGCTGTCGCGGTCGGCCCCGGACAGGTCCACGTCGGCGCCGGCCCGGGCGGCGTCGGCAGCCGCGTCGTCGGCGCCGACGACCTCACCGCCGCCGGTCTGTCCGTCGTCGGGGACCAGTTGCCCGGCGGTGGCCAGCCCGATCGGTGCGTACCTGGGGTCGGTCATCTCGTCCTCCTCACCGGTGTTCCTCCGGAAGCGGTACCCCGGTACGGGACGCGGCACACGCGCGCGGGTCAGCGGTCCCGGTCGAGGAAGTCCAGGGTGACCGCGGCGAACAGCGGCGACTGGTCGATGTCGTAGTGGGTCAGGCCGGGCAGGATCGCCAGCGCGTGCCCGCCCGCCGGGCGGCCCTCGCCGGTCCAGCCGCCGTCGCGCCGGCCGCCGTCGAGCAGCTCGAACACCTCCACGAAGTGGCTCGGCGGGGCCATGTCGGCGTCGGCGGCGACCACGAGCGTCGGCACCCGCAGGGCACGCACCTGGTCGGCGAGGTCGAAGTCCTTCCGCATCGCCTCGCCGATCTTGTCGAGCAGCCGGGGGAAGTCCTCCGGACGCGGCGCGACCCGCTCGTACAGCTCGTACATCGGGGTGTCCTTCAGGTATTCGGCCGCCGCGGCGTTGACCTGGCCCTGCTGCGCCAGCATGTCCGGGTAGACGGCGTCGCGGCGGATGTGCGCGGACGCGGCGACCAGCCGGCCGATCTTCTCCGGGTGCCGGAAACCGACGTGCAGGGCGACGCCGCCGCCGAGGGAGAAGCCGACCACGTCCGGCCGGTCCAGCCCGAGGTGGTCGATCAGCGCGGCGACGTCGTCGGCCATCAGCGCCATGTCGAGCGGCCGGTCCACGTCGGCGGTGCGGCCGTGCCCCTGCAGGTCCACCACGACGACCTGGTGTTTCGCGGTGAGCACGGGCAGGATCGGCGCGAACATCTCGCCCGAGGTGAGGCCGCCGTGCAGCAGGATCATCGGCCGTCCGCTGCCGTGTGTCTCGTGGTAGAGGCGTACGCCGTTGACGTCGGCGTACCGCCCGGGGGCGTGGTTCTCGTCGCGCTCGGTGGTGGTCATCGGTGCTCCTCGGATGTGCTGACCTGACCACCGGTGGACCGGGCGGACGGGGCGTACTCATCGCCGCGCGCTCGGGGTACTCGCGTTCATGCAGCATGTGGGCTAGTTTCAGCCGGGTGAGCGAGGTGGCAAGCGTTCCCGTCGAGGCACAACTAGAGGCGTACCGGTCGGAGCTGACCGGCTACTGCTACCGGATGCTGGGTTCGGCCTTCGAAGCCGAGGACGCGGTGCAGGACACCTTCGTCCGGGCCTGGCGCAACTTCGACAAGTTCGAGGGGCGGTCCGCGCTGCGGACCTGGCTCTACCGGATCGCCACGAACGTCTGCCTCAGCATGGCCACCAGCGCGCAGCGCCGGGTCCGGCCGATGGACCTCGGCCCGGCGGGCGTCGGCACGGCCACCCATCCCGGCGAGCCGCGCCCGGAGCAGATCTGGGTCGGCCCGGCGCCCGACGACCGGGTCCTGCCCGAGGTCGCCGACCCGGCCGAGGTGGTCGCCGGCCGCGAGTCGGTGCGGCTGGCGTTCGTCGCGGCGTTGCAGCACCTGCCGCCGAAGCAGCGCGCCGTGCTGATCCTGCGCGAGGTGCTCGCCTGGTCCGCCCAGGAGGTCGCCGATCTGCTGGACACGTCGGTGGCGAGCGTCAACAGCGCGCTGCAGCGGGCGCGGGCCACGCTCGCCTCGGCCGACACCGAGGCCGACGCGCGCCGTCCGCTCGACGAGGAGCAGCAGGCGCTGCTCGCCCGCTACGTGCGCGCGTTCGAGGCGTACGACCTGACGGCGCTGACCGCGCTGCTGCACGAGGACGCGACGCTGTCGATGCCGCCGCTGCCGCTGTGGCTGCGCGGCCCCGCGCACATCGCGGACTGGATGGCCGGCACCGGCAGCGGCTGCCGCGGGTCCCGGCTGGTGCCGACGGCCGCCAACGGAATGCCCGCGTTCGGGCACTACCGGCGTGACCCCGACGGCTCAGGACATGTGCCGTGGGCGCTGATCGTCATCGGCGTCTCCGGCGGCCGGATCACGTCGCTCAACAACTTCCTCGACGTCGACCGCCTGTTCCCGCTGTTCGGGCTGCCCGACCGGCTGGAGGAGGGCGCCGGCCAGCCCGAGCAGGCCGGCCAGCTCGCGTAGGTCGTCGCCCGCCCCGCGTACCTCCAGCCCCCAGCCGAAGCGGCGCGCGGTCAGGCGCAGCCGCGCCAGCACCTCGACCGTGACCAGGTCGGGCGCGGCGACAGCGGACACGTCGCACACCACCACGCCCCGGTCTCGGCCGCGCAGCGCCTCGGCCAGTTCGGCGCAGCGGGCGGCGATGTCCGCGCGGGTCGGCGTCCCGCCGGCCAGGGAGAGCATGTGCGTGATCACACGCATTGGACCGGCGTACGTCCCGGCTCTCATCGGTACGCGCGTGCCGAACCGCGTGCAGTTACATCGACGTTAACTGCTATACCAATCATCGGTGCTCGGCTATATGATCCCGGTAGTTCACCCCGAAGCCTCACGAAACCGCAGCTCCCCGCACCCCTCGGGTCGAACTCCGCAAGCCAGGTGCCCCGCATCGTCGTGCCTGGCGACCGCCCGGCGTTGCGGTTCAACCTGCCGGAAAGGTGGGAACGGATGACAGGGATGCCGTCCTTGGTCATCGGCGTCGCGTCCTCGTCGGCCGAGCGACGGCAGCTCGCCCAGCTGCTCGGCGGCACCGAGGCGTTCCTGATCGTCTCCAGCGTCCACCAGGCCCGCCGCTTCCTCGACCTGGTCCGTCGTCCGTCCGGCCCGCCGCCGTCCCGGCCGCAACCCGCCGGTGAGTCGCCCGCTCCGTCGTCCGGCGCGTCCTCCGTCCCGTCGTCCGGGCTGGAGCTGGGTGTCGACTCCGACCGGCGGGTGCTGCGCTGGCGGGAGCGCGAGGTCGGCTTGACGCCGCTGGAGCACGACCTGCTGGTCTGCCTGGCCGGCACGCCCGGTCAGGTGTGGACGTACGCCCGGCTGCACCGCGCGGTCTGGGGCAACGACCACCTGGGGCGGGGCTCGGACATGCACTCGGTGGTACGCCGCATCCGGCGCAAGCTCGCCCGCCTCAACGTCCCCGCCACCATCCACGCCGTCCGAGGCGTCGGCTTCCGCCTGACCCCACCCTGACCCCGCCCTCCCCCACCCTGCCCCCGCCCCGCCCGCGCCCCGCGCCGCTGATCTTGCACTTGCGGCCCCTCGGGTGGGGCTTTTGTGCGCCTTGCCGGGGCGGTAAGTGCAAGATCGCGGGGGAGAGAGGGGGTGGCGTGGGGCGGCCCGCCCGGTGCGGGGCACCGGGCGGGCCGACTCATGTGTGTTTCGGGTCAGCAGCGGGTGGGGGAGAGGGTGAAGTCCTCCACCGTGGGCGTGCTGCTGTTGATCTTCGTTTGGCGCGTCTGGGGCTTCCAGCCGTCCTTCGCGACGATCAACGTGAGCGGGTTGTTGCGCCGGTCCATCCAGTAGGCGTACCGGCCCTCGGCGTCGGTCGTGAAGGTGTAGGAGTTCGCCCAGGAGTCGACCTGCACGGTCACGCCCGCCAGCGGCGCCGTCGCGCCCTGGCAGCTCTTGCCCGAGACCGTGCCGGACAGCTTGCCCCAGGTGGTCGGCGGCTGCGCGATCATGGTGACCGCCACCGGCTCCACCGTGTACGGGGTGTCCTCCTTGATCGCCACCGACGCCGAGTACGTGCCCGGCTGGTCGACGTTCGCCGTCATCGTGAGGGTGACGGTGACCTTCTCACCGGGCGCCAGCGTGACCTTCGACTTGTCGACGGTCAGCCAGCTCACGTCGGCGGCGGCCTCCGAGCACTCGGAGAAGCCGGGCAGGACCTCGCTGTCCTTGGTGGCCGTGAAGCTGCCCGACGAGCCGCCGATCTTGTAGAACCCGCAGGCCGCGCCACCCCGGTAACGGGGGGTGTTGGCGTTGGGCAGGTTCGCCCACGAGTTGGTCGCCGGGTCGAAGGCGAAGCCGGCGTTGGTGATGGCGCCGCCCTGCGACCCGCCGACGACCAGCAGCTTGCCGTTCGCCACCGCGTACGAGGAGGCCCAGCTGTCGGCCGGCGCGTCCGGGATGGCGGTCCAGGCGTTCGCGGACGGGTCGAAGGCGTACCCGGCCTTCTGCGACGTGGTGCCGTCGTTGCCGCCGGTGCAGTAGACGGTGCCGTCGATCCCGCCGCAGGACAGGAACGCCACCGACTTCGGGTACGCGGGCAGCGTCTCCCAGGCGTCCGCACCCGGGTCGTAGCGGACCACCGAGTTGGACATCGGCGTGCAGCTCGCGGTGGTGCAGCCGCCGATCGCGTACAACTTGCCGTCCGCGACCGCCTGGCCAGCCGCCGAGCGCGGCGCCGGGTTGTCGGCCTTGCGGGTCCAGGTGTTCGCCGCCGGGTCGTACGAGAAGGTGGCGGCGTCCGGTCCGGCGGCACCCCAGCCACCGGTGGCGACGATCTTCCCGTCGAGCACGCCGACCGTCATGGCGTTACGCGCGCCGGGCAGGTCGGCGATGCCGGTCCACGCCTGGGCGATCGGGTCGTACCGGTAGTTCTTGGCGCTCGACGTGGTGCCGTCGCCACCGGCGATGGAGTAGACCTTGCCGTCGACGCTGACGACCCGGTTGTCCATCACGTTCGACGGGTAGCCCGGGATGGTGGTCCACGGGTCCGCCTGCGGGGCCGCCGCCGCGCCGATCGCGGTGGACGACTTGCCGGACGAGCGGGCCGCGAACGACGTCGCGGCGGTCAGCCGCTGGACCGGCGCGCCGGTCGAGCCGAGCAGCGCCTGCTGGGACAACTGGGAACCGTCGGCCCGTTGCAGCACGAACCCGCCGTCGCGCTCACTGAACTCGGCGTTGACCGGCGCCCCGCCGGTGTTCGTCACGGTGAACGTCTTGCTGACCTTCCCGCTGGGCATCCGGACCGTGCCGGTGATCGAGGCCGGCTTCACCGACAGCCGGCCGGCGGCGAGCTGGAAGTTGGCCGCGGTGGCCCAGTCCTCCTCGACCGTGACCTGCTTGGTCTGGCTCACGTAGTTGCCCGCGCCGGCGGTGAACGGGTGCTTGCCGGTCAGCGACGAGAACATCCAGTAGAAGCCGTCGGGCAGTTCGGTGTCGTCAGGCGTGGCCACCGTGGTGGCCTTCTCCGCCGGGCGGTCCTTGCTGGTCACCGTGGCGCCGTTGACGTAGCTGTTGTCGTTCTTGTCGCGGACGTGGCCGAGCACCAGGCCGCCCTTGACCGGCTTGCAGACGAGCGTGCTGCCGATGAGGACGTTGTCGACCTGCCACCACCATTCCCAGCTGGCCTCGTAGTAGTGGAAGCGCACCCGCACCTGCGACTGGCCGGCCGCCTGCGGGATCGGCACCTCGGTCACCCGCGGGCCGCGCACGTCGGCCGCCTGCCGCAGCACGTTGCTCCACGTGGTGCCGCCGTCGAGGCTCAGGTCGACGTCCGCGCGGTCGCTGTTGAGCCAGTTGTAGTCCTGGTTGAACCGGATCACCGGCGTGGTCACGCCGGTGAGGTCGACGACCGGGCTGACCAGCGAGGTGTCCTGCTGCCCGCCGCTGCCGTAGTTGTCGCTGTCGATGATGGCGAAGTTGCCGCTGCCGCCGGTCAGGTTGCCGCGTTCACCGGCGTCGGTGAACTCCCAGACCTGGCCGGTGCCGGCGTTGTCCACCACGGTCCAGCCGTCCGGCACGCCCGTGCCGTCGAACGTCTCGTACTCGCCGTCGGAGCTGACGGTGTAGCCGGGGGCGGTGGTGCACGCCTCGGGGTTCGCCTGCACCGCGATGTTGGCGACAGCGTTGCCCGAGCCGACGGTGACCTCCTTGGTGGTGGTCAGGTAGCCGGCGTACTGCGGCTCGACAGTGAGCCGGTAGGTCGCCCCGGACGGCAGCGACAGGCTGTAGCGGCCGGTGGTGGGCGTGGTGTAGTCGGAGATCGGCGTGCCCTCGACGCTCACCTTCGCGTACAGCGGCCAGCCGTGCCCGGACCCGTCGGTGACCTGCCCGCTGACCGTCACGCTCGGCACCGCGGTGAGCGCGACGTCAAGCGTGGTGGTCGTGTTCGCGGTGACGGTCGCGGACAGCGTGCGCGTGGCGTACCCGAAGGTGGAGACGACGACCTGGTAGTCGCCGGCCGGCAGCAGCGAGGAGTACGTGCCGTCGGCGCCGGTGGTCAGCGTGCGGTCCGCCGCGCCGGACAGCGTGACGGTGGCGCCGGCGATGCCCGCGCCGGTGGCGGCGTCGGTGACCTTGCCGGCCAGCGTGCCGTTGTCCCCGATCGGGGCGGCGGCGAGCAGTGCGAGCGCGTCCAGCCGGCCCTCGCCGTAGACGTTGTTGTCGTCGGTGGTGCCGCCGCACTGGGTGTCACCCTTGTCGATCGCCGCGTCGTCGAGCAGCGCGCGGGTCGCCGGGACGTCGCCGACCAGGGTGGGCGCCGCCGACCAGAGCAGCGCGATCGCGCCGGCCAGGTGCGGCGCCGCCATCGAGGTGCCGCTGATGCTGGCGTACGAGTTGGTCGGCACGCTGGAGCGCACGTTGACGCCGGGCGCCGAGATGTTCGGCTTGATCTCGCCGTTCTGCCCGGTGCCCCGGGACGAGAAGCTGGCGATGTTGTTGTTGACGTCGTACGCGCCGGCCGAGTAGTTGCTGGCCAGGCTGCCCGGCGAGCCGCTGGTCTGGCAGGACGGGCCGTTGTTGCCGTTGGACCAGACGCCGAAGATGCCGGACGCGGTCCAGGCGTTCGTGACGTCCTCCATGAACGGCTCGTTCGACGGCGTCCTGGTGCCCCACGAGTTGTTGATGATGTTCGGCCGCTTGCTGGCGTCCGGGTTCTGCCCGTTGAGGTCGGTGGGCTCCAGCATCCACTGGCCGGAGGAGACCAGCGCGGCGTCGGACGGGCAGCACCCGTTCGCGGCGATCCACTTGACCTCGGGGGCGACACCGATCTGGTTGGCCCCGTCGGCGCCGGCCATGGTGCCCATGGTGTGCGTGCCGTGGCCGTCGGAGTCGCACGGCGCGGTGGCGCACTCGTCGGCCGCGTCGAACCAGTTGTAGTTGTGGTCGAAGGTGCCGTCACCGTTGTTGCCGCGGTACGAGTTCACCAGCGCCGGGTGGTCGAACTGGACGCCGCTGTCGATGCTGGCCACCGTGATGCCGGCGCCCTTGACGCCGTACTGGGACCAGACGTCGTCGGCGTTGATGTTGGCGATGCCCCACTCCAGCGCGTTCGCCGACTTCTCGTCGGTGCCCGGGATGGTCTCGGGGAGCTTGTACTCGATCGGCGCGTACAGGCCGTCCACCTCGGAGTGGGCGGCGAAGTTCTGCGCCATGGTCAGCGAGCCGTCGGTGACCTTGATGGCGTTGGTGGCCCAGAAGCTCTGGTACTTCGTGCCCGAGCGGTCCAGCTCGGCGCGGATCTTGGCCTGGCTCTCCGCGGCGGTCTTCTTCAGCGCCGCCGCGACGGCGGCGCCGCGCTCGTTCCAGTCCTTGATCGCGGCGGCCTTGCCCAGGTCCGCCTTGCCCGAGAAGTGGATCCAGAAGTCGCCCTCGCTCTTGCCCTCCAGCTGCCGGGTGAGTTCGGGGCGGATCTTGTCGCCGGCCGACGCGCCGGTACCCGTGCCGGCCTGTGCTCCAGTGCCGGTGGCGGCCAGCGCGGTCGCGGCGAGCACCAGGGCGGCGCCCGCGCTCACCAGCCGCCGGGCCGGGCCCCATCTGTGTGGACGTCTCAGCATCGGTGCTGCCTCCTGTTCCGATGACCCGCTGATGATCGAGCCATGGCAGAAGGGCCAGGAGACGCGCTCTCCCGACTGGTCGCACCGGTATTACCAGAACCCCCCAGGCCCCCTAGGTGTCCGTGCGGGTCTACGCCGGTCACCTGAATGGACACTATGATCGACATGAGGGAACGATCAATGACCGTACGTGAGCAACATGTCACCAACAGGCCCCCGGACCGGATGGCTTGTTGACAGTTTTTGTCACGGTGGGGCGCGGTGACGACTGACGGCACGAACGCGGCGAACTCCGGCACCGAGCCGCCGGAGCGGCCCTTCTCGCTCGTCATCGGCGTGACGTCGTCCCCGGCCGAACGGCTGCGGCTGACCGAGCTGCTCGACGGCGTCGCGCCACTGTTGATGGTCGCCGATCTGGACGAGCTGCGCGAGTTGATCACAGCGGACGCGCCGGACCCGGCCGGCGCGCCGGGTCCGCCCGTACCCGAGCCGAAGCCCGCGCCGGACGGCGCGCTGGTGATCGACGCAGCGCGCTCCACCGCCCGGTGGGGCGACCGCGAGACCGCCCTGACCCGGCTGGAGCGCGACCTGCTGACCTGCCTGACCGCCGAGCCGGTACGGGTGTGGAGCTACGCCGAGCTGCACCGGGCGGTCTGGCGCGACGCCCCGACGCACGGCCGGGCCGACGTGCAGTCCCTGGTGAAGCGGTTGCGACGCAAGCTCGACGAGCTGGGCACCGGCGTCACCATCGCGGCGGTACGCGGCGTCGGCCTGCGGCTCACCGACCACCGCCACCCCCGGGTGCGGGGCGACTGAACGCCGCGGCGGCCGGACGGCGGAACCCGTGGTCCGATCGGAGGAGCGGGCCTGCCGGTGTGGCCGGAATTGATGGCGACCGGTCGATTACCGGTGCGGCACGTATCGCGAAATGTCTTTGCCTCCTACGGTGGCGTCCGGCACGCGGACGGAGGGACCCGGGAATCACCCGAGGGGGGCCGTCCCGGCGGACAGGGAGAGTCATCTCGATGCGAGTTTGGAGTCGCGCGGTGGCGGTCATCGCCGCCGGCGCGGTCGTGGTGGTGGGCGTACCGGCGCTCGCCGGCACCGTCGTCGTGCGGGACGCCGGCGCGGCCGGCCGGACCGGCGCCCAGGCGACCGGGAGCAGCGCCGCGCTCGGCGCCGCGCGTACCACCGCCACCCGGGCGCTGGTCACCCCCGGGGACACCCGGCTGATGCCGACCACGCCCCGCACCGACACGCCGCGGATCACCAACGGCGAGATCACCGACATCGAGGTGATCGGCAACCGGGTCTTCATCGCCGGCACGTTCACCTCGATCGCGAACGTCGGCGGGTCCGCGATCGCGCAAAAGTCCCTGGCGTCGTACAACCTGGACACCGGCAAGGTGGACACCGCGTTCAAGCCGGTCATCGACGGCGCGGTCGCCGCGGTGGAGGCGTCACCGGACGGCTCGTCGCTCTACATCGCCGGCACGTTCAACACGATCAACGGCGTCACCAAGCGCAAGATCGCCCGGCTGAACCCGACCACCGGCGCGCCGATCGCCGCGTTCACCGCCACCGCCAACGCGCGGGCCACCGCGCTCGCCGTGAGCGGCAACGCGGTCTACGTCGGCGGTCAGTTCGCGACCGTCAACGGGGTCAGCCGCAGCGGCCTGGCCGCCCTCAACCCCACCACGGGCGCCGTCGACACCGGCTTCAACCTGCCGCTGACCGGCGGCATCGGCGTCGGCGGCATGCTCACCGTGCAGCAGCTCAAGCTCACCCACGACCGCAGCAAGCTGCTCGTCGTGCACACCGGCCGCCAGATCGCCGGCCAGGACCGCTACGGCGTGGCCCTGATCGGTACGGCCAGCAAGGCGCTGCTGCCCTGGCGTACCCGGCTGTGGGAGGACAACCTCTCCTTCGTCGGCGGCATCCAGCGCGTCTTCGCCGGTGACATCGCGCCGGACGACTCGTACTTCGTGGTCACCAGCGGCTCCGGCGGCGACCGGCCGCCGATCAACGACACCGCCATCGCGTACCCGCTGACCGGGAACGACCACGTCGAGCCGCTCTGGATCTCGCGGCACTTCGACAGCATCTACTCGGTCGCGATCACCGACACCGCCGTCTACGTCGGCGGGCACTTCAGCTGGCAGGAGTCGCCCACGTCGAACGTGCCGTGGCCCGGCCTGGACAACGTCGGCTACGGCACCGGCCAGGGACTCAGCGGCTACGGCCTCGGCGACCAGGTGGTCCGCCGCGACCACCTCGGCGCGCTGGACCCGCTCACCGGCACCGCGCTGGAGTGGAACCCCGGCTCCAACTCGTACGAGGGCGAGAAGGCGATGCTCGCCACCTCGCGCGGCCTGCTCGTCGGCGGTGACGGCAACGTCAAGGGCGGCAAGACCACCGGCCGGGTGGCCTTCTTCGACCTCTCCAAGGAGCCCGCGCCCACGCCGCTGGACACCACAGTCACCACGCCGATCGAGGGCGCGGTGAAGCCGGCCGGCGAGGAGTTCACCATCAGCGGCCAGGCGCTCGCCCCCGCCGGAGTGGCCCGCGTCCAGCTGGAGATCCAGGACCGCAACAGTGGCAAGTACCTCCAGGCCGACATGACCACCTGGGGCGCGTTCAAGGCGATCAACACGACGCTCGCCGCGCCGAACGCCACCTCCACCACGTGGAGCCTGCCGGTGACGCTGCCGGCCGGCGTCTACCAGTTGCAGGCCAAGACGTTCGACCGCAACGGTGCCGGCGACACCACAAAGGCGGTCAAGAAGATCGAGACGTTCCGCTTCGACGACCTGCCGCCGTCGACCCGGATCAGCTCACCGTCGGCCGGCCTGCTCGCCACGCAGACGTTCGTGGCCTCCGGCACCGCCACCGACGACAAGGGTGTCAACTCGCTGATCTACTCGTTCCGCACGCCGGACAACAGGTACCTGCAGGACGACGGCACCGTCGCCGCCGTCTACAACACGTTCCGCGGCGAGCCGGACGTGATCGGCGCGACGTCCACCACCTGGCAGTACGAGGTCACGCTGCCCACCGAGGGACAGTGGAAGATGACCGCCACCGCCGTCGACACCACCGGGCAGAGCGACCTGCGCGGCGACACCCGCGACTGGACCGTCTCCGCCAACGGCGTACCGCCGACCGTGGCGATCACCTCGCCGGTGGCGATGACCCCGCCGGGCAACCCGGCGCCGCTCACCGTCGCGCCCGGCGGCACGATCACGTTCGCCGGTACGGCGAACGACGACGACGCGCTCAAGTCGGTGGAGATCTACCTGCGCAACAACACCACCCGCGAGGCGCTCGCCACCGACGGCACGTGGGGCGCCGACTCGGTCGCCGGCTACCACCGGATCTCCCCGGCCAACCTCGACGCCGCGACGTTCGACTGGGCGTTCACCACCGTGCCGCTGACCCCGGGCGTCTACGACTTCCGGGTACGCGCCACCGACAAGCTCGGCCTGACCACCTCCAGCAACAACATGGGCCGGCTCACCGTCACCGCTCAGGTGCCCGGCGACGCCTTCCCCAACGGGTTGCTCAGCTTCACCGGCACCAACCAGGACATCGACCAGCTGCACCTGGACCTGGCCGGCACCGCCACCGACGACAAGGGGGTACGGGCGGTCCGGATCGCGCTGCGCGACCTGGACACCGGCCGGTACGTGCAGCCAAACGGCACCATGGCCGCCGCGTTCGCCACTGTCGACGCGACGCTCGCCTCGCCCGGCGCGACCAGCACCGCGTTCACGCTCTCGATCGACCTGCCCACCCGGGGCACGTACAGCGTCGAGGCGTGGGCCGTGGACACCGCCGGCCAGCAGGACAACTCGACCAGCGGCGCGACCGCCCGCTACCTGGTCTACCCGGGTGACACCGACCCGACGCTGGAGCCGAGCATCACGCCGGTCGAGGGACAGGCGTACACCGGCGGCCGGATCGTGATCACCGGCCGGGCCGTGGACGACGGCGGGATGCAGAAGGTCGAGGTGCAGATCGGCAACAGCGCCGGGCAGGGCATGAACTCGGCCGGCACGTTCGGCCGGGCGGGCGCGCCGACCAGCTGGCCGTGGATCGCCACGTTCCTCACCAGCCCGGGCTCGCCGGGGTCGAACTTCGCGTACACGTCGCCGGTGATCCCGGCCGGCACGTACACGGTGACGATCCGCGGCATGGACAACCGGGGGCAGTACCAGCAGCCACCCCGTACCGTCACGGTGACCGTCACCGACTGACCGGACGGCCTCGCGGGCCGGTCCGCGCCGGGTCTCCCGGCGCCGGGCCGGCCCGTGCCCGTTCTCAGGGGCGGATCAGGCACATCCCGGCAACGGCCGGCCGGTCCATGGTGGCCAGCGCGTCCGGCGCGGCGTCCAGGTCGATGGTGCGGGTGACCAGGTCGGCCGGGCGCAGCACCCCGGCGGTGACCAGCCGCAGCATCTCCGGGTACGCGTGGGCCGGCATGCCGTGGCTGCCGAGCAGCTCCAGCTCGTACGCGATCACCAGGTCCATCGGCAGCGCCGGGCGTCCCTGCGCGGCGGGCAGCAGCCCGACCTGCACGTGCCGGCCGCGCCGGCGCAGGCCCTCGATCGACGCCACGCAGGTGGCGTGAGCGCCCAGCGCGTCCAGCGACAGGTGCGCGCCCCCGCCGGTGGCGTCCCGGATCGCGGCGGCCACCTCGGCGGGACCGCCCAGCGTGCTCGCGTCCACGCAGACAGCGGCGCCGCTGCGGCGGGCCAGTTCCAGCGCGCCGGGCGACACGTCCACCGCCACCACCCGTGCCCCGCTCGCCGCCGCGATCATCACGGCGGACAGGCCGACGCCGCCGCAGCCGTGCACCGCCACCCACTCACCGGCGGCCACCCGGCCCTGCGCGATCACGGCCCGGAACGCGGTGGCGAACCGGCAGCCGAGCGCGGCGGCGGCCGCCTCGTCCAGCTCGTCCGGCAGCCGGACCAGGTTCACGTCGGCGTGCCGTACCGCGACCAGCTCGGCGAACGAGCCCCAGCCGGTGAAGCCCGGCTGGGTCTGCCGCTCGCAGACCTGCTGGTCGCCCGCGAGACACGACGGGCACCGCCCGCACGCGCAGACGAACGGCGCGGTGACCCGGTCGCCGGGCCGCCAGCCGCGTACGTCCGCGCCGGCCGCCACGACGACGCCGGCGAACTCGTGCCCCGGCACGTGCGGCAGGCGGATGTCCGGGTCGTGGCCCTGCCAGCCGTGCCAGTCGCTGCGGCACAACCCGGTAGCGCCGACCCGGACGACCACCCCGTCCGCCGCCGGCACCGGATCATCCACCCGGCAAACCTCCGGCCGCACCCCGAACCGCTCGAACACCACAGCACGCATGCCCCCGATCCTCACACCCCCACCCCGCGCCCCCTCCCGCCCCCTCCCCGCTCCCGCGATCTTGCACTTGCGGGCCGGTAGATGTCCTGAATGCCCCATCTGACCGGGTGGAAAGTGCAAGATCGCCGGCGAGGGCCGGTGCCAGCCTCGCCTTCCCGTCCCAGGCGCGTCGGGTCTCCCATGGCCCGAGATCCGTGGTCCGTATCCCGGGAGCAGTCGTAGATCTTGGTACGAGAGCGCCCCCATGGGGGCCGTTTCGTACCAAGATCTACGGGTGGTTCGGGGCGCCGAGGCGAGGGAGGGCGCGCGGGGCGGCTCGAGTCGGCGAACCAGGGAGCTCGGGGCGGGATGGGCTCTCACGCCCGGCCCCTCCCTTCCCGGTGATCAAGGAGTTTGTGTCCTTGTCGGGGCGGTGCCAGTCCGCAAACTCCTTGATCAACGCGCAAGACGCGGGGGAGGGAGCGGGCGGGTGGGTTACAGGCGGTGGCCCTGGGGGTCTCGGGCGGTGATGCCGTCCAGGCGGGTTCCCGGAGTCAGGGTCTTCGGGTCGAACCAGAAGATCACCACCTGGGGGTCCTCGCTCCACCTGGCCAGCTTCGCCTCGACCTGCCGGCCGTCGACTGTCCCGACGATGCGGGCCGCCGGCCCGACGAAGTAGCCGAACGTCGGTACCGACGTGTCGGTGGGCGCCCGCTGCTGGTCGTACCCGATCTCGTGGAACCCCGCCCGGCGGTCGCTGCCGGTCACGTCGTTCACCAGGAAGTCGGAGGTCAGGTGGCCGTCCGGCGCGCGGCGGCCGGCGACCAGGCCGATCGTCACACGCGGCAGTTCCGGCACGTCGATCGGGACCATGAAGAACACGCGCGCGTCGGCGCCGTACCGGATGCCGCTGTCCACGACGGTCCCGAGCGGTTGTAGCGGCGACTGGGTCGGGGCCGGCGCGGCCGTCGGCGTGGGCGCTGGAGGGCCGGCGGACGCGGTGGCGGCTGGCTCCCCGCCCGGGAGGTTCGGCGGGCCGGGCCGCGTCGCCACGGCCTCGACGCCGAACGCCACGGCGAGCACCGCCGTCATCGCCGCCACGGCTGCGCCGGCCCGCCGCCGCCGGCGCAGCCGCCGCCCCCGGCGCATGATGTCGTCGAGGTCCAGACCACCGGCCCGCTCGGTCGCCCGCATGGCCCGGCGCAGCTCGTCCATCTCGGTCACCGGCACGTCTCCTGCGGTCGGGGCGCGGACAGGCCGGCGGTACGCAGCTTCTCCAGCGCCCGGGACGAGGTGCTCTTGACGGTGCCGACGGACACGTCGAGTTCGCGGGCCACCTGGGCCTCCGGCAGGTCGAAGTAGTGACGCAGGACGACGACGGCGCGTTCCCGCGCGGTGAGCGTGCCGAGCGCGGTGACCAGCCACCGCCGCGTCGCCACCTCCTCGGCCAGGTCGCCGCCGCTTCGCTCCGGGAGGTCGTCGCTCGGGTACTCGCGGATCGGCCGCCGCCAGGTGTCGACGAGGTGGTTCACCAGCACCGACCGGGCGTAGCCGTACGGGTCGCCGTTGCGGATCCGGGACCAGGACGCGTACGTGCGCACGAGCGCGGTCTGCGCGGCGTCCTCGGCGTGGTGGTGGTTGCCGGTCATGAGGAAGGCGGCGTGCGTCAGCCGCCCGGAGCACGCCCGCGCGAACTCGACGAACTCCGCGTCACCCCGGGCCATGCCGGTCCTCTGCACCTCTCACCCCGGTAGGGACGTGCGGGCAGCGGAAAAGGTTGAGTCCCCGCCGCACCAACTTTCGCGACGGGCCACCCGTCCTCATCCCCGTGCCCCCGACCGGGCACCGAGGGGAGTCGAGATGACCAGGACCGTGGACCGGACACGCGGTGGCGCGGCGGTGTTCGCGCTGGCGGTGGCGCTGGCCGGCTGCACACCGGCAGTGGCCGACCAGCCCGCAGCCACGCCGTCCGAGCCGGCCGGGCCGTCCGCTGCCGCGCCGGCCGCGTCGGCGGCGGCGCCCGTCCGGCCCCGGCCGGCGCGGATCGGCTATCCCGCCGAGGGCGGCAACCGGTGGCGGTTCGCTGCCGCCGAGCCGGCCACCACAGGGGGTACGGGCCGGCTGCTGCGCTACCGGGTGGCGGTGGAGCGCGACATCACGGGTCTGCCAGCGGCCGACTTCGGGGCGCAGGTCACCGGCATCCTCGCCGGCCCGGGTGGCTGGACGACCGACGGGCGGATCGCCCTGCGTCGCGTCGGTGCCGACGGGCCCGCCGACTTCACCGTCTACCTCGCCACCCCCGGCACGCGCGACGACCTGTGCGGGGACGGGCTGGACCGGTACACGTCCTGCCGTAACGGGGACCGGGTCGTGGTGAATGTGGCCCGCTGGGTGCTCGGCGCGCCCGCGTACGGCAGCGACCTCGCCGCGTACCGCCGGTACGTGGTCAACCACGAGGTCGGCCACCGCCTGGGTCACGGGCACGAGCGCTGCCCGGGGCGGGGCCGCCCGGCGCCGGTGATGCAGCAGCAGACGCTCGGCCTGCACGGCTGCACCCCGAACCCGCTGCCGTTCCTGCGTGGCGAGCGGTACGCGGGCCGCTCCGGCGTGTACGACGATCGCCTGCCCCCGCCGGAGGGCGGCCGGCCGGGCTGAGGTCCGGGTCCGCGCGGCCGGGCACGCGCAGCCCGGCCGCGCAGGCGGATCCACGCCGGCGTTCAGAACAGCGTGGCCGGGCCGACCGGCTCCGGCTCCGGCAGCGGCGCGAGCCCGGGCACGCGCTCGCGGACCTGGTCGTGGAAGCGGCGGGCCAGCTCGGGCGCGTCCGCGTTGTCCGGTGTGTGCACGAACACCGTCGGCGAGCGGCCCTCCCGCAGCCAGCCGGTGACCACGTCCAGCCACTGCTGCCAGCCCTCGACGGTGCGGGCCGGGTCGTCGCGGCCCAGGTAGCGCACGATCGGCCGGTCGGTCAGCGCCCGGGTACGCAGCGGTAGGCGCGGTTTGCGCGTCCACGCCTCCCGCTCCGCGTCGCTGGTGGGCGGCGTACGGAAGAACGCGGTGGTGTCGAACGGCACCCACTCCGCGCCGTGCCGGTGCAGCGTGGCCTCCAGCGCGCGTACCGCGCCGGGCTCGGTGAAGAAGGCGGGGTGGCGGACCTCGACGGCGTACCTGTGGGTGTCGGGCAGCGTGCGCAGGAACCGGTCGAGGTCGGGCACGTCGCCGGGGCCGAACGAGCCGGGCAGCTGGATCCAGAGCGCGTCCGCCCGGGGCCCGAGCGGCTCCATCGCGTGCAGGAACGCGCGCAGCGCCGCCTCGCCGCCGGTGAGCCGGTGCTCGTGCGTCACCGCCTTCGGCAGCTTCGGCAGGAAGCGGAAGGCCGGGCCGGTCTGCTCGGCCCAGGACGCCACCGTCTCCCGGGCCGGGGTCGCGTAGAACGTGGTGTTGCCCTCCACGGCGTCGCACCACCCGGCGTACGCGCGCAGCCGCTCGTGCGCGGGCAGCGGATGCGGCAGGAAGCGGCCGGACCAGGACCTGTGCGTCCACATGGCACAGCCGACGTGCAGGCGCGGCCCGGTCACCGGTAGGGCCAGCTCGTCGAGTCGCCGCGCTGCGCCGCCTCCCGGTTCCATTTCCGGGTGAAGTACAGCGCGAGGCAGCCGAGCCCGGCGAGGACCGGGGCGAGCAGCATGAGCAGCAGTCCGGCGCCGAGCCGGAACCGGTCGCTCTGGATGCCCTCGGCGGTGGTCAGCGCGAACGCCTCCGCGCCGGCGCCGGTGCAGCTCACGAAGTCGGTGCCCATCCAGCCGATGCCGTCGGTGGCCAGCACCGGAGTGAACTGCCGCGGGTCGCCGCGGTCGCGCATCACCGCCGCGGTCCCCTCGGGCCGGGCCCCGGTCAGCTCCCTGGTCCGCTGCTCGCCGGTGGAGTAGACCCGGCTCTTCGCGGTGCACCGCACGGTGGCGGGGTCGACTGTGGCCGGGGTGGCGAGGATCAGGATGTTGCCGGGGCGTACGCCGGTGTCCCGCACCTTGATCTCGGCGCCGGGGGCGAACTCGGCGGCGGCGGAGAAGGTCGACGCGGCCGCGAACGGACCCGTCTGGGTCAGCAGTGCGAGGCCGAGGAACCCGGCCAGCAGGAATCCGCCCGCGCCGACGAAGATCCACATGGCGACCACGGCGCGGAAGCGCCGCACGAGCGGGCTCACCGGACGCGGTCCATGTCGCAGGCGCCGTCGGTGACCTGCCCCCGGTCGGAGGAGTACACGCTGCGCTTGGCACCGCAAGAGGCGAGTGAGAGGGCCCCTGTCGCCAGCGCCGCCGTCAGACCGGTCCTTCTCCGTCGCATCCGTCCTCCTCGCGCTCGCGCCGCGGCGGGCCGGGGCCGCCCGGTCGCCGCGACCACGGTAGCCGGGCCGGTCAGCGACGTCGGATCGGGCCGCGTCAGGGCCGCTCCACCCGTACCGGGTCGCCGCGCACGAGGTCGTCGTGGATCCGCCAGCGGGCGTCGACGCCCGCGCGCCGGGCCGCGTCGTCGTCGGCGGCGATCCGCTGTCGCAGCAGCTCGACCGCGATCCGGCGGTTGAGGTGCAGGTGCCGTTCGGTGTCCACCACCACGGTCCGGCCGGACGGCCGGTGCGTGGCCCGGACGGCGGTGCTGGCCTTGTTGCGGTGCTGACCGCCCGGCCCGCCGGTGCGGCACGGCACGAACTCGACGTCCGCCTCGTGGAACGGCGTGACCACCACGTCGGTCCGGCACGGGCGCGCGGTGACGTACCAGTTCTTGCGCCCGTGGCCGGTCCGGTACGGGCTGGGCGCCTGCCAGCAGAGCGTGCCGGTCCACCCGGCCGCGAACGCCTCCGCCCCGGCGCCGGTGATCCGGACCAGCACCGACCGGTAGGTGCCGGCCCGGTCGCCGGGCACCGTCTCGACCCGCGCGGTACGCAGACCCCGCCGGGCCGCCTCGGCCTCCAGGCGGGACAGCAGCCGGGCCAGCGCCCACGCGCACTCGGCGGGTCCGCGCCCGGCGGACAGCAGCAGCTCGGTCACCGGCGGCCCTTGCGGCCCACGTCCGGCGTCTTGTAGGTGACGAGCGGAACCGTGGTGGTGACCGGGGTGGCGAGGTCGTGCGTCACCAGGTCGCCGACGACCTGCTCGATGCGCTTGTACGCGGTGGGCGCCTCCTCGAACAGCAACTGCCGGTCGCCGCACACCACTATCGAGCCGACCGGCGTACGCCGCAGCTCCTCGACGGTGTGCTTGGCCCGGCCCCGGCGCAGCGCGTCGGCGCGGGACATCTTGCGCCCGGCGCCGTGCGCCACCGAGTAGCCGGCGTCCGGCCCGGCGTGCGCGGCCACCAGATAGGAGGGCGTGCCACGGGTGCCGGCGATCAGCACGTCCCGCCCGTCGCCCGGCGCCGCGCCCTTGCGGTGCAGGTAGCGCCCGTCGCGGATCTCGACCAGGTTGTGGCACTGGTCGACGACCGGCTCGGTGGGTTCGGCGCCGAGCGCGTACGCGACCCGCGCGGCCAGCAGCCGCCGGTTGAGCGACCCCCAGCGCACCGCCGCGTCGTGCCGGGTCAGGTAGGCGTCCGGGTCGGGCGCGGGACCGGCGCCGTGCGTCTCGGTGTGCTCGCGCAGGATCCGTTCGCCCAGCCCACGTGATCCGGAGTGCACCACGAGCACCAGGTCACCGGCGTCCAGCCCGAGCCGCGTGGCGTGCTCCGCCGCGAGGATCGGCCCGACGCGGGCCAGTTCGACGAAGTGGTTGCCGCGCCCGACGGTGCCGAGCCCGTCGAGGTGCCCGGCCGGGATGTCGCCGTCCAGCACCGACCACGCCGGGTCGTCGGCGTCCGGGTCGAGCGCCCGGTCCAGGTCGGGGAACCGGGCCGCGAGCCGTTCCGGTACGACCCGGCGCAGCGCGATCGGGAACACCGCGATGCCGCACCCGATGTCGGAGCCGACCAGGAACGGATACAGCACCGTGGAGGACATCGCGGCGCCGATCGGCGCGCCCTTGCCGGGGTGCAGGTCGGGCATGGCGGCGACGTGCGCCATGCCGTCCAGGGCGGCGACCTGACGGCACTGGTCGAGCGCGGCGGACTCGATCCAGCTGCCGGGGGAGGAGAAGACGGAGACGGTGGCGGGCACGACGGCCCGCCCGGAGGGGTACGCGGACACAGACGCTCGTTTCTGCGGAAAGAGAGAGGCCGGGGAACGGCAGGCGGCGAGGAGGGGCCTGCGGGCGGGGTGTGATCCGTCAGAACGTCATGCCGCTCAGCCTCGCGGAGGTGGCGCGGGCGGGCAACCGACTTTCCCGGCGACCCGTGAGGCGTGCGCGTCGACATCACCCCACCCGATCCATAGACTCCGGTCGTTCTGGTACCACGAGTCCAGGGAGGACCACCGTGTCGAGCGAAACCCGAACGCACGCCGCATTACCCCTGCTGGCCCGCCTCGCCGGGGTGAGCGTGGCCGCCGCGACGATCGTCGCCGCCGCAGGTGTCGCCGCGACCGCGGCGCCCGCCGCCGACCCGGCGCCCACCAAGGGGCCGTGCGCGTACACGCCCACGCCGGACGAGCCGGCCGCCCGTCCGGTGCCGCTGCCGCCGGACCCGCGCCGCACGCCGGACCGGGGCACCGTGCGGGTCACGCTGCGCACCAACCAGGGGCCGATCGGGCTGACGCTGGACCGCGAGCAGGCGCCGTGCACGGTGCAGAGCTTCCTGCACCTGGTCCGTAAGCGCTTCTACGACCGGACGCCCTGCCACCGGCTCACCGCGTACCCGACGCTGACCGTGCTGCAGTGCGGCGACCCGTCCGGCACCGGCGAGGGCGGCCCGGGCTACCGCTACCGCGACGAGCTGCCCACCGACCTGCCGCCCGCGCCGACCGACCCGACCGGCGTACGCCGCCTGTACGCGCGCGGCACGCTGGCCATGGCCAACGCCGGCCCGGACACCAACGGCAGCCAGTTCTTCCTGGTCCAGGCCGACTCGGCGCTGCGCCCCAACTACACGGTGTTCGGTCAGGTCGACGCGGCCGGGCTGGCCACGCTGGACCGCATCTCGGCTGGCGGCATCGCGCCCACCCCGGAGGACCCGGCGCCGGTCGACGGCGCCCCGGCGGTGCCGGTGGAGATCTGCCGCGCCAAGCAGGGCCGCTGACGTAACTGCCCGGCGGGACGGCTGACGAGGCCGCCCGCCGGGCCCGCGTCGCCGCCGGTAGCCTGCGGCGATGACGCATGAGCGGGAGATCACCGAGCCGGTCGACCTGTGCCGGCCGGACGGGCGGCTGAACCCGGACGCGGTCGGCTGGAGCCGCCGGCCGCTGCACCGGGCGAACCTGCGCGGGTGGGGCCGGGCCAAGCGGTGGGAGCACTGGGGCGTGGTCACCCCGACGCACATCCTCGGCCTGGTCGCGTCGTCACTGGACTACGCCGGGGTGCAGAGCCTCTACCTGCTCGACCGGAGCACCGGCCGGGAGACGACGGCGGAGGCGGTGGTGCCGTTCGCCCGGGGCACCGTGCTGCCGCCGGTCAGCGGCGACGGCCCGGTCCGGGCCCGCGGCGGGAACCTCACCATCGCCGTGGACCAGGGCCCCGACGGCAGTACGCTGCGCGCCAGCGCGCCCGGCGTCGAGGTGGACCTGACCGTGCCGTTGCCGCCCGGCCACGAGTCGCTCGGCGTGGTGGTGCCGTGGAGCACCCGCCGGTTCCAGTACACGGTCAAGGACATCGGCCGTCCGGTGCACGGCACGATCACCGTGGACGGCACGGCGTACCCGGTGGGGGAGGGGGCGTACGCGGCGCTCGACCACGGCCGGGGCAAGTGGCGGTACGCGGTGCGGTGGAACTGGGCGGCCGGCAGCGGGCCGGGCCGGTCGATCCAGCTCGGCGGCAAGTGGACCGACGGCACCGGCTCGACCGAGAACGCGGTCTTCGTCGCCGGGCGGCTGCACAAGATCGGCGCGGATCTGACCTGGGAGTACGACCGCGCCGACTGGCTGCGGCCGTGGCGGATCACCGGCGACCGGGTGGACGTCACGTTCCACCCGTTCCACGAGCGGGTGGCGCGCACCAACCTGCTCGTGCTGGCCGGGGAGACCCACCAGTGCTTCGGGCACTTCACCGGCTGGGCCGCTACCGACGACGGCGGGCGCGTGGACCTGGACGGCCTGGTCGGCTGGGCCGAGGAGGCCCGCAACCGCTGGTGAGGCCGGTCCCCGCCGGGCGGGCCGTACGCACAGCGTGGGGCGGCCCCGTCCGGGACCGCCCCACGCGCGACTTCGAGGTCAGGCGACCGAGGCCGGGAACCTCTCCCAGACCCGGTGCGCCGCCATCAGCCGCTGCACCTCGGCGAGCACCTCGGCGCCGGAGCCACCGGTGACCACGCCCGGCGTGCCGGTGACACCGGCCTGGTTCAGCACCTCGGCGCCCGCGCCCCAGGCGCCGATCACCTTGGCGTGCCGCCACGCCTCCTCGACCAGCAGCAGCACCCGCGGGTCGACGGTGGCCGAGCCCGCCGCGCCGGCCTTGGCGTCGCGGGCCGGCAGCGCGTCCGGCGCCGGGGCCGGAGCGCCGGCCAGCAGCACCGCGTCGAACTCGACCGAGCGGCCGGTGGCGAACGTGCGCTGCACCGGCAGCCCGTCGACGGTGCCGCCGTGCGCGGCGATCAGCAGCGGCACCATGCCGGCGGCGAACACCTCCCGGCGTACGTCGTGCACGTCGCCCAGGTCGGCCTGGGCGTCGACCACGATGCCGACCATCCGGCCGTCGGCCGGCCACTCCCGGCCCACCTGGGACAGCGCCGGGCTGGGCTGCACCTCGGCGAGCGGCACGGTGGGCTGCGGCACCGGCAGGCCCAGACCGGTCGCGACCTGCTCGCACAGCACCGGGTCGACGTTGGCCAGGCACTGGAGCTGCCGCTCCTTGATCGCCTGGTGGTAGCACTTGCCCAGCTCGAACGTGTACGCCCGGATGATGTGCTCCTTCTCCACCGGCGACATGCTCTGCCAGAACAGGCGTACCTGGCTGTAGTGGTCGTCGAAGGAAGCCGGCGCGGCCCGCACCTTCGGCGCCTCGGCCACCGTCACCGGCGTGTCCACGAACGCGTGCTCCCGGTCGCCGGCCGGGAACGGGTTGCCCCCGTCGAGCGAGTTCGGCCGGTACGGCGCCACGCCCGCGTGCACCGCGTGCTGGTGAAAGCCGTCCCGCAGCATGTCGTTGACGTCGGCGTGCGGCCGGTTGATCGGGATCTGGGTGAAGTTCGGCCCGCCCAGGCGGGTGAGCTGCGTGTCCACGTACGAGAAGAGGCGGCCCTGCATCAGCGGGTCGTTCGTGACGTCGATGCCCGGCGGCAGGTGTCCGACGTGGAACGCCACCTGCTCGGTCTCGGCGAAGAAGTTGCGCGGCGTCTTGGTGAGGGTGAGGGTGCCGATCGCCTGCACCGGCGCCAGCTCCTCCGGCACGATCTTCGTCGGGTCGAGCAGGTCGATCCCGGCGAACGTCTCCTCCGGGGTGTCCGGGAAGACCTGGATGCCCAGCTCCCACTCGGGGAACGCGCCGGCCTCGATGGCGTCGTACAGGTCGCGGCGGTGGAAGTCCGGGTCCATGCCGCTGATCATCTGGGCCTCTTCCCAGGTGAGGGAGTGCACGCCGAGCTTCGGCTTCCAGTGGAACTTGGCCAGCACGGTCGCGCCGGCCTCGTCGACCAGGCGGAACGTGTGCACGCCGAAGCCCTCCATGGTCCGGTAGGACCGTGGGATGCCCCGGTCGGACATGTTCCAGATGGTGTGGTGCTGGGCCTCGGTGTGCAGCGAGACGAAGTCCCAGAACGTGTCGTGCGCGCTCTGCGCCTGCGGGATCTCCCGGTCCGGGTGCGGCTTGCCGGCGTGGATGACGTCCGGGAACTTGATCGCGTCCTGGATGAAGAACACCGGCATGTTGTTGCCGACCAGGTCGAACGTGCCCTCGTCGGTGTAGAACTTGGTGGCGAAGCCGCGGGTGTCGCGGACCGTGTCGGCCGACCCGCGCGAGCCCAGCACGGTGGAGAAGCGGACGAAGACCGGCGTCTCGCGCCCCTGCTTCAGGAAACCGGCGCGGGTGACCTTCTCGGCGGCGCCGTTGGCGACGAAGGTGCCGTGCGCGCCCGCGCCCCGGGCGTGCACCACCCGCTCCGGGATCCGCTCGTGGTCGAAGTGGGTGATCTTCTCCCGCAGGTGGTGGTCCTGGAGCAGGACCGGGCCGCGCGGACCGGCCTTGAGCGAGTGGTCGGTGTCGCGCAGCCGGGCGCCGTTGGCGGTGGTGAGGTACGCGCCCTGCTGCCCCTTGGCGATCTTCGGTACGCCGGTCTCGGCGCCGGTCGGGGTCCGGGTGTCCGGCGCGCCCTGCTCGGCCTTGGGCGGCAGCGGCCCGTGCGGCGTGGTCGGCTCCTCCAGCGGTGGTGGCGCGCTGCCGGGAGCGCCCGGCACGTCCGGAGTCAGCGCGTCGCCGACCTTCTCGACGGCGGCTTCGACGACACCCTTGACGATCTGGGCGGGCTTGCTGGATTCCATCAGGACCTGTCCTCCTACAGCTAAATGTCCAGGCCCCTTCGGCCGTACCCCAGCTGAGGGCGGGCAAACCGGAACAATCGCGGAATCACTGGTCAGGACCGGCGTGGCACCGTCACGCCGGTGAGCAGCCAGCGGCCGTCCAGGACGTCAGAGGATCCGCTTCATCGGCGCCGGCTCGCCGCCGCGACGCCGCCATTCGCGCGGGTAGCCCAGCGACACCTCCTCGAACCGCACCCCGTCGTAGTGGGTGGTGCGCGGGATGTGCAGGTGGCCGTAGACGGCGACGGCGGCGCGGTGCCGCACGTGCCAGTCGGCCGTCCGGTCGGTGCCGCACCACTGCGCGAACTCCGGGAACCAGAGCACCTCGGTGGGCTGGCGCACCAGCGGCCAGTGGCTGACCAGCACCGTCGGCAGCGCCGGGTCGGTGGCCTCCAGCCGCCGCCGGGTCTGCTCCAGCCGCGCCGCGCACCAGGACTCCCGATCCGGGTACGGGTCGGGGTGCAGCAGCATCTCGTCGGTGCACACCACACCGGCGTCGTACGCCACGCGCAGCGACTCCTCCTTGGTGGTGGTGCCGGGCGCGCGGAACGAGTAGTCGTAGAGCACGAACAGCGGCGCCACGGTGACCGGGCCGCCGTCGCCCCGCCACACCGCGTACTCGTCCTCCGGGGTCAGCACGCCCAGCTCGCGGCACATCGCGACGAGGGCGTCGTAGCGGGCCACCCCGCGCAACGTCACCGGGTCGTTGGGGTGGGTCCACAGCTCGTGGTTGCCCGGCGCCCACACCACTGTCGCGAACCGGTCGCGCAGCAGCCGCAGCGTCCGCTCGATGTCGGCGAAGACCTCGCCCACGTCGCCGGCCACGATCAGCCAGTCGTCCGCCGTCTCCGGTCGCAGGCCGTCCACCACCGCGCGGTTCTCCGCGTACGACACATGGAGGTCGCTGACCGCGTACAGCCCACCCGTCACCCGGCCGATCCTGCCAGCGGCGCTTCCGGATGACCAGGCTCGCCGGCCGGGCTCTCGACCCTCGCGGTCACCTCGTCGAGCGCGCGCAGCACCTCGCGGGCGATCGCCGGCTCGGCCGCGGAGTGCCCGGCACCGGGCACGATCCGCAACGTCGCCTCCGGCCACCGGCGGGCCAGGTCGTACGCGGACACCGGCGGGCAGCACAGGTCGTACCGGCCGTTGACGATCACCGCGGGCAGGTGGCGGATCCGGTCCACGCCGTCGAGCAGCTGGCCCTCGGTGAGGAAGCCGCCGTGCACGGCGTAGTGCGACAGGATCCGGGCCACCGGCAGCGCGTGCTCGTCGGCGGTGAAGTGGGCGAGCAGCTCCGGGTCGGGGCACAGCGACGAGTTGACCGCCTCCCAGCGTCCCCAGGCCTGCGCCCAGACCCGGGCCTGCGCCTCGTCCGGGCCGTGCAGCCGCCTGTGGTACGCGGCCAGCACGTCGTCGCGCTCGCCCGGCGGGACCGGGGCGACGAACCGTTCCCACTCCTCGGGCTGGAGATGCCGCAGTCCGCCCTGGTAGAACCAGTCCCGCTCGGCGCGGCGCAGGAGCAGCACGCCGCGCAGGACCAGGCCGGTGACCCGCTGCGGGTGCGCCTGCGCGTACGCCAGGCCGAGCGTGGTGCCCCACGACCCGCCGAACACCAGCCACGAGCCGATGCCCAGCCGCCGCCGGATCGTCTCCAGGTCGGCCACCAGATGCCAGGTGGTGTTGGCGCGCACCTCGCCGTGCGGGGTGCTGCGGCCGGCCCCCCGCTGGTCGAACAGCACGGCCCGGTAGCGCCCCGGATCGAAGAACCGGCGCGCGGCCGGCACCAGGCCGCCGCCGGGCCCGCCGTGCAGGAACACCACGGGTACGCCGTCCGGCCGGCCCACCTCCTCCACGTACAGGACGTGGCCGTCACCGACCGGGATCCGGTGGGTGGCGTACGGCTCTACCTGCCCGTCTTCAGCAGGCGACGTTGCCGCCGAGGTTGTCCAGCAGCGCGTCGGCGACCCAGCCGGAGACACCTGTGGTGACGTCCCGCAGGTACGTCCACGTGTAGGTGGTCTTGCCGCCAGCGGTGACCCGGTCGCCGCTGGCGAAGCAGTGGAAGTCGACGTTGTGGTTGAGCTGCCCGTACCCGAGCGAGGCGCAGGTGGTGTGCGGGCCGGTGCGGATGTTGACGTTCGTCGCGTTGAACAGCTGACCGAACTTGCTGTCGACGTTGGAGTGCGAGTGGCTGCACCCGGCGCTCGCCGGTCCGGCCGTACCGGTCACCACGGCGCCCGCCGTGGCGACGGTCAGGACGACGGCGGCGCCGATGGAGGAGATCTTCCGCATACCCGTCAACCCCCGAATAAAGATCGAGATGCACCAGCAGATCGATCCAAATATTTGCATAGAGCAAGGTCGATGGGCAAGATGCGGCGCCACCGGCCCGGCCCGGACCGGTGGCGCCGATCGCTCAGGCGGTAGCCGGCACGCCGTTGTCCGTACCCGTGGTCTCCACCTCGGGCGCCCCGCGCGGAGCCGGCGTGCGGACCGCGAACGCGTCGAAGCTCGGCCCGTCCAGCCGCTCGACGAACGGCTCCACGACGGGCTGCTCCGGCTCGGCCGCGTCCGGCTCGGTCCGCCCGTCCCCGGTCCGCCCGTCCCCGGTCCGCGGCGCCGCGTCGGGCGCGACGGTGACCGCCGGACGCGCCGACACCTGCGGGTACTCGGCGGTCTCCCCACCGCCCGCAGCCGCCGCCATGACCGCCGCCGCGGCGAGGTCGGCGACCCGCTTGGCCTCCCGCTGCACCCGGGCCCGGGTCTCCTTGGCGTGCTGCTCGGCCAGGTCCGCCGCGCGCCGCGCCTCGTCGAGCCGCCTGCTCTCGGCGGCCAGCTCCCGGCGTACGCCGACCAGCCGCTCCTCCAGCTCCGCGCCGCTGCGCTCGATCGTGCCGATCTCCCGGCGGGTCTCCTCCAGCTTCCGGGAGACCGTCTCCAGCTCCGCCTTGAGCCCGGTCAGCGTCTCCTGCCGCTGCTGGATCTCCCGCTGCACGCCGGCGAGCTGCTCCTGGTGCGCCGTCGTCTCCTCGTCGGCCCGCTCCCGGACCTCCGTGGCGTACTGCTGCGCCTCGGCGACCAGCGCGGCGATGTCCTTCTCCGCGGCGGCGGCCCGGTCGGCCAGCTCCTGCTCGGCGGCGGCCCGCCGCTCGTCCAGCTCCTTGGCCATCGTGGCCTGCCACTGGGCCAGCTCCTGCTGGGCCTTGCTGCGGTTGGCCTGGACCTCCTGCTGGATCTGCGTCCGCGCGGCCTTCACCAGCGCCTCGGACGCCGAACGCGCCTGCTCGACCTGCTGCGCGCTCTGCTCGGTGATCCGCTTCGCCTCCTGCTGGGCCCGGTCGTGCGCGGCCTGCCCCTCGACGCGCAGCTTCTCCGCCAGCTCCCGCACGGCGGCCAGCTCCGCCTGTGCCGCGGCCAGCCGCTCCTCGTCCACCCGCTCCTGCTCGGCCCGGCGCGCGGACAGTTCCTCGTCCAGCTCGCGCCGCTCCCGAGCGGCCTGCTCCTGCGCCGCGGCCAGCAGCTTCTCCGCCTGCGCCTGGAACTCCTCCGCGCGCCGGGTGGCCACGTCGGTGATCTGCCCGGCCTGCTTTTCGGCCAGGTCCAGGATCTGGTCGACCATCGGGCCGAGGTCCCGGAAGGACGCCCGGTCCACCGCCGCCGCCGGACGCTCGCGCAACTCGGCCGCCTCGGCCTGCGCCCGCTGCGCCTGCGCGGTCAGGTCACGCACCTGCGCGTACGCCCGGTCCCGCGCGGCGGTGAGCGCGCTGACCTCGGCGTCGACCTGCTCGACGTACCGGTCCACCTGACGTTTGTCGTAGCCGCGCAGCGCCGGATCGAAGCGCGGGCGCGCGGACACGTCGTCGTGGGGTGCGAACGGATCGTCGCCGTTGGACATGCGCCATCCTCCGTCGGTTCGCCAGCGCCAGGCCGGCGGATGACCGCCCCGCAGGGCACGATGAGGCGCTACGGTACCGCGTCCGCGCGCGCGTCTCGCCCCGCCCCGCCCCTGCCCGGCCGACCGGCGTCGCGGTCAGACCGGGAAGTGCGGGTTCCCCGCCGTCAGACGGATGGTGAAGCCGCCCGCGTCGCGGTGGTGCGTCACGTGGTCGCAACTCTGGTGGCTGATCCAGAGACCCAACCCGCCGTCGGAGCCGTCGCCGGCCGGCAACAGTCCGGCGTACGGATCCTTCGGCCCGGGGCCCCGGTCGTGGACGGTGACCACGATCCGGTCGGGCGCGCGCCACAGCCGCATCCGCACCGGCGGCTCGCCGTGCCGCAGCGCGTTGCTCACCACCTCGCTCACCGCGATGACCAGCCCGTCGGCGCTGTCCGGCGCGAGCAGGCCGTCGTCGGCGGCGCGCACCTCCGCCCGGGCCCGGGCCGGCGTCGGGTCGATCAGCTCGACCAGCGGCGTCGTCCGCTGCACCGGGTCCAGCGGCACCGGGCGGGGCTCGGTCAGGTAGCTCATCGGGTCGGTGTAGAGATCGGCCGTCTCGTGCCCGCCGTCCGGCCGCGCCACCCGGGGGTGGGTACGCGCCACGTCCGCCAGCACGTGCGACGGGGTGCTGCGGCGGTCGTAGGCGCAGATGCCCCAGAGCGGGAAGTCGTCGTAGACGTGGTTGATGGCCGACTCGTAGCGGGCCCACCAGTCCCAGGTCGAGCCGAGCAGCACCGGCGGCAGCTGGCCGACCATCCGGATCTGCGCCGCGCCCGCCGCCACGTAAGACGCGAGCAGTTCCCGGTAGGAGCGCAGCGCGACGCTGGGCCGGGCGTAGAGGTCCCCGACCGGCAGGAACGTGACCTCGGCGCCGGTGGGCAGCGCCCGGCGCACCAGCTCCGCGTTGCGCTCGTCCAGATTCACCGCCGTCGGCTCGCCGGCCGCGACCCCGTCCAGCAGGAACGGCAGCGCCACCGCCAGCAGCTCCTCATCGGAGTCGTAGACGAACGCCTCGTGGAAGTAGCCCACGTGACCGGAGGCCGCGCCGCTCCTCATCCGAGCACCTCCACCCGTACCCCGGTCAGGCCGAGCAGCTCGACCAGCCGGGCCGGGGTCCGGTGCGGGGTGCGCAGCACCGCGACGGCGTCGTGGCGGCGGGCGTGGTCACGCAGGTGCAGCAGGCTGCGGTGATCCACGAAACGCAGCTCGGCGGCGTCGAACACGACCCGGCCCGCCACCGGCCGCGGGTCGGCCCGCTCCAGCGCGGCGGCGAAGTCCCGGTGGTTGGTCGGGTCCAGCTCGCCGGCCAGCGCCACCACCGAGTCGCCGTCGCCGGCGTGCAGCCGGAACAGCACGTCCGCGTTCGTCACCGGGTGCAGGCAGGCCAGCTCGGCGATTGCCGCGTCGCCGAGCTGCCGGCGGTCGTAGGCGCAGATCGCCGACATCGGCCGGTGCCGCATCCAGTGGTCGATGCGGTGCTCGTAACGGGCGAAGGCGTCCCGCTGGGCCGGGGTGCGGACCAGGCTCGTCGCCTCGGCCAGCACCCGCAGGCCGGTGTGCCCGGCGGTCAGCGCCTCGGTGGTGGCCCGCACGTACGCCCCGACCTGCCGGTTGGGGTCGACGATCTCGTCGTGCCGGTACGCCTCGCCGACGGGAACCAGCCGTAGCGCGTCCCGCCGGCGCGCGGCGTCGAGGCCGGGAACCGAGGCCAGCCAGCCGGTGACAGTGGCACGATCCTCCGGACAGACCACCCAGACCTGCTCACCGGCGGCGAGACCGGCGCTGACCTGCTCGACCGTCAGCGCGCGCAGCGCGGCCGGGTCGTCGTAGGCGAGGCAGCCATGGGTGTAGCCCGGGTACGACACGCTCCCGCTGGTCACCGACTCCGCCTCATCGGCCCAGTCTATGCCGGGCCCACCTGGAGATCGCGCCAGGCCGTGGCCTCCGGCGGCGGGTCGCCCAGCTCGAACTCGGCCCAGTTGTTCCAGTACGCGATCGCGTCCACGTCGTTCTGCTGGCGCAGCCAGGTGACGTGGTCCCGGATCGTGCGCGCCCGGCCCGCGCCGGTGGTGTCGGTGGCGACGCGGGTCAGCCCGTACTCGGGGACCAGCAGCCGGATGCCCGGGTACGCGGCGCGCACCTTGCCGAAGGCCACCCCGAACATCCGCGAGGCGGGCCAGTACGCGGCCGTGTCCCGCGAGTAGCAGTCCACGCCGTAGTGGGTCATGCCCGGATAACCCCAGTCGGTCGGGTTGCCGCGTCCCTCGTCCAGCCAGTAGCGGGTCACGATCGGGCCGTGCCCGAGCACCCACCGCCGGTTGCGGTGCGCGGCCACGATCTGGGTCACCCGGCTCGCCGTCGCCCGGTACGTCGCCGGCGCCACGTCGCCCATCGGCTCGTGGTACCAGGTCAGGTAGATCGGGCGGCTCACGCCGTCGAGCCAGCTCGCCAACTGCTCGACGTCGTCCTTCCAGCTGACGTGCATGACGGCCGACGGCGCGTCGGCGAACTTGCCGGCGTTGAGCGCGGGCAGCTCCGGCAGCGTGTCCGCGTCCGGACCGTCAGTGCCGAAGTCGCGCATGTAACGGATGCCCGGGTAGTCGGCCACCGCCCGCTGGGTCCGCGCGCCCTTCTCCGCGCTCATCCCGACCAGCAGCGGCACGGTCAGCGTGGTGGTGCCCGTGCCGGTGCGGCCGGCGCCGTCACGCGCCGTCGCGGTCAGCGTCACCGTGCCCCGGCCGGCCAGCACGGTGACTGTGAAGCGGCCCGGTTCGGCGCTGCTGGGTGTGACCGTCACCCCCGGCGAGGCGCTGGCGAGCTGGACGGTCAGTGGCACGCTCAGATCCACCCGGACCGGGCTGTCCCAGGTGACGCCGGTGGGGTCGCTGACCCGGCCGGCGAGCGTCAGCAGCCGCGAGTCGGGGTGGTAGGCGTCGACCCGTACGGTGGTCGACTGCCCGGGCAGCAGGACGGTCTGGTCGGGGGTGACGGAACGGACGACGGGTGCGGCCATGAGGCTCTCCTTCGACGTGTTTCGCTGCCGCTCCAGCCGCACGTCCTCGGGTGGCCAGAATGGCTCTGACCTGCGCTTTTACCAGCTTGCGTCGGTTTTGCCGCGATCGTCAGGGCAGCCGCAGATGGCGCGAAACCCGGTCCCGCCACGCTGTCGCGCCCGCATCCTGAACCGATGTCGGGCACCGTGCGGGGAACGCGCGTACCGGACTGCAGAACCGCCCGGCCGCCGGCCCGGCGGCGCACCGCCGTGAAAAAGGAACGGCCCACCCCGTCACGTCGCCGGTCCGGAACGCCGTACCGGCGTGCAGGCGTACGGTGCGGTGCGCGTCGGTGGACCTGCGGCGGTGAGTCGCCGACGCCCATGTCCCGCAGCATCGGCCACAGCGCCTGCGAGCGGCTCGGTCATCGGGGCGACCCGTGCCCACAGCCGGACCACCCGACGTTCCTCCTCGACCTCACCCCGCAGTGACCCGCCCAAGATCGACACCGGTTCGGGGAGGTGGCTGCATCAACGGTGGTCTGATGCCCCCACTTCCCCGACCTGGTGTCGATCTTGGATCGGGATGCCGCCACTTCGCCGAGCTGGTGTGGATCATGTTCCGTGGATCCGGCAGGTCGGTGGAGTTGTCGGAGGTGGGCTGCGCTCCGGTCTGGTTGGTGCGGTCTGGTTGTTGTCCGCGTAGCTGTGCTGGCCGCCGCGCGCGGTCGACCCCGATGATCGACACCAGTTCGGGGAGGTGGCTGCATCGGAGGTGGTCTGATGCGGCCAGCTCGCCGAGATGGTGTGGATCTTGGTGGGAGAGTGCGTCAGGGGAGGGGGTGGGAGATGTCTCGGGCGTGGTCGGCCACCGCCGCGCCGACCACCGTCGCGGTCAGCGGCAGCACCTCCAGGCACCGCCGCACCGCCGCCCCCATCAGCGGGTTCGGCACCCGCATGGACAGCGTGCAGTGCGGCACCCAGCGTCCCGGCCGGTAGTGCTCCACCACCTCGACGCCGGCCCGGGCCAGCCGGTCGTGCACCTCGGCGTGGTGCGCCAGCAGCTCGGGCGTCGGCGCGAGACCGAGCCAGAGCACCCGGCCGACGAACTGCCCGGCGTGCTGGAACTCCAGCCGCAGCGGCGCGGCCACCACGGTTTCGGCGAGTGCCTCGGCGACGCGGTGCGGGTCCAGGCGGGGCGCCACCGCGAGCGAGACGTGCGGGCGGTGCCGCTGCGCCAGCAGTGACCGCAGGCTCGGCACCCCGTCGGACTCGAGCAGGTCCCACAGCACCCGGATCCGCCGGGTGGCGTCGGTGTCGAGATACAGCTCCAGCGCCGCGACCACCCGATCACAGTAGATGTCGGGTCCCGCGACGAGGTTTGCCGGGCACGCTGGGCGGTACTGCCCGGGAAGACGCACGAGACGGCAGGGGAGTGAGGTGCGCGTGGACGCGACGGATGTGCTGATCGAGGCGTACGGGCGGTTGCCCGATCTGGTCGCCGGGGCGCTCGACGGGCTCGACGCGGCCCAGCTGCGGCGGGCGCCGGCCGACGGGGCGAACCCGGTCGGCTGGCTGGTCTGGCACCTGACCCGGATCCAGGACGACCACGTCGCCGACGTGATGGGCGAGCCGCAGCTCTGGGCCGGCGGCGACTGGGCGGCGCGGTGCGGTCTGCGGCCCGACCGCGCCGACACCGGCTTCGGGCACGGCCCGGAGCAGATCGCCGCGGTACGCCCGGAGAACGGTGGCGTGCTGCTGGACTACCACCGGGCGGTGGTGGACCGGAGCCTGGACTACCTGCGCGGGCTGCGCCCGGCCGACCTGGACCGGGTGGTGGACGAGAACTGGGATCCGCCGGTGACGCTCGGGGTGCGGCTGGTGAGCGTGCTCGACGACGACTTCCAGCACGTCGGCCAAGCCGCCTACGTGCGCGGGCTCATCCTGGGCTGAGCGCCGCCCGGCCCCGTCCCAGCGGGCCCGTCCGGCCGCTGCCGGGTCACCGCCGCGGCTCACCCGGACCGGGTGAGTTCGCCTCACCCGGGGCGGGGGGATCCTCGCGGCACGGCCGGCGCCGTCAGGCGGGTGGCCGCGACGACCGACGAGGAGGCCCGATGAGCGTCTCGGCCGCGGAACACCTGACCCGGGCCGCCGCCGGCCGGAACCCCGACCTGCCCGAGACCACCTGCGGCACCATTCGCCTGGACCTGCACGACGACGGCCGCACCGAGCACTGGTACCTGACCGTCGACCGTCAGGACGTCCGGGTGGACCGGCTCTCCGCGGACGCCGACCTGGTGGTCCGCGCGGACCGGGAGGTGTTCGACCGGATGGCGGCGGGCCTCCTGCATCCGGCCGCCGCGTTGCTGCGCAACGACATCGCCGTCGAGGGCGACCTCAAGCTGCTGATGGTGCTGCGCCGGATCTTCCCCGGGCACCCGGACGCCCGGCATCCCCGGGAGGCGGCCGGGCAGGCGGTGGCCCGATGAAGCAGGAGCTGGTCCACGTCCTCGCCGGAAACGCCTTTGCGGTCAGTGACGCGCAGGGCGACATGGAGATCGACCCCAGCGCGCCGATCGGTCTCTTCTCCTTCGACACCCGGTTCCTGAGCCACTGGGTGCTCACCGTCGACGGCGAGCGGCTGAACGCGCTGTCCCGCGACGACCTGACCTACTTCGAGACCCGCTTCGTGCTGGTGCCCGGCGCAGCCAGCCACTATGTGGACGCCGACGTGTCGGTGATCCGGCACCGCCTCATCGACGAGGCGTACCACGAGAGCATCACGGTGCTCAACCACTCACCCGAGCCCGCCGAGTACACGGTGCGGCTGGAGATGGGCAGCGACTTCGCCGACACGTCGGAGATCCTGCGTCCCGGCCCGCGCCGGCCGACGATCGTCCCCGATCCGGCCGGGCAGCGGTTGTGGATCCGGTACGAGCGCGGGCGGTTCTCCCGGGGGACGTGCGTCTCCAGCTCGGCCCCGGCGCAGGTGGACCGGAGCGGGATGACCTTCCGGATCCGCGTCGAGCCGCAGGGTGCGTGGCACGTCGACCTGCACGTCGAGATGATCATCAAGGGGGCCCGGGGGCGGGACCTGCGGGCGAGCATCGACTCCCACCGGCAGCAGGTCCGGCAGGACATGCGCGACGACCTGCGGCGGTGGCTCGACCAGGCCCCGCAACTGGTCTCCGACCGCCCGGCGCTGACCGCCGCCTACCGGCAGGCGCTGAACGACCTGGCCGCGCTGCGGTACACGCCGCTGGCGTACGTCGACCGGGTGCCGGTCGGCGGGCTGCCCTGGGCGATGACGCTGTACGGGCGGGACGCGCTGATCACCTGCCTCCAGACGCTCCCGTTCACGCCCGAGCTGACCACGGCCACGCTGCACATGCTGGCGATGCTGCAGGGCGGCCGGCTCGACGACCTGCGCGAGGAGGAGCCCGGCAAGATCCTCGCCGAGCTGCGGTACGGCGAGGCGGCCGCGTTCGACGAGCAGCCCACCGCGCTCTACTACGGCGCGGCCGACACCACGCCGCTGTTCGTGATCCTGCTCGACGAGTACGAGCGCTGGACCGGTGACGTCGACCTGATCCACGAGCTGCGTCATCCGGCCCGGATGGCGCTGGACTGGCTGACCCGCTACGGCGACCTGTGCGGCGACGGCTACCTGCGTTACCACCCGCGCAACACGGCGAGCGGAGTGGCCAACCAGACCTGGCGCAACTCCCCGGACTCGGTGGTCGACCGGCACGGCGTCGTGCCGCCGTACCCGCGCGCCACCTGTGAGCTTCAGGGGTACGCGTACGACGCGCGGATCCGCGGCGCCCGGCTGGCGCGGGAGTTCTGGGGCGACCCGGGCTACGCCGAGCGCCTGGAGGCCGACGCGGCGCGGCTGCGGGAACGGTTCGATCGCGACTTCTGGCTGCCGCAGCGGGGCTACTACGCGCTGGCCCTCACCCCGGACGGCGAGCCCGTCGACGCGCTCACCTCGCATCTCGGCCACCTGCTGTGGAGCGGCATCGTCGAGCCGGAACGCGCCGACTCGCTGGCCGGGCACCTGTGCGGGCCGGACCTGTACTCCGGCTGGGGCATCCGCACCTACGCCGAGGGGCAGTTGCCGTACAACCCGGTGGGCGCGCATCTCGGCGCGGTCTGGCCGTGGGACAACGCGATCGTCGCGGCGGGCCTGCGGCGGTACGGCTACGAGGCGGAGGCGGGCGACATCACGGCCGGCGTGTTCGCGGCGGCGGAGACGCTCGGCGGCTCGATCCCGGAGGCCTTCGCCGGCTACCCCCGCGGGGTCACCAAGTACCCGGTGCAGATGCCGGATGCCGGGCGGCCGCAGTCGTGGGCCGCGAGCGGCCTGCTGATGCTGCTCTCGACCATGCTGGGGCTGCGCCCCTGCGGAGACAACCTGCTGGTGAACCCGGCGGTCCCGGCCGGGTACGGGCGGATCGAGCTGCTCGACGTGCCGGGCCGGTGGGGACGGGCCGACGCGTACGGCCGGGAGCGCGGCACGAGCCGGCGGCTGCGGGCGGGCGTGGACGCCCGGCGGGCCGCTTGACCCGCCCGGCGTCCGTCAGCCCGAGCCGGTGGGTTCCCGCGAGGCGGGCCGGACCGGCGCCGGCGGGTCGGCCGACGCGGGCGGTCTGTCGAACAGCGCCCAGTCGGCGATCGCCAGCAGCGGCACCACCGTGTGCAGGAACTGGTTGCCCCACCACTCGCCCGGTTGCCGGTCCGGCTGCGCCATGGCGAACGGGCTGGCCGGGTTGGCCAGCACCAGGTGGTAGACCGTGCCGGTGATGGTGATGTAGAGGGTCACCGCTCCCTTGAGGACGCTCGGCGGCTCCGGCCGACCGCGCAGCGCGCACCAGGCGGCGTAGCCGGCGAGGACGCCGACAGCCACGTTGCTCTGGATGGTGAAGTACGGCAGCAGGCCGGTCAGCGTGGCCGGGCCGAGCGCGGTGAGCACGATGCCGGCCAGCACGGCGAGCACCACTGCGAGGCGGAGAAGGATCGCCGGTCGGCGACGCCGGGGGGTCACGGAGGCACAAGTTACCAGCCGGTCGTCAGCCGGTACGCCGCCCGGGCGGGGTGCCATCGGGCCGCTTCGCCTGCCCCGGCGGGAGGACGTCCGCCCCCGGCGGCCCGACCGACGGCTGGACCGGGTGAGCGGATCTGCCGCCGCCCCGCCCGCCGTCGGCCTTCCCCGGCGTGTCGTCGTCGCCCAGCAGCGCGGCGCAGTAGTCCGGCACGCGCTCGTGGCCCCCGGCCGCGGCGACGAGGTCGCTGAACGCGGGGGTGGCCAGAGCGCGCCTCCGGTCCGGCTCGGCGAGGGCCCGGTACGCGACGCAGAGTCCGGGCGGCGCGGACTGCTGCGCCGCCCGGGTCGCCGGTGAGAGGGCCGGCAGGGCGGGGCGGGCCGACGGCACGGGCGGCGCGGCGTCGACCGGCGTCGCCGCCGGGCGCGCGACGTGCGGCAGGTTCCCGGTCGCGGCGAGCGCGACGCCGGTGAGGGACGCGGCGAGCGCGGACACGGCCACCCGGACGCCGAAACGGACGCGGCGGCGACGGCGTGCCCGCCGGGCGTCCCGGAACCCCGCGACGGCTGCCGCCTCCCCGTCGAGTTCGCCCGTGCCGGGCGCGGTCCGGACCGCGGCCAGTACAGCCACCAGCCCCGGCGGAGCGGACGACGTGTCGCCGGGGCGGCCGGCGAGCAGCCGCTCGACGGTTTCCTGGTCCAGGCCGGATGCGTCCATCTCGTGACCCTCAGCGCCGCCACCCGGCCCCGCGTCACACTTCGGCGCGGCGGAACGCCGGTGAGGCCGGTCACCCCGGTGCCGGTCACGGCCCGCACGGCATCTCCGGTTGCCGATGTCCGGCGGTCGCGGTGAACTGAATTACATGGGTGTCATCAAGGTGGGCACGTCCTCCTGGGCCGACCAGATGCTGGTCCGTTCCGGGTGGTATCCGCGCGGCGTCAACACGCCCGCCGGCCGGCTGGGTTTCTACGCCGAGCGCTTCGGACTGGTCGAGGTGGACACGTCGTACTACGCGGTGCCGGCGCCGGAGACCACGGCTGCCTGGGCGGCCGCGACGCCGGACGGGTTCACCTTCGACGTCAAGGCGTTCCGCCTGTTCACCGGCCACCACACCCCGATCGACGCGCTGCCGAAGGATCTGCGTCCGGCCGGCGGCCCGAACCGGATCCGCTGGCGCGACTTGCCCGCCGGGGCGTACGACGAGTTGTGGGACCGGTTCCACGCGGCGTTGGCACCGCTCGCGGCGGCCGACCGGCTCGGCGCCGTGCTGTTGCAGTTCCCGCCGTGGCTGGCCCGCGGCGACGCGGCCCGGCGGCGGATCCTGGACGCCGCGCGCCGCTGCCGCCCCTGGCCGGTCACCGTCGAGCTGCGGCACTCCTCCTGGTTCGACGGGGACGCGATGGCCGAGACGGTGACGTTCCTGCGCGAGCACGACCTCGGGTACGCCTGCGTGGACATGCCGCAGGGGCACGTCTCCTCGGTGCCGCCGGTCCTGGTCGCCACCACCGATCTGGCCGTGATCCGGTTCCACGGGCACAGCACGGCCTGGGAGAGCGGCGACAAGCAGGAGCGGTTCCGCTACGCCTACGGCGAGCGGGAGCTGCGGCACTGGTCGGTGCTGCTGCGCGAGCTGGCCGACCAGTGCGCCGAACTGCACGTGCTGATGAACAACTGCTGCGGCGACCAGGCCCAGCGCGACGCCGCGAGCCTGGCCGACCTGCTCGGCGTCGCCCCGGCCGCCGCGCGCGCCTGAGGTTTTCCCGGCTTCCTTGCGGGTACCGCCGGGTTCGTGGACGACCGCGAAGGGGGATCGGTGGAGCAGCGGCGCGACGAGGACGAGCGGGACCCGCGGGCGACCCGGGAGGCCGAGGAGGCGCACGGCGGCAGCATGGCGCCGGGCCTGGTCGACGACACCGGGCACCCCGTGGCCGAGTCACCGGTGCCGGACAACGAGCCGTCCGCGCTCGGCGGCCCGGACGCGGACGGCACCGGCTCCTGAGCTCTCACTGACGCGTCTCCGGACGCATCCCGGTCGCCTCCTCCAGCGCGTTGTCGCCGAGGTCGCCGTCCGCGCGGTCGTCCGGGAACGTCCGCGCCGCCGGGGCCGGGTCCGGCGGCGCGCCCGGCCCGGCCTCCGGCGTCCGGGTGGGTTCCATGGTCCCGAACCCGTGCCGGCCCGCCTTCGGGCCGCCCGGTCCTGCGCCGGCCGCCCGGCGCTCACCGAGCCGTCCCTCGGGCACCGCCGTCTCCTCGCTGCCCTCGTCCATCGGGTCGTCGTCGCCCGCGCCCCACGGCGGGTCGGCGTCGAAGCCGCCGGTGCTGCCCCACGGCGCGGCCGACTCCGGCCCGCGCCCGTCGCCCGTACCCGGGCGGTCCCTGCTGGTCATGGTCACCTCACCTTGGCTGCTGGCCACCGGCGTGGCCGGTCCGGTCCCGGTGCACCGCGCGGCCGACGGCCCACCCCGATGTGGGCCGTCGGCCGCGCGGTGGTCAGCGGGTCGCCCCGACCAGGTGACGGCCGGCCGCGCCCACGGCGGCGACCTTGCCGATGTTCTTCGGCGCGGCCATCAGCCCGCCCGCGCGGTCGAGCATGCCCCGGAACACCTGCCCCGGCTTCTGCTGCTCACCCATGTACGCCGACACCACGACCAGCGCGCCGGTCATCGCCGGCACCGCCCACTGGAGCAGCTTCATCTGCCGCTGGCTGGCGGCGACGTTCGCCGGGGTGTGGTGGTTCGGCTCGGTGGTCCCCTCGACCGGCGGCCCGCCGGCCCGCTCCAGCCGCCTGCCGACCAACCGGCTGTAACCGGTCACCGCCAGCGCGCCGACCGTCAGCGCGGTCTTCACCGCGCTCATCTTCCCCACGCCCGCCTGGCGGGCCATCCGCGGGCTCTCGGTGACCAGCTCACCGACCGCGCCGGCCAGGTGCGCCCCGATCGCCGCCGCGTTGACCGGCGTCCACCGCGCCCACCCGGCCGAGGCCACCGGCAGCCGTTCGGTCGTGTCGTTGATCCGCGCCGCCGCGCCGTTCACGCCCAGCGCCCCCATCAGGGAACCGCCGAACCAGGCCGCCAGGCCCAGGTCGTGCATCGAGCGCAGCGTGGTGTGCCGTTCTGACATCAGATCCCCCTCCGCCGTGTTCGGGCGGTGCGGCATACCCACGATCGGGCGACTCACGCCCGGGCGTGGCTCACCGGCGGGGAGCGTGCCGGCTCGGCTCAGCGGCGGGGGAGCGTGCCCGCGAACGCGGCGATCCGGGCGGCCAGCGGCGCCGACGCGCGTACCCAGGTGAAGTGGTCGAGCGGCGCGCCCGCCTCGGCGACCGTGTAGCGGTGCCGCGTCACCGGCGCGCCGGCCAGCTTCCCGCAGAGGTGGTCGAGCGTCTCGTGCGGCGTGTACTGGTCGTCGTCGACGCTGACCGCGAGCACCGGCGTGCGGATCCGCCGCACGGCGGCCTCCGTGTCCACCCCGTCCAGCGCCGGGAACCGGCCGGTGCGGGCGGTGTGCGCCCAGTCCCGGATCACGCCGGCGGCCTGCCGGCCGCCGAAACCCCAGCCGGGCCAGACGCCGAGCAGCCGCGCCGTCGCGGCGATCCCCTGGGTGTACGGCAGCACGCCCCACCCGCGCAGACCCGGGTACGTCCGCCACCACGGCAGCCCCACCGCCACCAGGGCCAGCCCGTCCACCCGGTCGTCGTCGTCCAGCGCCTGGTGCAGCACCGCCACCTGACCGCCCAGGGAGTGCCCGAGCAGCAGCCGGGTGCGGCCGTCCAGCCGGGGCTTGAGCGCGTCGAGCACGGCGCCGACGTCGGCGGCCATCTCCTGGTAGCCGTACCGGCAGGCGCGCGACGGCGCGGGGATGCTCTCGCCGGTGCCGCGCAGGTCGGCCACGATCACCGCGAGCCCGGCCTCGCGCAGCGCGGCGGCGAACGGCCGGTAGTAGCGGGCGCGCACACCCATCGCGGGCCAGATCAGCACCACCGGCGCGCCGGGCGGACCGGCCGGCTCCGGGTAGACCTGCACGCCGAGGCGCGCGCCGTCGACGTCCACGAACTCCTGGATGTAGTCCCCGCTCACCCGGATCAGGGTACGGCCCGAACCCTACCGGTGGGTAGCAAGGGGTCGCCTCACGCCACCGCCGGTGCGGGCCGGGCCGCGGTGGTCAGCGCGCCGTAGACGGCGACGAGCTGCTCCGCGCAGCGCCTCCAGGAGTACCGGCTGCGGACGCGGTCGAGCGCGGCGGTGGCGTACGCGAACCGGCGCACGTTGTCGCCGAGCAGCCGCCGCAGGGCGGTGCCGAGCGCGCGGGGGTCACGCGGCGGCACCAGGTCGCCGGTGAGCCCGTCCACCACGCTGTCGGCGATGCCGCCCACGTTCGTGCCGATCACCGGCACACCGCAGGCCATGCCCTCCAGCGGGGTGAGCCCGAACGGCTCGTACCAGGGTGCGGCCACGAGCACGTCCGCCGACCGGTACCAGGCGGCCATCTCCTCGCGCGGCACGCCGCCGAGCAGCCGTACCCGGTCGGCCACGCCGCACGAGTCGGCGAGCGCGGACAGCCGGCGGGCGAACGTGTCGGCGGGCAGCAGGTGGGCCGGCGGGCCGCCGACCACCACGCACTCCGCGTCCGGCACCGCTGGGAGCGCCCGGACCACGTCCAGGAAGCCCTTGCGTTCGACCATCCGCCCGACGGTGAGGATGCGCGGGCGGGCCGGGTCGCGGGGCGCGACCGGGCCGTCCGGGCGGAACACCGCCTCGTTGACGCCGGACGGCACGAGGGCCATCCGGGACCGGGGTACGCCCATCCGGACCAGTTCGGCGACCTCGTCGGAGCACTGCACGACGACCCGGTCCACGGCCCGGCCGAGCGCCCGCTCGTAACCGGCGCGCCCCGGTGGACCGGTGTCCGGCACGCCCTGGTGGCGACGCTTGACCGTGCCGAGCGAGTGGTACGTCAACACGGTCGGCACGCCGGTGCGACGGCTCGCGTGCACGGTGGCCAGCCCGCTCGTCCAGAAGTGCGCGTGCGCCACGTCCGGGGTCCAGCCGCCGCGCCGCCAGGTGTCGGCCAGCCGGCCCCCGAACTCGCCCGTGTGCGGCAGCAGGTCGGCCTTCGGCACCCGCCGCGCGGGACCGGCCGGCACGTGGCACACCTGATAGCCGTCGGGCGCGTCGACCGCCTCGGGCAGCGCGGGGGAGTCACGACGGGTGTAGACGCGGACGTCGTGGCCGGCGACGGTGAGCGCGGACGCGAGTTCCGCCACATGCGTGTTCTGGCCGCCCGCGTCCTCCGCGCCGGGCGCGGCGAGCGGGCTGGCGTGCTGGGAAATCATCGCGATGCGCATGTTCTCGTCCTCCAGGATCCGGTCCCAGTCGGCGAGGAATCGGTCCGGACCGGACCGCTTCCTCGCCGCCTCGCGTGCCCGTGCGCCGAGTCGGTACGCGGCGTCGGCGCCCTCGGTCAGCCGGCGCGCCGCCTCCACGAGCGTGTCGACGCGGGTGGCCGGCGCCCCGGCTTCCGGTGGGACGGCGTCCACCGCTTCCGTGGGGGCCGGAAGATCGCGTTGATGCCGGGGACGCGCATGGAGGGACCCGTACCCTCGGCTTGCGCCCCTAACCAGGAGATCGTCGACTTCTCCGCGCGCCGCCCGCTCCGCTGTGGAGGCTCGCGGCCCTGGCCAGGGCGTCGACGCGTGCCCCCGTACCGAAGAACGGGTCCACGGAGGTCCTGTTTCGCCGCGGGGCGTCAGCCCGGCAGCATCCCCGGGCCGAACACCTCGTAGGCGATCCGCTCGCCCGGCACGCCCCGGCGCAGCAGGTTGGCCCGGACCAGGTTCATGAACGCCACCGGGCCGCACAGGTGCGCGGTCACCCCGGCGGGCAGCGCGAGCCGGTCCGGGTCGATCAGTCCGGCGGACACCTCGGCCTTCAGTCCGGGCAGGTCGGCCCCGGCGGCGTCGAGATACCAGAGGTGGAGGGCCAGGTTCGGCAGCCGCTGCTGCAGCGCGGGCAGTTCGTGGCGCAGCGCGTGCGCCTCGGCGGCGCGGTCGGCGTGCGCCAGCGTCACCCGGCGTCCCGGATCCCGGTCGGCCAGGTGGGCCAGCGCCGCCATCGCCGGCGTGAGTCCGATCCCGGCGCTGACCAGCAGCAGCGGCCCGTCGCCGCCGGCCGCGTCAACCTCGCCGAACGCCGGGCTCAGTCGCAGCGTGTCGCCGACCGCGACCCGGTCGTGCAGGTGACCGGAGACCATTCCGTCGGGCGCGCCGCCCTCGCCGCGTACCCGCTTCACGGTGATCCGCCACTGGTCGGCGCCGGGACGGCCGGAGAGGCTGTACTGGCGGATCTGCTGTCCCCGGCCGCCGCCCAGGTCGACGGCGACCGAGACGTACCGGCCGGGGGTGAAGCCGGGCGCGGCGCCGCCGCCGGCCGGCGCGAGGGTGAGCGAGACGACGTCGGCGCTCTCCCGGTTCCGGCCGGTGACCCGCCAGTCCCGCCACACCGGACCGCCCTCCGGTACGCCGGCGCCCGCGTAGAGCCGCGCCTCGCGGGCGATCAGCTCGCAGGCCAGCAGCCAGTAGACCTCGTCCCAGGCGGCGGCCACCTCCGGGGTGACGCCGTCGCCGAGCACCTCGGCGACGGCGGCGAGCAGGTGCCGGCCGACGATCGGGTACTGGGTGGCGGTGATGCCGAGGGAGGCGTGCTTGTGCGCGATCCGGTCCAGGACCGGCCCCCACGGCATGCCGCCGTCGCCGGTCAGGTGCGCCGCGTACGCGACCACCGCCGAGGCGAGCGCGGCCTTCTGCGCGCCGGTGGCCTGGTTGCCCCGGTTGAACAGGTCCAGCAGGTCCGGGTGGGCGTCGAACATCCGCTGGTAGAAGCGGCCGGTGATGGCCTCGCCGTGTGCCCGCACGACGGGCAGGGTGGCGGTCACGATCGCTGCTGAGGATTCCGTGAGCACTACCGAATCTCCTTCCGGGGCTCGAACAGGTCGATCCCCACGAAACAGGATTTCTGGATTCCTCTTTTAGGGTCGAAGGTCCCGGGAGTGCGGTGGCATGGGTCACCGTGAATCTGCCTGTGTCGCCGAGGGCACCGAATGGCTAGGGTCGGTGCGTGAGGCTCAACCGGTCGACCGACATGGCGCTGCGGATCGCCATGCTCACCGCCGCGTCCCCGGTCCGGGCCACAGTCGACGAACTCGCCACCCGGCTCGCGCTGCCCCGCAGCCACGTCGCCAAGGTGGTGCAGCGGCTGCAACGCATCGGCGTCCTGGTCACCATCAGAGGCCGCTCCGGCGGCGTCGCCTTCGCCGAACACGCCGGTGACCTCACCGTCGGCCAGGTGGTCCGCGCCTTCGAGGGCGACGGCGAGGTGGTCAACTGCGCGCAGCCGGTCTGCCCGCTCATCGCGGAGTGCCGGCTGCGCGGCGAGCTGCGCCGCGCCCAGGCCGCCTTCCTCGCCGTGCTCGACGGCGTACGCCTCGGCGACCTGGTCGACGGATCCGCCGGCCCGCTCCTGCTCAGCCTCGGCGCGCCACCGGCCGGTCGCTGATGGCCGTCTCCCATCCGATCTTCGCCCGGCTCTTCGCCCGCGCCAGCGTCGCGATGGACCAGGCCGGCGTGGCCGGGCACCGGGCCCGCCTGGTCGCCGGGCTGCGCGGCCGGGTGGTCGAGGTCGGCGCCGGCAACGGGCGCAACCTCGCGCACTACCCGGCGAGCGTGACCGGCGTGCTCGCCGTCGAGCCGGAACCCCACCTGCGCGCGCTGGCCCACGCCGCCGCGCCGGGCGCCCCGGTCCCGGTCACCGTCGCCGCCGGGCTGGCCGAGGAACTGCCGGTCGCCGACGGCGCCGCCGACGCGGTGGTGGTGTCGCTGGTGCTCTGCTCGGTGCCGGACCAGGCGGTCGCGCTGCGCGAGGCGCGGCGGGTGCTGCGGCCCGGCGGCGAGCTGCGCTTCTACGAACACGTGGTGGCCGCCACGCCCGGCCTGCGCCGGGCCCAGCGCCTGGCCGACGCCACGCTCTGGCCGCTGTTCTGCGCCGGCTGCCACACCGCCCGGGACACGGTGGCCGCGATCCGCGCCGCCGGTTTCGAGGTGACCGCGCTGGACCGCTTCCGCTTCCCGCCGACCGGGCTGCCGGCCCCGGCCTCGCCGCACGTGCTCGGCGCCGCGATCCGGGCCTGACGCCGGACCGGGCCGGTTCGTCCCGGCCCGGTCCGGCGTGCTCAGCTCACATTCACCGTGCCGTCCGGGGCGCGGACGCAGGAGACGGTACGGGCGCCGGTGGCCGCCGCCCCGGCCAGGCACCGGCCGAGCACCTTGTGCCCGGCGGCGTTCGGGTGCCACGACTCCTGGCAGGTCTGGAAGTACGTGCCGCAGGCGTTGGCGATCCGCTGGATGTCGAGCTTGTCGAACCCGGAGAGACTGGTGACGAACGTGCCGGTCGGGCCGTCCATCAGCCGGATCGGCGTGGCCAGGGCGTTGCCCGGGCTACCGGTCGACTCGCAGAGCCGGGCCCCGTCGAACGCGCGCTGCACGTTCAGGTAGACCAGGTCGTCCTGCGGGAACTCGTTGGCGAGCGTGCCGCGCACCGAGCTGACCAGCGTGCCGAGCCCCTGCGAGAAACGGTGCCCGGGCGCCAGGCTGGCCCGGTGGATCGGGCACCCGGCCGCGTACCGCTCGGCGCCCAGCGCGCGGAACTTGTCCCGGGTGTCGTCCCGGCTGTCCTCGGTCCAGTAGCTCTGCTCCAGCTCGAACGGCAGCGGGTTGGTGTAGTCCTGGAACACCACCCGGTGCTGGCCGTCGGCGTCGATCTCGTCCAGCGTGGTGAGCAGTTGCCGCAGCGCCGTGGTGGTCTCCGCGGTGGCGGCGGCGAACTGCGCGGCGGTGCCCAGGTCGGCGTCGGTGCACGGCTTCTGCTCCACCGGCCCGCCCAGGTACGCCCAGAACTCCCACCAGCCGGTCCAGGCGTCGGCGATGAACCGGTTGGCGCACTTCTCCGCCACGCTGCCGAAGGTGAACGAGCTGTTGTTCGAGCCGAGGCCGACGAGCACCAGGTCGATGTCGTGGGTCCGGGCCACCGACCGGAGCTGGTCGAGCTGGGCGGCCACCTGCCGTCCCTTGGCCCGCGTCGACGAGGCGTTCGCGATGTCGTACGGCTGGCCGCCCGAGCAGGCCAGGTTGAACCGCGCGGAGATGCCGGGCAGGTTCGCCTGGAACAGCGAGGCGTTCGGCGATCGGTGGCAGAAGTAGGCGTTGGCGTTGGCGGCGGACCAGCCGGGGAAGCCCTGGGCCACCCCGTTGACGTCCACCACCGGCGCGTACGCCCCGGCGCCCTCGCCGCTGATGAAGCTGTCTCCCAGCGCCACCGCGGCGGTGGGCAGCGCGGCGGCAGCCGGCTGGGCGGGCGCCGCGGCGGCGGGTAACGCCACCGCGGCGAGCGCCAGCGCCGCCGCGAGCGCGGAACGACGGAACACGGACATGCCCGACCTCCCAGACATCGAAACGTGAAAGATTCTTTGGGATGGCGATCAGATCACGTGCGTGTGACGGGCGTCAATGCCCTGACACCTGCGACGGGTCGCCGGGGAAGACATCGGGCGTGCGGATCGTTGTGCCGCCTGGACGCCCCGTCCGCCCGCCGGACCGCCGTACGCGGCGGCGGCGCGGACCCGGCCGCGAGGCCGATCGCGCAACGCACCGCCCCGGTACCGCCGACCTGTCAGGGCATCCGGCTAGGCTCGCTCCGGCGCGCCGCGCCCGGCGATCATCGTGGGGGAGTCACACGGTGAACGGCACCACACCGCCGAGACCTGGGAGTACGACCAGTTGACCGCACAGCCTGAGACCCTCTACGGGGCCGACGACCTGACGCACCTGGAGGGCCTCGACGCCGTCCGCAAACGCCCCGGCATGTACATCGGCTCGACCGACAGCCGTGGCGTGGGTCACCTCGTCAACGAGATCCTCGACAACTCGACCGACGAGGGTGTCGCGGGTCACGCCACCACTGTCGACGTGATCCTGCACGCCGACGGCTCGGTCCAGGTCGACGACGACGGCCGCGGCATCCCCACCGACGTGCACGCCAAGTCCGGCATCTCCGGCGTCGAGCTGGTGCTCACCCGCCTGCACGCGGGCGGCAAGTTCGGTGGCTCCGGCTACAAGACCTCCGGCGGCCTGCACGGCGTCGGCGCCTCCGCGGTCAACGCCCTGTCCCGCCGCTTCGACGTCACCGTCCGGCGCGGCGGCAAGATCCACGCGATGTCGTTCCGCCACGGCGTGCCGGGCGTCTTCGACGGAGCCGGCCCCGACGCGCCGTTCACCCCCGGTCCCGGCCTGCAGATCGTCGGCGCGATGAAGCGCGGCCAGCGCACCGGCACCTCGATCCGCTGGTGGCACGACCCCCGCTACTTCGAGACCGGCGCCGCGCTCGACACCGAGGCGGTTCGGCTCAAGCTGCGCAACACCGCCTTCCTCGTCCCCGGCGTGGCCTACCGGCTGCGCGACGAGACCGGCGAGGAGCCGGTCGAGGAACGCTTCCACTTCCCCAACGGCCTGACCGACATGGTGGAATACCTCGCCCCGGCCGGCGACCGGCCGGTCTCCGGCACGCTGCTGGTCACCGGCGAGGGCACCTACCGGGAGAACGCCGCCGACGCCAACGGCGTCATGCAGTCCAACGTGCAGCGCCGCGCCGAGGTCGAGGTGGCGTTCCGCTGGGGCACCGGCTACGAGCGCACCGTCGAGTGCTTCACCAACACCATCCGCAACGCCCACGGCGGCACCCACCGCAAGGGCTTCGAGCGGGCGCTGGCGCGTACCCTCGCCGACGCCGCCCGCAACGCCCGCGGCCTGCTCAAGCCCAAGGAGGACGCGCCCACCCTGGACGACGTCCTGGAGGGCATGACCGCCGTGGTGCACGTGCGCATCCCGGAGCCGCAGTTCACCTCGCAGACCAAGGACGAACTGTCCACCGCCGGCATCACCAAGGTGCTCCAGGGCCTGATCGAGGCGCACCTCAAGAGCTGGCTGGACGACCGGCGCACCAAGGCCGAGGCCCGGACGGTGCTCCAGAAGATCGTCGACGCGGCCCGGGTACGGCTCACCCAGAAGCAGCAGAAGGACGCCGCCCGCCGCAAGACCGCGCTGGAGGGCGCGGCCATGCCGGCCAAGCTCGTCGACTGCCGGGCCGCGGGCATCGAGAGAAGTGAACTGTTCATCGTGGAGGGGGACAGCGCCCTCGGGACAGGGCGCCTCGCGCGGTCCTCCGAATACCAGGCGCTGCTGCCGATCCGCGGCAAGATCCTCAACGTGCAGAAGGCCAACCTCCAGCAGGTGCTGGACAACGCCGAGTGCGCCGCGATCGTGCAGGTGCTCGGCGCCGGCTCCGGCCGCACGTTCGATCTGTCCTCCCTGCGCTACGGCCGGGTCCTCATCATGGCCGACGCGGACGTCGACGGCGCGCACATCCGTACCCTGCTGATCACGCTGTTCGCCCGCTACATGCGGCCGCTGATCGAGGCCGGGCGGCTCTTCGCGGCGATGCCGCCCCTGCACAAGATCACCACGAAGGGGCGCAACCCGCAGACCGTCTACACCTACACCCAGGCCGAGATGGAGGCGACGGTCCGCAAACTGGAGAAGGCCGGCAAGCAGATCGTCACGCCGATCCCGCGCTTCAAGGGCCTCGGTGAGATGGACGCCGACGAGCTGTGGGAGACCACCATGAACCCGGCCACCCGGGCGGTCCGCCGCATCACGCTCGACGACGTCGACGCCGCCGAGCGGATCCTCGAACTGCTCATGGGGGAGAAGGTCGAGCCCCGCCGCAACTGGCTGATCGACTCCGCCGACCGGGTCGACCGCGACGCCATCGACGCCTGACCAACGGGTTCGTCTCGGAAGGAAACCGCACCATGGCACGCCGCAAGGACGACCGCGCGAAGGCGGATCTGGCCGCCTTCGACCAGGCCGGCGCTCGCGTCTTCGACAACCCGCTGGTCACCGAGGTCTCGGACTCCTACCTGGAGTACGCGTTCTCGGTCATCCACTCCCGCGCGCTGCCCGACGCGCGCGACGGGCTCAAGCCGGTGCACCGGCGGATTCTGTGGTCGATGTACGAGCAGGGCCACCGGCCGGACCGCGGCCACGTCAAGAGTGCCCGAATTGTCGGGGATGTGATGGGAAAGTACCATCCGCACGGCGACACCGCGATCTACGACGCGATGGTGCGGCTGGCACAGGACTTCTCGCTCAACGTCCCGCTCATCGACGGGCACGGCAACTTCGGCTCGCCGGACGACGGCCCGGCAGCGGCGCGCTACTGCGTCGTGGGTGACACCCGGATCCGCCTGGCCGATGGCAGCAGCCCACGGATCGGTGATGTGGTCGACCTGCCGCCGAACAGCGAGGCGGAGGCCGATTTCGAAGTCCTCGACAAGGACGGCAAAGCGGTTCGCGTCAACAAGGTCTTCAACTCGGGCGTCCACCCGACGCTCCGGATCACGACTGAGACCGGATTCTCCCTCCGTGGTAGTGAGAATCATCTGGTTCTCTGCCTCGAAGCTCCGGTGGGTGTCCCTGTCTTCCAGTGGCGTCGGCTCGACGAGGTGACGCCGGGCTCGGTGGTCTGTATCGCGCGGAACGCATGGAAGCAGGTCGTCCCCACCGCTCGCGAATACATGCTCGGCGTGCTCGGTGGCGCCTGGGTCTCTGAAGGCTTCGCGAGCGAGTCGCGGGCAGGATTCAGCAATACCGATGAGCATTTCTTCGGCGAGGTCCTGCATGCCTACGACCAGGTCGTGGGTGGACGACGCTACGTCAGCGACCGGCACACGCGCCGAGACCGTCGCCGCATACACGAACTTGACGTCCAGGACGTCGCCGGCGGGATGGAAGCCTTCCGGGCGAGCCCACTCGCCGAGCTGATCGGTCACCAGGCGAGGGACAAGTTCGTGCCGGAGTTCGTCTGGGCAGGGGGGTGGGGCATCAAGCGGGCCTTCCTGATGGCCCTCTTCGAAGGCGACGGCGGAGTCCGCGTCGCCAACAGCAGCTTCACCATCCAGTACACCAGCTACAGCGAGCGTCTGGCTCGGGAGGTCCAGGAACTGCTCGCGGAGTTCGGCGTGATCGCCTGTCGACGCCACTACACCCGGCCCAGTGGCTCGGTGGAGCACCGCCTGGTGGTTTCCGGGACGCGAAACATCAGGGCTTTCGCAACTCGTGTCGGCTTCCTCCGTACCAAGCAGGCGGTGCTGGCCAAGATGCTGCGGCATGCGCCGCTGCGCCCGCATCGGCTTAGTCAGGACCACGTCCCCTTTGTGGCCGACTACGTGCGCAGCAGCATCGACTTCGATCGTCGGGGCAGCGGACGCAAGTGGCTCACCAGCCACAACTTCGATCGTGTCGAGCGGTGGGAAACCGAACGACTCCGCATCATCGACCGCATCAAGGACACCGAGATCCTTGCCACGATCCTGCCCGTGATGGATGCGGGCTATCGGTACGAGAAGGTCGTCGCGGTCTCTCCTGACGAGCCGGCGGAGGTCTATTCCGTTCGAGTGGAATCCGCCGACCACTCCTTCCTGGCCGGTGGTTTCGTCAACCACAACACCGAGGCCCGGATGTCCCGGGAGGCGATGCTGCTCACCGGCGAGCTGGGTGAGGACACCGTCGACGTCGAGCCGAACTACGACGGCTCGCTGACCCAGCCCACGGTGCTGCCGGCGGCGTTCCCGAACCTGCTCGTCAACGGCGCATCCGGCATCGCGGTCGGCATGGCCACCAACATGATCCCGCACAACCTCGGCGAGGTCGTCCAGGCCGCCCGCTGGCTGATCAACCACCCGGACGCCACGCTCGACAAGCTCATGGAGTTCGTGCCCGGCCCCGACCTGCCCACCGGCGGGCTGCTGCTCGGCCTGGACGAGGTGCGCCGCGCGTACGAGACCGGGCGCGGCGTGGTGCGCATGCGCGGGCGGGTGGAGATCGGCCCGCTGGAGGGCAGCCGCGGCCGGCAGGCCATCACCGTCACCGAGCTGCCGTACGGCGTCGGCGCGGAGAAGGTCATCGCGGCCATCACCAACGAGGTGAACAAGACCAAGCGGCTCACCGGGATCGCCGACGTCAAGGACCTCACCGACCGGGAGAACGGCACCCGTCTGGTGGTCGAGTGCAAGGTCGGCGTCAACCCGCAGGCGCTGCTGGCCGACCTCTACCGGCTCACCCCGTTGGAGCAGTCCTTCGGCGTGAACAACCTGGTGCTCGTGGACGGGCAGCCGCGCACCCTCGGGCTCAAGGAACTGCTCGACGTGTTCCTGGCGCACCGCTACGAGGTGGTGACCCGGCGCAGCGCGTACCGCAAGCGCAAGCGGGAGGAACGCCTGCACCTGGTCGACGGCCTGCTGATCGCCCTGCTCGACATCGACCGGGTGGTCAAGCTGATCCGCGCCAGCGAGGACGCCCAGGCCGCCAAGGACGGCCTGATGCAGAAGTTCAAGCTCTCCGAGATCCAGGCGAGCTACATCCTGGACACTCCGCTGCGCCGCCTGACCAAGTACGACCGGCTGGAGCTGGAGGCCGAGCAGGAGAAGCTGCGCGGCGAGATCGCCGAGCTGTCGAAGATCCTGGACGATGACAAGGTGCTTCGGAAGGTCGTCTCCGACGAACTGGCCGCCGTGGTCAAGCAGTTCGGTGCGCCGCGGCGCACCACGCTCGTCGACGGCGACCTCAAGGAGGTGCTGGCCGCCTCGGTGCCGGCCGGCCCGCTGGAGGTGGCCGACGACCCGTGCCAGGTGATCCTCTCCGCCACCGGGCTGGTGGCGCGGACCGCGGCCGAGTCGGAGGAGGCCGCCGAGGCGCGCCGGCGCAGCGGCCGGGTCAAGCACGACGCGGTACGCGCGATCGTGCACTCCACCGCGCGGGGCCGGGTGCTGCTGGTGACCAGCGCCGGGCGCGCCTTCAAGATCGACGTGTTGCCGTTGCCGGTGCTGCCGGAGCAGTCCGGCACGGTGTCGCTGCGTGGCGGCATGTCGGCTGCGGAACTGGTGCCGCTGGAGCCGGGCGAGACGGTCGTCGGGCTGGCCCCGCTGGGGCCGTCCGCGCAGGGCTCACCCGGGCTGGCGCTCGGCACCCGGGCCGGCGTGGTCAAGGTGTGCGCGCCGGACTGGCCGGTCCGCTCCGAAGAGTTCGAGGTGATCTCGTTGCGGGACGGCGACGAGGTGATCGGCGCGACCTGGCTGACCGACGGCGCCGAGACACTGGCGTTCGTCTCCTCGGAGGCGTCGCTGCTGCGCTTCGCCGCCTCGGTGGTACGCCCGCAGGGGCTCAAGGGTGGCGGCATGGCCGGCATCAACCTGCCCGCCGGGGCGCGGGCGGTGTTCTTCGGCGCGATCCGTACCGACGACACGGCGCACGGTGAGCCGATGGTGGTCACGTCGACCGGCGCCACGGTGAAGGTGACGCCGTTCAAGGCGTACCCGGCGAAGGGCAGGGCGACCGGCGGCGTACGCGCGCAGCGGTTCCTCAAGGGTGAGGTGGAGCTGTCGGTGGCCTGGATCGGCCCGCGGCCGGTGGGCGCGACCGCCACCGGCGATCCGGTGGACCTGCCGCCGGCCGACCCGCGCCGGGACGGCTCCGGTTTCGCCGTGATGCTGGGCCCGACGGTGGTGGGTCACCACATCGACCGCGACTGACGAGCCGGCTGGGGGAGGGCGGCGGGAGACCGCCCCCTCCCGCCCCGACGCGTTGATCAAGGAGTTTGCGGACTCTTCGTGTCCTCTGCAGGCCCTAAACTCCTTGATCAACGCGCCCGGGCGCTCCGGGGGCAGGGCTGCCCTAGGGTAATGGGGCACATTCCGGGTGTTTTGGCGGAAGACCTCGGCCCTGCACGGTCGATCATGAGGTTAGCGGCGACAAAACGGACACCGAGCGCCGCTAACCTCATGATCGACGTGGTTGAGGGCTGGCTGGCCCTGGCTGCGAGGGCGTCGGGCCGCTAGGGCCACCCGCGCGATCTTGCACTTCGGGCCCTCTGGGTGTCCCGCTCGCGTGGGCCGGCCCCAATCGCGCGCCAAATGGTCCGTTGATCATGAAGTTGGCGGGTGTGAGTCGGACAATTTGCGCCGCTAACTTCATGATCAACGAGGCCGGGCCGGGCCGGGCGGAAGGGGAGGGGAGGAGAGGGGAGGGGAGGGGTCAGAGTTCGGGGTCGGGGGACTGGCGTGACTCGGGCGTGGTGCCGCGCAGCCGCGCGATCAGGCGCATGCCGTGGTAGATGATCAGGGCGGCCGCCGTGCCCAGCGCGATGCCGTTGAACGACAGGTCACCGGCGGTCAGCGTGTAGTTGGCGGCGCCGATGATCACCGCCACCGCCGCGGTGAACAGGTTGATCGGGTCGTGGAAGTCGACCCGGCTCTCGATCCAGATCCGGGCGCCCAGGATGGCGATCAGGCCGTACAGCGCGGTGGTGGCGCCGCCGAGCACGCCGGCCGGGACGGTGAGGATCAGCGCGCCGAACTTCGGGCACAGGCCGAGCAGGATCGCCGTGCCGCCGGCGATCCAGTACGCGGCGGTGGAGTAGACGCGGGTCGCCGCCATCACGCCGATGTTCTCCGCGTACGTGGTGGTGCCGGAACCGCCCCCGGAGCCGGCCAGCACCGTGGCGACGCCGTCACCGAGCAGCGCCCGGCCCATGTCGCGGTCGAGGTTGCGGCCGGTCATCGCGGCGACCGCCTTGACGTGCCCGGCGTTCTCCGCGATCAGCACCAGGATCACCGGGATGACCAGCACGACGGCGCGCGCGTCGAAACTCGGCGTGTGGAACTCGGGGAAGCCGACCCAGGCGGCCTGGCGCAGCCCGCGTACGGCCTGCTGGTCGAGGTTGCCGGTCAGCGCGGCGAGCACCCAGCCGACCACCACGCCGGCGAGGATCGACAGCCGCGCCACGAAGCCGCGGAACAGCACAGTGGTGAGCAGGATCGCGACGAGCGTGACCACGGCGATCAGCGGCTGCGCCTTCACGCCGGTGCCGGCGCCGCCACCGTCCCAGGCCACCGGCGCGAGGTTGAGGCCGATCAGCATGACGATCGCGCCGGTGACCACGGGCGGCATCAGCGCGTCGATCCAGCGGGAGCCGGCCACCTGCACCACCACGCCGACGAGCGCGAGCGCGACGCCCGCGACGACGATGCCGCCGAGGGCCGCGCCGATGCCGCCGTCGGTCTTCGCGGCGAGCACCGGCGCGATGAACGCGAACGACGAGCCGAGGTACGAGGGCAGCCGGTTGCCGGTGATCAGCAGGAACAGCAGTGTGCCGAGCCCGGAGAAGAGCAGCGTGGTGGCGGGCGGGAAGCCGGTGATCAGCGGGACGGTGAAGGTGGCGCCGAACATGGCGACCACGTGCTGCACGCCCACGCCGACGGTGCGCGGCCAGGAGAGCCGTTCGTCGGGCGCGACCACGTCGCCGGGGCGTACCTGGCGGCCGTCGCCGTGCAGCGTCCACGGGGACCGGCGGGAGGTGGGGGACTGGGTCATAGGTCGCCCTTCGCGTCATCGGGTGACGGGGGCGTGATCGACCCTGGGAGTTGTTTCTAGCACGTGCCCAGCACGGATGTGGGCCCGCCCCGGGCTCAGGCGACGCCGGTGGGACGGAACTGGACGCTGACGCGGGGGCCGACCGGGCGGGTGGTCTTCGGTACCGCGTGTTCCCAGGTGCGCTGGCAGGAGCCGCCCATCACCACGAGGTCGCCGTGGCCGAGCGGGAACCGCAGGCTGCCGCCGCCTCCGCCGCGAGGGCGGAGCAGCAGCGCGCGCGGGGAGCCGAACGAGACGATCGCCACCATGGTGTCGGTGTGCGCGGAGCGGCCCAGCGTGTCGCCGTGCCAGGCCACGCTGTCGCGCCCGTCGCGGTAGAGGCACATGCCGGCGGTGACGAACGGCTCGCCCAGCTCGGGCGCGTAGTGCCGGGTGAGCGCGTCGCGGGCCGCGGTGAGCACCGGGTGCGGCAGCGGCCGGCCGGCGGCGTACCAGCAGAGCAGCCGGGGCACGTCGACAGCGGTGTCGTACATGGTGCGGCGCTCGGCCCGCCAGGGCACGTCGTGGCGCAGCGTGTCGAGCACCGCGTCGGAGCCCCGGACCCAGCCGGGCAGGTGGTCGACCCAGGCGCCCCGGCTCAGCTCGTGGCGGCGCACCGCCCCGGCGAGCGGGCCCAGGGTCGGGCCCTGCTCGGCCAGGTCGAGCATCGAAGGCTGGTACGCGACGTCGGGCACGCCGCCGATCGTACCCTGTTTAGAACAGGCGTACGACGATCAGCGCCGCAGCATCCGGCGGACCTTGCCCGGGACGGCCTGCTTGATCCGCTCCCGGAGCTGCTGCGAGCGCAGCGCGTCGATGGTCCCGGTGAGCTTGGCGTTCTCGTCGCGCAGCCGCTCGATGCGGGTCAGCAGCTCGGCCGGCGGGGTGGCGGCAGCGGGCCGGACGGCCGGCGGGAACACCGTCTCGCGGACCCGCTGGTCGAAGCGGGCGGCGCTGTCGTCGTCGTCGAACGAGATGCCGAGGTCGTGCTTGCGCAGGAACGCGGTGATGGTCTCGAAGCGGGCCTTGTGGCCCTCGGTGAGCGCGGTGTAGTCGGCCTCGGCGTAGAGGTCGGCGGCGTCCACGTCGGCCGGCACGTCGCGCATGATCCGGTGCGGGATGCCGAAGTAGCGGGCCAGTTCCAGCGTGCGCGAATCGTGCGCGAACAGGTAGCCGGGCGTGCCGGCGACGAGCGCGGTGATGGTGCCGTGGATGCGGGTGCCGAACGCGAAGTCGTACCCGGAGAGGTGTTCCATCCAGGTCCACGGGTCGACGAACATGCGCACCTTGTCCTCGACGAACAGTGGGTGCGAGGTGTGCAGCGGGATGTCGCTGCTCTGGCCGCGGTGCTCGGGCGCGTCGCCGTAGAGCAGGGTGCCGAGCGTCCGCAGGTCCTGGGGCACGTAGCACAGGTTCGGGTAGCGCTCGTGGTGGTGGCGGACCACCGAGGCCATCGAGCGGACGTACGGCGAGATGGTGAGCGCGACCTTCGACTCGGCGGTCAGCTCCGGCTGCTTCTTCGCCAGCTGGAACGTGTCGCCGTGCAGGAACATCGACGGGCAGCCGATCTGCTCCACGTCGGAGAAGCCCAGCGTGTTCAGGTAGCTCGCGGTCACCTCGCCGCGTACGCCGATGCTGTGCGACCGGTCCAGCACGGCCTTGCAGAACGCGCGCACCGGCTCGTCGATCGGGCGCAGGTACTCACGGTCGCCGTCGACGTTCGTCTGCACGCCGACACCGAGCACCACCACCGGGATCTTCAGCCGTTCGATCAGCCGGGTCAGCGGGGCGAGGCGGTGCACGAAGCTGCGACGGAAGGCGTTCGCCAGCGGTACGACGAACACGTCGTACCGCTCGTTGATCTCGTCGGCGAGGCGCGGGTCGGCCGGGGTGCGGGTCGCGGTGATCTCCGCCGCGGAGGTGGCCAGCAGCTTGTGCGCGGCGTGGCTGAAGACCAGGTTTCCGCTGTTGTCCCCGATCCAGTTGCCGGCGAACGTCTCCTCCGGCGTGAGGACGTCGAACGGGCCCTTGCGGGCGCGGAGCAGGATCCGCTGGTGCATCCGGTTCGCTCACCTTCCGTACGGCACGGCGTGCCGGCGGGCGTCGCCCGCGCGTGCAGGAACGGAAATCCTATCCGCCGTCCCTGGGTGACCCGGCGGCCGTCGGCTCGCCGGGAACGTCCCGGTACTCCGGGGTAGGGTGCCCGGAATGACCAGCGCGCCGACTGTCACCCGTGCCCCGCGCCTGCCGTCGCTGACCGGATTGCGGTGGATCGCCGCGCTGCTGGTCTTCGGTTTCCACGCCGGGACCATGGGGATCGTCGCCGAGCCGCACCTGAAGGCGGTGGTGGACAAGGCGTTCAGCCTCGGCCTGTCCGGCGTCGAGTTCTTCTTCATCCTCAGCGGGTTCGTCCTGGTCTGGTCGTACCGGGACGGGGAGCGGGCGTGGACGTTCCTGCGCCGCCGGCTCGCCAAGATCTACCCGAACCACGTGGTGACGTTCGTGGCGGCGCTGGCGGTCGCGGCCTGGTTCGCCGACCCGGTCCTGCCGTGGGCGGCGATCGGCAACTTCTTCCTGGTCCAGGCGTGGATCCCGCTGAACGGCTACTTCTACAGCGTCAACAACGTGAGCTGGTCGCTCTCCTGCGAGCTGGCGTTCTACCTGTGCCTGCCGCTGGTGGTGCCGTGGCTGCGCCGGGCCCGTACCGGGGTGCTCCGGACCGTGCTGGTCGCGGCGCCGCTGCTCATCCTGGCGCTGTGGCCGGGCCAGCAGCTCGTGCCGGAGGAGCAGCGGTGGTGGTTCACCCAGATCTTCCCGGTGACCCGGTCGCTGGAGTTCTGGATGGGGGTGGCCGCCGCCGAGCTGATGCGCCGCCACCGCTGGCGCGGACCGAACCTCGCGGTCGCCACCGGCCTGTTCGTCACCACCTGGGTGGTCGCCGCGCTGTGGATCCCGGCCGAGTTCTGGGCGGCGCTGCTCGCCGTGGCGTACCTGCTGGTCATCGCCGCGGCGGCGGACGCCGACGTGCGCGGCCGGCCCACCCCCTGGCGGTCCCGGCCGATGATCTGGCTCGGTGAGGTCTCGTTCGCCTTCTACCTGGTGCACGTGCTGGTCATGGTCACCGTGCTGCGGCTGACCGGGGACTGGGGGACCGGCCTGCCCGGCTGGCGGGGGCCGCTGGCGGTGCTCGGCTTCCTGCTGCTCACGCTCGCGCTGGCCGCCGCGCTGCACCGCTGGGTGGAGGTGCCGATGATGCGCCTGCTCGGCCCGACCCGCCGGGCCCGCGCGGCGTCGCGCGCACCGGCCGTGCCGGCTCCGCGCGGGCCCGCCGAGGGCGCGGCCGCCGACTGCGGCGCGCGGTCCGTCTCCGGTCCGGCCGAGGACATCGAGTACGCCGGGCGGCGTAGCCCGGACTGACACGCGCACACGACGGCCGGTCGGTCCGCGACACGCCGTGCGGCGGTGCGTCACTGGGGGTTCGGCGGTAATTTGTACCCGTGCTTCCGATCGCGCTCACCTGCCCCGTGTGGTGGGTGGCGCGCTGGACCGCCCGGATGCTCGCCAGTCTCGCCGTGGTCGTCGCCTGTTCGTTCGGCGCGGCCACGCTGCCGGCCGCCGCCGCCCCGGCCGCGCCAGCCGGCCCGGCGTACGTGAGCACGCCGACCGCCCCGCGACCGGAATCCGACCGCGCCGCCGAGCGGCAGGCCCGTCCCGACGGCGCACCCGCGCCCGCCGCACGGGCCACCGACACGCTCCCGAACGACCCGCAGCCGGTCCCGGCCGGCCGGATCACCGCGCCGGTCGGCCTGCGGGCCCCGCCCGCCCGCTGATCCGCCCACGGGCCGCGCCCGTCACCGCACCCACCGAACGTCATCCCGCACCCGCCCTTCGCCGGCCCGGCGCCCCCGCGCCGCGCCCCGACCGGCCGTGCGGAGTCTCCCGCCAGGTTCTTCCCGTGAGGTGCCGACCATGTCGCAGACCGCTCTCTACCACTTCCTCACCGCGGTCCCCGAGGCCGCCGCCATCTGGTCCTTCCTGATGCTGCTCGCGTTCGGCCTGCTCGCCGCGCTGGTGGCCCGGCCCGAGCGCGACGGCGTCGCCGAGGTAGCCGCCGATCCGGTGGACCAGGACGCCGCGCGCCGCGACGACCTCGTCCGGTACGCCGAGGAGGTGGCGGTGGCCGCCGCCGGGGCCGCCCAGACGGCCCGTCGCCGCCGGGAACGGTGGCTGGCCGCGCAGGACGAGGCGGAACGCGCCTGGACCGCGTACGACGAGGCGGACAGCGCCGCCCGCCGCCTGGCCGGGGCCGCCGCGCTGGCCGCCCCGCGCACCCCGCGCACCCCGGCGGAGTACGCGGCCCGGGAGCGCTGGCTGCACCACGCCGCCATGACGGCGCACTGGCGCGGCGACCTGTCCGCCCGGCAACTCGCCGACGTGCTGGCGCGCCGCAACGGGTGGGACCCGCGCCGGCACCCGGCCGAGCAGGAGATCGTGCTGGCCCGGGCCGTACGGGACCGGCGCCGGACCGGCTGGGAGAGCGCCGCCGAGCGGGAGCGGCAGGCGTGGCGGGACGCCGAACTGGCCGCCGAGGCCGCCCGTACGCTCGCCGCCGAGGCGTACGCGGCCACCCTGGCGGTGCGGCCCGCCCCGGTGTCCCGCGGCGTGGCGACGATCCCCCTGCCGGTCGGCGCGTCCGTCCGCAACGCCCGCTGGCGTCCGGCCCGGGTCGGCTGAGGCGACCGAATTGTTACCCGGAATGTGGTGAGCCGGCTCACCCCCGGCGCCGAAACGGGCGTGGAGCGCAGAACAGGCCAATGAGCCGCGCCATTGCCGGTCACGCGCCCGCCGTCTGTCCCCTTTTCGCCTCCCGGGCGCCGTCACCACCGCTTGTCCCATTGAGTGAAGTGAGTAACCGGCTGTTCCGAAATCCGTTACCGGGGATCATGTTTACGCAGGTGGGAGCGCTTGGCAGGGGCAGTACCCGCCGGTAGTGTCGGCGCGTCCGGTGCGGTACCCGATCGCAGAAGGCGACGCCGCGCCGACCCGCCTAATCGTGTCATCACGAACCGGGGAACCATGAGCACCATCGGGGTGAATCCGCGGCCACTGCCGCGGTAGGGCGTACTTCCCGCCCGAATCCGTCAGCTAACCCGGTCGGCGGCCACGGAAGGAGTCCCATCCTCGTGCCCACCCCTCGATCGTCCCCCCGCCTCCACGGCTCCGCGGTACCCGCGCTCGCCTGACGCGACCGGCAAACCGCCCCTGGGCGCCCGGCATCGCGGGCGTACCCGTTCCCCCGGCCCATCCGGCCTGCCAGCACGTGTGAACCCCGCCACGTGCCGGGCCGGCGTGTGCCGATCACGCCCCCCGTGGAGGATTTCGTGAAGCACCACCTGAAGCGTCAGCTGCGGCGGATCGCCACCGAACGCCCGTACCAGATCATCGCCGGATCGGCCGCGGCGCTCGTGCTGGCCGCCGGCGCCGGCACCGCCCTCGCCGCCGGTGAGGACGCCCCGGTCCAGCAGGAGAACACCGCCTCGGTCGCCGAACTCGGCGCACGGCTCGGCGAGCCCGCCAGCCGCAGCGAGGCGCGTATCGGCGTCCCGCCGGCGTCGCCGAGCGCCGAGCCCAGCAAGTCGCCCAGCGCCTCCCCGTCGGCGAAGAAGGCCGCGGCGGACCCGGACGTCACCAAGGCCGCGCCGAAGCCGCCGTCGAGCAAGACGCTGGACTACGACTACCAGGCGCAGATCAACTACTACTACTGCGGCCCGGCCGCCGTGCGCAACGCGCTCAGCGCCACCGGCATCGAGCGCAGCCAGGACGCCCTCGCCGGCCCGCTCGGCACCACCGAGATGGGCACCAACTCGGCCGAGGACACCACGCGCGTGCTCAACCAGCAGGTCAAGGGCAACCCGTACCGGACCCGGATGATTCCCGGCTCGGCCAGCCCGGCCCAGATGGACCGGCTCCAGGCCGACGTGGTCGAGGCGATCAGCAACGGCCGGGGGGTCGTCGCGAACGTCGCCGGCACCGCCACCGACACCAACGGCGGCTGGCACTCGTTCCCCGGCGGCCACTACGTCGCGGTGATCGGCTACAAGGACGACGGCCGGACCGTCCGGATCGCCGACTCGGCCGACCCGTCGCTGCCGTCGTACTGGCTCACCACGATCGACCTGGCGCACTGGATCGCCAGCCGCGGCTACTCCGCCTGACCGCCCCGCACCCTGCGAAGGCCGGCACCCCGTCCCGGGGCGCCGGCCTTCCCCGTCCCCGCCCGCCCCTCGCCCGCCGCCCTCTCGGCGCGCCGATCTTGGACTTGTGGCGCCTGGTATGCCCGGCTCGCCCCGCTATGGGAGGCACCACAACTCCAAGATCGGCGGCGAGGGCGAGGGCGGGCGGTTTGGGCGGGGCGGGTTCGGTCTCGCGTGTCCGGGGCGGGCGGTGGCAGACTGCGCCAATGGGCGATGCGACGGGGGACCGGCACCTGATTCTCCTGCACGGCATGGGCGCCACCGGCGAGGTGTGGCTGCCCTGGGCGCCACTGCTGGAGCGCCGCTGGCCCGGGCGCTGGCTCGCCCCCGACCTGGCCGGCCACGGCTGGTCGCCGCCGCTCGACGGCTACTCGTTCGACGCCCTGGCCCAGCGCGTCGCGGACGGGCTCGGTCCGCTCCGGCTGGGCCCGCACGACCGGCTGGTGCTGCTCGGGCACTCGCTCGGCGGGGTGGTGGCGCTGGCGCTCGCGGCCCGGCAGCGGGCTCTTCCGGTGGACGCGGTGGTGGGGCTCGGCATCAAGGCGGTCTGGTCCCCGGCCGAGCTGGCGAAGGCGAGCGAGCTGGCCGCCCGGCCGGTCACCTGGTTCGCCACCCGGGACGAGGCGGCCCGCCGCTACCTGCGCGTCTCGGGGCTGGCCGGGCTGTTCGCCCCGGACCACCCGGTGGTGGAGGCGGGGCTGCGGCGGGTCGACGGCCGCTGGCGGCTGGCGATGGACCCGGCCGCGTTCGCGGTCGGCGAGCCTCGGCTGCCCGCCCAGCTGGCCGCGACCGGCGTGCCGGTGCTGCTGGCCCGCGGCGAGCAGGACCCGATGGTGAGCGACGCGCAGCTCAAGGAGCTGGGCGTGCCGGTGGCCACCCTGCCCGGCCTGGGCCACAACGCGCACGTCGAGGACCCGGCCGCCGTGCTCGCCCTGCTCGACGCGTACCTGTAGAGCGGGGCCTACACGACGGCGCGCTGCGCCGGGACCGCCCAGTCGGCCTCCAGCTCTCGGCGGGCGGCGGCGAGGAACGCCTCGGCGTAGGCGTCGGCGGGGAAGTCGCCCAGGTAGCGGGTGCGCGCCGCCCAGCGCTGCGCGGCCTTCGGGTCGGCGTCGAGCAGGTCGGTGATCACCTGGTCCACGTTGGACATGTCGCGCCGCAGCACGTAGCCGGACGCCGCGAGCGGGAACCGCTCGACGAAGTGCTCGCCGTCGGCGCCGGTGTCGGTGACCGCGTACGGCTTGCCGGAGTAGAGCCAGTCGGAGATGACGCCGGAGACGTCGGAGACCAGCGCGTCGGCGCGGTTGACGCACTCGGTGAGCGTCAGCTCGCGGGCCGCGGCGGCGCCGAACAGGTGCGGGCGGCCGGTCTTGGCCCGGTCGGCGGCGAGCAGCTCGGTGAGCCGGGCGAGCTGGCGGGCCGAGGCCGGGTTCTTGTCGGTGTACGGGTGGGCGCGCAGGATCACCGCCGCCCCGCGGTCGATCAGCCGGCGGATCAGCGTCTCGGCCACCGGCAGCGAGCAGTAGTTGGCGTCGGCGTGGTGCCCGGTCCACGTTGGGGTGTAGAGGACCGTCGGGTGCGCCGACGCGGCGACCGGCTCCCGGCGTACCTCGATGGCCTCGACCTGGGGCCGGCCGACCACGACGAACTTGTCGGCGGGGATCTCCACGCCGGCGCGGGCGTACCTGTCGATCGCGGCCTGCCCGGCCACGAAGATCTTGTCGAAGATGGCCGAGACCGGGTTGGCGCTCGGGGCCTTGTCGCTGTCGCCGTGGTGCAGCTGCACGTGGGTGAGCTGGTTGAACCGGATCAGGTGGGCGTTCTTCGCGCCGTGGTTGACGTAGAAGGCGACGCGCAGGCTGGGCACCAGCGCCTCGTCGAGCGCCTTCAGGGTGGGGCAGAGGACCACCGGGGCGCGGGTGGCGGCGGCGACGGCCGGCAGGAGCTCCGGCTCGCGCAGCACCACCATGAACGGGCGGCCGATCCGTTCCAGGTACGGCAGCCACATGGTGACCTGGTACTCGGAGCCGGGCGGCGCGGAGAAGTGCAGCACGAACTCGGGCTGGTGGCGGCGCAGCGCGCGGCCGACCGGGCCCCCGCCGGCGGGCGGCCGGAACCGGCGCCGGGCGAGGTCGAGCGCGACCGCCCCGCAGCCGGCGCCGACGAGCAGCGCGGCGGCGAGCGCCGTGAAGGCGGGCAGCGCCAGCGCGGCGGCGAGCGCCACCACGGCGAGCAGCACCAGCAGCGCGTCACCGAGCCGGGCGGCGACCAGCGGCGTCCACGTGCGTACCGGAAGGTTCGCCGCCCGGATCTCCAGCGCGCCGGCCTGCCGCAGCGGGCCGACCAGCAGCACCAGGCCGAGCAGGACCAGCGCGGTGGCCGCGAGGGCCGGGTCGAAGCCGTCGTCGAGGCGCCGGGCGTAGCCGACGAGGATGCCGGCGGCGACGAGCACCGTCTCGGCGAGACCGTCGGCGGACGGCCGGACCCGGCGTTCCCAGGCGGTGGCGGCGAGCGCCGCGACGGCCAGGGCCAGGCCCCAGCCGGTGGCGCCGGTGAGCGCCACGACCAGGAAGGCCAGCACCGCCAGCCCGGTGGTCAGTACTCGGGCGAGCAACTTGCGGACCAGGTCACCACGCATCTGGCACGTCCCGTCGGTCTCAGGCGCCGGTGGACAGCTCGGACCGGTCGGCGCCGGGCTGCGCCGGTACGGCGGCGACCTGCTCGCCGGGGGACCGGCGCACGTCGACCACCTGGCCGGTCAGTTCGGAGATCAGCACGTCCAGGGACGCCTGCGCGACCGCCTCGGAGGAGAGCAGCGTGTGCTCCGGCTCCTCGCCGAACGCCCGCGTCCGCATCGGGGTGGCGGTGCGCTCCGGGTTGACGCAGTTGACCCGTACGCCGAACTCGGCCCACTCGTCGGCGAGCGCCTGGGTGAGGTTGACCAGCGCTGCCTTGGTGGCCGAGTAGAGCGCGTAGCGGGCCCGGCCCCGGGTGTACGAGCTGGACGTGTAGAGCAGCAGCTGGCCCTTGGTCTGCTGCAGGTACGGCAGCGACTGGCGCGCGATGGTGACCGGGCCGACGAAGTTGACGTGCAGGAGACGGTCCATCGTCTCGGAGTCCATCTCGGCGAGCGCGCCCTTCTCCAGGATGCCGGCGGTGACCACCACGTGGTCGATCCGGCCGGTGGCCTCGAACGCGGTCTTCAGCGCGGCGGTGACGTCCTCGGCGCGCTCGACGTGGGTGCCGGTGGTGGAGCGGCTGAACGGGAAGACCTGCGCGCCGTAGCCGCGGGCCAGCTCGGCGAGGTCGTGGCCGATGCCGTAGCTGCCGCCGAAGACCACGATGGTCCGGCCGGTCAGCTCCTCGGCGTAGCCGCGGTGGGTCAGCCGGGGCGCCTGGGCGGCGGCGAGCTGGAACAGCTTGTCGGCCAGGTGCACGTCGACCGGGTGGGTGACCTTGATGTTCTCGTCCGAGCCGTCGATCACCTTGATCGGCGTGCCGGGCAGGTAGCGCAGCACCACGCCGCAGTCGTCGGTGGCGGCGAAGTCGGGGTCGCCCTCGGCGCGGCGGTACGCCTCGCGGATGGTGCCGGAGCGGAACGCCTGCGGGGTCTGGCCGCGGCGCAGCCGGGAGCGGACCGGGATGTCGGTGATGCAGTCGTCCGCGTCGACCTGGATGATCGTGTCGGCGGACGGGATGGCCACGTCGACGGCCGAGTACGTCCAGAGCGCGTTCACGCACTCGCGCACGATCCGGGCGCTGACCAGCGGGCGTACCGCGTCGTGGAAGAGGATGTTGACGTCGCCCTCGCCGACCGCGTCGAGCGCGATCCGGGTGGTGTCGTTGCGGGTCTCGCCGCCCTCGATCACCTTGGTGACCTTGCGGAAGCCGGCGTCGGCGACGATGCGCCGCGCGTCGTCGACGTGACCGGTGGCCATCAGCACGATGATCTCGTCGATCTCCGGCGCGGCCTCGAAGACGGCCAGGGTGTGCTCGATGATCGGCTTACCGGCGATCTTGAGGAGCTGCTTCGGGATGCCCAGCCCGAGGCGCGTGCCGGTCCCCCCGGCGAGGATCACGGCCACCGTACGCGCGGGTCGCCAGGGTGCCGGGCTCGCCGGCGCGGCGTCCGGTGCGGTGGTGTGGTCCTGCGTCATTGCCGTACCTCACTCTGGGTGAAAGGGGATGGATCCGAAAACCTTAACGCGGACGGCGGAGCGCACCGATCCGGGCGATCCCGGGACCGGTGCGCTCCGGCGGGCTACTTCTGGCCCTCGTACGCGTCGCAGACCTCCTTGGTGGGGCCGTCCATCCTCAGGACGCCGCCCTCCAGCCAGATGGTCCGCTCGCAGGTGTCCCGGATCGAGCCGATGGAGTGGCTGACCAGGAACACGGTGCCGGCGCTGTCGCGCAGCTCGCGGACCCGCTGTTCGCTGCGGACCCGGAACTTGCGGTCACCGGTGGCCAGCGCCTCGTCGATGAGCAGCACGTCGTGCTTCTTCGCCGACGAGATGGCGAAGCGCAGCCGGGCGCCCATGCCGGAGGAGTACGTGCGCATCGGCAGCGAGGCGAAGTCGCCGCGCTCGTTGATGCCGGAGAACTCGATGATCTCCGGGGCGATCTTCTTGACCTGATCCGGTTGCATGCCCATGGCGAGGCAGCCGAGCACCACGTTGCGCTCGCCGGACAGGTCGTTGAGCAGCGCGGCGTTGACGCCCAGCAGGGACGGCTGGCCCTGGGTGTAGACCGCGCCGCGGGCCGGCGGGAGCAGCCCGGCGATGGCCCGCAGCAGCGTCGACTTGCCGGAGCCGTTGCTGCCGATCAGGCCGATCGCCTCACCCTGGTACGCGGTGAAGCTCACGCCCTTGACCGCGTGCACCTCGCGGATGTTCGGCGCCTTGGTGCGCGAGACGATCCGCTTGAGCGCGGAGACCGGTGTGGTGCCGCCGCTCGCGCCCTTGTGGATCCGATAGATCACGTGCACGTCGTCCACCACGACTGTGGGCACGCGACCCGAGTCGATCACGGGACCGGCGTTCAGCGGCAGGGTCTGCTCAGCCACGGCCGTACTCCTTCTCTCCGCGCCAGAAGTAGACGAACCCGCCGATGCCCATGACGACCGCCCAGAACAGGCCCAGCGCCCAGAGCTTCGGCGGCGAGCTGACCAGATCGGGCTGGTGGGAGTTGAGCAGCGAGAAGCGGGCCAGCTCGATGAAGACCAGCGGCGGGTTCCACTCCAGGAGGCTCGCGGCCCAGTGCGGCAGGTGCTGGCGGAACAGCGCCACCGGGTAGAGCACGCCGGAGGCGTACAGCCAGGTGCGCATCACGAACGGCATGATCTGCTTGAGGTCGGTGATCTTGGAGCCGATCCGGGCCATGATCATGGTGAGGCCGATGTTGAAGACCGTCTGGAGCAGCAGCGTCGGGGCGAGCAGCAGCCAGCGCCAGGTCACCGGCTCGCCGGTGAACAGCACGATCGCGCCCAGCACCACCATCGACATGAGCAGCTGCTGGAGCTGCACCAGCGTGACCGTGATCGGCAGCGCGGCCCGGGGGAACTGGAGCGCCCGGATCAGGCCCAGGTTGCCGGTGATCGCGCTGGTGCCGTTCGACACCGCGGTCTGGGTGAACATGAAGATGAACACGCCGGTGCACAGGTACGCGATGAAGTTCGACACGTTCCGGTTCTGCGACAGGATCACGCCGAAGATCAGGAAGTAGACCGCCGCGTTGGTGAGCGGTGTCAGCACCTGCCAGAGCTGCCCGAGCTGGGTGTTGCTCAGCGAGGACGCGACCTTCGCCCGCGAGTACGCGGTCATGAAGTGCCGGTACGCCCACAACCGGCGGGTGTACTCGCCCAGTGGTGGTCGTTCCCCGGCGACCCGCAACCCGTACCGCCGGGCCAGTTCGGCCCGGCTCAGTCCGGATTCGGGGTCGGCCACCGCGGTGTTGGCCATGATCAGGCGCTCCGATCTTTCGTGCTGATGGGGAGCAGTGCGGTGAACAGATCCAGCGTGGCCCGGCGGGGAGGAGCCGCCTCGCTGCTGCATGGAAGGTAGTCCACCGAACGTCGGGACGCAACCGTACCGTCGTTGCGCTACATTGTTCCACGTGACGACCGAGAAGAGGCGTGCCCCGGCCGGCGCGGCGGTGCTGCGCGGGGAGATCACCAGCGCCATCCGTACCGCCGTGATGCAGGAGTTGGCCGAGGTCGGCTACGGTCGCCTCTCCATCGAGGCGGTGGCCCGCCGGGCCGGTGTGAGCAAGACCGCCATCTACCGCCGCTGGCGGTCCAAGCTCGACCTGGTGCTGGACATGGTCTCCGCCGTGGCGGGCCGCAACATCCCGCTGCTGGACACCGGCAGCCTGCTCGGTGACCTGGAGATCCTGCTGCACGTGATGGCGCGTGCGCTGCGTCACCGGCTGGCCGCGCAGATCATCCCGGACCTGCTGGCCGAGGCGGCCCGCAACCCGCAGATCGCGGAGAAGCTGCAGGCCGCCCTGGACGACTACCAGCAGGCGGTGGGGCGGATCCTGATCGGCCGGGCGGTCGAGCGCGGCGAGCTGTCCCCGGACACCGACCGGCGCGCCGCCGTCGATCTCATCGTGGGGCCGGTGTACTGGCGGATGGCGATCTCCCGGGCCCCGCTGGAGCCCGCCGAGGTGCCCCGGATGGCGGCCGCGATCGTCGCCGCCCTGCGGGTAGCATGCGTGGGGCCTGTGCGCGACGAGGTGGAAGTCTGACCCGGGTCGCCCCCGGAGGGCCGTCGTCGATCATGAACAGAACGTCACATCCAGTCGGACAATCAGCGCGACCCGATTGTTTTCCTGACAGAGCGGTAGCATCCCCCGAAATGTCTCCCATGAACCACGTGTCGACAGGAGGAAGCCCCATGGCCGGGCCGCATCCAGAGTTCATTCCCCCCGCACGGCCGATCATCGGCGAGGCCGAGATCGAGGCGGCCGTCCGGGTGCTGCGGAGCGGCCGGGTCGTGCAGGGCCCCGAGGTCGCGGCGTTCGAGGAGGAGTTCGGCGACCTGGTCGGCGGCCGGCACTGCGTCGCCGTCAACTCCGGCACCTCCGCGCTGCAGCTGACGCTGATGGCGCTCGGCTTCGGCCCGGGCGACGAGATCATCGTGCCCTCGTTCTCCTTCGCCGCGAGCGCCAACGCGGTGCGGCTGGTCGGCGCCGAGCCGGTCTTCGTGGACATCGAGCCGGGCAGCTTCTGCGTCGACCCGGAGGCGGTCGCCGCCGCCGTCACGCCGAAGACCGTCGCGATCATGCCGGTACACCTCTACGGCCACCCGGCCGCGATGGACCGGATCATGACGATCGCGCAGCAGCACGGCCTCGCCGTGGTCGAGGACGCCGCGCAGGCGCACGGCGCCGAGCTGAACGGCACCCCGGTCGGCGCGTTCGGCACCGCCGGCTGCTTCAGCTTCTACCCGACGAAGAACATGCACGCCCTGGAGGGCGGCATGATCAGCACCGCCGACGCCGAGCTGGCCCGTACCCTGCGGCTGCTGCGCAACCAGGGCATGGAGCAGCGGTACGCCAACGAGATCGTCGGCGCCAACATGCGGATGACGGACGTGGCCGCCGCCATCGGCCGGGTGCAGCTCACCCAGCTCGGCGAGTGGACCGAGCAGCGCCGCGCCAACGCCAAGTTCCTCGACTCGGCGATCACCGGCATGGTCACCCCGCCGGTCGCCGACGGTGCCCGGCACGTCTACCACCAGTACACCGTGCGCGTCACCGGCAACCGGGACGCCGCCCAGGCCCGCCTCACCGAGCTGGGCATCGGCAACGCGGTCTACTACCCGACTCCGATCCACCGGCTCAAGCCGTACCTCGTGGACGGCAAGCCGGGCGCGTGGGACCTGCCGGAGACCGAGCGGGCCGCCGCCGAGGTCGTCTCGCTGCCGGTGCACCCGTCGCTGAGCCAGGCCGACCTGGAGCGGATCGCCGAGGGCGCGAACCTGGCCGGTGGTGCCCGGTGAGCGCGAGGAGTGAGTCGGGTTTGCGAGCCCCGCAGTCGCGAACGAAGGACAGCTCAGTGAGTGAAGGTCGCAAGCTGCGCGCCGGTCTGATCGGCCTCGGCGCCATGGGGCGCAACCACGCCCGGGTGCTGTCCAACCTCGACGGCGTCGAGCTGGTCGGCGTAGTCGACCCGGCCGGCGACGTGACCGGGACGCTGCGCGCGCCCGTCGTACCCGAGCTGAGCGACCTGCTCGCCCTCGGCGTCGACTACGCGGTGGTGGCCTGCCCGACGGCGCTGCACGAGCCGATCGGCATGGAGCTGGCCGCCAACGGCGTCTGTGCGCTGATCGAGAAGCCCCTCGCGCAGTCCGTCGACGCGGCGACCCGGCTGGTCGAGGCGTTCGAGGCCGCCGGCCTGGTCGCCGGCGTCGGCCACATCGAGCGCTACAACCCGGCGCTGCAGAGCCTGCGCACCCGCCTGGAGGCCGGGGAGCTGGGCGAGGTGTTCCAGGTCGTCACCCGGCGCCAGGGCCCGTTCCCGCACCGGATCGCCGACGTCGGCGTGGTGATGGACCTGGCCACCCACGACATCGACCTCACCGCGTGGGTGACCGGCCAGGAGTACACCTCGGTCTCCGCCCGCACGGTCTCGCGCAGCGGCCGGCTGCACGAGGACATGGTCGCCGTCGTCGGCCAGCTCGCCGACGGCACCATGGTCAACCACCTGGTCAACTGGCTGAGCCCGCTCAAGGAGCGGTCCACCGTCGTCACCGGCGACAAGGGTTGCTTCGTGGCCGACACGCTCACCGCCGACCTCACCTTCTACGCCAACGCCGCCATCGACACCGAGTGGGAGGCGCTGCGCGCGTTCCGCGGCGTGGCCGAGGGCGACATGGTCCGTTACGCCATCCCGAAGCGGGAGCCGCTGCTGGTCGAGCACGAGCGGTTCCGCGACGCGGTGGAGGGCAAGCAGAGCGACATCGTCACCCTGCGGCAGGGCCTGCGTACCGTCCAGGTCGCCGCCGCCCTGCTGGAGTCCGCGTCCGACGGCCGTACCGTGGCCGTGGGCCCGGCCGCCGCCGACCGGGACGGGCGCGGCCTGCAGCCGACCCCGGCCTGACACCGGCCCGGCCGGGCGTCACCGACGCCCGGCCGGCCCGGTCAGTCGATCCCCAGCAGACGGTCGAAGCACGCCGCGTTCACCGACCAGTCCCAGGTGGCCGAGGCGTGCTTGGCCGCGGCCTCGCCGGCGGCCCGCCAGACCTGCTCGTCCGCGGTGACCGCACGGACGCGGGCGGCGGCCTCGGCCGGCGTCGCGACCACCCAGTCGGCCGGGAAGACGGTACGCGCGCCGTGTTCCCCGCCGGCGAAGAACGGCCAGTCCCGCACCACCGGCACCGCCCCGCTCGCGGCGCCCTCCACCACGGCACAGTGGAAGCTCTCCCGCACCGAGCTGCTGAGCACCACGCCGATGCCGGTCAGCACACCCGGCACGTCGTCGGTGTGGCCGAGCCGGGTCACCGCGCCGGAGGGCGCCAGCTCGGCCAGCTCCGTCTCCAGCGCCGCCGCGTAGTCGCGCGCCGCCCGGCTCATCCCGGTGTCGATGCTCCCGCCGACCAGCAGCAGGCGGTACCGCTCGTCGGCGGCGCGCAGCAGCCGCAGCACCTCGATCGCCCACCGCGGGTCCTTGGCGACCGCGCTGGTGCCCACCAGGCCGAGCGTGAACCGGGCCGCGGAGTCCTTCGGCCGCGCGAACGGCGCCAGGTCCATCGCGTTGCACAACACGTGGGTACGCGGCGCGTGCGCGCCGGTGAGCCCGGGCGCCACCCGGAGCGTGAAGTCACGCAGGTGCTCGGAGACGAAGACCACGTCGTCCACCCGGCTGAAGTCGATCAGGTTCGGCCACCTGCCGAACGCCTCGTAGCTGTGCAGCCGGACCACCACCCGGGTGTCGCCGGGGTCGACCAGGCCGACCATCACAGCGGTCGCCACGGCCCAGTCGACGAACACCGTGTCGGCCCAGTCCAGGTGCGGGCGCAGCCAGGCCTCGACCTGCCTGCCGTACTCGGTGTCGCGCAGCAGCGCCTCGGCGGTCATGCGCCTGGACTGCCGGATCAGCGGCCCGGCCACCGGGTCGTCGTCCAGCCGCACGTAACGCAGCTCCACATCGGGGTGGGCGGCGTAGCGCTCCCGGATCGCCTGCACGAAGTGCGCGCTTCCGTTGAGCAGCAGCAGCACCCGTTGCGGCCGGTCCGTCGGCGGCGGCGCGGCCGGCTGCCGGCGGCCGCGCGGCGTCAGCAGCGCCCGACCCACGGCGCTGCCGTGCAGCGGCGCGAGGAACGCCGCCGGATCGTCCGCCAGCGGCGAGTCGAGCTGGTCGAAGTGGATCACCCGGTGGAACTGGGTGTGCAGCACCCGGTGCAGCCGCCGGGCCGCCGCCTCGCCGTCACCCCGGGCGTACGCCCGGTCCGCCTCGGCCAGGTCGGCCTCGACGGCGGCAGTCAGGTGGGCCGGGGTGCGTCCCTCGGCGATCTCGTCGGCGGCCTCCTGCGCGAGCAGGTCGGCACGGGCGGCCGGGCCCACGCCACCGGCCACCGCGACCAGCGCGGCCCGGGACTCCGCCGCCGGCCAGCCGGCCCGGACCATGCCGGCGCGCAGGCGGCGGGCCAGCGACGACCGCGCGCCGGCCGGCAGCAGCGGCGCGGCCGCCAGGCCGTGGATCAGACGGGCCGCCGCGCGGTGACGCACCACCCGGGGAGCGGTGACGCGACGGAGCACGCCGGCTGCGAGCTTGCTGCCCATCTGGGCTGGGTCCTTCCGATCGCGGAGGCTGGCGCCGCAACGCCGACCCGCGTGGTCGGCGAGCGCGGTTCGTGCATGTTAACGTGGCGCGGTCCCTACTTGCGGCGAGGAAGGTTCGGGTGCCGGCAACTTCAGCACGGGACGTCGTCGTCCTCACGCCCTGGTTCCCGACCCGCGAACTGCCCTTCCGCGGCTCGTTCGTCCAGGCGATGGTCGACGCGACCGCACCGGTTTCCGACCGGATGACCGTCTATCACTGCGACGCCTGGGTGGCCGCCCTCGATCCGGCGGCTGAGCGCCGGGTCAAGGACGCCCACCGCGTCCTGCTCGGCCACGCCCGGCACCGCACCCCGACCGTCGGCGGCGCCGACCTGGTCTACGTCCCGGTGCCGGTGCCCCGCGGGCTGGGGCACGCGGAGATCGCCGACCGGCACGACGAGGCGCTGCGCGCGGCCCTCGGCGGCCGTCCGCTCACCGCACCGGTCGTGCACGCCCACGTCGGGCTGCCCAGCGGCTGGGCGGCGATCCGCAACGCCGGCCCGGACACCCGGGTCTACGTGACCGAGCACGCCAGCTTCCTGGACAAGGTGCTCGAGACCGCCCGCGGCCGGGAGATGTACGACGAGGTGCTCGACCGGTGCGCCGGTTTCCTCGCCGTGGGCGAGGGCGTCCGGGCCCCGCTGGTCGAGGCGTTCCCGCACCACGCGGACCGGATCGGCGCGATCGCCAACCCGATCTCCTTCGACCGGCCCCGCCCGACGCCGATCACCGCGCTGCGCCGGTGGCTGTTCGTCGGCGCGCTCTCCGAGCTCAAAGGCGTACCGCTGCTGCTGGAGGCGTTCGCGCGGTGCCGGCAGGACGACCCGGCACTGACGCTGACGCTGGTGGGGGAGGGCGCGCTGCTGGCGAGCCTGACCGCCCGGGCGGCCGAGCTCGGGGTGGCCGACGCGGTCACGTTCACCGGGGCGGTCCCGCCCGAGCGGGCGCTGGAGCTGATGCGGGAGCACGACCTGCTGGTGCACCCGAGCCGCCGCGAGACGTTCGGGGTGGCGGTCATCGAGGCGATCGCGGCCGGGCTGCCCGTCCTGGTCACCCGCTGCGGCGGTCCGGAGCGGACGCTGGCCGGCATCGAGGACGCCGCCGGTCAGATGATCGACGTGACAGACGACCCGGAGACGATCGTCGCCGGATACCGGCGGCTGCGGTCCCGGTTCCCCGACGACCTCGAACCGGCCCACGCCCGTAAGGCGCTCGCCGACCGGTACGGCTACGCCGCCGTCGCCGAGACGCACCGCCGCCTGTGGTTCTCCGACGAGGCCGACCCGGCGGTCTGACGCCGGGCGCCGCAGCTGATGGAGTGAGATGCACGTCCTTTTCCTGTCCGTCGGGTCGGTCCGGCGGCGCGCGGTCGTGGAGGAGTCCCGCCAGGTGATCGCCGACGGGGGCGCCGCCACCGTGGTGGTCGACAAGATGGGCCCCTGGAGTCGTGAGACGTTCGCCACCGGCGTGCGGGTGATCGACCTGGCCGCCCTGCAACGTCGGCTGCCGGCCGACCGGGTCGAACAGGCGGCGCTGTACAAGGCGCCCCGCAAGCTGCTGCGGACCATCGGCCGCGGTCCGCTGCGGAAGGTGTCGAAGCGGGCCGAGCGGGCGTTCCAGCGGCGCCTCGCCGACCCGGCGCACCGGGCGTTCGTGCGGATGCGCGGCGACCAGCGTGACCGGCTTCTCGCCCGGGCCTGCGCGCGTCCCACGGTGGATGTGCTCGTCGTCACCGATCCGGTGGCGATGCCGTACGCGGTGCGCCTGCTGGAGCGCCGACGCGGTCACGCGAGCCCGAGAGTCTGCTTCAGTTACGACTACTCTGGAGTGGCGACCGATGGCCAGAACCGACCCGACCCGGATTCCGCCCAGGGGGACAATCCATGACGCGCCCGACGCGCCGACCGCGCATCCTGTACCTGTCCTTCTACTTTCCGCCGTCGCGGGCCAGCGGCGTGTACCGGGCCCGGGCCACCGCGAACTACCTGGCCGAGCACGGTTGGGACGTGACCGCCTTCGCGTCGCCGCTGTCGTTCCTGCACCGCGTGATCGGCTCGGTCGACGAGCAGCTGGCCGAGACCGTGCACCCGTCGGTCCAGGTGGAGCGGCCCAACATCAGCCACTTCGCCTGGGAACGTGACCTGCACGCCTACGGCCGGTTCCGGGGCATGTCGCCGATCCTGGCCCGCAACCTCTACAACTTCGGGTTGAAGAAGTTCTTCCCCGAGCACTACCTGTCCTGGGCGCTGGCGTCGGTGCGCAAGGCGCTGCGGATGCACGCCCGGCGGCGCTTCGACGTGGTGCTCGCGACCGGCAACCCGTTCGCCTCGTTCGCCGCCGCCTGGATGATCCACAAGGCCACCGGCGTGCCGTTCGCCGTCGACTACCGCGACGCCTGGACGCTCAACATGTTCACCGAGGAGCCGGGGTACGAGCCGGGCCACCCCGCCTGGCGCTGGGAGCGCCGGATCCTGCGCGACGCCTCCGCCTCGATCTTCGTCAACCAGCCGCTGCTGGCCTGGTACGCCGACCGCTACCCGAACGCCGCGGACCGGATGATGGTGGTCCCCAACGGCTGGGACCCGGATCTGCTGACCCAGCTCGACGCGCCCACGCCGCCGTCCGAGTCGGACCGTGACCGCCCGCTGCGCTTCTCCTTCCTCGGCACCATGAACAGCACCCAGCCGGTGGAGCAGATGGCCGAGGCGTTCCAGATCGCCCGGCGGCATCCCGACCTGGCCGACGCGGAGCTGAACATCCACGGTCACCTCGGCTACTTCAAGCAGGGTAAGACCGACCTCATCGCGCGGCTCGGCCTGGTCGAGGGCGAGCAGGGGCACGCGCTGCCCGAGTACGGCATCCACTACCGGGGCCCGGTCTCCAAGACCGAGGTCGGCAAGGTCTACCAGGACAGCGACGTGCTGGTCTTCCTGGCCGGCGGCGCGCGGTACGTCACCTCCGGGAAGATCTTCGAGTACATGGCGAGCGGCAGCCCGATCGTCTCGGTGCACGCGCCCGGCATCGCCGCGCAGGACGTGCTGGCCGGCTATCCCCTCTGGTTCAACCCGGAGAGCCTCGACGTGCACGACATCGCCGAGTCGATGATCGCCGCCGGCAAGGCGGCCCGGGACATGTCGGCGAAGCAGCGTGCCGAGGCGCGCGCGCACGCCGACACGTTCACCCGGCAGGCGGTCACGGCGCCGCTGGAGGCCAGGCTGCGCTCGATGGTGCGGCGCAAGATCGAGGCGGGAAGGATCGCATCGTGACGTTCGACGACGCAGCCGGCAACCAGCCGCCCACCGCGGGCGCGTCCCGCACGCCGCGGGCGCTGCTGCTGGCGTTCAACCACAAACCGCACGAGAAGGTCGTGGCGCTGGCCGAGCGGCTCCTCGACGAGGGCGCCCGGCTGGACGTGGTGGTCCTCAGCGACACCAACTGGGCGGACCTGGCCGGCCGGCCCAACGTGCGGCTGTTCACCCTCGGCGCCGCCGAGAAGCGGCATCCGCTGCTGCGTACCGAACGGATCGTGGTCACCAGCGGGCCCCGGCGGGTGGCACGCGGGCTGAGCCGGCTGGCCGGCGGCGGCACGGCGAGCGGCCTCAGCCGGCGGCAGGAGCGCCTGAGCCGGGCGTTCCACAAGCGAGTGTTCATGAAGGCCTACTCGAACGTGCGCCCGCTGGTGCTGTCCCGGCTGGCCGACAAGCGGCTGTCCGAACTGGACCTGGAGCGCGACCCGGTCGACCTGATCGTGGCCTCCGACGCGCTGTCCATCACGCTCGGCTGGCGGCTGGCCCGCCGCTTCCCGAACGTGGTCGCCACCACCTCGCTCGACCCGCCCCCGTTGGCGCAGCTCACCGCGGCGGCCTGACGCCGCCTGCCGCACCACGTGAAGCGGCCCGCCGGCACCGTCGATCGCGACGGCGCCCGGCGGGCCGGTCCGATTTCAGCGGGCGTGCTCGGCGAGCACCCGGACCACGTTCTCGGCCGCGCGGCCGTCACCGTACGGGTTGCCCCGCGCGGCGGCCGGCCGGGGCCGGGTGGCGGTCCGCACCCAGCCGTCGGCACCCAGCGCGGACGGGTCCGGAACCAGCCGGTTCCAGTCGTCCGCGAGGGTCTCCACCCACTCCGTCTCCGGGCGCAGCGTGGTGCAGGGCCGGTCCAGCAGGTACGCCTCCTTCTGCAGGCCGCCCGAGTCGGTCACCACACCGACGGAGCCGAGCACCGCGGCCACCATGCCGCCGTACGGCAGCGGCCGGCCCACGTGCAGCGCGCCGCCACCCAGCTTGATGCCGTGCTCCTCGGCGCGGGCCAGCAGGCGCGGGTGCGCCAGCAGGGCGACCGGCACCGGCAGCTCGGCGAGCGCGCCCACCAGCGCAGCCAGCCGCTCCGGGTCGTCGGTGTTCTCCGCCCGGTGCAGCGTGGCCAGCAGGTACGGGGCGTCCGGGTCGATGCCGGCCGGCAGCTCGGGACGCGGCTGGTCACCGGCCAGCACGGCGTCACGGACCCGCAGGCACACGTCGACCATCACGTCGCCGACCAGCACGGAACGGGCGGCCAGGCCCTCGGCGGACAGGTGGCGCACCGCCTCCTCGGTGGGCGCCAGCAGCAGGTCGGCGCAGTGGTCGGTGAGGACGCGGTTGTGCTCCTCCGGCATCCGGCGGTTGAACGAACGCAGCCCCGCCTCCAGGTGGGCCACCGGCAGGTGCATCTTCACCGCGGACAGCGCGCCGGCCAGCGTGGAGTTGGTGTCGCCGTACACCAGCACCCAGTCGGGTCGTTCGGCCGCGAGCACCGGATCGAGGGCGGCCAGCGTCTTGCCGGTCTGCACGCCGTGGCTGCCGGAACCGATGCCCAGGTGCACGTCCGGGTCGGGGATGCCGAGCCCGGAGAAGAAGACGTCGGAGAGGTCGGCGTCGTAGTGCTGCCCGGTGTGCACGATGACGTGCTCGTGCTCCGTGGCGGCGAACGCCGCGGCGATCGGTGCGAGTTTGACCAGCTGGGGCCGGGCGCCAACGATGCTGACGACCTTCATGTGGGTGATCCCTCCGATTGACTGTCCGTCCGACCGGGGCGGCGTCCGTGGGCGCCCCGCGGAACCGGCTGCGCCGGCCGGTGAGGGGAACCCCCACGCGGGCGATCCAGGCTAACATCGGGGCATTCCGCTTCTGGACGCCGACAAGGCCGGCACGAGCGCGAGGAAATCCCGTCATGGTCGAGTCGTCGGTCGTTCAAGAGCGCCCGCAGGAGCCGGCTGAGCCGCCCGCCGCCCGGCGGCCGCGTCCCCGGCCGCGCCCCGCGCAGCTCGTGCTCGCGGGCCTGGTCGTCGCGTTCGTCGCCGCGCGGCTGAGTATCGCCGCGCGGGCCGAGGCGTTCCGCACCTTCGACACCCGGTCGTACGCCGGGCTGCTCGACGGGCCGAACCCGACCGCGACGCTCTCCTTCACCGGGCACGCGCCGCGACTGTGGGGCACGCCGCTGCTCTACACGCTCGCCGGCAGCGATCCGGCCCGCGCGTGGGCGCAGGCCCTGATCAGCACCGCGGCGTGGGTGGTGCTCGTGCTGGCGCTCTGGACGATGCTGCGCGGCACGACCGCCCGGGTCTGCGCCGGGGTCGCGCTGTTCGTGCTGGCGCTGACCCGCGCGGTCTACGTGTGGGACCACACGCTGACCGCCGAGTCGCTCTCCATCAGCCTCGGCCTGCTCGCGTTCGGCCTGCTGGTGCTCTGGGTACGCCGGCGCTCGTGGCCGCTGCTCGCCGCCACGGTCGTGGTGACCGTGTGGTGGATGTTCGTCCGGCAGGACATGCTGCTGTTCATCGCGCTGGTGCCGGCGGTGCTGGCGGTGCTGGCGTGGCGCAGCCGCCCGCACCGCTGGGCGGCGGTGGTGGCGCTGGTCGCGATCGGCGCCGGGCTGGGCTGGAACGCGGCGCTGCTCGGTCCCACCGACGAGACGTTCGCCAGGTGGAGCGCGTCGGGCCGCTCGCAGACCGACGAGACGTTCCTCTACCGGCTGATGGTCGAGGTGCAGCGCGACCCGGAGATTCGGCAGGTCTACCACCGCGAGCTCGGCATGCCGCGGTGCGTGGCGATCGAGGACCCGAGCCTGGTCCGGCGGTGGAACGTCCGCAAGTTCTCCGAGGCGTACGCGAACTGCCCCGAACTGCAGCGGTGGGCCGAGGAGCACGAGATGGCAATCGGCTTCCGGTACGCGATGGCCGAGCCGGATCACTACCGCGAGATCATGGTCGGCCGGATCCTGCCGATGGCGCTGGGCAGCACCGAGTTGCACACGTACGGCCGCCCGGTGTCGATGCTGCCGGACGCGGTCGAGAGGGTCTGGTACCCGCGCCGCGACCTGGTGCTTCCTCTGCTCGCCGGCGCCGTCGTGGCGACAGTGCTGGCGTGCGTGCTCACCGGCGCGGTCCGCCGGCGGCCGTGGCTCGTCCTGGCCGGCGTGCTCGGTGTGGTGGTGAGCCTGGTCAGTGTGCTCGCCAGCCTCATGCTGTCCGCCGGGGAGTACAGCCGGTTCGGCATCCAGGAGGCGATCTACCTGCGGATCAGCCTGGTGGTGCTGGCCGTGGCGGCGCTCGACGCGGCGCTGACCAGGCCGTGGAGACGCGCCGGGCGGGCGGCCCGGGGGGTGCCGGGCGACGACGCCGCGCAGCCGTAAACTCCTGCCTCATGACCGTTCCGGACACCCGTCCCACCGACCCCGCTGCGGCCACTCCCGGCGACACCTCGCCCGGCGACACGGAGGTCCGCCGGGCGCCGGAGCCGGCGGAGACCGGGACGGACGACGGCGGCCGCACCGAGGCCGGCGACGGGACCGGCGAGCGGCCGGTCCGGCGGTGGAGCCGGTGGGACGGCGTCGTCGCGGCGGTCTACCTGGCCTGGGCGCTCCTGGTGACCGCCCGCGGGTGGCGCAACCCGGACGGACGCCTGCTCGGCAGCCGCCCGGACGACCAGGGATTCAACGAGTGGATGCTGGCGTACGCGGCGCACGCGGTCCGGCACCTGGAGAACCCGTTCTTCACCACCGCGCAGAACGCCCCCGACGGCGTGAACCTGATGACCAACGTCGGCATGCAGCTGCCCGGGATCCTGCTGTCGCCGGTGACGCTGCTGTTCGGCGCCCCGACGGCGTACGTGCTGCTGATGACGCTCAACCTGGTCGGCACCGGCTACGCCTGGTACCACGTGCTGTCCCGGCACGTGGTGCGGTCCCGTGCCGCCGCGTTCGTCGGCGGCCTGTTCTGCGCGTTCGCGCCGGCGTTGGTGTCGCACAGCAACGGGCACCCGCACATGACCGCGCAGTGGCTGGTGCCGCTGATCGGCTGGCGGGTGCTGGCGCTGGCCCGGGGCGGCCGGGTGCTGCGGGACGGGCTGGTGCTCGGCGCGCTGATCGCGGCACAGTTCTTCATCAGCGTGGAGATCCTCTTCCTGCTCGCGCTCGGCTGCCTGCTCGCCGCGCTGGCCCATCTCGCGCTGGCGCCGAAGGTCGCGTTGCGGCGCGCCCCCCGGCTGCTGGGCGGGCTGGGGGTGGCCGGCGCGCTGGTCGCTGTCGTCACCGCGTACCCGCTGTGGATGCAGTTCTTCGGGCCGCAGCACCGGATGGGGCACCCCGGCGGCCCCGACGTCTACGCCCTGAAGCTCGGCTCCTACGTGCGCTACGCGACCGAGTCGATCGCCGGCAGCCCGACCAGCGCCGGCGGGTGGGGCCCGAACACCACCGAGCAGGTCAGCTTCTTCGGCTGGTCGCTGGTGGTGGTGGCGGTCGCCGCCGCGTGGTGGCTGCGCAGGGAGGTCACCGTCCGGGTGCTGACCCTGGTCGCCGTGGTGTGCGCGCTGCTGTCGATGGGCACCACCTGGACGTGGGGCACCGAGCGGACCACGATCCCGGCGCCGTTCGCGTTGCTGCAGCACCTTCCGGTCTTCGACGCCGTGGTGGTGGCCCGCTTCGGGTTCATCACCACCATGGCCGTGGGTGTCCTGCTGGCGCTGGCTCTGGACCGGGTGGCGAGTCTCGCGCGTGACGGGGACCGGCTGCCGGCCCGGATCGCTGTCGTCGCGGTGGCTGCCGCGCTGGTGCCGATCCTGCCCACCCCGCTGCCGGCCCAGGGCCGTCCCGCGGTGCCGGACTTCGTCACCGCCGGCACCTGGCGTGACCACGTGGCCCCCGGCCGCACCCTGGTGCCGGTGCCGGTGGCGAACATGACCTCGGTCTACTGGGGCTCGGCGGCGCTGGCCGAGTTCGCGGTCCCGCAGGGCTACTTCCTCGCCCCTACGTCCAAGGACGACCCGACCGGGCGGTGGGGCGTCGAGCCGCAGCCGACGGCGAAGCTGCTCACGCTGGTCGCGGAGGGCAAGCGCGGCACCGACGTGACGCCGGCTGAGGTCGCCCAGGCCCGCGCCGACGCCCGCTACTGGCGGGCGGACGCGGTGGCGCTGCCCAAGCACCGCCGGCAGGAAGACCTGCGCGTGGTGCTCGACGCCCTGTACGGGCCGGGCCGCCAGGTCGACGACGTGTGGCTCTGGGACGTGCGGCCGTTCAGCAACTGAGCGGCGCGCCTACGGCGACCGGTTCCAGATGATCAGGACGTAGCCGCCGAAGTAGGCGGAGACGATCAGCAGCGGGGCCAGCACGGTGACGGCCCGGGCCCAGCCGGCCCGGGCCAGCGCGACGGCGACCGGCAGCAGGAGCGGGAACGCGGGCAGCAGGAAGCGCGCCTTCGCGTGGTAGTAGCCGGCCGCGCCGAGTGTGGTGAGCAGGATCAGGCCGCTGTAGAGCAGGAGCTGCCAGGGCTGCCGGTCGAGGGCGCTGAGCACGAACAGCGCCAGCGCGATCAGCACCACGAGCGTCACCACGTACATGGTCAGCGCCGTGGGCTGCGCCAGCACGCGCTGCGCCACCCGGACCGTGTCGGCGCCGAAGTCGAAGGTGGTGCCCCAGCCGGCGTCCTGGATGTGGAACCAGCCGTCCGGCCGCCCGGTCTGCCAACCCACCCAGGCCAGGTACCCGACCCAGCCGGCCGGCGCGATCACCAGCGCGGCCCACGGGCGCCAGCCGTCGCGGCGGCGCAACGCCGCGATCAGCGCCGCGAGACAGACCACGGCGAGCAACGCGGAGCCGGTCGGCCGGGTCAGTCCGGCGCACAGGCTGAGCACGGCGGCGAGCAGCCACGAGCGGCGCAGCAGCGCGTACAGGGACCAGGCGGCGAACGCGGTGAAGATCCCCTCGCTGTAGCTCATGTTCTGCACGATGCTGTGCGGCAGCACGCCCCAGAGCACGGCGAGCAGGATGCCGACGCGGCGGTCGTACAGCCGCTCGCCGACCGCGAACAGACCCCAGGCGGCGGCGAGCGCGGCGACGGCGGCGACCGCCAGCGCGGTGGCGCGCGCGCCGAGCGGGGTCAACGGCTCCAGCGCCCCGACCAGGCGGGGATAGAGCGGGAAGAAGGCCATGTCGCTCTGGACCCGGGCGTAGCCGTCGTAGCCGTCGCGCGCGATCCGCAGGTACCACACGCCGTCGGACCCGGTGAGCAGCGCGGCCGGCCGGGCCCCGGTGGCGCGGGCCCAGAGCCAGAGCGTGACCAGCCCCACCGCTCGCACGGCGACGTAGCCGACGAGCGCGGGCAGGGCGTTGCGGAAGGCGGTCGCCAGCCGGTGCCCGAAGGAGGCCCGGTGCTGGGAAACCGTCTCCGCGGGCGGCTGTTGGCCGCGCGTCGGTGCGGTCATGCGTGGTCCTGTCCGAGTGATCTTCGCCCCCGGCGTCGGCGTCCGGGGCGTCGGCGACCGGCGGGAGCGCTCGCCCGGGAGCCGGGTGCAGGGTAGCAACGGCGACACCGGCTTCCCGGCACGGCCGGGCATCGGCCTCCCGCGCCGCGCTTGTCGTACACTCGCTCGGGTCGCACGTGCGACAGTGGTTGACACGGAGACGGACGGGCATGGGTTCTGACGGGGCGATCTCTGCGGCGGACCTGGGGGCGGCAGCCGCGGCACGGGGCGCCGTCACGATCGACACCTCGGCCCGGACGGCGGCCGGGCGGTGAGCCGACCGGACGTCACGGTCGTCGTCGCGGTGTACAACACCATGCCGGACCTCACCACCTGCCTCGAGTCGCTCGTCAACCAGACGATCGGGCACGACCGGCTGCAGATCGTCGCGGTCGACGACGGCTCCACCGACGGCAGCGGCGCGGAGCTGGAGCGGTTCGCGGCGGCGTACCCCTCGGTCCTGACGGTGGTGCACCAGCCCAACTCCGGCGGGCCGGCCGCCCCCAGCAACCGGGCGCTGGACCTGGCCACCGGCCGGTACGTATTCTTCATCGGGGCCGACGACCACCTGGGCCGCGAGGCGCTGGAGCGGCTGGTGTCGGCGGCCGACCGGTGGGGCTCGGACGTGGTGCTCGGCCGCATGGTCGGCGTGAACAAGCGCTACGTGCACCAGGAGATCTACGACCGGACCCGGTCCGACATCGACCTGTTCGACTCGCCGCTGCCGTTCTCGCTGTCGAACACGAAGCTGTTCCGGCGGGACCTGATCGAGCGTCACCACCTGCGCTTCCCGGAGGACATGGCGGTCGGCAGCGACCAGCCGTTCACGTTGGAGGCGTGCCTGCGGGCGGCCCGCATCTCGGTGCTCGCCGACTACGACTACTACTTCGCGGTCAAGCGCCTCAACTCCACGAACATCACCTACCGCAGCGACCATCTCGCCCGGCTGGAGTGTGTGGAGCGCATCGTCCGGTTCGTGGCCGACATGGTGGAGCCGGGGCAGCGGCGCGACGCGGTGCTGCGGCGCCACTTCGCCTGGGAGATCGCGAAGCTGTTCCGCCCCGACTACCTCAAGCTCGACGCCGAGACCCGGGAGCAGGTCCGGTCGCGGGTCGGCAAGCTGGTCCGGGAGTACCTCACCGACGGCATCCGCGACCGGCTCGACGCGGCCACCCGCGTGCTCGTCGGCACGGCCGCGTACGGCCGGCCGGAGGACCTGGTGGCGATCATCCGGCTGACCGCCGCCGACGGCCTGCCCTCGACGGTGGTCCGCGACCAGCGCTGGTTCGCCGCGTTCCCGGGCTTCGGTGAGGCGGGTGGCCTGAGTGACGAATGGTACGAGTTGGAGCCGGCGGCGAGCCGGTGGCTCGCCGCGCTGACCGCGGTTTCGGTACGCTCGGTGACCGGGCCCGACGGTGACCGGCGGGTGCAGATCCTCGCCCGCAGTCCCCGGCCGGATCTCGCCGACCTGGTCGGCGGGGACATGTCCGTGCGGGTGGGTGAGGCGGAGGCCGCCGTGCGGCTGCTGCCGGCCGACCCGATGGGCACGACTGTGGAGGCCACGTTCCGGCTCCCGGATCTGGCCGCCGACCTCGGTCCGGCGGGAACGACCCGGGCGGTCCGGGTCCGGGTGGCGGACAGCGCCGCCGTCCCGGTGCGGGGGTTCCGGCCGCCGCTGATCCACCGGGTGGTGTACCGCGACGGCACCCGACTGCATCTGGTCACGATCAACAACAACCACAAAGGTCACTTGGCGTTCACCGTCTGGCCGGTGACGCTTCGCCGGGTCGCGGCCCGTCTTCGGCGCCGGCTCCCCCGAGGAGGAAAGTAGTTCATGAACATCTGCGTCGTCGCGCTCGGCAAGATCGGTCTGCCGCTGGCCGTGCAGTTCGCGTCCAAGGGGCACCGGGTGATCGGCGCCGACGTCTCCGAGCGGGTCGTCCAGCTGGTGAACGACGGTGCGGTGCCCTTCCCGGGCGAGGCCGACCTGGACGTCAAGCTGAAGGAGACGGTCGCCGCCGGCCTGCTGTCGGCCACCACCGACACCGCCGCCGCGGTCGCCGAGTCGGAGGCGGTCGTCGTGGTCGTGCCGCTGTTCGTGGACGCCGAGGGCGTGCCGGACTTCGGCTGGATGGACGACGCCACCCGGGCCATCGCCCGTGGGCTGAAGCCGGGCACGCTGGTCAGCTACGAGACCACGCTGCCGGTCGGCACCACCCGCAACCGCTGGGCGCCGATGCTCGCCGAGGGTTCCGGCCTCACCGCCGGCACCGACTTCCACCTCGTGTTCAGCCCCGAGCGGGTGCTCACCGGCCGGGTCTTCGCCGACCTGCGCCGCTACCCGAAGCTGGTCGGCGGCATCGACGAGACGTCGGCCGCGCACGGCGTCCGGTTCTACGAGGCGGTGCTCGACTTCGACGAGCGGCCCGACCTGGACCGCCCCAACGGCGTGTGGGACCTCGGCTCGGCCGAGGCGTCCGAGCTGGCCAAGCTCGCCGAGACGACCTACCGGGACGTGAACATCGGCCTGGCGAACCAGTTCGCCCGCTTCGCCGACACCGTGGGCGTGGACGTCACCAAGGTCATCGAGGCGTGCAACACGCAGCCGTACAGCCACATCCACTCGCCGGGCATCGCGGTCGGCGGCCACTGCATCCCGATCTACCCGCGGATGTACCTGTGGAACGACCCGGCCGCCACCGTGGTGCGCTCGGCCCGCGAGGCCAACGCGGCCATGCCGGAGTACGCGGTCGACCTGCTCGCCGCCGCGTACGGCGACCTGACCGGGGTCGGCGTGCTGGTGCTCGGCGCCGCCTACCGCGGTGGCGTCAAGGAGACCGCCTTCTCCGGCGTCTTCCCGACCGTCGAGGCGCTGCGCCGCCGGGGCGCGGTGCCGTACGTGTCGGACCCGATGTACAGCAACGAGGAGCTTGCCGCGCACGGCCTGCCCGGCTACGACGGCGAGCCGCTCGGCGCCGCGGTGATCCAGGCCGACCACGCGGAGTACCGCACGCTCTCCCCGGCCGACCTGCCCGGCGTGACGGTGCTCGTGGACGGCCGGCGGGTCACCGACCCGGAGCGCTGGACCGGCGTGCGCCGGGTGGTCATCGGAGGCTGACCGCACACGCGCGTACCGGGCCCCGGCCGTGATCACGGCCGGGGCCCGTCGCGTGTCGCCACCAGCCGATCGGCGTCCGCCGTTCACCTGCCGGACACCCCGGCAATACTTGTGTCATGTGACCCGTTTAGGGTCGCAGCGGTCCGAATCGAACCTGGCCGACGTCGGGGCAGACAGGGAGCGTGTCGTTGTTGAGCAGAATTCGCAGCCAGCAGGGTCTCGCCGCGGTGGGCGCGACGCTCCTCGGCTACGCGGTCATGGTCCTTTCCGGAGTACTCGGCCTGGTGGTGCCGTTCGCGGTGGCCGCCGTGGTCGCCTTCGCCGGTGAACTGGCTCTGGCCGGGCGGCACACTCCGACCGCCGAACTGCTCGACAAGGCCGGGCTCGGCGAGACCTTCCGGCGGCTGGTGCGGGACCTGTCGGTGGTCCTGCTGGTGGTCGTCTCGGCCCGCCCCGGCGTGGCCGGCACGATCGCGGTGCTGCTGCTGCCCGCCGCGCTCTGGACCGTTGCGGTAGCCACGAACGCGCTGACGAAGGTGATCGACGGGCGGGTCGACCCCCCGGCGTACACCCGCAACATCGACCTCGGCGCGCTGCGGCGCGTCCCGGTGCCGCCGGCCTGGGCGCGGTGGCTGGCTGGGCTGAACATGCCGCTGCTCAACGTGCTGCTGGTGCCGGCGGCGGTGGTGGCCGCCGCGCTCGACCGGGTCGCCCCGGTGGTGGTCACCGGCCTGGTGACGCTCGCCGTCGGCCTGGTCACCGCCGCGGTGCTGGCGCTGACCGCGCTGCGCGGCCGGGGCAGCCAGCCGGGCGTGCTGCCGGCCGTGCACGACTGGATGGCCCGGGAACGGCCCGAGGTCGCGCTCTACTTCGCCGGCCCGGCCAAGGACGTCTACCAGGCCAACATGTGGCTCGCGCCGGTGGAGGCGACCGGTCGCCGCGCGGTGGTTCTGCTGCGCGCCGCTGACGCGTTCGAGCAGCTCGCCGACACCCGGCTGCCGGTCATCTGCGTGCCGGCCGGCGTCGACTTCATGAACCTCGACCTCAGCTCGCTGCGCGTGGCGCTGTACGCCGCGAACGTCGGCGCCAACATCCACCTGCTGCGGGAACCGGGCGTCAAGCACGTCTTCGTCGGCCACGGCGACAGCGACAAGCAGGCGAGCGTGAATCCGTACAGCAAGGTGTACGACGAGGTCTGGGTGGCCGGGCCGGCCGGGCGGGAGCGGTACGCGCGCGCCGACGTCGGCGTGCTGGACCGCGACATCGTGGAGGTCGGCCGGCCGCAGCTCGCCGGGGTGCACACGTTCGGCTCCGGCGCCGCCGACCACCGCTTCACCGTGCTCTACGCGCCCACCTGGGAGGGCTGGCTCGACGACGACCCGTACCACACCTCGCTGGTGCTGATGGGGGAGCGGATCGTCTCCGGGCTGCTCGCCGCCGGTGACGTGCGGGTCATCTACAAGCCGCACCCGCTGACCGGCAGCCGGTCGGCGAAGGCGCGGGCCGTACACGAGCGCATCGTGGGCCGGATCAAGGCGGCCGGCGGCGACACCGATCCGTCCTCGCTGGACGGGACCGCGCACCTGGTGGTCACCGGCCGCACGCCGGGGCTGTTCGACTGCTTCAACGTCACCGACCTGCTGGTCAGCGACGTGTCCAGCGTGGTCTCCGACTTCGTGCAGAGCGAGCGGCCGTACGTGGTGGCGAACCCGGCCGGCCTGTCCGAGGACGAGTTCCGCCGGCAGTTCCCGACCGCGCGCGCGGCGTACCTGCTCTCGGCGGACTGCGGCGAGCTGGCGAAGATCCTCGACGTGACGCGGTCCGGCGACGACCCGATGACCGGGGCGCGACGGGAGCTGAAGGAGTACCTGCTCGGCCCGGCCGGGTCGAACCCGATGGACCGCTTCCGGGACGAGATCGGCCGGCTCTGCGGCTGAGGCGTACCCATGACGAGGGGCGACGACCGGCCTGGTCGTCGCCCCTCGTCGCCTGGTCAGCCCTGGTGCGGCGGGTTGTCGACGTCGCGGGAGACGACCTCGCCCTTGGCGTCGACCCAGCCCTTCGGCCGGGCCGGGTTGCCGGCCACCAGCTGGTACGGCTTGACGTCGCGGGTCACCACCGAACCGGCGGCGATCATCGCGTACTCGCCCACCTCGATGCCGCAGACGAGCGTGGCGTTCGCGCCGATCGAGGCGCCACGCCGGATCAGCGTCGGCGTGATCGTCCAGTCCGGATTCTGCGCGCGCGGGCGGAAGTCGTTGGTGAACACGGCGCAGGGACCCACGAACACCTCGTCCTCGATGGTCACGCCCTGGTAGACCGAGACGTTGTTCTGGATTTTCACCAGGTCGCCCACCGTGACGCCCGCGTCGACGTAGACGTTGCGGCCGATCACGCAGCCGGCGCCGACCTGCGCGCTCGACCGGATGTGCGCCAGGTGCCAGACCTTGGTGCCGTCGCCGACCTTGGCGCCGTCCTCCACGTCGGCCGTCGGGTGGACGAAGACGGAGGCGGACCGGTCGTTGCTGTCAGTCATCTCAACTCGCATCGTGGCAGGGCGCGTCGCGCCGTCGGGCGGGCTCGACGCAGCATAACGAGCGCTCACCCGAGCAGTTCGGCCACCGCGTCGGCGGCGGGCCGGTCGGCCGGCAGCGGATGCGCGGCGACGACAGCGTCCACCGGCAGCGCGGCGTACAGGTGCGGGAACAGCGCGCCGCCGCGGGACTCCTCCCAGCGCAGCGCGTCGCCGAGCCGGGACTCGTCCACCGCGAGCACGGTCAGGCCGGTGACCCCGGCGAAGAACCTCCGCGCGGTCTCCACCACCTGGTCGGCGGCGGACAGGTGGACGTAGCCGTCCTGCCGGTCCATCGCGGTGCCGGCGAACCGCCCGTCCGCCCGTGCCCGCGCCCACTCGTCGTCGGAGAGAATCTTGTAGATCACGCCAGCAGCCTAGAGCGGCCTCGCGTCCCGGCGGCGCGTCTGCCACCATTCGCAGGGCACACGTCGAGCGGAGGGAGGAACGGGTGCGGATCCTCCTGGTCGAGGACGACCGTCGGGTCGCCGCCGCGCTGTCGTCCGCGCTGACCCGGCGCGGCTACCAGGTGGAACACGCCGCCACAGTCGCCGCGGCGCTCTCCGCCGCCCCCTGCGACCTGGTGCTGCTCGACCTGACGCTGCCCGACGGCGACGGCACCGAGGTGTGCCGCGAGCTGCGCCGCCGCAGCAGCCAGCTCGGCATCATCGCGGTGACCGCCCGTGGCGAGGAACGCGACCGGGTGCTGGGCCTGCGGCTGGGCGCCGACGACTACGTGGTCAAGCCGTTCTCGATGGTGGAGTTGCAGGCGCGCATCGAGGCGGTGCTGCGCCGCGCCGCGCACACCGTCCCGGAGCGTCACCTCATCGAGGCCGGGCCGGTGCGCATCGACGTCGGCGGCCGGACGGTGAGCGTGGACGGCCGGGACGTGTCGCTCACCCGCAAGGAGTTCGACATCCTGCTCTCGCTGGCCCGCCAGCCGGGGGTGGCGGTGCCGCGCGAGCGGATCCTGCTCGACGTGTGGGGCACCACCTGGGCCGACCGGCACACCGTGGAGGTGCACGTCGGGTCGCTGCGCGGCAAGCTCGGCGACGCGACGCTGGTGGAGACCGTGCGCGGGGTCGGTTACCGGCTCCGCGGCGCGTGAGGAGGGGCCCGTGCGGCGCCGACTGGTGATCAGCTACCTGCTGCTGATGGTGCTCGTCCTGATCGCCCTGGAGACGCCGCTGGCGTTCACGCTGGCCTCCCGGGAGACCGACCGGGTACGCGCCGACCGCCTCGCCGACGCCACCCGGTTCGCCTCGCTCGCCGGCCCGGCGCTGCGCGGCGGCAGCCCCGGTCCGCTCGACGGGGAACTGGCCGCCTACGACGCCCTCTACGGCATCGGTGCCGCGGTGGTGGACCGGGAGCGCCGTACCGTGGCCGCCTCGTCGGCCTGGGAGCCGGGCGCGGGCACCGGCGCGGCGCTCGACACCGCGCTGTCCGGGCAGCAGTTCAGCGGCCCCGAGTCGGTCTGGCCGTGGGACGGCGGGCCGGTGGTGACGGCCGTGCCGATCAACGACGGCGGCGAGGTGCTCGGCGCGGTGGTGACCACCAGCCCGGCGGACGGGGTGCGCCGCACCGTCAGCGCGTGGTGGCTGCTGCTGGCCGGCATCGGCCTGCTCGCGGTGCTGGCCTGCGTCTCGACCGCGTTCGGGCTGGCCGGCTGGGTGCTGCGCCCGGTCACCGAGCTGGACGCGGTGACCCACGAGATCGCCGAGGGCCGCCGGACCGCGCGGGTGCGCCCCCGGCTCGGCCCACCCGAGCTGCGCCGGCTCGCGACGAGCTTCAACGACATGGCCGACGCGGTCTCCGACGTGATGGACCGGCAGCGCGCCTTCGTCGCGCACGCCAGCCACCAGCTCCGCAACCCGCTGACCGCGCTGCGGCTGCGGGTCGAGGAACTGGGTCCCAGCCTCAGCGACGCGGACGGGCGGGCCGAGCACCGGCTGGCGCTGGAGGAGACCGACCGGCTGGCCACCGTGCTCGACGCGCTGCTGACCCTGGCCCGCGCCGAGCGGGAGGAGAACCAGCGGGTCACCGTGGACGCCGCCGCCACCGCCGCGTCCCGGGTGTCCGCCTGGCTGCCGCTGGCCCGGCACTGCGACGTCGCGCTGCGCCTGGACGCGGACGGCGAGCCGGTGTACGCCCGCACCGTACCCACCGCCATCGACCAGGCGCTGGACGCCCTGATCGACAACGCGGTGAAGTTCAGCGGGGCCGGGGGAGAGGTGACGGTGACGGTCCGCGCCGCCGAGGGCGGTACGACGCTCACCGTCCGGGACACCGGCCCGGGCATGACGGCCAGCCAGCTCGACCAGGCCACCGAACGGTTCTGGCGGGCGCCGGACGTGCAGAACGTGGACGGCGCGGGACTCGGGCTGACCATCGCGGCGGTGCTCGTGGACGCCTCGGACGGCCGGCTCACCATGCGCCGGGGCGAGCCCCGGGGCCTGGTCGCCGAGTTGTGGTTCCCGGCGCCCGCCGACGATCCGGGTGAGGCCGGCGGGGAGGCCGAGACCGCCGAGCCGGTGGGCCCGCGACACGACGGCGAGCCGGCCACCCGCTGACCGCGCGCGGGCTCAGGGCTTCGCGGCGCGGTACCACTGCGCCGCGCCCGGGTGCAGCGGCAGCGGGGTGGTGACGATCGCCGACCGCTGGCTCATCCGTCCCGCCGCCGGGTGCGCGGCGGCCAGTTCCGCCCGGCGCTCCATCAGCAGCCGGGTCACGTCGCGCACCAGCGCGGCGGGCAGGTCGGCGCGGACGATCAGGTAGTTCGGGTTCGCCACCGTGCTGACCGGCTCCGCCTGGTACATGGAGCGGGGGATGTCCCGGGTCACGTAGACCTGCCCGTACCCGCGGCGCAGCGCCTCGGTCCACTCGCCCAGGTCCACGATCCGCAGCGAGGTCCGCTCCGCCAGGTCGGCGACGCCGCGTACGGGCAGTCCGCCGGAGAAGAAGAACGCGTCGATCCGGTCCTCCCGCAGCGCGGCCATCGAGTCGTCCAGCCCGAGGTGCTCCTGGCGGATCCGGTCGCCGTCGAGCTGGGCCACCTCCAGTAGGCGGGTGGCGGTGATCTCGGTGCCGGACCCGTCGGCGCCCACCGAGACCCGCCGGCCGCGCAGGTCGGCGAGCGTGCGGATCGGGCCGCCGGCGCGGGTGACCAGGTGCAGCAGGTCGTCGTAGACGCGGGCCACGGCGAGCACGGACGGATGCTCGGGTTCACGTGCCGGGAGCACGTCGGCCTGGGTGAAGCCCAGTTCCGCCGCGCCGGACCCGACCAGCCGGACGTTCTGCGCCGAGGCGGCGGTGACCACCACCTCGGCCCGTACCCCGGGTAGCTCCCGGTTGAGCACGGCGGCGAGCGACTGGCCGAAGGCGTGGTAGACGGCGGTCGGGCTGCCGGTGGCGATGCGGATCCGGGTCGGCTCGGCCGGCTCGTCCCGGCATCCGGCCAGGCCGGAGACGAGCAGCAGCACCAGCACGAGCGGGGCGGCGGCGCGCACAGGCCAGTGTCGGCTCACGGGCTGCACTCTGCGCCGTGCACCCGCCGCCGCGCAAGCCCGCCGCCGGGCCGGTCAGCCGGCGGCGGCCAGCTCCGCGCTCTCGGTGATCCGGGTCCGGTGCTCTCCGTTGGGCACGATCACCAGGAAGCAGCCCGCGCCCGGCCGCAACGCCGCCGGCACCTCCAGCAGCGCCGCGCTGCGGACCAGCACCGCGGCCAGGTCACGGTCGGCCAGCCGGATGCCGAGGCAGTGCCGGCGTACGTGCCGGCCGCCGGCGAGCAGCGCCGCCCGCCAGGCCGCCGCCGCCAGCCGGGGCCGCCAGAGCCGCCGCGCCGCCGAGGCGCCCGGGAACGGCCCGCCGAGCAGCTCCCGGCGGCCCTGCCGCCAGCCGGTGGTGAGCAGATTCGCGTACGCCGCCCGGTGCTGCGGCGGCACCGCCAGCCGGTGCAGCTCGTAGCGGCGGCGCAGGCCACCGGTGGTCAGTTCGTGCTGCACCGGCACGTCGAGTCGACCCAGCAGCTGCCGCATCCGGTGCGCCGCGTCCTCGCGGTTGAACTCGGCGATCCCGCCCCGGTGCGGTCCGGGGTCCAGGCGGCGTACGTCGGCGGCCGGCGGCGGCGTGCAGCGCACCATGCAGGCGATCTCGAAGGCGTCGGTCAGGGTCAGCCAGTCCAGCGGCGGGGACGGGCGGGGGCGGTCGAGCAGCGAGGTGGGCTCGGCGAGCATCGGCGCAGCTCCTCGGTCAGAGTCGGGGTACCTCTACCGTTGCCGCCAACGGCCGGGTCGGGAACCGATGCGGCCGAGCCTTGAGCAAAATTTGCGGGAAGCCCGCCGGTCAGAGTTCGGTGACCACCAGGTCGACCTGCCGGGGCCGCCCGGCCGCCCGGGGCGCCTCCTCGACCGTGTACTTCAGCTCCCGCAGCGCCCCCACCAGCGCGTCGGCGGTACGCGGCCGGGCGTCGGCGAGCAGCAGATCCCGTACCAGCCGGCCCTTCGTCGCCTTGTTGAAGTGGCTCACCACCGACCGGGTCGGCGTGCCGTCCACGGTCCGCTCGTGCAGCACCCGCACCGTCACCGTCCGCTCGGCGAGCGCGCCGCGCGGCGTCCAGGTGGCCGCGTACGCGCCGGAGCGCAGGTCCAGCACCGGGCCGCGTCCGGCGGCGGGCTCCAGCACCGGCCCGAGCGCGCCACGCCAGTACGCCGACAGCGCCCCGAGCCCGGGCAGCCGCGCCCCGATCGGGCAGCGGTACGGCGGGATCCGGTCGGCGAGGCGTACCGCGCCCCACAGCCCGGAGCTGATCAGCACCTGGCGGCGGGCCGCCCGCTGCGCGTCGGGCGGCAGTGTGTCCAGGCCCAGCGCCTCGTAGAGCACGCCGGTGTAGAGCCGCCCGGCCGGGGCGGTCGCCGCCTCCCGCAGCCGGGCGTTGCGGCGCAGCTCGCCGCGCTGCCCCTCGGTGAGGCCCAGCGCGGCCAGGGCCGCCGCCTCGTCCGGCCCGGCGCACAGGTCGACGAGCGCGGTCAGCACCGCCTCCCGGGCCGGGTTCAGCTCGGTCAGGGACAGCCGGGACAGGTCCAGCCGGCGGCCGGTGCCGGCCTCGGCCTTCCCCTCCGACGGGGGCAGCAGGATGAGCACCGGCACAGCGTACGGGCCGGGCTCAGCGCCACGGCCGCACGGCACGGTCGGGGTGGTACACGCGACTGCCGCCCACCTCGGCCACCACCGCCGCGTCGGCGCGGTCACCAAGCAGCCGCCGCAGTGTGCGCTCGGCGGGGGAGCCGACGTCCAGCACGTACCCGGGCTGTTGCGCGCGCGCCACCCGCTGCCAGTACGCCGGATAGCGGTTCTGCCCCGGCGTGAGCGCCCCGTCGAGCACACCGCACGCGACCGTCTCCCCGGTGTTGAAGATCAGCCGGTTGCAGGTCCAGTAGTCCCCGTACACCTCGTGCAGACCGGCGTTCCGCACCGTGTCGGCCAGGCGGCGGGCCGTGCGCTCCTCCTCCCGTACGCCCGGCACGCCGGGCAGGAACGCCACGGTCCCGGCCAGCGTGGCGGCGGTCAGCCCGGCCAGCACCACGGCCGCCGTGGCGCCGCCGAGGCGGGCGGCCGGACCGGCGGTTCTGCGCAGCGCGTGCGCGGCGGCCAGCCAGAGCGGCCACAGCACGGCCGGCAGCGAGATCTGCAGCACCGACAGGTACCTGGAGTTGCCGAGCGGGTCGGTCGCGGCGAGCGGGCTGCGCACGTACGCCAGCAGGGTCAACGCCGCGCCCACTACCAGCGCGAGGATCGCCGCGGCCCGGACCCGCGCGGCGTGGTCGGCGGCCCGGCGGTACGCGACCAGCCCGAGCGCCGCGGCGGCCACCAGCAGCACCGGGTAGAGCACGCCGAACCACTGCGCCCAGCGCGCGCAGCCGTCCATCGGGCACAGGCCGGACGCCAGCGGCACCCCTTCCAGCAGTCCGCCGCGCAGCCGTTCGGCCAGCGACGGCGCGACGCCCTCCTTGGTGCTGATCTCCCGGAACACCGACAGCGAGTCCTGCCCGGCCGGCGCGACGATGTTGTCCTTCACCACCGGCGCGATCCCGGCGGCGAAGCCCGCCACCAGCAGCACGCCCGGCCAGCCGATCAGCTCCCGGGGCATGGCCAGGACCAGCACCACGCCCGCCACCAGCAGGTACGGCGCGATCAGCCAGTCCGACCAGAGCGCCAGCCCGGCGAGCAGCCCGAACGCGCCGGTGGCCAGCCAGCGGTGCCGGACCCGCTCCTCGCCGAGCGTGACCGCGAGCAGCAGCATCGCCAGCACCGCCGGCTTCACCTCGGGACGGCCGCCGACCACTGTGAGCTGGTCGCGGACCACCCGCTCCGAGCCGAGCGCCAGCAGGCCCACCACGACGACCGCCAGCCAGGGGGAGAACAGGCGGCGGGTCAGCCGGTACGCCAGCCACAGGAACACCGCGAACAGCGCGAGCAGCGGCAGCCGCAGCACCGGCCAGCTCGGCCCGGCCCAGCCGACCAGCGGCGCGGCCAGGTAGGACTCCAGCACGCCCATGTAGCGCTGGCCGTAGAGGAAGACCGGCCGCTCACCGCGCTCGGCGATGTGCAGCGCGGCCAGCCCGAACGTGGCCTCGTCGCTGTTCGACGCGGGCACCGTGAGCAGCGTCAGCACCAGGCGGTAGCCGACTCCGGCCACACCGAGCAGCAACGCCACCAGCGCCGGCGCGTCCGGACGCGGCCGCACCCGGTCCCGCTTCGTCGTCGACACGACCAACGCCCCCGTCGTCGCCCCGACCGCAGTCTGTCACGGCGGAACGCGGCTCCGAGGGCCGATCGGTGTGGATCACTCGCGTGGCCGGGCCCGGCCGGGTGTGGCAGTGTTGCAGCGTGCCACCCACACCACCGGACCAGCTTGCCGTACCGCGACTGCACCGCGCCGCGCGCTTCGAGGACGCCGTGCACGGCCTGGTCGAGCGCCGGTTGCGGCGCACCGGGTGGCAGCCCAACATCATCGCGTACGCGGGCTACGGCGCCCCGGGCTGGGCGCGGGTGCTCTGCCGGGTGCTGCTGGGCCGCCCGGACACCCGGCGGCGGGGCCGCCTGGACAAGGTGCGGGGCTGGCGCAGCTTCGCCACGCTGCCCGCCAAGCACATCCGGGTGACCATCGAGGCCGACGGCGTGCGCCAGGAGGTGACCGCCGACCGCAGCGGGTTCGTCGACACCGTGATCGAGGCCGACTTCACCCCCGGCTGGGGCTGCGTACGCCTCAGCGTCGCCGACGCCGAACCGGTGGAGGCGCTGGTCCGCGTGCTCGACCCGGCCGTCCGGTTCGGCATCCTCTCCGACATCGACGACACCGTCATGGTGACCGCGCTGCCCCGGCCGCTGCTGGCCGCGTGGAACACGTTCGTGCTGGACGAGCACGCCCGCACGGCGGTGCCGGGCATGGCGGTGCTGTACGAGCGGCTGGCCACCGCCCACCCGGGCGCGCCGGTGTTCTACCTGTCCACCGGCGCCTGGAACGTCGCGCCGACGCTCACCCGGTTCCTGTCCCGCCACCTCTACCCGGCCGGGCCGCTGCTGCTCACCGACTGGGGGCCGACCGCCGACCGGTGGTTCCGCAGCGGCCGGGAGCACAAGCGGGCCACGCTGGCCCGGCTGTCCCGGGAGTTCCCCGAGGTGCGGTGGCTGCTGATCGGCGACGACGGGCAGCACGACCCGGAGATCTACCGGGAGTTCGCCGCCGCGCACCCGGACCACGTAGCAGGGGTGGCGATCCGGCAGCTGTCGCCGACCCAGTCGGTGCTGGCCGGCAGCCTGCCCGCCCCCGCCGGACGGCCGTCGTCCGGCCCGGTCGGCCAGAAGTGGCTGAGCGCCCCCGACGGCGCCGGCCTCTGGAAGCTCCTCCGAGAAGCCGACCTGGTCTGACCGCCGGCCCCTCCTCTTCGCGTCGATCATGAGGTTGACCGCCTTTTAGAGATCAACAACTGCCGTCAACCTCATGATCGGCGGCCGACTGTCACGGCGTCACCACGATCTTGCCCGTCGCCGTTCCCTTCTCCAGGTACCGGTGCGCCTCGACGATGTCGTTCAACGTGAACACCCGGTCCACCATCGGTTGCAGCACGCCGGTGCGGACACCAGCGGCCAGGAACGCGGCGACGCGCCGGGCGGTCACCGGGTCGACCATGTCCGCAAAACTCATGTAGCGATAGATGGTCAGTGACGGATTCGCCGGGAACGACGCCGGGCGCGGGTCCAGCCAGCCCACCGTGGCCAGGGTGCCGCCGAGCTTCGCAGCCAGCGACAGCTCGGCCAGGCCCGGGCCCATGACAGCGTCCAGGATGATGTCGGCGCCCACCCCACCGGTGTGCCGCCGGGTGGCCTCCCCGATGTCCTCCCGGTCGGTGGCGATCACCGCGGCGGCTCCGGCGGCCAACAGGCTCTCCACTTTGGCGCTCTGCCGGGTGACCGCGATCGGCACGGCGCCGATCTGGTTGGCGATCTGGATCGCGGCCCGCCCGACACCGCCCGACGCCGCGGTGATCAGGACCTGGTCCCCGGGCCGCATCCCGGCTCTGTCCACCAGCGCGCCGTAGGCGGTGAAGTACGACACCCAGAGCGCCGCCGCAGCGACGGGCTCCAGCCCGGCGGGCCGTGGCACGACCCGGTCGGCCGGCAGCACTGTGTACTCGGCGTACGCACCCCTGGTCTCGAAGTCGGGTATCGCACCGAGGATGACCGGGTCGCCGACGGCCAGCCCGGTCACCCCGGACCCGAGCGCGTCGATCACACCGGTCCCCTCGACGCCCAGCCGCGCGTGCGGCAACGGCACGGGCCGCGGGGACTGCCCGGCCCGGACCATCTGGTCGAGCGGGTTGACCGCGAAGGCCTCGATCCGTACGCGTACCTCGCCGGCCGCGGGCTCGACGACCGGCTCGTCGACGACGCGCAGAACGTCCGGACCGCCGGTCTCGTCGAACACGACTACTCGTGGCATGAATGGCTCCTTGCGTTCCTGAAGGGCTTCGCCGCAAGACGCTACGGAGCCGATAGGAACCCGCTGGTACCTTTCGACTTTGTGCACGACACCCCGGGCCCGGTCTTCCTCGCCGATTGCCCCACCCGCCTGGCCGTCGAGATCATCACCGAGAAGTGGGCGGTGATCGTGCTGTTCGCACTCAGCCTGCAACCCCGGCGCCCCGGCGAGCTGGCCCAACTCATCGGCGGCATCTCCCACAAGGTCCTCACCCAGACCCTGCGCCGCCTGCAGGCATACGGCCTGGTTGAACGCCACGCCTACGCCGAGGCACCCCCACGCGTCGAGTACAGCCTCACTCCACTCGGGCAGACCCTGGTCGAGCCGATCAAGGTTCTGACCGACTGGGCTCGAGACAACGGCGAAGCGATCATCGACTTCCAGGAACAGAACGAGTGCTGAACCAACCCGCCCAACCGAAGACGCTGTCTCAGTGCCGGCCGCCGTGGCTGTTCTGGCGGTACTCGCACTCAGGCAGTTGCGGGTAGGAGCCAGAGAACGCCCAGCGGGGGGATACGCAGGGAGGCCGACGCGGGCAGGCCGTGCCAGGGGATGTTCTCCGCGTGCACCTCGCCCAGGTTGCCCACCCCGGACCCGCCGTAATGGTGGGCGTCGGTGTTCAGCGCCTCGGCCCACGTACCGGCCGCGGGCAGGCCGATCCGGTAGTCGTCCAGCGGCAGCGCGGAGAAGTTCGCCACGCACAGCAGCGTCTGCCCGTCCGGCGCGATCCGAATAAACGACACCGTGTTGTTCGCGACGTCGTCACCGGCGATCCAGCGGAAGCCGGCCGGGTCGGTGTCCTGCGCCCAGAGCGCCGGGCTGGCCCGGTAGACCCGGTTCAGGTCGGCGACGAGCCGCTGCACGCCCGCCCGGGCCGGGTCGTGGGTGAGGTACCAGTCGAGGCCGCGCTCCTCGCTCCACTCCCTGTCGTCGGCCAGCTCGCAGCCCATGAAGAGCAACTGCTTGCCCGGGTGCGCCCACATGTACGCCAGCAGCGCCCGCACGGTGGCCAGCCGCTGCCAGGTGTCGCCGGGCATCTTGCCGGCGAGCGAGCCCTTGCCGTGCACCACCTCGTCGTGGCTGATCGGCAGCACGTAGTTCTCGCTCCACGCGTACGCCAGCGAGAACGTGAGCTGATGGTGGTGGTGCTGCCGGTAGATCGGGTCCTTCGAGGTGTAGAGCAGGGTGTCGTGCATCCAGCCCATGTTCCACTTGAACCCGAACCCGAGCCCGCCCTCGGAGGTGGGCTTCGTGACGCCGGGCCAGGCGGTGGACTCCTCGGCGATCATCAGCACGCCCGGGTGGTGCCGGTAGACGGTGGCGTTGACCTCCTGGAGGAACGCGATCGCCTCCAGGTTCTCCCGGCCGCCGTGCACGTTCGGCGCCCACTGCCCGTCGGAGCGGGAGTAGTCCAGGTAGAGCATCGAGGCCACCGCGTCCACGCGCAGCCCGTCGATGTGGAACTCGTCCAGCCAGTACAGCGCGTTGGCGACCAGGAAGTTGCGCACCTCGTTGCGGCCGAAGTCGAAGACGTACGTGCCCCAGTCGGGGTGCTCGCCGCGACGCGGGTCGGGGTGCTCGTACAGCGGGGTGCCGTCGAAGCGCGCGAGCGCCCACTCGTCCTTGGGGAAGTGCGCCGGCACCCAGTCCAGGAGCACGCCGATGCCGGCGGCGTGCAGCCGGTCCACCAGATACCGGAAGTCGTCCGGGTCGCCGAACCGGGCGGTGGGCGCGTAGTAGCCGGTGACCTGGTAGCCCCACGAGCCGCCGAACGGGTGCTCCATCACCGGCAGGAACTCCACGTGGGTGAAGCCCATCTCCAGCACGTACGCGGTGAGCTGCTCGGCCAGCTCCCGGTAGCCCAGGCCCGGCCGCCACGAGCCCAGGTGCACCTCGTACACGCTCATCGGCTCCTGGTGCGGCGCCTGCCGCGACCGGCGCGCGAGCCAGTCCGCGTCGCCCCACTCGTACCGTGACTCGTGCACCACCGACGCGGTGGCCGGCGGCACCTCGGTGCGCGCGGCCATCGGGTCGGCCTTGTCCCGCCACCTGCCGTCGGCGCCCAGGATGCGGTACTTGTAGCGGGTGCCCACCGGCAGGCCGGGCACGAAGATCTCCCACACGCCGCTGGACCCGAGCGACCGCATCGGCCAGCCGTCGTCCGGCGCCCAGCCGGTGACGTCGCCGATCAGCCGCACCGCGCGGGCGTTCGGCGCCCAGACGGTGAACGCGACGCCCTCGTCGAAGACCCGGGCGCCGAGCGCCGCCCAGAGCCGCTCGTGCCGGCCCTCGCCGATCAGGTGCAGGTCGAGGTCGCCGAGCGTGGGCGGATAACGGTACGGGTCGTCGTGCGTCGTGCCGTCCACCTCGACCCGGTAGTCGAGCACCTCGCCGGGGAGCACCGCCTCGAAGACACCGGCGTCGTGCACCCGCTTCATCGGGTGCGCCTCGCCGTCGACGAGCAGCGTCACCTCGCCGGCGCCCCGGCGCAGCGTCCGGATCGTGGTGCTCCCGCCGGCCGGGTGCGCGCCGAGCACGGCGTGCGGGTCGTGTACCTCGCCGGTGATCAGCTGGTCCATCGGGCGTCGTCCTTGTCGGCCGGTGCGGTCGGGGCGGTGCCGCCGGAGAGGTCGGCGGGTACGTCTTCGACTGTCAGGTCTGGTGCGGCCGGCTGCTCCGGTTCGGCGGGGGCCGGTGCGGCCGGGCGGCGCACGGTGAGCACGTGCGCCGGTTGCAGGTACGGGTCGAGGCGTACCGCGTTGCGCTGCCCCCAGTCGTACTCGGCGCCGGTCAGCTCGTCGCGCACGGTGAACCGCTCGTGCCAGTCCAGCCCGAGCGCCGGCATGTCGAGCGTGGTGTTGCCCCACTGCACCTCGCGGGAGTCGAACGAGCAGACCACGATCACCGTGTTGCCGGTCTGGAGGTCGTGCTTCGACCAGCACAGCAGCGCCGGGTTGTCGATGTCGTGGAACCGCAGGTTGCGCAGCCGGTGCAGGGCGGGATTGTCCCGGCGTACCCGGTTCAGCGTGGTGATGAACGGCGCCAGCGACCGGCCCTGCGCCAGCGCGGCGTCCCAGTCCCGGGGCCGCAGCTCGTACTTCTCGTTGTCCAGGTACTCCTCGGCGCCCGGACGGGCCACATGCTCGAACAGCTCGAACCCGGCGTACATGCCCCACGAGGGGGAGAGCAGCGCGGCCAGCACCGCCCGGATCTTGAACATCGGCGGGCCGCCGTGCTGCAACGACGAGTGCAGGATGTCCGGCGTGTTCGGCCAGAAGTTCGGCCGCATCCAGTCGACCGAGGCGACCAGCTCCTCGCAGTACTCCCGCATCTCGGCCGCCGTCGTGCGCCAGGTGAAATAGGTGTACGACTGGGTGAAACCGATCTTGCCGAGCCCGTGCATGATCGCCGGCCGGGTGAACGCCTCGGCCAGGAACAGCACGTCCGGGTCGACCTTCTTGACCTCGGCGATCAGCCAGTGCCAGAAGTCGAACGGCTTGGTGTGCGGGTTGTCCACCCGGAAGATCCGGATGCCCTCGCCGACCCAGTGCAGCACCACCCGCAGCACCTCGGCCCGGATGCCCTCGGGGTCGTTGTCGAAGTTCAGCGGATAGATGTCCTGGTACTTCTTCGGCGGGTTCTCCGCGTACGCGATGCTGCCGTCGGCGCGGGTGGTGAACCACTCCGGGTGCTCGGTGACCCACGGGTGGTCCGGCGCGCACTGCAACGCCAGGTCCATCGCCACCTCGAGACCCTGCTCGGCGGCGGCCGCGACGAAGTCGCGGAAGTCTTCAGGCGTACCCAGGTCGGGGTGGATGGCGTCGTGGCCGCCCTCGGCCGCGCCGATGGCCCACGGCGAGCCCACGTCGTCTGGCCCGGCGGTGAGCGCGTTGTTGCGGCCCTTGCGGTTGACCCGGCCGATCGGGTGGATCGGCGGCAGGTAGAGCACGTCGAAACCCATCGCCGCGACACCCGGCAGCCGCTCCATGGCGGTGGCGAACGTGCCGGAACGGGCGGGCGCGTCGACTGTCGCCGGGACCGCGCCCTCGGAGCGGGGGAAGAACTCGTACCAGGCGGAGAAGAGCGCCCGCGGCCGGTCCACCCAGAGCGTGCGCTCCTCGCCGGTGGTGACCAGCTCACGGACCGGGTGCTCCCAGAGCAGGTCGGCCAGGTCCAGCGCCGCGCTCACCCGCCGCGGCAGGTCCAAGCCGTCGTCGGCCAGGGCCCGCACGGCTTCGCGTACGCGATCCCGGTCGGCCTTCGGCACCAGCTCCAGCGCGGCGGTCAGCACCCGTACGCCCTCGGCCAGGTCGTTCGCCAGCTCGGCCGCGCCCTGGCCGGCGGCGAGCTTCTTGGTGACCGCGTTCTGCCAGGTTAAGTACGGATCCTGGAACGCCTCCACGGCGAAGCGCCACAGGCCAACCGCGTCCGGGCGGATGGTGGCGTGCCAGCGGTCCTGGCCGGGTTCGCCCGGGCGCATCCGGGTGAACGGGCGGGCCGCGCCGTCCGGGCCGAGCCAGACCACGTTGCACCCGAGCGCGTCGTGGCCCTCGCGGTAGGCCCGCGCCGACACCGGCACGACCTCGCCGACCACCGCCTTGGCCGGGTAGCGACCGCAGGAGACGACGGGGGAGACGTCTTCGATCGGGAACCGTCCAGTCACCCGCTCAACCTACTGCGCGAGATCCTCTCGCGCTCGGCGACTTCACCTGAGCCCTCAACCCGCTCACGAGGGCGTCGAGTTCGTGCCGGTGAGGCACCCGTGCCGTTCCACCGAACGAGCGTGGGCTGCGGTGAGTGGAACGCTATGGGTGTCAAAAGGGCGCTGAGGCACCCATGGCGTTCCACCGAACGGGTGGCGGACTTCCGGCGGCCGGCCCCGTGCCACGAACGGCCTCTTTCCGCGCCTCGGGCACAGGGTCGGCGGGCTGCGGGCGCTCTGGCCCGCCGACGGCGACGTTCAGGTCGACCGCTGGGCGACGAAGACGAACTCCCGGCCGGCGCGGTCGGGCGCGTCCCGCACGTCGAGCACCCGGTAGCCGGCGGCCGCCAGGCTCGCCTCGACCTCGTCCCGGTCGCGGAACCGCAGCGTCGAGTCCGACGTGACGACGGCGCCGTCGGCCGGGAACCGGTACGTGAACCGGAAGGACACGAACGGCAGGTCCACAGCGGTGACCTCGAGACGTCGTTCCACCGGCCCGACGCCCGGCACGTCCCGGGTCACCGGCGCGGTGTCCGCCGCCCACTCCTCCCACGCGCGGCGCTCGGGACGCCGCGTCTCGAACACGAGATGCCCGCCGGGCCGCAGCGCCGCGTGGACGCCCCGCAGGGTGCGCGCCCAGTCGTCGTCGGCGCAGAACACCTGCGCCACGTTGCCGGTCATCACGGCCAGGTCGGCGCGCAGCGGTGGCAGCGTCGTGGCGTCGCCGTGCACCCAGCGCACGCGGCCTTCGCGGTCCTTCGACCGGGCGACGGCGAGGGACGCCCTGGCCGGGTCGACCCCCACGACGGTACGGCCGTGCCGGGCGAGCAGCAGGACCAGGTTCCCGGTGCCGCAGCCGAGGTCGAGCACCACGCGCGCGTCCAGCTCGTCGGCGATCGCGAGGTACGCGTCCAGGTCGTCCCGGTCGCCGTCGAACGCGTCGTAGACCGGCGCGAGCCGAGGATGGGCGAAGATCGCATCCGGCATCCGGGGACTGTATCCGCCGCCGACCGCGAGGGGCGGGCTGTTGAGAAGGGGCCCTTCCTCTACCGGAGGCGTTAAGAAGGGGCCCTTCCTTACACGCCCACCGAGCGGTAGACCTCGAGCGTCTGGCGGGCGATCGCGTCCCAGGAGAAGTGCTCCACGGCCCGCCGCCGCCCCGCCGCGCCGAACGCGGCGATCCGCTCCGGGTCGGCCAGCAGCTCGTTCATGCGCGCGGCCAGGTCGGCCACGAAACGCTCCGGGTCCAGCGGCGTGCCGGAGCCGTCACCGGCCTGCTCGATCGGCACCAGCAGCCCGGTCTCGCCGTCGGCCACCACCTCCGGGATGCCGCCCGTGGCGGTCGCCACCACCGCGGTCTCGCAGGCCATCGCCTCCAGGTTGACGATGCCCATCGGCTCGTACACGGACGGGCAGACGAAGATCGTGGCGTGGGTGAGCACCTGGATCACCTCGTGCTTGGGCAGCATCGCCGCCACCCAGACGACCCCCGACCGCTTCGCGCGCAGCTCGGCGGCCAGCTCCTCGACCTCCGCGCCGATCTCCGGCGTGTCAGGTGCGCCGGCCAGCAGCACCAGCTGGACGTCGGCGGGCAGCTCGCGGGCGGCGCGCAGCAGGTACGGCAGGCCCTTCTGCTTGGTGATCCGCCCGACGTAGACCACGCTGGGCCGGGACGGGTCGATGCCGAGCCGGTCGAGCACGTCGGTGTTCCGGTCCGGGGCGTACTGCGCGGTGTCGATGCCGTTGTAGACCACGCGGACCCGGTCCGGGTTAACCGCCGGGTACGCGGTGAGCACGTCGCGGCGCATCCCCGCGCTCACCGCGATGATCGCGTCGGCGGCCTCGAACGCGGTCCGCTCGCACCAGGAGGAGAGCGCGTACCCGCCGCCGAGCTGCTCGGCCTTCCACGGGCGCAGCGGCTCCAGACTGTGCGCGGTGACCACGTGCGGCACCCCGTGCAGCAGCTTCGCGGTGTGCCCGGCCAGGTTCGCGTACCAGGTGTGGCTGTGCACCACGTCGGTGCCGGCCGTGCCGGCGGCCATCTCCAGGTCGACGCCCATGACCCGCAGCGCGGCGTTCGCGCCGGCCAACGCGGCCGGCTCCGCGTACGCGGTGACGCCGGGCTCGTCGCGCGGCGCGCCGAAGCAGTGCACCCGCACGTCGGCGAGCCGGCGCAGCTCGCGGGCGAGGTATTCCACGTGCACGCCGGCGCCGCCGTACACCTCCGGCGGGTACTCGCGGGTGAGCAGGTCGACGCGCATCGGTGCCATGCCCGCACCCTAGTGCAGAGCGGCGTGTCGCACGCGGTGCGCAAGTGTGGGCGTCCGAGTGGTGAAGTCGGTTCCGGGTCGTTAGCGTCTGAGCATGGCTGCCAAGGTGCTCGCGATCGTCCTGGCCGGCGGGGAGGGCAAGCGCCTGATGCCCCTGACGACCGACCGGGCGAAGCCCGCCGTCCCCTTCGGCGGGATGTACCGCATGGTCGACTTCGTCCTGTCCAACCTGGCGAACGCCGGCTTCCTCAAGATCGTCGTGCTGACCCAGTACAAGTCGCACTCGCTGGACCGGCACATCACCAAGACCTGGCGGATGTCGACGCTGCTCGGCAACTACGTCACGCCGGTGCCGGCGCAGCAGCGCCGCGGCCCGTGGTGGTTCGCCGGCTCGGCCGACGCGATCTACCAGAGCTTCAACCTGATCAACGACGAGCAGCCCGACTACGTGATCGTCTTCGGCGCCGACCACATCTACCGGATGGACCCCCGGCAGATGGTCGACGACCACATCGCCTCCGGCGCCGGGGTGACGGTCGCCGGCATCCGGCAGCCGCTGTCGATGGCCGACCAGTTCGGCGTGATCGAGGTCGGCGAGGACGGCAAGCGCATCCGCGCGTTCCGGGAGAAGCCCACCGACGCGGTGGGGCTGCCCGACGCGCCGGACCAGATCTACGCCTCGATGGGCAACTACGTGTTCACCACGAAGGCCCTGTGCGAGGCGGTCGAGCGCGACGCGGCGGACAAGACCAGCAAGCACGACATGGGCGGCAGCATCATCCCGATGCTGGTCGAGCGCGGCGAGGCGAACGTCTACGACTTCAAGGACAACGAGGTGCCGGGCAGCACCGACCGGGACCGCGGCTACTGGCGGGACGTGGGGACGCTCGACTCGTTCTACGACGCGCACATGGATCTGATCAACGTGCACCCGGTGTTCAACCTCTACAACTTCGAGTGGCCGATCTACACCGAGCAGCCGCCGTACCCGCCGGCCAAGTTCGTGCACGCCTGGGGCGAGCGGGTCGGCCGCGCGGTCAGCTCGATGGTGTCGCCCGGCTCGGTGATCTCCGGCTCGCTGGTGGAGAACTCGATCGTGTCGCCGAAGGTGAAGGTCCACTCGTGGGCGCACGTCGACGGCGCCGTGCTGATGGAGGGTGTCCAGATCGGCCGCCACGCGGTCGTCCGGCGCGCGATCCTGGACAAGAACGTCCACGTCCCGGAGGGCGCCGAGATCGGCGTCGACCTGGAGAAGGACCGCCAGCGCTACACCGTGTCCGACAACGGCATCGTCGTGATCGGCAAGGGCCAGCGCGTCGAGCCCTGAGCAGCACCACCGCAACCCGAGGAGGATCCCGCAGTGGCCCACCCCCGTGCCGGCCAGCCCGCGCAGCCCGACGATCTGGTCGACGTGCCCCGGCTGGTCACCGCCTACTACGCCGAGCACCCGGATCCGGACGACCCGGCGCAGCAGGTCTCCTTCGGCACCTCCGGGCACCGCGGGTCCAGCCTGCGCCACGCGTTCAACTCCGACCACATCCTCGCCGTCACCCAGGCGCTCTGCGACTACCGGCGCGAGCAGGGCCTCGACGGGCCGCTGTTCCTCGGCCGGGACACCCACGCGCTCTCCGCGCCGGCCGAGGCCGACGCGCTGGAGGTGCTCGCCGCCAACGGCGTCACCGTGCTGCGCGACAGCCGCGACGGCTACACCCCGACGCCCGCCGTCTCGCACGCCATCCTCACCCACAACCGGGGCCGCACCAGCGGCCTCGCCGACGGCATCGTGATCACCCCGTCGCACAACCCGCCGTCCGACGGCGGGTTCAAGTACAACCCCACCCACGGCGGGCCCGCCGACACCGACGCCACGAAGTGGATCCAGGACCGCGCGAACGCGATCCTCGCCGCCGGGCTCAAGGAGGTGAGACGCATCCCGTACGCGCGGGCGCGCGCCGCCGACACCACCGGGGGGTACGACTTCCTCGCCCGGTACGTCGACGACCTGCCCGCCGCGCTGGACATCGACGCGATCCGCGACGCCGGAGTGCGCATCGGCGCGGACCCGATGGGCGGGGCGAGCGTGGCGTACTGGGGGGAGATCGCCGACCGGCACCGCCTCGACCTGACGGTGATCAACCCGCTGGTGGACCCGACGTGGCGGTTCATGACGCTCGACGGCGACGGCAAGATCCGGATGGACTGCTCGTCACCGAACGCGATGGCCTCGCTGATCGCCGCCCGGAACGACTACGCGGTCTCCACCGGCAACGACGCCGACGCCGACCGGCACGGCATCGTCACGCCCGACGGCGGCCTGATGAACCCCAACCACTACCTGGCCGTGGCGATCGGCCACCTGTTCCGTACCCGGGAGCAGTGGGGCCCGGCCGCGGCGGTGGGCAAGACGCTCGTCTCCTCCTCGATGATCGACCGGGTCGCGGCCGACCTCGGCCGCCCGCTGCTGGAGGTGCCGGTCGGGTTCAAGTGGTTCGTGCCCGGCCTGCTCGACGGCGCCGTCGGCTTCGGCGGCGAGGAGAGCGCCGGCGCGTCGTTCCTGCGCCGCGACGGCGGCACCTGGACCACCGACAAGGACGGCATCCTGCTCTGCCTGCTCGCCGCCGAGATCATCGCCAACACCGGGCGTACGCCCAGCGAGCACTGGGCCGAGCTGGCCGACCGCTTCGGCGCGCCCGCGTACGCCCGCATCGACGCCCCGGCCGGGCGCGAGGAGAAGGCGGTCCTGGCGAAGCTGTCGCCGGAGCAGGTCACCGCGACCCAGCTGGCCGGTGAGCCGATCACCGCGATCCTCACCACCGCACCCGGCAACGGTGCCGCGATCGGCGGCCTCAAGGTGACCACCGAGTCGGGCTGGTTCGCCGCCCGCCCGTCCGGCACCGAGGACGTCTACAAGATCTACGCCGAGTCGTTCCAGGGCCCGGAGCACCTGGCCCGGATCCAGGAGGAGGCCAAGGCGCTCGTCGACGGGGTGCTCGGGGCGTCCTGACGGTCACCGGGGCGGGGGCAGCTCCCGGCGGTTGAGCTGCTCCCGCAACCCGTCCGGCAACAGCTCGCGCAGCTGGTCCGGCAGCAGCGGCAGGTCCAGCAGGCTCAACTTGAGCTGGTTGCGCTCCTGGTAGCGGCGCGGGTCGAGGCGGACCACCCGGCCGGCGTCCTTGACGTACCGGATGTGCACCGAGCCCTCGGTCGCCGCCTGCCGGATCAGCAGCCCGTCCATCTCCACCGCCACCGGCGCCGAGTCCGCGCGCAGCTCCAGGTGCACCGTCTCGTGCGCGGAGAGCAGCACCGAGCGGGAGATCCCGGCCATCGGCGCCGACGGCGTCACCACCATCGCCTCCGTGGCCGGTGAGATCAACGGGCCGCCGGCGGCGTAGCTGTACGCGGTCGAGCCGGCCGGCGTGCTCACCACCAACGCGTCGCAGCGGTAGTAGCCGTACCGCTGGCCGTCCACCGCCAGGGTGGCCGTGACGAACCCGGCGCCGGGCTGCCGGACCAGGGCGATGTCGTTGAACGCCACCACGTCGTCGCCGCAGACGTCGCAGGCCAGGCAGGCGTGCGACTCGACGGTGAAGTCGTGCTCCACCAGCCGCTCCAGCGCCCGGGGCAGGTCCGGCGGCTCCACCTCGACCAGGAAGCCGACCCGGCCCAGGTGGACGCCGAGCACCGGCTTCGGGTCGCGTACGGCCATCCGCAGCGCGCCCAGCATGGTGCCGTCGCCGCCGATGCTGATCAGCGCGGCGCAGCGGTCGGCCAGCTCGTCCGCGGCGACCGCCTCCACCGCGGCCGGCACGCGCGTACGGTCCTCGGCGCGTACGGCGAGGGTGATCCGGTGCCGGGCCGCCCAGTCCACGATGATCCGCACCACCTCGGAGACGTCCCGGGTGGGGTGCAGCACCAGCCCCAGCACATCTCCCGCCACCGGTACAGCTCATCACACGGACGGTGGGCGTGGTGGGCGTACAAGCACCCGGTCGAGACCGGATCGCCGTCGCCGTCGCGACGCGGCGTGACCTGCCGGGGGAGCGGTCGTTGAGCCTGTGTGCCGCCGTGGTGGGGCGAGCGGAGCGTGCGCGCTCCCACGGGACGACTCCAGAAAATGAACGGATTCCGCAAGTCATGATGTTGCTTCTCGTCGCGGTGGTTCTGCTGGCCGTCCTGCACTACGTCGTCGCGGTTCGCACGTACGGTCTGCTCACCCCGGACGGGCTCTTCGTCGTCTCGCAGCTGCTGATGGCCCTCGGGACGGTGCAACTGGTTGATCCGGACTCCACCACCGAGACCTTCTACGGCCGGCTCGTGCTCGGCGCGGTGGCGGTGTACCTCCTGGTGAGCATGGTGACGTTCATGTGCCTGCGGGCCGGCCGACGTTCGGTACCGCGCAAGGTGGGCGACCGCGCGCCCTACACGTTCCGTCTGGTGCGCCCGACGGCCAGCGTGCTGATCGTGACGGCGCTGTCGATGGCCGCCACCGCGGCGTACTTCGCCGCCGTGGGCTACAGCGCCTTCGTCGTGGGCCTGCGGGGAGTGCTCACCGGTCAGACGGAGAACGTCAGCACGCTCCGGCTCCAGTCGTACGCGGGAGAGAACTACTTCTTCCCCGGGTACGCGAACCAGTTCCGTAACGTCCTGCTGCCCTCGCTGGCCGTGGTCCTCGCGGTGTGGTTCTTCAACCGGCGGGGCCTGGCGGGCCGGGTCTTCGCGCTCTTCCCGCTCGGCTTGGCGACACTGGCGCTCATCGGCACCGGCCAGCGCGGAGCGTTCTTCCTGTTCCTGCTGACCCTTGTCGTCTACTCGTTCCTCGCGGTCGGGCGCGCGATGTCCCGGTGGGTGCTGCTCGTCCCGGTGCTCGGCGCACCGGTGGTCTTCGTCGCGACGCAGGTGCTGGGTCGCAGCGGCGACGGGGACGGGCATCCGGTCACGGCCGCCGCGCGGGAGCTGTACCGGCGTTTCATGGAGGACAACCAGCTCTCCGGGCTCGCCGCCTTCAACTACACGTCGCAGCTACCTGTCCGCCACGGCGGCGAATGGCTCCGCTCGCTGTCCGGCATCCTGCCCGGCGACCGGGGCAGCAGCCTGGCCAACGAGGTGTTCGCGACGCTCTACGGCTCGACGGTCGGCACGTCGCCACCATCGCTGTGGGGATCCATCCACCACAACTTCGGCACTGTCGGCGTACTGGTGGGCGCGGCGGCCCTCGCCCTGCTGCTGCAGAAGATCACCTTCAACGGACTGCGCCGGCCCAGCTACAACTCCCTGGAACTGATGGGGTACGCCGGCATGACCGTCGTCCTGGGGACCTGGGCTGTCGGTGGTCCGGAGACGCTCCTCAACACCGGGCTCGTCGCCTACCTGGCGCTCTGGTACTGGGGCGGCCGGATCAAGCCGGAGCAGACGGCGCTGTCGGCGCGGGCGCGGCGGGCCGCGTCCGCAGCGCCGGTCGCCCCGGGCCACGAGCCGGTCAGGTGGCAACCGGGACGACCGGTGGCCGGGCCGGAGAGACGCACACCGGTCGGGGCGGAACGATAGCGCGTGCGCGCCGAACAGCCTCGGCGGGCAGGACGCCCCGGCGTCTCCCGGTCGCGTCTGACCGGAGCGCGTCGCGGCGTACTGAGCATCGCCTCGGGCACCGTCGGCGGGCAGGTGCTCCTGCTCGCCGCGGCGCCGGTTCTGGCGCGCCTCTACACGCCGGCGGACTTCGGCGTCTTCACCGTGATCGCAACGCTGGTCGCCACCGTCGGCGCGGTCGCGGCACTGCGCCTGGAGATGGCCGTCCCACTGCCCGCTGAGGACCGGGACGCCGACGCGCTGGTGGCGCTCGGGCTCGTCTGCGCCCTGGTGACCGGCACGTTCGGCACGCTGGCGGTGGCGCTGGCCGGTCGGCCGATCGCCGACGTCTACGATCAGCCCGCCCTGCGCGTCTGGCTCTGGCTGGTCCCGTGGGCGGCGGCCGCGATGGGCTGCCTCCTGGTGCTCAACCAGCTCGCCGTCCGCCACCGCCGTTACGCCGCGATCGGGCGGCGCAACTTCCTTCAGGCCGTCGCCACGCTCGCCGCGCAGGTGCTCTTCGGCGCGGCCGGCGTACGAGCGGGCGGGCTCTCCCTCGGCCTCGCGGCCGGGCAGGTGACCGGTGCGCTGATGCTGGCGCCCGGCGCTCGCCTGCGTGATCCCGCGACACGTGCCGGGTTCCATCCCCGGCGGCTGTGGCGGACCATGCGGCGCTACCGCCGGTTCCCGCTCGTGCTCGCGCCGTCCGGGCTGGTCAACGTGCTGGGAAACCAGCTTCCGGTCCTGCTCATCGCGTTCTGGTACGGCGGCACCGTGGCCGGATGGCTCGGGCTCACCCAGCGGGTCCTGGCGGCGCCGGTGGCCCTGGCGGGCACCGCTGTCGCCCAGGTCTACCTCGGCGAACTCGCCCGGCTGGCACGGGAGGCGCCGCAGCAGGCCCGGGCGATGTTCCTCCGGGCGAGCCGGCAACTGATCATGATCGCGGTTCCGGCGGCGGTCGTCGCGCTCCTGGCGGCGCCCGCGATCTTCCGGTTGGTGTTCGGCGCCCAGTGGGCGAGCAGTGGCGCCTACGCGCAGGCTCTGGCCGTCGGCGTGGCCGCGCAGTTGGTCGCGTCCCCGCTGTCGCAGACGCTGGTCGTGTTCGGCCGGCAGAATCTGCAACTCGCCTGGGACACCGGCCGGGTCGTGGTCGTCGTCGGCGCGGTCGCGGGCACCTGGCTGCTCGGCGGGTCGGCTCTCGCCGCCGTCTGGGCGTTCGGGATCGCCGCCGCCGTGTCCTACACCGCCTGCTGGCTGCTCTCGCTGACGACGGTACGGGCGCACGCGCGCGTCGCGGACCGGCCGGACGCGGGCGCGACGACGCCGAGGCGGGCCCGGGAGCCGGTGTGAACCGCCCACATGACGACAAAAGGTCGGCATCACCGCGTACGCCTCAGGTCGTTGAACACGGGGAGAAACAGTGACCTTTGAGAGGCGAGCCCGAGTTGCATCCGCGACCCCGCGTTCTGATCATCGCGTACGTCTTCCCGCCGTCGGAATCGGTCGGCGCCCGCCGGCCCGGTGAGCTGGCGCGCTTCGCCGCCGCCCAGGGGTGGGACGTCCGCGTCCTGACGGCGACGCCGCCCAGCGCCGGATCATCCGGCGTGCCCGAGAGCGACGTTCTCCGGGTGGCGCCGGTGCCCGACTCGACCCGGGTCGTGTCCTCGGTACGCCGGGCGGAGGCCCAGGCCAGGGTGGGCCGCCGTCCGGCGCTGACCGTCCTGGGGACGCTGGGACGCGAGGTGCTGATCCCGGACGCCTGCGTGAACTGGGTCGTGCCCGCCGTGCGCGCATTCCTGCGCGACCGGGGGGACTGGCGACCCGACGTCGTGATGGTGACCGGCCCGCCGGCGTCGGCGTATCTTGTCGCCGCTGCCATCGCCCGCCGCCTGAAGGTGCCGTGGGTGGCGGACTACCGTGACCTGTGGACGGTCGGCAACGACTACTGGCCGTACGGCCGGACCCGGATACGGCGGAAGCTCGACCACTGGATGGAACGGCGCCTGCTCCGGTCCGCCGCCGCATGCGTCACGATCTCCGAGCCGCTGGCCTACATCATGCGCTCGACGTTCGGGATCGGCACGACTGTGGTCATGAACGGCATCGACCCGCGCCCACCAGGCCCGGTGGGCGGGCCGGCCGAGCAACCAACCACCGTGGACGCGTACGGATCGCCGCCCCTGACGCTGACGCACACCGGGCGGCTCAACCCCGGGAAGCGAGATCCCTCGCCACTGCTGGACGCGGTGGCGCTCCTCGGCCCCGAGGCCCGGCGTGTCCATGTCGTCTTCGCGGGTGAGGACAACGGGGTGGCGCAGGCCGCCACCGAGCGCGCCGGCGTCTCGGACTCGGTGACCAACCTGGGTGAGGTGTCGGCGGAGAAGTCGTGGCGGGTGCAGGCGGAGGCCGACGTCCTGGTGCTGGTGATGTGGAACGACCCGCGCGACGCCGGCACGGTGCCGGGGAAGTTCTTCGACTACCTGCGTGCCCGGCGTCCCATCCTCATGATCGGGCACCCGACCGGAATCGTGGCGGACATCCTGCGCTCCCGTGACGCCGGCGTCGTCCTCAGCGACCCGGCGCGCATCGCCGAGCAGTTGCGGATCTGGCTGGCCGAGAAGGACCGGAACGGACGCCTCGCCGAGATTCCGCCGTCCGCGCTCGACGGGCTGTACCGGGACGACCAGTTGGCGCGCTACCTGGACCTTCTCTCCGACGTTGCGGGCGCACGTCGGGCTCGTACCTGATCGGACCGTGGGCGCCGCGCCGCCGGGCGGCGCCCACGGCTCAGGCCGTCGCGCCCGTCCCCGTCACGCCCGCCGGCAGTTGCCAGCGGGACCGGGCGGCACGCAACTCGGCGACCATTTGCGGCCAGGAGGGCGGCCGGTAGCCGGCCGCGGCGGCGAACGCCTCGGCCGACAGCGACCGGTCGCAGACGAAGCCGTCGTAGGGGACGATGTCGCCCGTCCACCGGTATTCGGACGCCACCAACCGAAGCAGGTCGTACTTGGTGATCGGCGCCGCCGCGACGTGGTAGAGCCCCGCGAGATCGGTACGCGGAAGCACCACGGTGCGCAGGACGCGGGCGAGTTCCACGGTGGTCACGCCGCTGTACACGGCCTTGGTGTAGCCACGCACCGTGCCCACCTGACTGAGGAACCAGTCGACCAGGGAACGGCTCGACGCGAGCTCGTGACCGATGATCGAGGTCCGGAGCGTCAGCGCGTGCGGGCCGCCGACCTCGCCCAGCAGCTTCGACCGCCCGTACAGGTCGGGTGGGTCGGGCAGGTCGGTCTCGACGTAGTTGCCGCGGTCACCCGAGAAGACGCAGTCCGTGCTGACGTGGACGAGACGCGCGCCCGCCGTCTGGCACAGGCGGGCCAGCAGATGGGGGAACAGCGCGTTGAGCCGTACCGTACCGACGGCGTCCTGCACCTCCGGACGCTGTTTGACGACTCCCACGCAGTTGACCACCACGTCCGGCCGTACGCGCTGGAGCAGCGAGTCGACGCCGTCGACGTCGTCCGCGTCCACGCCCGTCTCCACCCGGGCGGCGAGCCCGGGCGGCAGCAGGCCGGTCAGGTCGACGGTCCGGCAGGCGCCGTGCACGGCGATGCCGGGATCCCGGTCGAACTCCCGCAGGAGGGTGTGCCCCAGCATCCCGGTGACACCGAGAACGAGTACGCGTGTCATGGCTTCCTCCTCCGGCCGCGGCCGTCGCCGCGCCGCCGGACGGCGTCGGTCAGCAGATCGGCGAGCACCTGCGCGTTGATCTCTTCACTCATGTGGGCCAGATAGTGGCGCCGGGCGGCGTGGCCCATGTCGCGCAGCCGGTCTGGTGGGGTGGAGCGGGCCTGCCGGATCACCGCCGCCAGCGCGGCGGGATCGCCGGGAGGCGCCGCGAACCCCGCCTCGGCGCCGGTCACGATTCGGGCGGCGTCACCGGGAGCGCACACCAGAGCCGGCTGGCCGCTCGCCAGGATCGCCTGCACCTTCCCCGGGAGGGTGATGTGGAACAGCGGCTCGTCGGCGAGCGAGATCAACTGCAACTGGGCGGCCGCCATGGCGGCCGCGATCCGCTCCGGCGCGATCTGGTCGGCGAAGTGCACCGTGGCGAGCCCGCCGGCCTTGACCCGTTCCCGCAGCGACTCCCGTTCCACTCCGCCACCCACGAGTACGAGGTGTACGTCGGGCAGGTCCCGCAGATGCTCCATCGCCGTGACCGCCACGTCGAGGCGCTGCGCGGCGCCGAGGTTGCCGGCGTACATGACGACGAAGTCGTCCCGGCCGAGGCCGAGCCGGGCCCGGAACGTCGGGTCCGGCTCGGCCGGCTGCATGACCTTCTCGTCGGCCCAGTTGTAGACGACCGACACCTTGTCCGCCGGGATGCCTCGCTCGATCAGCGTCCTCCGTAGGCCGGGGGAGGGGACGGTGATGTGGTCGGCCCAGCGGTGGACGCGGTCGGTCAGCCCGCCGAGAGCGGCGGCCGCCAGCCGTCTGCCCGCGCCCTCGGTGAGGAAGCCGGTGGCGAAGACCGAGTCCGGCCAGAGGTCCATCACCATGAGGACGTACGGGGTCCGCCAGCGCATCCGGGCGGCCATCGCAGCGGTGGCCGCGGTGATGGGGGAGCCGTAGACCAGGCTCGCGTCCGCCGAGCGCAGCAGCCCGCGACCGACGACAGTGGAGGAGGCGGCCCAGCTGAGGTAGTTGGCGGCCCGCCTGACGGTGGACCGGTCGTGGCTCGGGTAGAGGGGGGCGCGCAGCACGCGCAGCCCGTCGAGGTCCTCCACGCTCCGCCGGTGCGCGCGGTAGCCGGCGGGCACGACGCCGGTCGGGTAGTTCGGCACCCCGGTCAGCACGTCCACCGCGAAGTCGCGGTTTTCGAGCGACCGCGCGATGCCCAGCGGGATGCCTGTCGGCTCCGGCGGGAACCACTGCGTGACGAGGGCGATCCGGGTGGCGTCGACGCCACCGCGGTCCAGGTCGGCGCTCATGCCGGAGCGGCGGCGGTCGGCAGGCCGGCCTGGTCGAGCTGCGCGCGCAGCTCCGGCAGGCTGACCAGCAGTTCCATCACTTCCGCGACGTCGAGCCGGCGCGCGTTGTGGGAGTGGTAGTCGACGCGGTGTTCCCGGTTCGTGTCGCCCTCGTCGAAGTACAGGCCGTAGTTCAGGTCGCGGCTGTCCACCGGCACCCGGAGGAAGTCACCGAAGTCCTCGGCGCGGGCCAGGTCCTCGCGGCTGGCCAGCGTCTCGTACAGCTTCTCGCCGTGCCGGATGCCCAGCACGTCGAACTTCGCCGGCACGCCGAACAGGTTGCACAGGGCCACGGCGAGGTCCTCGATCGTGCAGGCGTCCGCCTTGCGGATGAACACGTCACCCGGCTGGCCGTGGTGGAAGGCGTGTTCGACGAGTTCGACCGACTGCTCCAGCGACATCAGGAAGCGGGTCATCGTCGGCTCGGTCACGGTGAGCGGCACGCCGCCGCGGATCTGCTCGACGAACAGCGGGATCACCGAGCCGCGGGAGTACATCACGTTGCCGTACCGGACGCAGCAGACCCGGGTACGGGCACCGGGGTTGTTGCGCGCGTGGGCCTGCGCCACCTTCTCCATCAGCGCCTTGGTCATGCCCATCGCGTTCACCGGGTAGACGGCCTTGTCGGTGCTGAGCAGCACCAGCGCCTCGACGCCGTTGCGCTCGCAGGCGTCCACGACGTTGGCGCTGCCCAGGACGTTGGTCCGGACCGCTTCGAGCGGGAAGAACTCGCAGGAGGGCACCTGCTTGAGAGCCGCCGCGTGGAAGACGTACTCGACTCCCCGGGTGGCCTTCAGCGTGCTGTCGTGGTCGCGGACGTCGCCGACGTAGTAGCGGACCCGGTCGTCCCGGAGCCGGTGCCGCATCGCGTCCTGCTTGGACTCGTCACGGCTGAGCACCCGTACCTCTTCGGCGCCGGCCTTCAGCAGGCGGACGACCATGGTCTGGCCGAACGAGCCGGTGCCGCCGGTGATCAGGAAGCGCCGGCCCGAAAGCGAGGAAGCCACATCTCCTCCAGTCTCCCCCGTGCCTGACGGGAGCTCACATCGCAACTGCACGTTACTTCCTCATAACGAGCCAAAGCTGGAGATAGCGGCAATAAGCGGCGTAATCCGTCGGCTGCTCCCGTCCGGCCGCCACCGGGCGCGTCGCCTGCTCGTTGATCCAACGAGCAGAGGTCGCTGGTGGAAGCTGGGCCGGCTGGGCGAAAGGCAGTTCATGACACGGGTGATGACGGTGGTGGGGACCAGGCCGGAGATAATCCGGCTCTCCCGGGTGATCGCGCGCCTCGACGACACTGTGGAGCACGTGCTCGTGCACACCGGGCAGAACTGGGACAGCACTCTTTCCGACGTCTTCTTCAAGGAACTGCGGATCCGCGAGCCCGATCGTTTCCTGCAGGTAGACACCGCGTCCCTGGGGCGCGTACTCGGTGGCGTGCTGATCGGCATGGAGTCCGCGATCGCCGAGTTGCGCCCGGACGCCCTGCTCGTTCTCGGGGACACCAACAGCAGCATCGGCGCCCTGATGGCGCGGCGGATGAAGGTGCCGGTCTACCACATGGAGGCGGGCAACCGGTGCTTCGACCTGAACGTGCCGGAGGAGACCAACCGTCGCCTCGTCGACCACATCGCCGACTTCAACCTGGTCTACAGCGAACACGCGCGTCGTAACCTCCTGGCCGAGGGCCTGCATCCACGGCGGATCCTGCACACCGGCTCGCCCATGCGGGAGGTGCTGGAGCACTACCGGCCCGCGATCGCGGCGTCCACGGTGCTGAGCCGGCTCGGGCTGAACGCGGGCCGGTACTTCCTCGTCAGCGCGCACCGCGAGGAGAACGTCGACCGCCCGGACCGGCTCGCCCGGCTGCTGGAATGCCTGTACGCGGTCCGGGACGAATGGGGGTTCCCGGTCCTCGTCTCCACGCATCCCCGCACGCGCAACCGGCTGGAGGCGCTGGCGCCGGAGGCGGACCTGCTCGACGGCATCGTCTTCCACGAGCCCTTCGGCCTGCCCGACTACGTCCACCTGCAGACCAGCGCGTACTGCACGCTGTCGGACAGCGGGACGATCAGCGAGGAGGCGGCGATCCTGGGATTCCCCGCCGTCACGCTCCGGGAGTCGATCGAGCGTCCGGAGGCCCTCGACGCCGGAGGCATCATCATGACCGGGCTTGATCCCGCGGGCGTGACCGAGGCGGTCCGGGTGACCGTCCGCCAGCACCAGGCGGAGGGCGTGCCCTGTCCGGCCGACTACCAGGTCACCGACACGTCACGCCGGGTGGTCGACTTCATTCTCTCCACGGTCCGTCGGCACCACGACTGGGCGGGCATCCGTCGCTGACCCCGATACGGCGGGCGGTGCCGGCGCCGCCCGCCGCGGGAGCGCCGGATCAGCGGGCCGGCACACCCTTCACGACCGTCCGCTCGCCGACATCGCGTACCACGCAGGCACCGGCGCCGACGGTGCTGTCCCGGCCGACCCGCAGGCCCTGGAGCACCGCGGCGTTGGTGCCGACGAGCGTGCCCTCGGACAGGTGGCAGTCACCGGAGACGGCGGCGAGCGGGTTGACTGACACGAAGTCGCCGAGGGTGCTGTCGTGCCCGACGGTGACGTTCTGGTTGAGGTGGACGTGCCGGCCGATGGTGACGTTCGTGGTGACACGTGCGCCCGCGAAGGCGACGAACCCCGGGCCGTACCGGTTGTCCGGGCCGATGGTGGCGTCCGGGTGCACGAGGCTGGCGGCCGGAAGGTCATAGGCGTCGATCCTCGCCGCCACCGCCCGGCGGATCCTCGGGTCACCGATGCCGATGACGTGATGAGTCTGCGGCGGTGCCTCGCGCAGCCACGCGACACCGCCGAGGTACGGCACGTCCAGGCGCTGCACCCGCTTGAGGTTCTCCTCCGAGGGGTGGTCGTCGACGAAGCCGATCAGCTGCCAGTCCGGTCCGCCGGCCGCCACCACCGCCCGGGCGATGGTCAGCAGCTCCCGCCCGTGGCCACCGCACCCCACGATCAGCAGGGGCGTCATGCGGCTACGTCCCGATCCGGGCGGACAGGAACTCGCCGATCGCGGCCAGCACCGTGCTGATCTGCGGCTCGGTGAGCGCGCTGCCGCTCGGCAGGGTCAGCCCCTGGACGAACAGGTCGTCGGCGGCGCCACTGAGGACGCTCTCCGCCCCGGCGAAGGCCGGCTGCTGGTGCATCGGCTTCCAGACCGGCCGCGTCTCGATGTCCCGCTTCCGCAGCTGTTCAGCCAGCTCGGCCGCCTGCCATCCGGCGCGGTCGGGGCGTACCCGGATCACTGTCAGCCAGCAGTTCGAGGTGTCGTCGGCCGCACCGACGAGTTCGACGCCCGGAACGGACGCGAACAGCTCGGCGTAGCGGTTCCGCAGACGCCGGCGCCGGCCGATCATGCCGTCGAGCCGTACGAGTTGCGCGCGGCCGAGGGCGGCGAGCAGGTTGCTGAGCCGGTAGTTGTACCCGGTCTCGCGGTGCTCGTAGTGGGGCGTCTGCTCGCGTGCCTGCGTCGCGAGATGCCGGGCGCGGGCCAAAAGGGACAGGTCGTCGGAGACGAGCATGCCACCGCCGGAGGTGGTCATGATCTTGTTGCCGTTGAAGGAGAGCGCGCCGACCCGCCCGAACGAGCCGGCGGGCCGGCCGCGGTGCGTCGCCCCGAGTGCCTCCGCGGCGTCCTCCACCACCGGTACGCCCGCCTCGGCGCAGATCGGAAGCAGCCGGGTGTAGTCGGCGCAACTGCCGAACATGTCCACCGGAACGACAGCGCCCACCCGTTCGCCCCGGCCGCGTAGCCGGTCCAGCGCCTCGGCCAGCAGCAACACGTCGATGTTCCCGGTGCCCGGGTCGCAGTCGACGAAGACCGGCCGTGCGCCGGTGTACCGGACCGCGTTCGCGGTGGCGACGAATGTCAGCGTGGGTACGACCACCGCGTCTCCGGCGCTCACGCCGACGCCGAGCAGGCCCAGGTGCAGCGCGGCGGTGCCGGAACTGACCGCCACCGCGCCCCGCGTGCCGACCCGCGACGCGATCTCCCGCTCGAACTCCTCGAGGTCGGGGCCGATGGGCGCCACCCAGCCGGAACGCAGCGCGGCGATCAGGTAGGACTCCTCCAGCGGACCGACGTCCGGCGCGGACAGGTGGACCAGGCCGCTCATGACAGCCTGCCCGGCCGCACCGTGGTACGCGCGGTGTCTCCCGCCGCCGCTCCGTCCGGCACGGTTCCGAGGAACTCCGGCGCGGTGGCCGAGCCGGCTGCCGAGATGCCCTCCCGCCGCAGCACGGTGCGGACGGTGGCGGCGAGGATCGCGAGGTCCAACCGCAGTGAGCGGTTGTCGACGTACTCCACGTCGAGGGCGAACTTGTCCTCCCAGCTCAGCTCGTTGCGGCCGCTGACCTGGGCCAGGCCGGTGACGCCGGGTCGCACCTCGTGCCGGCGCGCCTGGGCGGGGGTGTAGCGGCCCAGGTACTCCGGCAGCAGGGGGCGCGGGCCGACGAGGCTCATGTCGCCGCGGAGCACGTTCCAGAGCGTGGGCAACTCGTCGAGGCTGGTGGCGCGGAGCCGGCGACCGAACGGCGTCAGCCGGTCGGCGTCGGAGACCAGGCCACGCCGGTGGTCCGGCTCCCGCATGGTCCGGAACTTGACCACCTCGAATAGCGCGCCGTGGCGCCCGGCGCGCCGCTGGCGGAACAGCACCGGGCGGCCCAGCCGGACGGCCACCAGAACGGCGACGGTCGCCAGCACCGGTGCCGTCACCGCGAGCAGAACGACGGCCGCGAGCACGTCGAGGAACCGCTTCGACCGGTCGGACCGGCCGGTCGAGAGCGATCCGTGACGCACATCGGGAAGCGACATGCCCCCACCTCCGCACAGGTACCCGACCACCCGTCCGGGCGCGGCAGGAAGCCGCGATCGGGAACAGGTGGTACCGATCTCTCGGATCAACCGTGCGGGACCGCGCGAGGACACGGGTGCGGGAGATCGACACTTCGCCTGGTCAGGTGGCGGGCGTCAACCCGTCGGCGGCCGGCAGCCAATACCCGGCGTACACCCCGGCCGTGATCTGGTAGCTCATCGTCCCGTTCACCCAGGCGGTCGCGCCGAACGGCGCGGCCGAGCTGCGGGGGAAGGTGAACGTCTTGCTCTCGGTGACCTGCCAGCCCGGCCCGTACATGTGCGCGGTGTAGGTGCCGGGACCGAACGACAGGGTCCGCTGCGGCGTGTAGGTGTGCCGCACGACCGCGCCGAGCAGATATCGCTCGCCTGGCGTCTCAGGAATGAGGAACCCGGCCAAGGCCCCGTTCGTGATCCGGTAGTAGATGCCGCGCCCGAGGATGCGGACGCGTTGGTCGGCGTTCGCCTGGGACTGCCGGGACAGAGTCAGGGATTTCTGCTCCAGCACCGCGCCTGCGGAGGAGAACCGGTAGCCGACGTGCGCCCCACCGGAGAAGATGACGGTGCCGGACACGGCCGGCGCCGGGTAGTCCTCGCGGAACAGGTCGGCCATGGCGGCGAAGACCGGAGCGCGGGTCATCTCGTACGTCTTCAGCAGCTGTCCGATGTGCACAGGGTGGTAGCCCGCGTACGAGGAGGGACAGCCGATCGAGTAGCGGCTGGCCCACTGCGGCGCGCGAAACGTGGTCGGCACGTGCCGGCGCAGCGTGGTGGCGGCGCCGTCGAACAGGGCGGCGGCCCGCTGGTCCGAGGTGTGCCGCCAGTAGTCGTACACGCCGTAGAGCGCGAAGATGTGGCCGTTCAGCACGCGTTCGCCGGTCACTCCCGGCGTCAGCGGGTACTCCTCGAACCACAGGTGCCCGGCGTCGTCCACCCAGCTGGCCCAGGGCAGCCCGGTCTCCGGCGGAAGCAGGAGGCTGGCGAAGGTCCGGTCCGCGGCCTGACGCCACTTCTGCTCCCCGGTGACCGCCGCCAGGCGGGTGAAGAGGCTGAGCAGCTGTCCCTGCGCCATCGCGCTGAACCACGGCGCGTGGATCACCGGCATCTGGGCGCACCGGGGGAAGTCGAACTCGTAGGGGTACCACCAGGCCGAGCGCGACTCGACCCTGCGGTCGATGTTCCGCTGAGCCTGCGCCACCGCCCGGTCGAGGAAGAGCCGGTCGCGGTTGGCGAGATAGGTGCGCAGGTTGCTCAGTCCCCACTGCGCCTGGGCGACGGGATGGTCGTACGTCTGTCCGTTGTACTGGAACAGGCGGACACCGTGCTCGTCGTGCGGGTTCGGATCCACCCGCGGCGCCAGCGCGCTGTCGTTGTACGGCAGGCCGGCGTCCGGGATGAACTGTGGCCGGAACCCGTCGCGCGCATAGCCGCTCACGTCCGCCGCGCCGCGGACCGCCGGGACGCCGGCCGCTTCCGCCGGACCGGCTGTCGAGGCCACGGCGCCCATGGTCAGCGCCAGTGCCAGCAAAGTCTTTCTCATGTGGGAGAACTGGGTGCCCATAAGGTGACGGTAGGGACGAGATTCGCCAGAGCCGTGGAAAATATCGGCTTTCCGACATGCTTCTGCGCGTTGTCGCCCCGCAGTAGAGTGCGCCGGTGCTGCACCTGCGAATCATCGCGCCGGGCGACCGCTCGTCGGCCGTCGTGGACCTGCTCGGCGCCGAGCCCGGCGTGACCCACCTGGTAGTTCTCACCGGGGCCGCCCGCCGGCCCGCCGGCGACCTGATCCTCTGCGACGTGGTCCGGGAGAGCGCGGACCACGTCCTGCGCCGCCTGCAGGACCTCGACGTGGACGTACGCGGCGGGATCGCCGCCGACGACGTCGAGCTGACCCTGTCCGAGGCGGCCGACCGGGCCGCCGAGGAAGCCCCCGGCCACGGGGAGGACGCCGTGGTGTGGGACGAGATCGCCGCGAAGACCGGCGAGCAGACGGTGCTCACCGGCACGTTCCTCGCCCTGATCGTGGTGGCCACCATGATCGCCGGGATCGGCGTGCTGCTGGACCAGCCCATCCTGATCGTCGGCGCGATGGTGGTCGGCCCCGAGTTCGGTCCGCTCGCCGCGCTCTGCGTGGCGTTGCTGCGGCGTCAGCCGCGCGTGGTCGGTCACTCGGTCAAGGCGCTGACGGTCGGTTTCCTCGTCGCCATGGCGGCCACCGCGCTGAGCACCTGGGCGCTCACCGCGGCCGGCCTGGTCGACCGGGACATGCTGCTGGCGGAACGGCCGATGACCGACTTCATCTGGCGTCCGGACGCGTTGTCCTGGGTGGTGGGCCTGCTCGCCGGCGTGGCCGGCATGCTGTCGCTGACCTCGAAGAAGTCCGGCTCGCTCGTGGGTGTGCTGATCTCGGTGACCACAGTGCCGGCGGCGGCGAACGTGGCCGTCGCGTCCGCGTACGGCGTGTGGCACGAGGCCGCCGGCTCCGCCCTCCAACTGGTGATCAACCTGGCCGCGATCGTGCTCGCCGGGCTGCTCACGCTCGTGGTCCAGCTGTGCTGGTGGCGGCACGTCGCCCGGCGGGCCGCGCACGCGGTGCCCCGGCAGCGGGCAGACCGGCGTCCGGCCCCGGTCAGCGCCAGTCGTCGCCCGCGTCGAGACGACGGCTGAGCAGGGTCGCCAGCGGCACCGACTCGCCGTCCCGGCCGCCCCGGCCGACCACCAGCGGCGGCGGACTGGGCGGCGGGTCCGCCCCGAGCAGCCGCGCCCGCAGGCCCGGCGGCACGGTGAGCAGGTAGAAACGCCCGTCGGTGTCCACCGCGCGGCTGTGCGCCCGGTCCACGTACCAGCCGGTGATCCGCGTGCGGTAGCGACCGCGCCCGTCGTGCCCGGTCGCGGTCAGCCGGCCGGCGCGCAGCCCGCGCCGCAGCGCCTCGGCGGCGAACCGGGCCACCAGCTCCGCGGCCTCCGCCTGCTCGGCCTCGCGTTCGCGGGCGGCGGCCTCCGCGTGCGCCCGCACCGCGTGGCGTCGCCGCTCCCGCCACCGCTCGTCGTCCTCACCGCCCACGACCGCGAGGGTACGCGGAACCGGCCCCGCCCGGCGCACAGGCCGTCGGGCCCGGCGCGCGCACCGCCGAGGCTGCGGCGATCAAGGGGTTTGTGTCAGTCGAACGCCCTGAACAGGCCACGAACTCCTTGGTCAACAACGCGCCTGGTGAGTGGTGTTCGCGGCTCCGGCAGGCGTGACCCGTCCCTTTCCCGGCGCGCTGCCCGGTGTGATCAACTCCAGCTCGCCGAAGTGGTGGTGTCGCGGAGCCTCTGATGCCACCACCTCGGCGAGATTGTGTTGATCAAGGGTGTGATGCCGGTGCCTCGGCCCGTCCCCGCGGCCGTCGCCCTGCCGGGGCGCCTGACCGCGACACGGGCCGGCGCGTCGCTGTTCCCCGGCGGGGCTGCCGGGCTGAGGCGTTCGTGACCTCGGCCCGGCAGCGGGACGTGTCAGGCCAGGCCGGCGCGGCGCAGCGCCTCCGCCATGGCGTCGTTGACCGGGGCGCCGCCACCGCGCCCGGGCCGCTGCTGCTGGCCACCGCGCGACGTGCCGCCCTGTCCGCCACCGCGTTGCCCGCCGCCGCCCGAGCCGCCGCGTTGGCCGCCTCCGCTCTGCCCGCCGCCCGAGCCGCCGCGCTGGCCGCCCTGCTGGCCACCACCGCGCTGCCCGTTCTGCTGGCCGCCGATGCGTCCCTGGCCGCCGCCGCGTGGCCCGCCGCCCTGACCGCCCCGGTCCCGTCGGCCGTCGCCGCCCGCCGGGCGCCCGCCGCCGGCTGGCGCCTCGTCGTCCAGCCGCAGCGTCAGCGAGATCCGCTTGCGCGGCACGTCCACGTCGAGCACCCGGACCTTCACCACGTCGCCGGACTTCACCACGTCGCGCGGGTCCTTGACGAACGTGTGCGACATGGCCGAGACGTGCACCAGCCCGTCCTGGTGCACGCCCACGTCGACGAACGCGCCGAACGCGGCCACGTTCGTCACCACGCCCTCCAGCACCATGCCGGGCGTCAGGTCGCTGATCTTCTCCACGCCCTCGACGAACGTCGCGGTACGGAACTCCGGACGCGGGTCACGACCCGGCTTCTCCAGCTCGGCGAGGATGTCGGTGACGGTGGGCAGGCCGAACGTGTCGTCGACGAAGTCGGTCGCGCGCAGGCCGCGCAGGATGGCCGACTTGCCGATCAGCGCGCGCAGGTCCTGCCCGGTGGAGGAGAGGATGCGACGCACCACCGGGTACGCCTCGGGGTGCACGCTGGAGGAGTCCAGCGGGTCGTCACCGCCGGGGATGCGCAGGAAGCCCGCGCACTGCTCGAACGCCTTCGGCCCGAGCCGGGGCACCTTCTTCAGCTCCGCCCGGGTGCGGAACGGCCCGTTGGCGTCGCGGTGCAGCACGATGTTCTCGGCCAGCCCGGCGCCGATGCCGGACACCCGGGTGAGCAGCGGCGCGGAGGCGGTGTTGACGTCCACGCCGACCGCGTTGACGCAGTCCTCGACCACCGCGTCGAGCGAGCGGGACAGCTTCACCTCGGACAGGTCGTGCTGGTACTGCCCGACGCCGATCGACCGCGGGTCGATCTTCACCAGCTCGGCCAGCGGGTCCTGGAGACGGCGGGCGATCGACACCGCGCCGCGCAGCGAGACGTCCAGGCCGGGCAGCTCCTGCGAGGCGTACGCGGAGGCGGAGTAGACCGACGCGCCCGCCTCGGAGACCACCACCTTGGTCAGCTTCAGCTCCGGGTGCTGCTTGATCAGGTCGGCGGCGAGCTTGTCGGTCTCCCGGCTGGCGGTGCCGTTGCCGATCGCGACCAGCTCGACGCCGTGCGCGGCGGCGAGCGTGGCGAGCGTGTGCAGCGAGGCGTCCCACTGCCGGCGCGGCTCGTGCGGGTAGATCGTGTCGGCGGCGACCACCTTGCCGGTGGCGTCGACGACCGCCACCTTCACACCGGTGCGCAGGCCCGGGTCCAGACCCATGGTGGGACGCGCGCCGGCCGGCGCCGCCAGCAGCAGGTCACGCAGGTTGGTGGCGAAGACCCGCACGGCCTCCTCCTCGGCCGCCTGCCACAGCCGCATCCGCAGGTCCGCGCCGAGGTGGATGAGGATCCGGGTACGCCAGGCCCAGCGCACCGTGTCGGCCAGCCACTTGTCGGCGGGCCGTCCCTGGTCGCTGACGCCGAAGCGTCCCGCCACGGCGGCCTCGTACCGGCTGGGGCCCGGGTTCACGTCGGCGTCCCCGTCGGCCTCCGGATCCATGGTCAGCTCCAGCACGCCCTCCTTCTCGCCCCGGAACATGGCGAGGATGCGGTGCGAGGGCAGCTTCGGGTACGGCTCGGCGAAGTCGAAGTAGTCGGCGAACTTCGCCCCGGCGGTTTCCTGACCCTCGCGTACCCGGGAGACCAGCCGGCCCCGCGACCACATCTGCTCGCGCAGCGTGCCGATCAGGTCGGCGTCCTCGGCGAAGCGCTCGATCAGGATGGCCCGCGCGCCGTCCAGCGCGGCGGCGGCGTCCGCGACGCCCTTGTCCGGGTCGGCGAACCCGGCGGCGACCGCCTTCGGGTCCTGCGCCGGGTCGGCGAGCAGCGTGTCCGCGAGCGGCTCCAGCCCGGCCTCGCGGGCGATCTGCGCGCGGGTGCGCCGCTTCGGCTTGTAGGGCAGGTAGATGTCCTCCAGGCGCGACTTCGAGTCGGCGGCGAGGATCTGCGCCTCCAGCGCCTCGTCAAGCTTGCCCTGGCTGCGGATCGACTCCAGCACCGCCGCGCGCCGCTCGTCCAGCTCGCGCAGGTAGCGCAGGCGCTCCTCCAGTGTGCGCAGCTGCGCGTCGTCGAGCAGGCCGGTGGCCTCCTTGCGGTAGCGGGCGATGAACGGCACTGTGGCGCCGCCGTCGAGCAGCTCGACTGCTGCCCGCACCTGACGTTCGGCGACGCCGAGTTCCTCGGCGATCCGCTGGTGCACTGACTGGGTCACGATCTGATCCGCCTTCTCGGGTGGGTTCCCGTGCATTCTGCCGTCCCGGTGCGACGCCGGCGTCCGCGCCCGTCCGCGTCCGGCGGAGGATCCCTAACAGTCAGAAATATTCACGTTATGTACGTCTATTCCACGCATGATGAAACGAGGGTGGCAAAAGCGACAAGAGGTTGCTGGGATGGGAGGCACAATCCCGACCTTGGAGGTCCCATGAGGATCCGCCTGTCCTGGCGCGCGCCGGTGGCCGCGGTGCTCGCCCTCGGCCTGGCGGGAACGCCGGTGACCGGCGCGGCGGCGGCCCTCCCCGAGCGGAGCGCGACGCTCAGCGCGTACGCCCGGGACGGCTACCTGCCGCGCCTGCTGCCCGGCTCGGTCTCACCGACCTCGCGGCAGATGACAGTCCCGCGGACCGACCCGCTGGCGCACGACGCCTCCGGGGTGCGGCTCTTCAACTGGCAGGGCGTCCTCTACGACCACCCGGTGGTCCAGGCCGACTGGGGGCTGGACAACCTCAACGCCTACCAGGTCACCGGTGACCGCTTCTTCCTGGACCGGGCGATCGCGCAGGCCCGGCGGAACCTGGACCGCAAGGTGGAGTCCCGCGGGGCGTGGTGGTACTCGTACCCCTTCGACCTGCCCCGGTGCACCGGGCTGGTGCTCCAGGCGCCCTGGTACAGCGCCATGGCGCAGGGGGAGCTGCTCAGCCTGTTCGTCCGGCTGTACGAGGTGACCGGCGACGCCACGTGGCGTACGGCGGCGGACCGCACGTTCCTCAGCCTCACGCTCGAACCGCAGCTCGGCGTGCCCTGGGTCAGCTGGACCGACGCGGACGGCTACCTGTGGCTGGAGGAATACCCGGACAGCCCGGGGGTGCGCGGGGAACGGGTCCTCAACGGCATGATCTACGCGTTCTACGGCGTGTACGACTACTGGCGGATCACCCGGGACAGCCGGGCGGTGAGCCTGATGGACGGGACGGCCACGACGGTGCGGCGGTACGTGCCGGCCATATTGCGCGTCCCGCAGTGGGCCAGCCGGTACTCGGTCGGCTGCGCGCGTTCCTACCCGAGCTACCACCAGGTGCACACCCAGCAGATGCTCTCGCTGCACCAGCTGACCCATGCCGGCGTGTTCGCCGCGTACGCCGACGTGCTGCGCGCCGACTATCCGTACCCACCGGTCGACGGCATCGTGTGGTTCGGTCCCGGCTCCCACGTCGCCTACCAGTTCGATGCGGCCGGCCGGATCGTCGCGCAGAAGTCGATCAATCTGATCCGCTTCTCCACCGCCACCGCCGACCAGCGCGTCCGGGTGACCGGCCGGGGCGTCTACTACCGCATGGCCAACGGCGTGTTCGCCGGCATGTTCGTCGCGGAGGACGCCGCGAACCGGTGGCTCGCCGGGAAGTTCGTCCAGCACACGTACGCGCCCACCCGGTTGCTGACCGTGGAGCCCGGCACCTACACCGGCTACGCCTACGACAGCAGGTGGCAGGTGGTCGGGTCCAAGACCGTCACCTTCCCGCGCACCTCGGGCGCGCCGATGGGGGCCAGTGCCTGGGTGAACGGCCGCCTGAGCTACCAGGTCACCGCCGGCACCTACCTGGGCTACTGGCTGCCGGCGGCCCCCGGGCTGGTGCTGGGGGACGCGCCCCCGCTGCCCTAGCCACAGGTCGCGGCGCGCCGGGCGAGTCGCTGCGCTAGCGTGGCGATCATGGAGGCACCTGCGGATCCGCGGGCCCGGCGGCTCTTCGGGGGCAGCGCCCGGGCGCTCGGCGACCTGGCGGCCGGCCCGTTCCGGGCCGACCGGGACCGGATCGTCGGCTCGCCGTTCTTCGCCCGGCTGAACGGCGTCACCCAGGTGATCAGTCCCGGCGGGTCGGGGCTGCTGGTGCACAACCGGCTCACCCACAGCCTCAAGGTCGCCCAGGTGGCCCGGGCGATCGCCGAGCGGCTCATGGCCGACCCGGCGTACCGGGACCTGCTGGACAAGCTCGGCGGCTGCGACCCGGAGGTGGTGGAGGCCGCCGCGCTCGCGCACGACCTCGGCCACCCGCCGTTCGGGCACCTGGGGGAGCGGGTGCTGGACCGGCTGGCCCGGCAGCGGCTCGGGCTGGCCGACGGCTTCGAGGGCAACGCCCAGTCGTACCGGATCGTCACCAGCACCGAGATCCGCGGCGCGGCGACCACCGGGCTGGACCTGACCGCGGCGGTCCGGGCCGCCATGCTGAAGTACCCGTGGACCCGGCTGGACCATCCCGACCCGCACCCCCGGCACCTCGACCCGGCGCCCCGCGGCGCGGCGGCCCCGCCGGAGGACCCGGAGAGCGGGTCGGTGAAGTTCGGCGCGTACCGCACCGAGCTGGACGACCTGCGTCAGGCGCGGGAGCCGTTCGCCGGCCGCATCCCGGACTGGCAGCAGACGCCCGAGGCGTCGGTGATGGACACCGCCGACGACATCGCGTACGCGATCCACGACGTGGAGGACTTCTACCGCGTCGGCGTGCTCCAGCAGGGCGCGGTGGCGGCCGAGCTGATGGCCTGGCAGCGCGAGTGCGGGCACCTGCGGTCGATCACCGCGTCCGCGCTGGAGGCGGCGGGCCGGCGCCCCGGCGCGGCGATCGAGCGGCTGCGCCGGCAACTGCACCGCAAGGACGGCTGGATCGCCGACGACGAGGCGTTCGCCGCCGCAGTCGAACACGTCCGCGAGGAGCTGGTGGAGGGGCTGCTGGCGCTGCCGTTCGACGGCTCGATCGAGGCGGAGCAGTACGTCGCCCGGTTCTCCGCGCGCTGGTCCACCCGCTTCGTGGACGCCATCACGGTGACCCCGGAGCCGCACGTCCGATCCGGGTACGTGCTGCTGGCCAAGGCGCAGTGGCACGAGGTGCAGGTGCTCAAGTTCGTGCACCACCGGTTCGTGCTGGCCCGCCCGGACCTGGCGCTGCACCAGCGCGGCCAGGCCCGGCTGCTGGGCACGCTGGTGGAGGCGCTCTGGGAGTGGCTGCTGGACCCGGACGAGGAGTCCCGGCTGCCGCGACGGCTGCACGACCTGGTGGAGCTGGCCGAGGCGGAGCTGCACCCGCGTACCCCGGACCGGATCGGCCGGGCCCGGGGCCGGGCGATCGTCGACTTCGTCGCGCAGCTCACCGACGGTCAGGCGGTGGCCATGCTGGACGCGCTGTCGGGCCGTTCCGGCGCGCTCTGGACCGACGCCTTCGTGCTCTGAGGACCGCTCAGCGGGCCGGTACTCCCTTGACCACGATCTCCGGCGGCACGTCGCGTACCACGCACGCGCCGGCGCCGACCGTCGCGCCGGCGCCGACCCGCAGGCCGGGGAGCACCACCGCTCCCGCTCCGATCAGCGCGGCGGTGTCGAGGCGGCAATCGCCCGACACGGCCGCGAGCGGGTGCAGGGAGACGTAGTCGCCGACCACGCAGTCGTGCGCGAGTGTGGCGTTCTGGTTGACGTGCAGGTGCCGCCCGGCGGTGACGTTGGTGGTGATCCGGCCACCGGCGAACACCACGAGGCCCTCGGCCGACACCAGGTCCGGGCCGACGGTGGCGTCCGGGTGGACGAGACTCGCCGCCGGCCTGCCGTACGTGTCGACCCGCGCGCCCACCTTCTGCCGGACACGTGGGTCGCCCAGGCCGAGGACGACGTGGGTCTGCGGTGGTAGTTGCCCGAGCGCCGCCACGGTCCCCAGGTACGGCGCGCCACACGACTCGGCGCGTTTGCGGTTCCGCTCGGACGGGTTGTCGTCGACGAAGCCGGCCAGCCGCCACGGCGGTCGAGCGGCGGACTCGTTGACCGCCGCCACGATCTGGGCGATCTCCCGGCCGTGGCCGCCGCACCCGACGACGACGAGGTCGAGGGTCACCGGGACCCGCTTCCCGCGGTCGCCGCCACCGGATCCTCCGCGGCGGTGCCACGGAACTCGTGCGCGGTGGCGGCGCCGGGCGCGCTGATGCCCTGCCGCCGCAGCACCGCGACTGCGGTCCGGGCCAGGATGCGGGCGTCCAGCCGCAGGCTCCAGTGCTCCACGTAGCGCAGGTCGTAGGCGAAACGCTCCGCCCAGCCCAGTTCGTTGCGGCCGTTGACCTGCGCGAGCCCGGTGAGGCCGGGCCGGACGTCGTGCCGGCGGAACTGCTCCGGCGTGTAGAGGTCGCGGTAGCTGGTCGGGAACGGGCGCGGGCCGACCAGGCTCATGTCGCCGCGCAGGATGTTCCAGAGGCTGGGCAGCTCGTCCAGGCTGGTGGCCCGCAGCCAACGCCCCAGGGGCGTCAGCCGTGCCTGGTCGTCGCCGGGGGAGAAGCCGTCGCCGCCGCCCGCCATGGACCGGAACTTCAGGATGGTGAACTCCCCGCCGTACCGGCCGATGCGCCGCTGGCGGAAGAGGACCGGGCGGCCCATGCCGAGCAGCACCGCGACCGCCACCGCGGCCAGGATCGGTGCCGTCACCAGCAGGGCGGTCGCCGAGACGACGACGTCGACACCCCGTTTGACGGTGGCGGCGACGCCTGCCTGCGGTGTGGGTGTGCGGGGCTCTTCCACGCCTGGGGATAGGCGAACCTGCATGCTGTCCTCCGGCCGCTGACTCGTCAGCGAACAGAGTACGCAAATATGCGCAGAAGATTGCCTTGTCCGAATTTTTCGGCGTGGCTCAGGCGACCGACTGCCACCAGCCGTCCACCGCCGGCGGCTCGTCGACCACCACCCGCTCGCCCGGGCGCGGCACTGCGAGCCGCACGTCGCGCGCCTTCGCCTCGGCCCAGAGCCGGTCCACCGGCTCGGACCAGTCGTGCAGGGCCAGGTTGAACGTGCCCCAGTGCACCGGCACCAGCAGTCCGCCGCGTACGTCGAGGTGGGCGGCGACCGCCTCCTCCGGGAACATGTGGATGTGCGGCCACGCCCTGTCGTACGCGCCGATCTGCATCAGCGTCACGTCGAACGGGCCGTGCTCGGCGCCGATCGCGGCGTATCCGTCGAAGTAGCCGGAGTCGCCGGTGTAGAAGACCTTCCGGTGCGTACCGGTGATCGTCCAGGAGCTCCACAGCGTGCCGTCGCGGCGCAGTCCGCGCCCGGAGAAGTGCTGCGCGGCGGTGGCGGTGAGCGTCAGCCCGCCGGCCCGGTGGCTCTCCGACCAGTCCAGCTCGACGATCCGGTGCTCGGGTACGCCCCAGCGGGCCAGGTGGGCGCCGACGCCGAGCGGCACCACGAACGGTGCGGACTGGAGATCGGCCAGCGTGCGGACGGTCTCCATGTCGAGGTGGTCGTAGTGGTCGTGTGAGAGCAGCACCGCGTCGAGCGGGGGCAGGTCGGTGAGGCGGACCGGCGGCTCGTGGATGCGCCGCGGGCCGACCAGCCCGGACGGGGAGCACCTGTCGCTCCACACCGGGTCGAGCAGCACCCGGTGTCCCTCGATCTCGACGAGCGTGGAGGCGTGGCCGTACCAGACGACGTTCAGCTCGCGGGCCGGGTCGGCGGCGGGCGCGGCGCCGGGGCGCAGCAGCGGCACCGGGCTGCCCGGCCGCCGCTTCTGCTTGCCGAAGACCAGCTCCCGGAGCAGGTTGCGGCCCGGGTCGGCGACCATCGTGGCGCTGGCGCCGGCCGGGTTGTGGAAGGTGCCGTCGCGGAAGCGCGGTGACCGGGCCGCCCGTTCCGCCCGGGCGCCGGTGAGCCGTCCGCCGAGCTGCGCCGGTACGTGCCGCGCCGCCCAGGCCAGCCCGGCGACGGCGGCCAGCCCGGCGAGCTTCCACACCCGCCCGCCGCGCGTCCGGTCCGGCTCCTGCCCCGTTGCTTCCCGCATATTCGTCCCTCCGCCGTGTCCCGCCGTACACGGTAACCACAGTCGTCCCGGTCCGCCCGCACGCCCGGCCACCCACGCCACGGTCAGGGCAGCCGGCGGCGTACCGCGGACGCCACAGTCGCCGCGCGTCCGCCCACGGCCCGGACCACCTGGGACACCTCCGGCAGCCACCCGCCCCGGACCGCCTCACCGGCCGGGTTCGGCGTGAACACGATGCCCCGGTGGGCGGCGATCGGCTGCCGGGTCAGCCCGGCCCGGCGCATCAGCGGTCCGACCAGCGCGTCGTACACCCCGGGCAGGGCGGTGAAGCCGAAGCGCATCACCACGTTGAGCCGCCCCACCGACACCTCGCGGCGCGGCCGGTCGAGACAGTGCGCGATGGCCCGCGCCACCCGTTCGGGCGAGGCGATCGGCGGCGGCGGACGGCCGACCCGGCCGAGGTAGTTGGCCGCCTGCCGGTAGACGGGTGTGTCCACGCTGCCCGGGTTGACCAGGCAGATCGCGACGCCCGGCGTCTCCCGTGCCTCCTGCTGGAGCGTGCGGGCCAGCCCTTGCAGGCCCCACTTGGCGGCCACGTAGCCGCTCATGTAGGGCGCGGTGATGTGCCCGAGCACCGAGCCGGTGAGCACGAGCGTGCCGCCGCCGGCCCGGAACCGGAGCAGCGCCTCCCGGGCCACCGCCGCGGCGGCCAGCAGGTCGGTGCGGACCACCTGGTCGAACACCTCGGCCGGCGTCTCGTCGAAACGGCCGTAGGCCATCACCGCGGCGGTGTGCACCCAGGCGTCGACGCGGCCGTATTCGGCCTGCGCCGCGTCGGCGAGCGCGGCCACCGCGCCGGGCTCGGTCACGTCCATCGGTACGGCGATCGCCCGCGCGCCCGCGGCCCGGCACTCGTCGCGCACCTCGTCGAGCGTGGCGGGGGAGCGGGCCGCGAGGACCAGCCGGTCCCCGCGGCCCGCCAGCTCCAGGGCGGTCGCCCGGCCGATCCCGCTGGTCGCGCCGGTGACGACCACCGTCCGGGTCACGGCGCGAGCACGACCTTGACGCAGCCGTCCTCCTTCTTCTGGAACATCTCGTACGCCCGCGGCGCGTCGGTCAGCGGCAGCCGGTGGGTCCGCAGGTCCTCGACGCCCAGCGGGTCGTCGTCGCGCTCCAGCAGCGGGATGATCTCGTCGACCCAGCGGCGTACGTGGCACTGGCCCATGCGCAGCTGGATGCCCCTGTCGAACATCTCCATCAGCGGCATCGGGTCCTGCTCGCCGCCGTACACGCCGGAGATCGACACGGTGCCGCCGCGCCGTACCGCCTTGAGCGCGGCGTGCAGCACCACGAGCCGGTCCACGCCGGCCTTGTCGGTCATCGCCTGGGCCAGCTTGTCCGGCAGCAGCCCGGCGGCGGTCTGGGCCATCTTGCCCAGCGGCGCGCCGTGCGCCTCCATGCCGACCGCGTCGATCACCGCGTCCGGGCCGCGCCCGTCGACCAGGTCGATGAGCGTGCCGGGCACGTCGTCGAGCTGGCTGACGTCGAGCACCTCGATGCCGTGCCGGCGGGCCATCTCCAGCCGCTCGGGGACCAGGTCCAGCCCGATCACCCGGCCCGCGCCGAGGTGGCGGCCGATCCGGGCGCTGAACTGCCCGACCGGGCCGAGCCCGAACACGGCGAGCGTGCCGCCGGGCGGGACGTCCGCGTACTTCACCGCCTGCCAGGCGGTTGGCAGGATGTCGGAGAGGTAGAGCCAGCGCTCGTCCGGGCCGGTGTCCGGGATCGTGATCGGGCCGAACTGGGCCTGCGGCACGCGCAGGTACTCGGCCTGGCCGCCGGGGATCGAGCCGTACAGCGAGGTGTAGCCGAACAGGGACGCGCCCTTGCCCTGGCTCTTGACCTGCGTGGTCTCGCACTGGGCGTAGAGCTGCCGCTCGCACATCCAGCACGAGCCGCAGGAGATGTTGAACGGGACGACCACCCGGTCGCCCTTCTTGAGCCGGGTCACCCCGGGCCCGACCTCCTCGACGACGCCCATCGGCTCGTGCCCGAGGACGTCGCCGGGCTTCAGGTACGGCCCGAGCACCTCGTACAGGTGCAGGTCGGAACCGCAGATGGCGGTCGAGGTGATCCGGACGATCGCGTCGGTCGGCTCCTCGATCCGGGGGTCCGGGACGTCCTCGACGCGAACGTCCCGCTTGCCGTGCCAGGTCAGTGCCTTCATGCCTGTATGTCCCCTCTCCGGTGCCGTCCATCGGACTGCTACCCGCGAGAGGCGGCTTGAATCGGCGGCGGCCCCCGTACGAGCGCGACCGCCGCACCCCTGGATGCGGGGTGCGGCGGTCGCGTGGGTCGTGCCGTGTCCGGTCAGGAGCCGGCGCGCTTGGCGGTCGCCTTCAGGTAGTCCCGGTTGAGCCGGCCGATGGTGTTCAGCGGGATGCCCTTCGGGCAGGCCGCCGCGCACTCGCCGATGTTCGTGCAGCCGCCGAAGCCGGCCTCGTCGTGCGCGTCCACCATGCCGATCACCCGGGTGTAGCGCTCCGGCTGGCCCTGCGGCAGCAGCGAGAGCTGGGTGATCTTCGCGGCGGTGAACAGCATGCCGGAGCCGTTCGGGCAGGCGGCCACGCAGGCGCCGCAGCCGATGCAGGCGGCCGACTCGAACGCGGCGTCGGCGTCGGCCTTCGGCACCGGCACCGAGTGCGCCTCCGGTGCGCTGCCGGTCGGCGCGGTGACGTAGCCGCCGGCGGCGATGATCTGGTCGAACGCGTTGCGGTTGACCACCAGGTCCTTGACGACCGGGAAGGCCCGGGCCCGCCACGGCTCGATGTCGATCGTGTCGCCGTCGGAGAACTGCCGCATGTGCAGCTGGCAGGCGGTGGTGCCGCGCTGCGGGCCGTGCGCCTCACCGTTGATCATGAGGCTGCACATGCCGCAGATGCCCTCGCGGCAGTCGTGGTCGAACGCGACCGGCTCCTCGCCGTCGAGGATCAGCCGCTCGTTGAGCACGTCGAGCATCTCCAGGAAGGACATGTCCGGGGACACGTCCTGCACCGGGTAGGTCACCATCCGACCCTTGTCCTCGGGGCCGTGCTGGCGCCAGATGCGCAGGGTCAGGTTCACTTGTAGCTCCGCTGCGTGGGGTGGACGTATTCGAAGGTCAGGTCTTCCTTGTGCAGCACGGGCTCACCGGTGCCGGTGTACTCCCAGGCCGCCACGTACGCGAACCGGTCGTCGTCGCGCTGCGCCTCGCCGTCGGGCGTCTGGTGCTCGGCCCGGAAGTGACCGCCGCAGGACTCCTCGCGGTGCAGCGCGTCGATGCACATCAGCTCGGCCAGCTCGAAGAAGTCGGCCACCCGGCCGGCCTTCTCCAGCGACTGGTTGAGCCCCTCGCCGTCGCCCGGCACGCGCACCCGCTGCCAGAACTGCTCGCGCAGCGCGCGGATCTCGTCGATCGCCTTGCGCAGCCCGGCCTCGGAGCGCTCCATGCCGCAGTGCTCCCACATGATCTGGCCCAGCTCACGGTGGAACGAGTCCACGGTGCGGTCGCCGTTGATCGCGAGCAGCCGCTTGATCCGGTCCTCGACGTCGGTACGCGCCGCGACCGCCTCGGGGTGGCTCGCGTCGACCTTGTCCAGCGGGCCGGAGGAGGCCAGGTAGTTGGCGAGCGTGTTCGGCAGCACGAAGTAGCCGTCCGCGAGGCCCTGCATCAGCGCCGAGGCGCCGAGCCGGTTCGCGCCGTGGTCGGAGAAGTTGGCCTCACCGATCACGAACAGGCCGGGGATGCTCGACTGCAGGTCGTAGTCGACCCAGAGGCCACCCATCGTGTAGTGCACGGCGGGGTAGATCCGCATCGGGACCTCGTACGGGTCCTCGCCGGTGATCCGCTCGTACATCTCGAAGAGGTTGCCGTACTTGGCCTCGATGGCCTTGCGGCCGAGCCGGTTGATCGCGTCGGCGAAGTCGAGGTAGACGCCGAGGCCGGTCGGGCCGACGCCGCGTCCCTCGTCACAGACGTTCTTCGCGGCGCGGGAGGCGATGTCGCGGGGGACCAGGTTGCCGAAGGACGGGTAGATCCGCTCCAGGTAGTAGTCCCGCTCGTCCTCGGGGATCTCCCGGGGGCTGCGCTGGTCGCCCTTGGCCTTGGGCACCCACACCCGGCCGTCGTTGCGCAGCGACTCGCTCATCAGGGTCAGCTTCGACTGGTGGTCGCCGGAGACCGGGATGCAGGTCGGGTGGATCTGCGTGTAGCAGGGGTTGGCGAAGTACGCGCCCTTGCGGTGCGCCCGCCAGGAGGCGGTGACGTTGCAGCCCTTGGCGTTCGTGGAGAGGTAGAAGACGTTGCCGTAGCCGCCGGTGGCGAGCACCACCGCGTCGGCCATCTCGGTGCTGATCTCGCCGGTGACCATGTCGCGGACCACGATGCCGCGCGCCCGGCCGTCGACGATCACCAGTTCGAGCATCTCGTGGCGGGCGTTCATCTCCACGTTGCCCAGGCCGATTTGCCGCTCCAGCGCCTGGTACGCGCCGAGCAGCAGCTGCTGGCCCGTCTGGCCCCGGGCGTAGAAGGTGCGCTGCACCTGCGCGCCGCCGAAGGAGCGGGTGTCCAGCAGGCCGCCGTACTCGCGGGCGAACGGCACGCCCTGCGCCACGCACTGGTCGATGATGTTGACCGACACCTCGGCCAGCCGGTGCACGTTCGACTCGCGGGAGCGGAAGTCGCCGCCCTTGACCGTGTCGTAGAAGAGGCGGTGCACCGAGTCGCCGTCGTTGCGGTAGTTCTTGGCGGCGTTGATGCCGCCCTGCGCGGCGATCGAGTGGGCCCGGCGCGGGCTGTCCTGGTAGCAGTAGGACCGCACCTGGTAGCCCTGCTCGGCCAGCGTGGCGGCGGCGGAACCGCCGGCCAGGCCGGTGCCGACCACGATCACCGTCATCTTGCGGCGGTTGGCCGGGTTGACCAGCTTCATCTCGAAGCGGTGGCGCTCCCACCGCGTCTCGATCGGGCCGTCCGGGGCCCGGGTGTCGGCGATCGGGTCGCCTTCGCGGTACAGATCCATGTCAGGACACCAATCCGGTGATCACGGCGAACGGGACCAGCAGGTAGCCGCCGACGAGCGCGACGGCGAAGACGAGCGCGGCGATCCTGGCCCGGCGCTCGCCCTTCGGGGTCTGCTGGCCGAGGCTGCGGAACGCGCTGAACGCGCCGTGGCGCAGGTGGAAGCCGAGGGTCACCAGCGCGAGGGTGTAGAAGAGCGTGACGTACCACCGCTCCGGCGCGAAGTCGGCGACGACGTTGCCGTACGGGTTGGCCGGGTCGCCCTGCGGGTTCAGGTGACCCGTGGTCAGGTCGAGGATGTGGTAGATCACGAAGAGCAGGATGATCACACCACCCCAGCGCATCGTGCGGGCCGCGTAGTTCACGTGGATCTTGCGGCGGTGCGCGTACCGCACCGGGCGGGCGGCCCGGGACCGCATCGCGAGCAGCGTGGCCGCGCCGATGTGCCCCAGCACGGCGACGGTGAGCACGGTGCGCTGGATCCACAGGAACCACGTCGTCGGCAGCAGTGGCGTGCCGATGTCGCGCAGCCAGTGCGCGTAGTGGTCGAACGAGGTCTCGCCCGTGAAGATCTTCAGGTTGCCGAGCATGTGCGCGATCAGGAACAGCACCAGAATGATGCCCGTCACCGCCATGACGGCCTTGAGGCCGACATTGGAGCGGATGGGCGACCGAGTTTTCGTGATTACCACGCGAACGACGCTAGGAGCACTTCGATCAGGCGTCCAATGCATCGAAATCGCAGCATTGATAGCCGTAGGCTATGTAGATGCAGCTCCATCAGCTTCGGTACTTCGTGGCGGTCGCCGAAGTACGACATTTCACCCAGGCGGCCGATCTTGTCGGCATAACCCAGCCCTCGTTGAGTAAGCAAATTCACGCGCTGGAGGCCGACCTGGGGGCCCCGCTGTTCGAACGGGTAAGGGGCAACATCACCCTCACCGCGGCCGGCGAGGTGCTGCTGCCGCTGGCCAAGCGGATCCTCGCCGACGTGGAGACCGCCACCCGCGAGGTGCAGGAACTGGTGGGGCTGCGCCGGGGCCGGGTCCGGCTCGGCGCCACGCCCAGCCTGGCCACCTCGCTCGCCCCGCCGGTGCTGCGCCGGTTCCGCGACGCGCACCCCACGATCGACCTGCGCGTGGAGGAGGGCGGCTCGCAGGATCTCGTCCGGGACCTGCTCCGCGGCGACCTCGACCTCGCCCTGATCATCATGCCGTCGGCCGGCACCGACCCGGGGCTGCGCGCCGACCCGATCCTGCGCGAGAGCCTGGTGGTCGCCTCGGTCGACCCGCTGCCGGGCGCCTCGGAAGCCGGGGAGCTGCGCATCACCGACCTGCGCGACCAGCCGCTGGTCATGTTCCGCGAGGGCTACGACCTGCGCGACGCCACGCTCCAGGCGTGCCGGGCGGCCGGGTTCGAGCCGACCCTGTCCGTCGACGGCGGAGAGATGGACGCCGTGCTCAGCTTCGTCGAGGCCGGGCTCGGCGTCGCGCTGGTGCCCGGCATCGTGGTGGCCCGCCGCGCCGGCATCCGGGTCACCCGGCTCGTACCGCCCGGGGTCCGCCGGACCATCGCGGTGGCCCGCCGCCGCGACGTGGTCCCCACCCACGCCGGGCGCGAGCTGCGCCGCATCCTCCTGGAGTACGTCCACGACGCCACCGCCGCCGACCAGCTCCCCGCCGGTGTCGAGCCGCTTGCCGCCATTTGACGGATCTCCGACATGTCGCGACGGATGTCCTTGCTCGTCCCGGCCGACCGGAACAGCATGGGAAGGCTGATGCCCGGCATGTGAAGACACGGGAGGTTCGCATGCGCCATCAAGACCCGTCCGGGGCCGCCGGCCCGACACCCGCACTGAGCCGGCGTGCCGTCGTCGCCGGCTCCCTGGCCGCCGCCTCGGTCCCGCTGCTCGGCGGTGGCCCCGCCTGGGCCGCGGCGTCCCCGGCGACCTCGCTCCTGGCGCCGGCGGACCCGGTCATCGACCCGGCCCTGGAGATCGGCCCGCCGGGGCCGGTCGAGCCACTGCCGAACCTGTCCGCGATCCCGGCCCGGGACATGCCCCGGCTGGCCCCGCGCGCGGCCTCCACCCCGGGCGCCGGCCGCGTCGGCGGACCGACCCGCCGGTACGCCGGCGCGGCGTCGGTGCCGTTCCAGTTCCGGTACGACGACTTCGAGATCCGGGAACTGCCGATCGGCATCGAGCCCTACCACATGACCTCGCCGGTCCCGCTCGTCGATCCCGGTGTGCACGACTCCACCGGGGTGCGCATGGTGCGCCTCGGCGGCCGCCTCTACGACCACCCGGTCGCGCAGGCGCAGTACGGCCTGCACCTGATGGAGGCCCACCGGATCACCGGGAACCTGACATACCTGGACCGGGCGAAGCGGCAGGCGCAGCGCCTGATCGACCGCCGCACGCTGCGCTCCGGCGCGTGGTTCTATCCGTACCCGTTCGACCACCGGCTGCACGGCGGCCCCGACCTCTACCCGGCGCCCTGGTACTCGATGATGGCCCAGGGGCAGGCGCTGAGCCTGTTCACCCGGCTCTACCAGCGCACCGGCGAGACGAAGTGGAAGGGCGCCGCGGACGCCACCTTCGCCTCGTACCTGCTGCCCGCGGTGGCCGGCCAGCCGTGGGGCGTGTACGTGGTCGACGGTCTGCTGTGGCTGGAGGAGTACCCGCACCCGAAGGCGGTCCGCGGCGACCGCACCTACAACGGGCACATGTTCTCCGCGTACGGCCTGTACGACTACTGGGTGCTCACCCGCAACGCCGACGCCAAACTCATGCTGCAGGGCGCGATCACCACCTACCGGGACGTGTGGGAGAAGACCCGGGTGCGGCACTGGCGCAGCCGCTACTGCCTGACCCACGGCATCGACGCCGGCCAGTACCACTCCACCCACATGTTCCAGTTCGTCCAGCAGTACGCCATCACCGGTGACACGTACCTGGCCCAGCTCGCCGACCTCTGGTACACCGACTACCCGCCCTACGGCGTGAAGGGCAACATCCGGTTCTCCTCCGGCACGCACACCGCGTACAAGTTCAACAGCGCCGGCACGGTGACCGCGCGGACGAAGATGACGCTGGCCCGCGCCAGCGCCGCGCCCTCCGGCGACCGCGTGAAGATCATGCGGCAGACCGGGATCTGGTACGCGATCACCGCCGGCACCCTGGCCGGCTACTACGTGCAGGAGTACTCGCCCTACCGGTACCAGGTCGGCATCTGCGCCGGGTTCGGCTACAAGCTGCACCGGCCCGGCACGATAGCCGTCGACGCGCCACCGGCGTACTCGATCGACGCCGCCGGGCTGATGAAGTCGGTGCCCACCACCTACCGGGTCGGTGACGCGGTGGCCATCGACGGCCGCTCGGTGCTCAACGGCCGCGAGCACGTCCGCCTCGTGGAGGGGCCGTACGCCGGTCGCTGGCTCGGCTTCGGCGCGGTGATCCGCCGCTGACCGGACCGCCGCGCCGGCGTCGGCCGGCGCGGCGGCTCAGCGGCCCTCGGCGTCGTCCATGGCCCGGTAGATGCGCTGCTCGGAGACCGGGTACGGGGTGCCGAGGGCCTGGGCGAACACGTTCACCCGCAGCTCCTCGATCATCCAGCGGATCTGGCGGGCCGCCGGGGTCGCGCGCCGCGGCGGGGGCAGCGCGGCGAGCATGTCCTGGTACTCCTTCTGCACCACCGCGATCCGGTCCTGCTGCTGTTTGTCGCGCTGCGGGTTGCCGGGCAGCCGGTCCAGCCGCCGCTCGATCGCGGTCAGGTAGCGCAGCAGGTCGGGCAGGCGCGCGTAGCCGGTCTCGGTGATGAAGCCCTTGTGCACCAGGCCGGTGAGCTGGGCACGGATGTCGGCCAGCGCGGCCACCACCGCCAAGTTGCGGGTCGCGCCGAGCCGCTGCTCCACCGTGTACGCGGCGGCCAGCACCCGGCGGACCCGGTCCATCACCTCGACCACGGTGTCCACCAGGTCGGCCCGCACCTTGTCGCGCAGCGCGGCGAAGCCCTCGGCGTCCCAGGCCGGGCCGCCCGCGTCGCCGATCAGCTTGTCGATCGCCGCCCCGGCCGCGTCCTCGATCAGCTCCGGCACGCTGCCGTGCGGGTTGCGGGACAGCGCCAGCTTCGCCTCGTTGCTCAGCCGCCCCTGGAGGAACTTCGCCGGCGACGGCAGCGTCAGCCGCAGCAGCCGGCGGGTGCCCGCCCAGTGCGCGGCCTCCTGCTCGGCGGCCGAGTCGAACACCTTCACCCCGACGGTGGCGCCCTCGTCCACCAGCGCCGGGTACGCGGTCACCGCGAAGCCGGCGCGGACCTGCTCGATGGTGCGCGGCAGCGCGCCGATCGACCACTCGGTCAGCCCGGAACGGGCCACGTCCGGCGCGGCGGCGGCCACGACCTGCCGTACCTCCTGGCGCAGCTCGCGTTGCAGCGCCGGCAGGTCCTTGCCCTCGGCGACCGGTTTGTCGTCCTCGCCGAGCACCCGGAACGTCACCCGCAGGTGCGGCGGCAGCTTCCCCGGGTCCCAGGCGTCCGGCGGCACTGTCACGCCGGTCATCCGGCGCAGCTGCCGGGTCAGCGCGGCCAGCAGCGGCTCCTCGCCCGGCGTGATCGCGGCCAGCGCGGCGCGCGCGTAGTCGGGCACCGGCACGAAGTTGCGCCGCACCGGCTTGGGCAGCGACCGGATCAGCGCGATCACCAGCTCCTCGCGCAGCCCGGGCACCTGCCAGTCGAAGCTCTCCGCCGGCACCTGGTTGAGCAGCGGCAGCGGGATGTCCACAGTGACGCCGTCGGTCGGCGCGGTCGGGTCGAACGTGTACGTCAGCGGCAGCGTCACGCCGTCGGCCCGCCACTCGTCCGGGAAGTCCTCCTCGTCCACCCCGCCCCGGCCGTCGTTGACGAGCAGCTCGCGGGTGAACGTGAGCAGGTCCGGCTGCTCCCGGCGGGTCTTCTTCCACCACGAGTCGAAGTGCCGGCCGGAGACCACGTCGGGGGGGATGCGCTGGTCGTAGAAGGCGAAGATGGTCTCGTCGTCGACCAGGATGTCGCGGCGCCGGGCCCGGTTCTCCAGCTCCTCGATCTCGGTCAGCAGCTTCTGGTTGTCCCGCCAGAAGTGGTGGTGGGTCTGCCAGTCGCCCTCCACCAGGGCGTGCCTGATGAACAGCTCCCGGCTGAGCACCGGGTCGATCCGCCCGAAGTTCACCTTGCGCGAGGTGACGAGCGGGATGCCGTACAGCGTGACCTTCTCGTAGGCCATCACGGCGGCCTGCTTCTTCTCCCAGTGCGGCTCGCTGTAGCTGCGTTTGACCAGGTGCTGGGCCAGCGGCTCGACCCACTCGGGCTCGACCCGCCCGGCCACCCGGCCCCACAGCCGGGACGTCTCCACCAGCTCGGCGGCCATCACCCAGCGCGGCGGCTTCTTGAACAGCGCCGACCCGGGGAAGATCCCGAACTTCGCGCCTCGCGCGCCCAGGTATTCGTGCTTCTGCGCGTCCTTGAGGCCGAGGTGCGACAGCAGGCCGGGCAGCAGCGACTGGTGCACCTTCGGGGTGTCGATCTCCTCCGGCAGGTCGGCGCCGGCGCCGCGCCGGCCCTCACCCTTGTCCGAGGTTCGCAGCACCTGGCGCAACTGGCTGACGATGTCCTGCCACTCGCGTACCCGGAGGTAGTTGAGGTATTCGGCCTTGCACATCCGGCGGAACGCGCTGGAGGACAGCTCCCGCTGCTTCTCCCGCAGGTAGCGCCACAGGTTCAGGTACGCGACGAAGTCGGATTCCTTGTCGGCGAACCGGGCGTGCGCCTGGTCGGCCTGGGCCTGCTTGTCGGCCGGGCGTTCGCGCGGGTCCTGGATGGACAGCGCGGCGGCGATCACCACCACCTCGGTGGCGCAGCCGTTGCGTTCGCCCTCCAGGACCATCCGGGCCAGCCGGGGGTCGACCGGGAGCTGTGCCAGCCGCCGGCCCAGCGCGGTGAGCCGTTTCGCCGGGTCGGTCTCGGCCGGGTCGAGCGCGCCCAGCTCGTGCAGCAGGTTCACGCCGTCGGTGATGTTGCGCCGGTCCGGCGGGTCGATGAACGGGAACGCGGCGACGTCGCCGAGCCCGATCGCCGTCATCTGCAGGATGACCGAGGCCAGGTTGGTGCGCAGGATCTCCGGGTCGGTGAACTCGGGGCGGGAGTCGAAGTCCTGCTCGTCGTAGAGGCGGATGCAGATGCCGTCCGAGGTACGCCCGCAGCGGCCCTTGCGCTGGTTGGCGCTGGCCTGCGAGACCGGCTCGATCGGCAGCCGCTGCACCTTCAGCCGGCTGGAGTAGCGGGAGATCCGGGCGGTGCCCGGGTCCACCACGTACTTGATGCCCGGCACGGTCAGCGAGGTCTCCGCGACGTTGGTGGCCAGCACCACCCGGCGGTTGGAGTGCGCGGCGAAGACCCGGTGCTGCTCGGCGGTGGACAGCCGGGCGTACAGCGGCAGGATCTCGGTGCCGAGCAGCGACCGCTTCTTCTGGACCAGCTTGCCCAGCGCGTCGGCGGTGTCGCGGATCTCCCGCTCGCCGCTGAGGAACACCAGGATGTCGCCCGGCCCCTCGGCGGCCAGCTCCTCGACCGCGTCGCCGATGGCCTGGATCTGGTCCCGGACGTTCTCCTCGTCGGCCTCGTCCTCCTCCTCGGCCTCGGTCACCTCGACCAGCGGCCGGTAGCGGACCTCCACCGGATAGGTGCGTCCGGACACCTCGACCACCGGCGCCGGGTTGCCCTCGGCGTCGGCGAAGTGCTTCGCGAACCGGTCGGTCTCGATGGTCGCCGAGGTGATGACCACCTTGAGGTCGGGCCGGCGGGGCAGGAGCTGCCTGAGGTACCCGAGGATGAAGTCGATGTTGAGGCTGCGCTCGTGTGCCTCGTCGATGATCAGCGTGTCGTACTGCCGCAGCATCCGGTCGGTCTGCAACTCGGCCAGCAGGATGCCGTCGGTCATCAGCTTGACCAGGCTGTTCTCGCCCACCTGGTCGGTGAAGCGCACCTTGTAGCCGACCACGTCGCCCAGCTCGGTGCCGAGCTCGTCGGCGATCCGGTCGGCGACCGTACGGGCCGCCAGCCGGCGGGGCTGGGTGTGCCCGATCAGGCCGGTGATCCCGCGCCCCAGCTCCAGGCAGATCTTGGGGAGCTGGGTGGTCTTCCCGGAGCCGGTCTCACCGGCCACGATCACCACCTGGTGGTCGCGGATCGCGGCCGCGATGTCGTCCTTGCGCTCACTCACCGGCAACTGCGCCGGGTAGGTGATCGCCGGCACGGCCGCGCGACGCGACTCCAGGCGCGCCTCCGCCCGGGTCACCTCGGCCGTGATCTCGGCCAGCGCCGCGTCCCGCCGCTGCGGGTCACGCAGCCGCCGCACGCCGTCGAGCCGCCGCTGGAGGCGGCGCTGGTCGCGGAACATCAGCGGGGCGAGGCGGCGGTGCAGGTCGCGGGCGGTGTCAGGGGCGGCGGGTACGGCTGGCTTCTGCATGTCGTCGCCAAGGATAGGCAGCCGCGCGGCGGACCGCCCCCGGGTTACCGGCGACGGGCGCGCCGTCACCGGCGGGCCGCCCGGCGGGGATAAAGTTGCCGCCGACGGGGGCCGACGGGGCCGACGAGGGGCGGGGATGATCATGCGGGACACCGACCGGGCGCTCGTGCAGGCCGCCACCGCCGTGGCGAAGCTGCGCTGCCGCAGCGACAACCACACCGTCGCCGCCGCCGTACGCAGCACCGACGGCCGGGTGTTCAGCGGCGTCAACGTCTACCACTTCACCGGCGGTCCGTGCGCCGAGGTGGTGGCAATCGGGGCCGCCGCGACCCAGGGCGCCGGCGAGCTGGAGACGATCGTCGCGGTGGGGGACCGGGGCCGGGGCGTCATCCCGCCGTGCGGGCGCTGCCGTCAGGTGCTGCTCGACTACTTCCCGTCGATCCGGGTGATCGTCGGCCCGCCCGACGGGCTGCGCGCGGTCCCGATCGCCGACCTGCTGCCCGAGACGTACGTCTGGTCCGACCAGCAGGTCGAGGTGCCGGCCGGGCCGCGTGCCCCGCTGTGGCCGACCCCGGTGGTGCCGGGTGTCCGGCAGGCCGCCGAGGACTGACCGGCGCTCCGGTCCGGCGCGCTGAGCCGCAACGCTCAGTCGCCGGCGGCGGCCTCCAGCATCGAGCGGGGTACCGGCACCTGCTCGAAGCGGACCTGACCCTCCGGCACCATCCAGCTGCTGACCTGCGCGACGAGCCGGCCCGCGCGGACCGCCGGGTCGTTCGCGTACAGCTCGCGGGCCATCTGCGGGTCCACCGACAGCACCACGAAACCGCGGACGCGTCCGTCGTCGCCGTCCAGGAACGGCCCGGCCGCGAGCACCGCGCCCTGCTCCACCAGCCCGGCCTGGTGCGCCAGGTGGGCGTCCTGGATCCGGTCGAGCGCGTCCTGCGGCAGGTCCGGCGCGTCGTCCGGGCGGACCAGGAGCACCACCGTGTGCCTGTCGAATCGCATGCCCTCAGGCTAGGGGTTGCCGGGCATCGACACCGGCGGGTTAGGTGCGCCTTACCAGGTCAGCTAAGGTGAGGCGTACCTAACCGGAAGGCGTGCCACCCCGTGACCACCGTCGCCGTCCGGCCCGCGCGGGCCGGGGCCCCCGCCCGCCGTGGCGCACCCCGCCGCATCGCGGTCACCCTGGCGGCGGCGCTGCTGCTCCTGCTGGCGCTGCTGGCCAGCCTGGCGCTCGGCAGCCGGCACATCCCGGTCGACCAGGTGTGGCACGCGCTGGTGTCCCCGGACGGCGGCGACGCGACCACTGTCGTCCGGGACATGCGGCTGCCGCGTACCGTCCTCGGGCTGGTCGTCGGCCTCGCGCTGGCGCTGGCCGGGGTGCTGTTCCAGGCGGTCACCCGCAATCCGCTGGCCGAGCCGCGCATCCTCGGCATCAGCGCCGGGGCCTCGTTCGGCGTGGTGCTGGCCATCGCCGTGTTCGGGGTCGGCACGCTCGCCGGGTACGTCTGGTTCGGCATCGCCGGCGCGCTGCTCACCGGGCTGCTCGTGTTCGCGGTCGCCAACCGCGCCCGCGACGGCGCCAGCCCGGTCACCCTCGCGCTCGTCGGCGCGGCCATCGACGCCGGTCTCGGCGCCATCGTGTACGCGCTGCTCAGCATCGACGCCCGCACGTTCGAGGAGTACCGCTTCTGGGTGGTCGGCGGGCTGACCGGCCGGGGCGTCGGCGTCGCCGGTCAGGTGCTCCCGTTCGTGGCGGCCGGGGTGCTGCTGGCCCTGCTGGCCGCCCGTGGCCTGGACGCGCTGGCCCTCGGCGACGACGTGGCGCGAGGGCTCGGCCACCGGGTCGCCCTGGTCCGGCTGGCCGCCGGCGGCGGTGGCGTGCTGCTCACCGGCGCCGCCGTGGCCGCCGCCGGGCCGATCGCCTTCGTCGGGCTGGCGGTGCCGCACCTGGCCCGGGCGCTCGTGGGCGCCGACCACAGGTGGACGCTGCTGGTCGCCGCGCTGCTCGGCCCCGCGCTGGTGCTGGCGGCCGACGTGACGGGCCGCCTGGTCGCCCCGCCCGGCGAGATCCCCGCGGGCATCATCACCGCCCTGCTCGGCGCCCCGCTGCTGGCCTACCTGGTCCACCGAGCCAAAACGGTGACGACATGACCACCCCGGTCCCCCGCACAGACTCCCGCGATCTTGCACTTGCCGCCCCGGCGAAAGGGGCGATCCCGGCGCCGTCGGGGCAGCAAGTGCAAGATCAACGACGTGGGCCGCTGGGGGCCGGGCGCGGGGTTCTGCGGGTCGGGGCGGCGGTGGCGGTGCCGTTCCGGTGGCGTCCTGTCGTTCTGGCGCTGGTGCTGTTCGTGCTGCTCTGCCTCGCGGTGGTGATCAGCCTGTCGCTGGGGACGCCGTACGTGGCCCCCGTCGACGTGGTGCGGTCGCTCTCCGGCGCGGGCACCCCGTACGACCTCGTGGTGCGCGACCTGCGACTGCCCCGCGCCGTCCTCGCGGCGGTGGCCGGTGCGGCCTTCGGCGTGGCCGGCACGCTGATCCAGAGCGTGGCCCGCAACCCCCTGGCCAGCCCCGACGTCATCGGCGTCACCCAGGGCGCCGGGCTGGCCGCCACGATCGCGCTGACCAGCGGGGCGGCGGCGGTGCTGGTGGCGCCGGCGGCGCTGCTCGGCGGCCTGGCCGCGGCGGTGCTGGTGTTCGCGCTCGGCGCCCGGCACGGCCTGGCCGCCCAGCGGTTCGTGCTCGCCGGCGTGGCGGTGGCGTTCGCGTTCCGGGCGCTGATCGAGGTCGTCATGCTCACCGCCGACCCGATCGACGGGCTGCGCGCGCAGATCTGGCTCATCGGCACGCTCGCCGGCAAGGGGTGGAGCGAGGCGGCCTGGATCGCCGGCACGCTCGCCGTGCTGCTGCCGGTGCTCCTCTGGGCCGGCTGGGCGCTGCGCAGCAGCACGCTCGACGACGACACCGCGCGGGGGATCGGCCTGCGGCCGGTGGCCCGGCGCATCGGCCTGGCCGGCACCGGCGTGCTGGCCGCCGCGATGGTCACCGCCCAGGTGGGCGCGGTGGACTTCGTGGCGCTCGTGGCCCCGCAGGTGGCCCGCCGGCTGGCCCGGACCGAACGACCGCCGCTGCTCTGCGCCGCGCTGCTGGGCGCGTTGCTGCTGGTGCTCGCCGACCTGGGCGCCCGGCGGCTGCTGGCGCCCACCCAACTGCCGGCCGGCGTGCTGACCGCGGCGATCGGCGGGCCGTACCTGATCTTCGTGCTGCTGCGCACCCGAGGGAGGCGCTCGTGACCGCGCTGCTGTCCACCCGCGACCTGGTCGTCGGCTACGAGGGCCGGACCGTGCTGGACGGACTGGACCTCGACCTGCCGGCCGACACGTTCACCGTGATCGTCGGCCCGAACGCCTGCGGCAAGTCGACGCTGCTGCGCACCATGGCCCGGCTGCTCACGCCCCGGCGGGGCGCGGTGCTGCTCGACGGCGCGGCGATCCGGGCCCTGCCCACCCGGGACGTGGCCCGGCGGCTCGGCGTGCTTCCGCAGAGCCCGCTGGTGCCCGAGGGGATCACCGTGGCCGACCTGGTCGGGCGCGGCCGGCAGCCCTACCAGCGCTGGTGGCGGCAGTGGTCGACCGAGGACGGCCGGGCGGTCGAGGAAGCCATGCGGCTGGCCGATGTCGCCGGGCTGGCCGACCGGGCGGTGGACACGCTCTCCGGCGGCCAGCGCCAGCGGGTGTGGATCGCCATGACGCTGGCCCAGGACACCGACGCGCTGCTACTGGACGAGCCCACCACGTACCTCGACCTGGCCCACCAGGTGGAGGTGCTGGACCTGCTGCACCGGCTGCGCGCCGAGCGGGGCCGGACCGTGGTGGCCGTGCTGCACGACCTCAACCAGGCGGCCCGGTACGCCGGTCACCTGATCGCCATGCGCGACGGCGCGGTGGTCGCCGCCGGCGAGCCGCGCGAGATCCTCACCGCCGACCTGGTCCGCGACGTGTTCGGGCTGGACTGCGTGGTCATGCCCTGCCCGGTCAGCGGCGCCCCGCTCGTGGTGCCGGCCCTCACCCAGACCTCGGCCGTTCCGGCCGCCACGCCGGCCACGGCCGGCGCCCCTGTCGGCGACGCCTGAGCGCGCCGACCCGCACCACCGAAAGGAACACCATGCGTCGTCTCGCCGTCGCACTCACCGCCGCGCTCGCCCTCGGCGTCGGTCTCACCGCCTGCGGGGAGAGCGATCCCGTCGGCGGCGCCGGCACCGGGGAGACCCGGGAGATCACCCACGCCATGGGCACCACGAAGGTGCCCGCCGAGCCGAAGCGCGTGGTCGTGCTCGACACCGACAAGATCGACACCGCGCTGTCGCTCGGCGTCACCCCGGTCGGCGCGGCCACCGCCGGTGAGGCGAAGAGCTGGCCCACCTACTTCGGCGCGGACAAGCTCGCCGGCATCACCGAGGTCGGCGTGCTCACCGAGCCGGACCTGGAGGCGATCAACGCGCTCAACCCGGACCTCATCCTGGGCAGCAAGTTCCGCCAGGAGAAGTTCTACGACGAGCTGTCCAAGATCGCCCCGACCGTCTTCACCGAGAAGGTCGGCATCACCTGGAAGGAGAACTTCCTCCTCGACGGCGCGGCGCTGGGCAAGGAGCAGCAGGCCAAGGACCTGCTGGCCGAGTACGAGAAGCGGGCGAAGGACTTCGGCGCGAAGCTCGGCGACGCCGCGTCCCGCAAGGTCTCCATCGTGCGCTTCATGCCGACCGAGATCCGCCTGTACGGGCCGGACTCGTTCTCCGGCATCGTCGTCGGCGACACCGGCCTGGGCCGCCCCGAGCGGCAGATGCTCGCCGGCAAGGAGGACAAGCGGATGGACCGGGTCAGCCCGGAGCGCATCGCCGAGGCCGACGGCGACGTGGTGTTCGTGACCGCGTACGGCGAGAAGGCCGCCGCCGAGCAGGCCAAGGTCACCGGCGGCACGCTGTGGAAGGGCCTGTCCGCGGTCAAGGCCGGCAAGGCGCACGTGGTCTCCGACGAGATCTGGATGACCGGCATCGGCGTGGGCGCCGCCAACAAGATCCTGGACGACCTGGAGAAGTACCTGGCCGCCTGAGCCCCGATCACCAGCGCCCGTCCAGCCGCACGGGGCCGGACGGGCGCTGGCGTGTTTCAGGCGGCCAGCTGCCAGAGCAGGAACGCGTTGAGCGCCACCACGAACGCCGTGATCGCCACCGCCGCCGCAGTGGTGGCCCGCCGGTTGACCAGGCTGCCCATCAGGTCCCGGCGCCGGGTGAACATCACCACCGGGATCAGCGCGAACGGGATGCCGAAGCTCAGCACCACCTGCGACAGCACCAGCGCCCGGGTCGGGTCGACGCCGATCGCGAGCACCGCCAGCGCGGGCAGCAGCGTGATCATCCGGCGGATCAGCAGCGGGATCCGGCGGCGCAGGAAGCCCTGCATGATGATCTCACCGGCGTACGTGCCGACGCTCGTGGAGGCGAGGCCGGACAGGAGCAGCGCGACCGCGAAGCCGACCGCCGCGGCCGTACCGAGCGTGGTGGCGAGCCCGGCGTGCACGCCTTCGAGGGTGTCGGTGCCCGGGATCGACGTGCCGTGGAAGCTGCTCGCCGCCACCAGCAGCATGGCCAGGTTGACCGCCCCGGCGACGCCGAGCGCGATCAGCACGTCGACCCGCAGGCCCTTGGCGATCACCCGTCGCTGCGCCTCGCCCTCGGCGGGCAGGCGGTTCGGCGTCAGCGCCGAATGCACGTAGATGACGTGCGGCATCACCGTCGCGCCCAGGATGCCGGCGGCGAGCAGCATGCTGTCGGTGCCCTGCATGCGGGGCAGCAGGCCGGCCGCGGCGTCGGACACGTCCGGCTGCGCGGTGACCAGGTTGACCCCGAACGCCAGCACGATCACCCCGAGCAGCACCGCGATGGCGATCTCGAACGTCCGGAAACCTCTGGAGCGCAGCGCCAGGATGGCGAACGAGGCGGCGCCGACGATCAGGCCGCCGGGCAGCAGCGGGACGCCGAACAGCAGGTACAGCGCGACCGCCCCGCCGATCACCTCGGCCAGGTCGGTGGCCATGGCTACCAGCTCGGCCTGCGCCCACATGACCCGGTTCAGCGGCCGGGGCAGGTGCTCCCGGCACAGTTCGGGCAGGCTGCGCCCGGTGGCCAGGCCGAGCTTGGCGGTGAGCGTCTGCACCAGCATGGCGGCCAGGTTCGCCGCCACCACCACCCAGACCAGCAGATAGCCGTACCGGGCCCCGGCGGTGGAGTTGGTGGCGAAGTTGCCGGGGTCGACGTAGGCGACCGCCGCTACGAACGCGGGCCCGAGCAGGATGAGGCGTCCGCGTACCGGGCGCGGGGCGCGGGCGGTCCGCAGTGGGGGTACGACAGGCGAGTCGTTTGTTACCACTGGTGCTCCTCGACGGACGACGGGCGGCGGGACGAGACGACGACCGGCGGGGGCGAGGCGGAGTCAGGCGGGTTGTTCCCGACTACTACTCACATATGCCACTAACCTGAGCCCAGAGGGGAAAGCGCACACGAGGGACGGTGTCGCCCCGCCGCGGCGGCTGCTCCGGCCCGGTCGATCGCCCCGGGCGCAGCACGCCGAACGGCCGTCCCGGGTGCGGGACGGCCGTTCGGTGGGGCGGCGGTGAGCCGGATCGGATCGGTCGGTCAGGCGGCGGTGGACCAGATGGCGCGGAACGCGGCTGCCTCACCGGCCAGCCACTGCTCGATCTGCTCGGGCTTGACGTCGGCGGGCATCCGGTGCGCCTCGCCTCGCCGCACGTCGACCAGGACCGGCTCGGCGTGCGGCAGCACCGCGTCCATGTGCCGGGCCATCAGGTGCAGCGTGGCCAGGGTCGCCTCCTCGCTCGGCGGCGCCTCGTCGAAGTGCAGCCGGATCGCCTCGGCCCGGCCGTCGGCGTACCGCACACCGAACTGCGGGTTGATCTTCACGGGCAGGTCACCCAGCATCGCCAGCGCGTCGCGGGTCTGCGCCAGGTCGACGCCGGCCGGCTCGCCCAGCGACTGCAGCCAGCGGGTCGCGCCCGGCACCAGCGCCTCGTAGAGCGGGCGCCAGCGCGGCTTGACCAGATCGGCGACCTGCGCGAGGTGGGTGCCGCCGGTGTGGAACGCGACGTCGGCCTTGAGCGCCTTGACGAACTGGCCGTGCGGGTTGAAGCCGTGCCGGCTGGCCCGCTGCCGGCGCAGCCCGCCGACGAAGGTGGCCTTGGTGGGCCCGGTGCGGTCGACGTACCGGGTGAATCCGAGGAGGGTGGCGTAGGGGGTGACAGGGGTTGCGGAGGTGGGCGCAGTCACGAGCATCCTCCCAGGTCAACAGCTCGATTAGTACATACATTCTAATCGACGGGTCTGACATCGCCCAGGGCACGAAAAGGGCCGCCCGGACATCCCGGGCGGCCCTTTTTCGCGTAGTCCTACAGCTGGCCGACGTCGGTGATCCGGACCGCCGCCGCGCCGATCTCGTCGGAGGCGGCGAGGTCGATCTCGGCGCTGATGCCCCAGTCGTGGTCGCCGTCCGGGTCGTCCAGGATCTGCCGTACGGTCCACTTCTCGCGGCCCTGCTCGATCATCAGCAGCGCCGGCCCGCGCGCGTCCGGCCCCACCCCGATCGCGTCGTACGTCTCGAAGTACGGCTCCAGCGCGTCGGCCCAGGCGTCGGCGTTCCAGCCGTCGCCGGCGTCCAGCTCGCCGAGCAGGTCCCAGCGGCGCAGCGCGGCCAGCTCGACGCGACGGAACATCGCGTTGCGCACCAGCACCCGGAACGCCCGCGCGTTGCGGGTGACAGCCGGCGGCCGGTCGTCCAGCGAGGCGGCGACCTCGGCCACGTCCGACGGGTTGCGCAGCCGCTCCCACTCGTCGATCAGGCTGGAGTCGACCTGGCGGACCAGCTCGCCCAGCCACTCGATGAGGTCGACCAGCTCCTCGGTCTTCGCGTCCTCGGGGACGGTCTGCCGCAGCGTCTTGTACGCGTCGGCGAGATAGCGCAGCACCAGCCCCTCGGAGCGGGACAGCCCGTAGAACTGGACGTACTCGGGGAACGTCATGGCCCGCTCGTACATGTCGCGGACCACCGACTTGGGGGAGAGCTGGTGGTCGGCGACCCAGGGGTGGCCCTGCCGGTACATCTCGTACGCGGACTCCAGCAGCTCCGCCAGCGGCTTGGGCCAGGTCACCTCGTCGAGCAGTTCGAGGCGTGCCTCGTACTCGATGCCTTCGGCCTTCATCGCGGCGACCGCCTCGCCGCGGGCCTTGAACTGCTGCGCGGACAGCACCTGGCGCGGGTCGTCCAGGATCGACTCGATCACACTGAGCACGTCGAGCGCGTACGACGGCGACTCCCGGTCGAGCAGTTCCACTGTGGCCAGCGCCAGCGGTGACAGCGGCTGGTTGAGCGCGAAGTCGAGCTGGAGGTCGACGGTGAGGCGTACCCGGCGGCCGGTCTCGTCCGGCTCGGGCAGCTCCTCGACCACGCCGCCGGCCCGCAGCGCGCGGTAGATGGCGATGGCCCGGCGGATGTGCCGGCGCTGCGCGGCCGGGTCCTCGTGGTTGTCGGTGAGCAGGTGCCGCATCGAGGCGAACGCGTCGCCCGGGCGGCCGATCACGTTGAGCAGCATCGAGTGGCTGACCTGGAAGCTGGACGTGAGCGGCTCCGGCTCGGCCTCGACCAGGCGCTGGAACGTCGGCTCACCCCAGCCGATCGAGCCCTCCGGCGGCTTCTTCTTCACCACCTTGCGGCGCTTCTTCGGGTCGTCACCGGCCTTCGCGAGGGCCTTCTCGTTCTCGATCACGTGCTCGGGGGCCTGCACCACGACCCGGCCCAGCGTGTCGAATCCGGCCCGCCCGGCCCGGCCGGCGATCTGGTGGAACTCGCGGGCCTTCAGCAGGCGCGTCCGCACCCCGTCGTACTTCGAGAGGCCGGTGAACAGCACGGTGCGGATCGGCACGTTGATGCCGACGCCGAGCGTGTCCGTACCGCAGATGACCTTGAGCAGGCCGGCCTGGGCGAGCGTCTCGACCAGGCGGCGGTACTTCGGGAGCATGCCGGCGTGGTGCACGCCGATGCCGTGCCGGACCAGCCGGGACAGCGTCTTGCCGAAGCCGGAGGTGAACCGGAAGTTGCCGATCGCCTGCGCGATCATGTCCTTCTCGGCGCGGGTGCAGACGTTCACGCTCATCAGCGCCTGGGCGCGTTCCAGCGCGGCGGCCTGGGTGAAGTGCACCACGTACACCGGGGCCTGCTTGGTCTCCAGCAGCTCCTCCAGCGTCTCGTGCAGCGGCGTGGTCGCGTACGAGAAGAGGAGCGGGACCGGCCGCTCGGCCGAGCGGACGACGGCGGTCGGCCGCCCGGTACGCCGGCTCAGGTCGTCGACGAAGCGGGTGGTGTCGCCGAGCGTGGCGGACATCAGCACGAACTGGGCCTGCGGCAGCTCGATCAGCGGCACCTGCCACGCCCAGCCCCGGTCCGGCTCGGCGTAGAAGTGGAACTCGTCCATGACCACCTGGCCGACGTCGGCGCGGCGGCCCTCGCGCAGCGCCAGGTTGGCCAGGATCTCCGCGGTGCAGCAGATGATCGGCGCGTCCGCGTTGACGCTGGCGTCGCCGGTGAGCATGCCGACGTTCTCGGCGCCGAAGACCTCGCAGAGCGCGAAGAACTTCTCCGAGACCAGCGCCTTGATCGGCGCGGTGTAGAAGGTCGTGCGGTCGTCGGCCAGCGCCGCGAAGTGCGCCGCGATCGCCACCAGGCTCTTGCCCGAGCCGGTCGGCGTATTCATGATCACGTTCGCGCCGGAGACGATCTCGATGACCGCCTCCTCCTGATGGGGATAGAGATTCAGGCCGCGCTCGGACGCCCAGGAGGCGAACGCGTCGTAGAGGGTGTCGGGATCGGCGGTCTTCGGCAGCGCGGCGGTGAGAGTCATGGCGGCTCCCATCGTGCCTGGATCACACCGCGCCGCGCCAACCGGGTTCAGCGCAACGGGTTCAGCGCCGCCGGTGGATCAGGTCGAAGACCTCCCGGCCCGCGGTCAGCGCGCGGCGCTCGAACTTCGTCACCGGCCGGTGCGCCGGACGCGGCGCGTAGCCGCCGTGTACGTCGACCAGCTCCGGGTCGGCGGTGAGCGTCTCGCGCATCGACTCGGCGTACTGCGCCCAGTCCGTCGCGCAGTGCAACGTGCCGCCCGGGGCCAGCCGGGACCGCAGCAGCGCCACGTGCGCCGGCTGAATGATCCGCCGCTTGTGGTGGCGTGTCTTCGGCCACGGGTCCGGGAAGAAGACGTGCACCGCGTCCAGGCAGCCCTCCGGCATGGCCCGGACCAGGTCCAGCGCGTCGCCCTCGGCCACCCGTACGTTGTCCAGACCGTGGCGTTCCACCAGGTCGAGCAGGTTGGCGATTCCCGGCGTATGGACCTCGACCGCCAGATAGTGTCGGTCCCGGTCGGCCGCCGCCATGGCGGCGGTGGCGTCGCCCATGCCGGAGCCGATCTCCAGCACCAGCGGCGCCCGCCGTCCGAACAGCGCCGCCGGATCGCACGGCCCGTCGAGGGCGGCGATCCTGAGGCCGTACGCGGGCCAGAGCCGGTCCAGCGCGTCGCGCTGCCGGTCGCTCATCCGCCCGCGACGCGGATGGAAGGTGCGGATGCGGGCGGCGGGAAGGTCGGTGAGGGTCACAACGAGCCGAGCCTAGCCCGGATCGGATGTGATGTGCGGCCGGGGGTGAGAGGATTCATCCCGTACGCCGGGAGGGGTCATGGGGTCGTTCAGGGTACGTGAGGCGCTGCTGGTCGCGGTCGCCGCGTGCGCCGCCCCGCTGGTCGGCGCGCTGCCCGCCCAGGCCGCGCCGCGCGCCGCCGAGCCGGTGCCGGAACAGCCCCCGGCCGACGTGATCTTCGTGGAGGTCACCCCGGGCACCGTGTCGCCCGGCTACCTGGTCGGCATCCGGGCGAGCTGCCGGAACAACACCGTGCCGGCGATCGTCACCTCGGACGCGTTCGGCAAGATCCAGGTGCAGCCGCAGCGCGGCCTGCTCACCGCCACGCCGATGGTGCACGAGCGCACCCGGCCCGGCAACTACCGGGTCAAGCTGGAGTGCCCGGGCGGGGAGACCGCCTCCACCATGCTCCAGGTGGTCAAGCAGGGGCAGCCCACCCGGCAGCCGACCCACCCGCCCAGTCACCTGCCCAGCCGCGGCCCGGCGACCGGGTTCGGCGGCACGGCCGGTCCCGGCCTCGGCGGCCTGCTGGTGCCGGTCGGACTGGCGGTGACCATGGTCGGCGCCGGGCTCGGTGTGGCCGCGTCCCGCCGCCACGCCCGTGGCGCCGCCGGACGCTGAGGCCCGCCATGGCCGAGCACTTCGTCCCGCCGCCCGCCGCATCCCGGCGCTCCGGCTGGCCGTTCGTGGCTCTGCCCCCGCCCGCCGCGCCGCCCACGGGCTCGGCCCGGCCGTCCCGGGCCGGGCCGCCCGCCGACGCCGCCCGGTTCTCCAGGGCTGATCCGGCCGCCGCGCCCCGGACCGGCCCGCGCTCGGGGAGTGGGTCTGCCGCCGAAACAGGTCCGTCCGCCGGGACCGGATCGTCCGCCGGGACCGGGTCGTCTGCCGTGCCGGTGTCCGGGGCGCGGCCGTGGATGCCGCCGCCCGCCGCGTCGCGACCGTGGTATCCGCCGTCGGCCGATCCGCCGGCCCTGCGCCCACGCCCCGCCGGGCCGCCACCGGCATCGCCGGGCGGGCGGGACCGGGGCCGGGGCTCCTGGTCGAAGCCGCTGGCAGTGGTTCTGGTGCTGGTCGGTGTGTTCGCCACCGGGGCCGGGCTGGGGCGCACGGCCGGGCCGTTCGACTTCGCCGACGCGTCGACCGAGTCGAGCGGATCGGGCGGTTCGGGCGCGGCGGCGGCCCCGGCGAGCGCTGCCGCTCCGGCCCGGAAGCCGGCGAGCCGGCCGGTACGCCTGGCGGTGCCGGCCATCAAGGTCAACGCGCCGGTCACCCCGGTCGGGCAGGCGAAGGACGGCTCGGTGGACGTACCGCCGCTGACCGAGCACGACCAGACCGGCTGGTACGACAGGGGAGCGGTGCCCGGCGACCCGGGTCGGGCGATCATCGTGGGCCACGTCGACACCAAGAGCGGCCCGGCCGTGTTCTACCGGCTGCGCTCGCTCAAACCGGGCGCCCGGATCCAGGTGACCCGCGCGGACCGCAGCGTGGTGACGTTCAAGGTGGACAGCGTCGAGTACTTCGACAAGTCGAACCTGCCCGCCGCGCGGGTCTACGGCGACTCAGGTCCGGCCGAGCTGCGCCTGATCACCTGCGGCGGCGAGTGGGTCGGCGGCCGCACCGGGTACCAGGACAACGTGATCGTCTTCGCGTCCCTGGCATCCTGACGGGCCACCGCCCCGTCGATCATGAGGTTGGCGGTGACAAAACGGACGTCGAGCGCCGCCAACTTCATGATCGACGGAGAAGGGGGATGGGGAGGGGGAGGGGTCAGGGCTTGGCGGGGACCTGCTGGACGACCTCGAACTCCAGCAGGTTCGCGCCGGTGGCGACCGGCTTGCGCGGCTCGCCGCCCTCGGCGTGCGCGGCCCGGGACGGGCCCTGCGCCCACGCCTGGTACGCCTCCTCGCTCTCCCAGCGGGTGTACACGAAGTAGCGGCTCTCCCCGGCGACCGGGCGCAGCAGCTCGAAGCCGAGGAAACCGGGGGAGTTCTCCACCGCGCCGGCCCGGGCCGCGAACCGCTTCTCCAGCTCCTCGCCGGCGCCGGGCGGGACGTCGATCGCGTTGATCTTCACGACTGCCATACGTCCACCCTAACGAGCCTCGGACTCAGAACGTCTCGACGGCCGGCGTCAGGTCGGCGTCGACCACGACCGGGGCGTGGTCCGAGGGACCCTTGCCCTTGCGGGCCTCCCGGTCCACGTACGCGGAGCGGACCGCGCGCGCGAACGGCGCGCTCGCGTACACCAGGTCGATCCGCATGCCCTTGTTCTGGTGGAACATCCCGGCCCGGTAGTCCCAGTACGTGAACGGGTGCGGCCCCTTCATCGGCGTCGGCACCACGTCCTCCAGCCCGAGGTCACGCAGCGCGGCCAGGGCGGCCCGTTCGGCCGGGGTGACGTGGGTGGAGGTGGCGAACAGCGCGGGGTCCCAGACGTCGGCGTCGGTGGGCGCGACGTTGAAGTCGCCGCAGACGGCCACCGGCAGGGGCCCGGCGACCTCCGGTTCCAGGGCGTCGCGCAGCGCCGCGAACCAGGCCAGCTTGTACGCGTAGTGCGGGTCGTCCGGCGTGCGGCCGTTCGGCACGTACACCGACCAGACCCGCAGCCCGTCGCAGGTGGCCGAGATGGCGCGGGCCTCGGGTTCGGGGAAGCCGGGCTCGCCCGGGAAGCCGACCGCCACGTCGGCGAGCCCGACCCGGGACAGGACGGCGACGCCGTTCCACCGGCCGTCGCTGTGGCTGGCCACCTCGTAGCCCAGCTCGCCCACCTCGGCGACCGGGAACGCCCCGTCCGGGCACTTGGTCTCCTGCAGGCACACGACGTCGGGTTTCGTGGTGGCCAGCCAGTCGAGCAGCCGGGGCAGGCGGGCCTTCACCGAGTTGACGTTCCAGGTCGCCAGGCGCATGGCCCCAGCCTGCCGCATCGCCGCCCGTCCCGCCGCCTCAGCGCTCCGGGGTGTCGCCGGGGCGGGTCTGCTCGGCCAGGAAGCGCTCCAGCTCGGCGCCGAGCTCGTCGGCGGTGGGCAGCGGACCGGTCTCGCCGGCGAGCAGGCTCTTCTCGCCCCGGCCGCGGGCGAACGCGTCGTACTGCTCCTCCAGCGCCTGCACCAGCGTGGCCGCCTCCTCGGTCTGGGTGACCTGGCGGTCGATCTCCACCCGGACCGCCTCGGCGGCGGTGCGCAGGTCCTCGACCGGCAGCAGCAGGCCGGTGCTGCGGGACACGGCGGACAGCAGCGCCTCGGCGGCGGCCGGGTACTCGGCCTGGGCCACGTAGTGCGGCACGTGCGCGGCGAAGCCGAGGGCGTCGCGGCCCTGCTCGCCGAGGCGGTACTCCAGCAGGTGGCCGACGCTGGCCGGCACCTGCACCTTCTGCAGCCACGGCTCGTGGCCGGCGATCAGGTCCTTGCGCGTGGCGTGCGCGGTGACGCCGCTGGGCCGGGTGTGCGGCACCGCCATCGGGATCGAGTTGAGCCCGACGGTGAGCCGGACGTCGAGGCGGGCGCAGAGGCCGGCGACGGCGGCCACGAAACGCTCCCACTGCAGGTCCGGCTCGGGGCCGGTGAGCAGCAGGAACGGGGTCTCGTCGTCGTCGCGCAGGAGGTGCAGCTCCAGCGCCGGGGCGTCGTAGTCGGCCCAGTGGTCCTCGACGAACGTCATCACCGGGCGGCGCGAGCGGTAGTCGAAGATCTGGTCGACGTCGAAGCGGGCGATCGTCCGGGCGTCGAGCGAGGTGAGCAGCTGTTCCCGGGCGAGCCGGGTGGCGTTGCCGGCGTCGACGAAGCCGGTGAGCGCCTGGATCAGCACCGGCTGGCCGAGCTCGGGCAGCTCGTCGGTGAGTTCGTAGAGCTCGTGTGGATCGAGCACCGGTGGGGTCCTCCCTGTCGACGCGTACGGGGGAGCGCCGAACGTGCGGTCTCCCCGGTTCGGCAAACGTACCGGGGGGTGTGGTCCATTCCGTTACGGACACCTCTGATGCCCGGATGGTGATCACGATTCGGCTACGCCCCGGTCCGGCGGCCGACATCCGGATCGTCCGAACGGACGAGTTAGTCGATCACCGGGCGGGACCGGGACATCTACGAGGTTCGTGCCGGGAGAGTTTCGGCGCGTGGCCGGCGGGTGATTCGCCGGGTTCCCGAGGTCTGTCGTCGGCTGGGCGCGGCAGGCCGCGAGTGTCCGGCCCGGGTCGGCCGAAGTGTGGCGAGGGCCACTCGACAGGCCTGGGTGATCCCGGTTTGCCCTGCCTAGCCTCGTCGGATGCGTAGCGACGGCACCCTCGACGACCCGTTCGGCCCCGGCCGCCCGGCTGACCGTTCGGACGATACCCCCTCCACCAACCGTTCGACGAGGCTCCAGGGACTCTTCCGGCGTACCCGCTTCTGGGCCCCCATGAACCCCCGGCCCGGCCGGACCAGGCTCGCGGTCGCCACCGGCGCGGCCTGCTGCCTCGGCCTGGTCGGCGTCAGCCAGGCCGGCTTCGGCGCGCCGGAGCGCGCCGCCGCCCCGGCGCCCTCGGCGGAGGTCGCCGAGCGCGCGGAGGCCGACGTCGCCTCCCGCGCGAGCGCCCGCCCGACCACCGCGCCGACCACCGCCGCCCCGTCCGCGACGGCGAGCCCGAAGGCGACCGCCAAGCCCAAGCCGAAGCCGACGAAGACGGTCCGGCAGATCGTCCCGGTCGCCGGCCTGGACCGGACCCAGATGAACAACGCCAAGAAGATCGTGCAGGCCGGCAAGGAGATGGGCGTGCCGCGCCGGGCCCTGGTCATCGCGGTGGCGACCGCGATGCAGGAGAGCACGCTGCTCAACTACGCCAGCGGCGTGCTGCCCGAGTCGCAGAACTACCCGCACCAGGCCATCGGCTGGGACCACGACTCGGTCGGGCTGTTCCAGCAGCGGCCGAGCAGCGGCTGGGGCACCGTCGAGCAGCTCATGGACCCGGAGTACGCGACGAAGGCCTTCCTGTCCGCGTTGGAGGAGATCCCCGGCTGGCAGGACCTGCCGCTGTCGGTGGCCGCCCAGGCGGTGCAGATCTCGGCGTTCCCGGACGCGTACGCCCAGCACGAGTGGCGGGCCGGCGAGGTGGTGGCCGAGATCCTGGGCTGAGCCGGACGAGTGGTTGCCGAAGGGTCGATTCGGGTATCACGGGGCTTGCCGGTCCCAGGTACACATGAAGGGGACCGCGGGACGGAGGACACCATGTCGCTGATGCAACGGATCACCGCCTTCCTGCGGTCGCCGCGGGGCCAGCAGTTGGTCGACCGCGGCCGGCGTGAGATGTCCAAGCCGGAGAACCAGGCCCGGCTGCGGCAGATCGCGACCCGGCTGCAGTCGCGCCGGCGCTGACCCGCGTCACCCCCGCCGCACGAGCCCCCGGAGCCCTTCGTGACCGACCCCGCCCCCGTCGGGGAGCCCGACGCCGTCCCCGCCGCCCCCGCCCCGCCGGTGGACGCGCCCGAGGCGCCACCGGCCAAGCTCTGGGACCGGATGCGGGAGGACCCGCAGTACGCCCCGGAGCACCTGGCCCTGGAGGCGGTTCGCCGGCTCGGGCCGGAGGCCGCGCAGTGGGCGGCCCGGGAACGTGCCCTGCGGCCGGACGCGCCGCCCGAACAGCTGGCGGACCAGGCGGTCCGCAAGTTCGTCAACCACGCCCGGCTCTCCGGCGCGGTCTCCGGCGCCGCCGGGCTGCCCGGCGCGGTGATCGACGTGGGCGTGCTGGCCTGGACCCAGGCCCGGCTGGTGCTGCACGTGGCGGCCGCGTACGGCGCCGACCCGACGCACGTCGACCGGGCCACCGATCTACTGGTGCTCCAGCGGGTGCACAAGGCCGCCCAGACCGCCCGCCTGGCGCTCGGGGTGGCCGCCGGCCGGGAGCGGGCCGGCGCGTTGTTCGGCTCCGCCGCCGATCGGGCGCTGGGCCGGGTGATGCTCCAGCTCGGTGTCCGGCTGGCCCGGATGGCCGGGGTACGCGCCGCCAAGCGGATGTTCGCCAAGGTCGTGCCGGGCGCCGCGATCGTGCTCGGCACCTGGGCCAACTCGTCGGCCACGAAGGAACTGGCCGACCGTACGCGCGCCCTCTACCGGGCCGGTGGTCCCCGGCCGCTTCCCGGCCCGCGTCAGCCCTGACCCTCCTCGGCCCCGGGCCCGTCCGTCCGGGCGGCCCGCGCCGGTCAGCTCGCCCAGCCGGACGCGTTCCAGGCCACCTCGGCCAGCCGGCCCTGCCCGGCCGCGTTCGGGTGGAACCAGTCCAGCGCGTTCACCTGGTCCAGCGTGAAGCGGTGACGGTGCACCGCGCCGCCGTCCCAGCGGCAGCGTGACCCGTACGCCCGGCAGGCGGCACGGAGCTGACCGTCGTACGCCTCGATCCGGTCCCGGACGCGGGCCCGGCGGGCCACCGCGGCGGGCGCGGTCGACGTGGCGTCTGCGAGCAGCGCCGGGCAGACGCCACGCGACCAGGCCCGCACGGCGCGGGGCTCGGTGTGCCCGATCTGCCAGAGCCGGTGCAGGTCCGGGATGCTGACCATCAGCACCCGGGCCTTCGGCCGGCCCTCGCGCAACACGCCCAGCGCCGCGTCGACCTGGTCGCGGAACGTGGCGACGGGCGTCATGTCGTCGACGTCGCCCCGGCAGGCGTCGTTCGCGCCGATCAGCACGGTGACCAGGTCGGCCTTGTCGCGTACCGCGGACCGGGCCTGGCCGGTCAGCGCGGACGCGCGGGCCCCGGGCGCGGCCCGGTTGTACGCCCGCAGGCCCGGCGCGTCGGCGCGCAGCCGCCGGTAGATGCTCTCCACCCGCAGGCCGTCCCCGGTCGACCAGGAGTTGCGTTCGCAGCTCACCAGCACCAGGCAGGAGCCGTAGCCGGTGCTGACCGAGTCCCCGAGCGCCGTGAGGACCCGGGGCTCGCCGGGGCGGGGTGTGCCGGAGGGCCGGGGCGACGCCTCGCCGGAGCCGTCACAGGCGAGCGCGACGAGCGCCGCCAGGCAGGCCAGGGCGGCGATCCAGCGTCGAGGCATGGGTTCCCCCGTCGGGCGGCGGCAACGGGCGCGTCGACCCTATGCCCCGGCGGGGTCCCGGAAGCGGTTCTGTCGGCTATCAGGCATAGACCACTGTCGTTCACATCTGTCGGGTCGGCGCAGGCCGGCCGTGCAGCCACCGGTGCAGCAGGCGGGTGATCCGGGGCAGCACCAGGTAGGTCATCAGCGGGGTGAGCACGAGCGTCATCAGCAGCGTCCGCCCGGCCAGCGGCACGTCGGCGAGGAACCGGGCGGTCAGCAGCGTGGCGGCCAGGCTCAGCGGGAAGAACGCCAGCCAGATCGTGACCGCCTGCTTCCAGCGCGGCGGCGCGGCCGGCTCCGGCTCGCCGAACGTCTCGACCACGTGGTCCACCGGCGGGTCGAACCAGCCCTCGATGCCGGTGCGCCGCTCGACCCGGGTGTGCTCGACGATGCCCTGCGCCGAGCTGAGCCACCAGCGCCGCTGCGGCGAGTCCTCCCACCCGCGCAGCGTGTCCGCGTCGGCGAAGCGGTACATCACGTGCCACTCGCCGGAACCGGGGGCGCTGCGGACGAAACCGGCGCCGAGGAAGCCCGGGAAGCTCTCCGCGAGCGCCGTACCGGCCCGCATCCACGCCACCACCTCGTCGGTACGCGCGGGGTCGGCGCGCCGGGACACGGCGACGGTCACGGGTACGGCCTGCGTCGTGGTCATGCCATCCTCTCCACCGGCCCGCGGGATCTCCGCCGGAAACCGGCACCCCGAAGTAACGCACCCGCCCGCAGCGCGCATCCGGCGACCGCCCGCCGGGTGTCCCGGATCACCGGCGTTCCCGCCCGGCCGGTTATCCCCGCCCGTGCCGGGGTAGGCCCCAGGAATGACCCGATCACAACCCCGGCGCGCCCGCGGCACGGTCGGCCACGCGAACAGCGCCCTGAACCTGCGGCTCGTGCTGGCGACGTTCGGTCTGGTCGTGATGACCGTCTTCGCGGTGCTCGCGTTCGCCGCCGGCATCGCCTGGCTGGGCGTGGTCTGCGCGCTGCTCGCCGTGGTGGCGGTGGTCGACCTGGTCGTGATCCAGCGCCGCCGCGCCGCGCGCCGCCGGGAGGAGCCGGGCGTGCGGCACTCGCTGTTCGAGTGACAGGAGGACGACATGCCCATCGCCACCACCAATCCCGCCACCGGACAGGTGCTCAAGACGTACGACGCGATGTCGGACGAGCAGATCGACGCCGCGATCGAGCGGGCCGACCTGGCCTTCCGGCAGTTGCGTGAGACCACCATCGCGCAGCGGGCCCGGTGGCTCACCGCCGCCGCCGACCGGCTCGACGCCGAGCGCGACGAGACGGCCCGGCTGATGACCACCGAGATGGGCAAGACGTACGCCGCAGCCAAGGCGGAGGTCACCAAGTGCGCCACCGCCTGCCGCTTCTACGCCGACAACGCGCCGGCGATGCTCGCCGACGAGCCCGCCGACGCCGCCGCGGTCAAGGCCAGGCGGGCGTACGTGCGCTACCAGCCGATCGGCCCGGTGCTCGCGGTGATGCCGTGGAACTTCCCGCTGTGGCAGGTCATGCGCTTCGCCGCCCCGGCCCTGATGGCCGGCAACACCGGCCTGCTCAAGCACGCCTCGAACGTGCCGCAGACCGCGCTCTACCTGGAGGACCTGTTCCGGCGGGCCGGGTTCCCCGAGGGCGCGTTCACCACGCTGCTGGTCGGCTCCGACGCGGTCGACCGGATCCTCAGCGACCCCCGGGTACGCGCCGCCACGCTCACCGGCAGCGAGCCGGCCGGCCGGTCCATCGCCCAGATCGCCGGCCGGGAGATCAAGAAGACGGTGCTGGAGCTGGGCGGCAGCGACCCGTTCGTGGTGATGCCCTCGGCCGACCTGGACACCGCCGCCGAGGTGGCCACCACCGCCCGCTGCCAGAACAACGGTCAGTCCTGCATCGCCGCGAAGCGGTTCATCGTGCACACCGACGTGTTCGACGCGTTCGCCGAGAAGTTCGCCGCCCGGATGGCGGCGCTGCGCGTCGGCGACCCGATGGACGACGGCACCGACGTCGGCCCGCTGGCCAGCGAGCGTGGCCGCGACGAGGTGCACGCCCAGGTCACCGACGCGGTGGACCAGGGCGCGACGGTGCTCTGCGGCGGTGAGAAGCCGGCCGGGGACGGCTGGTACTACCCGCCGACTGTGGTCACCGACCTGCGCCCGGAGATGCGGATGTGGTCCGAGGAGGTGTTCGGGCCGGTCGCCGGGCTCTACCGGGTCGGCTCGTACGACGAGGCGATCGAAGTGGCCAACGGCACCAGCTTCGGCCTCGGCTCCAACGCCTGGACCAACGACCCGGCCGAGCAGGAGCGCTTCGCCGTCGACCTGGACGCCGGCAACGTGTTCATCAACGGGATGACCACGTCCTACCCGGAGCTGCCGTTCGGCGGCGTGAAGAACTCCGGGTACGGCCGCGAGCTGTCCGCCGCCGGCATGCGCGAGTTCTGCAACACCAAGACCGTGTGGATCGGCGAGGGCCAGGCCGGCGCGGGCGCCGGAGCGCACTCCGAGTAGACGCGATTGGCCGGACGCCGTCACGGGTAGGAGTGCCCACCATGACGGCGTTCGGCTTCCACGCATCCCACGAGCAGATCCACCCGGCCCGGCTGCTGGAGGCGGTGATCCACGCCGAGCGCGCCGGCTTCGACGCGGCCATGTGCTCCGACCACTTCTCGCCGTGGAGCGAGCGGCAGGGCCAGTCCGGGTTCGCCTGGTCCTGGCTCGGGTCCGCGCTCCAGGCCACGAACCTGTCCTTCGGCGTGGTGAACGCGCCCGGCCAGCGCTACCACCCGGCGATCATCGCGCAGGCCATCGGCACGCTCGGCGCCATGTACCCGGGCCGGTTCTGGGCCGCGCTGGGCACCGGCGAGGCGGCGAACGAGCACATCACCGGCGAGGTCTGGCCGCGCAAGGACGTCCGCTCCGCGCGGCTGCGCGAGTGCGTCGACGTGATCCGGGCGCTGCTGGCCGGCGAGGAGGTCAGCCACGACGGCCTCGTCACAGTGGACCGGGCGAAGCTGTGGACCCGGCCGGAGGAGCCGCCCGCGCTGGTCGGCGCCGCGGTCAGCGTCGCCACCGCACGCTGGTGCGCCGAGTGGGCCGACGGGCTGATCACCGTCAACGCGCCGGTCGAGCACCTGCGCCGGATGATCGACGCCTACCGGGACGCGGGCGGACGCGGCCCGCTGCACCTGCAGGTGCACGTGAGCTGGGCGCCCGAGCAGGCCGAGGCCGAGGCGATCGCGTACGACCAGTGGCGCAGCAACGTGTTCGCGCCGCCGGTGTGCTGGGACCTGGAGACCCCCGAACACTTCGACGTGGCGAGCGCCGACGTGCCGATGTCGACGGTCGCCGAGACCGTGAACGTCTCCGCCGACCTGGGCCGGCACATCGGCTGGCTGGAGGAGTACGTGGCGCTGGGCTTCGACCAGATCGCGCTGCACCACGTCGGGCAGGAGCAGCGCGCGTTCATCGACACGTTCGGCGCGGAGGTGCTGCCGAAGCTGCGCTCCGCCGCCTGATCACACATCGACGCCGCGGCGCATAGGCTCGACGCTCGTGGATGCTCTGTTCGAGGTAGTGGTCTTCCTGGCCATCGCCACGTTCGGCGCGGCGCTGGCCCGCAAGCTCGGCCTGCTCGCGCCGATCCTGCTCGTGGTGCTCGGTCTCGCGCTGTCCTTCCTGCCGTTCTTCCCGCACGTGCGGCTGGACCCGGACCTGGTGCTTGTGGGCATCCTGCCGCCGCTGCTGTACGTGGCGGCGGTGGAGACGTCGGTGCCGGCGTTCCGGCTCAACCTGCGGCCGATCCTGCTGCTCGCCGTCGGGCTGGTCATCTTCACCGCGTTCGTGGTGGGCACCGTCGTGCACTGGTTCCTGCCCCAGCTGCCGTACGCGATCTGCCTGGCGCTGGGCGCGGTGGTGGCGCCGCCGGACGCGGTCGCCGCCACCGCGGTGGCCCGCCGGGTCGGCCTGCCCCGGCGGATCGTCACCATCCTGGAGGGCGAGAGCCTGGTCAACGACGCCACCGCGCTGGTGCTGCTGCGGGTCGCGATCGTCGCGGCGACCGCCACCACCGGCGGCGTCGGGTTCGGCGACGTGGCCCGGGAGGTGGTGGTCGCGGCCGGCGGCGGCGTCCTGGTCGGCCTGCTCGGCGTGGTGGTCTTCGGCTACCTGCACAAACGCGCCACCGACCCGGTGCTGGACAACGCGCTGTCGCTGATCGTGCCGTTCGCCGTGGTGTTCGCCGCCGAGGAGATCCACGCCTCCGGGGTGGTCGCGGTGGTGGTGACCGGCCTCGGCATCGGGCACAAGCTGCCCACGCTCATGTCGGCCGCCTCCCGCCTGCAGGTGACGGCGTTCTGGCGGCTGATCCGGTTCCTCCTCGAAGGACTGGTGTTCCTGCTGGTGGGCCTGCAGCTGCCGGAGGTGGTACGCGACCTGGAGGAGCCGCTCGGCTCGATCGCCGCGATCACCGCCGCGGTGCTGGCCGCCGTCTTCCTGGCCCGGTTCGTCTGGGTCTTCCCGGCCACCTACCTGGCCCGGCTGGTGCCGCGGGTACGCCGGCGCGATCCCGCGCCGCCGGTGCAGTTCCCGGTCGTCATCGGCTGGGCCGGCATGCGCGGCGTGGTGACGCTGGCCGCCGCGCTGGGTCTGCCGCTCACCCTCGCCGGCGACACGCCGTACCCGCGTGCGCTGCTCATCTGGCTGGCGTTCGCGGTGATCGTCGCGACGCTGGTCGGGCAGGGCGCCACGCTGCCCTGGCTGGCGCGGCGGCTGCGGCTGCCGCCGGACGACCCGGTGCAGGACGCGCTGTCCGCCGCCGGGGTGCAGCAGCGGGCCAGCCGGGCCGCCCGGGAACGCCTCGACGAGCTGGCCGAGGGCGCGCCGGAGGCGGTGGTGGAACGCCTGCGCGGGCTCACCACCTCCCGCGCCAACCTGGCCTGGGAGCGGCTCGGCGGCACCGAACGGGAAACTCCCTCCCAGGCGTACGCGCGCCTGCGGCAGGAGATGATCGATGCCGAGCGGGAGGTGTTCCGGGCCGCCCGCGACTCCGGCCAGATCCCGGAGGAGGTGCTCACCCGCGCCTATCGTGACCTGGATCTGGAGGAGTCACTGCTGCGACAGGAGGTCGTCGAATGAGCTGCCGGCACCTGGCCGAGGCGGGCACGGCCGAGCCCGCCACCACCACCGAGTGCCCGGACTGCGTGGCGATCGGCAACCCGGACTGGGTGCACCTGCGCGCCTGCCTGACCTGCGGGCACGTGGGCTGCTGCGACTCGTCGCCGTACCAGCACGCCACGAAGCACTTCGAGTCGGCCGGGCATCCGGTGATGCGGTCGGTCCAGCCGGGGGAGTCGTGGCGCTGGTGCTTCGTGGACGAGGAGATCGGCTGACTCAGCCGACCCGGCGCTCCAGCACCTGCCCGGTCCACGTCGGGCGGCCCGGCCGCTCCACGGTGAACGGCTCGGTGGCGGTGAACCCGCAGCTCTCGTAGAACCGCACGAGCGCCCGGTCGGGGCTGCGGAAGCAGTCCACCCGCAGCAGGCCCACGCCGCGTTCGCGGGCCAGCTCCGCCGCGTACGCCAGCAGCGCCGCACCGACCCCGCGCCCCGCGTACGCCCGGTCGGTGACCAGCAGGTTCACGTACAGCTCCGGTTCGGTGGCCGGCGGCACGTAGTCCATCGCCGCGCCCACCACCAGCGCGCCCGCCACCGTCGCGTCGATCTCGGCCAGGTACAGGCCGTCCCCGGCCGCCCACTCCTCGGCCTGGGCGATGCGGCGCGGGTCGATCGACGCCGGCTCGGTGCCCCACTGGTCGGTACGCCCGCGTTCGGCCAGCCAGGCGGTGGCGCTGTCGAGCAGCCGCAGCAGCGTGGGCGCGTCGCCGGGTCCGCCGGGGCGGATGGTGAGGGAGGACTGGTCGGTCATCCCGCCATGCTGCTACACCGCGCTCAGCCGGGCACGCCGACGGGTCGCGCCCGTGGCGCCGGCCGGTGCGCCACCGCCCGGCGGGTCAGCGCCGGGGCGGCCAGCCCCGCGGCGGCGAAGACCACGCCGAGCACCAGCCAGCCGACCGGACCGCTGCCGAGCACCAGCAGCGTGAGCAGGCCCCGGCCGAGCGCCTGGGCCAACCCGGCGAGCAGGCCGTCCGCGCCCTGGTAGGCCCCGATCGCGCCGGGCGGGGCCAGGTCGTAGGCGAGGCCCGCCCCGGCCGCGCCGTGCCACAGGTCGCCCACCGTCCACACCGCCGTCGCGACGAGCAGCAGGACGACCGCCGGGAGCACCGGCATGGCGGCTGTCGCCGCGTACAGCGGTGTGGCCGCCGCGAGCACGAGCCCGGCCCGGCGCAGCTTCCGCGCGGCCGGCGCGGCCCGCTCGGCGCCCCGGCTCAGCCGGACCGCGAGCAGCACGGTGAGCACCGTGTTTGCCAGCAGCACCGCCGACACCACGGGTGGCGGCGCGCCGGCCCGGTCCACGGTCCACAGCGGTACGACGAGCACGAGCACCGTCACGTGCGTGCTCAGCACCGCCGACGCGCCGCTGACCGCGAGGAATCGTCCGTCCCGCAGCGGTCCGCCGCGCCGCCGCGCGCCCGGTCCGCGTCGGGTGCCACCGCCGGTCGTCATCGCTCCGGGCGTCGTCTCCGCGTCGGGTGCCGGTCTCGCCGCCGTGGCCCGGCGCGCGTCGGCGGCCGGCTGCGGCGGCAGGCGCAGCAGCAGTGCCGCCGAGAGCAGGTAGGTGGCCGCGTTGCCGACCACGAGCACCTGGTAGGCCCGGTGCGTGTCCACCGCGAGCGCGATCCCGGCCAGCGCGGTACCGACGGTGATGCCCAGGTTCGCCACCGCGCGCAGCGTGGCGAAGGCGTGCACCCGGCCGTCCGGGCCGCCCACCGCGGCCACGAGCGCCGCCCGTACCGCCAGGTTGCCGGTCGCGAGCAGCGCCTCCGGCACCGCCACCGCCAGGAACGCCGGGAACGAGCCGACCAGCAGGTACGCGAGCGCGGCGACCGCCTGGCCCACCTGGAGGACGGCCCGGAGCGTACGCGGATCCGACCTGTCGGCCAGCGCGCCAAGCGGCACGCTCGCGCTGAGCCCGACCAGCCCGGCGACGGTGAGCCCGGTGCCCACCGAGGTGGCGGAGAGGCCCACGTCCCGGGTCAGGTAGAGCGCCCCGCCCGCCAGCCACAGCCCCGCGCCGACCGTGTTGACCAGCGTGGCGTACGCGAGGGTGCGCAGCGGCCCGGGCGGCGGGAGCGGCGAGACGCGTCCCATCAGCGGGGTCCGGCGAGGGCCATGGGGTCGACGCTAGGACTGTTCCGGCTGGCCCGGAGCCCCGCTCGGGGCGACGCCTGTCACACCGCGAGCCCGCCGGGCGTCGCCGCCGCCGGTCACCGCCGAAACATCCGGAGCGAGCGCGGTGCGGGAAATCCCTCGCCTGCCAGTCCCCGCTCTGCCAGGGTCGGCGCCGTGGAGCGCAGCAGGATCGCCAGGGCCGAGGAACTGACCGAGGTGCAGCGGATCGAGGTGGCTTCCGGCACCCCGTTCCGGGAGATCGGCATGACCCTGGTGGCCGACATGCCGCCGCTGCCGGTGGAGGCGCTGGCCGCCGGGCAGCGCGCCGGCCGGCTGTGGGTGGCGACCGACCCGGCCGACCGGCCGATCGCGTTCGTGCTCGCCGATCTGGTCGACGGCGCGGCGCACGTGCAGCAGCTCAGCGTCGATCCGGCGTACGCCCGCCGTGGCATCGGGCGGCGTCTGCTCGACCGGGTGGCGGTGTGGGCGTCGTCGCAGGGGTTGCCGGCGTTGACGCTGACCACGTTCCGCTCGGTGCCGTGGAACGGGCCCTACTACGTGCGGTGCGGATTCCGCGAGCTGAGCGGCGCGGAGTTGACGCCCGGCCTGATCGAGCTGCTGGCCGCCGAGGCGGCGCTGGGCCTCGACCCGGCCGAGCGGATCGCGATGCGCCGCCCCGTCCCCGCACGCCTACCCGACTGAGCGGTTGATCCGTCGACCGGGCATCGGGGCGTTGCCACGTTCCGGTTGATCGCCACCCCGTCCGTCTCGTACGAGCCAGTCCCACGTTCCGGGCCAGGTAGAGCGCGCCGCCGGCCAGCCACCGCCCTGGGCGGCGGGAGCGGCGCGATGCGTCCCATCAGCGAGGTCCGGCCGGGGCCATGAGGTCGACGCTAGGCGCGGGTCGGCTGTCGCGTTGCCCTGGACAAAGCGATGCCGCTCACCCCGCGGATCAATCCCCGCGCTCCGGTGAGCGCGCCGTTCAGCGGCCTCCGTCGGACCAAGGTGTCAAGTCGGCGAGGCGTTCGGTCGCCAGGCAGGAGATCAGGCAGCGCTCCTTGGCGTCGCCGAGCAGTCGGGCGGTCCAGTCGGTGAAGCCGCCGTCACCGACATCCCGCTTGTCGTCGTGCAGCGAGACGCGCAGCGCGGCGCCCCGGTAGTAGCCGCGACCGCGTTTTCGCTCCGGCTCGTCGTGCAGGGAAACAAGGCTGTCGCCGAACGCGGGCCGGACGGTGTCGTGGAGCCGTTCGCCGACGATCGGGTCCAGGGCCGTGACGTGCAATCGCGGTGCGGCCGCCGGGGCCAGCTCGGCCAGCACGGTGCGCCAGAAGGTGAGATGCCGAAGAAGCAGCCGGGCCTCGGTGCGCCCCGAACCGGTGTCCCGCGCGGTGGAGACGAGCGCGCAGAGCCGGAAGTGGGCCGAGGCGTCAGGACCGAAGTCCTGTGCCCGCAGCACCCTGTGCATCGCGGCCAGGTGCACCTCGTCGGCCTGGCTGCGGCGCGCCGCAGCTTCCACCGCCAGGGCGTTCGTCGGGTCGCTGACCACCTCCGTGCCGCGCATCGTGGAGACGATCCGGTGCTGGCTGACCGGTGCGACGGCGGCGCAGGTGCCGAGTGGCGCCACCGGCGACAACTCCACCCCTGCCACGTCCGGCGGTAACAACGACCAGATCCGCCCCTCCACCCGGGACAGCGCACGGGGGTCGGCCGCGGACGGCCGGACGAACCGGTCCTCCTGCCAGCGCCGCAGCACCTGCGCCGGACGGACGGCCCCGGCGCGGTCCCGGGCGACGCCGAGAAGCAGTGTTCGCAGGTCCGCCGCCGGGAGCGCGGCGAGCGCCTTGCGGCTACCGGCTGGCATTGCCGCCCACACCCGACGTTCCGCGTCGCCGCCCACGAAGGTCACGGTCGCGCACGTGCGTGTGCGAGTCCACCGGATTCTCGTAAGCGGGGTGACGCGCGGTCGGCAGGCACCGCTGGAAGGATGAGCTCTGAGCGCTATGCCTCTCAGTCATGAATATGGGTCTTGTGACGTGTCTGTGGGTGGTTGGGCGCGTCGTTGATGGCGCACGCCGTTGTCCTGCCTAGGTTCTGGCTTGTCGAAGGTCAGAACTTGATGGGCGGGAGAACGGCGTGCGTTCTGCCAGGGTATGGGCTGGGCTGCTCGGGGTCGAGCAGGCGGTTGTCGAGGGCGTGGAGTTCGATCCGGTCGAGTCGGTGGTGGTGGCTCGGGTGCGGGTGCGTAAGGGCGCGTCGCGGCGGTGTCCGCACTGTCGTCGGCGGTGTGCCCGCTATGACGCTGGGGTTCGTCGTCGGTGGCGGGCGTTGGATCTGGGCGTGGTGCGAGCGGTGATCGAGGCGCACGTGCCGCGGGTGTCGTGTCCGGAGCACGGGGTTGTGGTCGCGGCAGTGCCGTGGGCTCGGCATGGGGCAGGGCACACCCGGGCGTTTGACCAGATGGTGTCGTGGTTGGCGGTGCATACCGCGAAGTCGGCGGTGTCGCAGCTGATGCGCATCAGTTGGCGCACCGTCGGGGCGATCGTGGCGCGGGTGTGGGCCGACACCGGTGCCGCGGTGGACCGCCTTGAGGGACTGCGCCGTATCGGCATCGATGAGATCAGCTACAAGAAGGGCCACCGCTACCTGACCGTGGTGGTCGATCATGACACCGGCTGGCTGGTCTGGGCCTCGCCCGGCAAGAGCGCGGCGACCCTCAACGCGTTCTTCGACCTGCTCGGCGATGAGCGGGCCGCGAAGATCACGCACGTGTCCGCCGACGGCGCGGACTGGATCACCACCGTTATCCGACGGCGCTGCCCG
>NZ_BBVA01000006.1:0-441257 GCF_001652995.1 Micromonospora sp. NBRC 110037
CCTGCTTGCGCAGGTCGCGGATGTGCGCGAGGAGCCCTTGGGTGCAGCCGGCCGAGTCGGTGCGGATCAGGATCGGGGTGCCGTGCCGGTGGGAGTCCGGGATCTGGGCCAGGGCGGCGTCGAGGACGGTGATGTGGTCGGCGGTGGTGTTCGACCCGGCCCGGCCCTCCCGCAGCAGGCCGGACAGGGCCTCGCGGGTGTTGTCCAGGAAGCAGAACAACGGGTGGTAGCCGAAGGTCTTCTTCCAGGTCGGGGTCGCTGATTCCTTGTCCGAGTGGCACAGCACGATCGAGGCGTCCAGATCGAGGACCAGGCCGGGGACCGGCTGGCCAGCCGCGGTTGTCTGCGGGAGCCCGCCGCGGGTCTCGGCCAGCTGGGCCCAGGCCAGCTGGCGAGCCCGTGCCCGAGCGTCACGCAACCGACCCAGTGCCTCACCGTCCACGCCGGACAGGAGTCGCCACGCCGTCGGGTCCGACGCGACCGGACCGAACAAGTCCGCCTGGTCACGCAGCACGGCCAGGTCCGAGATCGCTTCACCACCGTCGGCGAGCATCACCGCCAGGTCCACCGCGACCCGGCCCGGGTCGTGCTGGCCACGCCGCCGCCGCAGACCGGCGAGGGCGTCGCCGAACGCCTCGGTCAGCCCGGTCACCTCCGCGACATCAGCCAGGAGACGAGCGCCGGCATGGCCGACCACGCCACGCCCGTCGGCACTCACGATGATCTTCGGGCGCGCTCCGGTAGCCTTCACTCGGTAAGTGCCTTCCGTGCGGGCGATCATGGGCCTTCGACAAGCCAGATCATCCCAGATCGGGAGGCACTTCCTCATTTCTGATCATGAACCACAGGCGGCCTTACTGAACGGCCGAGGCTAACTGCTAGAAGGATCAACGGGACCAGTATCGGTGTAGGCACGGAAATGGCGTCGGGAATTTCATTCGCCGAAGCGGCAACCCATGTAACCGCTGCGGCGATTGCGGCTACCAGTAGCCCGGATAGGGTTAGGGCGTGTCGAGCCGTTCGCTTCGAAGGCAGAAACTTTATCTCAATGGCGAATCGCCACCAGGTTGCGAAGAAATTCCCTTCCGTTGATCTTTCTGTTCGGTGATGCGCCCAGACGCGTGCCTTGTCCGACGGTTCGGACTCGATGGGGTCAGTGTGATCGGCCAGGTTGAGCTCTTGGTCAATCTGCTGGGACGGGCAACGCCCCTGGTTCACTGCATAACCCCAATCGTGCAAGCGAACAAGCTTCACTTCCTTCCTGCGTGTTGGATCGGGTGCGGTCGCTGTGCATAAAGACTGACCGACATGGGTCGTAGGACGAGACTCCTAGGCCCATTGTCATGGTCTCAACGTGCATCGCAAGACCCGTCGCACATGGTGTGCGATGTTCCAGCTTGGAGGGACGGTTGACTAGCAGCCCTGAACCCGTGAGTCTGTTGACGGGCGCCCATTGGTAACGCGAAGTGTCTTAAATTTTCCTGGGAACTGTCAGCAGCGATAAAGAGTACCGGGCATGGGAGAAGGGGATATATATGCCAGCGAAGGGGTCTGTTGAAGCGGGCAATGGCGGCGTTCCGAAACGGCGTGAGTCCGATGGCGGCATCACCCCTCCGGCAGTTGCGTCTGGAGGTGCGAGTGGGAGCAGCGGGCCGCTAACCCGTGTAACCGTCAATTTTACTCAAAGGTCAATGTTGGCGCTCGATAGTGCCGTCCGGAAGTCGGGAGATACCAGAACGGACACCATCAACCGCGCAATTCAAGTATATGATCTAGTGCAAGATGTCCTAAAGCGCGGCGATGGCCGAAGCCTGCTGATCAAGTATCCGAATGGCGAATGCGAGCGCCTGCTAATGATGTGACTACAGAGGTTGAAAGGCCAAGGTTCGAGTTATCTCGGTGGCTCGGGTTCGAGGGTCATGCCGGTGCTGGCGAAGAAGCCGGCGAGGAGATCGGTCTGTTGCTGACACGCGCGTAGTCGACGTTTGACCAGTTGGGCGAGGTGGTCGACACCGCGGGCGGCGGTGTTGGTCAGGCCGCGTTTCATCCAGCGCCAGACGCCTTCGGTGGGGTTGAGGTCCGGAGCGTAGGCGGGTAACCGGATCACGGTCAGCCACGGCCGAGTGGCGATCAGGGCCTGCATGCGGCGGCTGACGTGGGTGTTCAGGTTGTCCCAGATCAGCACCATCGGTGCCTGTAGACGCTGGTGGGTCTGGTCGAGGAAGGCGATGTAGTCGTCCTCGCTGAAGCTACCGCGTTCGCCTGTACGACCACGGTGCAGCCGGGTTCGCCACATCAACCGTCCTCGCTGTCCGGGCTTGAGGCAGACCAGGCCGGCGATCGAGACCCGGCCGGAGCCCTTGCCGGATACCTCGACCACCGGCGTGTGCCCCCGCCGGGCCCACGTCTTGGCCACCGGCGGTCGCATGACCTGGCCTGCCTCGTCCTGGAAGCAGATCCAGGCGCCTTGCGCCGCCGCTAACCTCTTACCGACGGCCACCGCCCGCGATGCCAGCCGGTGATCGCTTCGGGATCGCGTTCGATCGCCCGACGAGTGGGAACCTGCTGGCTGTACCCGATGCGATGCAGCAGATAGGACACCCCGCGCAGCGTGTAGGAGACGCCGAAGCGGCGTTCGATCACCTCGGCCACCCGCGCGAGGGTCCAGCGGGCATCGTCCCAGCCGTGCGCGATCGGCCCTTCGTCGAGCATCCCGGCCAGCTGTTTCAGCTGCTCAACCGAGAGTTTGCAGTCCGAGCCTCCCGGCCCGGCCGACGCCAGAGCCTCCGTTCCGCCAGCAGTCCACTGCCGTCGCCACAGACGCACCGACTTCTCGGAAACCCGCAGCTCAGAAGCGATCTGCGCGGTCGGTACGGACTTCTCGAACATGGTCGCGGCCTGGATCCGGACCTTCTCACGCCGGACCCGGGCTGCCGCGTTCATGCCACCACCAGCCGGATACCTCATGCCTCCGACCTACCGCCCACATCGACCCAGATCACGCAGACACGCCGACGGACGTCAGCCTTTCAACCTCTGTAGCCGCTCGACTCTTAACGCATTCGGGCAGATGTTGGACTTGAATGGCACCAATTCTTCCCAAGGGTAGAGCAGGAGCAGTCACCGCCGGGTATAGAAAGTAGGCAGGGCTGACCATCTCGCGGCGGCGGCCATTGGCGACACGGCTGCTGGGGAAAGTCCATTCCGTCTGTCCGTTGTAGTCGTGGCCGCGCGCAGCGCTGCATTATCCTGCCTTGGAGGCCCTCTTGCCGGCGAGACCCCTTGCGGCATCGTTGTAAACCCCTGTGCTCGTAATCGACGGAGCGTCGCTCGTCGACTTTGCCGGCTTCGTCTACGAGTTCTCGCAGCTGCTCTGTCACGCAACCCGAGCGGAAGCCTCGATGCCTTCAGCGACATCCTCTTCGAGCAGGACCCTGGGAGGCTGGCCGTTCTGCTGACCGCAGTCGGTGTGCCAGGCATGCAGCTGCCAGAGGCCTTGTCGGATACGCACTCGAGTTCGAACCGATCGTCCCTCGCGATCTTGTGGAGACTCGGATCAGTGCGGGCGTCTGGCAACCATGAAGGCCAGCGATGTCACCGTCGTCCCGACCTAGTCGCCTAGCGTCTGTCGACCTGCACGAAGGTTGTTGCGGCGGCGACGCCTTTGGCGACTGCGTGGGGTAGCGGCACGTTGTGAGCGAGTCGTGCGGCGAGGGTGCCGAGGAAGGCGTCACCGGCCCCGCTGGTGTTGATGGCCTTGACGTGTGATGCGGGGACGAGTGCGGTGTGGTCGGCATCGCTGTAGGCGGCGCCGCGAGCGCCAGCGGTCACCACCACCGCTCGTGGGCCCAGCTTGCGGAGTTCCTGCGCTGCGATCGACGGATTGGCATGGTGGCGGCCCAGTATCGCTGCCGCTTCGGCCTCGTTCGAAACGAACAGGTCGAGTGGGGCCAGGGCGGTCAGACCGAGCGAGGGATGTGGCACGAGGTTGCCGATGAGCGTCTCTGCGTGGTGATGCCGGAAGACGGCGTCAACGGCATCGGGCTGGAGATCGAGCTGGGTTACCACGATCGGAGCTCGTAGCTGCTGAAGTGCGTTGCGCACATGCTCGCTGGCGAGCTCAGTCTCTGTGGAGTGTGCGAGGACGATGTAGTTCTCGCCGTCGGGGGTGATCTCGATGATCGCGGTACCGGTCGGAGCCGATGGCACGACTTGAAGGAAGGACATGTCGATGGCCGCGTTGGTGAGGGCTCGGCTCAGGGAGGCGCCCCATTCGTCGTCGCCGACGTTGGTGATCAGGCTGGCGCGGACGCCCGCTTGTCGTGCGGCCAAAGCCTGGTTGAGGCTCTTGCCGCCCGGTGTGGTCGTCGCGGGTGACGAGGCGAACGTCGTCCGGCCAGCGACGGGCCGTTGGGGGATCCGCACGGTGATGTCGATGTTGGCGCGGCCGACGAAGGCGACATGCGGCGTACGGACCTGATCGGGTAGTTGGTGACTCATCCGCTGGTGGCCAGCTGGTCGAGGAGCTGTCGCACTTCCGGCTGGCTGGAGAAGGGTTCGAGTCGCCGGGCCAGGGTGGTGACGTTTCGGCGGACCCGAACCGAGCCCGTCGTGGTAGCCGTGGTCAACGCTTCAGCCGCGACGGTGGCGGCCTGGCCTGGTTCCGAAGCCGCCAGGTAGGCGTGCGCCGTGCGGGAGAGGTACACGCCCCGTTCGCGTCGGTAGCGGTCGGGCCACGTGTTGACGGCGTTGGTGAAGCTGTCGATGGCCCGACGCGGTTGGTTGAGGCGGAGCCATCCCTCGCCCTCCTGCGCCGCAAGGTACGGCCGGGTGCAGAACGAACCGAGGGCACTGCTTCCCCCGCTCGGCGGCCTGGCGGTCGCCACGAGTGTGTGGGCACGCTCGACCGCGGCCTGGAAAGCGGAGGCGTCCTGCGCGATGGCGCTGCCGTGCGCCTGCTGGATGGCGGCGAAGGCGTGCAGGAGCGGGGGCGTGTCGGGCAGGCGGGAAGCGGCACGGGCCAGCCCGACGACACAGTCCTCGTCCCCGGTTCCCACCATCCGCTGTGCCTTACGGGTCAGGACGTACGCCCAGAACTCCTGATCGTCGGCTTCCTGCGCCATGCTTCCCGCGCGGTCCAGCCAGCGGTCGCCCGCGGCCCGGTCGCCGAGATCGTCGCTGAGCCAACCCGCGAACTCGCTCCACCGTGCCTCGGTGCTGAGAAGCCGGTTACGAAGCTGTCCACGTGTCTGCCGACGCAGGGCGGCGATCAGCGCGATCTGCTGTTCGACGGTCGACAGGATGGTGAGGCCACCCAGCAGGTCGTCCGCTTGTACGAGGAGCGCGCGAAGCTCCGCGAAGTGATCGACAACGGCAGGGTCGACGGACCGTGGGTGAGAAACGCCTGTGGTGGTGACAACCGGCACGGCGGTGAGGCCAGCGGCCAGTTCCAGCAGAGCCCTCCGGCTTACCCGCAATGACATCGCCTGCCCATCGGACATGACCGCAAGCGTAACCGCGTCACCATCGTGAAAGTCCGTCTCACCTGCCACCGCGGCACCGGCGACCCGCGCGAGTGGTGCCGTCAGGCCGTTCGGACCACCGGCCGTCAGATCCGTGGCGGCGAGGTCGCGCAACGACTCCCGTGCCGGATCCGTCACCGGGACACCGTGAGTGCCAGCCGGTAGTGAGCGGTCCTCGACTTCGCCCCACCGCATGCGTTGTGCCGCTTCGACTTTCTCCTGATCAAGCTGCTGCTTCAGGCGCCGATAGTCGTCGTAGTCGGCCAGCAACTCTCCACCAGCGGCTAGGGCCGCTTCACAGCGCTGCCAGAAGATCCGGTCCGGGCATTGCTGCCCGCGCTCGACGCCCGCGATCGTGGTCCGGGAAACCGGCACCCGCCTCGCCAATGCCAACTGGGTCAGCCCACGCACGTTGCGCCAGGCGGCAAGCCTTGCACCCAGTGCCCGCTTCGCATCGTCTACCCGCTGCGGATCGATCATGACGCCCGTCCCTTCACAACCCCGTACGGACACGACGGCTGCATTGACGCAAAGCGACGTTACCGTAACCGATCTCCGCCAGAACCGGCCAGCGCCTCAACAACCCCGGCGCCGACGTCCTTGTCCGCGCCGAGCAACGTCTATCGGCGGGCGACCCGAGACCCGACTCCGGACCTTCGATGATGTGCGCGGTGTGTGCTCGAGAGCGGATGCCACCGTGGGGCAACCGGTGCCACCGGATGCCACGGCGGGTCAACGGGCCGGGTCGCTGCCGGGGTCCGTGTGCTCGGGGTGTGGTCATCGGTCGGCCCTGACCAGGGCGACGACGTGGGTGAACGTGGGCCACTCCCTGCCACCCCGGGTGAACCGGCAGGCCGCTAGACTGGGCACTCGCGCCCTCGTAGCTCAGGGGATAGAGCATCGGTTTCCTAAGACGACGCTCTATCTGTACCCATAGCTGGATGACCTGCGGGTTTCTATTTTGTTTTCACATTGGTGGGTCGCACGCGCCCGTCGCTGTGCTCGCTTGCTGAAGATCAGCAGAACAGGTGTAAGTCCTGCTCAGGCCCTTGTTAGGTCGGTTCGACGCGTCCTTGCGGGATCCGGTGAAGTTGCCGTGCCGCGTCAGTTTACGGTGCCGCGAGAGCGTGGGCCAGCAGCGCGGCGAGTTTGGCTGCGCGTGCCGGGTGGTGATGACTGATCCAGGTAACTCGTCCGATGAGGTATTGAGCGAAGTCGGGGTGGCCGGTCCGGTTCTGCGCGGCGAGGCCGGTGCGGGCGGCGTTGTGGAGGATGGCGCGGAGCTGGTCGTATTCGTCGCGTGGTGTGGCGGGGTGTTGGTTGACGACGAGTCCAGCGAGGAGTTGCCGGTCCGCGCGCCCGCGGACGCGGGTCTTGGCTGGATGGACTTGGAAGCCCTCGTCGCGGGCGATGTCGGTGACGTCGGCGATCAGGTCGTCGATGCGGCGGGTGGTGAGGTCGCCGGAGAAGGCGAGGTCGTCGGCGTACCGGCTGTAGGTGATGGCGAAGGCGTCGGCGAGGCCGGTGAGGCGTCGGTCGAGTCGGTAGGCGCACAGGTTGGCCAGTGCGGGTGAGGTGGGCGCGCCTTGGGGCAGATGGCCGGTGCGGAGCGCGGCGAGCCGGGCCGCTCGGTGCGGCAGCTCGGTCGGTGCGCGGCGCAGGACTGGGTGCGGGGTGCGGTTGGTGCAGAGTCCGGTGAGGGTGTGGGCGACGGATTCGGGGTAGCCGGCGGTGCGGAACAGGCCGTGGACGCGGGTGGCGGGGATGTGGGTGAAGAAGGCGAGCAGGTCGATCCGGACGACGACCGGCTGTGCGGTGTGGATGCCGGCGAAGGTGTGCGCGGAGCGGCCGGGGACGAATCCGTGGGCGGCGGGGTGGACCGGGATGGGGCCGAGGACCTCGGTGAGGAGCCGGCGTTGCAGGGCGCGCAGCCGGGACTTCGGTGCCTCGATCAGCCGGCCGCCCGCGGTCCACCGGTAGTGGTAATGGTGCAGGCGGTGGGCGGTGGCGCGGCGGTTCATGGCGCGTCGGTCGGCGTACCAGTCGAGGTGCTCGATGCTCAGGTCGAGCATCGCGGCCAGGTCATCGACGGTGTCTATGACTGGGGTGTGCCAGGGGCGGCGGATGGTGCGGGTCGGTGTCACGGGTCGGGCGCGGATGGCGATCGGTCGCTGGTGCTGGCGGGCGGTGGCGACTGCCGCGCGCAGTGGGTCGACGTTGCTCAGGAACGTGGCCAGTTCGCGTGGCCGGTCGGTGGGTGGGCGCGGGTAGGCGACCAGCACCGCGTCGGCGACCGGCCACAGCCAGCGCCGTCGTACTCCGAGGACGAGCCCACCCTGGTCGATGAGATCGGCGCGGCGCCAGCTGTCGCCGGCGAGGAACGCGTCGGCGAGCGCGGTGGCGAGGGCGTGAATGGTGGTCACGATCGGGCCGGTGGTGGCAGCGCGTCCCGACGATGCCCGGTCGTGCGGGTGCACAGGCTCGCGGAGCGTGCCGACGCACCTGTGGTGTGGTGCCGAGGTGAGTAGTCCGTCCCCGGGGTTGCCCCGGAGAGACCATGACCGGACCCCACGTGGGGGGCCGGCCTGGTCAGCTCGGGACACGCTGCCATGGGAGCAGCGTAGGGAACGGAGACCGTCATCGGTGTCCGCAGTGTGTGGGGCGGCGAGGAATACCGATGAGAGAGGCGGCGCCCGATGAGCTGGCCTCAACCATGACGGTCTCCTGATCGGTGTGCGATTGCTATTCGTGGCGCAAGAGTGCGGGGGTGGGGCGGCCGGCGGACGTGGTGGCCAGGATGGTGATCAGGGTGCCGAGGACGACCCCGGCGGCGGCAAGAGTGAGCATGGGCCTGATGGTGTGGAGCAGGTCGGCGAAGCTCGCAGTGCGCAGTACGGCTGCTGCCGTCCCGGCGGTGAGGATGACGGCCGCGGCGGTGATGAGTTGACCGAGGATCAGACCACTGACTGACTCGGTGAGGTCCGCGGCCGTGAGGGTTCGCCGGGGCGCGCCGATCACCGCGAGGGGGACGTTCGCGCGTCGGGTGGCGATCCTGCGGTCGACGGTGGACATGGCGAAGGCGATGAAGCCCATGGCGGCAGTGATGAGCAGCCCGGCGGTGACGAGGACGATGACGGCGCCGGCGTCGAAGCCGGTCGGGATCTCGCGGTATCCCTGCACCACTGCGGTGGGGGCGAGGGCGGCGGTGACGGCGTACCAGTCCTCGAGCTTGCCCTGGTCGGCGGTGACCTTCGCGACGATGGTCCCCTGCCGGGGCGTCTCGGCGACGACGATGTCGGTGCCTTGCCCGAACGGTGAGGTGTTCAGCGGGGCGGTGTCGGCAGGAATCGTGAAGGCCGTGACCGCGGCATCTCCGTCGTCGGCTGGCCTCAGGGTGGTCCCGGGCGGTAGCTGGTCGGACCACTTCGCCCGGTACGCCTTTCCCGGTGTGCAGGTCCAGGTGGTGTCGAACAGCACGGCGAGGCTGGCGCAACTGCCCCGGACGACAGAGACCTGTTGCTGCTGCCCGGCGACCGTGGCGATGCCGCTGAGGCTCTCGTAGTAGGCGATATTGTCGGTGCCGACGACGGGAGTCAGCTTGTCGGCGAGGGCTTGGTCACCAGTCAGGATCGTCTGCGGCAACCACCCGGTGTCGGACACCTGCCGGGCGGTGTTCGCCGCCTGATAGGCGGCGGTGCCGATGGTGCCCACGCCACCGATGAACAGAGCGACCATCAGCGCGCCGACCAGACGCGAGGCCAGGTTGGGCGCCTGCAGGACGCGACGTGCGGCGAGGGTCACCCACACCGGTCGGGCGGTCCACCGCAGCAGAGGTGCCCAGAGGCGGGTGAGCAGCGCTGGAAGAACGAGCGGCAGGGTGAGCGCCACGCCCAGCATCCCGGCGGCGAGCAACGCCAGTGCTGGCATCGTCGTGTCACCGAGCCACATCGCCGCCAGCAGCGCCATGACCGATGCGATGAAGGCGAGCAGCCGCCACGCTCGAGGTGCCGGGGTCGCGGTTCTACGGCGGGTGGTCACCGGGCGCAGAACAGCAGGCGTTGCCCCTGCCACGGCCACTATGACCGCGAACACCGCGATTATCGCTCCGGCGGTGGCGGCTCGACCGGCGCCGACGTGCACGTCCGTGGCGTACCAGCGGAAACGGCCCAACGACCAGTCGGCGCTGATTGCCCGTAGCAGCGGGAACGCCGCATAGCCGAGTGCGACGCCGATGGTGGCGGCGACACCGGTCTCGACCGCGTTGACCGCCTGTGCCTGTCGCGCCGACGCCCCGAGTAGCCGGAGCGCGGCCAGCCGCTGCTCCCGCGCGGAGGCCGACAGCCCGGCGGCGGTGGACAGCAGTACCGCCAGTGGTGCGAGGAGGAAGAACGCGAACGCGAACGCGACCATCCGTCCGGGAGTGAGCAGTCGCTCCAGATCAGAAGTGCCTCGCTGCACCGCCAACCGCCGGTTGGCATCGGAATCGCCGAAGCCCACCACCGGAACGGCGTCCGCCGGCATTCGAGCCGCGTCCACACCCACGTACGCGATCAGCTCGTCCGGCGCGGTCAGGCCCGCAGCGCCGATCGTGCCGACCACCCGCTGCGGGAAGCGCTGCCGCGCGTGCGGGTTGGCGGCGATGAGCTCACGCAGCGCCGGGGAAACCACCACCTCGCCGGCGGCCGGCAATTGCCCGACTCCGGGCGGAACGGGAGCACCACCGCTGGCCCCACTGACATTCACCCGACGTAGCAGGCGACCGGCGACCGCGTCATCGATCGTCAGGACCCGCAACCCCTGATCTGCGCCGGGTTGCGTCACCGGGGTCCGGGAGATGACCCGCAGGTCCTGGGCGTCCACCACGGTCGGCACCGCGAGCGCGCCGAGGACCAGCACGATGCCGACCGCCGCCCCGGCGCCGAGCAGCACCGTGCGCACCAGCGCCCGGCGTCCACCGCGCACCGTCAGCCGCAGTCCCAACCACATCCATGGCAGATAGCGACCTACGGCACTCATCGCGCAGCCACCGTCTCCAGCACGCGGCCATCGCGCATGCGCACCACCCGGTCTGCTCGCTGCGCCACCTCCGCGGCGTGCGTCACCACGACCACGGCGGCATGTCGTTGCCTCGCCGCGGCGAACAAGCAGTCCAGGACCGCCTCACCGCTGGTGGAATCCAGCGCGCCAGTCGGCTCGTCGGCGAAAACCACCTGTGGCTCGTGCACCAGTGCCCGAGCCACCGCGGCCCGCTGCGCCTGCCCACCCGACACCGCGCCCGCCTGCCGCGACGCCAGGTCTCCGATACCTAACTCCTCGAGCAGATGCAGCGCCCGTCGGTGAGCCACCGCTGCCCGTACCCCGGTCATCCGCAGCGGCAACTCCACGTTCTCGCCGAGTGTCAACTCCGGCACCAGGTCACCGAACTGCAACACAAACCCGAAGGAGGTCAATCGAAGGCGGCTGCGCGCCGCGTCCGACTCGGCCGACAGCTCCCGCGACCCGAAGTACACCTCGCCGGCGTCGGGACGCAGCAGGCCCGACAGCACATGCAGCAGGGATGTCTTGCCGCAGCCGGAGGGACCGGTGATCGCCACCGTCTCGCCCTTCTCGACGGCGAACGAGAGATCGTCGAGCGCGACGGTCCGGCCGAAGCGCAGCCGGACGCCTCGACAGCCAGCGAGACCGGGAAACGTCGTACGAGGCACCTTCATAGATGAACCCTATAGCCCTTCTGCTGTGGAGTGTGGGTATGAATCGCCGAACGAGCGGCCGTCGAGAGACGGCCGCTCGTCGTACCGTCGAACTAGCAGCTCACCAGTGCGAAGCTTTCCGCCTCGTTGTCGAAGTTCGCGAACGTGCGCAGGTTGCTCACGGAGGTGTTCTTCGAGATGGTGATACGGGTGCCCGAGAAGCCGTCGTTGTCGTACAGCACCGCGCACTTGCTGGTGTTGTTGATAACCGAGCTGATCTCGTTGTCCCCGTTGAATCCGTTGATCTCGTACCGGTCATTCGAGATGGTGCCCGGGACGTAGTCCACGTACTTGCTGCCGGTGTATCCGAAGTCTTCCCACATGCAGATCCGGCCGCTGGAACAGGTTCCCGCGGCGTACGCCGGGACAGCGAACCCGGCCACACCGAGGACGATTCCTGTTGAGGTGGCGGCCAAGAGCCGCTTGACACGGTGCGACATGTCGCTCCTTCTGCTGTAAGTGGAGAGGGGCGTTGCCCGCCATCCACCTTCGACTAAAACCTATTTCTCGCGCCTCAGAGCGTGCCGAACGCTGCTGCAGTCAACATTCGGTAAGCCGAAAGGTGAGGTGCCCTTGACTCGGGTGGAGATTCGGGGCAGGGCTAGCGGCGAAGATTGGCGGTCTCGTGCCGGTCGAAGCCGATGCTGGGCACATGCCCAGGAGTCGCCATATGGTCGAGCCGATCAATGCGGCAACGTCTGCTCAACGTATCCCCCGTGGATGTAGCAGTGCCGAGGTCAATGAGTCTCACAGATCACGGCCATCGATTCAACCCTTTGTGATCGGCTGGTTGCAGCATGCGTTTTGCGTGTGCACGGCGCACCTCGTGACCATGCGCCTCAGCCTCCCGCGCGTGGGCCCAGGTGTCGCATGGAAGCCACCCTGTCGTGGAGCGCCACGCCGCTTGCAGCGGGCGGCGGCGTTCCAGCTCTTGGATCGCCGTTCGACAGGTGGTGGCAGGTGCGGCGAGCGGGACGGGCTGTCCCCGCCGTCGAACGTCGTCGCAAGCCACTCGGGGTGGACGGGATGCACGCGCCCAGCGGGCGGGGTTGACACGCTCGCCCGAACACCGTCAGATGCAAGGGCCTGGCCCTCACGAAGCGGCGATCCTGCCCCGCTCATCGCCGGGTGTGGTTTCCGCCTGCGGCCACTGGTGGGCGACCTGCAACAGAGCCGTCGTGGGCGGCCATAGTGTGTTGTGAGGCAACAAATGCGACCGTCGGACGAGGAGTTGTGGTCCTCGATCGCCGCCGGTGACGAGGTGGCGTTCGGTCGGCTCTTCGACCGGTATTCCCGTCCGGTCTACAACCACGCGTTCCGGCTGACCGGGTCGTGGTCGACGGCCGAGGACGTCACGCAGGCGACGTTCCTCGTCGCGTGGCGCCGCCGGCACGACGCGCGACTCGTGGACGGATCGGCGCTGCCGTGGTTGCTGGTCGTCGCCACGAACGCGGTCCGCTCGGAGTGGCGGTCGGCGCGCCGGTGGCTTGCGCTGATTCGGCGTCTACCGGGAGAGCGGTACGCCGATGGTGACCTCGCCGAGGACGTCTCTGCGCGGCTCGACGACGAACGGCGGATGACCGAGGTCCTCGCGGTGGTCCGCCGGTTGCCGCCGGCCGAGCGGGAGGCGGTGGCGTTGTGCCTGTGGTCCGGTGTGTCGTACCCGGACGCGGCGGCCGTCTTGGGCATCAGCGAGGTGGCGGTGCGGTCGAGGGTCAGTCGTGCGCGCAGCCGCCTGGCCCGTTTGATGCCGCAGGAGATCCAGGAGGGGAAACGGTGAACGACATTCTCGACCTGCCCGCGGAGCGGGACCTGCCTCCGGGAGCGGCGCTCGCGATGCGGGCCCGGCTCCTCGGCGTCGCGAGCCCGCCTCCCGCACGTACGCCACGACTGAGGATCGCCGTGGCTGTGGCGGCGCTGCTGACCGTGGCGTCCGGGGCCGCGGCGGTGGCGTGGGACCGGCCGGACCGCTCGACCGCACAGGTGCTGGCGATGGGGCCCGGGGAGCTGTCGCCAACGCTGCAGAAAGCGGCCGAGCGGTGCCTGCAGTGGAGTTCCCCGCAACGACAGACCCGGCAAAGTCCGGGTGAGCAACCCGTCCCGGTGTCCCTGGCCGACCTCGCGGTGGCTACCGAGCGAGGTGACCGCGCGCTGGTGTTGTTCATGAACGACGTCGGCTACACCACGTGTGACGTGGAGTGGGCGGGAACGCCCCGGGAGTCCGGCGGGGGCGCCACTGAGCCGTGGCCGCACGGTGACCTGCTGCCCGGGCCGGTGCAGCGGCTGCTGCTGACCTCCACCGAGTTCGACGGCGGGGACGTCAGCGTCAGCGGCCGGGTCAGCAGCCGCGTCCACCGGCTCGTCCTCGATCACGGCGACGGCCACACCACCACAGCACGACTTTCCGATGGCACGTTCGGCCTCATGACCAGCGACGCAAGACTCAAGGCCGGCAACGACCCTGAACTGGTCAGCTACGACTCCGGAGGGATCGAGATCGACAGGCGCCCGCTGTTCCAGGCCGAGGACCAACTCGAGCACTGCTACACGGGCCCGGACGGGAAGCCGATCTACGGCAAACCGACCAGCGACTGCCGTCCCGCCGAGACGTGGGGGCGTTAGCCATGATTGGAGGCTGACCGCTGCCCGGGGCGTGGGTCGTCACTCACGGGTCAGCCCCGCCGGCAGCGCGTCCTCGCCGGGTCGGACCTGGCGGGAATTGGCCACCGGGTCACGGTCCAGGGTGTGAATCAGTGGTGCCGGGCCGCCGACGCAGGTCCAGGTGTCGTCCCACAGCGCGGAGACCAGCCATGACCGGTCGGCGGGGAAGAACAGATCGGGTAGAACGCCGTGAGCGTGGCGGATATGACCACCAGTGCGCCAGGTGAGGGCTTGCTCGAGGCCGGCCTCGACCAGCACGTACGGCCAGCTCCAGTAGAGGAACACCCTCGGGGCGTCGGGGAAGACGACGTCGTGGGCGCCGGTGTCGAGGTAGGCCAGCCACCACGGCTGGTCGGCGGTGTGCATGGTGAGGTCCTCGACCAGGGCCTGCTCGTAGGCGGCGGCGGTGACGTCATCGGCCTGGTACGTGGTGGCGTAGGCGTCAAAGACCGGCGGGATGGCGGTGGTGATCGAAACGCCGGCAGTGGTGTGCCCGGCGATCCAGCCCACGTCGGCGGCGGCGCCGATGCGCCAACTCCGCCCGTCCTTGCTGACCTGCACACCGCCATTCAAGCCGCTGCAGCGACGGTTGGCGTAGGAATCAGGCCAGTCAAGGAACGGCGGCCCGCCCGTTATGGGCAGTCACGCCGTACGCCTTCCCCGCGCTCGATCGATCCCCGGCTCTCGCACATCCTGTCCGAGGCGCCGGCCAGCGACGGCGGGAGGCTGGGTCGCCGTGCCCGCGGGGCCGGGGTGGGGATGGCTGTGTGTGTTCCGCCGTGATCGTGGCTGAGCTTCGAGGTGCCACCCGCTCCCGCCTCGCGGACGCGTTGGTTGAACGGGCACGGCCCCGGTGGCCGTAGAACCGATGCCTGGGGCGGTGGGTATGGCTGCGTGTGTTTCGCCGAGATTGCTTGGCTGACGGTAGGAGATGCCACCCGCCGCTTCATCGTCTGCGAGATTCGGTAGACCGCTGATGGAGATCCGCGACCTGCGTTCGCATCGTTAGAAGGTGCCGGCAAACCCGAACCCACAGACGAGGGCCCAACGAAGAAAACCGATCATGTGAAGGAGCGCGAGGGTGGCGAAGCTGTGGATCGGCGTGGACATCGGCAAGGCACACCACCACGTCGCCGCCGTTGATGGCGACGGTCGGCTGGTCTACTCCCGCCGGGTCGCCAACGACGAGACCGCCCTCCTGACGGTCATGGCCGAGGTGTCGACGCACGGCCGTCCGGTCTGCTGGGCGGTCGACGTCACCACCGGCCTGTCGGCGCTGCTGCTGACCCTGCTCTGGCGGCGCCAGGTCCAGGTCCGCTACGTCTCCGGCGCCGTCGCGTTCCACATGGCCGCTGCGTTCGCCGGGGAGAACAAGACCGACGCGCGCGACGCGGTGGTCATCGCCCAGACGATTCGCATGCGCCCGGACATCCCAATCCTGGATCCCTCCGACCGGCTCATTGCCGAGCTGACCGTGCTGACCGGGTACCGCGCCGACCTCGTCGGCCAGCGCGTCGCGACCCTGTTCCGATTGCAGGAACTGCTCACCGGGATCAGCCCGGCGTTGGAGCGAGCTGTGGAACTCAACCGCAAGGGCCCGATGATGGTGCTGGCCTGCTGGCAGACTCCGGCCGCGATCCGGCACGCCGGCGTCGACCGGATCACCGCCCTACTCCGACGCGGCCAAGTCAAGAACGCCGTCCAGGTGGCCGAGGCGATGGTGGCCGCTGCGCGGCAGCAGACCGTCACGCTCCCCGGCCAACGTGCCGCGGCCGTGGTGGTGGGGCAGATGGCCACCGAGATCCTCGCCCTCGAACAACGCATCGCCGCCGTCGACGACCTCATCGCCGAACACCTCAACCAGCACCCCTTGGCGCCGATCGTGGGCAGTCTGCCGGGCATGGGCCCCTTGCTTACCGCCGAACTGCTCGTCCACACCGCCGGCATGACCGAGTACGACAGCCCCGCGAAACTCGCTGCTCACGCCGGCTTGGCACCTGTTTCCCGCGACTCCGGAACGGTTTCCGGCAACCATCGGCAGCCTCGCCGCTATCACCGGCGGCTGCGGCACATTCTGTGGATGGCCGCCTTCACCGCCGCCCGAGAATGCCCCACCTCCCGCGCCTACTACGAGAAGAAACGCGCCGAAGGCAAAAACCACCGCCAAGCCATACTCGCCCTCGCCCGACGACGCGTCGACGTCCTCTGGGCCCTCATCCGCGACAACAAAACCTTCACCCAACCGGCACCAGCGGTTCGCGCCGCAGCCTGAACCAGCCCGCTCCCCGCCGACGCGACCCCGGTCCCGTCGGCCGTACCACCCTGCCTACCAAGATCATCCGAGTCACATGGAGACTCGGGGTGTGGTCCTGGGCTGGGCGAACACGGGTCCGGGGAACGTGGGTGAACGTGGGCCACTCCCTGCCACCCCAGGTGAACCCCCAGGTCGTTAGACTAGGCCCTCGCGCCCCCGTAGCTCAGGGGATAGAGCATCGGTTTCCTAAACCGTGTGTCGCAGGTTCGAATCCTGCCGGGGGCACCAGGTCAGACGCTTGATCAACGATCACTATTTCGCCTTCTACCTTGGCGCCGGCTGCCGTCACGAGGACTGAGCCTGCGTTTGGTGTTTCTGATCCACGCCAATGCACGCGAGGACTGACGCCGCGTCGGCCGCCAGGAAGAGCTGGAAATAGTAGGGAGGGTCGAGCTGCGTCACCCCGCCAAGTCGCACGGGCTGTTCACCGAGCGCATGGAGCGTCTCGACAGCCGCCGCGAACCCGAGCGTCGGAATGCCTCGATCCCTGGTAATCGCCTTCCGCCCTCGGTACGTGGACGCAAGGTTGTTGGCGGGGACCACGCCGTCCCAGATGCGGAACGACGCTCCCCGATCGAGGGCCTCACGACATGCCCTGATGACTGGGCTCTCGCCGGCAAGCAGAAACGTCAACTCATCGCGCTCCACGCAACGACGGTACAGCCATCCCGTACCGCCGAGCCGTCCCACTGAGTCTTCGCGGTCGGCGGGGCCTCGGAGTCGCACGGGTTGATCCTCCTGGGAGGCTGAGGGGGTGGAACAGTCTGCGTGGTCCGAGATTTCGGCGCTGGTGGCGGCGGCTCCGTATCCGGTGGAGGTGCTGCCGGTCGATTCGCAGCAGGCGGCAGCGTGTCTGGCGGCCCTGGAAATCACGACCAGGTCGTGGCTCGGGGCGGTGGTCGCCAACAGCGGTGCGCTGGTGATCGATCACGGTTGGCTTCGGGTGCTCGGTGGTGGGCGCGACGGGCTGCCGGGTGTGGCGGCCCAGATGGTTCCGGGGGCGGGTCGCCTGGTCGTCGCTTTCGATGTGATGGGCGGCCAGTTCGCGTGGTTGCAGGCGGAGCCGGCGGTGAGGCCGACGGTGCATTACTTCGGCCCGGAGGACCTGGCTTGGCAGGACCTTGAGCTTGGGTATGGCGACTGGCTGGAGGCGATGCTCACCGGTGCACTGACTGGCTTCTATGAGGGCTTGCGCTGGCCGGGGTGGGAGGCCGAGGTGGCCGGCGTTGCCCTGGATCAGGGGATCAGCGCGTGGCCGCCGCCCTGGACTCGGGAGGGCAAGGATCTCTCGGCGGTGTCTCGCAAGCCGATCCTGCTTGCTGAACTCGTCTCGGTTCACCAGGATGCGGCGCGTCAGCTCGGTTCTCTCTAGAACACCGCGCCGCCACGAGCCCGCGCCAGGTCAAGCCGTACGGAAATGCTCCCCTGGCTCAGCCGGGTCGGACAAGAAGGCGCGAACAGTGGCGGCGAACTGTGTTTGCGCGTCGTGATGCACCACATGACCGGCCGGCAGCTCGGCAAGGCGAGCGTGGCCGGCGCGACGGGCGATCATCTCGCGAGCGTGGCCGGCTGTCAGTTCATCGCTACGCGTTCCACGAATCAGGAGAGTCGGGCAGCTCACCGAAACCCAGTCCTTCCAGTGGTCACCGCTGAGTGCCTTCTGGGACGCCACCGTGTCGTCGATGTCGAATGAGAAGCCCCAGCCGTCGTCGGACTGGCGGAAGGAACATTCGAGGTAGGGTGTCGCCGCGCCCAGGGCCGCGGCCAGTGCGTCGCGGGTTGGCGCGTGGCGGGGGAGGCTCGTCGTGAACGACCAATCGACGTCTACGACCGCGCCGGCATCCTCGACGATGAGCGCGGTGACCCGGTCGGGGTACCGCCCGGCGTACTGATAGGCGTTCACTCCGCCGAGCGAGTGGCCCAGCACCGCCGCAGGGCCGACTTTCAAGTGCCGGTGGAACGCGGCGACGTCGGATATGTAGTCGTCACGCTCGTAGCTCTCGGCACGGTCCGACGCTCCGTGTCCGCGCTGATCGAGTGCGATCACCCGCCAGTGGGGTGCCAGCGCCTGGGCCAGCGGGGCGAATGCCGACGCTTCGTTGTAGTGCCCGTGAAGAGCCAGGAGCGGGGCACCCGATCCACCGAAGTCCAGATAGGAGAGCCTTCGGCTCTCAATCGCGAAAAACCCACGCATGGCCTGGGATGCTAGCCCCGGTCGTTGTCGGCGGTCGGGCGGCGTGAGCGGTTGGTCGCTGTGCCCGTTGCGTCCCCGGCGGTAGGGGCGACGGCGGTCAGCTGTTGGGCGTGTGCCAGGTTCGAAGCCTGCCGAGGTGCCGGATTCCGCCTACGGGCTGACCGTTCCCGACAGGTTGCTGACCCGGCCCATCGCGTCGAAGTCGACACGCAGGACCGAACCGCCCCGATCCTGCGCCGTCACCGACATCGGCGCCCGATCCAACCGCCACCCCTGCTGGTGCAGGAACGACTCGACGGCGACGCGGTGTTCCACCGGGAAGGACTGAAGCACCTGCGTCAGTACGGTCAGCACCCGCTCCGGCCGGACCGGCGCGGTGATCTGTGGCGGGGCGTCGTCGAGGTGGAAGAAGACCGCGCCGCCGTCGTACGGCCCGCGGTAGTAGCAGCGGCCGGTCAGGCCGGACGCCAGCAGGGCGAGGCGGTGTCCGTCGGCGCGCTGGAGCGGGAACGTGGGCGCGGTGAGTTCGGCGACGCCCTGCCGGTGCCCGTACTCGCGGAGCCAGCCGGCGAGATGGAGGAGCGTCGGCGGAAGGTTGCTGGCCTCGTTGGCCCAGGCCCACAGCCAGGTGCCGTCGTCGTGGCTCTCGGTACCGAGGAGCTGGATGCGGTACCGCAGGTCGGTTCCGAACGTCACTGTGCCGTCGGGCAGGTCGAGCTGCCAGTCGCGTTCGCCGAGCAGGTCGGCCAGCGCCAGTTGGCGGGCCAGGCCGGTGCCGACATGTTCGGCGAAGAGTCGATCAAACGTCGGCATCGCCGCAGTGTGCCAGACCTTCGGGTACGGGGCGGCCCCGCGTCCGGCCGGAGCCGGAGCGCGGGGCCGGCGGGTCAGCGGACCAGCGCTGCCACCAGCGTCCCGATGCAGGCGACGACGGCGGCGATGATCGGACTGAGCGTCTTGATGTACGCCAGGATGAGCCGGTGCCGGTCGGTCGGCTCGGCAACGGTTTCGTCCTCGTCCTCTGGTGTCTCGAAGTCTGACCCGTGAGGGATTACAGTCAACGTGACTCCTTCCGTTGCAGCGGTGGAGTCGAATGCGGCGTCCGGTGGCAGCCGGGCGCCGCCCTCTGTGTGAGGCGGCGCAGTACCGTTCGACGGTTCGAGCATGCTCCCGGCGGACAGCTAGCACAAGAGTGGGCAATTCACTGTCGGGTACCTGACAAGCAGATGCATCGCATCGAGAAAATTTCGGTGCCATCTCTTGCCAAATGCAATTTTCCGTGAAGCAGTTCAACCGAGCGTAACCACGTCAAAGCGCATGGTGAGCAGGCGTGCCGTCGGGCGCACCGGCTACGAGACGAGGAATCCGGTGGAGGGGCGGGTCAGGACGCCGGTCATCGGGAAGCGGGTGGAGCCGTTCCACCAGTGCCACACCACGCGCTCGCTTCCGTCGGCGGCGGCGAAGACGTCCATCCCGCCGGGGCCCTGGTGGTTGCCGGGCAGGCCGCGGATCGGGTTGAGCCCGGCGCTGCCGGTGAAGCCGAAGAAGGGCCGGGACACGCCTTCACGGATCGGGCTGCAGCGTGAACCGGGGAGAGGGCTTGCGCCGCAGCGGGCGATGCCGGTGGCGTAGCGCGCGCTGTCCCAGTTGTTGCCCGAGTACATGAGGTACCAGTCCCCGTCGGCGGCCTTCCACATCGACGGGTTCTCCACCACGTGCGTACCGCCGCTGGTCTTGGCGGTGTCCCAGGTGATGTCGGTGCTCTTGAGCATGTCCCGGCGGGTGTCCCAGATCGCGCGGCCCTCGCCGTCGGTGCGGACGGTGGAGATGCCGGTCTCGGCGCCGGAGGCGATGGCGTCGTCCCGGTAGGTGACGTACAGGTTTCCGCCGGCCACGAAGGGGTTGGCGTCGAGTGCCCACCGGCCGGCGTCCGGGCACGCCCATTCGCCCTGGTTCTGGAAGGGGCCGCGGGCGCTGTCGGAGATCGCTCGTCCGATGCACTTCTGGCCGGTGCCCTTGCGGGAGGCGGTGTAGAACATGAAGAACCGGCTGCCGAACTGCGCGACGCCGGGGGCCCAGACCGCGCCGCCGGGCTCGGCCCAGGCGCCCGGGCCGGACGGCAGGGCGTCGTGCGACGCGCAGTTCGCCATGCCCACGCTGTTGCCGGAGCCGTGGACGAGGACCGGTACGTAAAGCCTGCCGGTCGCGCCGCAGCGCGCGCCGGTCCCGGCGCCGACAGTGGTGCCGTAGGTGACGTACGAGCCGTCCTTGGCCAGCAGGGTGTCCGGGTCGGCCAGCGGGAAGGTGGACGAGTCGGCCAGCGTGGACAGGTCGCCGGTGGGTGCGGCGGCGGCGGGTGCCACCGCCGCCGCGGTGACCACCAGGGCGGCCGCGGCGAGGGTGACGAGCCCTCCGCGCGTTCGAAGGAATTTCACCGGCACTCCTTGATTGATGAAGGTAATTATCAGGGAAACGGTATCGACGGTCAGCGATGCCGTCAACGGGAGAGCGTGGGGGTCTGAGCGCGGGAAGCGGGGCCGCCCGGAGGCCTGCCGCGTTACGCTCCGTCGAGGGGACGTGTCACCCGCCGGGCCCTCAGGCCGGTGCCGGAACCCGTCGGTACCCTGGCAGGTCCTGGCCTGTCCGCGACGACATGAGGTATTCGTGAACGATCTTCGAGTGGTGGCGTTCGATCTCGACGACACCCTGGCGATTTCCAAGTCCCAGATCGATCGTCGGATGGCGGAGTTGCTCGGCCACCTGCTCACCGAGGTGGACGTGCTGGTCATCTCCGGTGGCCGGTTCGAGCAGTTTCAGTCGCAGGTGCTCGCCCACCTCGACCTCACCGAGGAGCAGCGCGACCGGCTGCACCTGATGCCGACCTGCGGCACCCGCTACTACCGCTGGTCCGACGGGGACTGGCGGCAGGTCTACGCGGAGGACCTGACCGAGGCCGACAAGGCCCGTGTCGTCGCCGCGCTGACCGAGTCGGCGCAGGCGCTGGGTCTGTGGGAGGCGAAGACCTGGGGCGACATCATCGAGGACCGGGGCAGCCAGATCACGTTCTCGGCGCTGGGGCAGTCCGCCCCGCCGGCCGAGAAGTACGGCTGGGATCCGGACGGCGACAAGAAGCGGCGGCTGCGGGACGCGGTCGCGGCGAAGCTGCCCGACCTGGAGGTACGCGGCGGCGGGTCGACCTCGATCGACGTGACCCGCAAGGGCGTGGACAAGGCGTACGGCATGCGGAAGCTGCTGGAACACCTGGACCTGAAGATCGACAACGTGCTCTTCGTGGGTGACCGCCTGGACGTGGGTGGCAACGACTACCCGGTCAAGGCGATGGGCATCCGTAGCGTCGCGGTCACCCGCTGGGAGGAGACCGCCGACTACGTCGAGAAGCTCGTCGACGACCTGGTGCGGCAGCGCGCCGAGCGCGCCTGAGCCCAGCCCCGACCCAGAGCCCGCCGGTTCCGGAACCGGCGGGCTCTGGCGGTATCGACGGTGATGAGGTAGGAACAGCCGAGAGAGCGCTCTCCCGTCCCATCACCGAACAGGCAGGCAGATGCGATCACCCGACCCCTCCCGCCGCCGTTTCCTCACGCTCACCGCCTCCGCGGCCTCGCTCACCGCCCTCGGCCTCCCGGCCGGCGCCGCCGCCGCGTCCCCGGCCGCGCGCCCCGCCCGCGAGCCCGACTTCGGCCCCAACGTCTTCGTGTACGACCCCAGCACGCCGGTCGAGGAGATCCAGTCCACGCTGGACCGGCTGTTCACCGCCCAGGAACGCAACGAGATGGGCTTCGACAGATACGCCGTGCTGTTCAAGCCCGGCCGCTACGAGGTGGACGCCCGGCTCGGCTACTACACGACTGTCGCCGGTCTCGGCGCGCACCCGGACGACGTGGAGATCCACGGCGCAGTCCGGGTGGTCGGTCAGCCCGACCCGAACTCGCCCGCCGGCATCTCCGCGCTCACCAACTTCTGGCGTTCGGCGGAGAACCTCGCGGTCACCCCGACCGACTGGTCGAACCAATGGGCCGTCTCCCAGGCGTCGCCGATGCGCCGCGTACACGTCAAGGGCGTGCTGTGGCTGGAACCCGGCAACGGCGGCTACTCCAGCGGCGGCTACATCGCCGACTCCAAGGTGGACGGCATCACCATCAACGGCTCCCAGCAGCAGTGGCTCACCCGCGACAGCGAACTCGGCGGCGAGTGGACCAACGGCGTGTGGAACCAGGTCTTCTCCGGCGTGATCGGCGCGCCCGCGCAGGGCTTCCCCGACCCGCCGTACACCACGCTGCCGACCAGCCCGGTGACCCGGGAGAAGCCGTACCTGTTCGTCGACGCCCGCGGGGCCTGGCGGGTGGCCGTACCGCGCCTGCGCCGCGACACCGCCGGCACCACCTGGGCCATCGGCGGCGCGCCGGTGCCGTCGCTGCCGCTGTCCGCGTTCTTCGTGGCCCGGCCCACCGACTCGGCGAAGCGGATCAACGCGGAACTGGCCCGGGGCCGGCACCTGCTGCTGACCCCCGGCGTCTACCACCTGGACCGGGCCCTGCGGGTACGCCGCCCGGACACCGTCGTGCTCGGCCTCGGCATGCCGAGCCTCGTGCCGGACCGCGGGGACGCGGCGCTGCGGATCGAGGACGTGGACGGGGTCCGCATCGCCGGAGTGCTCGTGGACGCCGGGCCGGTCGAGTCACCGGTGCTGGTCGAGGTCGGTGCGCGGCACTGCCACCGGTCGCACGCCACGAACCCGATCTCGCTCCAGGACGTCTTCTTCCGCATCGGCGGCCCGTACGCCGGGCGCGCGGTGACCAGCCTGGTGGTCAACAGCCGGCACACGCTCGTGGACAACATCTGGGCCTGGCGCGGCGACCACGGCCGGGCCGGCACGATCGGCTGGACCGTGAACACCGCCGCCACCGGCGTGATTGTCAACGGCGACGACGTGACCGCATACGGGCTGTTCGTCGAGCACTACCAGCGCTGGCAGACGATCTGGAACGGCGAGCGCGGCCGGACCGTGTTCTACCAGAGCGAGCTGCCCTACGACCCGCCGAGCCAGGCGGCCTGGCGCAGCCCGACCGGCAACGGCTGGGCCTCGTACAAGGTGGCCGACCACGTCCGCACGCACGAGGCGTGGGGGCTCGGCGTCTACTCGTACTTCAACCAGGGCGTCGACATCCGCTGCGACCGGGGGATCGAGGCGCCGCGCCGCGCCGGGGTGCGGTTCCACGACGCGATCACGGTGTTCCTCGACGGCAGCGGCGGGATCGAGCGCACGATAAACGACGTCGGCACCCCGGTCGTCGGCTCGTACGGCACCAGCACGGTAATCAGCTACCCGTGACGTCAGCGGCGGCCCGGCCGGTGATCCGGCCGGGCCGCCCGGCTCACCCGGCGAGCTGGTCGACGCGGGTGAGCACCTGGTCGACGAGTCCGTACTCGCGGGCCTGCTCGGCGGTGAACCAGCGGTCGCGGTCCCAGTCGCGCTGGATCTCCTCCAGCGTGCGCCCGCTGTGTCGAGCGATCAGCTCCTGCATGGTGCGCTTGACGTGCAGCATGTTCTCGGCCTGGATGGTGATGTCCGCGGCGGTGCCGCCCATCCCGCCGGACGGCTGGTGCATCATGATCCGCGAGTGCGGCAGCGCGAACCGCTTGCCCGCCGCGCCGGCGCAGAGCAGGAACTGTCCCATCGACCCGGCCATCCCGAGCGCCAGCGTCGCCACGTCGTTCTTGACGTACCGCATGGTGTCGTAGACGGCCATGCCCGCGCTGACCGAACCGCCGGGCGAGTTGATGTAGAGGAAGATGTCGCGCTCGGCGTCCTCGGCCGCGAGGAGCAGGATCTGCGCGCAGATCTGGTTGGCCGACGCGTCGGTGACCTCGGTGCCGAGGAAGATGATCCGCTCCTTCAGCAACCGTTCGAAGACCCGGTCGCCGAACGCCGGCTGCCCCTCGTCGAGCATCCAGATGCCACCCATCGCCGCCACCTCCGTGCCGCCGGTGGGCGGGGGACCGCCCGGGAACCCGGCGGTCTCCAGCGTCCGCCGGGCGCACCCGTGCGAACCAGGCTTTCTGCCCGGGGCAGATCCGCCGTGGGCAGAAGCTACGCGGCGACCGGCCGCCGCCGGCCGGCGCGGGCCCGCCGCCGGGCCAGCGTGACGGAGGTACGCGGACGGGGGCGGACGGCCGGGGCGGAGGGAGCCGGCCAGATCCGGATGCCGCCGGCGAACCCGATCGGCGTGGCGGCGTCGAACGCGGGACCGAGCGGCGCCGGCCCGAGATCCACCGGCCGCAGCACGCCGCCCAGCAGCGGCATGGCGGTGACCGGGCGGCGGGCGACGTGCGGCCGGAGCGAGACGGCGGGCCGCCGGGTGACGGGCGGCCGGGGTGACACGGCCGGGCGGCGCGTGACGGACAGCCGGGGCGGGCCGACCCGCAGGTGTGGCCCGGTGCGGGCGGACGGCACCCGGTCGAACCGGGCCGCCGAGATGCCGGGGCCGACCGGGGTCGGACGCTCCCGGCGCAGCTCGTCGCGGGCCTCTTCGAGCAGGTCGGCGAGGTGGATCCCGAGCGCGCGGCAGATCGCGGCCAGCACCTCGGAGGAGGCCTCCTTGCGCCCGCGTTCGACCTCGGAGAGATAGGGCAGGGAGACGCCGGCGGCCTGGGCCACCTCGCGCAGCGTGCGGCCCTGGCGCAGGCGGATGCGCCGGAGCACCCCGCCGATCACGCGTCGCAGCAACGACATGCCGGCCTCCTCGCGGTCGGGCGTCCCGGACGTCTCCATCATGCCCCGTCCACGCGCCCGGCACCTGCCCGGTCGGCCCCCGTGGTACCGACCGGGCCGGCGTGGATCAACGCCAGACGACCGCGCGGGAGTGCCAGCTCGGCGAGGTGAAGTAGGCCAGACCGACGATCAGGCCGGGGTCGTTGACGTTGATCGCGATGCTGCTCACCGCCCCGTCCGGCATCGGCAGCAGCTGGGACTCGGCGGTGGGTGAGGGCCAGATCATCGCCCGGCTCGTGGTGCCGTCGGTGCCGATCACCAGGCCCGAGTCGTTCACCGCCTGCGCCGTCGGGGATTCCGCGCCGGTGGCCAGCCGGTGCATCGTCGTACCGTCCCAGAAGAAGGCGGCGAACCGGCCGTCCGCGGTCCAGCTCCTGCCGACCACCTGACCGAGGTCGTTGATGCCGGTCGCGTCGCTCGTGGGTCCGCCCAGGGTGCCCAGCGACCGCAGGACGCCGTCGCGCCAGACGAATGCCTGGTTGACGAAGGGCGGATCGGTCCAGTCCTTGTAGCCGTAGGTGCCCGCGACGGTGCCGGCCTCGTTCACCGCGAGCGCGCTCGCACCCGGCGGGGCGTCGATGGTGATCTCGGTGTTCCCGGTCCGGACGAACGGCCGCCGCCCGGAGAAGCTGTCGGTGACGTGGTAGACGCCGACCACCCGGTCGCCCGCCGTGTCGTACGCGATGGAGAAGATGCCCCCGGTCAGGCCGAGATCCTGGATCTTCCCGTCCACCCAGGCCACGGCATGGCTGCTGCCGTCGGCCGCCTGGGCGGTGCCCACGATGCGCCCCCGCTCGTCGATCGCCTCGGCCTGGCTGTTCGGCCCGCCCAGCGTCCCCAGATCCTCGATCTGCCCGTCCACCCAGCGCACCGCGTGCCAGTAGCCGCTTGCCACCTGGGCCGACCCGACAACCACCCCGGCGCTGTTGACGTCCGACGCCGAGGTGCCCCCGCCCAGTGTCGGCAGCAGCACGGCCGTCCGCTTCGCCGTCGGCATCGGCGCCGGCGTGGTGCCGGTCGGCGTACCGGTGGGCGACGGTGAGGCGGTCGGCGTCGGTGTCGGTACGGCGGTCGGTGTCGGCGAGGCGGTCGGTCGTGGGGAGAAGGTCGGCGAGGGGACGACGGTGGGCTTCGGCCGGGTGGGCCGGGCCGTCCCGGGTGGGCGGTCCCCAGGCCGGTTCGCCACAGCGGGCGGCGCCCCGGCGACCACCATCCCGACTGCCACGGCAAGCGCGGCCAATGCCATGCGTGTACGCATCCGACGTCCCCTCGTCACGATCGGTGAGTCATCAGTCTCACCCGTGGGCGCGTCGATGGATCTGACGAAATCCTTACCGCTCCCGGGCCGCAGCGGCACCCGGCCCAGCCAGCCGGCTCGCGGCGTAACCGCTATCTTGAGGGCGTGCAGGCGACAGTGGCGGAGCAGGACCGACGGTGATCCATTTTCCCGCGCAACGGCGGGGGCCGCTGAGCGCGCTGAGCCTGCGCCTGCTCGCCGCCCTCGGCCTGGTCTTCGCCACCGTGGCGGTGGTCTGGCTGGACCGCGACGGCTACCGCGACGTGGACGAGAGCGGCCTGAGCCTGCTCGACTGCTTCTACTACGTGGTGGTCTCGCTCTCCACCACCGGGTACGGCGACATCACCCCGGTCAGTTCGTCGGCGCGGCTGGCGAACGTCCTGTTCATCACCCCCGCCCGGGTGCTGTTCCTGATCATCCTGGTCGGCACCACCCTGGAAGTCCTGACCGAGCAGTACCGCACCGGCCGTCGCCTGTCGCGGTGGAGGAGAACCGTGAAGGACCACGTCATCATCTGCGGCTACGGCACCAAGGGCCGCAGCGCGGTCTCCGCCCTGCTGGAGAACGGTACGGACAAGTCCAAGATCGTGGTGGTCGAGCGGAGCGGGCCGGCGCTGCGGCAGGCCACCTCCAACGGGCTGGTGACGATCGAGGGCTCGGCGACCCGCTCGTCGGTGCTGGAGCAGGCGCACGTGCGTACCGCGAAGTCGGTCATCATCGCGACCGACAGCGACGACGCCTCGGTGCTGGTGGCGCTCACGGTCCGGCAGCTCACCGCCGGTCAGGTCCGCATCATCGCGGCGGTCCGGGAGGCGGAGAACGCGCCGCTGCTCAAGCAGAGCGGGGCGCACCACGTGATCGTGTCGTCGGCGACGGCCGGGCGGCTGCTCGGCCTGTCGACCTCGGCTCCGCCCCTGATCGACGTGGTGGAGGACCTGCTCACCCCGGGTCAGGGCATGGCGCTGGCCATGCGGTCCGCCGAGCGCGACGAGGTGGGCCGCTCACCGCGTGAGCTGGAGTCGCTCGTCATCGCGCTGGTCCGCCGGGGCAAGGTGGTCACGCTCAACGACCGTGCGGGCGCGGTGATCGAAACCGGCGACATGCTCGTCCACGTCCGGGACGACCGGCCGCAGGCCACCTCCGCGATCTGACCCGGCCCGCCGGGCCGCCCGGTCAGCAGGCGCCCGGACCGCCTTCCGCGATCACTTCGCCGCAGGTCGACGACCGGCCCTGGGTAGCCCGGCGCAGGAGGTCGTAGAGCAGGTCCCGTTCGCCGGGGGCCAGCGCGCCGAGGACGTCCTCCTCCGCACCGGCGAGCGCGCACTCGGCCTCGCGTAGTCGCTTCGTGCCCGCGTCGGTGAGGCGTACCTCGTGCCGGCGGCGGTCCTCCGGCGAGCGGCGGCGCTCGGCCAGGCCGTCCGACTCCAGGTCGTTGAGCAGCCCGACCACGTTCGTGCTGTCGATCTGGAGCGTGCCGGCCAGCGCCTGCTGGCTGATGCCGCCGGAGTCGCGCAGCACGGTGAGCGCCACCAGGTGGCGGGGGCGCAGGCCCAGCGGGGCCAGCACCGACTCCGAGCGCAGCCGCATCCGCCGGGCCAGGTGGTCGAGCAGGGGCCCGGAACGGCGCTCGGACTCCTCGGCCGGTGCGGCGGACATGTGACCCAGTTTACGCGCTCCGAGGAACATCGACCTGCTATAAATAGTTGGTTCTACACTAACGATCGTCGGAGGAGGAATCACCAATGGCACACCTACTGCACATCGACTCCAGCATCACCGGGGAGCGGTCGATCAGCCGGCGGCTCACCGCCCGCGCCGCCGCCGCCTGGCGCGCCGCCCACCCGGACGGCACTGTCACCTACCGCGACCTGGGTCAGAACCCGCTGCCGCACCTGAACACCGCCAGCGGCCTCGCGCGCATGGTGCCGCCGGATCAGCACACCCCCGAGCAGCAGGCTTCCTGGCAGCTGACCCAGGAGGTGGTGGCCGAGGTGAAGCAGGCCGACACGGTCCTGCTCGGGCTCCCGCTCTACAACTACGGCCCGCCCAGCAGCGTGAAGTCCTGGGTCGACCACCTGATCGCCCCCGGCATCGCGTACGACCCGGTGACGAACGCCGGGCTGCTCGGCGACCGCCAGTTCGTCGTCCTGGTCAGCCGCGGCGGCGGGTACGGCCCGGGCACCCCGCGCGAGGGCTGGGACCACGCCGAACCGTGGCTGCCGCACGGCCTCTCCCTGACCGGGCTGGACCCGCGGTTCATCTGCGCCGAGCTGACCCTGGCCCCGGTCAACCCGGCGATGGCCGAGCTGATCCCGCTGTTCGAGCAGAGCCTCGCCGCGGCCGAGCGGGCCGTCGACGAGCTGTGGGTGCCCGCCCCGGCGGCCGCCTGACCGGGCCGCGTCACACGCGAGGGGCGGGCCGTTCCGCGGGGGAACGGCCCGCCCTTTCGCGTGACGGGTCAGCGGTGGATCAGAGGATCGTCCAGGTGTCGCCGCTGCCGAGCAGCGCCGCGAGCTGCTGCTCCGGGGTCTTGTCCACGCCCGCCTTGGCCGCCGCGACCTGCTCCTGCACAACGCTGTCGTAGGAAGGGCGGTCCACCGACCGGAACACCCCGATCGGGGTGTTGCTCAGGTCCAGGCCGGGCAGCCGGGACAGCGCGAAGGCGTACGCCGGGTCGGCCACGCCCGCGTCGTGCACGACGATCTCCTCAGCCGGCGTGTTCGCGGTCTCCCGGACCTCCAGCCCGAAGCCGCCCGGCGGGTGGACGACGCAGAACTGCCCGTCCTTGCCGAACGTGATCGGCTGCCCGTGCTCCAGCCGGATCAGGAAGTCGTCCCGGGTGGCCGGCTCCTTCAGCGGGTCGAACGCGCCGTCGTTGAAGATGTTGCAGTTCTGGTAGATCTCCACGAACGCCGAACCCTCGTGCTGGGCGGCGGCCCGCAGCACCGACTGGAGGTGCTTGCGGTCCGAGTCGATCGTCCGGGCCACGAACGTGGCCTCGGCGCCGAGCGCCAGCGACAGCGGGTTGAACGGGGCGTCCGCCGAGCCGACCGGCGTCGACTTGGTGATCTTGCCGACCTCGGAGGTCGGCGAGTACTGGCCCTTGGTCAGCCCGTAGATCCGGTTGTTGAACAGCAGGATCTTCAGGTTCACGTTGCGGCGCAGCGCGTGGATCAGGTGGTTGCCGCCGATGGAGAGCGCGTCGCCGTCACCGGTGACCACCCAGACCGACAGGTCCGGCCGGGACACCGACAGGCCGGTGGCGATCGCCGGGGCCCGGCCGTGGATCGAGTGCATCCCGTACGTGTTCATGTAGTACGGGAAGCGCGACGAGCAGCCGATGCCCGAGACGAAGACGATGTTCTCCCGGGGGATGTTCAGCTCCGGCATGAAGCCCTGCACGGCCGCCAGGATGGCGTAGTCACCGCAACCGGGGCACCAGCGCACCTCCTGGTCGGACTTGAAGTCCTTGGCGGTGAGCTTGAGGGCGACGGGCTCAGACATTCTTCAGGACCTCTTCCAGCATCGTCTCCAGCTCGGCGGCGGTGAACGGCAGGCCGCGGACCTGGTTGTAGCCGATCGCGTCGACCAGGTACTTCGCCCGGATCACGTGGGCGAGCTGGCCGAGGTTCATCTCCGGCACGACCACCTTGTCGTAGCGGCCCAGCACCTCGCCGAGGTTCGCCGGCATCGGGGCCAGGTGCCGCAGGTGGGCCTGGGCCACCGAGAGCCCGCGCTGACGCAGGCCACGGCAGGCGGCGCCGATCGGCCCGTACGTCGAGCCCCAGCCCAGCACCAGCACCCGGGCGTCGCCGTCCGGGTCCTCGACCTCGACGTCCGGCACCGGGATGGTCTCGATGCGGGCCGCCCGGGTCCGCACCATGAAGTCGTGGTTGGCCGGGTCGTACGAGATGTCGCCGGTCTTGTCGGCCTTCTCCAGGCCGCCGATCCGGTGCTCCAGACCGGCCGTGCCGGGCACCGCCCACGGGCGGGCCAGCGTCTGCGGATCCCGCAGGTACGGCAGGAACGTGGTGCCGTCCTCGCCGTTGGGCTGCGTGGCGAACTCGACCCGCAGGTCGGGCAGCGACTCCACGTCCGGCAGCAGCCACGGCTCCGAGCCGTTGGCGACGTAGTTGTCCGACAGCAGGATCACCGGCGTGCGATAGGTGAGCGCGATCCGGGCCGCCTCCAGCGCCGCGTGGAAGCAGTCCGACGGGGACTTCGGCGCGACCACCGCCACCGGGGCCTCGCCGTGCCGGCCGTACAGCGCCATGTTCAGGTCGGCCTGCTCGGTCTTGGTGGGCATACCCGTCGACGGCCCGGCCCGCTGCACGTCGACGATGACCAGCGGCAGCTCCAGCGCCACCGCCAGGGAGATCGTCTCGCTCTTGAGCGCCACGCCCGGGCCGCTCGTGGTGGTGATCCCGAGCGCGCCGCCGTACGAGGCGCCCAGCGCCGCGCCGACCGCCGCGATCTCGTCCTCGGCCTGCATGGTGACCACGCCGAACTTCTTGTGCTTGCTCAGCTCGTGCAGGATGTCCGAGGCCGGCGTGATCGGGTACGCGCCGAGGAACACCGGCAGCCCGGAACGCACCCCGGCGGCCACCAGGCCCAGCGACAGCGCCGCGTTGCCGGTGATGTTCCGGTAGGTGCCCGGCAGCATCTTGGCCGGCTTGACCTCGTACCGGACGGAGAAGTCCTCGGTGGTCTCGCCGAAGTTCCAGCCGGCCCGGAACGCGGCCACGTTCGCCGCCACCAGCTCGGGACGGGCCGCGAACTTGCGCTCCAGGAAGCGCAGCGTGGACTCGTACGGGCGGGAGTACATCCAGCTCAGCAGCCCGAGCGCGAACATGTTCTTGGCCCGCTCGGCGTCCTTCTTGGACACGTCGAGCTCGGCCAGCGCGCCGATCGTCATCGAGGTGAGCGCCACCGGGTGCACCGCGTACCCGGCGAGCGAGTCGTCGTCGAGCGGGCTGGTCGCGTAGCCGACCTTGGCCAGGTTGCGCCGGGTGAACTCGTCGGTGTTGACGATGATGTCCGCCCCGCGCGGCAGGTCGGCCAGGTTGGCCTTCAACGCGGCCGGGTTCATCGCCACCAGCACGTTCGGCGCGTCACCCGGCGTCAGGATGTCGTAGTCGGCGAAGTGCACCTGGAAGCTCGACACGCCGGGCAGGGTGCCGGCGGGAGCGCGGATCTCGGCGGGGAAGTTGGGCAACGTCGAGATGTCGTTGCCCAGCTGCGCCGTCTCCGAGGTGAACCGGTCGCCGGTGAGCTGCATGCCGTCGCCGGAGTCACCGGCGAACCGGATGACCACCCGGTCCAGCTGACGGATCTGCTTGGTCACACCCGCACCTCGCTTAACTGAGCGCCGTCGCCCTCGCCGGCCCGGCCCGCTCCGATTCTCACGTCAGAGCCTACGTCGCCACGTTAGGGCCACCTTGGTCGAGGTCCGACGTATGGGACTGGATCGGGCCGCTGTATGCCCCGCTTTGCAGCGTTTAGTACCTGGGTCCGTAACCCAGATCACCACGTATTCATGATCACCGGTCGGTTGCCGGCCGCTCCGGCACCGTGATGTCACTGCGGCGGCGCAGCGAGCGGGTCGCCAGCGTCAGCGCGAGCACGACCAGGAGGCCGGACACGGCGATCAGCGCGATCGCGGTCCGCCGGGTCGAGGCGTCGTCGTCGGTCGGCCCGCCACCGGCGGCGAGCACGCCCTGCGAGGCGGTCGGACCCGGCACGCCCACCGGCGGGGTGGCGTCCGCCGCGGCGGCGCTGATCCGGAAGCTCATCTGCACCTGCCGGTCCCGCCCGCTGCGCGGGTCCAGCCGGCCGATCACCGCGCCGGCCAGCGGGGCACGGCGCTGCGCCTCGGCCGAGGCGGCGAGCGTCAACCGCAGGGTCGCGGTCCGGCCGGCCGGCAGGACGCCCAGCTCGCACCGGGTCCGGTCGGGCGTCACCGCGGCGCAGCCGTTCTCGGTGTCGCCGGCAGTCACACCGGCCGGCAGGAGCACCTCGACACGGCCCGCGGCGTCGACAGCGCCGGTGTTGCCGAGCCTTACGGTGAGCGTGCTGGGCGCGCCGCTGATGTCGAACAGCACCTCGTCGGCGCGCAGCGAGATCCCGGGCACCGGCGGCCCGGGCGGGAAGAGCACCGGGAAGCCCTCGTCGTCGTACGCCGCTCCGCTGACCCCCGGCGCGACGGCGGTGACCTGCACGGAACCGGTCAGTGGCATGGTCCGCCAGGCGTCGCCGTCGACCCGTACCCGGATGGTCGCGCTGAACCGGGCGCCCGGCTCGGCGTCCCACCCGACGCAGCTGTGGTTGGCGCCGCCGGTCGGCTGGCAGCCCGGCGTGCCCGCGTCGGTCAGCCCGGGCGGCAGCGTGTAGGCGAGCGTGATCCGCTCCGCCCGGCCGCCGGTGTTCGTCACCGTCACCCGCAGCGTGGCAACCGTGCTGTCGGCATTCCAGTAGTCGGGGGTGAGCACCACGTCCTCGGTGTTCACCCGTACCCCGAGCGGCCCGCCGGGCGGCTGGGCCGAGGGCGGCGGCGGGGGCTGGACCGGCGGCACGACCGGCGGCGGCGCGCTGGTGGTGTTCGGGGCCGCGCTGGTCGGCGCCGGTTCGACGGGCGGGCTGCTGACCGGCGGGGCCGGCGCGGTGGTGACCGGCGGCGGAGGCGTGCTCGGGGGTGGCGGCGCCTCGGTGGGCGGCGGTGCGGGCGAGCTGGTTCCCGGGTCCGCGGTGGGGACCGGTTCGGTCGGCTCGCCGGCTGGATCGGCGGGTTCGATCACCCGGGCCAGGCCGGCCGGACCTCCGGCGGCGGCCGTGGCTCCGGCCGGCGCCACCGCCACCGCCGCCGCGACCAACGCGGGCACCAGCAGTGCGAGGGTACGACGGAGCGCGGCCCGCCGAACGGGTCGAACGCGCAGGCGGGCCATCTGTCCTCCGGGGCGGGTCAAGGTGTCCCATTATTCGGTGATGCTTGCCATCAGGCACTAGTCCTGCCAGGAAACGAATTCGTAACGTGTCCGGGACATCTGGACGGGACCGGTACGCTCCGCTCGTGACCGGATATCTCGGCTCGTACGCCACGCTCGGTCTGCTGCTGCTCGCCGCCGTGCTCTTCTTCGTGACGGCGTTCTCGGCGAACCGGGTGTTACGTCCGAGCCGCCCGGCCGAGCCGTGGGGCAAACGGGCCACGTACGAGTGCGGCATCGACCCGGTCGGCGGCGACTGGGCCCAGATGCAGATCCGCTACTACGTCTACGCCTACCTGTACGTGCTCTTCGCGGTCGAGGCGGTCTTCCTGTTCCCGTGGGCGCTGGTGTTCGACCGGCCCGGCTTCGGCGCCACCACCGTGGTCGAGATGGGCGTCTTCGTGGCGATCGTCGCGCTCGGCATCCTCTACGCCTGGCGGCGCGGCGTCCTGCGCTGGACCTGACCCGTCAGGCGCCGCGCGTCACCTGACCTCCTAGGCCAGCCCGCGCCGGGTCGCCGCCGGCGGCCGGTCGCCCCGGATCGAGGCCACCATGTCCAGCACCCGGCGGGTCTCGCGGACCTGGTGGGCGCGGAACACCCGGGCGCCGAGCCAGGCCGAGACCGCGGTGGCGGCGAGCGTCCCCTCCAACCGCTCGGGCACCGGCAGGTCGAGCGTCTCGCCGATGAAGTCCTTGTTCGACAGGGCCACCAGCAGCGGCCAGCCGGTGTCGGTCAGCTCCGCCAGCCGCCGGGTGATCTCCAGCGAGTGCCGGGTGTTCTTGCCGAAGTCGTGCGCCGGGTCGATCAGGATGCCGTCCCGGCGTACGCCCAGCCCGGCCGCGCGTTCGGCCAGCCCGGTCACCGTGGTGAGCACGTCGGCCACCACGTCGTCGAAGTGGGCCCGGTGCGGCCGGGTACGCGGCGCGAGCCCGCCGGCGTGCGAGCAGACCAGCCCGGCGCCGGTCGCCGCGGCGACCCGGGCCAGCGCCGGATCCGCCCCCGACCAGGTGTCGTTGAGCAGGTCCGCGCCGGCCGCCACCGCCTCCACCGCCACCTCGGCCCGCCAGGTGTCGATGGAGACGACCACCTCGGGGAAGGCGGACCGGACCGCGGCGATGGTGTCCACCGTCCGCCGGATCTCCTCGGCCACGTCCACCTCGTCGCCCGGGCCGGCCTTCACCCCGCCGATGTCGATGATCTCGGCGCCCTCGTCGACCGCGCGCTCCACCGCACGCAGCGCGCTGTCCTGGGCGAACGTGGCGCCCCGGTCGAAGAACGAGTCGGGCGTGCGGTTGACGATCGCCATCACCACCAGCTCACCGGGGCCGAACGTCCGTCCGCCCAGCCGCAACGCCCCGGTCATGCCTGCCTCCTCGTCGCCCGCGCTCGCCGGCCGGTCCGACGCTATCCGGTCCCGTGCGCGCCACCCCTGCCGGTCCCGTGCGTCGGACGCATTTACCGACCGGACGTCCCGGAGGGCTCGCCCGATCCCGGCCCGCATGCCACGATCTGTGCATGGGTGAGGTTCTGCTCCTCTTGGTCGTCGCGCTGACAGTCGCGGCGGTGGTGTTCGGCGTGACGGTGCTGGTCTCCGGCAAGGATCCGGGCCTGACACCGGCCGAGCCGGACGGGCGGGCCGTGCCCCTGCCGGGCAGCCGTCCGCTCGACGAGTCGGACGTGACAGGCGTCCGCTTCGACACGGCGCTGCGCGGCTACCGGATGGCCCAGGTCGACTCCGCGCTGCGCCGCGCGGCGTACGACATCGGCTACAAGTCCGAGCTGATCAGCGTGTTGGAGGCGGAGAACGCGGCCCTGCGCGACGGCCGCACCGAGGACGCCGACGCGCTGCGCCGGGCGCGCGAGGAGGCCGCCGCGACCCGCCCCGAGACCGAGCAGGCGCCCGACCCGGAGCCGGTGGTGATCGACCTGTCCGCGCCCGAGCAGCCGTCCCGTACCGACGCCGACGGACAGCCGGGAGGCACCCCGGCCGAGCCGGGCGTGGCGGAGGCCCCCGCCGCCGCGGCGACCGAGGACACCGTCTCCCCGGCGAACGGGATCGCTGCCGGCTCGGCCGACGACGACCGGGAGCGCGGTTCGGTGGTCCGGTCGGAGTCCGCGTGACCGGCGCCGGCCGCCCGGCCGACGACTTCACCGAGGCGTCCCGGCGCGGCGCCGGCGAGGTCACCGCCACCGTGATCGTCGACGCGCCGGCCGATCGCGTCTTCGCCGCGCTCACCGCCTGGGAACGCCAGTCGGACTGGATCCCGCTGACCCGGGTCCGGGTGGTCGAGGGTGACGGTGGCGAGGGCAGCCTGGTCGAGGCGGTCACCGCGCTCGGCCCGGCCGTGCTCCGGGACGAGATGCGTGTGGTCCGGGTCGACGCCCCGTACGAGGTCGGCGTGGTGCACTGCGGCAAGTTGCTGCGCGGCCCCGGCGTGCTGCGCTGCACCCCGATGGACCGCGACCGCACCCAGGTGGTCTGGCACGAGTGGTTCCACCTGCCGGGTGGCCCGGCCGGGCGGGTGGCCTGGCCGGTGCTCTGGCCCGGCTCGAAGTTCAGCCTCACCCAGGCGTTGAAGAAGTTCGCCCGGCTGGTCGAGCAGGGCCGGCTGCCCTGACCGGCGGTCGGCGCGGCGGGGCTGTCGGTGGCCCGGCCTATCGTGGACGCCGTGACTGACCTGGTGAACGGCCCCGACGGGCTGCCGCGCTGCGCGTGGGGAGCGAGCACCCCCGACTACGCCGTCTACCACGACGAGGAGTGGGGCCGGCCGCTGCGCGGCGACGACGCGCTCTACGAGCGGCTGACGCTGGAGGCGTTCCAGTCCGGCCTGTCCTGGCTGACCATCCTGCGCAAGCGGCAGGCGTTCCGGGACGCCTTCGCCGGGTTCCGGATCGAGTCGGTGGCCCGCTACGGCGAGTCCGACGTGGCCCGGCTGATGGCCGACGCGGGGATCGTCCGCAACCGGGCCAAGATCGAGGCGGCGATCGCCAACGCCCGGGCCGCGTCGGAGCTGCCCGAGGGCCTCTCCGCGCTGCTCTGGTCGTTCGCGCCGCCGCCCCGGGCGGCGCGCCCCCGGTCCTTCGCCGAGGTGCCGGCCACCAGCCCGGAGTCCGCCGCGATGGCCAAGGCGCTCAAGAAGCGGGGCTTCCGGTTCGTCGGCCCCACCACCGCCTACGCGCTGATGCAGGCCACCGGCATGGTCGACGACCACCTGGCCGACTGTCACGTGAGCGGTGACCGGGCCGGGGTGTGACCGAGCGCGCCACCTCCGGCGTGATGGGATTGGGACATGACCGACACCGAGCCGCGTACGAGCGGGACGACCGACGGTGAGACCACTACCGGCGCCTGGGCGGTGCTGCTGCCCGCCGAGCGCTTCGAGGCCGAGCGGCTGGTGCACCACGACGTGCTGGAGCTGACCGGGCCGGCCGCAGCGGACCGCCCGCGCCCCGGCGACCGGGTGGCGGTGCTGGTCGACGAGCCGCTGCGGCTGGTCGCGCTCGGCCGGGTCGCGCTCGCGGCGTCCGGGACCCGGGAGGACCCGGACGATCCGCAGTCCGACCTGGCGGCCGGGCCGCTCGTGGTCGCGTACACCCGGCGGGCGCTGGACGAGCCGGTTCCGGTCGACGGCCCGGCGCCGGACGGACCGGTGGTCGCGCTCGACCCGGCCCGCTGGCGGGCGCTGGCCGACCGGCTCGGCCCGCCGCCGGCCCGCAGCACCTGGCTGGTCAGCCTGGACCTGCCGATCGAGGCGGCGTCGCGGGCCGAGGCGGTCCGGATCTTCTGGTCCTACGTGCAGGAGCTGGGCCCGCGGGAGCTGCCGGCGTTCGTCTCGCCCTACGGCGACGAACTGGCCATGCAGGCGTTCGTGCTCGGCGTCGAGGCCAACCAGGATCCCGAAGAGGACGACTGACCCCCCGTCCCGGGCGGTAGCGTCCGGGACGAGGGCCGGCGCCGGCCGGCGTGGTCAAGGGGGTGCCATGCGGTTCCGGGACAGGGTCGTGCTGGTGACCGGCGGAGCGTCCGGCCTGGGCGAGGCGACGGCGCGCCGGTTCGCCGCCGAGGGCGGCAAGCTGGTGATCGCGGACATCAACACCGAGGGCGCCGAACGAATGGCGTCGAGCCTGCCGGACGCGCTCGCGGTGACCATGGACACCGGCGACGCCACCTCCGTCGAGCGCGGCATCGCCGAGGCGGTCGCGCGGTACGGCCGGCTCGACGTGATCTTCAACAACGCCGGCATCGACGGGCAGCAGCAGGCGCTGCACGAGATGGACCTGGCGAACTGGGAGAAGGTCCGCCGGATCAACGGCGACGGCGTGTTCTACGTGCTGCGGTACGGCATCGACGCGATGCTGCGCTCCGGCGGCGGCGCGATCGTCAACACCTCGTCCACGGCCGGGCTGACCGCGCAGGACAACATCTCGCCGTACACGTTCACCAAGGCCGGCATCGTCGGGCTGACCCGGTCCGCGGCCGTCGAGTACGCCGCCCGGGGCGTACGCGTCAACGCGGTCGCCCCGACAGTGGTGATGACCCCGCTCGTGGAGCACTTCATCGCGAACGCGCCGGACCCGGAGCAGATGCGCCGGCAGATGGAGTCGTTCAACCCGAAGCCCGGCATCCCGACCGCCGACGACGTGGCGGGCGTGGTGCTCTTCCTCGCCTCCGACGACGCGGCCTGGGTCACCGGGCACACGATCCCCATCGACGGCGGCTACGTGGCCCGCTGAGCGGGCGCGCGAGGGGTGCCCGGCGCCCGCCCCGGCCCGGTTCAGCGGCCCTCGAAGACCGGCTTCTGCTTGTTGACGAACGCCTTGGTGGCGGCGTGGTGGTCGGCGGTGGCGCCGCAGATCGCCTGCGCCTGCGCCTCGGCGGCCAGCGCGTCGGCGAGCGTGCCGGCGTCGGCGATGGAGAGCTGGCGCTTGATCGCCCCGTACGCGACGGTCGGGCCGGCGGCGAGCCGCGCGGCCAGCTCCTGCGCGGCCGGGAGCACCTGCTCGTCGTCGTCCACCAGCCGGTTCAGCAGGCCCAGCCGGCAGGCGTCGTCGGCGCTCACCGGCTCGGCGAGCATCAGCAGCTCTACGGCCTTGGCGTGGCCGACCAGCCGGGGCAGCGTCCAGGACGCGCCGGTGTCGGCGGCCAGCCCCACCCCGGCGAAGGCCATCAGGAAACGGGTCTTCGGGCCGCCGATGCGGAAGTCGGCGAGCAGGGCCAGTGAGGCGCCCGCCCCGGCGGCCATGCCGCGCACCGCGGCGACCACCGGCTTGGGCAGGTTGGCCAGCCGGGCGGCGATCGGGTTGTAGTGCGCCCGGACCGTGCCCAGCGGGTCGGCGTCGGCCGAGTCCAGCGTCTGCACGTGCTCGCGCAGGTCCTGCCCGGCGCTGAACGAGCCGCCCGCGCCGGTCAGCACCACGGCCCGGCAGGAGCGGTCGGTCTCCAGCTCGGCCAGGGTGTCCCGGAGCGCCTCCTTGAGCGCCACGTCGAGCGAGTTCATCGCCGTCGGGCGGTTCAGCGTCAGGGTGACGACGGCGTCGGTGCGGTCGACGAGCAGCGGCTCGGTCACGTTTCTAACGACCCTTCTGTCGTGCCAGGCGGTTGCTCGCGTCGAGGCACTGCTCGACGTACCGGTCGGCGGCCGGCCGGAGCCGGGCGGCGTGCCGGTCGAAGAAGCTGGCCGCGCTGGTGCCCGGCCACCGCTCGGGTAGCAGCGCCGGTGGCAGCTGCGGGTCCCGGAACAGGAACGTACGCCACGCGTGCACGAGCCGGAACCGGGCCGCGTACGCGTCCTCGTCGCTGCTGCGCACCGTGACGCCGGACAGGAGCGGCTTCTGCTCGGCGACGAAACGCTCGTACGCCCGGCCGATCTCGGCCAGGTCCCAGGCGCGGCGGACCACGCCCATCGCGCCGGGCGTGCCGGAGGTGTGGGCGGCGGTGAACCGCTCGTAGCGCACGCCCGCCTCGTCGAGCAGCAGGTCGACGTCCTCGCCGGCACGGGTGGCGACCCAGGTGCAGTCGTCGAGCGTGCCGTAGCCGAGGAAGCTGAGGTTGGCGGCGAGCCGCTGCCGGTCGCGGCGGGACGCGGGCGGGGTGAGCACCAGGAGGTCGAACCGTCCGTCCCAGCTGTGCCGTCCGGTCCGGTAGATCCGCGATGCCGCCTCGTCGAGTCGACGTGCCGCCTTCGGGGTGATCGAATACCCGGGTCCGGAGGCGAGCCGGAGTGGTTCCAGCCAGCCCTGGCGGACCATCCGGCTGACCGCGGTGCGCACCGCCGGTGGGGCGATCCCGAGCGGGGCGAGCAGCTTGACCAGGGCGGCGACGGGTGCGCGGCCACCTCGGGCCCGGAGGTGGTCGCCGTACAGGTCGAAGAGTGCCGACCGTGCCTGCATGACCGCACATTGTGACAGGCCTATCCAAGATAAGCTAGATGCTGTTACATCAATGCTGCTTCGGTTTGGGTCCGGCGGTGTTCATCAGGGAAAATCGTTGGTCGAGCCTCCCGTGATGGTTGCGGTTGGCGTTGGCGAAGTGGCTGTGGGGCAACTCACCGACCCTGGTGTAGGTCTGAGGGGAGACAACATGGCGGCGATGAAGCCGCGGACGGGCGACGGTCCGCTGGAAGTCACCAAGGAGGGCCGGGGCATCGTCATGCGTGTCCCGCTGGAGGGTGGTGGCCGGCTCGTCGTCGAGATGACTCCCGACGAGGCCACCGCGCTGGGTGACGCGCTGAAGGCGGCAGCGGGCTGATTCGAGGAGTGTCCGCGTGGCGTCCGCCGCGCGGGCGGTTCGTCATACCCTGAGCCACCGGCACCGCCGGTGGCTCAGGGCCTTCCTCTGCGGGTGAGCGATGAAACGTCCCCGTTGAAACCATTTCGGAGGTACGGTCCAGCGTGCTGGTCATTCGTCTGGTGAGTGGGCCCGCGGGGTCCGACGCTCTCGTCCTGCCCGTCCGTCCCGGGAAGCCCGACTCCGTGGACTCGTCCGGCTCTCCGGCCGAACTGGTCCCGACCGCCGTCGCGCCCGGTGACGACGTCCGGGCCGAGGCCGCCGCCCTGCTGCCCGCCACCCGGCTCACCGGCGCCGCCGGTGAGGTACGCGAGCACCTGCGTCCCGGCGGCGCTCCGGCACGGCTGTGGCTGCTCGGCGTCGGGTCCGGCGACGAGCGCGACTGGCGCACCGCGGGCGCCGCGCTGGCCCGCGCGGCGAAGGATGAGACGCAGATCACCATCGCGCTTCCCGGCGAGGCGACCGAGGCGCTGCGCGGCCTGGCCGAGGGCCTGCTGCTCGGCTCGTACCGCTTCCGCCTCACCGAGTCCGGCGGACGCCCGGCCCTGGCCGAGGCGCTGGTACTCGTCGACGACCCGGAGGCGCTCGCGGGCACGCTCGACGCCGCCCGGACCACCGCCGAGATGACCCGCCTGGCCCGGGACCTCACGAACACGCCCTCGTCCACCAAGAACCCGGAGTGGTTCGCCGAGCAGGTGGCCGGCGCCGCGTCCGGCCGGACCGGCCTGCACCTGCGGGTACGCGGTCCGCAGGAGCTGGCGGCCGAGGGCTTCGGCGGCATCCTGGCCGTCGGCGGCGGCTCCGCCAGCGGCCCCCGCCTGGTCGAGCTGGACTGGCGGCCCGACGGCGCGCGCACCCACGTGGTCCTCGTCGGCAAGGGCATCACGTTCGACACCGGCGGCATCTCGATCAAACCGGTGCCCGCCATGAAGCTCATGCGCAAGGACATGGCCGGCGCCGCCGCGGTGATCGCCGCGACGCTCGGCGCCGCCGAACTGGGGCTTCCGGTACGGGTCACCACGCTGGCCCCGCTCGCCGAGAACATGGTCAGCGGGTCGGCGTTCCGCCCCGGCGACGTGATCCGGCACTACGGCGGGCTGACCAGCGAGAGCACCAACTCCGACGCGGAGGGCCGGCTGGTCCTCGCCGACGCGATGGCGTACGCGGTCCGCGAGCTGAAGCCCGACCTGCTGATCGACCTGGCCACGCTGACCGGCGCGAACGCGGTGGCCCTCGGCAAGCGGCACGCGGCGCTCTACAGCGAGAACGACGCCCTGGCCGGCGACCTGCTCGACGCGATCACCGCGGCCGGTGAGCGGGCCTGGCGGATGCCGCTCGCCGACGACTACGTCGAACACCTGGCCAGCGACGTCGCCGACCTGCACAGCTCACCGGCGCAGGGCGCCGGCTCGGTGGTGGCCGCGCTGTACCTGCGGGAGTTCACCGGTGACCTGCGGGACCGGTGGGCGCACCTGGACATGTCCGCGCCGTCGTGGTCCGACGACACGCACGGCGAACTGGTCAAGGGCGCCACCGGCTGGGGCGTACGCGGGTTGCTGCGCTGGCTGGCGACGCTGGGCTGAATCAGGCGTGCCGGGGCATGATTCAGCTCTTCACGGCGGCGAGCAGGCCGTGGCCGACCGGCAGCAGCGCGGGCACCCAGTTCTCCGACTCGCGGATCGCCTTGATGGCCTCCCGCACGGTGACCGTCTCGACGTCCCGCGCGGCCGGATCGCCGACCCGGCCGGCCGCGAGCGCGCCGTTGAGCGCGAGCACCCCGCCGGGGCGCAGCAGCCGCAGCGCCGCGTCCACGTACGCGGCGAAGCCGGTGGCCGCCGCGTCCACGAAGACCAGGTCGTAGGCGCCGTCCGCGAGGCGGGGCAGCACGTCGAGGGCCCGGCCGGTGATGATCCGGGTACGCCCCGACGGGAAACCCGCCTCCTGGAACAGCCGCCGGGCGATGCGCTGGTACTCCACCTCGACGTCGATCGTGGTGAGCACCCCGTCCGGGCGCATGCCGCGCAGCAGCCAGATGCCGCTCACCCCGGTGCCGGTGCCGATCTCCACCACCGCCCGGGCGTTGCCGGCGGCGGCGAGCAGCCGCAGGGCGGCTCCCGACCCGGGCGTGACCGCCTCCAGGCCCACCTCGTGGGCGAGGGCGCGGGCCGTGCGCAGCACGAGGTCCTCGGTGACGTACGACTCGGCGAAGTGAAGCGCCTGGGCCGTCGAACTGCCGTGACCGGCGACCGTGGCGATGGGACACCTCCGGGGGCGGACTGGTGCGAGGGGCGGTATGCACTGTGAGCGTAGAGGCGGGCCGGTACCCGCGCAGCCGCGAGTCCGCTGTGAAGCGGTCACGGAGGGCAACCCCTGACTCCATTCGCGTCATCCGTGTAATCCTGGATGCGTCCCGCGCGTCACGGTCGTCCGGCTCCGCCGGTCTCCGGCGCGGGGCGAGGGGGACGGAGTGGGAGGCACCGACGTGACCGACGGCTGGGACTGGCGCCGGCCCGGCGGATCACCGGCACCGGGTGGACCGGCGCCGGGACGACCCGCGCAGGACGCCCCGGGTCAGGCGACGTCGCCGTGGTGGTCGGACGCGCTCGCCGACCCGTGGCGGGACCCGTACGCGCCGGCCGCCGTGGTCGTACCGGCGGCGCCGACACCGGGCGCGGGTGAGCCGGAGCCGGTCACCGATCCGGACCTGCCGACCCGGCCGGGGCTGCGCCAGATGGTGCTGATTTCCCTGGTCACCGCGTTGCTGGCCGGTTCCCTGGGCAGCGCCCTGACGTACGCCCTCCTGCGCGGCGGTGACGTGCCGACGCTCGGCGCGCAGTCGGGGCAGGCCCCGGCGCTGGCCCAGCGCAAGCCCGAGTCGCTCGCGGGCGTCGCCGAGCGGGTCCTGCCCAGCGTGGTCACCATCCGGGTGGTCAGTCTCGGCGGCACCAGCGAGGGCTCCGGCTTCGTGGTCAGCGCCGAGGGGCACATCGTCACGAACGACCACGTGGTCGCCGACGGCCCCGGAAAGGCGACGGTCGTGTTCAACGACGGCAGCACCGCCGCCGGCACCGTGGTCGGACAGGACCCGGAGTCGGACATCGCAGTGATCAAGGTCTCCCGCTCCGGGCTGACGCCGGTGCAGTTCGGCGACTCCGACGCGCTCGCTGTCGGTGACCCGGTGCTCGCGATCGGCTCGCCGCTGTCGCTCGCCAACACCGTCACCGCCGGCATCGTGAGCGCGCTGGACCGGACGATGCAGGCCGGCGAGCCGGGCGGGCCGACCCGCTACTACGCGGCGATCCAGACCGACGCCGCGGTCAACCACGGCAACTCCGGCGGCCCGCTCGTGGACGGCGCCGGCCGGGTGGTCGGGGTGAACTCGACGATCAAGTCACTGGTGGCCGACGGGCAGGAGGCCGGCAACATCGGTCTCGCCTTCGCCATCCCGATCAACCAGGCGAAGCGGATCACCGAGGACATCATCGGCACCGGCAAGGCCCGGCGTACGGTGATCGGCGCCCAGGTCGGCGGCACCGGCGCCACCGGCGGCGGGGTACGCCTCAACGCGGTCGAGCCGGCCGGTCCGGCGGCGGCCGCCGGGCTGCGTACCGGGGACGTGGTGCTGCGGCTGGACGGCCATCCGATGACCGACCCGACCGATCTGGTGGCGCTGGTGCGCAAGTACGCGCCCGGGTCGGTGGTGACTGTCGAGTACCGGCGGGGGTCGGCGCGGCAGAACGCCTCGGTGACGCTCGCCGCCGACGCGAAGTGAGCACCGGTCACCCCCTCCCGGATGGTCACCTGACGTGCGTAGTCTTGCCGTGGACACGGACGAGGAGGCCGCGGTGTTCGAGAACCTGAACTGGTGGGAGATCGGCGTCCTGCTGCTCCTGGCGCTGTTGATCTTCGGGGACCGGCTGCCCAACGTCATCAACGACGGTCTCCGGATGGTCCGCAACCTGCGCAGCATGGCGCGCAACGCCACCGGCGACCTGAGCCGCGAGCTGGGTACGGACATCCAGCTGGAGGACCTGCACCCCAAGGCGTTCATCCGCAAGCACCTGCTCAGCGAGGACGACGAGCAGGCGATCCGCAAGCCGCTGCAGAGCATGTACGACAACCTGCGCTCGGACGTCACCGGCGTGCACGACGAGCTGAAGGACGTCGCGAAGGCCGCCGACCTGCGTACCCCCAGCGTCGCGACCAGCACCCCCACCCCGCCGGCCCCCCGCCCGTCCTACGACGACGCCACCTGAGCCGGAAAAGGGACCGCCCCCTCTCGCGTGCGGCGGGAAGGGGCGGTTGGGGAGCGGTGGGAGCTAGCGGCCGGCGGGCTTCAGGCCCAGGGGCTTGCCGAGCAGGGACTCGCGACGCACGGCCAGGCGGTCGGCGACCTGGAACAGGGCCTTCGCGGCGGGAGCGTCCGGCTGCGCCAGCACGATCGGCTGACCGGCGTCGCCGCCCTCGCGTACCCGGGTGTCCAGCGGGATCTGCCCCAGCACCGGCACCTGCGCGCCGATGGTCCGGGTCAGCGACTCGGCCACCGCCGCGCCGCCACCGGCCCCGAAGACCTCCATCCGGGAGCCGTCCGGCATCTCCAGCCACGACATGTTCTCGATGACGCCGACCACCCGCTGGTGGGTCTGCAACGCGATCGCGCCGGCCCGCTCGGCCACCTCCGCGGCGGCCGCCTGCGGCGTGGTGACCACCAGGATCTCCGCGTTCGGCAGCAACTGGGCCACCGAGATCGCGATGTCGCCGGTGCCCGGCGGCAGGTCGAGCAGGAGGACGTCCAGGTCGCCCCAGTAGACGTCGGCGAGGAACTGCTGGAGCGCCCGGTGCAGCATCGGCCCGCGCCAGACCACGGCGGCGTTGCCGGGGGTGAACATGCCGATCGAGATGACCTTCACGCCGTGCGACTGCGGCGGCATGATCATGTCTTCGACGCGGGTCGGCGCGCCGTCGGCGCCGAGCATCCGGGGCACCGAGTGGCCGTAGATGTCCGCGTCCACCACGCCCACCGACAGGCCCCGCGACGCCAGCGCGGCGGCCAGGTTGACGGTCACGCTCGACTTGCCGACACCGCCCTTGCCGCTGGCCACCGCGTAGACGCGGGTCCGCGAGCCGGGCTGGGCGAACGGGATCACCGGCTCGGCAGTGGCGCCACCGCCGCGCAGCTTCGACTGCAGCTCCTGGCGCTGCTCCGGGCTCATCACCCCGAAGACGATCTCCACGCCGCTCACGCCGGGCACCGCGCCCACGGCGGCGGTGATGTCGCTGCGCAGCTTGTCCTTCAGCGGGCAGCCGGCCACGGTGAGCAGCAGCTCCACCCGGACCACGCCGTCGTCGTCCCGCTCGGCGGACTGGACCATGCCGAGTTCGGTGATCGGCCGGCGGATCTCCGGGTCGTTGACGGTGGCCAGGGCGGCCTGGATCGCGTCGGAGACGGTGCTGACGGGTGCTGACATGCCCGCAATGCTACGTCGCGGGTCATCGGCCACCGCCGCTGGCGGGGGCGGTGTGAGCGATTCGATGGCCGGTCAGCCCTCGTAGCGACCGTCCCGCGCGAAGTCGCCGTCCAGCTCGTCCCGGGGCTCGTCCAGCCGATCGGCGCCGGCCGTCCGGCGGGCCTCCCGCTCCTGCTGCCGCCGCTCCAGCTTGCGCCGCCGCTCGGCCGCCTCGTCCAGTTCCTCGCCCAGCCGGGTCAGCTCCGAGCGGAGGAAGTCCCGGGTCGCCACGTCACCCATCGCGATCCGCAGCGCGGCGATCTCCCGCGCCAGGTACTCCGTGTCGGCCTTCTGCAGCGTGGCCCGCCGCCGGTCCTCGTCCAGCGCGATCCGGTCCCGGTCCGCCTGCCGGTTCTGCGCGAGCAGGATCAACGGCGCCGCGTAGGACGCCTGCAGGGACAGGATCAAGGTCAAGAACGTGAAGGTGTACGGGTCGAATCGCAGGTTCGCCGGGGCCAGCGTGTTCCACAGGAACCAGGCCACCAGGATCAGCGTCATGTAGACGAGGAAGTTCGCCGTGCCCATGCCCCGGGCGATGCCCTCGGCCCAGCGGCCGAACGTCTCCGCGTCGACCCGGGGCAGGCGCAGGTTCCGCGGGGCGCGCGGCTGGTCCAGCCGGTCGCCCCGGCGCTGATCACTCATCGTCGCCGTCCAGGATGCCGTCGTCGGTGGTGGACGAGGGGGATGCCGCGTCCCGGTCCCGCCAGTCCCGCGGCAGGGAATGGTCGAGCACGTCGTCCACCGTCACCGCGCCGACCAGGCGGTTGGCCCGGTCCACCACCGGCATGCCGACCATGTCGTACGTGGCCATCCGGCGGGTGATCTCGGGCAGCGGGGTCGACGTCCGCAGCGGGTCGATGTCGTTCACCACGATCCCGCCGAGCAGATCGGCCGGCGGTTCCCGCAGCAGCCGCTGGAAGTGCACCATGCCCAGGTAGCGGCCGGTGGGCGTGGTCAGCGGGGCGCGGGTCACGAAGACCTGGGCGGCCACCGCCGGCGAGAGCTGCGCCTCCCGGATCCGGGCCAGCGCCTCGGCCACCGTGGCGTCCGGCGGCAGGATCACCGGCTCCGAGGTCATCACGCTGCCGGCGGTGCCGGAGGCGTAGCGCAGCAACTGGCGTACCGGGTCGGCCTCGTCCGGCTCCATCAGGTCGAGCAGCACGTCCTGCTCCGGCGGGGGCAGCTCGTTGAGCAGGTCGGCGGCGTCGTCCGGCTCCATCTCCTCCAGCACGTCGGCGGCGCGCTGGCGGTCCAGCGCGGCCAGGATCTCCACCTGGTCGTGCTCGGGCAGCTCGCTGAGCACATCGGCCAGGCGCTCGTCGTCGAGCGCTGCGGCCACCTCGTTGCGCCGGGCGTCGGGCAGGTCCTGGAGGGCGTTGGCGAGGTCGGCGGGGCGCATGTCCTCCAGGACGGCGAGCAGGTTCGCCGTACCCCGGTTGTCGCCGACCGCGCCGAGGCCGTGCACCCGGTCCCACTCGACCTGGTGGAGGTGGCCGCGCCGGGTGAGCCGGCCGGTGTGCTCGCGCACGGCGACCCGGCTCAGCGTCCACTCGCCGCCGCGGCTGCACTCCATGGCCACGTCCACCACGGAGCCGGCCCGGCCGCCCTCGACCTGGACCCGGCGGTCGAGCAGTTCCTGGAGCACCAGCAGCTCGTTCGGGCGCTTCTCGAACCGGCGCAGGTTGAGCGTGCCGCTGCCGAGCACCACCCCGTCGGGATCGATGGAGGTGATCCGGTTGATGGACAGGAAGATGCGCCGTCGCATCGGCATCTCCGCGACCAGGCCGACCACCTCCGGCGGTCGCTGGGTCGCGCGCATCCGCGCCACCGCGTCCCGGACGCGGCCGACCTGATCGCCGTTCGGGTCGAAAACGGCGACTCCGGCGAGTCGAGCGAGGTAGACCCGGTTCGGCGTGCTCACGGGCACCAGCCTAAGGGCCTACTCTCTAACAGCATGTCGACCTTGGGCTACGAGATCGTGGACGTCTTCACCGACCGCCCCTTCGCCGGCAACCCGCTGGCCGTGGTGTTCGGCGCGGAAGGGCTGGCCACCGAGCAGATGCAGGCGCTCGCGCTGGAGTTCAACCTGTCCGAGACGGTCTTCGTGCTCCCGCCGACACAGGTCGGCGCCACCTACCGGGCGCGGATCTTCACCCCCGCCGACGAACTGCCCTTCGCCGGGCACCCGAGCGTCGGCGCCGCGGTGACCGCGAGCCGGCGTGGCGTCTTCGGCGCGGGCCGGGTCACCCAGGAGTGCGGCGCCGGCGTCCTGCCGATCGAGGTGACTGCCACCGGCGCGACGCTCACCGGCGGCACGCCCACGCTCGGCCCGGAACTCGACCCGGAACCGCTGCTGGAGATGGTCGGCCTCACCGGCCCCGACCACGTCGGCCCGCCGCCGCGCGTCGCCGGGTGCGGCCTGGAGTTCCCCTACCTTCCGGTACGCCCGGACGCGGTGGCCCGGGCACGGTTGAACACGGCGGCGGCGGAGCGGTACGGCGTTGAGCACGTCAGCCTCTTCTCCTGGGACGCCGATTCGCAAACCGCGCACGCCCGGGTCTTCGTGCCGGGGCTCGGCGTGCCCGAGGACCCGGCGACCGGCTCGGCCGCTCTCGGGCTGGGCGTGTGGCTGGTCGCGAGCGGGCTGCTGCCCGGCGAGGGGCGCGCGGAGTACACCGTCCGGCAGGGCATCGAGATCCACCGCCCCTCCACGCTGACCTGCACGGTGACCGCCTCCGGCGGGCTGGCGCTGGGAGCGACCGTCTCCGGCCAGGTGATGCCGGTGGCCCGAGGCGAGATCACCGTCCCCCCGTTCATCGGCTGACCCCACCCCACCCCATCCCACCTTGTTGATCAAGGAGTTTGTGTCGGCGAACGGGCCTCTGGAGGACACGAACTCCTTGGTCAACCGGCCGGGGCGGGAGGGACGGGCCGGAATGGGGGAGGATGGCGGGGTGAGTGACGAGGTGGACGAGCGGGTGACTCCTCCGCTGGTGGACGAGGCGGTGAAGAAGGCCGCCGTCTGCTGGGTGAGCAGTGGCGGCGGCCCGGCGTACGCGCTGTGGTGCCTCCCGCTGGACGGCACGCTGCTGGTGGTCACCGGCCCCGGTGAGCAGGCCGCCCCCGGGCTGGCCGACAGCGAGACCGCCGAGGTCACGTTGCGCGGCGACCACGGCGGACGGATCGTCACCTGGTCGGCGCGGGTGACCCGGCTGCGACCCGGCACCGAGGAGTGGGACACCGCCGCGCCGCTGGTCGCGGCGAAGCGGCTCAACGCCTCAGGGGCCGCCGCCGAGCTGGTGGAGCGATGGGTGGCGCAGGGATGCGCGCTCAACCGGCTCGCGCCCGTCGGCGCCGTCGTGACCGGCACCGACCTGCCGGACAGCTCGCTGAGTGAGCAGCCCCGGCCGGCCCCCGTGGTGCGGGCCGTCCGCAAGCCGTTCCGCCTGCACCGCGTCCGCCGCCGCTGACCGCGAACCGCCGGGGCGTCAGGCGGCCGCCCGATCCGACCCGGCCACGTCCGACGCCCCGCGTCCGACGGGCCCGGTCAGGCGACGGGGACCGGGTCGAGCAGGCCGAGCACGTCCGTCAGCGAGGTCAGCGACGGCCCGTCGAAGCCGTGGTCGGCGTTGAGGACCACATGGCCGGCCAGATCCGGCGCGGCCAGCCGGACCGCGCTCAGCCCGGCCCGTTCCGCGCCGGTCAGTTCCTGGCTGTCGCCGTCGCCGACGTAGAGGCAGTCGGCCGGCGCCTGGCCGAGCCGGTAACACGCGGCGAGGTAGAGCTCCGGGTCCGGTTTGCAGCGCCCGAGGCGTACCGAGAAGATCTGGGCGTCGAGCAGCGGCGCGACCGGGAGCTGCGGCAGGAACGCCGGCAGCTCGTGCGTGCAGTCGCTGACCAGCCCGGTGCCGACGCCCCGGCGACGCAGCGCGGCCAGCACCGGGACCGCCTCGGCGCGCAGCCGGGTGTCGGCGCGTACGGCAAGGTGCCGGGAGGCGACGGCGGCGCGTACCGCCGCGTCGGACGGGTGGACGCCGAGCCGGGCGCACACCCGGCGCATGGTGGACTCGGCGTCACCGAAGGAGCCGCTGGCCCGTTCGTAGAAGCTGCTGTCCAGCACCTCCATCAGGGCCTCGGGGGAGCAGCCGAGCAGTTCGGCGGTGGCGATGTGGGCGGCTCCACGCCGCGCGCCGTGGGTCAGGGTGCCGAAGAAATCGAACAGCACGGCCTGGAATCTGGGCATGAGGGAACGCCTCCGGACGTCGAGGGGGGAGATCGCCGGGACGCATGATCGTAACGGAGTGCTGACTTTCCGTGTCGGTCGGGTGTTCGTGTGAGGATTACCGCTCGTGCCGACCGTTCCGCATCGCCCGCCGCTCGACGTGTTGACGGTGGGCGCGCTCGCCCTGGCTGTCGCCTCGGTGTCGTCCTCGGCGCCGCTCGTGGCGTTCGCCGCCGCCTCGGCGCTCGCTGTCGCGTTCTGGCGTACCGCGTTGTCGGCTGCGGTCCTCGGGCCGGTGGCGCTGACCCGTCGACGGGCCGAGCTGCGCGCCCTGACGGTCGGGCCGGGCCGGCGTGAGGGCCTCTACTGCGTACTCGCCGGGGTCGCGCTGGCCGCCCACTTCGCCACCTGGATGCCGAGCGCGCAGCTCACCGCGGTCGCGGCCGCCACCGCGCTCGGCGCGACGCAGCCGGTCTGGCAGGGCCTGATCGCCCGCTGGCAGGGGCGGCGGCTGCCGGCGGCGGTGTGGGCCGGCATCGCGGTGGCCGTGCTCGGCGCGGCGCTCGCCACCGGCGCGGACTTCGGCGTCTCGGGCCGGGCGTTCGCCGGTGACCTGCTCGCGGTGGTCGGCGGCCTGTTCGCGGCCGTCTACACCGCCTTCGGTGAGCGGGCCCGGGCCAGCATCAGCACCACCACCTACACCACCGTCTGCTACGGCGTGTGCGCGCTGGTCCTGCTGGTGGTGTGCCTGGTCGGAGGGGTACGCCTGCACGGCTTCGAGGGCACGACCTGGCTGGCGATCCTCGGACTGGTGGCCGGCGCCCAACTGCTCGGCCACTCGATGTTCAACTACGCTCTGCACCGGGTCTCCGCGACCACTGTGAGCGTGCTGATCCTGCTGGAGGCGCCCGGCGCGGCAGTGATCGGCTGGGTGTGGCTGGGCCAGCTGCCCCGGCCGCTGGCCCTGCCCGGCCTGGCGTTGCTGCTGGCCGGCGTGGCGGTGGTGGTGCTCGGCGGGGCGCGGGCCGGTCGCCGTGCCACGCCGGTCGCGGCGCCCGCCGACCCGGACCCGCTGGGCGACGCGGAGCGGGCGCGGCGACCCGGCGACGCGCCCGACTGAGCCGGTCGGGGCGAAGTCGCGCCGTTCCGGCCCCTGGATGGTCCCGTTTGCACGAAAGTGCTCAGGGTGGGGGCGGAGCGGGACGACGCGGCACAGGCGGGCACGGTCGTCACGCCCTCGGCCGAGTTCCCGCCGCTCGGCGACGAGGAACGGGCGGCCCTCGGCCGGATCGGCGAGCGGTGGCGCGGCCCGCGCCGCGCCGACGACCTGCCGGTCGACCCGACGCTGGGCCGGAACGACCACCATCCGGCGCCCACCCGCTTCGGCCGGCTGGCGCCGATCGACATGTTCACCGTGGCGCAGCCGGGGGAACTGGTCGCCACCGGCGCGGCGGACCTGCCCGGCAACCGGGCCGGCCGGTCCGTGGCCCGGGTCCGCCGGACCCTGATCGGTCCGCCGTTGTCCAGCGCGTCGGTGCTCTACGAGCGGATGCGCAAGCTGGTCGCGCTGCCGGTGCTCTCCTCGGATCTGCTCAGCTCCGTCGCGTACGGGCCGGAGGCGATGCTCGCGGTGCTGGTGCTGGCCGGGAGCGCCGCGCTCGGGCTGGCCCTGCCGCTGGCCGCCGTGCTGGTGGTGCTGATGGTCGCGGTCGGCCTGTCCTACCGGCAGACCATCCCGGCCTATCCGCACGGCGCCGGCTCGTACATCGTCGCGGGGGACAACCTCGGGCGTACGCCGGGACTCGCCGCCGCGGCCGGGCTGATGCTCGACTACGTGCTGACCGTGTCGGTGTCGATCGCGGCCGGGGTGCACGCGGTCACGTCGGCGCTGCCCGGCCTCGGCCGGTGGACAGTGCCGCTCGGGGTGCTGGTGATCGCCGTGCTGCTCGCCGGCAACCTGCGCGGCGTACGCACCGCCGGGAACATCTTCGTGCTGCCCACGTACGCGTTCGTGGTGGTGCTGCTCGTGGTGCTGGCGGTCGGGTACGCGAAGGCCGCCTCGCGGGGTTTCGCGCCGCTGCCGCCGCCCTCGGCGCCCGCGGCCGAGGGGCTGGGCCTGCTGCTGGTGCTGCGGGCGTTCTCCTCCGGGGCGGTGTCGATGACCGGCATCGAGGCGGTCTCGAACGCGGTGCCCGCGTTCCGCCCGACGGAGTGGCGCAACGCCCGCACCACGCTGGGCTGGATGGTCGCCATGCTGGTGACGCTGTTCGCCGGCCTGATCGGGCTGATCCACCTCGACGGTCTGGCGCCCCGCGCGGACGAGACGCTGCTGTCCCAGCTCGGCCGGGTCACGTTCCCCAGCGGTCCCGGGTACGCGATCCTGCAGGCCACCACCGCGCTGATCCTGCTGCTCGCGGCGAACACGGCGTTCAACGACTTTCCCCGGCTGCTGTTCTTCATGGCCCGGGACGGGCACGCGCCGCGCCGGTTCCTGCACATGGGCGACCGGCTGGCGTTCAGCAACGGGCTGGTGGCGCTGGCGCTGACCGCGGCGGTGGTGTTCGTCGCGTTCGGCGGGCACACCGAGCGGCTGATCCCGCTCTACGCGGTGGGCGTCTTCCTCGCCTTCACGCTGTCCCAGACCGGCATGGTGGTGCACTGGCGACGCCGCCGGGGGCCGGGCTGGCGTCGCCGGCTAGCGGTCAACGCGGTCGGCGCGACGCTGTCCGGCCTGGTGCTGCTGACCGCGGCGGTAGCCAAGTTCGCCGAGGGCGCCTGGGTGGTGGTGCTCGCGGTGCCGCTGCTGGTGTTGCTGTTCCGCCGGATCCACGGGCACTACGACCGGCTGCACCGCGCGCTGGCGCTGCACTCGCCGCCGTCCGCGCCGCCCGCCGAGTGCGACGAGCTGCCCCAGCAGGTACGCCACCTGGTGGTGGTGCCGGTGGCCCGGCTGAACCGGGCGTCGCTGCGCGCGCTGGCGTACGCGACCTCGCTCGGGCGGCCGACGCTCGCCGTGCACCTCGCTCCGGCGCAGGACGAGGCGGACCGGTTCCGGGACCAGTGGCGGGCCTGGGGCGACCACCTGAAGCTGGAGACGATCGTGTCGCCGTACCGGTCGGTGATCGGCCCGCTGGCGCACTACCTGGAGGCGCTGCACGCCGCGAGCCCGGACCTGACGCTCACCGTGATCGTGCCGGAGGTGGTGCTGCGCCGACGTCGGTACCGGCTGCTGCACAGCCGCGCCGAGCAGCGGCTGCGGACCGCGTTGCGGGCGCTGCCCGGCGTGGTGGTGACGAGCGTCCCGGTGCACGTGTCGCGGTGACGCTCAGAGGTATCCGGCGAAGTGGTCGGCGACCAGCGCTGCGACCGCCTCGGCGTCCCGGTCGAGGTCCACCTCGATCACGCGTACCCCGAGCGCCCGGGCGGCGGCGACCGCGTCGGCGGCGACCAGCTCGTCGCGCGCGATCCGATGACGCCACGCCCGCTCCGGGTCGCTCACGCCGGGATGCCGGGCCATCGCCCGCGGCAGCCGTTCCACCTGGTACGCGCGGAACTCCGGCGTCGGCACCAGCACCACCATCTGCCCTGTCGACTCGACGATCGGGGCAACCAGTTCGGGCCGCAGCCCCCAGCCCTCGGCGACCACCCGGCGACCGCTCATCAGCGCGCTCAGGTCGTCGAGCACCCACTCGAAGCGGCGCGGAAATCCGGCGAGGGTCTCGGCTGCCATCCGCTCCGGGTTCGTCGTCACCCAGGTCGCCTCCGCGTCCGGGCCGTCCGGCGGCTCACCCCGTCGGATCCGGTCGGCGATCCGCCGGTCGTCGTGCCCTCGCGCGTCGTGGCGGTCGTAGAGGTACGCGGTCAGCCCGTACCGCAGTGCCAACGTGACCGCGAGTGTCGTCTTGCCGGCCCACTGCGCGCCGCCGATCCAGAGTGCGCGGCGGGCGGTGGCCAGAGGATCGAAGTCCATGCCCCGACACTGCGCCTCGCCAGCCCCAAGATCAAGTCTTGTTCTCGGCGTCCCCGCGTGATGAAGTGAGGGAGAAGGCGCAGCTCAGACGTCGCGTACCTCCAGCACGCGGGTGGCGGGCGCGGCGTCGCCCAGCTCGGCGCGCAGCGCGACGCGGTCCGGGTCGACCAGGAACGCGTCCAGCCCGGCGCGGGCGGCGAACCGGATCACGTGCACCTCGGTCTCCCCGTCGCCGGTACGCAGCCGCCGTTGCAACTCGCCGCCGTGCCGGCCGAGCAGCGCCAGCACCGCGTCCTCGTACCGCCGCCCGGCGTCCGCGTCGGCGCTCAGGTCGACCAGCGCGACCAGCAGGACCTCGTTTCCCGTCGTCATGGCGTCGAGTGTCCCAGCGGACCGGCGGTCGTGGTGACCCGCTCAGGCGTCGACGCCGACGGCCTTCGCGCTGGCCGTCCAGAGCCGCGCGGCCAGCGCCGGGTCGGCCGCCTTGGGCCGGGGCCGATGCGGCTTGCGGTCGGCGTAGTAGCCGCCGTTCGTCAGCCGGGACGGATCCTGGCAAGCGAGCCAGACCAGCGTCTCGGCACCCTTCTCCGGGCTGCGGAACGGCAGCAGCCGCATGCCGAGCGCCACGATCCGGCTCTCGTTGCCGAAGCGGGTCCGCACCACGCCCGGGTGGAACACGTGCGCGGGCACCTCCGGCCAGCGCCGGGCCGCCTCGGCGGTGAACAGGATGTTCGCCTGCTTGCTGGTGCCGTACGCGCGGAACGGCCGGTACGAGCGCAGCGCGGAGTTGAGGTCGTCGGGGTCGAGCACGCCGCTGCGGTGCGCGTCCGAGCCGGTGACCACCATCCGCCCGATCCGGTCTCGCAGCAGGTTGCTGAGCAGGAACGGGGCGAGGTGGTTGGCCTGCATGCTCAGCTCGAAACCGTCGACCGTGGTGATCGGCTCCAGCACGATCGCGCCGGCGTTGTTGGCGAGCACGTCGATCCGGTCGTAGCGCTCGCGCAGGCGTTCGGCGAGCCCGCGTACGTCGTCGAGCACCGCGAAGTCGGCGCGGAACAGCTCCGGCTGCTCGCCGCAGCACTCGCGGACCCGCTCGCCCGCGGCGCGCAGCCGGGCCGGGTCCCGGCCGACCAGCACCACCTGGTCACCGCGGCGCGCCAGCTCCTCCGCGGCGGCCAGGCCGATGCCGGAGCTCGCCCCGGTCAGCACCACGATCCGACGCTCAGTGAGATCTTCCACAGGTCCATTCACCCCGGTCACGGCACGAGGTTACCGTGGCGTCACCACGCCCTTTGGGATCGTTAAGTTCTCGAAATCCACCGCTGCGCCGGCGCCTGCGCCGGACGCTGGAAGGAGCGCACCCATGACCGCTGTCGGTCGTCCCCGCCGATCCTGCCTGGCGGTGCCCGGCTCCAGCGTCAAGATGCTCGGCAAGGCCCAGGGCCTTCCCGCCGACCAGGTCTTCCTGGACCTGGAGGACGCGGTCGCCCCGCTGGCCAAGCCGGACGCGCGCAAGAACATCGTGGCGACGCTGAACGAGGGCGACTGGGCGGGCAAGACCCGCGTGGTCCGGGTGAACGACCTGACCACGCCGTGGACCTACCGGGACGTCATCGAGGTGGTCGAGGGCGCCGGGGCGAACCTGGACTGCATCATGCTGCCGAAGGTGCAGAACGCCGAGCAGGTGCACTGGCTGGACCTGCTCCTCACCCAGATCGAGAAGACGCTCGGCCTGGAGGTGGGCCGGATCGGCATCGAGGCGCAGATCGAGAACGCGGCCGGGCTGGTGAACGTGGACGCCATCGCCGGCGCCTCGCCCCGGGTCGAGACGATCATCTTCGGCCCGGCCGACTTCATGGCCTCGATCAACATGAAGTCCCTGGTGGTCGGCGCGCTGATCCCGGACTACCCGGGCGACCCGTACCACTACATCCTGATGCGCATCCTGATGGCCGCGCGGATGCACGACAAGCAGGCCATCGACGGCCCGTTCCTGCAGATCCGCGACGTGGACGCGTTCCGCGAGGTGGCGAAGCGCTCGGCGGCGCTGGGCTTCGACGGCAAGTGGGTGCTGCACCCCGGCCAGATCGACGCGGCGAACGAGGTCTACTCGCCGGCGCAGGCCGACTACGACCACGCCGAGCTGATCCTCGACGCCTACGACTACTACACCTCGGAGGCGGGCGGGAAGCTCGGGGCGGTGATGCTCGGCGACGAGATGATCGACGAGGCGTCCCGCAAGATGGCGCTCGTGATCGCCGCCAAGGGCCACGCCGCCGGCATGTCCCGTACGTCCTCGTTCACGCCGCCCTCGGCCTGATCGCGCGTCGGGCCGCCCCCGCGCCCGGGGGCGGCCCGGTGGCGTCAGTAGCTGCTGCTGGCGCTGGACGCGCCGATCGCGATCACGATCATCACGATGTAGAAGATGATGCCGGCGACCAGCAGAGCGGTCAGGATCCAGCCCACGATGATGGCCGCCGTGGCCATGCCCTCGCCCTGCTCACCGGTCTCCCGGATCTGCTTGCGCGCGACGTGGCCCATGATGGCGCCGATCGGCGCGGTGATGCACGAGGCGAAGCCGACGAGCGACAGGACCAGCGCCACGATGGCCATCGTGTTGGTGCGGGCCGGCGGCATCGCGTAGCCGGGATAGGCCCCCGGCGGCGGGTAGGTGCCCGGGGGCGGGTAGCCGGGCATCGCGGCGGCGTACGGGTCGCCGCCGGGTGGGGCGTACGGGGACTTCGCGCCCGCGTACGGGTCGGCGACCGGCGCGTAGGGATCGGCGACCGGCGCGTACGGGTCGGCCGGGCCCGGCTGGTTCGGAATCGCGGGCATGATCGGGTCGGCCGGCGGCGCCGAGTGCGGCCCGGCCGCCGAGGGGTCCTGCCAACCACCGGGCGGTGGGGGATAGCTCATCTGATCATCTCCAGGTACGTGGTCGGCTCAGGGTAGCCACCGGCTCGCGACACGGAGCACCCTCTTTCCGGGCGCGCGTTGCCCGGCGGGTCGGTACCGGGCAGGATCCTCGGCATGGCACTTGACGCGCGTGGGGGTCGGTCGCGACGGGACATGAGCCGGCCGGGGTCGGTGCGGCGCCCGCGTGGCGGCGAGCCGGTCGGCGCCGCCGACTCCGAACGGCCGGCGCCGCTGCCGGAACCGGCCACCATGCGGCTGGACGGCCGGGTCGCGCTGGTCACCGGCGCGGGCAGCGCCGACGGCATCGGGTACGCGACCGCGCGCCGGCTGTCCGACCTGGGCGCCCGGGTCGCGATCGTCTCCACCACCCGGCGCATCCACGAGCGCGCGGGCGAGCTGGGCGTCACCGGCTTCGTCGCCGACCTCACCGACGAGTCGGAGGTGGGCGCGCTCGCCGACGCGGTGGCCGAGCAGCTCGGCGACGTCGAGGTGCTGGTGAACAACGCGGGCCTGGCCAGCCGGGCCAGCCCGGAGGTGCTGCGGCCGGTGGCCCAGCTGACGTACGACGAGTGGCGCGGCGAGATCGACAGGAACCTGACCACCGCGTTCCTGTGCAGCCGGGCGTTCATCGGTGGCATGGCCGAGCGGGGCTGGGGCCGGATCGTCAACCTGGCCGCCACCGCCGGGCCGGTCAACGCGCTGCCCACCGAGGCGGCCTACGCGGCGGCCAAGGCCGGCGTGGTCGGGCTGACCCGGGCGCTGGCGATGGAGATGATCGCCGACGGGGTGACTGTGAACGCGGTGGCGCCGGGCATCATCCACACCGCGGCGTCCACCATGGCCGAGATCAAGCAGGGCCTGGGTACGCCGGTCGGGCGTCCCGGCACGCCGGACGAGGTGGCCGCCGCGATCGCGTTCCTCTGCTCGCCGGCCGCGTCGTACATCACCGGGCAGATGCTCGTGGTCGACGGTGGCAACAGCGTCCGGGAGGCGCAGTTCCGCTGAGCCTCAGTAGGTGCCGTTGTCGGAGTTGGCCCAGATCGCCAGCCCGATCCAGCCGCAGCAGGCCACCAGGCCGATCGCGGTGAAGATGTAGCTGAGGATCAGTCCCCAGGTGGCGAGCTGGTCGCCGTCCTCGCCGGTCTGCCGGATCTGCCGCTTCGCCAGGTGGCCGCAGACGATGCCGGCGGGCGCGAAGACGAACGCGAAGACCAGTGACAGGATGGCGAGCACGTTCGTGCCGCCGGGGCGTGGCCCCGGCCCGGGTGGGCCGTACTGGCCGTAGGGCGGCTGCGGGGCGTACGGGGGCTGCTGGCCCCACTGCGGATGCTGCTGGCCGTACTGCGGCTGCCCGTACGGCTGGCCGTGCGGCGGCGGCTCGTACGGTGAGGGTGGCTGCTCGTCAGTCACGCGCGCCCCTTTTCCCCAGGTGAACGGGCCCTCTCTCTTGCGGACGCTACCCGTAGCGGTGAACCTTTTCACAGCGGTTGTAGGGACTGGTCACCTTGGCTGCGCCGGTCCCGGGGCCGATACTGACCGAGCGTTCAGTTACCCCTGAGTAATGCGCCGACGACCCCGGAGGCTGAGATGGCCCGACTCGCCCAGACGCCCGGACTGACCGACGTGCAGCGGTCGATCCTGGAAACTGTCCGGGAGTTCGCCGACAAAGAGATCATTCCGCACGCGCAGCGGCTGGAGCACGCCGACGAGTACCCGAGCGACATCCTCGACGGCATGCGCGAGATGGGGCTGTTCGGCCTCACCATCGACGAGGAGTACGGCGGGCTGGGCGAGTCCCTGCTGACCTACGCGCTCGTGGTCGAGGAGCTGTCCCGGGGCTGGATGTCGATCTCCGGCATCGTCAACACGCACTTCATCGTGGCGTACCTGATCTCGCAGCACGGCTCCGCCGACCAGAAGGCCCGGCTGCTGCCCCGGATGGCCACCGGCGAGGTGCGCGGCGCCTTCTCGATGTCCGAGCCCGAGTGCGGCTCGGACGTCTCGGCGATCAAGTCGAAGGCCGTCCGCGACGGCGACAACTACGTCCTCAACGGCCAGAAGATGTGGCTGACCAACGGCGCGTACTCGTCGGTGGTGGCCACCCTGGTCAAGACCGACACCGGAGCCGACTCGGTCTACGGCAACATGAGCACCTTCCTGCTGGAGAAGGAGCCCGGCTTCGGTGAGACCGCGCCCGGCCTCACCATCCCCGGCAAGATCGACAAGATGGGCTACAAGGGCGTCGAGACCACCGAGATGGTGCTCGACGGCGTCACCGTGCCCGCCTCCGCCGTGCTCGGCGGCGAGGAGAAGGTCGGCCGTGGCTTCTACCAGATGATGGACGGCATCGAGGTCGGCCGGGTCAACGTCGCGGCCCGCGCCTGCGGCATCTCGATCCGGGCGTTCGAGCTGGCCGTCGCGTACGCCCAGCAGCGCCACACCTTCGGCCAGCCGCTCGCCCGGCACCAGGCCGTCGCGTTCAAGCTCGCCGAGATGGGTACGAAGATCGAGGCCGCGCACGCGCTCATGGTCAACGCGGCCCGGCTCAAGGACGCCGGCCAGCGCAACGACGTCGAGGCCGGCATGGCCAAGCTGCTCGCCTCCGAGTACTGCGCCGAGGTGGTCCAGGAGGCGTTCCGGATCCACGGCGGCTACGGCTACTCCAAGGAGTACGAGATCGAGCGCCTGATGCGCGAGGCGCCGTTCCTGCTGATCGGCGAGGGCACCTCGGAGATCCAGAAGACGATCATCTCGCGCGGCCTGCTCAAGCAGTACAAGCAGTAGCGTTCAGCGTTCCGCCACGCCGGGGGCCGGCTCCGGGGGTGTCACCGGCAACCCCACCGCCAGCGCCTCCGGCGTGGTCCGGAACGCCTCGATCGCGGCGATGAGCCGTTCGTCCGGCACGGCCAGGTCGCGTCCGCCGACCACCGTCCGGGGCAGCCGCTCCGGTTCCAGCCGGAGGTGCACACCGCCGGCGCGCTCGCCGGAGCGCCGGACGCCCCGGATCTCCGACCACGGGTACCAGTCCCCGCCGTACCGGAGCCCGCCGCCGGTCAACGCCAGCCGGCCGGTGAACCGCGTCTCCGCGTAGACCACCCAGCCCAGGCCGAGAGCCACCGCGGCCAGCACCGGCGGTCGCCCCGCCTCGACCTGCGGCCAGCGCTCGGTCAGGACCGAGAAACCGCCGAGGGCCACCACGACACCCGCTGTCACGTCCGCGGTCAGCCCCAGCCATCCCGCCGCCGACCGCCGGGCGACCAGCCCCGGTTCGGCGCCGTGCGGCCCGGCCACCCGGGGCCGCCAGATCAGCCGGCCGGTCCGCCGTGGCCGCCAGTACCGCTGCGCCAGGTGCCCCAGCATCACCAGCCACACCACGCCACGAGCCGCGTCGAGGTGCGACGGATCCAGCGCGAGGAGAACCCGGCCGCTCACCGCGGCCACCGCCGTACCGGCCAGGAGCGCGAACAACCGGCGGGACCACAACCCGTCGCGGTCGGGCACCGCCGCAGCCATCGGGCCGGGACCGGACATGCCCGGAAGGGTACGCGCCGCGTGCCGCGCCGTCAGTCGGCCGTCGGGCCGGAGGTACGGGTCAGTCCGGCGGCGGCCCGCTCCACGATGAGGCACCTGTCCTCGACGTAGTCGAGGCCCGCCTCCTCGGCGATCCGGCGCGCCTCGTCCGAGAAGATGCCGAGCTGCAACCACACCGCCGGGGCGCCGATCGCCACCGCCTGCCGGACCACGTCGACCGCGTCCCGCGCCGGGCGGAACACGTCGACCAGGTCGACCGGGTGCGGGATGTCGGCCAGCGTCGGATACGCCTTCTCGCCGAACAACTCGTCCACAGTCGGGTTGACCGGGATGATCCGCCAGCCGTGCCGCTGCATCTCCAGCGGTACGCGGTGCGCGGCCTTGCCCGGATCGCGGGAGGTGCCCACGACGGCGATCACGGCGGAGTCGGCGAGGATCTGCTGAGCGGAACGCATCCCCCGAGCCTAGCCCCGCCGGCGCGGGTCCTCCCCGCTAGAGGTAATGCTCAGCAGCGTTGTGGGTCTGCACCGGCAGGTGACAGGTGTAGTCACGCGGCCTGACTGGCCGGTGGGTGCATGATGGCCTCGAATTCAACGGGGTCAACCCGGACAGCGACCGCTGGCGTCGGCGGCGGTGATAGGTCCGTTCGATCCAGGTCACGATCGCGATCCGTAGTTGTTGGCGGGTGGCCCATGATCGGCGGTTCAGGACGTTGTTCTACAAGGAGTCCGAAGCCGCCGCGTCGCGCGAGTCGCTACCCTCCCGTTAGGTCAAGAAGCTTTCAGTAGTGACTATAGGAGGTTGTGCTTACGGGCGAAGGCGGGAAACTCAGCTCCCGAGCAGGGCAGACGAGCATCGGTTGCTCTGAGTGCCTCAATGAGGTTCCCCGCAGCCGTAAGGGTTTGTTTGCCGTCCCGGCAGGCCCCCGCGAGAAGCCAGATGGTGCCGTGCACCCGGGCGCCGTGGGCGCGGGCGACCTGCGTCGCGTTCCTGTCGTCCGTGATGGCCACCCCATCCCGCAGTTCGGCGGCAGCGAGGACGGACGCCTCCCCAAGGTCGCGCTCACCCGAGCCGAGCCGCGCGGCCCATTTGGTGAAGCACCGCACCTCATCGAGGGTGTCTAACTGGGCAGTGGTCAGCCAATCCGCCTCGCAAGCGACGGCCAGTTCACGATGATCCGCAGATCCCGCCCGCAACTCCTCCCGAACCACCTGAGTCGTCCAACAATCGGCATCGAGCAGCAGGTCCTGCAAGACGTCCAGCCGGTCAGCGAGAGTGAAGTGGCTGAGAACCATCGTGTCGAGTACAAGGACGGGGTTGGCTTGCGCCGACAGGCTCACGGCGCGATCTCCAGGTCGTCCTCCTGCGGCAGATCCTCGTCGGCGATGTGGCCATGCATCAACTCCAGAGCCCTCGCCCGGGTGATGCGCCTGTTCCGCCACGCGTCCATCACGGCCTGTGCGTAGGCGGGCGGTACCCGCACCGACACAAGGTCGGGCTGCGGCGCCCAGCCCAATGCCTCCATGAACTCCACATGCGTGGGCCGAACCTGGCTCCAGGATCTACGCGTCTCTGCGTCGATGGTCCCTGCCTGCTCAGCCTGCCGCAACGCCAGCAACCAAGAGGTACGGTATCGAGCCGCATAGCTCACGATCTGGTCCCGGCTCACCGTCCCGGGGGCTCCGGCTGCGGCAATCGCTTGCACGGGCAGCAGCAGTTCTGCGGCGAAGGCATCAATCACCGCCTCCCGTTCTGCACGCGAGGCACTCACGCCGAGGTCGGCAGAATACTCATCACCAATGATGAGATGCCCCAACTCGTGTGCAGCGGTAGCCCGACGGCGGCCAGGGTCGCCCGTAGTGCTTACGACAGCAACCGCGATGTCGCCCTCGACGAGCGATGCTCCGTCGCCTGGAAGGTCGGTGACCAGTACCCACTGACCTGCGCGCTCACAGACGTCCATGATGCTGCCGATCGGTGCATCGCCGAGCCCGAACCGCTGTCGCAGCCACCGGGCTGTCTGACGCGCATCATCCTCGGATTCCACTGAGTGCGGGTAGCGAAGCAGCGGACGGGTAAGCAATACGCCAAGATCCAGCAACTGCTGGACGTTGCGCAGCCACTCAACCATGGCGATTTCGAGGCGTTCCGACGATCGTGCTGCCTGAGTGTCCGTTTCCTCGGTCAACGGGGCCGCTCGTCGGGACAACACCGCCGGCGGCGGCTGAATCAAGTACTCCATCGACACTCTTAGTGCCCTGGAAAGCCGAGCCAGCTCCATGCCGTCCAAACGGCGGCTGCCAGCCTCAACCTTGGCCAGCATTGTGCGGTCCAGCCCCACCATCGCCGCGAGATCCTGCTGCGAGATCCCCAGCGACAACCGGGCTCGCCGTACCTGCTCACCGACGAGGGGCCAGACCCAACCATCAGCCATGGTGCGATAATCGCACACTTGGCGCTGGAGTGGGTCAACACACGGAAGTTCAGGGGTCAACCTCAGGGGCATTACCGCTAGAGCAGGGAGAGCTGTTCGGCGGCAGGCGCGGGCGGCGGGGTCTCCGGCAGCCGGCGGTTGTCGCCCGTCTCGCCCCGGTGCAGCCCGTGCCGGCGTGCCGCCATCCGCACCCGCGCTGTCACCTCCCGCTGGTACGCCTGCGGCGCGTACGAGCCGGCCTGGTAGAGCCGCCGGTAGCGGGGCACCAGGTGGGGGAACTCCCGGGCCAGCCAGCGGGCGTACCACTCCCGCGCGCCGGGCCGCAGGTGCAGCGGCAACGGCGTCACACTTGCCGCGACGGTGGCGGCGACGGCCGCGACGGTGGCGTCGATCGACTCCTCGTCGTCGCTGAGGCCCGGCAGGATCGGCGCCATCAGCACACCCACCTCGAAGCCGGCGTCGGCGAGCTGACGGACCGCGTCGAGGCGGCGGCGCGGGCTCGGCGTACCAGGCTCGGCCGCCCGCCAGAGCGCCTCGTCCACGAATCCCACCGAGTACGACACCCCGACCCGGGTCACCTCCGCCGCCTCGCGCAGCAGCGGCAGGTCACGCAGCAGCAGCGTGCCCTTGGTCAGGATCGAGAACGGGTTCGCGAAGTCACGCAGCGCCTCGATGATCGGCGGCATCAGGCGATAGCGGCCCTCGGCCCGCTGGTAACAGTCCACGTTGGTGCCCATGGCGACGTGCGCGCCGCGCCAGCGTGGGGCGGCCAGCTCGCGGCGGACCAGCTCGCCCGCGTTGACCTTGACGATCACCTTGCGGTCGAAGTCGGCGCCCGCGTCCAGGTCGAGGTAGGTGTGCGTATTGCGGGCGAAGCAGTTGTGGCTGACCACGCCGTTGGCGATGAAGTCGCCGGTGCCGGTGGTGATGTCCCACAGCGGAAGCTCCAGGCCGAGATCCTCGACGGTGGTCACCTGGAGGTGCGCCGCGCACTTGAGCGCCATGCCCTCGATCGAGCGCCGGGCGGTGACGGCCGGATCGGTGAGGTGGAAGAAGCGCAGCCGCTCGGGCAGCCCGCCGGTCAGCCGGAGCTGACGCGCTGCGCCCGGCATGCCCGGCACGTCGAGCGCCCACCGGAAGCCGAAACGCTCCAGCGCGCCGGACGTGCGGGCCTGGCTCCCGTCGTCCGCGACGCTGATCCGGAACACGCCCCGGTGGCAGGTGCCGGTGGCGTCGAACATGCCGGCCAGGTAGCCCAGCGACCAGTCGTCTGTCGTCTCGCCCGGCGGGTTCAGCAGGCCGGTGACGACCTCGGCCGGGCCGGACGTGCGTACCACTGTGGTCGTCGGCCGGCGGCCGACCCGGGTGACTGTGGCCCGCTCGACGGTGACCCCCGCGTCGGCCAGGTAGCGTTCGGCCAGCTCCAGCGCCTCCGCCTCGGCGGTGGCCAGCCGGAACCGGGCATCGGCCCGGTCGTCGTCGCGGAGCAGGGCGTGCAGGTAACCCCGGTGGTAGTCGGCCGAGCGCTTCGGCGCCACCGCGAACCGGCCGGTGCCCAGCAGGCGGTTGCGGGTGGTCAGGTGGGGACGGCGGCCGCCGCCCCGCATGCTCCCGGTGACGTGTTTCCAGCCGCGTTCGGTCAGGAACCGGTGGTCGCCGCTGGCGACGAGCGTGGTGCCGTCGGCCAGGGTGACCCGGTAGGCGCGCTTCACAGTGGACCACTTGTCGAGCACCGTGGTGACGACGTAGTGGCGGTAGGCGCCGCGCCGCCGGGTGCCGTAGATCCGGTCGCCGGGCTCCAGTTCGCTGATCGCCCTGGTGCGCCCGTCGGCCATCAGGATCGGCGTGTCCCCGCCCAGGCAGTAGACGCAGGCGTGTGAGCAGCCCCGGTAGGGGTTGATCGTCCACTCGAACGGCACACGCGACTGGCCGGGCACCCGGTTGATGATCGACTTGGCGCGGACCTCGTAGAACGTCATGCCGGCGAAGCCCGGGGTGTCGAAGGTGCGGGCGACGGCGCCGGGCAGCGCCAGCGGCAGGGGTGGAGCCGCCGGCGCCGCCCGATCGGGAGTCCCCTCGTCCGGGGGAGCGGAGAGGTTGTCCCAGCGCATGGAGCTCATTCGAACATGTGTACGAACAAAGCGCAAGTGACGCTGCGGACACCGCGCGCCGCCGTGCCCCGGGGCGGGGCAGGATGGGGGCATGGAGACGTCGACCTTCGTCTACGACGGCGACTGCGCCTTCTGCACCCGGTGCGCGCAGTTCATCGAGCGTCGGATCCCGACCGGCGCCCGGGTGGTCCCGTGGCAGTTCGCCGACCTGGCGGCGCTGGGCCTGACGGAGGCCGAGTGCGAGGAGGCGGTCCAGTGGGTGGGCGCCGACGGCTCCCGCGCCGCCGGGCCGGACGCCATCGCCCGGCTGCTCGGCGACAGCGGCCCGCTCTGGCGGTTCGCCGGGGCCGGACTGCGCCTTCCCCCGGTACGCGCGGCGGCCTGGCCCGCGTACCGCTGGGTGGCCCGCAACCGGCACCGGCTGCCGGGCGGCACGGCCGCGTGCGCGCTGCCGCAGGAGGCCCGGGAACGGCTGTACGGCCCGACCGGACGCCCGGGCCCGACCGCCTGACCGGCCGGGGGGCCGTGGTCAGGCGGTCGCGGTCGAGGACGGGTCGGGGGCCGGTGCCGGCGAGAGGGGCGCCGTCGCGGGCGCCGTCGGCGCGGCGGGCGGCGGACGGCCGAGCAGGCGCCTGACGAACACCACCGGACGGACCTTCTCCAGCGCCAGGAAGCTGGTCATCGCCACCAGGTGCGGCGCGAACGAGATGGTGATCGTCGCGATGGTCACCAGGTGGAACGAGTAGAAGAAGCCGACGGTCATCGTCCGCCACCGCGCCGGCAGCACGAACACCAGCGGGCTGAGCAGCTCGAACGCCAGGATGCCGAACTGCGCCACGATCAGCAGGTGCGGCACCTGCGCGATCAGGTCGGCGAGGTCGGTGCCGCGCCGGATGATCGCGCGGGCCAGCACCGAACCGTTCGCCCAGTCCAGGCCGCCGAAGCGGAACTTGGCCCAGGCGGCGAGGAAGTACGTGCAGATGACCGAGATCTGGGTGACCCGCAGCGCCCAGCCGCCCGCCTCGGTACGGGTCGGGTCGCCGTGCCGGGCGCGGCCGGCGGTGGGCAGCACGGCCAGCGCCACCAGGAGCGCGAAGCGGTCGTGGTCGACCTTGCCGTAGCTCATCGCCACGATCATCCACTCGAAGTACAGCGCGAAGACCGTCCAGCCGAGCAGCCGGTGCGCCCGGCCGGTGGCGGCGAGCAGCGCGGTGACCAGCAGCGCCCAGAACACCACGCCGACCAGGGCGGGGGTGGGGGTGGGCAGCGGGAGCAGCCGGCCGACGAGCAGCGGCTGGTAGAGGTCGCCGGGTACGTCGACCCGGGTGCGTACCCAGGGTGTGAACACCACCAGGTCGGCGGCGACGAAGAGGTAGACCAGGGTGCGGAACGCGGCGATCCGGCCGCGCGGGACCGCCTCGGTCAGCCAGGCGGTCATCCGCCGGTCTCCCAGCGCACGGCCGTCTCGTCGGTCCATCTGCCGGTCGGGCGGCCGCCCTGGATGTCGAACCAGCGGACCACGATGCGCACCTCGACCAGGTCGGGGGCGTCGGGGTGGCGTTCGGCGTACGCGTCGGCGACGGTCCGCAGCAGGCTCGGGTCGGCGGCGTAGCGGTTCTGCTGGCCCTCGATCTCGGCGCGGCGGATGCCGGTGGCGTCCTGGCCGAGCGGGACCACCGCGCCGGTGCGGTCCACGCCCTCGACCCGGGTGTCCGGGGCGGGCGCGTTCGGCGGGTCGGAGGTGGAGTACATCCGGAACGGCCCGAACGGGAAGTCGTCGTCGGTGCCGCGCACGGTGCCCAGGAGCAGCAGCGCCAGGCCGAGCAGGGTGGCGCCCACTCGGACCGCGCGCCCGCGGGCGGTCAAGGTCTCCATCGCATGGTGACGATACGGGAGTGAAGCGGCCGAAAGTGTCCCTCAGTCGGCCATTCCTCACTGTCCGTCCCGGCGGTGCGGCGGGCGTGGAAACGCCGCCGGCCGGCCCCTGGCGGGGTCGGCCGGCGGCGTCGGGTACGTCAGTGGTTGTGCTCGGCCAGCTTCTTGCGGACGTCGTCCATGTCCAGCGCCTGGACCTGCTCGATCAGGTTCTCCAGCGCGGACTCCGGCAGCGCGCCCGGCTGGGCGAACACGATCACGCCGTCACGGATCGCCATGATCGTCGGGATGGAGCTGATGTTGAACTTCGCCGCCAGCTCCTGCTGCGCCTCGGTGTCGACCTTGCCGAAGGCGATGTCCGGGTGCTTCTCCGAGGACCGCTCGTAGACCGGGGCGAAGCGCTTGCACGGGCCGCACCAGTCCGCCCAGAAGTCGAGCAGGACGATCCCGTCCTGGCCGGTCACCTCGTCAAAGTTGGCCGTGGTCAGCTCAACCGTTGCCATTGCTCTCTCCGATCACCGCGGATTGTCGTACGCCCGGTGGAACCAGGGTCAGTCCGTCCGAATTCCCGGCACGGTGGGGGCGAAACGCACAGCGCCCGGACGGTGACCCTGGGCACATCGAACTCTATCTGTGCGGGCCGCTCGTGCGGAACGCAAATGCATGCCGCACTTGCGTGACGGGACGTGATGGGAGCGTTTCCAAGGAGATCACGCACAGTTCTGGCTACGAATCAGTAACTTCGGGCTTGACGAGCATCTATCCAGCCTGCGGAGATCGCTTACCGACAGTGCGTCGGTGACTTTCCGTAGTGTTACGAAAAGGTAAATGTGACCTCCGTCTCTGTTGATGTGGTGCGCCGTACGGCAGAATTCTTCGCATCAGAGCGTGGGCGGCGGGTGCCGGGGAGGGCCCCGCCGCTCATTGCGTCCGGACCTCGGTGGCCCCCGGTGTGACATTTCCGCCGCGCGAGCGCCCCGCACCTCGCCTTAACAAGCGATAAGGCATGCTGTGCCGAACTCCATCGCCGCCTGTCGAAGGGGACAAGGATGCAGTTCGGCCGCTACTACGAGGAGTTCGAGGTCGGCGCGGTCTACCGGCACTGGCCGGGCAAGACGGTCACCGAGTACGACGACCACCTCTTCTGCCTGCTCACCATGAACCACCACCCGCTGCACATGGACGCGCACTACGCCGAGTCCGCCTCGCAGTTCAAGCGCAACGTGGTGGTCGGCAACTACATCTACTCGCTGCTGCTCGGCATGTCCGTGCCGGACGTCAGCGGCAAGGCGATCGCCAACCTGGAGATCGAGTCGCTGCGGCACGTCGCGCCGACGTTCCACGGCGACACCATCTACGGCGAGACGACGGTCCTGGACAAGCGGGAGTCGGCCTCCAAGCCCGACCGGGGCGTGGTCGCCGTCGAGACCCGCGGCTACAACCAGGACGGCACGCTGGTCTGCGTGTTCCGCCGCAAGGTCATGGTCCCCAAGAAGGAGTATGCGGCCGCCGCCGTCCCGGACGGCGTCGACCCGGAGCGTCCCAGCTTCCCCGAGCCGCGCTGACCCGCGTCCGTCCGGCTCACCGGGCCTCGTTCTCCGTTCGGCGGGGACGGGGCCCGGATCTCGTCCGGAGGCATATGCTCGGGCTGGAGGTGCCCATGAGCCACTCCGAAGCCGTAGAGCCGCCTTCCGCCGGTCGCCGCGCCGCGCCGCTCACCACCGCCGCGTACTCCGCGACGGAGTGGGACCTGCTCACCGACCTGCCCGGCCGCGTGCTGGTCGCCGCCGCGGCGCCCGGGCCCGGGCGTCCGCCGCGCGGTGTCGCCGCCGGCCTCGCCGGTCTGGACGCGGTGGCCGCCGGACGCGCCTTCGACAGCGATCTCGTCCGCGCCGTGGTGGCCGCCATCTACGCCCGCCACGACGGCGCAACCGAGCGGGACGAGCGCCTGACCGACCTGGTCGACCTGCTGGCCGCCGCCCGGGCCGCGGTACGGGTGCTGCGCCGCCGCGCCGATCCGGCCGACTCGGCGGCGTACCGGCAGTGGGTGGAGTCGGTCGCCGCCCGCGTGTGCCGCGCCGGGCAGACCACGCCGAGTCCCGCCGACCGGCGTTTCCTCGACCGGCTGGGCGGCGCGCTCGACCTGCGCTGACGCGCGGCGCCGCCGGGCCGTACCCTCGGCAACCGTGACCGACGACCAGCTCGACGTGGGTGTGGGGCCGTGGCCCGGTGACCCGCCGGACGACCCGCGCTACGACCCGGAGTTGCTCGTCGCCGGTGACCGGCGCAACGTGGTGGACCGGTACCGCTACTGGCGGCGCGAGGCGGTCGTGGCCGATCTGGACCGGCGGCGGCACGAGTTCCACGTGGCGATCGAGAACTGGCAGCACGACTTCAACATCGGGACCGTCGTCCGCAACGCCAACGCCTTCCTCGCCGCCGAGGTGCACATCGTCGGGCGGCGGCGGTGGAACCGCCGGGGCGCCATGGTGACCGACCGCTACCAGCACGTCCGGCACCATCCGACGATCGAGGAGTTCGTCGCCTGGGCGCGGGACGAGAGCCTGCCGGTGGTCGGGATCGACAACCTGCCCGGCTCACGGCCGATGGAGACCGCCGTGCTGCCGCGCCGCTGCGTGCTCCTCTTCGGTCAGGAGGGGCCCGGCCTGTCCCCGGTGGCGCGGTCGGCCTGCGACGCGCTCTTCTCGATCGCCCAGTACGGCTCGACCCGGTCCATCAATGCGGGCGTGGCCAGCGGCATCGCCATGCACGCCTGGATCCGGTCGTACGCCGGGCCGCCGCCGGACTGACGCCGCGGTTCCACCACCGGACGGAAATCCCACGCCGGTCGGCCCGCCCCGCTTGACGCCCCGCCGTGCGGGGGCGACGGTGAGGGTGTGACTGTCGCGGTGAGTTGTCCGAGATGCGCCGGGCCGGTACGCGAGCCGGACCTGATGCACGCCGAGCACCGGTGCCTGCGCTGCGGCCCGGTCGCGCCGCTGCACGTGCCCGAGCGCATCAACGACGAGATCATGGCCAGCGTGGTCGAGCGGATGGCTGCCGACCCCGACCCGACCGGCCGGCTCCGGATGCCGCTGTGGTGCCCGTGGCCGCTCCCACCGGGTTGGACGCTCACCGGCGTGGCCTGGGCGGGCGACGAACGCGCTGGAGTCCGGGCCACGCTGGTCGCCTGCGCCGGACCGGCCCCGCTGGACGGTGGACCGGCCGACCTGATCTTCGTCGCCGAGGAACCCGGCATCGGTCTCGGTTCCCGCTTCGCGGGACTGCCCGGCCCCGATCCCGGTCCCCAGGTGGAGGAGGCGTTGACCGATCCCGGCCCTGGTCATCCCGAGCGGCTGCCGCACGCGAAGATCCGCGTGGGCGGCCATCCGACTCCACTGTGGCTCGTACGCTCCGAAACGGATCGAAGCGCGTACGCCGGCGAGGCTCGGGGAATGTGGCTCCATGCGATAGCCTGGCCGGCGAGTGCGGGTCACCTCCTCGCGGAAGAAGTCGTGCTGCACGACCTCACCGAGTGGACACCGCCCGAACTCGTGTACGGCGCACCGTCTCCGTACCTGCACGGACGGGCCTGACCGCCCGCACCGGTGAGTCGGAGAGCGGACGCAGATATTCACGGTAAGACACCATGCTGATACTCTGGGTGCCGCTGCGGTAAACGGACCCGGCGCCGCGCGAGAGGATGGCCCGCTATGGTCAAGAAGGTCCTCACCTGGGCCGGCATCGCATTCTTGATCTTCTTCGTTGCGTACCGGCCCAACTCCGCCGCCGACGTCTTCAAGTCTCTCGGCGGCGGCATCATGGACATCGCGCAGGGCTTCGGCGACTTCTTCACCAACCTCGTCGCCTAGCCGCCCATGGGAAGCCCCTCCGGTCCACCCTTCGACCCGGACGACCCCGACCGGGCACGCCGGGAGCGCGACACCGAGCCGATCCCCCGGATCGACCCGGACGAGCCGCCCAGCGCCTACGGCCCCGGCCCGTACGCGGACGCGGACGACGCCGGCTACGGCAGCGCGTACACCGGTGAGGGGCGGTCCGGCCGGGCCTGGGCACGGGATCCGGACGGCTTCCCGGACCAGCCGATCTCCGAGGAGGAGCTGGCCGGGCTGCGGTCCGACGCCACCGGCATGGCACCCCGCCGGGTGCTGCCGTTGGAGGACGAGCCCAGCTCGCTCGTGGCGCGTTACCTCTTCCCCACCGAGCGCTACCGGGGCGAGTGGAAGCGCCACTGGATCCACCTCACCACCCCGATCATCGTCGGCGTGGCGGCCACGTTCGTGCTCGGCTACCTCTCCGGCTTCCTCGCCGGGCGGGACGTCGGCGCGCTGACCACCGTCGCCGTGCTGCTCTGGTTCGGCGTGATGGGCTGGGTCGCCTGGAAGGTCGCCGACTGGTGGTACGACCGGTTCATCCTCACCAACAAGCGGGTGATGGTGGTCAACGGGATCATCACCCGCCAGGTCGCGATGATGCCGCTCACCCGGGTCACCGACATGAAGTACGAGCAGAGCCCGACCGGCCGCGCGCTCAACTACGGCACGTTCGTGCTGGAGTCCGCCGGCCAGGAACAGGCACTCCGGGTGATCAAGAACTTGCCCAACCCGAACGAGCTCTACCTGCGCGTGGTCGAGGAGATGTACGAGCCGCAGGCGGTCGAGGCACGGCTTGGCAAGGAGGCCGACGAGGCGAAGGCCGACGACGGAGCTTGAAAGTTTTCGTCCGAACATCGGATGAACTGCACACCTTCCGCCATCGACCTGACCGACCGGGCCGTGGCATCCTGCCAGGCAGGACGGGGGGAGATGAGCGTGGTGAGCAGAGATCCGCTGGAGGAGGAGTTCCGCGAATTCGTCGCGGCCCGGTCCGGCGCGCTGCTGCGCACCGCCTACCTGCTCGCCGGTGACTGGGCCACCGCCGAGGACCTGCTTCAGACCGCGCTCACGAAGACCTACCTGGCCTGGAAGCGGCTCGGCGGGATCGAGGCCATCGAGCCGTACGCCCGCCGGGTCCTGGTCAACACGTCCACCAGCTGGTGGCGGCGCCGCTGGCACGGCGAGCGCCCCACCGAGGTGCTGCCGGAGCACGCCGGCGTCGACGAGATCGAGCAGCAACTCGACCGGGACGCGCTCTGGCGGCACCTGCAGGCGCTGCCCGCCCGGCAGCGGGCCGTACTGGTGCTGCGCTTCTACGAGGACATGTCCGAGGCGCAGACCGCCGCGCTGCTGGAGATCTCCCCGGGCACCGTCAAGAGCCAGACCTCCCGGGCGCTCAACACGCTGCGTCGCCGCCTGGGCTCCGAGGCGGCCCTGAGCCTGCCCGAGCCCGCCTCTCCGCCGCCCGCCCCGGCCGGCCGGCCGGGGCCGCCCGCGCGCGGAAACGAGCAGTCCGTGCCCCGGACCCCGGCGCCGCGACCCGCAGCCCGGGTGCCGCGGCCGGTACCGCCACCGGCGGCCCCGGTCCGCCCCGCCGTTCCGATCCCGGCGGAGAGCCGATGACCGGCATCCGGCACGACTGTGACAACCGGACCGGTGGCCCGGAGCGTCCATTGGCCGTGAGCGACGACGAGCTGGAGCGGGCGCTGCGGGAGACGCTGTCCCGCCGCGTCGCCACGTCCCGGCCGCTACCAGTCGACCCGGCCGGAGAGGTGCTGCGCCGGGCGCGCCGCACCGGCCGGCGGCGTACGCTCACCGGCCTGGCCCTGGCCGGCGTCGCCACCGTGTTCGTCACCACCGGCGTGGCCCAGTTTAGCGCCTCCGGCGGCGACGGCGGCACCCCCACAGTCGTGCTCGGCGACCCGCCCGGGCTCACCCCGTCCCCGCTGGCCTCGGGGCCCCCGATCACCCGCTTCGGGCCGGTCCGCGCCGAACTCGACCTGCTCGTCGGCGACCGGCTGGACACCAGCGGCGGCGAACGGCGGCAGCTGACCGGGGTCAGCGGCGTCGAACGGGCGCAGCGCGTCCACGACCGCGAGGGCTGGCTGATGACCTCGGCCGCCACCGCCGCCGGTCGTACCCTCTGGTGGGTTCCGGCCAACGGCACCGCGCCGCAGGTCATGCTCGCCGCCGCGGAGGCGGTCGCGATCTCCCCGGACGGGCGGCAGGTCGCCTGGCGGGACGGCCCCGAGGTGATCGCCGCCGGGGTGGTCGCCGGGCAGCTCATCGCGCCGGTCCGGACCCCCGCGCCCGACGGCGCCGTGCCGGTCGGGTTCGCCGGCGACGCCGTGCTGATCCAGCAGCCCGGCGAGGGCGGGGTGAGCGTCTGGGAACGCGCGCTCGGTGGGCAGCCGGCGCCGGCGAACCCGGACGTGCGCGCCGTCTACGGCACCCGGCCCGACGGCCGCCTGGTCGGCCTGATCACCGCCGACCGGCCCGGGCAGCACTGCCTGGCCCTGCTCGACCCGGCCCGCGACCTCGCGCCGGTGCGTACCGGATGCGGGGTGAAGCTGGCCGCCGACGGACTCGGCGGGGTGTCCGCCGACGGCCGGTGGCTGCTCGCGAACGGCAACGCCCGCTCCGCCCTGCTGGTCGACCTGGCCGACCCGGGCGCCTCCCCGGCCGCGCACCCGGCCGGCCCGGTGCTGGCCGGCGACGTGGCCTGGACCCACGCGGGCGTGGCGCTGCACGTGGACGCGACCGGCGGGCTGGTCCGGGTCAAGCCGGAGCGGGTGCTGGCCGGGGACCGGCCCACGGCGTCGCCTGTCGAAGGGCTGGCGCCGGGGGACCGGCCGGTGGTGGTGGCCGACGTCCCCGCCGCTCCGGAAGGCGCGTAGCGTCGGGCGGGTGAGCGATCCGGCCCGCATCGACCTGCACACCCACTCCACCGCCAGCGACGGCACGCTGACCCCGCCCGAGCTGGTCCGGGCCGCCGCCGACGCCGGGCTCGACGTGGTGGCGCTCACCGACCACGACACCACCGCCGGCTGGGCGCCGGCTGTCGCCGCGTTGCCGCCCGGCCTCACCCTGATCCGCGGCGCGGAGATCTCCTGCCGCTGGTTCGGCGTCGAGCCGGCGATCCCGCTGCACCTGCTCGCGTACCTCTTCGACCCGGCCGAGCCGGAACTGGCCGCGGAGCTGGCCCGGGTCCGGCAGGCCCGCGAGGAACGCGGCGAGCGCATCGTGCGGCTGCTCCAGGCCGACGGCATCCAGGTGAGCTGGACGGAGATCCTGGCCGGCGCGGACGGCGGCACCGTGGGCCGCCCGCACATCGCGCAGGCGCTGATCCGGGCCGGACTGGTCGCCACCACGAGCGAGGCGTTCGGGCCGGACTGGCTCGGCGAGCGGTACCGGCTGCCCAAGGACGACATCGAGGTGTTCCGCGCGGTGGCGCTGGTGCGGGCGGCCGGCGGCGTGCCCGTCTTCGCCCACCCGAGAGCCAGCCGGCGCGGCCGGATCGTGCCGGACGAGCTGATCGCGGACCTGGCCGCGGCCGGCCTGGCCGGCCTGGAGGCCGACCACGAGGATCACGACGCGGCCGAGCGGGAGCACGTCCGCCGGCTCGCCGCCGAGCTCGGGCTGCTGGTCACCGGCTCGTCCGACTTCCACGGCACGCACAAGACCGTCCGGCTCGGCGCGCACACCACCGGACCCGAGGCGTACGAGCGGATCGTCGCGCTGGCCCGCGGGGTGACCCCTGTCGCTTCGAGCTGAAGCGCTCCGGCGGCACGGCTACCGTGTCCGCGTGGATCTCAAGCTCTTCGGCGAGGTCTTCGTGACCCTGCTGGTGATCGTCGACCCGCCCGGAATGATGCCCATCTTCCTCGCGCTCACCGGGCCGTTGACGGCGCGCGACCGGAACCGGGCCGCCTGGCAGGCCGTGGCGCTGGCGCTCGGGGTCATCGTGATCTTCGCGGTGGCGGGGCAGACGATCCTGGCGTACCTGCACGTCGACCTGCCCGCACTCCAGGCCGCGGGCGGCCTGCTGCTGATCCTGGTCGCGCTGGAACTGCTGACCGGCAAGTCGGACGACCCGAGCCAGCAGGTCACCTCCAACATCGCGCTGGTGCCGCTCGGCACCCCGCTGCTGGCCGGGCCGGGTGCCATCGTGGCCACCATGCTCTTCGTCCAGCAGGCCGGCGGCGGCGTCGACTACCTGGCCATCGGGCTGGCCATCGTCGCGGTGATGGTCACCGTCTGGGTGGTGCTGCGCTTCTCCGGCGGGATCGTCAAGGTGCTGCGCCCCGGCGGCATCGAGGTGCTGACCCGCATCGCCGGCCTGCTGCTCGCCGCCATCGCCGTGCAGCTCATCGCCGACGCGATCGCCGCGTTCGTGACCCAGTACCTCAACAACGCCTGAGCGCTTCGTCCGCTGTCGTACCGGGGTGGCAGGATCTCAGGGGTGCGACGACAGTCAGCAGCCAGTGGCTCCCGGGCTCCCCGACCGCGCGCCGAGCAGTCCGAGCAGCTCGGCTTCGAGGGCATGCCGGAGCGCCTGTTCGTCTGCACACCGAGCAAACTCGGCGCGTACGCGGACTGTCCCCGCCGCTACCGCTACGCCTACGTGGACCGGCCCGCGCCGCCCAAGGGCCCGCCGTGGGCGCACAACTCGCTCGGCGCGAGCGTCCACACCGCGCTGAAGAACTGGTACGCGCTGGCCCCCGACCGCCGCCGCCCCGAGGTGCTCGGCACGCTGCTCAAGGGCACCTGGGTCCGCGAGGGCTACCGCGACGACGAGCAGGAACGCGACGCCTTCCGGCGGGCGCTGACCTGGCTGGAGAGCTACGTGGCGGGCCTCGACCCGGCCGACGAGCCGGTCGGCGTGGAACGGGTCGTCGCGGTGAAGACCGCGGTGCTCGCGTTCAACGGCCGCACCGACCGGATCGACTCGCGCCCCGGCCCGGACGGGCGGCCCGAACTGGTCATCGTCGACTACAAGACCGGTCGCACCGGCCTCGACACCGACGACGCGCGCGGCTCGCAGGCGCTCGCGCTCTACGCATACGCGGCCGAGCGGGTGTTCCGCAAGCCGTGCCGCCGGGTCGAGCTGCACCACCTGCCCACCGGCACCGTCGCCGCGCACGAGCACACGCCGGAGTCCCTGCACCGGCAGCTCACCCGCGCCGAGGACACCGCCCGCGACATCATGGCCGCCGAACGCGCGGTGGCCGACGGCACCGACCCCGACGCGGCGTTCCCCACCGAGCCGGGGCCGCGGTGCGGCTGGTGCGACTACCGGCGTACCTGCCCGACCGGCGCGCAGACCCCCGGCAAGGAGCCCTGGTCCGCCGTCGAGCGATTCGCCGACCAGGACTGAGCGCGCGTCGCCGTCAGGCCGCGGTCAGGCGGGCGGCGCGTTCCTTGGCGGCCTGCTGCAACGGGCCCTCCCGGTAGCGCCGGGGCACCGCGGCCAGCGCCAGCCGCAGCGCCCGCGCGCTCAGGTCCGCCGACAGCGCGGTGGTGGGCAGGCCCAGCCCGCCGTAGAGCCGCAACGCCCACGGCGGCAGCATCCCCAGCGCGGTGGCGGCGATACCGAGGTACGCCCAGCGCGGCGGCCCCAGGTTCAGGCCGACCCGCGCCGGCAGGCTGACCTTCCACGGGATCGGCGGCGCGGTCAGGAACAGCGCCGTCTCGGCCGCCTCCCGGGTCATCCGCAACTGCGGGCGTACGTCCCGGTAGTAGTCGGCCACCTCGGCGGCGGTGCCCGGCACGTCGTCCGGGTCCAGCCCCACCAGGGCCGCCGACCGGCGCTGCTCGGTGTAGTAGCCGTCCACCTCGTCGTCGGTGAGCGCCAGACCGGCACGCCGGGCGGTGCTCACGAACGACTCGACCTCGGTGACGTGCACCCAGCGCAGCAGCTCCGGCTCGTCGACGCGGAACTCCTCGCCGGTGAACGGGTCGGTTGCGCGCATCCGGGCGTGCCGCGCACGCACCCGCCGCCCGGCCGCCTGCGCCTCGGCCGTGGTGCCGTAGATCGTCGTCCCCACGTACGTCGCCGTGCGGACCAGCCGGCCCCAGGCGTCCGAGCGGTAGTTGCTGTTCTGCGCGACGCCCGCCATCGCACGCGGATGCAGCGCCTGGAGGTAGAGCGAGCGCAGGCCGGCGACGATCAGGATCGGTTCCTCGTGCACCTTCCACGTGACCGAACCCGGACCGAACAGGCCGAGGTCGTCAGTGTCCACCGATCAAGAGTGCCACGGCGTTCGCCGGTCACCCCCGGGTCGGTGTCCTCGGTGCGGCGCCCTCGGTGCTCGCTCAGTCGTCGGCGGAGCGGCGCGACTGGCAGGCCGGGCAGAGACCCCAGAAGGTCACCTCGGCCTCGTCCAGCTCGAAGCCGTGCGCCACGTTCGGGTCGAGGCACGGCGCGCTGCCCACCGCGCAGTCGACGTCGGCGATCTCGCCGCAGCCCCGGCACACCACGTGGTGGTGGTTGTCGCCGACCCGAGCCTCGTACCGCGCGGGGCTGCCGGCCGGCTCGATCCGGCGGGACAGCCCGGCCCGGGACAGCGCGCCGAGCACGTCGTAGACGGCCTGGGTGGAAACGGAGTCGATCCGCTGACGGACCCGGCGGGTGATCTCGTCGACCTCCAGGTGCCCACCGGCGGAGAGCACGTCCAGCACGGCGAGACGCGGTCGCGTGACCCGTAGGCCCCTCGACCGGAGCAGTTCCTCACCCGTGGACATGAATCCATGACAGCACGCAGGTGACAGGCCGACAAGCGAGCGTGCTCGCGGGTGGCCGGGGCCACAGGTGAACCGGCGGGGCCGCGTCTGCGTGTGTGGGGTTACACAGCCTCGCGACGTACGCTGTGCGCGCCTAACCACCCACTCGCCGGAGGTGTCGGTGTTCAGGGAATTCAACGGTCTGCCGCTGCACGTGCTCGTCATTCACGCGGTGGTGGTGCTCGTGCCGCTGCTGGCGCTGTTCGCCATCGCGTACGGATTGCTGCCCCGCTGGCGGCACCGGCTGGACTGGGCGGTCGCCGCGCTGGCCGTGATCACCCCGGCGGTCGCCTGGGTCGCGACCGAGTCCGGCGAGGAGCTGGAGGGGATCCTGCGCGCGAAGGGCTACCCGCCGGACCGGCTCCAGCAGATCAGTGAGCACGCGTCGTACGGGGACACGCTGTTCTGGTACGCGCTCGGGCTCGGCGCCGCGGCGCTGCTGCTCGTGCTGTCGACGAGCATCTTCGCCCGGGCCCGAGACCTACCCCGCTGGCTGTCGGTGGTGTCCGCCATCGTGTTCACAGTCGCGGTGGCGGTGCTGGCGGGCTTCGCGCTCGTGTATGTCTACCTGACCGGTGACAGCGGCGCCAAGATGGTGTGGGACGGCATCGTCTGAGCGTTGCCGCTCAGAACAGCAGCCGCGAGCAGAGCAGGCAGGTGAGCAGCACCAGCACCACGGCGACGACTGCCCCGACGCCGTAGGTGAGCCGCTGCGCGCGCTGCTCCGCCTGATCCATCGCGGCCATGTCCTGCGGCGGAAGCCGGCGGGGCGGCGCCGGCTGGACGTGCACCGGTGGCCGCCAGCCGGGCGGCGGAGGCGTGCTCGGCGGCGGTCCGGCGTAGCCACCGGCAGCCGGGTCACCGGCGGACCGGCCCGGCCAGGGCCCGCCGGCCACCGTCCAGCCGCCGGCCGACTCCGGCTTGGCCCACGGGCTCTCGGTGGCCGCCTCGCGCGACCACGGGCTGTTCGGCCCGGACGCCCCGGAGGTGTCGGCGGCGGTGACTCCCGTTCCAGCGGCGCCTTCCCCGGTCGGCTGGCTCCCGGCTTCGCCGGGTCCGGGCGCGTCCCACCCGGCGTGGTCGGCGGGGTGGCTCACGGGTCCGTGGTCGGCCGGGCGGCCCACGGGTCCGGAATCGGCGGGGTCGCCCACAGGCCCTGGGCCGCCCACAGGCCCTGGGTCGCCCACAGGCCCTGGGGCGGCCTGGCCGGAGCCCGACCCGCCCGGGCGGGACGCCCCGGCGTCGTTCTCCTCGCCCGTGGCCTGTTGCTCCGGGCGTCGCCAGGTCTCGTCGTCGGGGCTGCCACCGCTCGGCGTTGTCACGCCGTCCGACGCTACCAACGCCCCGGCCGGTCGGCCGCCCGACACCGACACCTCGGCGCGTACCTCTTGCGCGGCGGGGCGGGCTCCGACCCGCTGCCGGGCCCGACGGGATCGAGTGGCCGTTCAGGGTCGCGCCCCGTCCGTGTCGGGCTGTTCGGGATCACGGTGCAGTCCGCGCCGGGCTGTTCCCGATCGCAGCCCTGGCGGCGCCGGACGTCGCGGGGTCGAGGTGGCCGCCGTTCCGGCGGTATCGTTGCTGCTCGTGACCGACCCCGGCATCCGGGCACCGCGCGGCGACGACGACCGCGTGGTCGACCTCAGCGAAGACTTCGTGGTGCTGCCCGAACAGACCACCGACGACACCGACCGCGGCTGGGGCGAGCGCCCCGGCGGCAACGACGACTGGCTGCTCGCCGAGCGCCCGCCGCACTGGGACTGACCGCGGCTCCGCGTCACCCGCGTACGACCACGGCGAAGCGGCTGCCCTCCGGCAACCCGACCGCCCGGCGCGCCTGCTCGGGCGGCAGCGCCAGGTAGAGCGCGGAGGACCCGTCGACCGCCCCGGCGGCGCCGACCACGTCGAGCACCAGCGCGCGTGGCGCCAGCAGCGTGGGATCTGCCGACCCGCCGGCCGGCACCACCATCAGATCGACCCGGGCACCTGGACGCAGCACCGCGAGGGCGGCCGGCTCGGCCAGCCGGATCGGCACACCGACCGCACCGGCCGGCAACGCACGTGGGCCGCCGGGCGGCGTACCGGCCGGCGTCGTCGAGGCGGCCGGGGGAGCGCCGGGTTGGCAGGACGGAGGCGTCTGGAGCACCGCTGCGGCCAGCCCCAGCAGCACCGCGACGAGTGTGACCCGTAGGAGCGTCCGGCGTCGCGGCAGTCCGCGCCAGCGGACCGGACGCAACGTCGCCTCGCCATCCGCCACCGCTGCCTCCCACCGTCGGCCAACCATCCGACCGCAGGCTAGAACCGGGCCACAGTCTCCCGCCGCCCCACCGCTCACCCCTGTGGATAACCCGCCGCCCTGTGCACAACCGGCGCCTGGGCAGGGCCCGGCGTCACCACTTCGGGGAGGTGGTCACATCCGGGGCGGCCGGGGCCGCCAGTTCGGGGAAGTGGTGCTTTCCGGGCCGGTTGATGCAGCCATCTCGCCGAGCTGGTGAGCGAGGCGGGCTGATGCAGCAACCTCGCCGAGGTGGGGCGCAACTGTGACGGACAGGGCGGCCACACGCGATGTGGCCGCCCCGGAGACGGGACGGCCACGAGCGCGAGAGCGTTGGTCAGGAGGAGCTGGACGCCGCCGGCGCCTTGCTCGCCGTCGACCCGGAACCCGAACCAGAGCCGGATCCCGAACCAGAGCCAGAACCGGACGACCCCGAAGTGGAGGACGAGGACGAACCAGACGAGGACGAACCAGACGACGAGGACGACTCGGACTTGGCCGGCTTGCTCGCGGCGCTGGTGCCGTTGTCGGACCCGGACGTACGGGAGTCCGTGCGGTAGAAGCCGGAGCCCTTGAACACGATGCCCACCGAGTTGAAGAGCTTTCGCAGCCGCCCCTCACACGCCGGGCACTCGGTCAGCGGGTCGTCCGAGAAGGACTGCACCGCCTCGAGCTGGTGGCCGCACGCGGTGCAGGCGTACTGGTACGTGGGCACGTTCTCCTCCGGATCTTGGCACGGCCTGTTGGCACTCGTGGTATTCGAGTGCCAATGGTGCGTCATGACCCCCGGGTTCGTCCAGCGGAAGCGCCCGGGCCCACACCCGGGACGGCCACCAACCCGTCCGCCGGAGTGATCACACAGTGCACCGGGCGGTCGTGTGGCTGGGCGGGGACCGCCTCGACCAGCTCGCCGTCGTGCAGGAGAGCCACCGTCGGCGCGGTGGCGGGCACCCGGGCGAGCGCCCGGTCGTACGAGCCGCCGCCGCGGCCCAGCCGGATGCCCCGGCGGTCCACCGCTACCGCCGGCACCACTACGAGTCCCGCCGCGGCCACTGCGGCGCGGCCCCGGGTCGGCGCGGTCGGCTCGCGCATGCCCCGGCCGGCGGCGCGCAGCGACTCCCGCCCGGTGTAGGGGGCCCAGTCCAGGTCCAGGTCGTCGCAGAGCACCGGCAGCAGCAGCTCGGCGTCGGGCGGCAGCGCGGCCCGCAGCACCTCGGGCAGGTCGTCCCCGCCGGGCTCGGAGGCGACCGGCACGTACGCGCTCATCCTGGCCGGTCGCAGCCGGCGTACCAGGGTCACCAGCTCGGCCTGGACGGCGGCCGCCGCGACCGCGCGCTCGGGCGCGGACAGCGACCGGCGGGCGGCGAGCAGCGCGACGCGCATCTTCTGCTTCGCATCGTGCGCTTCATCCGAAAATTCCGGCACGCAACACTCCTGACGCAACGCTTGCCTAATGGTCGCTCTGTGTCAGCATCGCACCAAGGGGCGCGGAACTTCCGGGGGGAAGCTTGACGCTACGCGGGCGGTTGACGGCAGCCTTCCTCGCGGTGGTGCTCGGCCCCGTCCTGCTCGGCGCGCTCTTCGTCGGGGCGACGTTGAGCGCCGTCGACCGGAGCCGCGCCACCGAGCGACTGGGTCTGGCCGCGGCCGGTGTGCGTACCTCGATCGACGCGCTCTGCCAGCAACTGCGCGCGGCGGCCGACGCGGTCGCGCTGGTGGCCGACCCGGTCGCCCGGCCGCGTGCGGCCGACCAGGTGGTCGGCCGGGGGCTCGCCGCCGGCGTGCTGATCGCCGACGCCGCCGGCCGCACCAGCTACGCCACGGCGGGCGGTCCGCCCGGGCGCTGGCAGGACTGCGCGGGCGCCCCCGCCACCCCGATCGGCGCGCTCTCCGCTCAGGTGCGGCTGCGCGACCCGGCCGGCGCCGACCTCGGCGCGGTCGCCGCGGCGCAGCCCGTCGACCGGGCCTTCGTGGCGCGGCTCGCCGCCGTCACCGGCGTCGCGGTCACCCTCCTCGACGCCCCCGGGCAGATCACCCACACGACCGAAGAGCAGGGGGTACGCGCAGCGGTGCTGGCCGCCGCCGGCAAGGCGCGCGGGAACGGCGTGGCCGGGACGGGCGACGGCCGGTACGTGCGCCGGGTGGGCCCGATGCCCGGTCAACCGCTGCCGCTGGTGCTCTCGATTCCCGGCGAGCGCCCACCCGGCCTGTACGGCGCGCTGATCGCGGCGGTGGCGCTGGCCGCCCTGCTGGCCGTGCTGACCGCGTGGCGGCTCGCCCGGGTGACCACCCGGCCGCTGGGCGAGCTGGCCGGGGCGGTGGACCGGGTGGCGCAGGGCGACCTGAGCGCCCGGGTGCCGGTGCGCAGCCGGGACGAGATCGGGCGGCTGGCCAGCGCGTTCAACCGGATGGCCCGGGAGACCGGCAGTTACGTGGCGGCGCTGACCAGCAGCCGGGACCAGCTGCGCAACCACCTCGCCGTGCTCGGCGACACGCTCGCCAGCACGCACGACCTGCAACGCATCCTGCGGGTGATCCTGGACAGCGCGATCGCCGCCACCGGCGCCCGGGCCGGCGCGGTGCTGCTCGTCGACGCCGAGGGCGTGCTCGTCGGCCGGTGCGTCGAAGGGCTGACCGGACGCTGGCCCACGAGCGACCCGGCCGACCCGGCGACGCTGCGGGTCGCGGTCGGCGCCGGGGTGCTCGGCGCGGTCGCCGCCACCGGTGAGCCGCTGCGCGGCCGGTGGACCCCACCCGACGCCCCGACCGGGGAGCCGTCCTGCGAGACGTACGTGGCGGTGCCGTTCGCCACGCCCGGCGGCGCCGAGTCGCGCGGCCCGGACCGTCCCGGCCACCCGCCCGCCGACGGCGACCCGCCCGGCTCGGCCTGCGCCGCGCTCGGCGTGCTCGTGCTCTACGACCGGCTCGGCGGTCCCGAGTTCCACGACGACGACGTGGTGACGCTGCGGACGTTCGCCGGGCACGCGGCGGTCGCGGTGGAGAACGTCCGGGTGCACGAGGAGGCGCAGCGGCTCTCCCTCACCGACCCGCTGACCGGGTTGTGGAACTACCGCTACCTGCGCGAGTCGATCCGCCGGGAGGTGGAGCGGGCGAACCGGTTCGGCCGGATGCTCAGCGTGCTCGCGCTCGACCTCGACCGGTTCAAGCGCGTCAACGACACCTGGGGGCACGCCGCCGGGGACGCCGTGCTGGTCGAGTTCGCGCGCCGGGTACGCGGCGTGATCCGCGAGGTGGACCTCGCGTTCCGGCAGGGCGGCGAGGAGTTCGTGGTGCTGCTGCCGGAGACCGACGCGCGGGGCGCCACGATCGTCGCCGAGCGGCTCGGCGCGGTCGTACGGGACCAGCCGGTGACTGTCGAGGGAAGCACCGACGAACCGGTGCACGTGCCGGTGACCGTCTCCATCGGCATCGCCGTCTACCCGGACCACGCCGTCGACGGCCAGCAGGTGCTCGACGCCGCCGACGACGCGCTGTACGCGGCGAAGGCCGCCGGACGCGACGGCTACCGGCTGGCCCCCGCGCCCGATCCGGTTCCCACCCAGGAGATCCCGGTGGTGGCCGTGACCGTCAGCCCGCCGGACGGGCTGCCCCGGGCGGGCACGGCGGACGCGCCGGGCACCGTCCAGGGCGGCGCGTCTTCCGGTCCTCACCCGCCGCGGCAGAGCCGTGGCCGATAGTCTCGCGACATGTCGGAGCACTCAGCGAACCCCTCAGCGACCCGCGGTCGCTCCCGCGCGGTCAAGGCCGTGATCCCGGCCGCCGGCCTGGCCACCCGGTTCCTGCCGGCCACCAAGGCGGTTCCCAAGGAACTGCTGCCGGTCGTCGACCGGCCGGTGCTGCAGTACATCGTCGAGGAGGCCGCGCAGGCCGGCATCGACGACATCCTGCTGATCACCGGTCGCGGCAAGACCTCGATGGTCGACCACTTCGACCGCCGGCCCGACCTGGAGGAACGGCTCGCCAAGAAGCCCGAGCTGCTGGCCGAGGTCAAGCGCACCGAGGAACTCGCAGCGATCTACACGGTCCGCCAGCCGGAGCAGCTCGGCCTCGGCCACGCCGTCGGGTACGCCGAGTCGCACGTCGGCGACGCGCCCTTCGCGGTGCTGCTCGGCGACGAGTTCGTCAAGCCGTCCGAGCCGCTGCTGCCGGCCATGCTGGAGCTCCAGGCCCGCACCGGTGGCGTGGTGCTCGCCTTCTTCGAGGTCGACCCGGCCGAGACCAGCCGTTACGGCATCGCGTCGGTCGAGCCCGCCGAGTCGGAGTACGGCGACATCGCCGAGGTCGTCAAGGTCACCGGCATGGTGGAGAAGCCCAGTCCGGAGGAAGCGCCCAGCAACCTGGCGGTCCTCGGGCGGTACGTGCTCCCGGGGAAGATCTTCGACGCGATCCGGCGTACCGACCCGGGCAGCGGCGGCGAGATCCAGCTGACCGACGCGATGGAGCTGCTGCGTACCGAGGGGGTGCCGGTGCACGCCATCGTCTACCGGGGCACCCGCTACGACACCGGCATGCCGCTGGGCTACCTGCAGACCGTGGTGCAGATCGCGGCCGAGCGGGAGGACCTGGGCGCCGAGTTCCGCAAGTGGCTGGCCGAGTTCGTCAACAACGGCGACGAGACGGTCACCGCGGCGGTCCTCAACGGCATGCGTGACGCGTCCGGCGGTGCCGATACATGACCGCGACGGCCGACGCCGAGGCGGCCGCGAACGAGTTGACGCCGCTCGCCGACTACCTGGGCAGTGTGCTGCGCAGGTTACGCGCGCTGCCTCCACTCGACCTCGACCTGACCCAGGCGTACGGCAACGTGCTCGCCGAGGACGTGGTCGCCCCGCACTCGTACCCCGCCTTCGACCAGGCGGCGGTGGACGGGTACGCCGCGCGCTGGGAGGACATCTCCGGTGGGAGTCGGGGGCCGGGCTACGTCCCGGCCCCCTCCGGTATGCCCGGTGGCCGCAGCATCCGGCTCAACGTCGTCGGTGACCTGGGCGCGGCGAGCTGGCGGCCGGTTCGGCTCACCCCCGGCTCGTGCTTCTCGGTCGCGGCGGGCGCGCCGCTGCCGATCGGCGCCGACGTGGTCGTCCCGGTGGAGTGGACCGACCAGGGCATGGCCGCCGTCGAGATCTTCCGCGCCCCCAAACGGGGGTACGGGCTGCGCCGCGCCGGGGAGGAACTGGTCGCCGGCACACTGCTCGCCCGCGCCGGCGCGTACGTCTCACCGGCGCTGGTGGCGGTGTTCGCCGCCACCGGCATCGGGCACGTCGTGGTGCGGCCCAGTCCGCGCGTGGTCATCGTGGCCACCGGCGACGAGCTGGTCGACGTGGGCCGGGGCAGCCAGCCCGGGCAGGTGGTGGACACCAACTCGCACGCGCTCACCGCTGCGGCGGCCGAGGCGGGCGGGCTCGCGTACCGGGTGGGGATCTGCGACGACGACCCGGAGGCGCTGCGCGGCCTGCTGGACGACCAGACGCTGCGGGCCGACCTGATCATCACCACCGGCGGCACCGGCACCGGCCCGGGCGACATGGTGCGCCGCATCCTGTCCCGCCGCGAGGGCGGCCGGGCCGGACCGGTCACCTTCACAGAGGTGGCCCTCTATCCGGGAACGGCTCTCGGGTTCGGTACGGTCGGCGCCGAGGAGGTGCCGGTGGTGTGTCTTCCCGGTGAGCCCGGCGCGGCGCTGATCGGCTTCGAGGTGCTGGCCCGCCCGGCGATCCAGCTGCTGGCCGGCGCCGAGCCGGTGTTCCGGCCGAGCGTCCGCGCGCACCTGCTGGAGACGGTCTCGTCCCCGGTGGGGCTGCGCGAGTTCCGGCCCGCGCACGTGGCCGAGCGGCGTGGCGGCGGGTACACGGTGCAGCCGCTCGCCGGTGGCCCGTACACGCTCTCCGGCCTGTCCGACGCGAACGGTCTGCTGGTGCTGGGCGAGCGGGTCACCACCGCCGCCGCGGGGTCCACCGTCGACGTGCTCCTGCTGGACCGGCGCCGGTGAGCGCGAGGAGTGAGCTTGCGAGCCCCGTAGTCGCGAGCGAAAGGCAAGCCCGGTGAGGTTCTGGCGGGCTCCGGGGTGGCCGGCGGTGCTCGTGGACGGCCCGGTGGTGCTGCGGCCGTACCGGCGCTCGGACGCCGGCGCCTGGTCGGAGATCCGGCGCGCGAACCGCGAGTGGCTGGCGCCGTGGGAGTCGCACGTGCCCGGCGGCTGGTACGAGACCAACTCGCCGGCGGCGTTCCGGCTGGTCCACGCGGACCAGCGCAAGTCCGCGCGCAGCGGTGAGGGCATGCCGTTCGCGGTGTGCCTGCGTGAGGACGGCCGGGAGCGGCTGGTCGGCCACGTCAACATCGGCAGCATCGTGCGGCGGGCGTTCTGTTCCGGGTACGTGGGCTACTGGGTGGACTCCCGGGTGGCCGGCCGGGGCGTGATCCCGACCGCTGTCGCGCTCGCCGTGGACCACGCCTTCGGACCCGGTGGCCTGCACCGGATCGAGGTGAACATCCGGCCGGAGAACATGCCGTCCCGCCGGGTGGTGGAGAAGCTCGGCTTCCGCGAGGAGGCCTATCACGTGCGCTACATGCACATCGACGGCGCGTGGCGCGACCACATCGGATACGCGATGACCGGCGAGGAAGTAGTCGCCGAGGGCGGCTTGCTGGCGCGGTGGCACCGCGTACGTGACAACCGCCGCTGACGCGCCCGCACGGCGCGGCGCACTGTGAACTGGGTCGACGGCCCGTAACCTCAAGTAACTGCAAGCTGCGGCAAGCGCTGCCCGCCCGCATGAAGTGCGCCGTAAACGACGGTCGACGGAACAAGTTGCGGCGGGCGGCGCTCGCCGGAGAACTTTGGTGACGGGAGGGGTGAGGGTGCCCACGTCGGTGCTCCTCGCCGTCCTCGCCGCCGCCGGTCTGCTCGCCCTCGCTCCGGCGCTGGTCCGCCGGTACGACGCCACCGAGCGGCTGGTGGCGGAGCGGGCGCAGTCGACGGCGCGGGTGCTCCAGCGCCAGCGTCGACGGCGCACCGTGCCCGGGCGACGGCCGCTGCACCCGCCGCGCTCCCTCGTGGTGACCCTCAGTGAAGACTCCGACACGGGTAGTCTCGCCCGCCCGGTCTCCGCGCCACCGCTGCGCCGCCGTTCCGGCCGGCTCCGGCCCGTCTCCGCCGTCCCGGCCCAGTCCCGCCGACGGAACTCGCCCCGGCGGCGGCACACCCCGGCGATCTACCGCCGGCGCCGGGTGCTCGCCGCGCTGCTGCTGCTCAACCTGGTGGAACTGGGCGGCGTGGTACTTGTCGGACCCGGGTTCTGGATCAGCGTCTCGGTCACCGGCACGCTGCTCGTTGCGTACGTCGTGCACCTGCGGCAGCGTGCCCTCGCCGAACGTCGGCGGCGGCGCGCGGACGCCCGGGAGGCGGCCTGGCTGGCCGCCCGCCAGGCCGAGGTACGCCGCGAGCAGGCCCGGCGCGCGGCGGCCCGGCGGGAGGCGCAGCGCCGGCTGGCCGCCCAGCGCGAGGCGGTCCGGCGTACGGCGATGGGGCTGGACCGTCCCGCGGACCTGCCGCCCGCGGCGAGCGGCGGCTCGGTGTCCTACCGGCGGGCGGGTGGCCTGCGCGGACGCCCCTACCAGTCCGGCCGAGGCGCCTGACGCCCTCGCCTGGCGCGGCCCTCGTCGCCCGCGGCGGGCAATCTTGGAAGAAATGGGTCGCTCTGGGGGCCGCTTTCTTCCAAGATCTACGTGGGCGGTGGGGCGGTTCGCGTCGTGGGGGCGCTACCTGTTAGCCTTGTCGCCGGCCCACCCGGTGAAAGCTGGGTGGGACCGACGCCGGTTCGCCGGCGGAGGGGCTGTGGCGCAGACCGGTAGCGCACCTCGTTCGCATCGAGGGGGTCAGGGGTTCAAATCCCCTCAGCTCCACCCAGTTCAAAGGCCGTTTCCCGTGGTGGGAGACGGCCTTTTTCGAACCCGCTCGCGTCAGTCGAACAGCTGGTCGAGCGCTTTCTGTTCGAGGTCACGCCAGCGCTGGACGTCCTTCAGCGCCTTGGCGATCTCCTTCTCGTCGAGATGGTGGGCGCCTTCCTCGCGGATGCACGCGACGCTGAACGGCCGGCCTACCGACGGCGAGGTCTGCTCCAGCGCCTCCAGCACCCGTACCACGCCCACCACGCCGTACGCGACGGTGCGCGTGGTCATCCGGAAGTGGGACAGCAGCGCGCCGGCCTGCTGAGCCATCGGCGCGCCGGAGCCGATGGCGTGGAAGCCAACGTCCTCGTAGCGGCCGATGAGCCCGTTCGGGTTGATCTCCACGATCCACGGCCCGCCCTGGCTGAAGCCGGCCGCGAGCAGGTACGCCGACACCCCGCCGCCGGAGCCCTCGCCGGGCACGTCCGGGATGTAGTTCTCGTAGTGCTTCTTGAAGACGGGCAGGACGCGCTCCTGCAGCTCGCCGCCGATGTCCGGCGCTTCGAGGATGGCGGTGGCCGAGTCCTGGAGGAGGGGGCGCAGGTCGTTCAGCACTCCGCGCGCGCCGCTGCCGCCCCAGGCGGCGCAGTCGCCGAGCGGGTGCAGCTTCTGCGCGGGGAAGCTCAGACCGCGGTCGCTCTCGGTGATCTGGGAGTCCGCGCCGATCACCACCCCGTCGCTGCAGACAACGGCGAGTACGACGGTCATGGGGTCCTCCTGTGCAGGGGTGCGGGGTTGGGGCGCGAGGTACCCGGCATCCCGCCTGCCTACACCCGGCAGGGACGTCCGTGTGGCGGCTGACACCGGCCACAAGCCGGCGGTGCCCAGAATCAGACTGGGCGGTCTCGGTGAAGGCGCCACCCGGCAAACCCAGCGCCCGACAGCAGGGCGGTGGCGGCCACGAGGTTGAATACCGCGACGCGCTGCGCGCCGTGGTTCTCGGCGTCCTCCACCCCCGGCGCGAGGTCGTCGGGGTTGTATCGGATGCGTACTCGATCGCCCTCGTCGAGCTCGGGGCTGCAGCTCGTGCACTCCGCGCTCAGGGGTTCGCCGCTACGAGGTGTGAACTCCACGGTGACCTTGCTGGCGCGTCCATGACGGTCGACGTCGACGACTGTGGCGTCTGTGGTGAGGCCGCGGTTCGCGAGGCCAATCGCGGTCGTGCCGTTATAGAAGGCGGCGCAGCACATGAAGGCGGAAGAAGCGGTGAGGATGATCAACGCGCCAATCAGCTTGCGTTGTCGCGGGTGAAGTTGTTCCCAACTTTCGTCCACGTCGCGATGCTAAGCACCGACGTCAACGGGGATGCGCTACGACGACGGCTCGTGGAAGTAGACGGTGGCCGCGGTGAGGAAGAACGTGACCGCGTACGTGAACCGGCCTGCCTCGACCGCCTCGTCGAACTGCTCCTCGAACGCGCGAGCTTCGGCGGGGTCGAGTACGCCGCGCTGAGCCGCCGTACCGGCCCAACTGCGCAGGCCGAGAACGTTGTCGGCGGCGTTCGGGTTCCGAACCAGCAGCGTCCGGGGCTCGACGGTGACCTCGGCCAGGCCGAGCGTGGCGAGAATGCCGGCGTGCTGGTGAGCCAGGGTGCCGTTGCGGAGCATGACGTCGGCCCGGAATCTCAGCACGCGCCGGGCCAGATCCTGGTCGGCGATGTCGAGTACCTGCGTGTCGTAGTCGGGGTCGGCGAGAACTATCCGGCCACCCGGGCGGACGACCCTGGCGAGTTCCCTGATCGCGGCGCGGGGATCGGCGAGGTGCTGCACGGTGCGGTCGGCCCAGGCACCGTCGATCGAGTCGTCGAGGAACGGCAGCCGGTGGGCGTCGGCGACGGCGCACCGGGTCAGGCCACGGGCTCGCATGGCGACGGCCATGGTCAGGGAACGATCCACCGTCAGCACGGTGACGTCGTGATCGTCCCTCAGGCGGACCGCGCTCGCCCCGGTGCCCGCACCGACGTCGAGGTAGCGCCGGCCGGGCGACGGGCGGAGCAAGTCGCGTACCCGCTGCTGGTATGCCTGGTAGAAGGGCTCGCCGCTCAGGCGGTCGAGCACGCCCACCCACGATTTCGGGTCCGGCTGCCGGTCGACATCGGTGAATCCGTGCACGGACTGGAGCCTATTGCGCTGCTGTCGGTTGAACCCGCAGCGCCGACGCGCGTCAGCGGGGCCGCTTGTCCTCGACGTGGACGACGGTCAGCTCATGGCCGTCTCGATCTCGCTTGTGGCGCCCGTACAGACCGACAGCAAGGTCGCTGTCGTCCGAGACCTCGTCCGGGCCGACGTAGGTCAACACGTCGTTGTGATGGCCGTAGACCGCCCAGCCGGGGCCGGGATCGAGCGTGACGGTACCGAAGTCCGCAGACGGCGAGCCGACGTGGACGGGGCCGTACTCGCGCAGGATCTCGACGGCCTGTGCGGCGAGGTCGACGCCCGGCTCGGGGTCCGGCAGGACGACGCACGTGCCGTGCGCGAACACGACCCAGGACTTGCCGCTTCCCAGGATGATGCGACGCCAGGTGTCGGCCAGGCTGTCGTCGGACATGGAGCTGATCATTGCCGAGTTCGTGTGCCGTCGCTACCCGCGAACCGTCCCGCCGCCGAACCACCTGGTCAGCGCGCCCTCCAACGTCCGCTGGTCGTCGCCCACCCAGACGACGTGACCGTCCGGCCGCAGCAGCGCCGCGGGCACGTCCAGCTCGTCGCCGGTGCCGGCGACGAGCCCGACCCGGTCGGCCCAGCCGTCCACCGACAGCTTCCCGGTCCCGTCCAGCAACAACCCGCCGCCGGTACGCATCAGCTCGTACAGGCGTCCCTGCGGCAGCGGTACGTCGCGCAGCCGCCGCCCGAGCAGGGGATGACCCTCGTCGACGTCGTACCTGATGCTGATCGCGGTGACCTTCTCGATCAGGTAGCGGTTGACCTCGTCGAAGTCCATGAGCTGCGTCAGCACCTGTCGTACCGCCTGCGGTCCGGGCTCGTTCGTGGTCAGCAGCATCTGCGCGCGCGTGTTCGTCAGCACGTCGGCGGCCACCGGGCGCCGCTCGGACTCGTAGGTGTCGAGCAGGTCGTCCGGCGCCCACCCGTTCACCTCCGCCGCCAGCTTCCAGCCCAGGTTGAACGCGTCCTGGATGCCGAGGTTGAGCCCCTGCCCGCCCAGCGGCGGGTGGACGTGCGCGGCGTCGCCGGCCAGGAACACCCGCCCGACCCGGTAGTGCTCGGCCAGGCGGGTCGCGTCGCCGAAGCGGGACAGCCAGCGGGGCGAGTGCACGCCGAAGTCGGTGCCCGCGTACGCGGTCAGTTGCCGTTTGAAGTCCTCCAGCGTCGGCGGTGCCGAGGTCACGTCGGCCGCCGGCACGACCACCCGGAACACGCCGGGCCTGCCGGACGGGCCGAGCCCGAACCGCTTCTCGGTGCGGCGCACCTCGGTCATGATCGCGGTGATCTCGTCCGGTGAGGCGGTCACCTCCATCTCGCCGAGCAGCGTGTCGACTGTCGACGGCTCGCCGGGGAATCCGACGCCGAGCAGCTTGCGGACGGTGCTGCGCCCGCCGTCGCAGCCGACGACGAACCGCGCCCGAAGCGGCGGCGCGCTCGCGGAGTCGAGGTGGACGGTCACGCCGCCTTCGTCCTGCTCCAGCCCGGTCACCGCACTGCCGCGCCGGATCTCGGCCCCGACCTCGGCCGCGTGGTCGGCGAGCAGCCGGTCGGTGAGCGTCTGCGGGATGCCGAGCACGTACGGGTGGGCGGTGTCCAGGTCGGCGGGGGCGGGCTTGTCGATGCCGGCAAAGAAGCCCCGGATCGGGTGCTTGCCGCCGTTGTCGAGGAACCGCTCCAGCAGCCCCCGCTGGTCCATCACCTCGATGCTGCGGACGTGCAGCCCGAGCGAGCGCACGTACGGCGGCGGTTCGGGGTCCCGCTCCAGCACGAGCACGCCGACGCCCTGGAGGCGCAACTCGCTCGCCAGCATCATGCCGGTCGGCCCGCCGCCGACCACGATCACGTCGAACACAGCTTCCCCCGTGCCGATTGTCAGGCGACCGTCCCCTCGGGCGGCACGAACCGACCATAGCCGTTGTGCCGGTCAGCCTCGGCGGAACGTCCGGCGGTAGGTGTCCGGCGGCACGCCAACTGTGCGGTGGAAGTGCCGGCGCAGCGTCGTCGCCGTACCCATGCCTGATGCCTCGGCGACGGCGTCGATGCTGTCGTCGGTGTTCTCCAGCAGTTCCTGCGCCCGCCGGATGCGCTGGGTGGCCAGCCACTGCGACGGTGTGGCGCCGGTCGCGGCGGTGAAGTGCCGGACCAGGTTGCGGGTGCTCATGTTCGCCTGGCGGGCCAGGTCGGCGACGGTGAGCGGGCGGTCCAGCCGCGCCATCGCCCATGGGAGCAGCGCGGCGAGCGGGTGGTCCTCGCGGGCCGGGACCGGGGTGGTGACGTACTGGGCCTGGCCGCCGGCGCGGTGCGGCGGCACGACCAGGCGGCGGGCGACCGCGTTGGCGACTGTGGAGCCGTGGTCGCGGCGGATCAGGTGCAGGCAGAGGTCGATGGCGGCGGCCTTGCCGGCGGAGGCGAGCACGGTGCCGTTGTCCACGTAGAGCACGTCCGGGTCGACCTGCACGCGCGGGTAGCGGGCGGCGAGCGCCTCGGTGTGCGCCCAGTGGGTGGTGGCGCGCAGCCCGTCGAGGATGCCGGCGGCGGCGAGCACGAACGCGCCGGTGCAGAGGGAAACCATCCGGGCGCCCGCGGCGTGGGCGGCGCGGACCGCGTCGACCAGGTCGGACGGCGGGTCGGCGTCGGTGTCCTCGATCGCCGGGACGATCACCGTGTCGGCGCGGGCCAGGTGGTCCAGCCCGTGGTCGGGCGTGACGGCGAACCGGCCGACGCCGATCGGGCCGGGGCCGCAGACCACCAGGTCGTACCAGGGGTCGGCCAGGCCGGTCGGGTCGCGGACGAAGATCTCGCAGGCCGCGGCCAACTCGAAGTGCAGCATCCCGTCGGTGGCGGCGAGCGCGATGGTGGCCATGTCCGAAACTGTACGGGCATTGGCGTTTGCGACACTGGCCCCGCCCCGGCCAGCCCGGCGAGGATCGTTCCAGTCGATCTTCTGAGGGGGCGTCATGCGGGTGGCGGTGTTCGGGGCGTACGGGCACACCGGGCGGTTCGTGGTGGCGGAGCTGCGTGAGCGGGGGTACGAGCCGCTGCCGCTCGGGCGCGACGCCGGGAAGCTGGCGGCCGCGTTCCCGGAGGGGGAGCACCGGGTGGCGTCGGTGGACGATCCGGCCTCGCTGGACCGGGCGCTGGCCGGGGTAGCGGTGGTGGTCAACTGCGCCGGACCGTTCGCCTCGACCGCCGGGCCGCTGATCGAGGCCGCGTTGCGGGCCGGGATCCCCTACGTCGACGTGGCGGCCGAGATCGAGGCCAACCGGGACACGTTCGCGCACCACGCCGAGCGTGCCGAGGCGGCCGGCGTCGCTGTGGTGCCCGCCATGGCGTTCTTCGGCGGACTCGGTGACCTGCTGGTCACCGCCGCGATGCGGGACTGGACGGTGGCCGACGAGGCGCACGTCGCGTACGGGCTGAGCAGCTGGCACCCGACGGCCGGGACGGTCGCCTCCGGCGTCGTGTCGCGCGAGCGCCGCGACGGCCGGCGGGTCCGCTTCACCGGCGGGCGACTGGTGTACGCCGACGGCGACCTGCCCCGGCTGGACTGGGAGTTCCCGGCGCCGCTGGGGGTGCGGCCGGTGCTCGGCGAGTTCACCATGGCCGACGTGGTGACCGTGCCGAGTCACCTGGACATCCCGGAGGTGTGCACGTACATGACCGCTGACGCGGCCCGCGACCTGGCGGCGGGGGACGCTCCGGCCGCTGTGGACGAGCGGGGCCGGTCCGCGCAGACGTTCATCGTCGACGTGGTCGTGCGTGTCGGTGACGTCCGGCGGCGGGTGGTAGCCCACGGGCGGGACATCTACGCGATCAGCGCGCCGCTCGCGGTCGAGGCGGTGCACCGTTTGCTCACCGGGCGTACCCGGGTCAAGGGTGTCGCCTCGGCCGGCCGGATCTTCGACGCGCCGGACTTCCTGCGCGCGCTGTCGGACCACCTCACCGTGCGGTCGCTCGCGGCGTGACGGACGGAGACGGCCGGCCCCCCGGATCGGGTGGGCCGGCCGTCTCGCGGCGTGGTCAGCAGCTGGTGTAGCCGCGGCCGCCCTTGCCCCAGCTGCAGCTGTCGACCAGGCTGCCGGAGGGGTTGCGCAGGTAGGCGGTGTCGCCGTCGTTGTTCCAGACGTACGCGGCGCTGCCCCAGTAGCGGTGGGTGCCCTTGTTGGTGCCCTTGCCGGTGTGGATGACGATGCTGTTCCCGGCGGCCACCTTGAAGTCGCCGGTGAACGAGTAGACGTGGCCGGCCTTGTCGCGCACGTAGTAGCCCTTGAGGTTCTGGACCGTCTTGCGCTTGTTGGTCAGCTGGACGTACTCGGCGTTCAGGCTCGCGTTCGAGCGGGTGTCCTTGCCGGGGGAGTCGTAGTACACCTTGGTGATCATGAAAGGCGGCGTGGCGGCCTGGGCCGGAGCGGCGGCGGCGAAAGTGCCGGCGAGGGCGATGGTGATCGCCGACGCGATGCCGAGAAGCCTTCTGCGCACGATGTCCCCTTGAGGTCAGAGCGGTGTTGGAGGGCGAGAGCGTAGCGAGGATTCCCAGCCGAATTTGTTCCCGCGAGGCGTGTCCGCCCGCCTTCGGTCCGGCCGTCGGATCGATGTGTCCGGTCGTCGAACCGGCCCGGTCGGTGGGGTGAGGGTGGGACGCCGGAACGGCTATGCATTCACATGTGCCGATTGACAATGTTTGGAATCCAAACTTATTCTCGCGCTGGGCGGGTGCGCGCCCCGCCTTCCCCGTCCACGCGCCCACCCCACCACGAAGGAACCACCATGTTCCGCTCTTTCCGTACCGCCCGATTGCGGGTCGGCCTGGTCGCGGCGACCGCCGCCACACTCGTGGCCGGCACCGCACTGCTGGCGACGAACGCCCAGGCGGCGGCCGGCTGCCGCGTCACCTACACGACCGCCAGCCAGTGGCCCGGCGGCTTCACCGCGAACGTCGACGTGACGAACCTGGGTGACCCGGTCAACGGCTGGAACCTGCGCTGGACGTTCCCGTCCGGCCAGCGGGTCACCCAGGCGTGGAGCGCCACGGTCACCTCCTCCGGCGCCGACGTCACCGCCACGAACGTCGGTTACAACGGCGCGATCGCCACGAACGGCACCGTCTCGTTCGGCTTCAACGGCTCCTGGACCGGCGCGAACACCGCGCCCACCGGGTTCACGCTCAACGGCGTGGCCTGCACCGGCGGCGTCGGCGGAACCACCCCGCCCCCGCCGACCACCCCGCCGCCCACCACGCCACCGCCCACGACCCCGCCGCCGGCGGGCAACGCGATGGCCGCCGTCGCCGCCATGCAACCCGGCTGGAACCTCGGCAACTCCTTCGACGCGGTCGGCGCGGACGAGACCGCCTGGGGCAACCCGCGGGTCACCGAGGCGCTGCTGGACAACGTCCGGGCGCAGGGCTTCAACAGCATCCGCATCCCGGTGACCTGGAGCAACCACCACGGCGCCGCGCCGAACTACACGATCGACTCCGCCTGGCTCAACCGCGTACGCGAGGTGGTCGGCTGGGCGCTCGCCGACGGCTTCTACGTGGTGCTCAACATCCACCACGACTCGTGGCAGTGGATCAACACGATGCCCACCGACCGCACAGGCGTGCTGAACCGCTACAACGCGCTCTGGACCCAGATCGCCGCCGCGTTCAAGGACTCCTCGCCGAAGCTGACCTTCGAGAGCGTCAACGAGCCGCAGTTCACCGGCAGCTCCGGCGACGCGCAGAACGCCACGCTGCTCAACGAGCTGAACACGTCGTTCCACCGCATCGTCCGCCAGTCCGGCGGGAACAACGCCACCCGGTTGCTCGTCCTGCCGACCCTGCACACCTCCGCCGAGCAGGCCCGGGTGGACGAGCTGGTCAGCACGTTCAACACGCTCAACGACCCGAACCTGATCGCCACCGTGCACTTCTACGGGTACTGGCCGTTCAGCGTGAACGTCGCCGGCGGAACCAAGTTCGACGCGACGGTCCAGCAGGACCTGACCGACCAGTTCGACCGCGTCTACAACGCCTTCGTCACCCGCAACATCCCGGTGATCATCGGCGAGTACGGGCTGCTCGGCTTCGACCGGCACACCGGCACCATCGAGCAGGGCGAGAAGCTGAAGTTCTTCGAGTTCCTCGGCCACTACGCGCGCAGCCGCAAGCTGACCACCCAGCTCTGGGACAACGGCCAGCACTTCGACCGCACGTCGTTCGTGTGGAAGGACCCCGAGCTGTTCGCGCAGATCAAGTCGAGCTGGACCACCCGCTCCGGCACCGCGTCCAGCGACCAGGTGTACGTGCCGCGCACCGGCACGATCACCGCCAAGAGCCTGACGCTCAACCTGAACGGCACCACGTTCCAGGGGCTGCGCCAGGGCACCACCGACCTGGTCAACGGCACCGACTACACGGTCTCCGGCAGCACGCTGACGCTCACCGCGTCGGCGCTCACCCGGCTGGTCGGCTCCCGCGCGTACGGCGTGAACGCCAACCTCCAGGCCCGCTTCTCCGCGGGCGTGCCGTGGCGGATCAGCATCATCACGTACGACCCGCCGGTGCTCTCCAACGCGACCGGCACCACCGCCGCGTTCACGCTCCCGGCGCAGTTCCGCGGCGACCAGCTCGCCACCATGGAGGCCCAGTACGCGGACGGCAGCAACGCCGGCCCGCACAACTGGACCTCGTACAAGGAGTTCGACGTGACGTTCGCGCCGAACTACACCGGCAACACGATCGCGCTGAAGCCGGAGTTCTTCGCCGAGGTCAACGACGGTCAGCGGGTCACCCTGACGTTCCACTTCTGGAGCGGCACGAAGCTGACCTACTACGTGACGAAGTCCGGCAGCACCGTCACCGGCACGGTGAGCTGACGGCGACGGCACGGCTCGCGGCGGTGGGCGTCGACACCGCCGCGAGCCGGTCCCGGCGGAGTTCCCCGCCGGACCGATGAGTTCCCGGGCCGGCGACGGTCGACAGAGGCATGAACACGCTTACTCTGCAGACGCCCGAGGTCGACCTCGTCTACGACATTCGCACGCCGAGCGCCGCCGACGCCGGACACCGCCCGCTGTTCATGATCGGCCAGCCCATGTGCGCCGACGGCTTCGCCACGCTGGCCTCGTACTTCCCGGACCGGACCGTCGTCACGTACGACCCGCGCGGGCTCGGGCGCAGCGTCCGCAAGGACGGCCGCGGCGACGACGTGCCCGAGGTCCAGGCCCGGGACGTACGCGACATCATCGACGCCCTCGGCACGGGACCGGTGGACATGTTCGCCAGCAGCGGCGGCGCGGTGACCGCGCTCGCCCTGGTGGCCGCGTACCCGGACGCGGTGGCCACGCTCGTGGCGCACGAGCCGCCGCTGGTGCAGGTGCTTCCCGACGCCGAGGCCGCCCGGCGGGCCATGGCCGCCTGCCAGGAGGCGTACCAGAAGAGCGGCTGGGGCGCGGGTATGGCGGCGTTCATCGCCATGACGTCGTGGCGGGGCGAGTTCACCGACGAGTACTTCGCCCAGCCGCTGCCCGACCCCGCCGCGTTCGGCATGCCGACCGAGGACGACGGCAGCCGGGACGACCCGCTGCTCTCCGACCGCGCCGCGGCGGTCACCCGCTTCCGGCCGGACGTGGACGCGCTGCGCGCGGCGCGTACCCGGGTCGTCGTCGCGGTGGGCGAGGAGTCGGCGGACACCTTCACCGGACGCACGTCGGTGGCCGCGGCCGAGCTGCTCGGCGGCAAGGCCGCGGTCTTTCCCAGCCACCACGGCGGATTCCTGGGTGAGGAGATGGGCCACGCCGGGCAGCCGGAGGCGTTCGCGCGCCGGCTGCGGGAGATCCTCGACGGCGCCGCCTGACCGGACTCAGGCGCGGCGCACGTCGGTGACCATGACCGGGTAGGGGCCGGCCGGCATGTCGGCGCCCGCCTGGTCGGCCGGCACCACGTTCTCCATCCGCAGCCGCAGGGTGGCCGGGTCGGCGGTGTCCACGGTGATCCGCCACTCCCATCCGTCGCCGTACCCGGCGCTCAGCTCGACCGCCGCCGCGCCGCCTGCCGTGCCGGTCAGCGTCATCGGCGTCGGCTGCTGGTGCCACGAGTCGCCCCACCAGGCGACGAGCGAGCCCGGCTGCTCGCCGGCGGCGATCACCAGCAGACCGTCCTGCGGCCCGTCGCCCGGATGGGCCCACGAGTACGAAACGGTGGTCAGGTGGCCACCGGCGGCGGTCGCGACAATGGCGGTGGCCGGCGACTCGGCGAGCGGATCGGCGGGCATCAGACGGAAACCGCTGGTGCCGGCCCAGGACCCGGTGGCGTCAGTGAGAACCATCGCCCCAGGATAGGAACCACCCCCGACACCGCCCGCCGATGCGGATCACGCGGCGCGCCACCGGGCCCGGTCCTCGCCGGCCTTGCGCGTGCACCGCATCAGCGTGCCCTTGGCGGTACGGCCGGTCGCGCCGACCGGCGAGCAGAAAGCGCCAGGATGGACGGCGCCCTGGACGGTGCCGGTGGACGGCTTGGTGGTCCGGGGCGCGCTCGTGGTCCGCTTCGGTGTCGGCTTGGGCGTGGTCCGCTTCGGCTTCGGCCGGGGCGCCGGACGCGCGGTCGCGGTCTGCGGCGACGGCTCGGCGGCCCGCGTCGTCGGCGGAGCGGGCGGCGAGTCGGTCGGTGCGGCGACGTTCGAGGGCGAGCCGGACGAGTGGGCGGCAGGGGGCAGATCGGCGCTGCGCGCGGTCGCGGTCGAGGCGGCGCTGATCGACGCGGGCTTCTCGTCAGTCGCGCCGCCGACGGCGGCGATCCCGCCGCCGCAGCAGCACAGCACCAGCACGCCGCCGGACACGAGCACGGCTTTCGTGCCGCCGGAAAGCCGGCGCCACCAGGACTGATTCGATATCGGCCATGATCTCTGCGGTGATGGCTTGGTCACGCAACTCAGTCTGCTTGCGTCATCAATTATTGCGATTGGTCAACTGGCGCGTTTCGCATCGACGCTCGGCGACCCGTGCCGCCGATCCGTCGAGACACACAAGCCGATCATCGTGGATGACCGGACGCCGAGAGATCTTGGAAGATTTCGGCCCCTATGGCAGCCGTTTGCTTCCAAGATCTGGCTAGGCGGTGAAGTTGTCGTCGGCGTCGCGGGCGTCCTCCTGGATGTGCTCGCCGGGGCGCTTGCCGCGGATCTCGTCCAGTTCCCGCACCCGGTCGGCCTCGGCGTGTTCGTCCTGGTTCAGGTCACCCAGACGGGCCCGGGCCGGACCGGCCAGGTTCTCCAGGTCGTTGTTCGCCCGTTCGACGCTCATGCCGCCTCCCCGGATCGTCGCGTGGCGGCCCTCGCCGCCTGCCACGTCGCGTCCCCGCTGACCCGCACGGCAAACCGCCGCCACCGGATCGGCGTCAGCCCGCATCCGGCCGGCGGTCATGCGGTCGGCAGGGCCGGGATCATGTCCTCGGCGTGCCGCAGCGTGTCGGCCAGCCGGACGCGCGACTCGTCGTCCAGTGGGACCGACCGGGCCTGCCGTACCCGTTCCCGGACGGCCTCCGGCTCCCCGAGTTGCAGCGCCATCTCGGCCCGGTAGACCAGCGCCTCCACCAGGACGGCGGGTTCGTCGGCCGCGTCGGGCCGGGCCAGCGCGCCGTCGAGAATGCGCGCGGCCTGAGCGGGATTACCGCGCGAGTCGCCCTGCACCACGGCGTTGCCGAGCGTACGGGCGAGCCCGCCCCGGTCGTCGTCGGCGTCCGGCGTCGAGGCCCGGGCCACGAACCGGATCCAGTTGCCGCCCGGATCGACGATGCTGAACCCGGAATGCCCGTCCTGGTTGCGGCGGGGCCGGGGCCGGGTCATCCGGGGTACACCGGCGACCAGCACCTTGCCGTACGTGGCGCGCATGCCGTCGGCGAAGGCGCGGTGCAGGACGGTCAGGTCGTCGACCACCACCAGGCAGGAGCCGTACGAGTCGGCGGGGTCGAACCCGGGCATCCCGAAGAAGTGCAGGTTGAGGTCCTCCCGGCGCAGGGCCAGGTACGGGTTGGGGCGCTCCTGCCGGTGCGTCACCTCGAAGCCGAGCGCCTGGTAGAAGGGCGCCACGTCGTCAAGTGAGCGGCAGGGCAGCAGCGGGATGGTCGTCTCGTTCGCCATGCTCCGAGCCTGGCCACCGGGAGCGCCCACGCGCACATGGAAAGGCCCGAACGGCCGACGGGCATTGTCCGAACGGGCACCGGGGCCGGTCCGAGACGGACCGGCCCCGGTGCGGGGTCAGGCGCGGGTCAGGGCTTCCAGGACCCGGCGGTACGGAAGCGGTGCTTGTACTCGACGACGCCGTTCTGGTCCTTGACGTCGAAGATGAGCTGACCGCTGCGCTTGGAGCCGGCGGGCAGGTTGTTGCCCGAGGTCATCAGCTTGCCGCACCCCGAGAAGGCGCCACCGATGCCGTTCTCCTCGGTGCCGTCCTCGGCCACCCAGGAGAAGTAGAACGGGTTGATCGAACCGGTGCCCTTGGTGATCTCGGCGGTCACATCGGCGATCAGGAACATGCCCTTCTTCGGGCCGGGCATGATCTCGTTGCAGGCGGAGTTCCGGGTCCGGAAGTTGCCGACGGTGATCTCGATGGTGCCGTCGGTGTCGTTGACGATCAGCTTGTCGCCGGCCGGCATGTTGAAGGTCTTGTCGTCGGTGGTGCCCGGCTGCGGCGTGCCGGTGGGGCCGCCGGTCGGGGTCTGCTCGTCCGGGACGCCGTAGGTGACGCCCGGCGTGGGCAGCGAGTCAACCGCCTCCTGGGCCTTGTTCACGCCGCTGTAGACGGCGAAGATGCCGCCACCGCAGCAGAGCAGCAGCAGGAGCGCCGCGACGATGCCGATCGTGATCCAGACGTTCTTGTTCGACTTCTTGGCCGGCGGTCCGAACGGCGCTCCCGGCTGATACGGCGCGCCTGCGGGCGGGTACGGCTGCCCACCGCCCGGCGGCGGGTAGCCCCCCGGCTGCTGATACGCCGCGCCCGGCTGCTGGTACTCACTGCCCGGGGGCGGGTACGCGGCGCCCGGCTGCTGGTACTCGCCTCCCGGCTGCTGATACGCCGCGCCCGGCTGCTGGTACTCACCGCCCGGGGGCTGATACGCCGCGCCCGGGGGCTGATACGCCGCGCCCGGGGGCTGATACGCCGCGCCCGGGGGCTGATACTCACTGCCGGGCGGCGGGTACGGCGCGCCCGAGGTCGGCGGCGCCGGCGGGAACGCCTGGGTGGGAGCGGGCGGCGGGTACTGCTCACCCGGCCCCGGCTGCGGCGGGTACGGCGCCCCGGAGGCCGGCGGATACGGTGCTCCCGACACCGGCGGCTGCGGCGGCCCCGACACCGGCGGCTGCGGCGTGCCCGGAGGCGGCGGGTAGGGCGCGCCCGAGATCGGGGCCGTCGGCGCGTCCGGGGCGGGCGGCGGCTCGTAGGGGTCGCTCGGCGGCATCGGCGCGGTGGGGAACGCCTGCGTCGGCGGTTCCGGCGGCTGCTGGTTCGGGTCCGGTGACCCGGACGGAGGCTGAGGGTGGCTCACCGTACTCCTTGGGGCGCCTTCGGGATTTCAGTCGGAACGACGGTACAAGCCGGGGTCAACCCGGCCGACAGGGCGTCATCGATGTGGCAGGACGGCGGCGGTGCGGACCAGATCGTCGTCCACCGCGAACCGTCCGGTCACGCGCGACGGCGGGTCGGCCACCGGAGCGGCGGCGAGCCGGGCCGGCTCGATCTCGGCGTGGAACGTGCCCGCCTGCGGGTCGAGCGTGACGCGCGCGTCGGCGAAGCCCAGCCAGGTCCCGACGAGCGGGTGCCAGACCTTGTAGACGGTCTCCTTGGCGCTGAACAACACGGTCGGCCAGGGCATCCCGGCCGGCAGCCGGGCCAGGTCCGCCTCCTCGTCGGGGCGGCACACCTTCCGCCGTACCCCGGGGGAGAGCGGGCGGTGCCGCTCGGCGTCGATGCCGACGGCGCGCACGTCGGCGGCGCGGGCGGCAGCGGCCGCGCAGTAGTCCCGGGTGTGGGTGATCGCGCCGACCACGCCGGGCGGCCAGACCGGGGCCCGGTCCGCGCCGGCCGGCACCGGCGTGCCGGTCAGGCCGAGCGTGGCGAGTGCCCGGCGGGCGCAGACCCGGCCGGCGGTGAAGTCGCGGCGGCGGTGGAGCACCGCGCGCTCGCCCAGGGCGGCTCGTTCGGCCGGGAGCAGCTCGCCGGACCAGTCGGCCGGGCCGGCCACCGACACGGCGACCACGGCCGGCAGCAGATCACGCACGTGCGACGGATGACGGAGGCACGCGGTGAACGTACCGTAACGCTGGGGCGTGCGGTGGCGCTGAAGGTGTGTTGCGGGGAGGCAACCGGCCCATCACGACCACGATTCCGAACAGGGAAGGAGCGGCGGATGACGCGTGGCGCGGAGGCACCGGGGAGGCGGGACGGCGAGCACGTGCCGGTGACCCCCGACTGGACCTGCGGCTCGTGCGGTGACGAATGGCCCTGCGCCACGAAACGTCACCACCTGCTGAGCGAGTACCAGGTGGATCGGGCGTCGTTGAGCGTCTATCTCGGCTCCTGCCTGGCCGCGGCCACGCAGGATCTGCGCTCCGTGCCGGTCACCGCGCTCCAGGACCGGTTCATCGGCTGGGTGCCGCGCGGCTCGAGGACGATCTGAGCTCCCGGTGGCCGTCGTGTCGGGTTCACGACGGCCACCGGGAGTGGTCCTTCAGCCGCGGCGGGGCCGCCGGGTGAGCGCGAAGCCCACCACGCCGGCCACGGCGGCGAGCACGCCGCCCACGCCGGTCCACACCCAGCGCGAGCCCGCGTCGGGGAGCCAGCCGGTCAGGTCGGTCTCCTCCTCGGCCACCGGCTCGGGGGTCGGCTCGGCGGCCAGCACCGTGCCGGCCCTGGTGTTCGGCACCAGCGGCGCGGCCAGCTCGCCGTCGTCGCCGGACGCGCCGACCTCGTCGGTGGCGCCGACGAGCATCTCCACCTCGACCGGCAGGCCGAGGTCGGGCTCGGGCAGGTCGGTGACGGAGAGCCGGACGTAGTAGGTGCCGGGCAGCGGGTCGCCCGACCACGGCTCGGCCCACGGCCGTACCCGGCGCAGCGTGCAGCCGAGCGCCACGCTCGTGGCCGCCGCGTCCGCTGTCGGCGTCTGTGCGCCGGCCGTGCACGCCTGCCGGCGGCGCAGCCCGTCGAAGACGTCGACGGTCCAGGTGGACGCGCCGGTGCGTCGCTTCGGGAACGTGACGGTGGCGGTGATCTCGTGCACCTGCCCGGCGTCGGCCCGGAACGACCAGTACAGGTGGTCGCCGGTCGACGCGCCCACCTGCACCGGCTGCCCGGCGGTGACGGTGGTGGCGGTGAGGAACGAGGTGCCGGCCTTGGTCACAGTGGTCGCGCCCGGTGACGGACTGGGCGCGGCCAGGGCCGCCGCCGGGGTGAGCGCGAGACCGACGGCGGTGGTCGCCGCCGCGGCGCGGATCAGCGTACGCATGCTCAGTTCACCCTCCACGTGTGCACCCACCAGCGGGTGAGCAGTCCGGCGACCAGCCCGGTGAGCAGTCCGGCCAGCGTGAGCAGGAGCAGCAGCACCCAGCCGCGGCCGAGGTCCGGCCCGTCCGGGGCGGGGGAGGCGGCGACCACGTCGACCGTGAGCTCCACCGGCATACCCGGCTGGGTCTGCGTGCCGGGCTTGGCCGCGAAGGAGTTGCTGACCACCAGGCAGACGGTTCGCACGGCCTGCTCCGCGCCGGGGCTCGGCTCCGGGCTCGGGCCGTCGTCGTCCTCCTCCTCGGCGGCCGACCAGCGCAGTCCGGCGGAGACCACGTCGGTGCGCCCGCTTCCGGCGTCGACGCCGCGGACCAGTTCCCGCCCGTCCGGCGCGGTGGCGCGCAGCAGCACGCCGTAGTCCGGGTTGACCGGCCGGTCCAGCGCGACGCTCACCGAGGCGCGCAGCTCCTGGCCGGGCCGCACCGGCACCCGGTACCAGCGGTGCTCGGAGAACGCCTCCCGGTCGCTGTAGACGCCGGGGGCGAGCAGCGGCGCGCCCTGGCACGCCGCGCCGCCGCCGACCACCGCCGGGGTGGCCGTGTACGTGTCCCGGGCCCGGTCGACGAGCTGCTTGATCCGGCCGGTCAGCTCGTCGGCGCTCTGCGCCGCCGTGTAGGTGCCGCCGGTCGCGCCGGCGATGCAGAGCAACTGCTTGCGTACCTTCTCGTCCGGGGCGAGGCCGAGCGTGTCCACGACGAGCCGGGTGCCCTGGGCGGCCAGCTCGCGCGCCACCTCGCACGGGTCGGGCGGGGCGCAGGTGTCCTCACCGTCGGTGATCAGCACGATCCGGCGGGCGGTGCTGCCGGTGCCCAGGTCCTGCGCGGCGGAGCGCAGCGCCAGCCCGACCGGTGTGAAACCGGTCGGTCGCAGCCCGGCGACGGCGGCCTTGGCCTGGGTACGGTCCACCGGGCCGACCGGCACGATCTGCTGGGTGTCCAGGCAGCCCTGCTTCTTGTCCTTGCCCTGGTAGGTGGCGCCGAGCACCCGGATGCCGAGCTGTGTCTCGTCCGGCAGGGCGTCGACCACCTCGTTGAACGCCTGCTGCGCGACGGAGATCCGGCTGCGCCCGTCGATGTCCCGGGCCCGCATCGAGCCACTGACGTCGAGGACCAGCTCCACCTTGGGTGGCTCGGCGACGGGCTCGGAGGTCTCGTCGTCGGCCCCGGCGGGGCTCGGTCCGATCAGCGCGGCGGCCGTCAGCAGTCCGAAGAGGACAATCGTCGATCGTCTCTTGTTGATCACCGGGCGAAGTGTAGTGAGATCCACTTTGGAAGATCATCCGGGTCCGGCGTCCCTCCGCTCCTGCCTGGCGCCGGAGATCGAACCCGTTATGTTCCCGCAGGATGACCCACTGTTAGATGCCGGAGGTGAACCTTTCGGCAGTGGCGTGCCCGTCGCAAATCTGACCGGCCCGCACCCGTTGTGCCCGTGCCGGAGTGTGGTTAAGCTCTGTCTTGCGCGCCCCAATCGCCCGCTTCCCCCGTGGCAGGCGATCGGGGCGCGCTTCTTTGTGCCGGCGCCCGCGCCTCTAGATCCAGCGGCCGTCCAGCCACATCCGCGCCGACCACTCCGCGTACGGCAGCACCCGGCCCACGAAGATCGGGTAGAAGTACGCGAAACAGAGCGCCACCAGCAACACGTAGGCGCCCGCGATGATCCCGCCCACCATCCGCCGATCCCGCAGCTGCTGCGGATCGGGCGGCGCGGCCGTAGCGGTCGTCGCGGTTACCGGCGCCGGAGTGGTGATCGCGCCGAGCACATAGACCACCGCCAGCACCAGGAACGGCACCGCGGGCGCGGCGTAGAAGGAGAACATCGTCCGGCCGTCGAGCGCGAACCAGAACCACGGCAGCAGGCCGGCGGCGATGCTGAGCAGGATCGCGCCCGCCCGCCAGTCCCGCCGGGCCAGGCCGAGCCAGGCGGTCGCGGCGATCGCCGGCAGGAACGACCACCACAGCAGCGGCGTGCCCAGCAGCAGCACCTCCGACGCGCAGCTCGGCGCGCCACAACTGCCGTCCCCGGACCAGTGGAACGCCACCGGGCGGCCGAGCAGCAGCCACTGCCACGGCCAGGACTGGTACTTGTGCGGGTCGTCGAGCTGGGTGTGGAAGCCGTACGAGGCCTTGTGGTATTCCCACAGGTTGTTCAGCGCCCCGATGAACGGGGTGTCGCTCAGCTCCGGGTTGTTCGGGTAGCGCTCGGCCAGGCGGTAGTAGCCCTCGTCGCTGAGCAGCCAGCCCGACCAGGTCGCGACGTAGGTGACCACCATCAGCACGCCGGCCGCGAGCAGCCAGGGCAGCTCGTCCAGCACCGCGTCACGCCACGGACGGCGAACCCCGGCCGAACGGCGGACGCCCACCTCCCAGAACAGCACCAGCAGCGCGAACGCCGGCACGAAGTAGATCGCGCTCCACTTGACCGAGCAGGCACAGCCGAGCAGCACCCCGGCCGCCAGCCGCCACCACGGCCAGTTCCGCCAACCGGACGGAGGCCGCCCGGCCCGCCCCGGCCGGGTCGGGTCGAGCCCGGCCTCCAGGGCCCGCGTCCAGCGCCGTCGCCGGGCGTCCCGGTCGAGCACCAGCGCGCCGAACGCGGCCAGCACGAACAGCAGCAGGAAGATGTCGAGGATGGCCGTGCGGGACAGCACCAGGTGGAACCCGTCGAGCGCGAGCAGCAGGCCCGCCGCGCAGCCCAGCACCGTGGACCGGAACATCCGCCGGCCGATGCGGACCAGCAGCAGCACCGACAGTGTGCCGGCCACCGCCGCGCCGAACCGCCAGCCGAACTCCGGCGACGTCGTGATCAGGTGGCCCGGCACCGAGACGCCGCTGTCCGCGTCCTGGTAGCCGAAGGCCCACTCGCCGATCCCGATCATCCACTTGCCCAGCGGTGGATGCACCACGTACGAGGGGCCGTTGTCCTTGTAGTTCCACTCGACGCCGCGGTCGATCAGCCCGTACGCGTCCTTGGCGTAGTAGGTCTCGTCGAAGACCTTGCCGGGCGGGAAACTGAGCCCCACGAAGCGCAGGATCGCCGCGATCGCCACCACCACGGCTGTGGCCAGCCACGCCTGCCCCCGACCGATGCGGTCGTCGACGGTGGCGAGCCGGCGCCGCACGGCGGCGGGCAGCCCGCCCCCGTTGCCGTCGCCGCGCTCGGCGGTGGAAGGGTCCGGGTTCGCGCTCTGTGCTGTCGACGCACTCGTCACCCGGCGATCGTAGGCTGCGAGGGTGCCCGGTGGCGTCCATCGTCTCCGAAATTGGTACGACCATCGATGAGGGAGCACGCGCCGTGGGGGAAATGTCCGAGGTCGGACGGCTGGTGTTGCTCGGCGCGCCGCTGGGCAACCCGGCCGACGCGTCCGCCCGGTTCCGGGAGGTGCTGGCCGTCGCCGACGTGGTCGCCGCCGAGGACACCCGGCGGCTCACCCGGCTCGCCCGCGACCTCGACGTGACGGTGCCCGGCCGGATCGTCTCCTACTTCGAGGGCAACGAGGAGCGGCGCACCCCGGAGCTGGCCGAGGTGCTCGTCGCCGGCTACACGGTCGCGCTGGTCACCGACGGTGGCATGCCGAGCGTCTCCGACCCCGGATACCGGCTGGTCCGGGCCGCCCTGGACGCGGGCGTGCCGGTCACCGCCGCGCCCGGGCCGAGCGCCGTCACCACCGCGCTGGCGCTGTCCGGGCTGCCCTGCGACAGGTTCTGCTTCGAGGGCTTCCTGCCCCGTACCCCCGGCGCCCGCCGCTCCCGCCTGCGGGCGCTCGCCGCCGAGGACCGCACGCTGGTGTTCTTCGAGGCGCCGCACCGCATCGCCGGCGCGCTGGCCGACCTGGCCGAGGCGTTCGGCGCCGACCGGCCCGCCGCGCTCTGCCGCGAGCTGACCAAGACGTACGAGGAGGTGGTCCGCCGTCCGCTCGGCGAGCTGGCCGAGTGGGCCGCCGACGGCGATCCCCGGGGTGAGATCACGCTCGTCGTGGCGGGCGCGCCGGCCACGCCTGCGGTCCGGCCCGACGACGACACGCTGCGCGCCGCGGTGGCCGAGCGCGAGGCGGCCGGGCTGTCCCGGCGCGACGCGATCACCGAGGTCGCCACCGCGTACGGGCTGCGACGGCGCGAGGTGTACGCGGTGGTGCACAGCTGAAAGGAAGGGCCCCTTCTTAACGCCTGCGGTAGAGGAAGGGCCCCCTTTTAACACCTCACCTCACCAGGCGGCGGCCAGGAACCCGACGGTGATCAGCGCCGGCCCGGCCAGCGCCAGGCCGACCGCCCAGCGCCGCTGCCGCTCGTCCGCGAGCCGGGTCGCGCCGGTCCACCGGGCGATCCCGGCGGCGCACCCGGCCACCAGCGCCAGCCCGAGCAGCCAGCGCAGGTGCTGTCCGGGGCCGGTGTCCGCGTAGGCGGTCGATCCGTCCGGCCCGGTCATCCGGGCCGGCAGCAGGGTGCCGGTGGCGGTCCGCCCGGCCGGTACGCCACTGACCCGTACACCGTGGGCCTGGAACCGGTCGCCGTCGGCCAGGAAGATCCCCCGGCAACGCTGGGTGAGCCCGCCGCCCGCGCACTCGGTGATCATCACGGTGCCGCCTGTCGAATGCCCCGCGGCCAGCCAGAACGGCCCCGCGCTCACCCAGGCGAAGAACGCGGCGAGCAGGCTCAACGCCAGCAGCACGGCGAGGCCGACGGGCGGGGTCGGCGGGAGGACCGGGCGGGCCGGCGCCCGCCGGCCCGGTGGCCGGGCGGGGAGCGGGTGCGGCTCGTCGCGCAGCGGCGTGCCGTCCCAGTGCACCTCCTCGATCGGCGCCCAGCCGCCCGCCTGCGCGGCCCTACGCTGCCAGCGGGGCTGCCGCACCGGCACCCGGCTCGGCACCGCGTCCACCGGCGCGCCGGTGGTCGGCTCCACCTCGACCGGCGGGTCCGCCGGGTCGAGCCGGGGCTGCGGCGCGACGGGCGCGCCCGCCGGGGCGGGTCGCGCCCGCCGGGTGGTGGCCGCCGACGGCTCCGGCGCCGCTGGTCTGTTGGTCACGATGTTCATTTCACACCGGTACGCCCGGCTTGCGGTGAAGCTCACGCCGCGTGTCGGCGACAAATCGGACGTACGGCCGGCGCCTGCCGCCCATTGGTTCGCGGCCCGCCCACCGCAATCACTAGGCTTGCTGCTCATGAGTCACGTTCTCGCCGCGGTCGCCTGGCCCTACGCCAACGGCCCGCGCCACATCGGCCACGTATCCGGATTCGGCGTTCCCTCCGACGTCTTCGCCCGGTACATGCGGATGGCCGGCCACGACGTGCTCATGGTCTCCGGCACCGACGAACACGGCACCCCGATCCAGGTGCAGGCCGACGCCGAGGGAGTCACCCCGCGCGAACTGGCCGACCGCTACAACCGGGTGATCGCCGAGGACCTGCGGGCGCTGGGCCTGTCGTACGACCTGTTCACCCGCACCACCACGCGCAACCACTACGCCGTGGTGCAGGAGCTGTTCACCGGCCTGTACCGCAACGGCTACATCGTCCCGAAGGTCACCACCGGCGCGATCTCCCCGTCCACCGGCCGGACGCTGCCCGACCGCTACATCGAGGGCACCTGCCCGATCTGCGGCTACGACAGCGCGCGCGGCGACCAGTGCGACAACTGCGGCAACCAGCTCGACCCGATCGACCTGATCGACCCCAAGTCGAAGATCAACGGGGAGACGCCGGAGTTCGTCGAGACCGAGCACTTCTTCCTCGACCTGCCCGCCCTGGCCGACGCGCTGCGGCAGTGGCTGGACAACCGCGAGGGCTGGCGCCCGAACGTGCTGCGGTTCTCCCGCAACCTGCTCGACGACCTCCAGCCCCGGGCCATCACCCGCGACCTGGAGTGGGGCGTGCCGATCCCGCTGGACGACTGGCGGGACCGGCCGGACAAGCGGATCTACGTCTGGTTCGACGCGGTCATCGGCTACCTGTCCGCGTCCATCGAGTGGGCCCGCCGCACCGGCGACCCGGAGGCCTGGCGCAAGTGGTGGTCGGCGGACGGGGAAGGGAAGGACGCCCGCTCCTACTACTTCATGGGCAAGGACAACATCGTCTTCCACTCGGTGATCTGGCCGGCGCTGCTCGGCGGCTACTCCGGTGAGGGGGCCCGCGACGGCGAGCCGGGCGAGCTGGGCCGGCTCAACCTGCCCACCGAGGTCGTGTCCAGCGAATACCTCACCATGGAGGGGCGGAAGTTCTCCTCCTCCCGCAAGGTGGTCATCTACGTCCGGGACTTCCTGGAGCGCTACGACGCCGACGCGCTGCGCTACTTCATCGCGGTGGCCGGCCCGGAGAGCAACGACACCGACTTCACCTGGGCCGAGTTCCTGCGCCGCAACAACGACGAACTGGTCGCCGGCTGGGGCAACCTGGTCAACCGGTCGGTGTCGATGGCGGCGAAGAACTTCGGCGCCGTCCCACCGGTCGACCCGGCCGGGCTCACCGAGGCCGACCAGGCGCTGCTGGACACCGCGAAGGCGGGCTTCGCCACCGTCGGCGACCTGATCGCCCGGCACCGGCAGAAGCAGGCCATCGGCGAGGCCATGAAGGTCGTCGCCGAGGCCAACAAGTACCTCTCCGAGCAGGCGCCCTGGAAGCTCAAGGGCGAGGACGACAAGCCCCGCATGGGCACCATCCTGCACGTCGCGCTCCAGGTGGTCAGCGACGCCAACACGCTGCTCACCCCGTTCCTGCCGCACTCCGCCCAGAAGATCCACGAGCTGCTCGGCGGCACCGGCACGCACGCCCCGATGCCGGTGATCGAGGAGGTCGACGACCTCGACGGCGGGCCGTCGTACCCGGTGCTGACCGGTGACTACACGGTCGGGGCGCGCTGGGAGTCCGTACCCCTGGAAGTGGGCCGGCCGCTCGCGGCGCCGAAGCCGGTGTTCCGCAAGCTCGACCCGTCCATCGTCGAGGAGGAGCTGGCCCGGCTGACCGGCTGAGCACGCGCGCGAACCGCGGCCCCGGGGATCTCCCCGGGGCCGCGATCGTCCGCCGGATCAGGCGGTCGCCATGCTCGGCTTGCCGATGAACTCCATGATGGCCTTGTTGACCTCGGTGGGATGGGTCCACGGCGTGCCGTGCGGCGCACCCTTCAGCGTGACCAGCTTGGCGTCGGACAGCATGTTCACCAGCCGCTGGCCCGTCACCGGGAACGGCAGCACGTTGTCCTTGTCGCCCTGGATGATCAGCACCGGCACGTCGATGTTCGGCAGGTCACCGCGGAAGTCGGTCTGCCAGGCGTCCACCGAGTCGTGGGTGCCCTTGGCCGACGCCTGCGCGCCGATCTGCCAGTGCGCGTGGTACGCCTCGTCGCTGACCAGCTTCCCCCGGTTCTCACTGGCGTTGAAGAACGCGTCGCAGAACTGGGTCAGGTAGGCGAACCGGTCCTGGATGATCGCCTTCTGGAACCCCTCGAACATGCTCTTGTCGACGCCCTCCGGGTCGTCGGGCGTCTTCAGCAGGTACGGCGCCAACGGGGCCAGCAGGACCGCCCGGTCCACCCGGTCCGACCCGTACGCGCCCAGGTAGCGGGTCACCTCACCGGTGCCCATGGAGTGCCCGACCAGGATCGCGTTGCGCAGGTCCAGCTCGGTCATCAACACGTCCAGGTCGGCGGCGAACGTGTCGTAGTCGTAGCCCATGGCCGGCTGCGCGGAGTTGCCGAACCCACGCCGGTCGTACGTGATCACCCGGTACCCGGCGTTCAGCAGCGGACCGCTCATCTTCTCCCAGGTCGCCCCGTTGAACGGGAAACCGTGGATCAGCACGATCGGCTGACCGGAACCGTGATCCTCGTAGTACAGGTCGATGGGTGCGGAGTTCTCCGTACCGACGGTGACGAAAGGCATGTCGGGATTCCCCCTCAGCGCGGGCTTCTCGGACCCCAACGGCTTCCCGACCTGCCCCCGTCTATTCGTGCCGGGCCGGATAGGGCAGGTCCACCACCCGGTCGTCGGTCAGCTCGCCGCCCGGCGCCCAGACCTCGTACACGCCGCGTTCCAGACACTGCGCGCCGGTCGCGGCCACCGCGTCCGGATCCGGGCGGCGCAGCCGCAACCGCAGCCAGCCACCCTCCTCCCGCAGCACCAGGCACGGCGCCCCGCGCCAGGTCGCCGTGCGCAGCCGCCGGGCCGCCGCGTCCACCGGGTAGCGGGCCGCCCGGGTCATCGCCAGCACCCGGAACCCGCCCGGCTGGTCGGCCACCGCCTCGTACTCCGAACCCGCGTACGTGCCGACGAGCCGGGTCGAGCGCGGCGCCTCGCCGGTCGGCACGTACTCCTGATCGGCGGCCAGGCCGGGCACCGCGGCGAGCAGGTGCCGCCACTGCGGACCCGCCAGGCGCAGCCAGCCCCGCTGCTCCGCCTGGTAGGTGTAGAGCACCACCTCCACGCCCTCGGCCGGGTAGGCCAGCAGCGTGGCGTTCGCCGGCATCGGCAGGTCGGCGAACTCCCGGGTGACGAACTCCGGCACGAGCTGCGCGCTGCTCGGCACGAACCCGGTGCCCAGCACCGGCGGCCCGAGCCGGTCCCGGGGCGGCAACGCCATGAGGCCGCGGTGCGCCTCGCCCACCGGCACGTCGTAGTCGGCCGGGTCGGCGGCCCGCCAGCGCAGCGCGTACGCCACGTCACCGCCCTCGGAGTCGCCCCGCAGCACCGCCATCCCGGCTGGCGTCCGCAGGTGCGCCACGTCGTGCTCCCGGTAGCAGAAGCCGTGCGGCAGCCACCCCCGCACGTAGCCGGCGAGCTGCCGGGCGGAGAGCACCTTCACCATCCGGGTGCCCGGCCGGATCACCGCCGAGGCCCGCACCGCGGCCAGCGTCGGGTCACCCGCCGCCCCCGGCTGCTGGCTGAGCCGGTGTACGTACGCCCAACCCCGGTCCCGGTGCACCGGCATCAGCAGCGGCGCGTCCGTCTCGTCGACCGTCCCAGGGCCCCCGTGCACCGCGTCCACCTCGGTCGCGTGCACGAACCGGCGCCACGGATAGCCGCCCCCGGGCCGGGGACACCACTCGAAGCCAGGTGCCTCGTCGGCGCTGAACAGCTCGTACGCCGCGCCCCGGGCGATCTCCTCGGCCGGGTGCACCCGGCCGGCGTACGTCACGCGCAACCCGGCCCGGTCGGAGGCGGGCCCACCGGCATGGTCGGTGACTGTCACTCCGGGACGCTAAGCCCGCCAGATGTGGGGCGTGTGAACGGCCGGTGGCGGTCCGGGAACGCCGCACCGGGCCGGTGTGTGATGCTGGCCGCGATGACCGAGCAGACCGAGACCCGCAAGCAGCGCGCCGCCCGCCGGGCCGGGGAGTTCCCGCCCGCACCCGAGCCGCTGCCCGTACCCGTGCCGGACAGCCACACCCACCTCGACATCACCGTCGGCGAGTTCGGCACACCGCCGGGCGGCGCCTCCGGCGACGACCCGGTGGCCGCCGCGATCGCCGTCGCCGCCCGGGCCGGCGTGGACCGGCTGGTCCAGGTCGGCGTGGACGTCGACTCGTCCCGGTGGGGCGCCGACGTCGCCGACCGGTACGCAGCGGTGCTCGCCACCGTCGCGCTGCACCCGAACGAGGCGCCCCGGCTGGCCGACCTGGACGAGGCGCTGCGCGAGATCGAGACGCTCGCCGGCCGGGACCGGGTCCGGGGCGTCGGCGAGACCGGGATGGACTTCTTCCGTACCGGCGAGGAGGGGCGGGCCGCGCAGGAGGAGAGCTTCCGGGCACACATCGCCATCGCGAAGCGGCACGGCAAGGCGCTGGTCATCCACGACCGCGACGCGCACGCCGACGTGCTGCGCGTCGTCGACGACGAGGGCGCCCCGGACACCGTGGTCATGCACTGCTTCTCCGGCGACGCCGACTTCGCCCGCGAGTGCGTCCGGCGCGGCTTCCTGCTCAGCTTCGCCGGCACCGTCACGTTCGGCAGCGCCGCCGCGCTGCGCGAGGCCGCCGCCGTCACCCCGCCGGAGCAGATGCTGGTGGAGACCGACGCGCCGTACCTCACCCCGATGCCGCACCGGGGACGGCCCAACGCCTCGTACCTGATCCCGCTGACCGTCCGCTTCCTCGCCGAGACCACCGGCGCCGACCTGGACACCCTCTGCGCCGCCATCTCCACCAACGGTGAGCGCGCGTTCGGCCCGTGGCGTTAAGAAGGGGCCCCTCCATATCGCGAGGCGTTAAGAAGGGGCCCTTCCTTCCCCTCGGGCGGGGGCGCTTACGCTACGGGGCGTGACCGGACTCCTCGGCCCGGCGGAGATCCGGGAACTCGCCGCGCGCCTCGGCGTCACGCCGACCAAGAAGCTCGGCCAGAACTTCGTGCACGACCCGAACACAGTGCGCCGCATCGTCACCACCGCCGGGCTGACCCCGGACGACGTGGCGCTGGAGGTCGGCCCCGGCCTCGGCTCGCTCACGCTCGCCCTGATCCCGGTCGCCGCGCACGTGCACGCCGTGGAACTCGACCCGGTGCTCGCCGCCGCGCTGCCGGAGACCGCCGCCCGCTTCGCCGGCGAGGCCGCCGGGCGGCTCACCGTCCACCCAGCCGACGCGCTGCGGGTCACCGCCGCCGACCTGGCCGACCCGGCGCCGACCGCGCTGGTGGCGAACCTGCCCTACAACGTCGCCGTGCCGGTCGTGCTGCACCTGCTCGCCGAGCTGCCCACACTGCGGCACGGCCTGGTGATGGTGCAGAAGGAGGTCGCCGACCGGCTCGTCGCCGGTCCCGGCTCCAAGGTGTACGGCATCCCGTCGGTCAAACTCGCCTGGTACGCCCGCTCCCGGGCCGCCGGCAAGGTCCCGCCGAACGTGTTCTGGCCGGTGCCGAACGTCGACTCCGGTCTGGTCGCGTTCACCAGGCGCGAACCGCCCCGGCCGGACGTACCCCGGAAGGCCGTCTTCGCCGTCGTCGACGCCGCGTTCGCGCAGCGCCGCAAGACGCTGCGCGCCGCCCTGGCCGGCTGGGCCGGCGGCGCGGACCGGGCCGCCGCGGCGCTCGCCGCGGCCGGCGTGGACCCGTCCGCACGCGGCGAATCGCTCACCGTGGAGCAGTTCGCCGCCATCGCCGCGTCGGCCCCCGACGGCTCCGCCGCCGAGCAGTAGGCTGGCGCCGTTGCCCGACCCCGCCGAGGAGCTGACCGTGCAGAAGCCGTTCGACATCCGCCCGCGTCCAGGGGAGCGCACCCGGTGACCGAGGCATGGCGACCGGAGGACGAGGACGGGCAGCGGCGCGGGGCCAGCGGCCCGGTCAAGGTGCGGGTGCCCGCCAAGGTCAACCTGCATCTCGGGGTGGGACCGCTGCGCCGTGACGGCTACCACGAGCTGAACACCGTCTACCACGCGATCTCCATCTACGACGAGCTGACCGCCCGGCGCGGCGACACCCTCACCCTCACCATGGAGGGCGAGGGCGCCGGGGAGCTGGCGCTGGACGACACCAACCTGGCGCTGCGCGCCGCGCACGCGCTCGCCGGCTACGCGGGCGTCGCCCCGCACGCCCGGCTGCACCTGCGCAAGCAGATCCCGCTCGCGGGCGGGCTCGCCGGCGGCAGCGCCGACGCCGCCGCCGCGCTCGTCGCCTGCGACACGCTCTGGGGCACCGGGCTGTCCCGCGACGAACTGGCCGGCATCGCCGCCGACCTCGGCTCCGACGTGCCGTTCCTCATCCACGGCGGCACCGCGCTCGGCACCGGCCGCGGCGAGACGGTCAGCCCGGTGCTCGCCCGCCCCACCTCCTGGCACTGGGTGGTGGCGATCGCCGACGGCGGCCTGTCCACCCCGGCCGCCTACCGGGAACTGGACCGGCTACGCGACGCCGGGGCCGCCGGGACGCCGCTGGGCAGCACCGACGCGCTGCTCGCCGCGCTGCGCCAACGCGACCCGCGGGTCCTCGCCGCCACGCTCGGCAACGACCTCCAGGACGCCGCGCTGACCATGCGCCCGTCGCTGGCCGAGACGCTCAAGGCCGGCGAGGCCGCCGGCGCGCTCGCCGGCATCGTCTCCGGCTCCGGACCCACCTGCGTCTTCCTCGCCGCCGGCGAGTCCGACGCGGGGCGGATCGCCGCCGAGCTGACCGCCGCCGGGGTGTGCCGGGAGGCCCGCGTCGCGCACGGACCGGTCGCCGGCGCCCGCGTGGTCTGACGCCCCGTACCCTTGACTCAGGCGTCCCGGGCCCCGGGACGCCTGAGTCGTGAAAGGTGGGGAATGGCCAACATCGTCAACCTGGACCGGGTGTCCAAGGGGTACGGCGCCGCCGGGCCGCTGCTCACCGACGTCTCGCTCGGCCTCGACGACGCCGACCGGGTCGGCGTGGTGGGCCTCAACGGCGCCGGCAAGTCGACGCTGCTGCGGCTGCTCACCCGCACCGAGGAACCCGACGACGGCCGCGTCACCCACCGCCGCGACCTGCGCGTCGCCTGGCTGCCGCAGCGCCTGGACCTGGCCCCCGACCTCACCGTGCGGGACGTCGTGCTCGGCACCGCCTGGCTCGGCGAGAGCATGGGCGCCGAGCACGAGTGGGCCGGCGACGCGGGCGTGCGCGCCATCCTCGACGGCCTCGGCATGCCCCACCTCGGCCTGGACACGCCGGTCGGCCCGATGTCCGGCGGGGAACGCCGCCGGGTCGCGCTCGCCGCGCTGCTGGTCCGCGACGCCGACCTGCTCGTCCTCGACGAGCCCACCAACCACCTGGACGTCGGTGGCGTCGACTGGCTGGCCCGGCACCTCGTCACCCGCAAGGGCGCGCTCGTCGTGGTCACCCACGACCGCTGGTTCCTCGACGCCGTCTGCACCACCACCTGGGAGGTCGCCGACCAGACCGTCCGGGCGTACGAGGGCGGCTTCGCCGCGTGGACGCTGGCCCGCGTCGAGCGGCAGCGCGTGGCCGCCGCCACCGAGGCCCGCCGGCAGAACCTGCTCCGCAAGGAGATCGCCTGGCTGCGCCGCGGTGCCCCGGCGCGCACCTCCAAGCCCAAGTTCCGCATCGACGCGGCGAACGCGCTCATCGCCGACGTCCCGGAACCCCGCGACACCATGTCGCTGCAACGGCTCGCCACCGCCCGGCTCGGCAAGCAGGTGTACGACCTCGAACACGTGCGGCTGCACGCCGGCCCGAAGGAGATCCTGCACGACACCACCTGGCAGGTCGGGCCCGGCGACCGGGTGGCCATCCTCGGGCGCAACGGCGCCGGCAAGACCACCCTGCTGCGGATGCTCGCCGGGGTGACCGGCCCCGACGGCGGGCGCTTCGCCGCCGGGCAGACCGTCCGGCCCGCGTTCCTCTCCCAGGAACTCGCCGAACTCCCCGGCCACCTGCGCGTGCTGGAAGCCGTCGAAGAGGTGGCCCGGCGCGTGCAGTTCGGCGACCGGGAGATCAGCGCCGCCCAGCTCGCCGAGATCTTCGGCTTCGACGACCGGCGGCTCTGGACCCCGGTGAGCGACCTGTCCGGCGGGGAACGCCGCCGCCTGCAGATGCTGCGGCTGCTCGCCGGGGAACCCAACGTGCTCCTGCTCGACGAGCCCACCAACGACCTGGACACCGACACGCTCGCCGCGCTGGAGGACCTGCTCGACTCCTGGCCCGGCACGATCGTGGTGGCCAGCCACGACCGCTACCTGATCGAGCGGGTCACCGACGTCGCGTACGGCATGTTCGGCGACGGCCGGCTGGTGCACCTGCCCGGCGGCGTCGACGAGTACCTGGCGCGCGCCGCCGCGGCCGGCGGCCCGGCGCCCGCCGACCTCACCCCGGCCACCGCGGCGCCGGAACGCGAGGGCATGTCCGCCGCCGAGGTACGCACGGCGAAGAAGGAACTCAACCGGCTGGAACGGCAGATCGCCAAGCTGGAACAGAAGGAGGCGGCCCTGCACGAGCAGCTCGCCGCGAACGCCACCGACTACGCCCGGGTCGCCGAGCTGGACGCACAGCTCAAGGAGGTACGGGCCGAGCGGGACCGCACCGAGGAGACCTGGCTGGCCCTGGCCGAGGAGCTGCCGGGCGGCTGACCTGCCGCCGGGGTGGGGGGTGTGCGGCGTCACTGACCGGCGTACGGGACAATCACCGGTGGAACCCTCGTCCGAACGGTCTTTTGGAGACGCAGAGATGGCCCACACCCCCGTCAACCACCCCGCGCGGCCGATCTACCGGGCGATCGGCGGGATCGTTGGTCTGTACTTCGTCGTCTTCGGCGGCCTCGGCGTCATCGCCAGCGCCGGTGGCGATTTCTTCGCCCAGGACGACACCAAGGTTCTCGGCCAGGGCACCAACATGGCGTTCTCGCTGGTGTCGGTGCTCGTCGGCGTCGTGATCCTGGTCGGCACCGCGATCGGCCGCAACCTCGACGTGGCGATCAACCAGTGGCTGGCCTACACCCTGATGGTGATCGGCCTGGGCTCGCTGGCGTTCCTGCAGACCGACGTCAACATCTTCAACTTCTCGATCATGACCGACGTCGTGGTCCTGACCCTGGCGCTGGTGCTCCTGATGGCCGGCATGTACAGCAAGGTCGGCTCCGACGAGGAGCACGAGGCATGGCAGAAGGCCCGCCTGGTGCTCTGATCCCTCCTCGTACGAAGGCCCGGCGCGCCGCGCGCCGGGCCTTCGGTGTTTTCCGGACGCGAACGGACAACCCAGGCGACAATTGCCCCGAATCAGTCGCACGACTGGAGGGCACCATGGCGCACTTCCCGGTGAACCACCCCGCGCGGCCCCTCTACCGGGTGCTGTCCGGGCTCATCGGCCTCTACATCCTCGTCTTCGGCGTCTACGGCGTCTTCCTGACCTGGGGCGAAGGGCTGTTCGGCCGGGGCAGCAACTGGGCGCTGGGCCTGCGCACCAACCTGGCCTTCTCGCTGGTCTCGGTCGTCTTCGGCGCGGTCCTGCTGGTCGGCGCGTCCCGCCGCACCAATCTCGGCCACTACATGAACCTCACCGCCGGCGTGGTCTTCCTGGTCACCGGCATCCTGATGATGTCGGTGCTGCAGACCTCGGCGAACTTCCTCAACTTCTCGATGTCCACGGTCATCGTGTCGCTGCTGTTCGGGCTGATCCTGCTCGCCACCGGCCTGTACGACAAGGTCGGCACCGCCGAGCACGCCGAGGAGGAACGGCAGCGCCGCTACCACCCGATCGGCGAGCGCTGACGCGGCTGTTGCGCTGACGCGGCGTCAGCCCCGGGGGATCGGCCCGGGCTTCGACTCCAGGTGCGACAACCCGTTCCAGGCCAGGTTCACCAGGTGCGCCGCCACCGTCTCCTTGCGCGGCTTGCGCACCTCCAGCCACCAGCGCCCGGTCAACGCCACCATGCCCACGAGCGCCTGGGAGTAGAGCTCGGCGAGCTTCGGGTCGTACCCCCGGATGGAGAACTCGCCCGCCAGGATGTGCTCCACCTGGTGCGCCACGTCGTTCATCACGCTGCTGAAATTGCCGGTCGCCGACATCAGCGGCGACTCCCGGACCAGCACCCGGAACCCGCTGGTCTCCTCCTCGATGTAGGTCAGCAGCGTCAACGCGGCCTGCTCCAGCAGCTCCCGCGGATTGCCCGCGGTCAGCGCCGTGGTGATCCGGTCCAGCAGGGCCCGGACCTCCCGGTCCACCACCACCGCGTAGAGCCCTTCCTTGCCGCCGAAGTGCTCGTAGACCACCGGCTTGGACACCTTGGCGCGCGCCGCCACCTCCTCGATCGAGGTCGCGTCGAAGCCGCGCTCGGCGAAGATCTGCCGGGCGATCGAGATCAACTGCTCGCGCCGCTGCGTCGCGGACATCCGCACCCGGGACGGCTTCGCCGCCGGCGCGGGCCGCCGCCGGGCGCGGTCACTGCCGGGAACGTCGGTCACCCGCCCCATCCTGCCAGGCGAGGCGTACGCGGTCCGACCGGACGCCTCGTTGTCGTACGTACGTTCTAAGTTCGGTCCATGGTCGACCCACTCGCCGCCGAGGCGCGCCGCCTGCGTGTCGAGGAGCAGCTCTCCGTCGCCGACATCCGGGCCCGCCTGGGCATCGGCCGCGATCGGGTGTACGCGCTGCTGCGCGGCGTCCCGCCGCCGGAGTGGACCCGCCGGCCCCGTGCCCGTGACGACGACCGCGCCGAGGCGCTGCGGCTGCGGGCGGCCGGCCGATCCGTCAACCAGATCGCGGAGCAGCTCGGCGTGGCGAAGTCGACCGCGTACCAGTGGGTGCGGCACCTGCCGTTGAACCCGGACGACGCGACGGCCGAGCGGCGACGTGCCCATTCACGAGCGATGACGGAGGCGCGCTGGAGCGCGTACCGGGAGTCGCGGGACGCCGCGCAGGCCGCGGAACACGCCAGGTCCGCCGGGGTGGTCGGCGGGCTCGGTGAGCGGGATCTGCTGATGTTGGGCGCCGCGATCTACTGGTGCGAGGGCGCCAAGTCGAAGCCCTGGCGTCGACCGGTGACGGTCCAGTTCGTCAACACCGATCCGGGATTGCTGGCCCTCTTCCTCCGCTTCCTCGAAGTGTGCGGCGTGGACCGGACCGTGCCGACCTACCGGGTGAGCATCCACGAGTCAGCGGACGCGGAGGCGGCTGTGCGTTGGTGGGTGCGGCGGCTGCGACTGCCCGCCGAGCGGTTTCGCCGCACGGTGCTCAAGCGGCACAACCCGACCACGCCGCGGCGGAACACAGGCGACACCTATCACGGATGCCTTGTGATCACGGTGCCCCGCAGTCGCGAGCTCTACTGGCAGATCGAAGGTATGATCGCCGAGCTGTTCCGGATCACGGACGAGGCGCAAGGAAAAGTCGCTGATCCGTAGGTCTTGACATAGCGATGGGGTGTGGGGTAACGGCAACCCGCAGGCCTTTGGAGCCTTGAGCTCCTGGTTCGAATCCAGGCACCCCAGCTCATTCGTCGGATCGCTCCTGGGCGAACGACGTTTGTGTGGCCGGATGCGAATTGTGGCGAGCCGCGTGGTTAGCATGACCGCGAGACTGTCGCCGTCCCGACGGGAGAGCCACGTCGTGTCCCAGCCCCACCTCCGCACCGTTGTCGTGCTCGCCGCCGGTGAGGGCAAGCGGATGAAGTCGTCCCTGCCCAAGGTGCTGCACCCACTGCTCGGCCGTACCCTGCTCGGTCACGTCCTCGCCGCGGCCGGGCCGCTGCGCGCGGACCGCACCGTGGTGGTGGTCGGCCACGGCGCCGACCAGGTCCGGGCGCACCTGACCGACGTGGCCCCGGCGGCGACGCCGGTGCTCCAGGAGCGCCAGCTCGGCACCGGGCACGCGGTCCGCATCGCGCTGGACGCGGTGCCGGACGCGACCGGCACCGTCGTGGTGATCAACGGGGATGTGCCGCTGCTGCGGCCGGAGACGGTTCGGGCGCTCGTCGAGGCGCACGAGGAAGCCGCCGCGGCGGCGACGGTGCTGGCGGCCGAGGTGCCGGACCCGACCGGGCTGGGCCGGATCGTGCGGGACGTGCAGGGGCGGCTGGAGCAGATCGTGGAGGAGCGGGACGCCACGCCCCAGCAGCGCGCGCTGCGGGAGATCAACGCGGGCATCTACGCGTTCGACGCGGCCCGCCTGCGGGAGGCGCTGGGCAAGCTCTCCACCGACAACGACCAGGGCGAGGAGTACCTGACCGACGTCTTCGCGCTGCTGCGCGACGCCGGGGAGCCGGTGGCGGTGCACTGCGCCGCCGACCACGTGGAGACGCTCGGCTGCAACGACCGGGTGGAGCTGTCCGCGCTGCGGCGGCTGCTGCGGGACCGGGTGAACGAGGGCTGGATGCGTACCGGGGTCAGCATCCTCGACCCGCACACGACGTGGATCGACGTGACGGTGACCGTGGAACGGGATGCGGTGATCGACCAGAACACGCAGCTCCAGGGCGCCACGGTAGTCGGCGCGGGCGCGCTCGTCGGCCCGGACACCACGCTCGTGGACACGGTGGTGGGCGCGGGCGCGAGCGTGGTGCGCTCCCACGCGCTCGGCGCCGAGGTGGGGCCGGAGGCCAGCGTGGGGCCGTACGCGTACCTGCGGCCGGAGTCGCGGCTGGGCCGCAAGGCGAAGGTCGGCACGTTCGTGGAGACCAAGAAGACGTCGATCGGTGAGGGCTCGAAGGTGCCGCACCTGTCGTACGTGGGGGACGCGACGATCGGCGACCACAGCAACATCGGCGCGGCCACCGTCTTCGTCAACTACGACGGGGTACGCAAGCACCACACCACCATCGGCAGCCACGCGCGTACCGGAGCGGACAACATGTTCGTGGCGCCGGTGCGGGTCGGCGACGGCGCGTACACGGCTGCGGGTTCGGTGATCACCGGGGACGTGCCGCCGGGCGCGATGGCGGTGGCGCGGGGCCAGCAGCGCAACGTGGAGGGCTGGGTGCTGCGCAAGCGGGCCGGCACGGAGGCCGCGGAGGCGGCGCGGCGGGCCAGTGAGGATGCGCCGGAGTCGGGCGCAGCCGCAAGGGAAGGTGACTGACTCCACGGGGATCGGCGGGCCGTGGGTGGATCGCTGAACCGGGGGCATACTGCAACCGAACACTCCCCGGCCTCACCGCCGCCGGGCACCACCGACATACGGGAGCAGACGGGCCCATGGGCAGCATCGTCGCCGAAAACCGCAAGAGCCTGATGCTCTTCTCCGGGAGGGGTTTTCCGGAGCTGGCCAAGGAGATCGGTGAGGTGCTCGGCGTCGCGCCGACGCCGGCCGACGCGTACGACTTCGCCAACGGCGAGATCTTCGTCCGGTACAAGGACTCGGTTCGTGGTTCGGACGCCTTCGTGGTGCAGTCCGTGACGCACGGCGTGAACACCTGGGTCATGGAGACCCTGATCATGGTCGACGCGCTGAAGCGCGGTTCGGCCAAGCGGATCACCGTGGTGCTGCCGTTCTACCCGTACGCGCGGCAGGACAAGAAGCACCGCGGCCGGGAGCCGATCTCGGCGCGGCTGATCGCCGACCTGCTCAAGACGGCGGGCGCGAACCGCATCCTGACCGTCGACCTGCACACCGCGCAGATCCAGGGCTTCTTCGACGGCCCGGTGGACCACCTGTTCGCCATGGACGTGCTGGCGGAGTACGTGGAGCACAAGTACGCGGGCCGCCCGATGACTGTGGTGGCGCCGGACTCGGGCCGGGTACGTGTGGCGGAGCGCTGGACCGACCGGCTGGGCGGCTGCCCGCTGGCGTTCATCCACAAGACCCGCGATCCGCTCAAGCCGAACCAGGTCGTGGCGAACCGGGTGGTCGGTGAGGTCGAGGGCCGGGTGTGCCTGATCGTGGACGACATGATCGACACCGGTGGCACGATCACCAAGGCGGCGGACATCCTCAAGGAGCAGGGCGCGGCGGAGATCGTGGTCGCCTCGACCCACGCGCTGCTGTCCGATCCGGCGACGGAGCGGCTGAAGAACAGCCCGATCAGCGAGGTCGTGGTGACGAACACGCTGCCGCTGCCGTCGGAGAAGCAGTTGGACAAGCTGACCGTGCTGTCGATCGCCCCGCTGCTGGCGCGGGCGATCCGGGAGGTCTTCGACGACGGTTCGGTGACCACCCTGTTCGGTGGCCTGAGCTGAGGAGTGCCGGTCCGGTCGCCGGTGTTCCGGCGGCCGGGCCGATGCCCTGCGGAACCGGCGGCGCGGTGATATGGGGGACTGCCGGAGAGCCGGGAATTCCCTCGGGTAGACTGGTGCGGTTGCCACGGCGAGGGTGCCCGGCGGGCTGCTGACAAGCACCGCACGGAGGCGCCGTCATCGACGCGGTGCTCCGGGCGGTCGTTCATGACCCTAGCCCCAGCGAGCCCCTCGCCCCAGCACCGCCAGACGACAAGCCGCCGCAGCGAAGCATCAGGAGTTTCCCCGTGTCCGAGGTAAAGATCAGCGCCGAGCCCCGTACCGAGTTCGGCAAGGGTGGTGCCCGTCGTACCCGCCGGGCCGGCAAGGTGCCCGCCGTGCTGTACGGCCACGGCGAGAAGCCCAAGCACATCGCGCTTCCGGCGCGGGAGTTCGCCGCCGCGATCCGTAAGGGCGGCGCGAACCAGCTCTTCGCGATCGAGGTCAGCGACGGCACCCAGGTGCTGGCGCTGCCGAAGGCGATCCAGCGTGACCCGATCAAGGACACCTTCGAGCACGTGGACCTGCTGCTGGTCCGCCGGGGCGAGAAGGTCACCGTCGAGGTCCCGGTCCAGCTGACCGGTGAGGCCGCGAAGGACACGCTGATCGTGCACGACCACGACACGCTGTCGGTGACCGCCGACGCGACCAAGGTGCCGGACCACCTGGAGGCGTCGATCGAGGGCGCCGAGCCGGGCACCACGATCACCGCCGCCGACGTCGAGCTGCCGGCCGGCGTCGAGCTGGCCACCGACGAGGAGACCGCTGTCGCCTCGGTGACCGCCGCTCCGACCGCCGAGCAGCTCGAGGCCACCCTCCCCGAGGTCGAGGAGGCCACCGAGGAGGCCGAGGCCGAGGTCGGCGAGGAGACCGCCGAGGGTGCCGAGGGCGCTCCGGCCGCCGAGGGCGAGGAGGCCCCGGCCGAGGCGAAGACCGAGGCCTGACCGGTCCGCAAGGCTGTGCGACAGGCGTCCCCGGTTCCCGGGGGCGCCTGTCGGCGTATCGGGACGGCTGGTCGGGGAAGCGAGCGGGAAGGGGCGTCGGGTGACGGACGAGGCGGGGCCGTGGCTGGTGGTCGGCCTGGGCAACCCCGGCCGGGAGTACGCGGGCAACAGGCACAACGTCGGGTTCATGGTGGCCGACCTGCTGGCGGCCCGGGTGGGCGCGAAGTTCGGGCGGCACAAGCGCGCGATGGCCGAGGCCGCCGAGGGGCGGCTGGGGTTCGGCGGGCCGAAGCTGGTGCTGCTCAAGCCGTTGACGTACATGAACCTCTCCGGCGGCCCGGTGGCCGGGTTGGCGCAGTTCCACAAGATCCCGCCGGCGCACGTGATCGCGGTGCACGACGAGCTGGACATCCCGTACGGGCAGGTGCGGGTGAAGTGCGGCGGCGGCGAGGGCGGCCACAACGGTCTGCGTTCGATGTCGAAGTCGCTCGGCACGAAGGACTACGTGCGGGTGCGGTTCGGCATCGGCCGGCCGCCGGGCCGGCAGGACCCGGCTGACTACGTACTCTCGGATTTCTCCCCGTCGGAGCGCAAGGAGCTGGAGTTCCTGGTGGACCGCGCGGCGGACGTGGTGGAGTCGGTGGTTCTCAAGGGCGTGGAGCCGACGCAGAACCTGTACCACGGGGGCTGAGCAGTGGCCGGGGACCGAAGGGCGGGCGACGGGAGCATCATGGGCAGTCCTCCGATGATCGACGGCGGCTTCGCCCGGTGGCTGGCGTCGCGGGCCGGTCAGGCGCTGACGGCGTTGCGGACGGAGATGGGGTTCGCCGACGCGGGCGCGCTCCGGTCGGCCGGGGACAAGGTCTCGCACGATCTGATCCGCACCGAGCTGGCGAAGTGGCGGCCGGCGGACGCGGTGCTGTCGGAGGAGGACGAGGGTTCGCGGCTGGCCTGGACGGCGGAGGTGACGGACGCGGCGTTGTCGCGCCTGAACGCCGACCGGGTCTGGATCGTCGATCCGCTGGACGGCACCCGGGAGTACGCGGAGGAGGGGCGCTCGGACTGGGCGGTGCACGTGGCGCTCTGGTCGCGTCACGCGTCGACGCCGCACGGTCTGGTCGCGGGCGCGGTGGGCCTGCCGGCCCAGCACCGGGTGCTCGGCACGGACCATCCGCCGGCGTATCCGCCGATGACAGTGGAGGCGGCCGTGGGCGGCGGCCGGCGGGTCATCCGGTTGGCGGCCAGTCGTAGCCGTCCGCCGGTTTTCCTGACCGATCTGGCAGAGGACGTCGGCGCTCATCTGGTCCCGATGGGCTCGGCGGGCGCGAAGATCGCCGCCGTGGTCACCGGTGAGGTCGACGCGTACATCCACGCGGGCGGTCAGTACGAGTGGGATTCGGCCGCTCCGGTCGCTGTGGCGACGGCCACCGGTCTGCATGCTTCCCGGATCGACGGTTCTGCGCTGAAATACAACGGGGCCGACCCGCGTCTACCGGATCTGCTGGTCTGCCGCAAGGATCTCGCGAGTCGGTTGCTTGCAGCGTTGCAGCGGCATTCCGGGTAACCTGAGCGTTCTTCTTCACGAGTCCGACCTGAAAGGTCTGGAATCCGATGTACGGATCCGTGCGAATCGAGTTCGTGTCATGACGTCCCCCGCCGCGTACCAGGTGTCGCACCTCGACGCCCTTGAGGCGGAGAGCATCTTCGTGATGCGCGAGGTGGTCGCCGAGATGGAGCGGCCGGTGCTGCTCTTCTCCGGCGGCAAGGACTCGATCGTGATGCTCCGGTTGGCCCAGAAGGCGTTCGCGCCGGCCAACATCCCCTTCCCGGTGATGCACGTGGACACCGGGCACAACTTCCCCGAGGTGCTCGACTACCGCGACCAGCGGGTGGCCGAGCTGGGCCTGCAGCTGATCGTGGCGAGCGTGCCGGAGGCGCTGAACAAGGGCCTGGTCCGCGAGTCCGCCGACGGCATGCGCAACCGGATCCAGACGCCGGTGCTGCTGGAGGCGGTGGAGAAGCACCGCTTCGACGCGCTGTTCGGCGGCGCCCGGCGCGACGAGGAGAAGGCGCGGGCCAAGGAGCGGGTGTTCAGCTTCCGCGACGAGTTCGGCCAGTGGGACCCGAAGAACCAGCGTCCGGAGCTGTGGGCGCTGTACAACGGCCGGCACCACCCGGGCGAGTCGATCCGGGTGTTCCCGCTGTCGAACTGGACCGAGCTGGACGTGTGGCACTACATCGCGCGGGAGCGGATTCCGCTGCCGTCGATCTACTACGCGCACGAGCGCGAGGTGATCGAGCGCGACGGCATGCTCTACGCGGTGAACGAGTTCTTCCGGGCCCGCGCCGGTGAGCAGCCGTTCAAGGCCCAGGTGCGGTACCGGACCGTGGGTGACGCCTCCTGCACCGCGGCGGTCCGGTCGGACGCCGACACGGTGGAGAAGGTGATCGAGGAGGTGGCCGCCACGCGGATCACCGAGCGCGGCGCGACCCGTGGTGACGACCGGGTCAGCGAGGCCGCCATGGAGGACCGCAAGCGAGAGGGCTACTTCTGATGAGCGTCGAGACCCTGGCGCCGGCCGAGAGCGACACCGCGCGGCCGATGGACCTGCTGCGGTTCGCCACCGCGGGCAGCGTCGACGACGGCAAGTCGACGCTCATCGGCCGTCTGCTCTACGACACCAAGTCGCTGTTCACCGACCAGCTCGCCGCCGTCGAGGCGGTCAGCGCGGCGCGTGGCGACGAGTACACCAACCTGGCGCTCCTCACCGACGGCCTGCGCGCCGAGCGGGAGCAGGGCATCACCATCGACGTGGCGTACCGCTACTTCGCCACGCCGCGGCGCAAGTTCATCATCGCCGACACCCCCGGGCACATCCAGTACACCCGGAACATGGTCACCGGCGCCTCCACCGCCGACCTGGCGCTGATCCTGGTGGACGCGCGTAAGGGCCTGGTGGAGCAGTCCCGCCGGCACGCGTTCCTCTGCTCGCTGCTGCGGGTGCCGCACCTGGTTCTCTGTGTCAACAAGATGGACCTGGTCGACTGGTCGCAGGAGGTCTACGAGCGGATCGCCGACGAGTTCACCGCGTTCGCGGCGAAGCTCGACGTGCCGGACCTGACTGTGGTGCCGGTCTCCGCGCTCAAGGGCGACAACATCGTCACCCGCTCGGAGAACATGCCGTGGTACGAGGGTCCGTCGCTGCTGCACCACCTGGAGCGGGTGCACATCGCCTCCGACCGCAACCTGGTCGACGTGCGGTTCCCGGTGCAGTACGTGATCCGGCCGCAGTCCACCACCGTCACCGACTACCGGGGCTACGCCGGGCAGGTGGCTTCCGGTGTGCTCAAGCCGGGCGACGAGATCATGGTGCTGCCGTCCGGCTTCACCAGCCGGATCGCGGCGGTGGAGACCGCCGACGGCCCGGTGGACGAGGCGTTCCCGCCGATGTCGGTGACGGTCCGGCTGACCGACGAGCTGGACATCTCCCGCGGCGACATGATCTGCCGGCCGAACAACGCCCCGATGGCTGTGCAGGACATCGAGGCGATGGTCTGCTGGATGGACGAGACCCGCCCGTTGCAGGTCGGCGGCAGGTACGCGATCAAGCACACCACCCGCTCGGCGCGGGCGATCGTGCGTGGCCTGCACTACCGGCTGGACATCAACTCGCTGCACCGGGACGAGTCAGTGGGCGAGTTGAAGCTCAACGAGATCGGCCGGGTCCGGCTGCGCACCACGGTGCCGCTGCTGGCCGACGAGTACCGCCGCAACCGCACCACCGGCGGCTTCGTGATCATCGACGAGGCCACCAACCGTACGGTCGGCGCCGGCATGATCGTCGAGGCCGGCTGACCCCCTGCTTCGTAAGGAAGGGCCCCTTGTTAACAGCGCGCTGTTAACAAGGGGCCCTTCCTCTACCGCAGGCGTTAATAAGGGGCCCTTCCTTACACCCTCAGCCCAGGCGGGTGACGCCGTCGGCCGGGAGCACCGTGAGGGTGCCGGGGGCGGTGAAGCCGCGCTTCGCGTACGCCTCGGTGACGGCGGCGGCCACCGGGTCGGCGGCCTCGGCGTCGACCAGGGCGAGCACGCAGCCGCCGAAGCCGCCGCCGGTCATCCGGGCGCCGTACGCCCCGGCGGACAGCGCCGCCTCGACCGCGGTGTCGATCTCCGGCACGGTGATCTCGAAGTCGTCGCGCATGGAGGCGTGCGAGGCGGTCAGCAGCGGACCGGTGTCGCGGACCCGGCCGGCGCGCAGCAGCGCGACGGTGTCGAGCACCCGCTGGTTCTCGGTGACGACGTGCCGGACCCGGCGGCGGGTCTCGTCGTCGTCGAGGCGGGCCAGCGCGGCGTCGAGGTCGGCCACGTCGACGTCGCGCAGCGCGGTCACCCCGAGCGTCGCGGCGGCCCGCTCGCAGCTGCGGCGCCGGGCCGCGTACTCGCCGTCCGCGTGCCGGTGCGGCGCCCGGCTGTCGATCACCAGCACGGCCAGCCCGGCGGCGTCCAGGTCGAACGGGATCTGCTCGACCTCCTCGGTGCGGCAGTCGAGGAACAGGGCGTGCCCGGCCCGGCCGCGGATCACGGCGGACTGGTCCATGATCCCGGTGGGCGCGCCGACGTAGTCGTTCTCGGCCCGCTGGGCCAGCCGGGGCCACGCCTGCGCGGGCAGGTCGAGGCCGCCGAGGTCGACCAGCGCGGCCAGCACCGCCGACTCGATCGCGGCCGACGAGGAGAGCCCGGAGCCGACCGGCACGTCGGAGGCGACGGCGAGCCGCGCGCCCGGCACGTCGTGGCCGGCGGCGCGCAGCGCCCACACCACCCCGGCCACGTAGGCGGCCCAGCCGTCGACGCCGCCGGGCTCGTCGGCCTCCGCCGTGCCGAACTCGACCGGCTCGTCGTCCAGCTCCGACCAGACCGTCCAGCGTCCGTCGGGGGCGGGCGCGGCGGCGACCACGGTACGCAGCGGCAGCGCGAAGGGCAGCACGAAGCCGTCGTTGTAGTCGGTGTGCTCGCCGATCAGGTTGACCCGTCCGGGTGCCGCCCAGCGGCCGGCCGGCTCGGTGCCGTACCGCTGCCGGAAGCCGGCGGCGGCGCGGTCGGCAACGGTCATGAGGGCTGCCCCGCGACGTGGGCCCGGTAGAACGCCCAGGCGTCGCCGACCATGTCGTGCAGGGTGGGCTTGGCCGGCGTCCAGCCCAGCTCGTCGCGGGCCAGCGCGGAGGACGCGACCAGCTCGGCCGGGTCGCCCTCGCGGCGGGGGGCCACCTCGACCGGCACCGGGTGGCCGGTGACCTCGCGGACCACGTCGACCACCTGCCGGTTGGTGAAGCCGTTGCCGTTGCCCAGGTTGTAGATGCGGTGCCGGCCCGGGGTGGCGGCGTCGAGCGCGAGCAGGTGGGCGCGGGCCAGGTCCTCCACGTGGATGTAGTCGCGTACGCAGGTGCCGTCGACAGTGGGGTAGTCGTCGCCGAAGAGCTGGAGCTTCTCCCGCCGCCCGGCGGCCACGTCGAGCGCGATCGGGATGAGGTGCGTCTCCGGGTCGTGCCGTTCGCCGATGGCCAGCCCGTCGCGCAGGTACGCCCCGGCGACGTTGAAGTAGCGCAGCGAGACGGCGGCCAGGTCGTGCGCGATCGCCTCGGAGGTGAGCGCCATGTCGACGGCCAGCTTGGTCGCGCCGTAGGTGCTGGTGGGGGCCTTGACGGCCGTTTCCGGGATGGGTAGTTCGGTGGGGTTGCCGTAGACGGCGGCGGTGGAGGAGAAGACCATCCGGGGCACCCGGGCGGCGCGGACCGCGTCGATGAGCGCGATCGAGCCGACGGTGTTGGTGTGCCAGTACAGCTCGGGCCGGATCATCGACTCGCCGGCGGCGATGAGGGCCGCGAAGTGCAGCACGCCGTCGTACCCGGCGTCGGGGGTGAGCACCCGGGCGGCCTCGTGCACCGGCAGGTCGACGTGGGTCGCCTCGGGGGCGAGGGCTTCCCGGTGACCGGTGCGCAGGTCGTCCAGCACGGTCACCTGGTGGCCGTGGTCGAGCAGCATCCGGGTCACCACGCTGCCGATGTAGCCGGCGCCGCCGGTGACGAGCAGTTTCACGTCGGTCGTCCTCCTGCCTGGGCCGCGTCCCGCGGCCTTCCCGCGATCACCCTACGGCCGGGGGCGGTGTCGCGGCTGTCGAGTTGAGCCCGCCTCCATTCCATCACAATCCTTCATGACTGAACAGATCCGAACATCGGCCCGAGCGTACGGTGGCCGCTGTCTACCATCCTTCTCATGCGGGAGGGTGGTGGTCCCGGGCCCCGGCGGCGTCCGCCGGGGCGGCTCCGACGCGAACCCGGCCCGCTGGCCCGCACCGTGGCCCGCCTCGTGGTGCGGGCCGCCGACGGCGCCACCCGCCTGGTGACCGACCTGCTCGGCGCCAGCCCGGTCGCCGGCCGGGAGCGGATCAGCGAGGCCGAGCTGCGGGACCTGGTCGCGGCGAACACGCTGCTCGACGCCGACGAGCGCCGGATCATCGACGAGGTGCTGCTGGCCGGCGCCCGGCTCGTCCGCGAGGTCATGGTGCCCCGCACCGAGGTGGTCTTCCTCAGCGCGGCGCTGCCGCTGGCCCAGGCGCGGCGACTGGTCCGGGACGACCCGCACACCCGCTACCCGGTGGTCGACGGCACCCACGACGACGTGGTCGGCATGGTGCACCTGCGGGACGTGCTGCTGCGCCCGGAACCCGACCGGCCGCTGGTGGTCGGCGAGCTGACCCGCGAGGTGAAACGCCTGCCGGACAGCAAGCGCGTGCTCGCGGCGCTGACCGAGATGCGCCGGGAGGGCCACCACCTGGCCGTGGTCATCGACGAGTACGGCGGCACCGCCGGCATCGTCACCTGCGAGGACCTGGTCGAGGAACTGGTCGGGGAGATCCGCGACGAGGAGCACGGCCCGCCCGAGCCGGAATCCACCGGGCTGCCCGCCGTCGTGGACGGCCGGCTCAACCTGACCGACTTCGCCGAACGTACCGGGGTGCCGCTGCCCGCCGGCCCGTACGAGACGGTGGGCGGGTTCGTGATGGCCGCGCTGGGCCGGCTGCCGGTGGCCGGGGACGAGGTGCCGGTGGCGCTCGACCCGGAAGGCGGATCGGTCCCCGCCGATCCGGCCGGCTGGCTGCTGCGGGTGCTGGCGCTCGACGGCCGGCGGGTGTCCCGCCTGGCGGTCTCCGCCGCGCGGCTGCCCGAGCCCCGGCGTGAGGTGAACAGTCCGCTTCCGCCCGTACCCGCCCGATCCACCGGCCCGTCATGACGGACGCCGGGGCTTGCTGACAGAATTGCCGCCATGTCCGACGTACCCGCCCGCCCGCGCGTCTTCTCCGGCATCCAGCCGACGGCCGACTCGTTCCACCTCGGCAACTACCTGGGCGCGCTGCGGCACTGGGTGGCGTTGCAGGACAGCCACGACGCCTACTACTGCGTGGTCGACCTGCACGCGATCACCGCCGGGCACGACCCCAAGGTGCTCAAGCACCGCAGCCGGGTGGCCGCCGCGCAGCTGTTCGCGCTCGGCCTCGACCCGGAGCGCAGCACGCTGTTCGTCCAGTCGCAGGTGCCCGAGCACCCGCAGCTGGCCTGGGTGCTCGGCTGCATCACCGGGTTCGGCGAGGCCGGCCGGATGACCCAGTTCAAGGACAAGTCGCAGAAGCAGGGCAGCGAGCGGGCCAGCGTCGGCCTGTTCACGTACCCGATCCTGCAGGCCGCCGACATCCTGCTCTACCAGGCGAACGCGGTGCCGGTCGGCGAGGACCAGCGGCAGCACCTGGAGCTGTCCCGCGACCTGGCGCAGCGGTTCAACTCGCTGTTCGGGCGCACCTTCACGGTGCCCGCGCCGCACATCGTGAAGGACACCGCGAAGATCACCGACCTGCAGGACCCGACGGCGAAGATGTCGAAGTCGTCGTCCTCCCCGGCCGGCATCATCGACCTGCTGGAGGACCCGGCCCGCTCGGCCAAGAAGATCCGCTCGGCGGTCACCGACACCGGCCGCGAGATCGTCTTCGACGCCGAGGGCAAGCCGGGCATCAGCAACCTGCTCACCATCTACTCGGCGCTGTCCGGCCGGTCCATCGACGACCTGGTGGCCGCGTACGACGGCAAGGGCTACGGCGACCTCAAGAAGGACCTGGCCGAGGTGGTGCGCGAGTTCGTCACCCCGATCCAGGAACGCACGAACGGCTACCTGAACGACCCGGCCCAACTGGACAAGCTGCTCGCGCGGGGCGCGGAGAAGGCCCGCGTGGTGGCCGACGCGACGCTGCGTGCGGCGTACGAGCGGGTCGGTTTCTTCCCGCCGGTGCGGTTCGAGTAGCGGCCCGGGCGGGACGGGTGACGCAGCCGGAGGCCGGAGGGGTGGCGCGCGACGTGGCGGGCAATGACGCGGCGCCGGGCGGCGCGGACACGATCCAGATCGGGATCGCCGTCGACATCCCCGAGCCGTGGGGCGGGATGCTCACCCGCCGCCGGGTCGAGGCCGGCGACCCGGCGGCCGTCCCCGCGCACGTCACCCTGCTCGGGCCCACCGAGATTCCGGTACGCGCGCTGCCCGCCGTCGAGGAGCACCTGGACCGGGTCGCCGCCGCGCACCTGCCGTTCACGCTGCACCTGCGCGGCACCGGCACGTTCCGTCCGGTCACCCAGGTGGTCTTCGTGGCGGTGGCGGCCGGGATCAGCGAGTGCGAACTGCTGGCCGCCGCCATCAACTCCGCTCCCGAGCTGCGCCGCGAGCTGCGTTTCCCGTACCACCCGCACGTCACAGTGGCGCAGGACGTGCCACCCGAGGTGCTCGACAAGGCGTACGAGGATCTGGCCGACTTCTCCGCGCTGTTCCAGGTGGAGGCGTTCACGCTGTTCTCGCACAGCGGGGCTACCCGGTGGCAGCCCCGGCGCGACTTCCGGCTCGGCGGGGCGAGCTGAACATTCGACCGGCCGGGGCTCCTCCGCCACGGGCGGAGATCAGCGAGGATGACGGGGTGAACGTCTTCGGCCGGATCGAGGCGGCGGTCGGGCGCCGCATCGACGCGGCCCGGGGCCGGTCGTCGGTCTTCGACCACGTGTGGCGGGCCGGGACGCTCTACGCCGACCTGCTCGCCGGGCGGCTCGCCGCCGCCATCGCGTACTACGGCTTCTTCGCCGTGTTCGCGCTCGCGCTCGTCGCGTACTGGGTGTTCGGCGCGGTGCTGCGCGACAACGAGGAGGTCAGCCGCGCGGCCGCCCACTTCCTCGAAGAGAACCTGCCCTTTCTCGACCCGGCGCAGATCGCCGAGAGCAGCAACACCGTCGGCGTGGTCGGCCTGGTCATCCTGGTGTTCACCGGCATCGGCTGGGTGGAGGCGATCCGCTCCTCGCAGCGGCTGATGTACGGCTTCAACCAGCAGCCCGGCAACCTGGTGATGCGGCGGCTGGTCGACCTGGGCGTGCTGGTCGCGGTCTTCGTGCTGCTGTTCGTCTCGGTCGCCGCCGTGGACGCGCTGGAGTCGCTGCTGCGTTTCCTGCTGCGCAGCACCGGCTCGGTGGGCCTGACCACGGTCAGCGCGGTGCTGAGCGTGCTCGTCAACGCCGTGCTGGCCGCCGCGCTGCTGCTCGCAGTGCCCCGGCTGCGGATGAGCCGGCGCCGGCTGCGACCGGCGGTGCTCGCCGTCGCGATCGGCATCACCCTGCTCAACACGGTGGGGCGTTACTACGTGGTACGCACCGAGCGGAACCCGGCGTACACGGTGGTCGCCACCGCCGTGGGCCTGCTGCTCTACCTCTACCTGCTCAACCAGTTGGTGCTCTTCGGCGCGGCGCTCGCCGCCACCAGCCCGTACGGCCGGGTGGTGGACCTGGCCGAGGGCGGCGCCCGGGAGGTGGACGTGGAGGCGGACGTGCTCGACGAGGAAACCGAACCGGGAACGCCGGGAGGGGCGGGATGAGCGCGCGGATCCGGATCGACGCGGCGTCGGCGGTGCCGCCGTACGAGCAGGTGCGCGCGCAGTTCGCGGCGCGGATCGGCGACGGGCGGCTGCCGGTGGGGACCCGGCTGCCCGCGGTCCGGCAGCTCGCGGCGGACCTGGGGCTGGCGGTGAACACGGTGGCGCGGGCCTACCGGGAGCTGGAGGCCGCCGGGCTGGTCCAGACGCGCGGCCGGCACGGCACGGTGGTCGCGCCGGGGCGGGACGACGCCGTCGACCGGTTGCAGCAGGCCGCCGCCGGGTACGCCGCCGAGGCGCGCCGCCTGGGCGTCCCGCCGGAGCGGGCGGTCGCCCTGGTCCGCGCGGCGCTGGACGCCGGCACGCGTGGCTGAGCGTGGTCCCCTGAGCGGGGAGAGTCGAGCCGATGCGTTCCCCGGGCGGATCCCGTCCGACGATGATGGGCCGGTGGGCGCACTCGTGACACTCGACCTGCCGGACGACTCGCCGATGCTCGGCCTGCCGTGGATCATCACGTTCGGCCCGCTCGGCGCGGACGACGAGTGGGAGCCGGTGGTCTGCGGCCCGTACGAGCGGGCGCACGCGCTGGCGCTGGCCGAGGCGGTGGTGGCCGAGGAGCAGTTGATGGCGGTGGTGGAGCCGCTGCTGCCCGCGCTCACGCCGGAGGAGATCCGGGGTGAGATCGCCGCCGCGCAGATCGCCGCCGAGGACGAGGCGGCCGAGATCGACCAGGCTGACCTGTACGGCGACTTCGAGGACGTCATCGACGAGGAGCTGGAACGGGCCGCCGAGCGCGAGCCGGAGCCCGAGCCGGCGAAGGCGCCCGACCGGGAGGAGATCCGGGCCGGGTTCGCCCGGATCGCCGCGCTGCTCACCGCCAAGGGCGGCTGAGGACGCTCAGCGCGGCGGCCCGTCGAGCACGCAGAACTCGTTGTCCTCCGGGTCGACGAGCACCACGAAGCCCTCCGCGCCGGTCTGCCCGACGTCGGCGCGCCGGGCGCCGAGCCCGATCAGTCGCTCGACCTCCGCCGTCTGCCCCTCGTCGGCGACCAGGTCCAGGTGGAGCCGGTTCTTGCCGCGCTTCGGGGTGCCGCTGCCCTGCAACCAGACGGTCGGGCCGGGCCGGCCGGGCGGCGGGTAGAGCTTCGCGTTGCCGTCGTCGCCCTGCGAGACGGTGTAGCCGAGGGCGGCGGACCAGAACCGGGCCATCCGGTCCAGGTCGCTGACATCGAGGGTGTACTGCGCCACGCGTGCGGTCATCCCCTGGTGGTACCCCGGGCTGCCGGGATGGACACCGGCCCCCCGGGAGCGGACTCCCGAGGGGCCGGGACCACCTCACCCCCCACCACAAGGGGTCGGCAGCCCAGCCGCCCGTCGGCGCGGAGCACAACGGACGGCCAGGTCGTTGGCGGGTTACCCGGCTCAGCGCCGTTCGAACCACGCAGCCGCGTCCACCGGCAGGACGTGCCCGTCGCCCCGCTCGGTGAGGTCGGCGCTCGCGACGAGCGGGCGGCCGTGGCCGCTCACCGTCACGTCGGCGCCGCTGATGTTGACCACACAGGTCAGCTCGACGTCCGCGGCGGCGCGGCGGAACGCGAGTACGCCGGGCTCGGTCTCCAGCCAGGTGATGCCGCCGACCCCGGCGAGCGCCGGGTGCTCGTGCCGGATCCGCAGCGCGGTCCGGTACAGCTCCAGCGTCGAGCCGGGCGCACCGGCCTGGGCGGCCACCGACAGCTCCCGCCAGGTCGCCGGCGCCGGCAGCCAGCTCAGCTCGCTGCCGTCGGGCCCGAAGCCGTACGGGGGCAGGTCGCCGCCCCACGGGATCGGCACCCGGCAGCCGTCGCGGCTCTCCCCGGTACGCCGGAACGCCGGGTCCTGGCGCAGCTCGTCGGGGAGGTCCAGCACCTCCGGCAGGCCCAGTTCCTCGCCCTGGTAGACGTACGCGCAGCCGGGCAGCGCGAACATCAGCAGCGCGGCGGCGCGGGCGCGGCGCAGGCCGACCTCGCCGTCGCCGTACCGGGTGACGTGCCGCTGCCGGTCGTGGTTGGACAGCACCCAGGTGGTCGGCGCGCCCACGATCGTGGACTCGGCCAGCGCCGTGTCGATCACCTTGCGGAACGAGTCGGCCGACCAGGTGGCGTCGAGGAAGTCGAAGCTGAACGCCTGGTGCAGCTCGTCCGGGCCGATGTAACGGGCCAGCCGCTGCGGGGTCTCGGCCCACGCCTCGGCCACCGCCATCCGGCCGCCCGGGTAGCTGTCCAGGATCGGCCGCCAGGCGCGGTAGATGTCGTGCACCTCGTCCTGGTCGAAGTACGGCAGCCGGCCCTTGCCCAGCAGCTCGGACTGGCGCCGGCCGGTGGTCATCGAGTTGAAACCGACGTCCGGCAGGCCCTCGGCCTTGATCATTCCGTGGGCCACGTCGATCCGGAAGCCGTCCACGCCCCGGTCCAGCCAGAAGCGCAGGACGTCCTCGAACTCGGCCCGCACCTCGGGGTGACGCCAGTTCAGGTCGGGCTGGGCCGGGTCGAACAGGTGCAGGTACCACTGGCCGTCGACCACGCGCGTCCAGGCCGGGCCGCCGAAGATGCTCTCCCAGTCGTTCGGGGGCAGCTCGCCCTGCTCGCCCTTGCCGTCGGCGAACAGGTAGCGCTCACGCTCCGGCGAACCGGGGCCGGCGGCGAGCGCGGCGGCGAACCACGGGTGCGCGCTGGAGGTGTGGTTGGGCACCATGTCGACGATGATCCGCAGGCCGAGCGCGTGCGCGTCGGTGATCATCTCGTCGAAGTCGGTCAGGTTGCCGAACAGCGGGTCGACGTCGCGGTAGTCGGCCACGTCGTAGCCGGCGTCGACCTGCGGCGAGGTGTAGAACGGCGTCAGCCAGAGCGCGTCCACGCCGAGGTCGCGCAGGTAGGGAAGGCGCTGCCGGATGCCCTGGAGGTCACCGACCCCGTCGGCGTTCGCGTCGGCGAAGCTGCGGACGTACACCTGGTAGACGACCGCGGACCGCCACCAGTCGTCGTCGGCGGTCCGTGGCGTGGGGGTGGTGGCGGAGGTCATCGCTGTCGATTCCCGTTCTGTGGTGGCGCAGGGTGTCAGAGCAGAATGCCGCCACAGCCCTGCAAGAGTCAAGCATTCCTTGCGCAAGAAATGACAGCCATCACCCGCGCCGACCCTGCCCCCGTCTCCCGAATCCCGGGACGCCCACCCACCCCCACTACCGCCGATCCGGTCGATCATGAGGTTGACGGCAGTCTCTGCCCGCTTTGTCCCCGCCAACTTCATGATCGCCGCGCCCTGAGCCGGGGCTGGAGGGAAGGGGGAGGGGAGTGCGGGGCGTCAGGCGGGGATGGGGAGGGAAGGGGAGGACGGGCTGGCGGGGCGCTGGCGCTTCGGGGGGTCGGCGGGGCGGGTCACCGCGGTCGAGCCGCGTACCACCAGCTCGGGCCGGAACAGGTACTCGGAGTTCGGGGAGGGGTGGCCGTTGATCTCGTCGACCAGGGCCCGCACCGCCGCCACCGCCATGGCGGCCACCGGCTGGCGCACTGTGGTCAGCGGCGGGTCGGTGAACGCCATCAGCGGGGAGTCGTCGTACCCGACCACGGAGACGTCGTCGGGCACCGACAGCCCGCGCTGGCGGGCGGCCCGGATCGCGCCGAGCGCCATCAGATCCGAGCCGCAGACCAGTCCGGTCACGCCGCGTTCGATGAGCCGGCCGGCGGCGGCCTCGCCGCCCTCGACGCCGAACAGCGACAGCTCGGTCAGCTCGGTCAGCTCGTCGGAGGTGATGTCGGTGAGGCGCCCCATCGCGGCCTTGTAGCCGGCGACCTTGCGCTGCACCGGCACGAACCGGTCCGGGCCGGTGATCAGGCCGATCCGGCGGTGCCCGAGCGCGACCAGGTGGGCGACCGCCAGTTCGGCGGACTCCCGGTCGTCGCAGGAGACGAACGGCGCGGGGATGCCCGGCGCGTACCCGTTGATCATGACGATCGGCAGCGGCCGGGCCAGCAGCGTGCGGTAGCGGTCGTGGTCCGCGGCGGTGTCGGCGTGCAGGCCGGAGACGAAGACGATGCCGGAGACCTGCCGGTCCAGCAGCATCTCCACGTACTCGTCCTCGCGGACGCCGCCCGGGGTCTGCGTGCAGAGCACCGGTGTGTAGCCGGTGGGGGCGAGCGCGGACTCGATGATCTGGGCGAACGCCGGGAAGATCGGATTGTCCAGCTCCGGCACGACCAGGCCGACCAGCCCGGCGCTGCGCTTGCGCAACCGGGCCGGACGTTCGTACCCGAGCACATCGAGGGCGGTGAGGACGGCCTGCCGGGTCTCGGGGGCCACGCCGGGGCGGTCGTTGAGCACCCGCGACACCGTGGCCTCGCTGACTTCGGCCTGTTGGGCGATGTCGGACAGTCGAGCGCGCATGTGCGGCACTTTAGCCCAACGGCAAAGTCTTGCGTACACTTCTGCAAGCCCTTCCATTCTCTGCAACCTCTTGCTAACGTCCCCGCAACATGCGAGAGCAGCGGCGCAGCACCCCTGTGCCGGTCAGCAAGAAATTTCAGAGGTTTCCACTGGCGGGCCGCCCTTCCCCCGGCGGGCCGCCATGACGACAGGAGTACCGATGCGCATCCGTACCGCGGGTGTGGTCGCCGTCCTCGGCCTGGCGCTCGCCGCCTCCGGCTGTGGTGACAGCGGCAGCGACGACAAGCCGGCCGCCGGCGAGTCCGCCAAGGCGGCCGGCGGCAAGCTGGTCATCTGGGCCGACGACAAGCGCACGGCCGCCCTCAAGCCGTTCGCCGAGGAGTTCGGCAAGGAGAACGGCGTGACCGTCGAGGTCCAGGCCGTCTCCAAGGACCTGCAGACCAACTTCGTCACCGCCTCGCAGCAGGGCAGCGGCCCGGACGTCGTGGTCGGCGCGCACGACTGGATCGGCAACCTGGTCCAGAACGGCGCCATCGACCCGGTGCAGCTCCCGGCCGAGCAGAAGAGCGGCTTCAACGAGACCGCGATCAAGGCCGTCACGTTCAACGGCCAGCTCTACGGCGTGCCCTACGCCACCGAGAACGTCGCGCTGATCCGCAACACCGAGCTGGCCCCCGAGGCGCCGAAGACGATCGAGGACCTGGTCGCCACCGGCAAGAAGCTCAAGGCCGAGAAGAAGGCCAGCGAGATCCTGTGCCTGCAGTCCGGCCAGAACGGCGACGCCTACCACATCTACCCGCTCTACACCTCCGGCGGCGGCTACCTGTTCGGCACCACGGCGAACGGCGACTACGACCCGAAGGACCTGGGCGTGGGCAAGCCGGAGTCGATCGCTGCCTTCCAGAAGATCGCCAAGCTGGGTGAGAAGGGCGAGGGTGCGCTGAAGCGCTCCATCACCGGCGAGAACTCCATCGCCACCTTCACCGGCAAGAAGTGCGCGTTCCTGGTCTCCGGCCCGTGGGCAGTGGCCGACGCCAAGAAGGCCAACATCTCCTACGACATCTCCCCGGTCCCCGGCTTCGCCGGTGGCCAGGAGGCCCAGCCGTTCGTCGGCGTCCAGGCGTTCTACGTGGCCGCCAAGGGCAAGAACAAGGCCCTGGCCCAGGAGTTCGTCACCAACTACGTGACCAAGCCCGAGCTGGCCGTCGCGCTGTACAAGGCCGAGCCGCGCCCGCCGGCGCTGACCGCCGCCTTCGACCAGGTCAAGGGCGAGGACCCGGACCTGGCCAAGTTCTCCGAGGCCGGCAAGAACGGCCAGGTGCTCCCGGCGATCCCGGCCATGGCCGCGATCTGGGACCCGTTCGGCAAGGCGGAGGCCGCCATCATCGGCGGCGCCGACCCGGCCAAGACGATCACGGCCGCCGGCAAGACCATCCAGGGTCAGATCAAGTAATGAGCGCGCCGCTGTCCGGCCCGGGGTCTGCACCGCAGGCCCCGGGCCGGGAGCCCGCACGCCCCGGGCTCCCGCGCACGTCCCGTACCGCGCGGCAACACGCGCCGATCACCGCGACCGGCCTCGTCGTCAAGGTGGTCCTGCTCGGCCTGGTGGCCGGGATCGCGATCTGGGCGGCCTTCCCGCTCATCGAGGCCGAACACTGGATCGGGCTGGGCATCCTGGTGGCCACCACCGCCGGCCTGTTCTACCTCTACCTGAGCCGCCGGCACATTCCGGCCAAGTACCTGGTCCCCGGCACGCTCTTCCTGATCGCCTTCCAGGTCTTCCCGGTGCTCTACACCGCGAGCACCGCGTTCACGAACTTCGGCGACGGCCACCGCGGCAGCAAGGACGACGCGATCGTCGCCGTGCAGACCTCCTCGGTGAAGCAGGTCCCCGGCTCGACCGAGTACAACCTCACCATCGCCACGAAGGGCGACCCGGCGAGCGGCCCCCTGGTCTTCCTGCTCAGCGACCCGAAGACCAAGGACGTCTTCGCCGGCGACGCGGACGGGCTGCGCAAGCTGGACGCCGCCGACGTCGAGGTGAGCAGCCTCAGCGGCAAGATCACCGCCGCGGACGGCTACACCCTGCTGAACATCGGGCAGGCCAGCAGCCGCAGCGACGCCGTCACCGCGCTCATCGTGCCCACCGACGAGGGCGCCATCCGCTCCAACGGCCTCACCCGGGCCTACGAGGGCAAGGCGATCCGGGCGTACGACGCCGGCTGCGACTGCGTCAAGGACAGCGAGACGGGCAAGACGTGGACCGCCGACGAGGAGTCCGGCTCCTTCGTCGCCGCCGACGGCGAGCGTCTCGCCCAGGGCTGGAAGGTCGACGTCGGGCTGAAGAACTTCAGCACCGTCCTCACCGACCCGAACATCTCCGGCCCGTTCTTCGGCACGCTGGCCTGGAACTTCGCGTTCGCGATCGGCTCCACCGGCCTGACGTTCCTGCTCGGCATGGCCATCGCGCTCGCGCTGCACTCACCCCGGATGCGGGGTACCAACTTCTACCGGGTGCTGCTGATCCTGCCGTACGCCATGCCGTCGTTCGCGATGCTGCTGATCTGGCGGGACATGTTCAACACCGACTTCGGCCTGCTCAACAACCTGTTCGGGCTGGACGTCGACTGGTTCGGCGGCAACTGGTCGGCCCGGATCGCGGTGCTGCTGGTGCAGCTCTGGCTCGGCTACCCGTACATGTTCCTGGTGGCCACCGGCGCGTTGCAGGCCATTCCGCGGGAGCTGACCGAGGCGACCTCGGTCGACGGCGCGTCGCCCTGGCAGTCGTTCCGGTCGGTCACCCTGCCGCTGCTGCTGGTGGCGCTCTCGCCGCTGCTGATCGCGTCGTTCGCGTACAACTTCAACAACGTCAACGCGATCCTGTTCACCACCGAGGGCGGCCCGTTCGCGCCGGACAACCCGACGAACGGCGCCACCGACCTGCTGATCACCTACACGTACCGGCTCGCGTTCGGCGCGCAGGGCGCCGAGTTCGGCCTGGCCGCCACCGTCTCGATCTTCATCTTCGCGATCGTGGCGACGGTGTCGGCGATCAGCTTCCGGCGGACCCGTAAGCAGGAGGAGGTGTACTCGTGACCACAATCGCGCGGAAGCCCACGGCCACCCGCACGCCGGCCCGCCGCTCGCGTGGACGCTGGTTCGCGCAGGTCGGCTGGCGGCACGTGGTGGGCGTGCTGGCGGTGGCGTTCAGCCTCTTCCCGATCCTGTTCGTGATCTCGGCGGCGCTCAACCCGCTCGGCACGCTCTCCTCCACCGAGCTGCTGCCGACCGGCGCGTCGCTGGAGAACTTCACGAACCTGTTCGACCGGACCGCGTTCGGCCACTGGTTCCTCAACTCGCTGCTGCTGGCGGGCGTGGCCAGCTTCGCGTCGATCTTCCTGTCGTCGCTCGCGGCGTACGCGTTCTCCCGGATGCGCTTCGCCGGGCGCCGGGTCGGCCTGCTCGCGCTGCTGCTGATCCAGATGTTCCCGCAGTTCCTGGCGATCGTGGCGATCTTCCTGATCTTCACCACGCTCACCGACCTCTACCCGGCGATCGGGTTCAACACCCCGTGGGGCCTGTTCCTGCTCTACATGGGTGGCGCGCTCGGCGCGAACACCTGGCTGATGAAGGGCTTCTTCGACACGCTGCCGAAGGAGCTGGACGAGTCGGCGACCATGGACGGCGCGTCGCACGTGCAGGTCTTCTTCCGGATCATGCTGCCGCTGGTGGCGCCGATCCTCGCGGTGACCGGCCTGCTCGCCTTCATCGGATCGATCAACGAGTTCATCATCGCCAACGTGTTCCTCACCGAACCCGAGGCGAAGACGCTCGCGGTCGGCATGTACGGCCTGGTGGCCGGCGAGCGCAACAACAACTTCGGGATGTTCGCGGCGGGCACCCTGCTCACCGCGATCCCGACGGTGCTGGTGTTCCAACTGCTCCAGCGCTACATCGTCTCCGGACTCACCTCCGGAGCGGTAAAGGGCTGAGCCTCCTCGGCTCACGCTGCGGCAAGGGCGTCGTGTCGGCGTACACCGGAGCGGTTCTCGAGCGGACCGCCGCGGTCGGGTGAAACCGACCGCGGCGGGTGCCCGCCCCTCTCCCTGTCGGTACGACGCGAAAGGCAGCACCATGTCCCTTCAGCCGCACCACGACGGCTCCGCCACCTACGTCCCGGAGCAGGAGCCCGCGCTCGGGCAGACCGTCCCCGTCTTCGTCCGGGTGCCGGCCGGATCCGGCGTCTCCCAGGTGCACGTGCGCACCACCGGCGACGGCGAGCCGCGCTTCGCCGAGGCGCGGGTCGACCGCACCGACGACGGCGACGTGTGGTGGCGGGCCGACGTCGAGGTCCGCAACCCGGTCAGCAACTACCGCTTCCTGCTCGACGGCGAACGCGGCGCCCGCTGGCTCAACGCCGCCGGCCTGGCCGGGCACGACGTGCCGGACAACGGCGACTTCAAGCTGGTCAGCTACGCCCCGCCGCCGGCCTGGGCCCGGGACGCGGTGATCTACCAGATCTTCCCGGACCGGTTCGCCCGCTCGGCCGCCGCCGACGGCCGGACCGTGCCGGACTGGGCCATCCCGTGTGACTGGGACACCCCGGTCGTCGGCCGCGGCCCGGAGACGCCCCGCCAGTTCTACGGCGGTGACCTCGACGGCGTCACCGAACACCTGGACCACCTGGACCGGCTCGGCGTCAACACCGTCTACCTGACGCCGGTGTTCCCGGCGCGCTCCAACCACAGGTACGACGCGTCGAGCTTCGACACCGTCGACCCGCTGCTCGGCGGCGACGCGGCGCTGGCCCGGCTCGCCGACGCGGTGCACGCCCGGGGCTGGCGGCTGCTCGGCGACATCACCAGCAACCACACCGGCGACGCCCACGACTGGTTCACCGCCGCCGTCTCCGACGTCAACGCGCCGGAACGCGAGCTGTACTACTTCGACCTGCCCGGCTCGGACTACGAGTCGTGGAACGGGGTGAAGTCGCTGCCGAAGCTGAACTGGGGCAGCGCCGAACTGCGCCGCCGGTTCGCCACCGCCGAGGACTCGCTGCTGCGCCGCTGGCTGCGCCCGCCGTACGGGCTGGACGGCTGGCGGGTCGACGTGGCGAACATGACCGGGCGGCGGGGCGCTGACGCGTACACCCACGAGGTGGCGCGGCTGCTGCGCGAGGTGGTGGCCGAAACCCGGCCGGACGGGCTGCTGCTCGCCGAGCACGGCCACGACCACACCGGTGACCTGGACCGCGACGGCTGGCACGGGACGATGAACTACGTCGGCTTCACCGACCCGGTCTGGTCCTGGCTGCGCCACGGCGACGACCCGGTGCCGAACTTCCTCGGCACCCCGGGCGGGGTACGGCGGCGCGACGCGGGCGCGGTGCTCGCCACCATGAACACGTACCGGTCGTTGGTGTCGTGGCGCTCGTACACGCACTCGTGGCAGCTGCTCGGCTCGCACGACTCGGCCCGGATCCGCACCGTGGTCGGCGACGCGGCCCGGCAGGAGGTGGCGGCCGGACTGCTCGCCACCATGCCCGGCACGCCCGTGGTCTTCGCCGGGGACGAGCTGGGCCTGACCGGCACCAACGGGGAGGGCTCGCGTACCCCGATGCCGTGGCACCGGCGCCAGAGCTGGGACCGGCGCACGTTCGAGGCGTACCGGTCGTTGCTGACGCTGCGCCGCGACGAGCCGGCGCTGCGGCACGGCGGCCTGCGCTGGGTGTACGCGGACGCGGACACGCTCGTCTTCCTGCGCGAGGCGCCCACGTCGACGGTGCTGGTGCTGGCGAGACGTGCCCCCGGCACCCCGGTCCACCTGGCCGGCGTGGGCGCCGCAGACAACGTCTACGGCAACGCCCCAGCTCTCCACCCCGACGCCGACGGCACGGTGACCCTCCCCGCCGAGGGCCCCACGTTCCAGGTCTGGCGCCTCCGCTGACCCCACGCCCCGCCCCGTCGATCTTGCGGTTTCGGCCCGTGCCGTGCGGCTTTCGCACCGTATGCCGGGGCGGTAACTGCAAGATCGCGGGGGAGGGGTCACGGTATGACGGCAGGTCGGCCGGGTCATTACTACAAAGCGTCGTTGATGGGGGAGGATGGGCCGCGTGGAAGCTCTTCGACTGATTCTTCTCTACGTCCATCTGATCGGTTTCGCGCTGCTGCTCGGCGGCGCGATCGCCCAGTACGTCTCCGGCAAGCTGCGCATCAACGCGGCCATGCTCTGGGGCGCGATCATCCAGATCCTCACCGGCATCGGGCTGTCCGCCCCGCTGCGGGACGGGGACGAGCCGGCCCCGGCGAAACTTGTTACCAAGTTGGTGCTCGCGCTGCTCATCTTCGTCATGGTCTTCTTCTCCCGTAAGCGGGAGACCGTCAACCGCGGCCACTTCCTCGCGATCGTCGGGTTGACGCTGGTCAACGCTGCCGTCGCGGTGTTCTGGCGTTAGTTCGCCGCCAGTCGGGGAAGCTGCGGGAAACGGACGTTCGCGACACCATCGCGCACGCCCACCGGCCGGATAAGTGACCTGCCCCACCCAAGGGTTACACCGGGGTAACGGACGCTCAACAGTCGTGCACGATTGTCGGCCGGTGGGTGGGCGCGGGCGTACGCTCCCGTCCGTAACGTGGGACGCCGGCCGCACATCGCAGGCCGGCGCAAGGGCTGCGCACCGCGCACAACGCGGTGTGCAAGGGGAAGGAGACGTCTTGCGCTCTGTGCGTGGGATGCGGATTGCCTCCGTCATTGCGGCGGGTGGACTCGTGCTGGGCGCTGCCGCGTGTGGTGAGGCTCCGGACGACGACAACAACGCCGGCGGCGACGGCGGCAAGAAGTTCAGCGCCTGCATGGTGACCGACGTCGGCGGCGTCGACGACAAGTCCTTCAACGCCTCGGCCTGGAAGGGCCTGCAGGAGGCGAAGAAGGAGAACGACAAGATCGACATCAAGTACGTCCAGTCGAAGGCCGAGGCGGACTACGAGGTCAACCTGACCGGGTTCGTCAACCAGAAGTGCGACTTCATCCTGGCCGTCGGTGGCCTGATGTCGGACGCCACCAAGGCGGCGGCTGAGAAGAACCCGAACCAGCAGTTCGCGATCGTCGACGCCAACCCGGGTGTGTCGAACGTCTACCCGATGCAGTTCGACACCGCGCAGGCCGGGTTCCAGGCCGGCTACCTGGCCGCCGGGATGAGCAAGTCCGGCAAGGTCGGCACCTACGGCGGCCTGCCGATCCCGCCGGTCACCATCTTCATGGACGGCTTCGCCGACGGCGTGGCGTACTTCAACAAGGCCAAGAGCAAGAACGTCCAGGTGCTGGGCTGGGACAAGGCCACCCAGAAGGGCTCCTTCGCCAACTCGTTCGAGAAGCAGGACGAGGGCAAGAAGGTCTCCGACGCGCTCGTCGCGCAGGGCGCCGACATCGTGATGCCGGTCGCCGGTGGCGCCGGTCTCGGCACCACCTCCGCGGCCAAGGCCTCGGGCGGCAAGTACTCGGTCGTCTGGGTGGACATCGACGGCTGCGAGAGCACCCCGGACTGCTCGGCGATCCTGACCACCGTCGTCAAGAACATCCCGGACGCCGTCAAGGAGGCCGCGCTGAAGGCCGCCAGTGGCGAGAAGCTCCAGGCCACGCCGGGCTTCGTGGGCACGCTCGCCAACAACGGCGTCTCGATCGCCCCGTACCACGACTTCGACAGCAAGGTCCCGGCGGACCTGAAGGCCGAGGTCGACAAGATCAAGGCGGACATCGCCGCCGGCACCATCACCGTCACCTCGAAGGCCCAGCCGACCAAGTGACGGTCCCGCCGGCCGCCGCGGTGCGATCATCGGCAGCGGGGGCCGGCGGCCACCAGGTTTGACGATCCGGCCGTCCCGGCGCAACGGGGAAGGTACCCCGAGCGCCGGGGCGGCCGATCAGCTTGACTCCCCCCGACATCCCCACCCGGCGTGGTGGCGGCGCGGCAGGTCGCTACGCTGCACCATCGCTCGCACTCCAGGAGGTTGCGCTGAGACTCGAACTGCGCGGCATCACCAAACGGTTCGGTGATCTGGTCGCCAACGACCACATCGACCTGACGGTGGAGCCTGGAGAGATCCACGCCCTGCTCGGCGAGAACGGCGCCGGCAAGTCGACCCTGATGAACGTGCTCTACGGCCTCTACCAGCCGGACGAGGGCGAGATCCTGGTCGACGGCAAGCCGCTGAAGCTGAAGGGCCCGTCGGACGCGATCGCCGCCGGGATCGGCATGGTGCACCAGCACTTCATGCTGGTGCCGGTCTTCACCGTGGCGGAGAACGTGATGCTCGGCGCCGAGCAGGTCCGGGGGCCGTTCGCCGGCATCCTCGACCGGCGACGGGCCCGCCGCGAGGTCGCCGAGGTGTCCGAGCGGTACAACCTGCGGGTCGACCCGGACGCGGTGATCGAGGACCTGCCGGTCGGCATCCAGCAGCGGGTGGAGATCGTCAAGGCCCTCACCCGCGACGTCGACCTGCTGATCCTCGACGAGCCGACCGCCGTGCTCACCCCGCAGGAGACCGAGGAACTGCTCACGGTCATGCGGTCGCTCAAGGCCGCCGGCAAGTCGATCGTGTTCATCACCCACAAGCTTGGCGAGGTGAAGGCCATCGCCGACCGGATCACGGTGATCCGGCGCGGGAAGACGGTCGGCACCGCCGAGCCGAGCGCCAGCCGGGACGAACTGGCCGCGCTGATGGTGGGCCGCAGCGTCCGGCTGACCGTGGACAAGAAGCCGGCCACCCCCGGCAAGCCGGTCCTGGAGGTCTCCGGCCTGGTCGTGGACGACGACCGGCAGGTACGCGCTGTCGACGGCGTCGACCTGACCGTGCACGCCGGTGAGGTGCTCGGCGTCGCGGGCGTGCAGGGCAACGGCCAGACCGAGCTGATCGAGGCGATCATGGGCCTGCGCCCGGTGCTCGCCGGCACGATCAGCCTGGACGGCGAGCCGACGTCCGGCTGGTCGACCAAGAAGGTGCTCCACGCCGGCGTCGGCTACGTGCCGGAGGACCGCAGCGTGGACGGCCTGGTCAAGGAGTTCTCCGTGGCGGAGAACCTGGTGCTGGACATCTACGACCGGCCGCCCTTCGGCAAGGGCCTGTCGCTGAAGCCCGAGGCCATCGCGAAGTCGGCCCGGGAGCGGATCGAGCAGTTCGACGTCCGTACCTCCTCGGCCGACGCCGCGGTCGGCACGCTCTCCGGCGGCAACCAGCAGAAGGTGATCGTGGCCCGGGAGCTGTCCCGGCCGCTGAAGCTCTTCATCGCGGCCCAGCCCACCCGGGGCGTGGACGTCGGCTCGATCGAGTTCATCCACAGCCGGGTCATCCGCGAGCGGGACATCGGCACCGCGGTGATGGTGGTCTCCAGCGAACTGGACGAGGTGATCGGCCTGGCCGACCGGATCGCGGTCATGTACCGCGGCCGGATCATCGGCATCGTCGGCCCGGACACCCCGCGCGAGGAGATCGGCCTGCTGATGGCCGGCATCACCCCGGACGCCGCCACCCCGGACGCCGCCACCGCGACCGAGGGCGGCCCTGGCAACGAGGACGAGGCATGACCAACCCGAACCCCGTCTCGGGCTCGCCGGACAAGGAACCGGCGACCGAGGCGCAGGAGTCGCTGAGCGAGGCCCGGGCGACGCCGACGCAGCCGGCCGGTGACACCGAGCAGACGGTGCCCGCGACCGCGACCGCGAAGAGGCCGGACCCGGCCGGGGAGTCCCGTCCCGGCATGGGCCGGATGTTCCTGGACAACCTCTGGGCCGCAAACACGGTCACCGTGACGGTGCTCGCGGTGCTGCTGGCCATGGTGGTCGGCGCGGTGCTGATCATCGTGTCCGACCCGGAGGTGCTGGCCACCTACAGCTACATCACGGCTCGCCCCACGGACGCGCTGAACGCCAGCTGGACTGTGGTCAGCGAGGCGTACGCGAACCTGTTCAAGGGCGCGATCTTCGACCCGGACGCGGTCGGCTTCACCGCCGTCATGAGCCCGATCTCGGAGACGCTCACCTACGCCGCGCCGCTCGTCTTCACCGGCCTGTCGGTGGCGCTGGCCTTCCGCGGCGGCCTGTTCAACATCGGCGCCCAGGGCCAGGCGACGATCGCCGTCATCCTGGCCGCCGTGGCCGGCTTCGCGCTGCCGCTGCCGCCCGTCGTGCACCTGCTGGTGGCGCTGATCGCCGGCGCGCTCGGCGGCGCGCTCTGGGGTTTCATCCCCGGCATCCTCAAGGCCCGGGCCGGCGCGCACGAGGTGATCAACACGATCATGCTCAACTACGTGGCGGTCTACTTCCTGTCCTGGATCATCGTGCAGAACGGGGTGCAGAACCCGAACCGGGCGGACGCGATCAGCAAGCCGGTCGAGTCCTCCGCGCAGCTGCCCCGCCTGCTCGGCGACGACCTGCGGGTGCACGCCGGCATCCTGCTCGCGGTGGCGGCCACCTGGTTCATCGCCTGGCTGCTCAACCGCTCCACGCTCGGCTTCGAGCTGCGGGCGGTGGGCGCGAACCCGGACGCGGCCCGCACCGCCGGCATCAGCGTGACCAAGACGTACGTGCTGGTGATGGTGCTCGCGGGCATGCTGGCCGGGCTGGGCGGCTCGACCATGGTGCTCGGCACCACCGCTACCGCGCTGACCCCGCTGGTGATCGCGCAGATCGGCTTCGACGGCATCCTGGTCGCGCTGCTCGGGCGCGTGAAGCCGTGGGGCGTGCTGCTGGCCGCGCTGCTGTTCGGCGCGCTCCAGGCCGGTGGCAACCGGATGCAGTCGTACTCCGGCATCTCGCTGGAACTGGTCACCGTGCTCCAGGCGCTCATCGTCATCTTCATCGCCGCGCCTGCCCTGGTGAAGACGATCTTCCAGCTCCGGGCGGCCCGCGCCGCCCGGTTGCAGACGAGCCTCGCGAAGGGCTGGTGAGCATGTCCACCACCGCTGTCCCCGAGGTCGCCGTTACCGCGGTCGACGAGGGTTTCTGGACCCGTAACCGGAAGATCGGCGTGGTCCTGCTGGCGCTCGGCGTGCTCGCGGCGGTGCTGTTCGGCGCGCTCGCGACCGACCAGCACGCCCGGTTCACGCTCAGCGAGACCGAGGGCGGCGCCGCCCTGGAGATCAACGGTACGGTCGGCGCGATCCTGTTCGGGCTGATCACCGCCGCGGCCGGAGGCGCGCTGCTGGCCGGTGTGCCGAAGCGCTGGTTCGCGCTGCTGCTCGGCGCCGGGCTGGTCGCCTTCGTGCTGAGCTTCCTGTGCTGGCAGGTCTCCGCCGCGCCCGAGGGCCGCAACTTCATGCCGCTGGTGAACGTCGTGCGCGGCACGTTCATCCTGGCCCTGCCGCTGATCTTCGGCGCGCTCGCCGGTGTGCTCTGCGAGCGCTCCGGCGTGGTGAACGTGGCGATCGAGGGCCAGCTCCTGATGGGCGCGTTCTCCGGCGCGCTGTTCGGCAGCATGTCCGGCAGCGTCTGGGTCGGCCTGGTGGCCGCCGCCATCGGCGGCGCGTTCATCTCGTTCCTGCTGGCCGTGTTCTCCATCCGCTACCTGGTCGACCAGGTGGTCATGGGCATCGTGCTCAACCTGCTCGCGGTCGGCATCACCGGCTTCCTCTACGAGCGGCTGATGCAGACCGACGCGGCGAAGTACAACAGCGCGCCCCGGTTCGGCAACTGGGAGATCCCGCTGCTGTCCGACATCCCGCTGATCGGTCCGGCGCTGTTCCGGGGCAACATCTTCCTCTACCTCGGCCTGCTGCTGGTGCTGGTCATCCACCTGGCGCTGTTCCGTACCCGGTGGGGCCTGCGGACCCGCTCGGTCGGCGAGCACCCGACCGCCGCCGACACGCTGGGCGTGAAGGTGCTGCGGCTGCGCTACCGCAACGTGATCCTGGCCGGTCTGGTGGCCGGTGTCGGCGGCGCCTCGTACACGCTGGCGCTCTACTCGTTCACCAAGAACATGATCGGCGGTAAGGGCTTCATCGCCCTGGCCGCGCTGATCTTCGGCCGGTGGAGCCCGACCGGCGCGCTGCTCGCGGCGCTCTTCTTCGGCTTCGCCGACCAGCTCGCCACCTACCTGGGCGCTATCGGCAGCAGCATCCCGAGCCAGTTCCTGGCGATGCTGCCGTACCTGGCGACGATCCTGGCCGTGGCCGGGCTGGTCGGCAAGGTCCGGGCGCCGGCCGCCGACGGCAAGCCGTACATCAAGGGCTGACCGCCCGCCGCGACACCGTGCCCGGCGGGGCGACCCGCCGGGCATCGTCGTCTCCGGCCGCGCCGCGACCGATCGGCGCAAATTGGGCAGAATGGGAGTCGTGATGGAGATCGACTGGGAGCGGCTGCGGGCCGCCGCCACCGAGGTCATGCGGCACGCCTACGTGCCGTACTCGAAGTTCCCGGTGGGCGCCGCCGCGCTCGTCGACGACGGCCGCGTCGTGGTCGGCTGCAACGTGGAGAACGCCGGATACGGTGTGACGCTCTGCGCCGAGTGCGGCGTGGTGTCGCAGCTGCACGCGACCGGCGGGGGCCGGATCGTGGCGCTGTCCTGCGTCGACGCCACCGGCGAGCCGCTGATGCCGTGCGGCAGGTGCCGGCAGTTGCTGTGGGAGCAGGGCGGGCCGGAGTGCCTGGTCGAGTCGAAGGGCGGGCCGCTGCGGATGGCCGAGCTGCTGCCGCACGCCTTCGACGTGGCCGACATCGAGGCGGTGACCGGCGAGCACCCGGTGCCGGTGGTGCCGGACCGGCTGGCCGCCTGGCGGGGCCGGGGCACCGTGTTCGTGCACCCCGACCTCTCGGCCGGACAGCAGGTTTGGACGGCGTACTGGGAGCGGTCCTCCGGCGGCGCCGAGGACGCCGAGACCGGCGTGCTGGAGGAGGGCTCGACCTGGGACGACCCGGCGAGCGCGATCGAGTGGGGGTTGGCGCGTACGCCGCGCGTGGTGGTGGTGGATGCTTCGGGCACTGTCTTCTGGGCCGGTGAGGGTGAGCCTCCGTCGGAGATTCCGGTTCGTTGGGGTTGAGCTGGGGGAATCGGGCCGAGGGTGCCCGGCTCCGGGCGGTCAGGCTTGATCCCTCCGCCGGTCACCCTCGGCCCGATTCCTCGACGGTCACCGTTCGCTGGTGGGTGCGACCAAGCGCGATTACTGATTGGATCTTGTAAGTGAGTGCTTTTACGGCGGTTGACGTCATTCGGGCCAAGCGGGACGGGGGTGTGCTGAGCGAGGGGCAGATCGACTGGGTGGTCGACGCGTACACGAAGGGTCTGGTCGCCGACGAGCAGATGTCCGCGCTGGCCATGGCGATCCTGCTGCGCGGCATGACCGCGCCGGAGATCGCCCGGTGGACCGCCGCCATGATCGCCAGCGGCGAGCGGCTCGACCTGTCGCCGGTGGCCCGCCCGACAGTGGACAAGCACTCCACCGGCGGTGTCGGCGACAAGATCACCCTGCCGCTGACCCCGCTGGTCGCCGCCTGCGGCGCGGCCGTCCCGCAACTGTCCGGCCGGGGCCTGGGCCACACCGGCGGCACGCTGGACAAGCTGGAGTCGATCCCGGGCTGGCGGGCGGCGCTCACGAACGACGAGTTCATCGCGCAGCTCCGCGACGTGGGCGCGGTGATCTGCGCGGCCGGCGACGGGCTCGCCCCGGCCGACCGCAAGCTGTACGCGCTGCGCGACGTCACCGGCACCGTCGAGGCGATCCCGCTGATCGCCAGCTCGATCATGAGCAAGAAGATCGCCGAGGGCACGGGCGCGCTGGTGCTCGACGTGAAGGTCGGCTCCGGCGCGTTCATGAAGAACGCCGACGACGCCCGCGAGCTGGCCCGCACCATGGTCGAGCTGGGCGGCGCGCACGGCGTACGGACCGTCGCCCTGCTCACCGACATGTCCACGCCGCTCGGCCTGGCCGTCGGCAACGCGGTCGAGGTGACCGAGTCGGTGGAGGTGCTGGCCGGTGGCGGCCCGGCCGACGTGGTGGAGCTGACGCTGGCGCTGGCCCGGGAGATGCTCCACGCGGCCGGGCTGCCCGACGCCGACCCGGAGGCGGCGCTGCGCGACGGCCGGGCGATGGACGCCTGGCGGACGATGATCCGGGCGCAGGGCGGCGACCCGGACGCGCCGATGCCCACCGCGAACGAGGTCGAGGTGGTCACCGCGGCCGAGGACGGCTGGGTCGCGGAGCTGGACGCGTACGCGATCGGGGTGGCCGCCTGGCGGCTCGGCGCGGGCCGGGCCCGCAAGGAGGACCCGGTGAGCATCCCGTCCGGCGTGGTGCTGCACAAGCGACGGGGTGACCGGGTACGTGTCGGCGACCCGTTGTTCGAGCTGCGCGCCGAGCACGCCGAGCGGATCCCGGCCGCGCTGGCCGAGGCGCGCGAGGCGGTGCGGATCGCGCCGGACGCGCCGGAGGCGACGCCGCTCGTCATCGAGCGGATCGGCTGAGGGCCATGGTGCCGGGCCGGTCGGAGTCGCTATCCTCCCAGGCCAGGGGGGACCGACCGGCGAGGACCCGAACAGACAGGGACTGACCGTGCGCGTATCCGCCCCCGACCCCCGGGCCGTCCGGGAGGCGAGCCTGGACGAGCTGTCCCGGCTGGGCCTGCCGCTGCCCCCGCCGCAGTTCCCGCTGGTCTGGGAGCCGGGCGACGAGATCGAGCTGCGTCCGACGCCGGAGGTCGAGGCCCGGATCGCGGTGCTGCACGTGATCCTGGCCCGCTGCTTCGGCATGCCCGCGCAGGCGGCGATGAGCTGGCTGCTGGAGTCGCACCTGGTCGATTCGGTGACGCCGCCGGAGTGGCAGTTCGTGATGGGCGGCCGGGGTGACCACAGGTCGTTCGTGCTGCACCACGACGCGCTGTTCTCGCTGGCCTGGGTGCTCGGGCTGGCCAAGGAGCTGGACCCGACGGTGCCGGTGGACGAGCGGCTGGTCGAGCGGATGCCGAACCTGGTGGCGGGGGAGACGTTCGCCCAGTGGCAGGCCCGGATCCTGGCCGCGCCGCAGCACCCCGGGGACGCCGCCGCGCTGCTCGACCTGCACTACTGCCTGGACTGGGCGTACCTGGAGACGGAGAAGGCCGGCGGCGCGCTGCCGGGCCTGGTGGACGCCAACGCGATCGGTCAGCGCCGGTGGGCGCTGGAGTGGGCGGTGGTGCTGCGCGGGCCGTACCACGACGAGCCGCCGGGCTGGGAAGAGGTCGACCTCTCCACCTGAGCCGGGTCAGCGCGGGCGGTGCACGCCGAGCCGGACCGAGAGCGTGACCGGGACCGGCTCGGGCAGCGCGGCGACGCGCGCGGCGAGCCGTTCCGGTTCGGCGTGCCAGGCGCTCGGTCCCATCCCGACGAGCGTGGTGACCTCGGCGCGGGTCAGCGCGAGGCGGGCCCGGTGCCCGGTCGCGGACTCCTCGGCGAAGTGGGCGCCGAGGCTGCCCGCGACCCGGTCGGCTTTGGCCGGGTCCACCCGCAGCAGGTCCAGCGCCTCGACCAGTTCGGCCAGGTGGTCGGCGGCCGGGGTGACGACGAGCAACGCGCCGCCGGGGTCGAGCACCCGGTGGAACTCCGGGCCGTTGCGCGGCGCGAACACGTTCAGCAGCACGGCCACCGACCGGTCGGCCAGCGGCAGGCGCTGCCAGGTGTCGGCGAGCGCGGCGGCGGCCCGCGGGTGGGCGCGGGCCGCGCGGCGCAGCGCCGGCTTGGAGACGTCCAGGGCCAGGCCGGCGGCCTCCGGCAGCGCCGCCAGCACCGCCGCGAGGTAATGCCCGGTCCCGGCGCCGGGCTCGACCACCAGGGGGTACGGGTCGACGCCCGCGACGCGTACCGCTGTGGTCGCGAGCGCGGCGGCGACGGCGTCGTAGTGGCCGGCGGCGAGGAAGTCGGCGCGGGCGGCGACCATCTCGGCGCTGTCCCCGGTGTGCGGGGAGCGGCCGGCGAGCAGGTTGACGTACCCCTGCCGGGCGGTGTCGAAGCTGTGCCCGCGGGGGCAGCGCAGGGCGCGGGTGGTGCCGGCGGTGGCGGCGGTCAGCGGTTCGGCGCAGACCGGGCAGCGCAGCCGGGCGAGGATGCGGTCGTCCACGCCTCAGTCCTTCGCTTCCGGGCGGCCGGTGGGGCGGCCGGTGAGGTGGTCGACCACCCGGTGGCTGAGCGTGCCGAGCGCGGCCAGCTCCGCCGGGGTGAGCAGGTCGATCAGGTGCCGGCGTACGGCGGCGACGTGCCCGGGCGCGGCGGCTTCGACGGCCTGGCGCCCGGCCGGGGTGAGCGTGACGACCGAGCCGCGGCCGTCGGTGGCGCACTCCTCCCGGGTGACCAGGCCCCGCTGCTGCATCCGGGAGATGTGGTGGGACAGGCGGCTGCGGGACCAGAGCATGCGGTCGGCCAGCTCGCTGAGCCGCAGCCGCTGCTCCGGGGTCTCGGACAGGTCGCTCAGGACGTCGTAGTCCGGCTCGGAGAGGCCGGCGTCCTGCATCAGTTCCCGGGCCAGTTCCAGGTCGAGCAGGCGGCGCATGCGGCGGTAGCCGCGCCACGCGCGGTCCTCCTGCTCGTCCAGCCAACGCGGTTCGTCCACGGACCGATCCTACCGGTGTTGTTGACATGTCACCAAGTTGCGGTCTAGCTTGATGACATGTCAACCAAACTGCCGTCGCGGCTGGTGCGGCTGTTCGCCGGCCTGGCCCTGTTCGGCGTCAGCGTCGCGCTGATGGTCCGCGCCGACCTCGGGCTCGCGTCCTGGGACGTGCTGCACCAGGGGCTCGCCGAGCGCACCGGCCTGCCGATGGGCGTGCTGGTCAACGGTGTGGCGCTGCTGGTGCTGCTGCTGTGGATCCCGCTGCGGCAGCGCCCGGGCGTCGGCACCGTGGCGAACGTCGCGCTCGTCGGCCTGGCCCTCGACGCGACGCTGGCGCTCCTGCCGCCGGTCGCCCCGCTCGCCGGCCGGATCGGTCTGCTGGTCGCGGGCGTCCTGCTCAACGGCCTCGCCACCGCGCTCTACCTCGGCGCCCGCCTCGGCCCCGGCCCGCGGGACGGGCTGATGACCGGCCTGGCCGCGCGCGGCCTGCCGCTCGGCCCGGCCCGCACCGCGATCGAGGTGACGGTGCTGGCCGTCGGCTGGCTGCTCGGCGGCGCCGTCGGCCCCGGCACCCTGCTCTACGCGATCGGCATCGGGCCGATCGTCGCCTGGCTCGTTCCCCGGCTCACCGCGCCGGCCCCGGCCGCCGCCCCGACAGGAGTGACCTCACCATGCCCCGCCTGAACGTCGTCGTCGCCAGCACCCGCCCCGGCCGGGTCGGCCGTCGCATCGGTGACTGGTTCACCGCCGCCGCCGTCCGCCACGCCGGCTTCGACGAGGTGCGCCTGCTCGACCTGGCCGAGGTCGGGCTGCCCTTCCACGACGAGCCGCACCACCCGTCCGAGCGGAACTACGTGCACGAGCACACCCGCGCCTGGAGCGCCGAGATCGACGCCGGGGACGCCTTCGTGCTGGTGATGCCGGAGTACAACTACGGCTTCAGCGCGCCGCTGAAGAACGCGATCGACTACCTCTACCACGAGTGGCAGCACAAGCCGGTGGGCTTCGTCAGCTACGGCATGACCTCCGGGGGCCTGCGCGCGGTGCAGATGATCAAGCAGGTGGTGACCACGCTGAACATGACCCCGGTCAACGACCAGGTGGTCGTCTTCCTCCGGCAGTCGCTGGACGAGTCGGGCGAGCTGCGACCCGACCCCGGCCGCGAGGAGGCCGCCGCGCTGATGCTGGATCAGCTCGCCCGGCTGGCCGCCGCGCTCGCCCCGCTGCGGGTGACCGCATGAGCGCCCGGCTGTGGGAGCTGTTCGGCGAGCGCGGGCGCGGGGTGCTCGTCACCCTGCGCCGCGACGGCCGGCCCCAGCTGTCCAACCTCGACTACCTGGCCGAGCCCGGCCTGATCCGCTGCTCCACCACCGACGGCCGGGCGAAGGTGCGCAACCTGCGCCGCGATCCCCGGGCCAGCTTCCACGTGACCACCACCGACGGCGGGGCGTACGCGGTGGCCGAGGGCGCCGTGACGCTCACCCCGCCGGCCGCCGCCATCGACGACGCGACGGTCGACGAGCTGGTCGAGGTGTACCGGCGCATCCGCGGCGAGCACCCGGACTGGGCCGAGTACCGGGACGCCATGGTGGCCGACGGGCGGGTGGTCCTGCGGCTGGCGGTGGAGCGGGTGTACGGCTGGCGGCCCTGAACCGGCCCGGTCCACCGTCGCGCCCGTACCGGGGGTGACTAGGGTCGGAGCATGGTCGCAATCTCGTACGAGGACATCGTCAAGGTCCCGAAGGCGCTGCTGCACGATCACCTCGACGGCGGCCTGCGGCCCGCGACGATCGTCGAGCTGGCCGCCGAGGTCGGCCACGAACTGCCCACCACCGACCCGGCGGCGCTCGGCGTCTGGTTCACCGAGGCGGCGAACTCCGGCTCGCTGGAGCGCTACCTGGAGACGTTCGCGCACACGGTGGCGGTCATGCAGACCGCCGGCGCGTTGCGCCGGGTCGCCCGCGAGTGCGCGCTGGACCTGGCCGCCGACGGCGTGGTCTACGCCGAGGTGCGGTTCGCCCCGGAACAGCACCTGGAGCAGAACCTGACGCTGGACGAGGTGGTCGACGCGGTGGTCACCGGGTTCCGGGAGGGCAGCGCGCTGGCCGCCGAGGCGGGCACCCCGATCCGGATCGGCACGCTGCTCACCGCGATGCGGCACGCCGCCCGGTCGCAGGAGATCGCCGAGCTGGCCGTGCGGCACCGCGACACCGGGGTGGTCGGCTTCGACATCGCCGGCGCCGAGGCGGGCTTCCCGCCCACCCGGCACCTGGACGCGTTCGAGTACCTCCAGCGGGAGAACTTCCACTTCACCATCCACGCCGGTGAGGCGTTCGGCCTGCCGTCCATCTGGCAGGCGATCCAGTGGTGCGGCGCCGACCGGCTCGGCCACGGCGTACGCATCGTCGACGACATCACCCCCGGCAACCCGCCGGTGCTGGGCCGGCTGGCCGCGTACGTGCGGGACAAGCGCATCCCGCTGGAGCTGTGCCCGTCGTCGAACGTGCAGACCGGTGCCGCGGCCTCGATCGCCGACCACCCGATCGGGCTGCTGCGCGACCTGCGGTTCCGGGTGACTGTGAACACCGACAACCGGCTGATGAGCGGCACCTCGATGTCGCGGGAGATGGCGCTGCTGGTGGAGGCCTTCGGCTACGGCTGGAAGGAACTCCAGTGGTTCACCATCAACGCGATGAAGAGCGCGTTCATCCCGTTCGACGAGCGGCTGCGGATCATCGACGAGGTGATCAAGCCGGCGTACGCCGAGCTGATCGGCTGATCACGACTGGCGGGGGTGGCCGGAGAGCAGCGCGGCCACCCCGCGCAGCACCTGACCGGCCCGGGCCGCCTCGGCACCGAGCCCGGTCTGCCGGCGCAGCACGGCCGGCTCGGCACGCAGCAGCGCGACCCCGCGCCGGAGCAGCACCCGGGGCGCCTTGCGCTGCTCGGCGAGGTCCCGGGCGAGGCGGCGCAGGAACGTCGCGCCGCGTGGGCGGCGCAGCGCGTACGCGCCGGCGAGCACGCCCTGCCGGCGGCACTCGGCCACGATCTCGGCGGCGAAGATCCCCTCGGCGACAAAGATTGGCGATCCGTCGATGTCGAATGGCCGGGTGGCCACCCTGCGGTCCGCGCCGATCGCATAAACCGGCACTTCGGCCTTGCCCTCCCGAGCCAGTCGGGTGATTGTTTGCACCGCCATGTCCGCATCCCAGGACAGTGGGGACTCCCAATCCACCTGTCCGTTCCGACGCGGACACGTAGGGTCGTCGCCGTCCTTGTAGAAGTCGTCCAGGCAGAGCACCGGAAGTCCGGTTCGCTGCGCTATGTATGACTTTCCTGACCCGGAGGGGCCAGCGAGCAGGACAACGCGATGCGGGTGTTCCATTACCTTCAGTGACTCCGGCCAGACGGATAGCTATCAAATTGCATCAACATCTCATCACACCTCCGGTGAGGGACAACCTGGTCTTTCTCTTTGCGGGGCGGCGTGATGGAATCTCGGAGGTCCGACCCGCCGGGTCGGTCGCTCGGCGTTGCCCTCAGGTGACGTCGGGCGCGGTAATGCGAGGGCGGTGACGTGAGCAAACGGCCAACGACGGCGGGCTCCTTCCTGTCGCGGCTGCGCCGGCCGATGAGTCGGCTGCGCGACATGCCGATCTGGTCCAAGCTCGGTCTGATCATGATCGTGCCGACCATCGCCACGGTCGTGGTGGGCACCAGTGGTCTGGTCGACCACCTGGAGACGCTCAACAATGCCAACCGTGCGGGGGACCTGGCCAATCTGATCGGCTACTCGGGTGACCTGATCGACACGGTGCAGGACGAGCGGGTCGGCGCCGTGCTCTTCCTCGGCGCGAAGGAGTTCCAGACCCGGGCGCAGTACCAGGAGGGCTACAACCGGGCCAACCAGCGGGTGGACCAGGCGAAGTCGCCGTACCTGCGGCAGCGTGGCGAGATCGACGACCTGCCGCGCAACTTCGTCGGGCTGCTGGACGCGATCGACACCCAGCTGAAGGACCTCCCGGCGACGCGCAGCCAGGTGCTGAACGGCAAGCTCAAGATCAATGACGCCGACCTGACCTACCGGCAGCTGATCGAGGACCTGCTCGCGATCCGCGACTCCGCCACCCAGCTCGCCGGCGACAACGACCTGAGTGACCGGATGCGCGCGGCGGCCGCTGTCGCCCGGCAGAAGGAATTCCTGACCCAGCGCCGCGTGGTCGTCCACCAGGCGATCACCCAGAACCAGTACACCCCCGCGCTGCGCGAGCAGTTCATCGCCAGCGGCACCGGCCAGTCGCAGGCGTTCGCGACGTTCCAGGCGGTAGCCACCGACCCGGACAAGCTGTTCTACGACCAGACCGTCTCCGGGCCGGACCTGCGCCGGGCGGAGCTCTACACGAGTTTCATCTCGGGCAACAACAGCGGCTCGATGGAGAACGCCCAGTTCGGCGCGGACCAGTGGGACCAGGCCATGGTCGCCAACGCGAAGCTGATGCGGACGGTGGAGTCCCGCCTCGACGGCAACGTGGTCCGGCAGGCCGACGCGCTGCGCTCGGACACCCAGCGCCAGGTGTTCCTGGAGACCGGCCTGCTGCTCACCATGCTGCTGCTGGCCATCCTGTTCGCGTACCTGGTCGCCCGCTCGATGGCCCGCTCGCTGCGCGACCTGCGCCAGGGCGCCCTGGCGGTGGCCCAGTACGGGCTGCCGCAGGCCGTCGCCCGGCTGCGTGACCCGCAGGTGACCGGCCAGCTCACCCCGGTGCAGCTGGCCAACCAGATCGCCGAGCCGCTGCCGGTGCGCAGCAAGGACGAGTTCGGCCAGGTGACCGAGGCGTTCAACGCCGTCCACCTGGAGGCCGTCCGGACCGCCGCCGAGCAGGCCGCCCTGCGGGCGTCCGTCGCGACCATGTTCGTCAACCTGGCCCGCCGCTCGCAGATCCTGGTCGACCGGCTGATCGGCCACCTCGACCGGCTGGAGCGCGGCGAGGAGGACCCGGACCGGCTGGCCGAGCTGTTCCAGCTCGACCACCTCGCCACCCGGATGCGCCGCAACGACGAGAACCTGCTGGTGCTCGCCGGCGCGGACTCCACGCGTGTGCAGCGCGAGCCCGCCGCCCTGATCGACGTGCTCCGCGCCGCCCAGTCCGAGGTCGAGCACTACACCCGGATCGAGTTCGGGGTGATCGACCGGGACATCGAGGTCGCCGCCCACGCGGTGAACGACCTCGTGCACCTGGTCGCCGAGCTGTTCGACAACGCGACCGCGTTCTCCCCGCCCGACTCCCAGGTCATGGTGGAGGCCCGCCGGGTCGGCGACCGTGCCTCCCTATACGTGGAGGACCGGGGCATCGGCATCAGCCCGGAGCAGCTCCGTGACCTCAACGAGCGGCTGGCCACGCCGCCGCAGGTGGACGTCGCGGTCTCCCGGATGATGGGTCTGGTCGTGGTAGCGCGGCTGGCCGCCCGCCACGGCGTCCGGGTCGAGCTGCGACCGGGCACCGACCGGGGCACCGTCGCCGACGTGACGCTGCCCACCACGGTCCTGGTGCCGCGTGCCCTGGCCGGCCGTGGTCCGGGCGCGCCGGCCCTGCCGCCCGCCGCCCCGCAGCAGAGCGGACCGACGCCCGCCTTCGGCGCCCTGGCCGCTTTCGGCAACAACAACCCGCAGAGCCTGCCGCCGGCCCCGCACCCGGGCGCCTCCGGCAACCAGGTCACGCTCGGCGGACGCGCCTTCGACCCGGCGCCGCGCAACGGCTCGGGCACCCCGGCGAACGCCGGTGGCGCTCGCGCCATGCCGGCCTGGTCCGACCTGACCGGCGCCAACCCGGGCGACGGGGACGGCGGGTTCGGCTCCCGGCCCTCGTCCGGCTCCGGATTCGAGCCGCTGCCCCAGCGGCGCAACCCGGCCGAGGGCGACCCGGGCACCAGCGGCCAGCAGCCGGCGATCCCGCGCCAGCTGCCGAGCAGCCCCGAGGCGCGGCCCTACAGCCCGCCGCCGGTCTCCGCGCCGCCGGTCCCGCCGGTGTCGGCGCCGCCGCTGCCGCCGGTCTCCGGCGCCCCGGCCGCCGGCAACCCGCTGCCGTACCGTCCGGTCTCGGCCGCCCCGGTCTCCGGCGACCCGTTCTCCGGCCGTCCGGTCTCCGCGGCGCCGGTCTCCGGCGACCCGTACACGGGCCGTCCGGTCTCCGCCACGCCGGTCTCCGGGCAGCCCACGTCGGCCGCGCCGGTCTCCGGCCAGCCGGCCGCCGGTTACCAGGTCTCCGCGCCGCCGGCGAACCAGCTGCCGGCGCGACCGGTGACGCCCGGGCCGGGCGTCGGTGCGCCGCCGGTCTGGCCGCCGGTCACTCCGGCCCCGGCCCCCGCGGCGCCGGAACGGCCCACCAGCGGCATGGACATGACCACCGAGCTGCCCCGGGTGCCGCGCACGGAGATGCCGGCCACCGCGCAGCCCGCGACCGGCCAGCCGTCGGCCGCCGGCCCGGCGACGAACCAGCCGGCCGCCACCCCGGCGACCAACCGGCCGGCTGCCGCCCCGGCGGCGCGACCGGGCCCGGCAGCGCAGCAGCAGGGCAACCGCCAGCGGTACGCCGACGAGACGATGGAGCTGCCGATCTTCCGGGAGCTCGAGTCGGCGTGGTTCCGTACCCGCCGGCCCGGGCCCCACGAGGAGGCGGCGGCCCCGGCCCCGACGACGAACGGCGGCGACGCCACCCAGCAGTTCGCCAAGGTGGACACCGCCGGCCGGCCCGTGCCGCAGCCGACACCCGCAACGACAGGTAACGCACCGATGGCACACACTCCGACGGCCGGCGGAGCACCGCGTGACAACGGCGCGGCGAACGGGAACACCCGTCCCGCGTACGGCGGAGGGCTGCCCACCCGGCAGCCGACCGCGTCGCCGCAGTCCTCGCCCTGGCAGACCGCGGCCGACGACGGCTGGCGCGCCGCCTCGGCGGCCACCGAGGTGCCGGTCGCGGAGACCACCCAGAAGGGCCTGCCGAAGCGGAAGCCGATGGCGCAGCTCGTGCCCGGCAGCATCGACAAGCCTTCTGCCTCGGTGCAGCGGCGGACGCCGGAAGGCGTCCGGGGCCTGCTGTCGGCCTACCATCGGGGCGTGCAGCGCGGGCGTAACACCGACAGCAACACGACCGGCCCGGAGGGCACTCCGGGCGGGCAGCAGTCCTCGCAGTCTGGCTCAGGCCCGGTGGCCGGGAGCGGGCAGAAGGAGCAACAAGGATGACTACTACGCAGGATCTCGGATGGCTGCTCGCCAACTTCGCCGACCGGGTGCCCGGTGTGGCGCACGCGGTCGCGGTCTCGGCCGACGGCCTGCTTCTCGCCTCGTCCCGTGACCTTCCGCGGGACCGTGCCGACCAGCTCGCCGCGATCGCGTCCGGTCTGGTCAGCCTGACCCAGGGCGCGGCCCGCTGCTTCGAGGGCGGAGCGGTGTTGCAGACAGTCGTCGAGATGGACAACGGATTCCTGTTCCTGATGTCCATCTCCGACGGTTCGTCGTTCGCGGTGCTGGCGGCGCGGAGCTGCGACGTGGGTCAGGTCGGGTACGAGATGGCCCTGCTCGTGGACCGGGTGGGCGATGCCCTGACGCCGCAGCCGCGCACGGCTGTGGGGATGATGGGCTGAATGACGCGCTGGCCGGTGGGTCAGGTGCGGGAACAACAACGACAGCGACGGATGTCACCGGGGCGAGCCGGTGCCGGGTACGAGGGAGGTGAGCGGCGACATGGCGGATCGTGACGAGCCGACCGGCGCATTGGTCCGGCCGTACGCCGTCACCCGTGGTCGTACCCGTCCCCGGCTCGACATCGCCCTGGAGGCGCTCGTCGAGACGACGGTGCGCGGCCGAGCGGTTGCCACTGGCAATGGTGGCCACGGTCGTGAACACCAGTACATCGCCGCGTTGTGTGACGGACGTGTGCAGTCGCTCGCCGAAATCGCGGCGCGGATGCAGCTTCCGCTCGGCGTGGCCCGGGTGCTCATCGCCGACATGGCGACGGACGGCCTGGTCGCGGTCCACGAGCCGACCATTTTGGACGACTCCGACGACGCGGTGGGCACTGAACTGCTGGAGAGGGTGCTGAGTGGACTTCGCAGGCTCTGACATGTCGCACCGGCCGCCGGCCCCGAGCGGCCGAGTGACGTCGGCGAAGATCGTTATCGCCGGTGGGTTCGGCGTCGGCAAGACGACGCTGGTCGGCTCGGTCTCCGAGATCACGCCGCTGACCACCGAGGCGATCATGACCTCCGCCGGTGTCGGCGTCGACGACACCCGGCAGGTGCCGGGCAAGACGACGACCACGGTGGCGATGGACTTCGGTCGTATCTCGATCGACCGGGATCTGATCCTGTACCTGTTCGGTACGCCGGGTCAGACGCGGTTCTGGTTCATGTGGGACGAGTTGGTCCGGGGTGCGATCGGCGCTGTGGTGCTGGTCGACACCCGGCGGCTCGCCGACTGCTTCGCCGCCATCGACTTCTTCGAGCACCGGCGGCTGCCGTACCTGGTGGCCATCAACTGCTTCGACGGCATGCAGTACCACGATCCGCAGGACGTCCGGGACGCGCTGGCGATCTCCCGCGACGTGCCGGTGGTGCCGTGCGACGCCCGTAACCGGGAGTCCACGAAGCACGTGCTGATCTCGCTGGTCGAGTACGTGCTCACCATGCGGCGCTCGCGGGCCGTCGCACCCGCCTGACCGACGCGCGGAAGCGCCCGGCGGCCTGAGGCCACCGGGCGCTTCTTGCCGTCCGGGGACGGACACGGTACGCGGTCGCCCGGTGACCTCCAGGAAGGAATCGCCGGGCGGCGCTCCGGGTCAGCCGAGACGCGTCCAGCCGCCCCGGTAGACCTGGTAGACGGCGAGCGAGTCGGGTTCCATGCCACCGTGCCGCGCGGCGGTGAACGCGTACCCGCCCGCGATGCCCTGGACCGCCTGCGCCTGGAGCAGCGCCCGCAGGCGGCCCCGGTCCAGGCTCGTCGCCATCCGCGCCGACCACGCGAGGAGCTGGAGGGCGTCCGAGGCGTACGGGGCGAAGCCGGGGCTGCCGCCGTGCCGCTGGGTGTAGCGGGTGGCGAAGTCCCGCCGGGCCAGCTGCGCCGTGGTGGTGGCGGTCACCGCGGAGATGTCCAGGCAGGCCGGGTGCACGGCGTATGCGCCCTCCACGGCGGCGGCGTTGGCCCCCTGCACGGTGTCGTCGGCGACCGCGCCGGCGTCGAAGAAGATCGGGCCGCGGTGCCCGGCGGCGCGCAGCTCCCGTGCCGCGGCGCCGGAGTCCGGCGCGGTGGCCCAGACGACCACGCCGTCCCGCTCGCCACCAGCGACGCGCTCGGCGGCGGCGCGGAAGCGCCGGCCGGTCGCCGGCAGGCGTACCGTGCGGGCCAGGTCGGTGCTGCTGTCCGCGAGGGCCTCCCGCATCGCCCGCACACCCGAGTCGCCGTGCAGCCCGTCGGCGGCGAGCAGGGACACCTTCCGGACCTTCATGGACTCGAACAGCTCCACCAGGCGGCGTGCCATGTCCACGGCGTCCGGCGTGAGCTTGTAGGTGAACGTGCGCTCGTCGAGCGGCAGCACGATGCGGTCACCGTAGCCGAGCGAGAGGAACGGCGTCTTGACCTGCTGGGCGGCCGTCGCCAGGGCGACGGAGGTCTCGCCGAGCACGCCGCCGATCAGGGCCTGCGCCCCGGCCCGGGTCAGCTCGGCGGCGTGGCGGGCCGCGACCTCAGGATTGCTGCCGTTGTCCAGGATCTGGAGCCGGACCGACCGGACCAGGTTCCCGACCGGGAGGCCGGTGCGGTTGAGCGAGTCGGCGGTGAGCTGCAGGGCCTGCCGCTGGGCGACGCCGAGCACCGACCCCGCGCCGGTCAGCTCCAGGCTCGCCCCGACGATCAGATCCTGGTCGCTCGGCGCGCTGCTGGACGGGCCGTCCTCCGGCCGCTGGCCCTGCGGCGCGCAGCCTGCCAGCAGCACGCTCCCGGCCGCGGCGGCGAGGACGCCCCGCCGGGTGAGCACAGTGGAGTCGAACGCCGGTGTCGCCATTGGAATCGCCTTCCCACCCCGGCGAACAGGCGCCGCCGCTGGTCCGCCGGGTATGTTCCCGGCCGGTCCAGCTCAGCGTCAAATCGCCCAGGTGTGGGATGAAACACCCCACTCGTGGGCCTGGCGGACTCTGATCAGGAGCGGTAACCGGCCGAGCGGTACTCGTACTCCCGGTCGTCCTCGCGGTCCCCGGTGTCGCGGGTGAAGTCCCAGCCGCCGGCCGCCTCACGGCCCGGACGGCCGCCCACGGCGAAGCCGCCGATCTCCTGGCCACGCCGCCAGCCCCGGAAGTATCCGGTGGTGTTCTCGGCCAGGCTCGCCGCGTTCCGGACGATCCGCAGGGGACGCTCCTCGCGCAGCGGGGAGCCTGGCACCAGGTTGGCCTGCGGCACCCGCTTCGGCAGGCCGGCCTTGGTCTCCGCGCCGACGGACGGGCGGGCGGCCTGTTCGGCCGCCTGCCAGCCGGTGTCAGCGGTGCTGGACCACTCCAGGTCGGCCTCGTCCCCGTGCCCGACGAACCAGGCGGACTTGGCCTGCGCGAAGATCAGCAGGTCACCGTCGCCGTCGTCGGAGACCGGCGGCGGGCGGTGCTCCTTCGGCGCGGGACGCCGCTCGGGCGGGGCGGTCATGGGCACGCGGCCCGGGTCGCCCTGGTCGACCAGACGCAGCGGCGGCGTGTCCAGCCCGGGATCGGCCTGCCGGCTCATCTCGTCGCGCAGCGCCCGGTCGGCCAGCGGCGGAGGCTCCACCAGCCGCAGCATCGGCGGCTCCTGCGGAAGGTCGTCGGCGAGCCACGGCGGCGTGACCCGGCCCGGGTCGCTCGGCGCGTCCACGCCCCGTCCGTACGGGTAGGTGGTGCCCTCCCGCTCCCGGGCGGTGTCGTCCTCGTTGTTCACGAGCGGCCAGTTCGCCCGGGAACCCGGCGGGGCTGCCTCCGGCGCCGGTGGGCGCGGGGCCGGCACCGGGATGCTCAGGTCGGTGGCGCTGAACCCGCCGGTCGGCGGTTCCTGGTGCGGATTGGTCTTCGGGCGGGGCGGGATGACGGTGCGCTGCCGCTCCGCCCGCGCCTTGTTGATCGCCGCGGTGGTCAGCGTCGGCCGGAACGGCTCGCCGGCCTCGGCCGGCGGCACGGCGCCGCGCGGCGACGGGGCGATCGGGGTGATGCCGGGCGGCGGCGGAGGCGGCGCGGAGATGGGCCGGTTGGTGGGTCCGTCCACCCGCGACGGCAGCGGCGCGCCGGTCGGCTCGGGCCGGGACGGCGGCGCGGAGGCCGGACGGCCCAGCGAGGCAGCCGGAGCCACGGGAGTCACCGGGGCCGGAGCGACCGGCGGAGGCGTGACCGGGGCGGGAGCGACGGGTGGCGGGGCGAGCGGCCGGGGCGTCGTCGTGGCGGCCGGGCCGGAGACCGGCTCGGGCCGGCCGCGGCGCCCGCCGGGAATCGGCTCCGGGCGGCTGCGCCGCCCGGCCGGCTCGGGTGCGCCGGCCGGCTCGGGACGACCACGGTGTGCCGGCTCGGCGGCCGGCTCCGGCTGGACCGGCCGCACCGCGCGCAGGTCGGTGGCCGGGGCCAGCTCGTCGACCTGCTCACCGCGTCGGGCGGCGGCCCGGCGGCCGGTGGCGGGCGCGGGAGCGGTGCGTTCGGCGAGCGCGCCCACGAGCGCGTCGCATCCGGCGTCACAGGTCCGGACCGAGGCGACCGCCTGCCGTACCGTCTCGGCGACGGCGGCGGTGAGCGTCCGGTTGACGGTGGCCCGCCGGGGTGTCTCGGAGATGGCGACCCGCAGCGCGGTCACCGCGTCGGAGATGTCGCCCGCGTCCGCCAGACCCTCGGCGGCCAGCTGCGCGACCACCGCGTCGGCGGTCAGCCCGCCGTCGCGGCCACGGGCCGCGGAACCGGTGAGCATCCCCGGCTCGGGCAGCGCGTCGAGAACCGCGAGGGCGACCCGGTCCGCCGGGTCCGGATACGCGCGCAGCGCGGCCGGGTAGAGCTCGCGGAGCACCTCGCGCAGCGTCACCGCGGCCGAGTGCCGACCGCTCGCCAGCGCCGCGTGCGCGGCCAGGACCTGCGTGTATCCGGCTAGCTCACGCGGCGCCGGGAGGGTCACCGCGGAGAGCGCGCCGGCCTGCAGCGCGCGGGCCAGCCCGACCGCGCGGCGCTCGGCGGGCGGGGACTGCATCTCCTCCAGGGAGTCGTCGTCGGCGAAGCGCTCGGCGAAGTCGTCGACCGAGTCGTCGTCGGCGATCGCCAGCGGACGGCCGGCGGCGCTCAGCAGCGAGGTGACGATGTGGTCGTCGCTGTCCGCGGCGATGGCCGCGCCGCTCGGACCGCCGGACCGCTCCACCAGCAGCGCGACCAGCTGGGCGTACCCGGCGGCCTCGTCGGCGATCTCACAGACGTGCAGCAGACGGCCTGCGTCGTCGACCACAGCGGACGTCAGCGTCGTTCCGGCCGAAGCCGTTCGGTCGGCCGGATCTGCCGAGGCCAGACCGCAGTACACGCGCACGAGCGCCACGGCGTCGTCCTCCTCCCGGGACACAGGTCTTGCTCTGCCAGAGACTGATGCTCCCCGCTCCGGGTCAGTCGCGCCAGTCCACAACCGCAGAGATCTTGCCGACAATGGTGCGCCAACCCAAACTTGCGGTTTGTGCCCCGATTTTCTTCAGCCGGCGCCGACCCAGGAAACCACCGATTCCGCCGTTGACGGAAGCCCGCAGCGCCTCGTCCAGATCGTCCAGGCTCGAGCCGGCGGAGAGCATGTCCAGCACGGCCGGTAGCCGCAGCGCGTACGCCAGGTCACGGGCGATCTCACCAGCTTCGATGAGTAGCTCGTGGTCCCATGCGTCGTGGCCGCCGCGCAGGTTCTCCACCACCAGGTCGAGTTCGTAGGTGTCCTCGTCCAGCGGGGCGATGTCGGCCGGTTCCAGCCGTTCGGACAATTCATTCCAGCTGTCCAGTTGGGACAGGTCGTTGGGCGCGCCGGAACGGATGAAAGAGACCAATGACTCCGGGGTCTTGAACAGCAGGAGCCGGCCCTTGTGGGTGAGGAAGACCGGCACCTCCTCGTCGCCCGCGGCGTCCTCGTCCTCGTCGTCGTCCTCTTCGTCCTCGGACTCGGCCTTGTCCTCGGTCGCGTCGTCGTCCGCCTCGCCCTTGCGGCGCCCCTTGGCGGCCTTCTCGGCCTTGTCGTCGTCCTCGTCGTCCTCCTCGGCGGAGAGGGCGGCGAACTCCTCGTCGAGGATCACCACCTCCTCGTCGTCCTCGGTCTCGACGACCTGGCGGCGGGCCAGGAAGGGGTCGTCCTGGTCGCGCTCGGCGACGTCGGTCGGGGTCAGCTCGCGCGCCGGCCGGTACGCCCGCAGCGTGAAGCCGGTGCCGGCGGGCAGCGCGATCTCCACCGGGTCGATCCGCACCTCGTCCCAGAGCGCGCGGTCCGCCGGCGGGCGGTCCGCCTCGACCTCGTCGGCTGCGGCGGGCGCGTCGGTGTCGTCGAGCTCGGGCTCGTCGGCGTCGGGCCGTTGGGGCGACTGGCGGGCCACGCTGACCTCCGTGTGCGTTCGGTTGCCCACCCGGCGGCGTCGCGCCGCCGAGTGACTCTGCGCACATACCCTAGTGGGCGAACCGTTGCGGCCGGGAGCCGCACCCCTTGGCGTTCCGGAGGATCGACAAGTAGCGTTGCTACGCATGAAGGCGCAGGCGCTGCACGGACACCTCGACGCGCTGCTGCTCGCCGTGCTGGAACAGGGCCCGCGACACGGCTACGCGATCATCGAGGCGTTGCGTGCCCGCAGCGGCGGGACGCTGGACCTGCCCACCGGCACCATCTATCCGGCGCTGCGCCGGCTGGAGCGGGCCGGGCTGGTGGCGAGCACGTGGAGCACAGTCAACGGCCGGGAACGCCGCACCTACGAGCTGACCGAGGCCGGTGGCCGGGCGCTGGTGGGGGAGCGGGCCGGCTGGCGCGAGTTCAGCGCCACCGTCGGCCGGTTCCTCGGGGCGGACGAACCGCCCACGGCCCCGGCCTGAACCCCGCCGGCCGGACCGGTGGGCCGGCCGCTCGGGCGGCCGACCGGCTCAGCCGGCCAACCGCCGCTCGGCGAGCACCCAGCAGCGGGCGGCCCGGACCAGTGCGAACCAGGCCGCGGACACCACCGTCGCCCCGATGATCATCGGGGGCCAGGTGAGCGCGGCGTCCCACAGCCCGACCGACCAGCCGAACAGCGCGCCGCCGGCGGTCACGCCGAGCGCCAGGGCGCCGGTCAGACCGAAACCGATCAGCCGGGCCGGACGGACGAGCCGGGGCGACCCCCACCGGGCGGTGAGCGGGCCGACGAGCAACGCGGCCAGCGCCAGCGCGGCGATCACGCCCCAGATGACGTTCAGCCCGGCGGAGAGCAGCAGGTAGCTCGCCGGCGGCGGGGGACCGCCGCTCCAGCTCGACCCCTGCCAGGTCAGGTCACCGGCGGCGATCAGCACCACCGAGATCAGGAGCGTGCGCAGCGCCAGCCCGCGCAGCGCGCCGGTGGCCAGCTCGGCCTGGAACTCCGGCACGAGCTGCCGGTCGCTGCCGAACTCGGCGACCGCCCGCCGCTCCGCCTCCGCGCGCGGCAGGCCCTCCTCCCGGTACGCCTCGACGGCGTCCTCCAGCGCGTGCCGCGTCTCGGTCAGCAGGTCGGCCTTGAGCCGGTCCGGCCCGTACAGGCGCCCGGACAGCTCGCGCAGCCGGCGGTCGACCACCGCCTCGTCATGGACCCGCATGCGCACAAGCCTGCCATCGGGGGACGGGCTACCGCGTCAGGGAAAACCCCGATCGGATTCAGTGCGCGCTACGGCGTGACCGCCAGGTAGCCGCGTTCGGCCGTCTGCTGCCGCAGCCACTGCTCCCGGTACCACCCGGGGCGTGCCACCAGCTCGTCGTGCCGGCCGCGCTGTACCACCCGGCCGCCGTCGAGCACCACGATCTCGTCCAGCCCGGCCAGGCCGCTGAGCCGGTGGCTGATCAGCAGCACCGAGTGCCCGGCCGGGGTGGCGGCGAGCGTGGAGTCCAGCACCGCGTCGGCGGCGGACGGGTCGAGCCCTTCGGTCGGCTCGTCGAGCACCAGCACCGGCGGGGCGGCCAGCAGCGCGCGGGCCAGCGCGAGGCGCTGCCGCTGCCCGCCGGAGAGCTGCCCGCCCTGCTCGCCGACCACTGTGTCCCAGCCGTCGGGCTGTTCGCGTACCCAGTCGAGCAGGCCAGCCGCCCGGGTCGCGGCGACCAGGTCCGCCTCGGTGGCGTCCGGACGGCCGAGGAGCAGGTTCTCCTTGACCGTGGCGTGGAAGACGTACGCCTCGGCGAGCAGGCCGCCGACCACCCGGGGCAGATGCTCGTCCGGGATCCCGGCCACCGGCACGCCGCCTACGGTGACCCGGCCGGTGTCGGGGCGTACCGCGCCGGTGAGCACGGCGGCGAGCGTGCTCTTGCCGGCGCCGCTCGGCCCGACCACCGCCACCCGGCGGCCGGCCGGCAGGTCGAGGTCGAAATCGGCCAGCGCGGGGGCGGCCCCGGCCCGGTAGCGGACCGTCACGTCGGCGAACCGTACGTCGTGGCCGTCGATCGCGGGCTCCGGCGCGCTCGTCGGCGGCGCCGTGGCGGCGGGCTCGGCCAGCAGGTCGGCCACCCGGGCCAGCCCGGTCCGGAGCTGGGCGCGCTGGCGGGCCGCCGCGACGAGCGCGAGAGCCACCTCCACGGCGGCGAGCGACCCGACCGCGAGGACGCCGACGAGCACCCCGCCGACCCCGGCCCGCAGCGCCACGGCCACCACCGCGGCGGCGGTGAGGCCACCCACGAGTACGCCCGTCGCGTCCACCGCGAAGCCGGTAGCGGCGAGCCGGCGTTCCAGCTTCGCCAGCCGCGCGCCCCGGTTTTCGGCGGCGGCGAGCGCGGCGCCGGTGGCCCCGAACGCGGCCAGGTCGGCGGCGCCGTGGGTGAGGTCGACCGCGTCCACCGCGAGCGCGCCGCGCAGCGGGGCTACCTCGTCGGCGGCGCGGCGGGTGAGTCGGGTGGCCAGCGCGGGCAGCGCCGCGCCGGCCACCAGCAGGCCGATCGCGAGCACACCGGCGGCCGGCGGTGAGATCAGCGCGGCGACGCCGACCGCGAGCACGCTGACCACCGCCGCGGCCGCGCCCGGTACGAGCACGCGCAGGAGCAGGTCCTGGGCCGCCTCCACGTCCGACACCAGGCGGCTCAGCGCGTCCCCGGTACGCCGGCCGGCGTCGCGCCGGGCGGCGAGCGTGGCGAACACCCGGGCCCGTACGTCGGTGATCATGCGGAGCACGGCGTCGTGCCCGGCGAGCCGTTCGGTGTACCGCAGCACGCCCCGGCTGACCGCCAGCGCCCGGACCGCGACGATGGCCACCGTCAGCCGGTCCAGCGGCGGGCGGCCCGCCGCGCTCATCAGCAGCCAGGTGGCGGTGGCCATCAGCGCCAGGCCGGCGAATTCGGTGGCGGCGGCGAGCAGCCCGGCGCCGAGCAGCCGGCTCAGGTACGGCCGGGCCAGGCGCAGCACCGTCCGTTCCGCGCCGGGGATCATCGGGCCACTCCCGGCCCGGTGGCGGTCGGGTGCAGTTCGGTGACCCGGCCGTCCTCGACGCGCAGGATCCGGTCGGCGTCGGCGAGCAGCGCGGGCCGGTGCGCGACGAGCAGCGCGGTACGTCCGGCGACCAGCCGCCGGGTGGCGTCCAGCACGACCGCCTCGCTGGCGCTGTCGAGCCGCGCGGTCGGCTCGTCGAGCAGCACGATCGGCGCGTCCCGCAGGAACGCGCGGGCGAGCGCGACCCGCTGCCGTTGACCGCTGGACAGGCCGTGGCCGCGTTCACCGAGGCGGGTGTCCAGCCCGTCGGGCAGGGCGTCGACCACCTCGTCCAGCGCGGCGTCGGCAACCGCGGCGGCGAGCACGTCGTCCGGGGTGTCCGGCGCGCCGAGGCGGATGTTGTCGGCGAGCGACCCGGCGAACAGGTGCGCCCGCTGCGGCACCCACGCCAGTTCGCGCCGCCAGGCGTCCAGGTCGACTCCGGCCAGGTCCACGCCGTCGACGGTGACCCGGCCGGAGGTCGGTGCGACGAAGCCGAGCAGCAGGTTGAGCAGCGTGCTCTTGCCCGCGCCGCTGGGCCCGATGACGGCGATCCGGTCGCCGGGCCGGATGGTCAGCGTGACGTCGCGCAGCGCTGTGGTCCGGTCGTACGCGACGCTCACGCCCTCGAAGCGGATCTCGCCCCGGCCGCCCGGCGCGGGACGGCGGGGTTCGGTGGTGGCGGGCGCGTCGGTGGCGGAGAGCGTGAGCGCCTCGTCCAGCGCGGTGAGCCCTTCCATGCTGGCGTGGAACCGGCTGCCCGCCGCACGCAACGGCAGGTACGCCTCCGGGGTGAGCAGCAGCACCAGCAGCGCGGTGGAGAGCGTGAGGCCGCCGCCGAGCAGCCGGATGCCGACCGGCACCGCGACGAGCGCGACGGAGAGCGTGGCGACCAGTTCCAGCACCAGCGCGGACAGGAACGCGATGCGCAGCGTCTTCATGGTGGCCTGGCGGTGGCCGTCGGCCATCCGGCGTACCACGTCGACCTGCCCCTTGGACCGGCCGAACGCGCGCAGCGTGGGCAGCCCGGCGACCATGTCGAGGAAGTGCCCGCCGAGCAGTGACAGCCGCCGCCACTGCCGTTCGGTGGCGGCCTGCGCCTGCCAGCCGAGCAGCGCGCCGAAGATCGGGATGAGCGGGATGGTGAGCGCGATGATCAGCGCCGAGCTCCAGTCGGCGAACACGATCCGGGCCAGCACCGCCACCGGCACCGTGACGCTCAGCACGAGCTGCGGCAGGTAGCCGGTGAAGTAGGGGTCCAGCGCGTCCAGCCCGCGCCCGGCCAGCGTGGCGAGCTGCCCGGCCCGCTGCCCGGCGACCCAGGTGGGTCCGTGCCGGCCGACCGCGCCCAGCAGGTCGGCGCGCAGCGCAGCCTTGACCGTCGCGGCGGCCCGCGCCGCCACTGTGCCCTGCGCCCAGCTCACCAGCGCCCGCCCGGCGACCGCGGCCACGAGACCGGCCAGCGCCGGCCGGTGCAGCCGCCCGTCGAACGCGGTGGCCAGCAGCGTCGCCAGCGCGGTCGCCTGGGCGATCACCAGCAGCGCGGTCAGCCCGCCCAGCGCCGCGAGCACGGCAAGGTCGCGCCGGGCCGCGGGGACCCGACGCAGCAGACGCGGGTCGAACGGGCGGCGGTTCACCAGTACACCGGTGCCCTGCCGTCGATCCGTCCCCGGAACACCCACCAGCACATCGCCTGAAAGCCTAGTAGGGCCGGCACGAGCGGTAACGCGAGCCATCCCAACAGTGCCAGCGTCGGACGGCCGGCGGCCGCCTCGGCCACCGTCAGCGACGCTGCCGGGTCGGCCGTGGAGACCAGGATCCGGGGCCAGAGCGCGGCCCCGACCAGCGGCGCGGGCAGCGCCAGCGCCGTCGCGGTCGCGGCGAAGGCCACACCGGCCCGGGCCCGCCGCAGCGCCGCGCGGGCCGTCAGCAGCGCGGCCACGAGCGCCAACGGCAGGAGTACGGCCACAGCCGGGCGCGCCACCGCGGCGCGTACCCGATCGGAGAGCACGCCCAGGACGGTGGCCGCGCCGACGGCGACGAGTGCGGCGGGCACCAGGGCGCTCGCCAGCCGGGCGAGCGCCGGGGCGTCGGCGGAGGGCAGCCGGAGCGTGAGGAACGTCGCACCGTGCACCGCCACCAGCGCCAGCAGGGCCAGCCCCGCGGCGGCGACGAACGGGGTGGCGAGATGACCGACACCGACCACGTGCCCGTCGGCGCTCAGCGGCACGCCCTGGAGCAGCCCGCCGAGCACCGCGCCCCAGCCCAGCGCGGCGAGCACGCTGCCGACCACCACCACCCGGTCCCAGCCGGCGCGCGCCGTTCCGGAGACCGGGCGGCTGCGCAACTGCACCCCGGCGGTCACCAGCACCACCCCGGCCAGCGCGGCGAGCACCGCCGGATAGAAGCCGGAGAGCAACTCGCCCTCCAGCCGGGGGAACGCGCCGAACAGGATGCCGACGGCCGCCACCAGCCAGACCTCGTTGCCGAGGAAGAACGGCCCGAGCGCGGCGAGCGTGGCTCGGCTGCCCGGCGTCGGGCCGCGCCGGGCCAGCAGCAGGCCGACGCCGTAGTCGTAGCCGCCGAGCACGAGGTAGGTGGCGAAGAAGAGGCCGAGCAGGGCGTACCAGGCGAGTTCCACGGCGGGCTCCCTCAGACGAGCACTGGCTGGTGGTGGGGGTCGGTGTCGGGCGCGGGCGGTCGGCCGAGGGCGGGGTCGTACGCGCCGCGCGCGGCGTGCCGGGCCAGCAGCGTCCAGTTGGTCACCGCGAGCGCGCCGAGCAGCAGGCTGAACCCGATCAGCGAGGCGAGCATCAGCCCCGGCGAGACCGGGGAGACGGCCTGCGCGGTGGGCAGCAGCCCGTACGCGGCCCAGGGCTGGCGGCCGACCTCGCGGGCGATCCAGCCGAGCAGCATCGCCACGAACGGCAGCGGCAGGCCGAGCAGGATCAGCCAGAGCGGGAACCGCAACCGGATGATCCAGTCGCGCCAGAGCAGCGGCAGCAGGAGCCAGAGGGCGCCGAGCGTGAAGCCGATCAGGATCATGAAGCCGAGGCCGACGTTGGAGAGCACCGGCGGATCCCAGTCGCCGGGGCCGAACCGCGCGGTCCAGTCGGCGACGAGCGCGTCGCGCTCCGGCCCGCCGCCGAACTTCGTCGGCTGGAGCTGCGCGACCGGGCCGAACTGGGCGAAGCCGAAGCCCTGGAGCGTGCTGACCGCTAGCGCCGCGGTGACCAGGCCGAGGCGCAGCGAGGTGCGGAACAGCGCGTAGTCGCTTGTACGCCGCAGCAGGTGCCACGCGCTCACCGCGGCCATCAGCAGGCCGCCGGTGACCAGGCTCGCCGAGATCACGTGGCCGAACGCCATGCCGAACGTGGGATTGGTGAGCAGCGCGCCGAAGTCGGTGAGGTGGGCGATGCCGTCGCGGACCTCGTACCCGACCGGGTTCTGCAGCCAGGCGTTCGCCACCATGATCCAGAACGCCGAGGCGTACGCGGTGATCGCCACGCCCCAGAGCAGCGCCAGGTGTACGCCGCGCCGCAGCCGGTGCCACCCGAAGATCCACATGCCGAGGAACGTGGACTCCAGGAAGAACGCCACGAGCGTCTCGATGGCCAGCGGCGCCCCGAACACGTTGCCGACGTAGCGCGACAGCCCGCTCCAGTTCAGCCCGAACTGGAACTCCATCACGATGCCGGTGGCGATGCCGAGCACGTAGTTGATCACGTAGAGCTGGCCCCAGAACCGGGTCAGCCGCTCGTACACCGGTTTGCCGGTGAGGAAGCCGGCCGTCTGCAACCCGACCAGCAGCGTGACCAGGCCGAGCGTGACCGCCACGAACAGGAAATGGATCGAGGTGGTGGTGGCGAACTGGAGGCGGGCGAGGAGCAGCGGATCCACTGTCGTCCTCCCATGGGTCGACTCTCTTGTCGTAGTCAACCTACACGTAGCTTTACTACCTATAGAGGTGTGCGAACCCGGAGAAGTCCCTTAGGGGGCGAGATCAGCTCAGGAACAGGGCGAACGGCAGGGAGACGAGCGTGCCCGCGACGGCGAGCGCCATCGCGCCGAGCACCCGCGGCGGGCGGTCCGCGACGAGCAGCCGCTGCACCCGCACGTCCAGATCGCGGTCGCCGAGTCCGAGCGTGCCCGCCGGTTGCACCCGGTGCTCGGCGGCGGCGAACCGCCGCAGCGCGCCCGCGAGCGGCGCGTCCGCGTGCAGCTCCCGGGCCTTGTCGTCGGCGCGCATCTCGACCAGCAGCGCCACCCGCGCGTGCGCGTCCCGCACCCACTGGAACCAGGGCAGCGCCCGGCACAACGCGGTGAACGGCAGCAGCACCAGATCGTGCCGCTCCTGGGCGTGCGCCCGCTCGTGGGTGAGCACCGCCGCCAGCTCCGCCGGGTCGAGCAGGTCGAGCGTGCCCGCGCTCACCACCACCCGGGGCCGCACCCCCGGCAGGCAGTACGCCGCAGCGCTCGGGTGGTCGAGCACCAGCGCGCCGGGCACCGTCGGGTCACGCCGGGCCACCAGGTGCAGCAGCTCCCGGTGCCGGCGCTGGGCGCGTACCGCGCCGTGCAGGCTGCGTACCGTCGTGGTGAGCAGCACCACGCCGATGCCGAGACCGACGCCGACCAGGCTGAGGTGCACCGCGCCCACACCGGCCGGAAGCGTGCCGTGGGCCAGGTCGTCGGCCAGCGCCAGCAGCGCCCACCCGGTCGCCCGGTCGTAGACGTCGAGGCCCAGCGCCATCGGCAACCCCATGGCCGACAGGCCGAGCGCCAGCCCGACCGCCTGCCAGCACAGGATCGCCACCCGGGGCGCGCGCCACGTCCAGCGCGCGGCGGCGAGGACCTGCGCGGTCAGCCAGCAGGCCAGAATGGTCGCGGCGAAGTGCAGGGCGTACGCCACGGCGGCCGCCTACCGGTCCGTCGCCTCGTCGAGCGCGGGCCGACCGGGCCGGGGGTCCTCGATCCGGCCGGTCGGTCCGTCCTCGACAGTTGCGGGCCCGGTCGTCCCGGTCTCGACGGTCGTCCCGGTCTCGGCGGTCTCGGCGGTCGCTCCGGTCGCGGGGCCTGTTGCCCCGGCCTCGGCGCTGAGCGCGGCGCGGAGCACGTCCGCCTCCGTGCCGGTCACCGAACGGGCGAAACGCACCAGCGCGGCGTCCCGGCTGCCGCCGAGGTCGAGGGCTTCGAGCATGAGCTGGGCGATGTGCGCCTCGCGGGTGGCGGCGGGGCGGTAACGCCAGGCGCGGCCCTCCCGCTCGCGCTGCACCATGCCCTTGCCGGCGAGCCGGTCGAGCACGGTCATAACGGTGGTGTAGGCCAGTTCGCGGCCGTCCAGGGCGTCGGCGACCTCGCGCACCGTCACACCGCCCGAGGCGGCTGGTGCCGCGTCCCACAGCACGTCCATCACCGCACGCTCAAGGTCCCCCAGCCGAGTCACCCACCAATCCTACCCCCGGTAGTAGATCCCCTCCGCCGCCCCGGTCCCCGGTTCCGGTCCCCGCCCCTCCCTCCCGAAGATCAACACCAGCTCGGGGAGGTGGTGTGGTCCGAGGCGGCTCGATGCAGCCACCTCGCCGTACTGGTGTCGATCTAGCTCTCCTCGGACGACCCTGCCAAGATCCACTCTGCCTCGGGGAAGTGGTGCAGTCCCGGGTCGGCCGATGCGGCCCTCTCGGGGATCTGGTCTTGATCGTGCTGGCCTCGGGGTGGGCCCCTCGGCAAGATCAACGCCAGTTCGGGGAGGTGGTGGCATTCGAGGCGGGCTGATGTGACCACTTCGCCGTACTGGTGTCGATTTTGGTGCGTGGGAGGGCAGGGTCAGCGCCAGTTCGGGGAGGTGGTGCAGTCCCGGGCTGGTTGATGTGGCCACTCCGGGGAAGTGGTGTTGATCTTGCTGGGCGGCCGGGTGAGTGTCGGGGCGCGGCTCGGGTCACTTCGGAGGTTTTGGTGTTGATCCTGTCGGCCTCGTGCGGGCCCTTCGACAAGATCCACGCCAGTTCGGGGAGGTGGCGGCATTCGAGGCGGTTTGATCGGCCCACTTCGCCGTGCTGGTGTCGATCTTGCTCGGGTGGGACCGACGACCGTTCGCGGAAAGTGCGGGAACGGGAAGTGGCGGCAACCCGGGAGGGTGTGCCGCCACTTCGGGCCGGGACCGGACTGCCGTCGGTCAGACGCCCTTGGGGTGCCAGACCGTCTTGGTCTCCAGCAGCGTGGTCATCCGGGTGATGCCGGGATCGGCGTACCAGTCGTGGTCGGCCGGGGCCGGCCGGAGCACCCGCTTGAGGTTCTCCGCGGCCTTGATCTCCAGGTCGGCTGCCAGCTCGGCGTCGGTGACGCCGGTCAGGTCGATCGCGTTGACGTCCATGTGCGCGGCGAGCGTCGGCACGGTCTCGGTCAGCCGGCCGGTGAGGATGTTGACCACCCCGCCGGGCAGGTCGGAGGTGGCGAGCACCTCGGCCAGCGTCACCGCTGCCAGCGGCGCCGCCGGGGAGGCGGCCACCACGACCGTGTTGCCGGTGACGATCGCCGGGGCGATCACGCTCACCAGGCCGAGCAGCGCGGGCTCCTCGGGGGCGGCCACCGCCACCACGCCGGTGGGCTCCGGCGCGGACAGGTTGAAGTACGGGCCGGCCACCGGGTTCGCGCCGCCGTACACCTGGGACAGCTTGTCGGACCAGCCCGCGTACCAGACCCAGCGGTCGATCGCGGCGTCCACCTCGTCGGCCGGTACGCCCAGGGCGACGAACTGCTCGCGCCGGCCCTCCAGCATCTCGGCGACCCGGTAGAGGATCTGACCCCTGTTGTACGCGGTCGCCCCGGCCCAGCCCTTCACCGCGGCGCGGGCGGCCACTACCGCGTCCCGCGCGTCCTTCCGGGAGGCAAGAGACACGTTCGCGGATTGCACGAGATACGACCGTCCCGACTCGCTGCGCGGGAACTTCCCGCCGATGAAGAGCTTGTACGTCTTGCGTACCGCGACCCGCTCAGACATTGAGGTACCCCTCCAGCCCGTGCCGGCCGCCCTCGCGACCGTAGCCCGACTCCTTGTAGCCGCCGAACGGCGACGTCGGGTCGAACTTGTTGAACGTGTTCGCCCACACCACGCCCGCGCGCAGCCGGTCGGCCAGCCACAGGATCCGGGAACCCTTGTCGGTCCAGATTCCGGCCGACAGCCCGTACGGCGTGTTGTTGGCCTTTTCGACGGCCTCCGCCGGGGTGCGGAACGTGAGCACGGACAGCACCGGGCCGAAGATCTCCTCGCGGGCGATCCGGTGGGCCTGGGTGACGCCGGTGAAGATGGTCGGCGCGAACCAGAAGCCGCGCTCGGGCAGCTCGCACGGCGGCGACCAGCGCTCCGCGCCCTCGGCGGACCCGGCGTCGGACAGCTCCCGGATGCGGGTGAGCTGCTCGGCCGAGTTGATAGCGCCGATGTCGGTGTTCTTGTCCAGCGGGTCACCGACCCGGAGCTGGGCCATCCGGCGCTTGAGCGACTCCAGCACCCGGTCGGCCACCGACTCCTGGACCAGCAGCCGCGAACCGGCGCAGCAGACGTGCCCCTGGTTGAAGAAGATGCCGTTGACGATGCCCTCGACGGCCTGGTCGATCGGCGCGTCGTCGAAGACGATGTTCGCGGCCTTGCCGCCCAGTTCCAGCGTGAGCTTCTTGCGGGTGCCGGCGACCGAGCGGGCGATGGCCCGGCCCACCTCGGTGGAGCCGGTGAACGCGACCTTGTCCACGCCCGGGTGCTCGACCAGCGCCCGGCCGGTGTCGCCCGCGCCGGTGACGATGTTGACCACGCCGGCGGGCAGGTCGGCCTGCTGGCAGATCTCGGCGAACAGCAGCGCGGTCAGCGGGGTGGTCTCGGCGGGCTTGAGCACGACCGTGTTGCCGGCGGCCAGCGCCGGGGCGATCTTCCACGCCAGCATGAGCAGCGGGAAGTTCCACGGGATGACCTGCGCCGCCACGCCGAGCGGCTTCGGGTCCGGGCCGAAGCCCGCGTGCGGAAGCTTGTCGGCCCAGCCGGCGTAGTAGAAGAAGTGCGCGGCGACCAGCGGCAGGTCGACGTCGCGGGACTCCTTGATCGGCTTGCCGTTGTCCAGCGACTCCAGCACCGCCAGCTCGCGCGAGCGTTCCTGGATGAGCCGGGCGATCCGGAACAGGTACTTGGCCCGGTCCCGGCCCGGCATCGGACCCCAGACCTTCTCGTACGCGGTCCGCGCGGCGCGCACGGCGCGGTCCACGTCGTCGGCGCCGGCCTCGGCGATCTCGGCCAGCACCTCCTCGGAGGCCGGGTTCACCGACTTGAAGCTGCCGCCGGAGGCCGGGTCGACGAACGCGCCGTCGACGAAGAGCCCGTACGAGGGCTTGATGTCCACCACCGAGCGGGACTCGGGGGCGGGTGCGTATTCGAACATCGCGTTCAGTCCAGGGTGAAGTAGTCGGGGCCGGCGTAGACGCCGGTCGTCAGCTTGGTGCGCTGCATGAGCAGGTCGTTGAGCAGGCTCGACGCGCCGAACCGGAACCAGTCCGGGCTCAGCCAGTCGGCGCCGACCGTCTCGTTGACCATGACCAGGTACTTGATCGCGTCCTTGGTGGTCTTGATGCCACCGGCCGGCTTGACGCCGACCTGACGCCCGGTGGCGGCGCGGAAGTCGCGGACCGCCTCCAGCATCACCAGCGTCACCGGCAGGGTGGCCGCGACCGGGACCTTGCCGGTGGAGGTCTTGATGAAGTCGCCGCCCGCGAGCATGGCGAGCCAGGACGCCCGCCGCACGTTGTCGTACGTGGCCAGCTCGCCGGTCTCCAGGATCACCTTGAGGTGGGCGTCCCCGCAGGCTTCCTTGGTGGCCACGATCTCGTCGTAGACCTCGGCGTAGCGCCCGGCCAGGAACGCGCCCCGGTTGATCACCATGTCGATCTCGTCCGCGCCGGCCTCGACCGCCGCCCGTACGTCGGCAAGCTTGATCTCCAGTGGGGCCTGACCGGACGGGAACGCGGTCGCCACGCTGGCCAGGTGCACGCCGCTGCCGCGCAGCACCTCGGCCACGTACGGGACCATCGACGGGTAGACGCAGACGGCGCCCACGTGCGGGCAGCTCGGGTCGGCCGGGTCGGGGCGCAGCGCCTTCGCGGCCAGCGCCCGCACCTTGCCGGGCGTGTCCGCGCCTTCCAGGGTGGTCAGGTCGACCATCCGGATCGCCAGGTCGATCGCCTCGGCCTTCGCCGTGGTCTTGATGGAGCGGGTGCCGAGCTGCGCCGCCCGCTGCTCCGCGCCGACCTGGTCCACGCCGGGCAGGCCGTGCAGGAAGGTCCGCAGAGCGGTCTCGGATCGTCCCAGCTCGGAGAGATCCGACCGGGCCGACGTCGTTGTCGCCGTCATGCCCCGAATAGTACGCACTCGCGAGTCCTGTGATCTTGGTCACGGTGAACGGGTTGCGAGCGTCGTACGTGAGCGGGGTCGCTGGTCGGGCCGCACCCACCGTGCGCCGGTCCACGGAGCGGTAGGTTGAGCGATCGTGGACGTAACCGTCATTGACCATCCGCTCGCCCAGACGCGGCTGACCGCCATGCGGGACGCCCGGACCGACTCGTCGTCGTTCCGGGCCGCGCTGCGCGAACTCACCACCATGCTGGTGTACGAGGCCGCGCGCTCCTTCCCGGTCGAGAAGTACTCGATCCAGACCCCGGTCACCGCCACCGAAGGCAGCCGGCTGGCGAACCCGCCGCTGCTGGTGCCGGTGCTGCGGGCCGGTCTCGGCATGGCCGACGCCGCGCTCGGCCTGCTGCCCGAGTCGTCGATGGGCTTCGTCGGCCTGGCCCGCGACGAGGAGACGTACGAGCCTCGCGCGTACATGGAGTCGCTGCCGCGCGACCTCAGCGGCCTGCCGGTGCTGGTGCTCGACCCGATGCTCGCCACCGGCGGCTCGCTGGAGCACTGCTGCCGGCTGCTCGCCGACCGCGGCTGCACCGACATCACCGTGCTCTGCGTGCTGGCCGCGCCGGTCGGCATCGAGCGGCTGGAGCGCTCCGGCCTGCCGCTGCGCCTGGTCACCGCCTCGATCGACGAGGGCCTGAACGACTCGAAGTTCATCGTCCCCGGCCTGGGTGACGCCGGCGACCGCCAGTTCGGCGGCATGCCCCGTTTCTGATGCCGGTCCCGGTGCGGAGGGTCGGCCCTCCGCACCGGGAACCAGACTGCCCCGGCGAGTTGGTGCGCGGGGGTGCGGGGAGGCGCTAGCGTTCCGGGCCATGACTGGTGTTGCGCTCGCCGAAGAGCTGCTGCTCCTCGCGTACGACGACGAAACCGGCAAGGCCACCATGCCGCGGATCAGCCTTGACCTGGGCATGGCCGCGGCGGTGCTGGTCGAGCTGGCCCTGGCCGGACGGCTCGCGTACGCGGACGGGAACCTGGCGGTGATCGATCCGGCGCCGACCGGTGAGCCGATCGCCGACGCCGTACTCGCCAAGATCGCTGCGGAGACCCCGCACACGCCCTCGTCCTGGGTGCAGCGGCTGCGGCACGGGCTGCGCGACCGGATCCTCACCGACCTGTGCGGGCGGGGCGTGGTCCGGGACGTGGAGGAGACCGAGCTGGACTTCATCCACGTGCACCGCTACCCGGTGGCGGACCCCTCGGTCGAGGCGGACATCCGGCAGCGCCTGGCCGACGCGCTGACCAGCGGGCAGCTCCCCGACGAGCGGACCGCCGCGCTCGCCACGCTCGTCGCGGTGCTGCGGATGGAACCGGCGCTCGGGCTCACCGGCCCGGCCGCCGAGGACGCCGGGCGCCGCCTGGAGGAGATCGCCGCCGGCGCCGGGTTCTCCGGCACGGTGAGCCTGGACGACAGCGTGGTGCGCCCGTCGATCAGTCTGGTCATCGCCGCGCTGGGCCAGGCCGTCGACGCCGCCCTGGGCAAGCGGTAAGGAAGGGCCCCCTCTTAACGCCTCCGGTAGCGGAAGGGCCCCTTATTAACGCCTCGCGTTAATAAGGGGCCCTTCCTTACACCCGGTCAGAGGCCGAGGGCGGCGGCGATCTCGTTGCGCAGCTCGGTCACGGCGGCACGCGCGCGCTGCCGGGCCGCCGGCACGTCGCCGCCGGTCACCGGCTCCACCACCTCCAGGTACGCCTTGAGCTTCGGCTCGGTGCCGGACGGCCGGATCACCACCCGGGCCGCGCCGGTGCGCAGGATCACCACGTCCGCGTCGGGGAGCAGGTCGGTCGCCTCGGTCACCGGCTGCCCGAGCAGCGCGGTCGGGGTGGCCGCCCGGATCCGCGCCATCGAGTCCGCGATGACCCGCAGGTCCTCCACCCGGACCGAGAGCTGCTCGGTGTGGTGCACGCCGAACTCGGCGGCCAGCTCGTCCAGCCGGTCGAGGAGCGTACGGCCCTCGGCCTTCAGACCGGCGGCCAGCTCGGCGACCGTCAGCGCGGCGGTGATGCCGTCCTTGTCGCGTACGTGCTCCGGCGCGACGCAGTAGCCGAGCGCCTCCTCGTAGCCGTACACGAGCGGCTCCCGGCCGCCGCCGGCCCGGACGATCCACTTGAACCCGGTGAGCGTCTCGTCGTAGGGCAGACCCCGGGCCGCCGCCATGGCCCGCAGCAGCGCCGAGGACACGATCGTGGTGGCGTACAGGCCGGTCACGCCGCGTCGCATCAGGTGGTCGGCGAGCAGCGCGCCCACCTCGTCGCCGCGCAGCATCCGCCAGGACCCGGCGTCGCGTACGGCCACCGCGCAGCGGTCCGCATCCGGGTCGTTGGCGATGGCGAGATCCGCGCCGGTGCGGTCGGCGAGCGCGACGAGCAGGTCCACCGCGCCCGGCTCCTCCGGGTTGGGGAAGCTGACGGTCGGGAACGCCGGGTCCGGCTCGGCCTGCTCCGGCACCACGCCCGGCACGCCGAACCCGGCGTGCGCGAACGCGGCGGTCAGCACCGCGCCGCCCACCCCGTGCAGCGGCGTGTACGCCACCTTCAGGTCGCGCGGCCCGGTCGGGTCCACCACGGCGGCGGCCCGTTCCACGTACGCGGCCACCAGGTCGTCGCCGAGCACCTGCCCGGCCGGGCCGAGCGGCACCTCGGCGAGCGGGCCGACGGCCCGGATGGCCGCCTCGATGCCGGCGTCGGCGGGCGGCACGATCTGCGCGCCCGCGCCCAGCTCACCGCCGAGCTGCGCGCCCAGGTAGACCTTGTAGCCGTTGTCCTGCGGCGGGTTGTGGCTGGCGGTCACCATCACCCCGGCGACCGCGCCGAGCTGCCGGACCGCGAACGCCAGCACCGGCGTGGGCAGCGGCCGGGGCAGCAGCAGCGCCGGACGGCCCGCGCCGGTGGCCACCTGGGCGGTGCGCTCGGCGAAGGCCAGCGAGCCGCGCCGGGCGTCGTACCCGATCACCAGCGGGCCCTCGCCGCCCTGGGCCGCGAGCCAGCGGACGAGCCCGGCGGCGGCCTGGGTGACCACGGCGAGGTTCATGCCGTTCGGCCCGGCGCGCAGCGGGCCGCGCAGCCCGGCGGTGCCGAACGTCAGCGGGCCGGCGAACCGGTCGGCCAGGTCGGTCGCCGTGCCGGGCAGCCCGTCCAGGACGGCGCGCAGCTCGTCGCGGTCGGCCGGGTCCGGGTCGTCGGCGAGCCAGCGCTCGGCTCGGACGCGAAGGTCGTCTAGGTCAGTGGTTTCCGCCGCCATTGCCTCTTGATAGCACGGCGGCGGATCACCACTGGCCGTCGGCCTCGACTCAGTTCGCCTCGGTGAGCTGGAACGAGCCGACCATCGCGTCGAAGATCGGCTTGCTCTCCGCGAACCGCGCGTCGGTCGAGGAGAGGTAGAACGAGTAGACCTTGCCGTCCTTGACCACGCCCCGCCAGATGCCGTGACGCATGGCCTCACCCTCGCCGCAGGTGTATTCGAGCTGGCCCGCGGTCTGCCCGGCGAGCGGCTGCTCGGAAACCGACACCTCGGTGTAGGGGGCGGGACAGGTCTTGCTCTTGGCGCTGTTCTTGTTCAGGTTCCGCGAGGCGAACTCGGCCCAGCTGATCGAGGTGCCGCCCCACGGCTCGGCGATCACCCGCACCTTGCGGCCCTCGTCCTCGGGGTCGACGTAGTCGACGTAGAGGCCGCCGGTCTGCCGCTGCCAGCCCTTCGGCACCTGGATGGTCACGCCCTTGACGGTCTGCTCCTGCATTTCGGGCGCGGCGGCGGCCGAGTTCGACGGCAGCGTGCCCACGATCGGCGGTGGCGTGTCGTCGCCGCCGCTGGTCAGCGCGATCACGCTCACCAGCAGCACCACGGCGAGGCCACCGGCGGCGGCGAGCTGGACCTTGCGCGGCCACGCCTTGATCCGGCCGAGCAGGCCCTTGGCCGAGCCGAGCGCGCCGCCACCACCGGCGGCCGGAGCGGTGGCCGGCGTGGTCCACGGCTGGCCGGTGCCGGGCACCGACCACTGGTTGCCGCCGCCGTACACCGGCTGGGTGGCGTCGGCGGCACGGCCGTAGACCGGCTGGGTGGTCGGCACCTGCTGGGTGGCGTCCGCTCCGGCGCCCTGGCCGAGCCGGACCGTGGCGTCCGGCGAGATGCGCTGGGTGGCCTCGGGCGCGGGCCCGGACATCGCGCCGGTCGGGGTGTGCAGCGGGCCGGCCAGCGCGTCCGCGCTGGTCTCGTCCAGCGCGGCGTCGCCCGCCGCCGGCTTCTCGCCGGCGGGCCGCTCCCCGCGGCGCAGCGCGGCGAGCCGGTCGGTCAGCGACTCGTCCGGACCGATCATGGCCCGACCGCCGATCTGGCCGCTCGGCTTCGGCTCGGCCGCGATGGCCGGCGGCGTGGTCGGGCGCGGCACCGGCACCACCGCGTACGGGTCGGTGACCGAGTTGACCGCGGTGGCGGTGCTGGTCAGCGGCCCGGCGAGCAGTTCGCGCAGGTTGGCGCGGGCCCGGTGCACGTCCATCCGGCGGGCCGGGTCCTTCTCCAGCAGCCCCATCAGCACGCCGGTGAGCGGGCCGCTGCGCTGCGGCGTGGCGGGCGGGTCCTCGACCACGGCATGCATGGTCTCGATCGGGTCGCCCTTGTCGAACGGGGGACGGCCCTCGACCGCCGTGTAGAGCGTCACGCCGAGCGAGAACAGATCGCTGGGCGGCCCGAACTCCTGGCCCATGGCCCGCTCGGGGGAGATGAAGTGCGGCGAGCCGAGCACCATGCCCGGCGTGGTGAGCTGCACGTCGGTGGGCATCCGGGCGACGCCGAAGTCGGTGAGCACGCAGCGGCCGTCGGAGCAGATCAGCACGTTGGCCGGCTTGACGTCGCGGTGCAGCACACCGATGGCGTGCGCCACCTCCAGCGCGCCGAGCAGCGCGATGCCGATCTTGGCGACGGCGCGCGGCGCGACCGGCCCGTCCTCGATCACCATGTCGGCGAGGCTGCGGGCGTCCAGCAGCTCCATCACGATCCACGGCCGGCCGCCCTCGGTGACCACGTCGTAGACCTGCACCACGGCCGGGTGCTGGATCGCGGCGGCGGCGCGGGCCTCCCGCAGCGTCCGTTCGTAGAGCGCGTCGCGGTCGCTCGGGGCGAGCCCCGGCGGGAGGACGACCTCCTTGACCGCCACGTCGCGGCGCAGCAATGTGTCTGTGGCCCGCCAGACCGTGCCCATGCCTCCGTTGCCCACCGGGGAGCGCAGCGAGTAGCGACCACCGATGGTGGTGCCGGGCGCCGCGCGTCCAGTGGGGGGACTGGCCGGTCCGCCGCTCCACGTCGGAATCTGAGTCACAGAAAAGCCACCGGGGGATATCGAGGGGGCTGGGACACAACCCCTCTATCTTGCTGGTTCCGACGCCCGATGCGAAACCCGACGCGGCGGGCGTTTACCTACTCGACGGTATGTGGCCGGTTGCTCACCTCCGGTGGTGTGCCGTGGCCAGGTGTGCGGTATCCCTCACCCACCAGGCGGTCAGCGCGTCCTACCATCCGGTAATGAGCGATGCGCGGTCAAGCGAGTCGGGTTTCCCGATCCAGGGCGTCTACACGGCGGCAGACCTTCCGGCGGACCTGGAGGCCCGGCTGGGCGAGCCGGGCGAATTCCCGTACACCCGCGGGGTCTACCCGACGATGTACACCTCCCGGCCCTGGACGATGCGACAGTACGCCGGCTTCGGCACCGCGACCGAGAGCAACGCGCGGTACCACCAGTTGCTGCGCGCCGGGACGATGGGCCTGTCCGTCGCGTTCGACCTGCCCACCCAGATGGGGTACGACTCGGACGACCCGATCGCGCACGGCGAGGTGGGCAAGGTCGGGGTCGCCATCGACTCCATCGAGGACATGCGCACGCTGTTCGGCGGCATCCCGCTGGACAAGGTCTCCACCTCGATGACGATCAACGCGCCCGGCTCGGTGCTGCTGCTGCTCTACCAGCTCGTGGCCGAGGAGAACGGCGTGCCGGGGGCGGCGCTCAACGGCACCATCCAGAACGACATCCTCAAGGAGTACATCGCCCGGGGGACGTACATCTTCCCGCCGAAGCCCTCGCTGCGGCTGGTCGCCGACACGTTCGCCTACTGCCGGGCCGAGGTGCCCAAGTGGAACACCATCTCGATCTCCGGCTACCACATGGCCGAGGCCGGCGCCTCGCCCGCGCAGGAGGTCGCGTTCACGCTGGCGAACGGCGTGGAGTACGTCCGCGCGGCGCTCGCCGCCGGGCTCGCAGTGGACGACTTCGCGCCCCGCCTGTCGTTCTTCTTCGTGGCCCGCACCACGCTGCTGGAGGAGGTCGCGAAGTTCCGCGCGGCCCGGCGCATCTGGGCCCGGCTGATGCGTGACGAGTTCGGCGCGAAGAACCCGAAGTCGATGATGCTGCGGTTCCACACCCAGACCGCCGGCGTGCAGCTCACCGCCCAGCAGCCGGAGGTGAACCTGGTCCGGGTGGCGGTGCAGGGTCTCGGCGCGGTGCTCGGTGGCACCCAGTCGCTGCACACGAACAGCTTCGACGAGGCGATCGCGCTGCCCACCGAGAAGGCGGCCCGGCTGGCGCTGCGCACCCAGCAGGTGCTGGCGTACGAGACGGACCTGACCGCCACCGTCGACCCGTTCGCCGGGTCGTACGTGGTGGAGGCGATGACCGCCGAGGTGGAGGCGGCGGCCACCGAGCTGATGGACCGCGTGTTCGACCACGGTTCGGCGGTGGACGCGATCGAGGCCGGTTTCCAGAAGCGCGAGATCGAGCAGTCGGCGTACCGGATCGCCCAGGAGATCGACTCGGGTGAGCGGGTGGTGGTCGGCCTCAACCGGTTCCAGATCGACGAGGAGGAGCCGTACGAGCCGCTGCGGGTGGACCCGGCGATCGAGGCGGCACAGGGGGAGCGGCTGGCCCGGCTGCGCGCCGAGCGGGACTCCGGCGCGGTGGAGCGCGCACTGGCCGAGCTGCGTTCCGCAGCCGAGGGCGACGCCAACGTGCTTTATCCGATGAAGGAGGCGCTGCGCGCCCGGGCCACCGTCGGCGAGGTGTGCGGCACGCTGCGCGAGGTGTGGGGGATCTACCGGCCGAGCGATCGGTTCTGACGTTTTCAGGCGGCGGTCCCGTCGGCGCACGCAGGTGCCCGGCGCGGGCCGCCGTCGTGCGTCCGGTAGTGGTCTGAACTGGGCAAACGGGGCCGCTGAGGCGTACCGTTAGTCCCCTCCCGGGCGACGGCGCCCGGCCGGTCACGGCGGGTGGCCGGGCGGTGGCGCCCGGTGCCGCGCGTGTGCGATTCGGCGATTCGGGTAACCGGATCGGATGAACGGGACGGACAGCCTGTGCGGTCGACGGCCGGGCGGTCATGTCACCGTCGGGAGTCTTCCGGCAGCCGACAGTTGTCGCGCAATTGTCCGAGCGGCAGTTAATTGCCGCGACTAATGCGACAATTCGGAACAGCGGCCCGGATATTAGTGGCCGTTGAAACGGTTACGCGTTGTAGGAGGTGGGAGGCGGATGACGGGCTCCGACCGTGATCTACCTGCTGTCCCGCAGATATTCGAGCACTCTCACCAGGGCATTCGTGACGCTGCGCGGTCCGACCGCTACGCGAAAGATGTTGCGCAGCGTCACCGCCGGAGGTCTAGGCTGTCTGCTGTTCTACCCGATGATCCATCCATCTCTAGTGATCGAGAATTCGACGTGACGAGTGCGTTGACGCTGCCTTCCGGCGGCCCGCTGGCGTCGTCCCGGCCCGAGGCGCCGACCGGTTCCCAGCCCCTGCCCTTCGAGCTCGACCATCTCCTCGCGCTGCGCGTGCCCGGCCTGATCGCGACCCGCCGGCACCTCCACTCCCACCCGGAACTGTCCGGCGAGGAGTTCGAGACCGCCGCCCTGGTGCACCGCGAGCTGTCCCTCGCCGGGCTGAAGCCGCGCCTGCTGCCGAAGGGCAACGGCGTCATCTGCGACATCGACGGACGCCCGGACGGCCCGGTGATCGCGCTGCGCGCCGACATCGACGCGCTCCCGCTGGACGACCCGAAGGACGTGCCGTACCGCTCGACGGTGGAGGGCGTCTGCCACGCCTGCGGCCACGACGTGCACACGTCGGTGATGCTCGGCGTCGGCATGCTGCTGGCCCAGCTCGCCGACATCGGCCAGCTCGACGGCCGGGTACGGCTGATCTTCCAGCCGGCCGAGGAGATCCTGCCCTGCGGCTCGCTGGAGGTCATCGAGGCCGGCGGTCTGGAGGACGTGGTGCAGATCTTCGCGCTGCACTGCGACCCGAACCTGCCGGTGGGCAAGGTCGGCCTGCGGGTCGGCCCGATCACCGCCGCCGCCGACAACGTCACCGTCCGGCTCACCGGGCCGGGCGGACACACCGCCCGCCCGCACCTGACAGTCGACCTGGTGGACGCGCTCGGCCGGCTGGTGACCGAGGTCCCGACCCTGATCAGCCGCCGGGTGCCGGCCAACAGCGGGCTGCTGCTGGTGTTCGGCCACGCCTCGGCCGGCACCCGTTACAACGTCATCCCCTCCGAAGCGTGCGCGGCCGGCACGCTGCGGGTGATGGACCGCGACACCTGGGACGAGGCGCCTAAGATCGTGGCTCAGGTGGTGCGGGACGTGCTCGCGCCCACCGGCGCCACTGTCGATCTGGAATACCTGCGCGGCCGGCCGCCGGTGACGAACGACGCCGGCGCGATCGGCGTGCTCACCGCCGCCACCGCCGCCGCGCTCGGCCCCGACGGCATCGCCGAGACGCCGCAGAGCATGGGCGGCGAGGACTTCTCCTGGTACCTGGAGCACGTCCCCGGCGCGCTCGCCCGCCTCGGCGTGGGCCGCAGCGGGCCCAATGTGGACCTGCACCGGGCCTCGTTCGACGTGGACGAGCGCGCCATCGAGGCGGGCGTACGCCTCATGGTCCAGACCGCGCTGCGGGCACTGGCGGCGGCGCGCTGACCGGAGCGTCGGCCGGACCGGCCGGGCCCGGCGGCATCGGGCCCAGGCCCGGCTGCGGCATCGCGCCCGGGCCGGGCGGCGGCGTCCGCCGGGCCCGCCGGCGCCGCCACAGGAGCAGCAACCACAGCGGTACGCCGATCACCACCGCGAAGGGCAGCACCGCCCCGAGCACGGTCAGCGCGATGCGGGCCGAGGCCCGGAAAGCCGTCCACCCGCCGTCCAGCCCGCTGCGGAAGCCCAGATCCGCCTCCTCCTCGGCGGTGCTGGCGTCCTGCCCGAGCAACGTCACGGTGATGGTGGAGAGCGCGGTCAGGTCCGCCAGCCGGCGCTTGCGCGCCTCCAGCGCGGCCAGGTCCGCCTGACGGCTGCCCACCTCGTTCTCCAGCCGGACCAGCTCGTCCACCGAACTCGCCTGGGCGAGCAGCTTGCGGGCGCTCTCCACCCGCGCCCGCTGGGTGGCGATCCGGGCGTCCAGGTCGACCACCTGCTCGGTGACGTCCTCGGTGCGGATCTCCCGGCGCTCCTGGCGGCCGAGGCCGGCGAGCTGGTCGATCACACCGGCGAACTTGTCCGCCGGCACCCGCAGGGTCAGCACCGCCCGGGCCTCGGCGGAGCGGCTCGACCGCCGGTCGCCGCCGACGAACCCACCGGCCGCTGTCACCGCGGTGACCGCCTCCCGCGACGCGGCCTCCACATCGTCCACCCGGATCTGCATCGTCCCGGTGTAGATGATGGACCGCTGGTCGACCCGCAGGTCCGCGCCGCCGGTGCCGCCGGGAGCCGCCTGGTCGCGACCCGCGCCGCCCTCGGCGGGTTGCTCGCGCGCCGCGCCTCCGTCCATGGCCGGCGCGGCCGCGTCGCCGCCGCTGTCCTCGTCCGCGCCGCAGGCGCCCACGGCGAGCGCCGCGACCATGCCCACCGCCACCAGGGCAAGGCCCCGGAACCGTCGTCCACCCATTCCCCGTACTCCGATCGTCGGCGGCCCCGCCCACCGGGACCGATACCTCGGACGTGGCGCGTGGTCGCGCCGGTTCCGGCAGACTGCGCTGAGGACATCACGATTCGGTATGCGAGGAGTCACGATGCACGTCACCAAGTACTCGCACTCCTGTCTCCGGCTGGAGCACGACGGGGCGGTGCTGGTCGTCGACCCGGGTGGCTTCAGCGAGCCGGAGGCGCTGGACGGGGCGGACGCGGTGCTCGTCACCCACGAACACCCGGACCATGTGGACGTCGTCGCGCTCACCCGGGCGCTGGAGCGGCGGCCGGTGCCGGTGCACGGCCCGGCCTCGCTCGCCGGGGTGCTCGGCGACGCCGCCGAGGCGCTCGTCACCGTCTCGCCGGGGCAGTCGCTCACCGTCGCCGGAGTGCCGGTGCGGACGTACGGCGGGCAGCACGCGGTCATCCACCCGGACATCCCGGTGATCCCGAACATCGGCTACGTGTTCGCCGACGTCCTCTACCACCCGGGCGACGCGCTGTTCGTCCCGGACGACGTGCAGGTGGACACGCTGTTCGCCCCGATCCACGCGCCCTGGTCGAAGTTCTCCGAGGTGGTCGACTTCATCCGCGCGGTCGCCCCGCGCCGGGCGTACGCGCTGCACGACGCGCTGCTCAACGGCAACGGCCTCGGCGTGCTGGACCGGCAGTACACCGCGTTGTCCAAGACCGACTACCGCCGTCTGGAGCCGGGCACCCGGATCGACGTCTGAGCATGGCCGAGGTGCCCGCGGAGGTGATCCGGCAGCTCTACGCCACGCCGCCGGACCGGTTCGTCGCGGCCCGGGACGCCGCCGTCGCGCAGGCGCGGCAGTCCGGCGACCCGCGTACCGCCCGCGAGATCGCCAAGCTGCGCCGGCCCACGGTAGCGGCCTGGCTGGTCAACCTGCTCGCCATCCGCCGGCCCGAGCTGGTCGCCGACCTGAGCCAGCTGGCCGAGTCGCTACGCGCCGCGCAGCGCGACCTGCGCGGCGGCACGCTGCGGGAACTGTCCGCGCAGCGGCGCGCCGTCGTGGGCGCGCTGGTGGCGGAGGTACGCCGTCTCGCCGCCACCGAACCCGCCGCGCCACCGGCCGGGCGGCTGCCGCTGGGCGAGGTCGAGGCGACACTCAACGCCGCGCTGTCGGACACCGAGGTGGCCGAACAGGTGCGCGCCGGACGCCTGCTGCGGGCCAGCCACTACGCCGGGTTCGGCGAGGTGCCCCGCCCCCAGCTGCGGCTCGTGACAGGGGGCGAGGAGGCGCCTGTCGTACCGGATCGGGCGGCCGAGCGGGCCGACGCGCGCCGGGCCCGCGACGAGCGGGCGGCGCGGGCCGAACGGGCCGGGCGGCGGCGGACCGCGACCCGGGAGCTGACCCGGGCCCGGACGGACCTGGACCGGGCCGAGAAGGAGCTGGCGGCGGCCGATGCGGCCGAGCGGGACGGCGCCGCGACGCTGGACCGGATCGAGACCGAACTGGCCGAGCTGGAGCGTCGCCGGGCCGTGGCCGAGCAGGAGCTGAGCCGGGCCCGGCTGGCCCGGCGGGGCGCAGAACGGGCGGTCACCGCGGCCCGGCGCCGGGCCGGTGAGGTGGAGGCCGTGTTGGAGGCGCTCGACGCCGAAGAGGGGGATGCCGACACCGGTGACGACCGGGCAGACTGAGCGTGATGAATGGCTACGGTGGAGTGACGGGCGGCCGATGACTCCGGAACAGCTCGCCGCCGCCTGCAAACCGCTGGTGCTCGAACTCGGGGAGGCGTTCGCGCGCTGCCCGTCCACGCTGCGCCGGGCGCGGCTGCTGGGCATCTCCGGGTGGGCCTTCTACATCACCGGACGGGCCGGTGCGCTCGGTGACGTCCGCGCCGAGACCGTCGCCGCGGCGCTGGGCTTCATCGCCCCCGAGGCGGTCACCGACGGCTGGGACGCCGCCGCACGCACCGTCCCGCCGCTGGAGGTGGCCGCCGCCAACCTGGCCGAGTGCTGCCGGTGGGGCACCGCCCGGCTCGGTGACGGCGCCGAGTCGTCCCGGCTCGCCGCGCTGCTGGGCCGGGCGGTCGAGGCGGCGGACGGCAGCGGCATGCCGCTGTTCGCCGCCTGGCGGGCCATGCCGGTGCCCGACCCGTCGCCGGGCGCCCGGGCGGCGGTCGGCATGCTGCTGCTGCGCGAGCACTTCGCCGGGGCGTACCTGCTGGCGGTACGCGCGGCCGGTCTGACCCCGCTGGAGGCGGTGCTGGCCGGGCCGGAGGGCGAGGCGGGCGCGGCGGCGTGCGGCTGGGCGCCCCCGTACCCGCCGGTCGGGCCGCTGGTGCGACGCCGACTGTGGGCCGAGGCGGTGACCGACCGGCTGGCGTCGGCGGCGTTCCGCGCGCTCAGCACCGCCGAGGGGGCGGAGCTGCTGGGTCTGCTCGGCGCCGCGCGGAAGCGCGCCCGGCGCGGATAAATGGGAGGCGGCCCCGCTGGTCCGGCTGCCAGGATCTGGCCCGTGACGCTCCCCGCCGGCTGGTCGGCCCGCCGCCCGACCCTCGACGACGTGCCCGCGATCCTGGCTGTGGTGCACGCCTCCGACACGTTCGCCGTGGGCTACCCCGACTTCGACGCCGAGGATGTGCGGTCCGCGCTGATCGCGCCGTTCGTCGACCCGGCGCGGGACTCCTGGCTGGTCACCGACCCGGACGGTACGGCGGTGGCCTGGTCGATCCTGGCCAACCCCAGCGGTGCCGGCCGGGAATGGGTGGACGTCCTGGTCGACCCCGACCGTGGCGCCGACCTGCGTGCGCCGCTGCTGGCGCGGCTGCTGGAGCGGGTCGCCGAACGTGCCGCCGAGCGCGGCCTGCCCGCGCTCACCGCCCGCGCCGGCGTGTACGCGCCGGAGACCCGCTGGGCCGGTGAGCTGGCCGAGGCCGGGTTCACCCGGATCAAGCGCTACATCCGGATGAGCCGCTCGCTGGCCGACCTGCCCGCCGAGCCGGCGCCCCCGCCCGGGGTGACGGTGCGGCCGCTGCGCGCCGACGACGAGAACGACCTGCGGCTGTTCCACCGGATCTACGACACCGCGTTCCGGGACACGCCCGACCACGACCCGCTCGACTTCGAGCAGTGGCGGGACCTGCTGCCCTCGTACGGGAAGGTCTGGGACGAGTGGTTCCTGGCCGAGGTCGACGGCGAGCCGGCCGGCGCGCTCCAGTCCTCCGACCAGGCGCTCGACCAGGACCGGGGGTGGGTGCGGACGCTGTCGGTGCTGCCCGCGTACCGGCGGCGCGGGGTGGGTGCGGCGCTGCTGCGCCGGGCCTTCGCGGTCTACGCGGCGAAGGGCCGCGAAGGGGCCGGGCTCGGCGTCGACCTGGCCAACCCGACCGCACCGGTCACGCTCTACCGCTCCGTCGGGCTGGTGGAGGAGCGTTGGGTCGACATGTACGAGCGGAGCGTGCCCGCCTCGCGGGTGTGACCCGGCACCCCTCGTACCGGGGTCGCCGAGCGCGGGTGCGGCCGCACGGCGCACACTGTGGGTGTGGGAGACGCGCTACGCGGACGCGGTGCCGGTGGGGCGGGACCGCAGCTCGGTGACGTAGTCGTCCGGCGCGCCCGCCTTCTCCGCGGCGTTCGCCAGCTCCGACAGGTACCACGCGGTGGGCAGACCGCCCTCGTAACCGTCGAACACGTAGACCCACGCGGTCACGTCGCCGTCGAGCGTCGACACGCGCACGGTCAGCCTGCGGTACGTCTCGGCGGTCACGCCCTCGATCTCGTCGAGCTGCGCGGCGTCGTACGGGTGGATGTCGTAGAGCGCCACGAAGACCCGGTCACCCGGGGACTCGACAACGGTGCTGACCGAGCCCTCCCATCCGATGACGTCCTCGCCGGCGAAGGTGAGCCGCCACCCCTCCAGCCAGCCGGTACCCACCATCGGCGAATGCGGGCAGTAGGCGCGCATGCGGGCCGGGTCCAGGTTTGAGCCGTAAGCAGCGTAGAGACGCACGGCGACGACGATAGCCCGGCTGGCGGGTGGGGGAGAATACGACAGTGCGTGTCGAACCCGACGGGGAGAAGAAAGTCACTGTGAGCACAGACGAGGGGCTAATGCTGTGAGCCAGATCGTGATCATCGGCGGCGGGCCGGCCGGGTACGAGGCGGCCCTGGTCGCCGCGCAGTTGGACGCCGAGGTCACAGTGGTCGAGGCGGAGGGGGCCGGCGGCGCCTGCGTGCTCTCCGACTGCGTGCCCTCCAAGACGTTCATCGCCAGCTCCGAGGTGGTCACCGGCTACCGGGACACCGAGGAGTTCGGCGTGCACTCCGACGGCCTGGAGGCGGTCACCGTCGACGCCCGGGCGGTGCACGAGCGGGTCAAGCGGCTCGCGCTGGCCCAGTCCGCCGACATCCACACCAAGCTGGTCAAGGCCGGCGTCGAGTTCGTGGCCGGCACCGCCCGGCTCGGCGAGGACACGCTCGGCCACACCCACCGCGTGATCGTCACCCCGGCCGGCGGCGGCGAGGAGTACTCCATCGCCGCGTCGACGGTGCTCGTCGCGACCGGCGCGACCCCGCGCCAGTTGCCCACCGCCGTACCGGACGGCGAGCGCATCCTGACCTGGCGTCAGGTGTACGACCTGCCCGACCTGCCCGAGCACCTGATCGTGGTCGGCTCCGGCGTGACCGGCGCCGAGTTCGCCAGCGCGTACCTGGCCATGGGCGTCAAGGTCACGCTGGTCTCCAGCCGGGACCGGGTCATGCCGCACGAGGACGCCGACGCCGCGATGGCGATCGAGCGGGTGTTCCGCAACCGGGGCATGAGCATCCTGAACAACTCCCGCGCCGAGGCGGTCCGCCGCGTCGGCGACGGGGTGGAGGTGGTGCTCTCCGACGGTCGCCAGGTCACCGGCTCGCACGCGCTGATCGCCGTCGGCTCGATCCCGAACACCGCCGACCTGGGCCTGGCCGAGTACGGCGTGGAGCTGGCCCGGGGCGGTTATGTGACTGTCGACCGGGTGTCCCGTACCAACGTGCCGGGCATCTACGCGGCCGGCGACTGCACCGGCGTGCTGCCGCTCGCGAGCGTCGCGGCCATGCAGGGCCGGATCGCCATGTGGCACGCGCTGGGCGAGGCGGTCCGGCCGCTGCGGCTGCGTACCGTCGCGGCGAACGTCTTCACCGACCCGGAGCTGGCCACCGTCGGCGTCTCCCAGGACGAGGTGGACGCCGGCAAGACCCCGGCCCGCCAGGTGATGCTGCCGCTGTCCGGCAACGCGCGGGCGAAGATGGACGACCTGGCCGACGGCTTCGTCAAGCTGTTCTGCCGGCCCGCGAGCGGCCAGGTGATCGGCGGCGTGGTGGTGGCGCCGAAGGCCAGCGAGCTGATCCTGCCGATCACGATGGCGGTGGAGAACAACCTCACCGTCAACGAGCTGGCCCACACCATCACCATCTACCCGAGCCTGTCCGGCTCCATCACCGAGGCCGCCCGCCAGCTCATGCTCCACGAGCTGGAGTAGCCCCCTTCTTTCGTCGATCATGGAGTTGCGGCCCCCGACCCGACCGGTATGCCCGGTCTGTGCGGGGTCACAACTGCATAATCGACGACTTTGGTCAGGGTGAGGTGCAGGGCCAGGGTGGTGATGACTGCCGTCTCCGTGAGGATGAGCGCGCGCTCGATCAGGCCCAGCAGGGCCCGGTCGCCGGGGTAGGCGGACCAGATCATCGCGCCCGCCAGCAGCAGGCTGGCCACGGTCAGGCCGCGCAGCCAGGCCGCGGCTCCCGCGACCGGGTTGCGGGCCAGCAGCCAGCCGGCCACCGGTAGGGCCAGGAACGACAGCACCGAGGCGTACCGGTGCACGTACGCGGCGGTGTCCATCGGCGTACCCGGCTCGTTAGTGGGCACCACCGCCGCGGCCAGCAACCCGGCCGACCAGGCGGTGAGCAGCGCGAGCGGCACCCGGCCCGCACCGGCCCGGCGCAGCGCCGGCAGCAGCATCACGCTGGCCGCCGCGAGCACCGCCATCGCGGTGTCGATGACGCCGCCCCGATCGGAGACGGCGAAGTCGCTGACGGTCAGCGACCAGGGATCCAGATCGTCGCTCACCCCGACGTGACCCATCACCGCGAGCACCGCCGCCAGGACGATCCCGCCGAGGGCCAACAGGCCGCTGCTCCGCGTTCCAGGCATACGGCCAGCCTGTCGCCGGAACCGCCCCAGACGGATCCGGGACCACCACCCACTTCGCTACCCGGGTCGTCCCCTACCGGACCCCCGAGAACTCGTCAGGCCACGTCGAGGCGGATGTTCCCGATCCGGGCGACCACGTCGAGGTGTCCGCCCAGTCCGGTCACGTAGGCGCGCAGGATGTCCAGGTTGACGCCCTCGCCGTGCTCGATCTGGCTGATCCGTGCCTGAGACAAGCCGGCCGCTTCGGCCAGCTGGGCCTGGGTCATGCCCAGCTGCTTGCGGATCTCCGCCAGCTGCGCGCCGCTGACCGAAGCCAGCATCTGCTCGCGGAACTGTCCCCGCCTGGCCACACGCTCGCTGTCGTCCCACGAGGGATCGATACTTCGGGCCTTCGCCTTGACGTCGCGCCAGTTCGCCCCACCACTCATGGCTTTTCTTCCTTCAAGTTGATCAGGTGCTCCTGGAACCGCTCGTCCGCCAACGGAATGGCGAGCCGGTACCAACTCTGCCACTGCCCCGCCTTGTCCCCGGCCACCAGGAAGATGGCTTCACGGGAGGGGTCGAACGCGAAGATCATCCGAACCTCTGAGGCGCCGCTCGAACCTGGTCGTAGTTCTTTCATGTGGTGATATGCGCTGCCCTTGAGCCGGTCGACCAGTGGTCGGCCCAGTGCGGGACCGTGCTCCGCCAGCAGGTCGAGCGCCTCGCTGACGAGGTCAGCGGTGCTCGGCTCACTCGTGCACAGGCCCAGGAACCAAAGCTCGACCTCAGGATGAAGCCTGATCTCCCACACCTGGTCAATATAACGAAAGCTTATGCGCGTGCGGGTCAACTCGGGCCTGAGCGTCAGCTGCCGGTCGAGTCGGCGGTGGCCTCGGCGCGGGTCTGCCGGGCGCTGCTGATCCAGGTCATCGCCCACCCGGCCAGCGCGAACCCGGCCGCCGCCACCCCACCGATCAGCAGCAGCCGCCACGCCGAGTGGGTCAGCGCCGTACCGCCCAGGTGGCCGACGAGCGCGCCGTAACTGGACCAGGCGAGCGCCGCAGCCGCCTCGTAGGGCAGGAAGAGGCGGTACGGGTAGCGGCTGCGGCCGGCCGAGAAGCAGGCCGCCATCCGGCCGCCGGGCACGAACCGGCAGAGCAGGATCACCAGCGGCCCCGGCTCGCGCAGCCCGCGGGTGACCCGGGTGACGGCCCGGCGTGCCCGTCCGCGTGGCGTGGCCCGTGCCGGCCGGCGGGTCGGCGTGGTGCGGCCGATCAGGTAGCAGGTCAGGTCGCCGATGAAGACGCCGGCCGCGCCGACAGCGATGGTGACCGGCAGGCTGAGCCCGCCGTAGACGGTCAGCGCCCCACTGGTGATCATGACGAGCTGGGTCGGCACCACCGGGACGAAGGCGTCGGCGATCAGCAGGGTCAGCAGCAGCGCGTACGCCCACATGGGCGACGCGACGTCAGAGATGAGCTCGGCCACGACCGCCACCTCGCCGGAGTTCTCCGTTCGACCGGATCGAGGGTGACGCCGTGTCCGGCGTCACCACCACCGGCCCCACCTGGCGGTGACCAGCGACACCGACGGGCCGTAGGTGTGGAACGAGCCGACCCGGCCGGAAGTGACGGATGGGCGGGGCCGCGGAGCGGGGCGGCGGATCGACGGATCGCGGCGTACCGTTGGCGGGACGCGGCACCGGAGCCGTCGGGTCCCCCGTTCCCGATGTCCGGGCCGCCGCGGGTCGCCGGCAGGTCCCGTGTCGGCGACCCGCACCCTCTCTCCGAAATCCAGGTGCGCCGGTGTCGTCCGCGCGTCTACGGTCGGGGCATGCGCAGCGCGGTAGTGACCACGACGCCGGGTGTTCCCGGCGCGCCGCACTGACGTTTCCGTCGACGAGGCCCCGGGGCGATCCGCTCCGGGGCCTCGCGGCGTTCCGGGCCTGCTCGCCTCCGGGTCGTACCCGATCAAGGAGAGCGACATGATCGACCACCGCAGGCTCGGCCGGGACCTGGAGCTGTTCGTCTCCGACCCGCTCGCGGGCGCCGGGCTGCCGATCTGGCTGCCGGACGGCGCCGCCGCCCGGCACGCCGTCGAAGAGTACGTGCGGGAGCTGGAGCGGCGGGCCGGCTACCGGCACGTCTACTCGCCGCCGCTGGGCAAACGGGAGCTGTTCGAGCTGTCCGGGCACCTCGGCTACTTCGCCGACGACATGTTCCCGCCGATGCGGCTGAGCGCCGACGACGAGTTCGTGCTGCGTCCGGCGCTGTGCCCGCATCACGCGCTGGTGTTCCGCGCCCGGGGCCGCTCCTACCGGGAGCTGCCGCTGCGGATCGCCGAGCTGGGCGGCATGTACCGGGCGGAGCGTTCCGGGGTGCTCGGCGGGCTGTCCCGGGTGCGCGCCATCTCGCTCAACGACGCGCACACCTTCTGCGCGCTGGACCAGGTCGGTGACGAGGTCCGCGAGGTCCTGCGGCTGATCGGCGAGGCGCACGCCGCGCTCGGCGTCCGCCCCGCCGGGTTGCGGCTGTCGTTGCGCGGGCCGGGCCAGCGGTACGTGGGCGACGACGCGAGCTGGGCGCGGGCCGAGGACCTGCTGCGCGCGGCGCTCGACGGGGTGGACGTCGTGGAGGCGCCGGGCGAGGCCGCGTTCTACGGCCCGAAGATCGACATTCAGATCGTGGACGCGGCCGGCCGGGAGTCGACCATCTCCACCGTCCAGCTCGACTTCGACAAGCCGGAGCGGTTCGACCTGTCGTACACCGACTCGGACGGCCGCCGGAAACGGCCGGTGATGGTGCACCGCAGCCTCGTGGGCAGCATGGAGCGGCTGTTCGCGTACCTGATCGAGGTGCACGAGGGCGCGTTCCCGGCCTGGTACGCCCCGGTGCAGTTGCTGCTGCTCCCGCTCGACGCGGCGCAGGCCGACGCGGCCGCCGGGCTGGCCCGCCGGGCCGAGGCGGCCGGGCTGCGGGCCGAGGTGGACCATGCCGGCTCGCTCGGCGCCCGCATCCGCGACGCGGCCCGCAGGCGCATCCCGTACACCGGGGTGATCGGCCCCCGGGAGGCGGCCGACGGGTCGGTCTCGCTGCGTCTGCGCGACGGCCGGGTGCTCGACCCGATGCCCGCCGCGCAGGCGCTGGGCCTGATCGGCGCGGTGGTCGCGAGCCGGTCGGCGGCGCTGCTCCCGGTCTGACCCCGGCCCGTCCGGGTGCCGGGAAGGCACCCGGACGGGGACCGGTGTCGGACCTGTGGCCGGGTCCACGTCAGTTCCCGACCGGCGTGCCGGCGCCGGCACGCATTCCGTTCGGCGGGCCGGCCGGTGCCGGCGCCGGAACCTCGTCGGTGATCACCGCGCCGGTGAACTGCGCCCGGTAGAGCCGGGCGTACGCGCCACCGGCGGCGACGAGCTGCTCGTGGGTGCCCTGCTCCACGATCCGGCCCTGCTCCATCATCAGGATCAGGTCGGCGTCGCGGATGGTGGAGAGCCGGTGCGCGATGACGAAGCTCGTCCGGTCCGAGCGCAGCGCCGCCATGGCGCGCTGGAGCAGCACCTCGGTGCGGGTGTCCACCGAGCTTGTCGCCTCGTCCAGGATCAGCAGCGACGGCTCGGCCAGGAACGCGCGGGCGATGGTGATGAGCTGCTTCTCGCCGGCGCTGACGTTGCTGCCCTCCTCGTCGATCACGGTGTCGTAGCCGTCCGGCAGGCTGCGGACGAACCGGTCCACGAACGTGGCCCGCGCGGCGGCGAGGATCTCCTCCTCGGTGGCGTCCGGGCGGCCGTAGGCGATGTTGTCCCGGATGGTGCCGCCGAACAGCCAGGTGTCCTGCAGGACCATGCCGATCCGGCCGCGCAGGTCGTCGCGGCGCATCGTGGAGATGTCCACCCCGTCCAGCGTGATCCGGCCGGCGTCCAGCTCGTAGAACCGCATGACCAGGTTGACCAGCGTGGTCTTGCCCGCGCCGGTGGGACCGACGATGGCGACCGTGTGGCCCGGCTCGGCGACCAGGGACAGGTCGTCGATGAGCGGCTTCTCCGGGTCGTACCGGAAGGAGACGTGCTCGAACTCGACCCGCCCGTGCGGGTCGGCGATCCGGGCCGGCTCGGCCGGGTCGGGGCTCTGCTCGTCGGCGTCGAGCACCGCGAAGACCCGCTCGGCCGAGGCCACGCCGGACTGCAGCAGGTTGGCCATCGAGGCGACCTGGGTGAGTGGCTGGGTGAACTGCCGCGAGTACTGGATGAACGCCTGCACGTCACCGAGGCTCATCGAGCCCGACGCCACCCGCAGCCCGCCGACCACCGCGATGGCGACGTAGCTGAGGTTCCCGATGAAGAACATCGCCGGCATGATGATGCCGGAGACGAACTGCGCGCCGAAGCTGGCCCGGAACAGCTCCTCGTTCTTGGCGTGGAAGGCGGCCTCGACCTCCTTCTGCCGGCCGAAGACCTTGACCAGCTCGTGCCCGGTGTACGCCTCCTCGATCTGGCCGTTCAGCTCGCCGGTGTGCTTCCACTGCGCGATGAACTTGCCCTGGGACCGCTTCGCGATCTGGCCGGTGACCACCACCGACAGCGGCACCGCGACCAGCGCGACCAGCGCCAGCAACGGCGAGATCCAGAACATCATTCCGAGTACGCCGACGACTGTGAGCAGCGACGTGAGCAACTGGCTGAGCGTCTGCTGCAGCGTCTGCGACACGTTGTCGATGTCGTTCGTGACCCGGCTCAGCAGCTCACCCCGGGGCTGCTTGTCGAAGTACGGCAGCGGCAGCCGGTTGAGCTTGTCCTCCACGTCGGCGCGCAGCTTGAGCACGGTGCGCTGCACCACCCCGTTGAGCACCCAGCCCTGCGCCCACTGCAGGATGCTCGCGCCGATGTAGAGCACCACCGCGAACGCCAGCACCCGGCCCAGCGCGTCGAAGTCGATGCCGGCGCCGGGGATGACGTCCATCCGTGCCAGCATGTCGGCGAAGTTGCCGTTGCCCTCGGCGCGGGCCGCCTCCGCCGCCGCCTCGGTGGTGGTGCCGGGCGGGAGCTGCCGCCCGATCACCCCGCTGAAGATGATGTCGGTGGCGTGGCCGAGCACCTTCGGTCCGACGACGCTGAGCCCGACGCTGCCCAGGGCCAGCGCGAGCACGCCGGTGAGCTGGAGTCGGTACGGCCGCAGCCGCCCCAGCAGGCGGCGCGCCGACGGCCCGAAGTTCATCGCCTTCTCGGCCGGCATGCCCATGTTCATGTGCGGCGGTCCACCGGCGGGCCGGCGTCCGGCCGGAGGCAGCCGCTTCGGTTCGTTCTTCTGCTGCGGAACCGGCGCGCTCACGCGGCCACCTCCGCCGTCTGCTGCGACGCCACGATCTCGGCGTACGTGGGGCAGCTCTCCAGCAGTTCCTCATGTCGTCCCATCCCGACGACACCCCCGTCCTCGAGCACGATGATCTGGTCGGCGTCGACGATCGTGGAGACCCGCTGGGCCACGATTACCACCGCCGCGTCCGCGGTGACCGGCTTGAGGGCGGCCCGCAGCCGGGCGTCCGTGCCGAGGTCGAGCGCGGAGAAGGAGTCGTCGAAGAGATAGATCTCCGGTTTGCGTACGAGCGCACGGGCGATCGCCAGCCGTTGCCGCTGGCCACCGGAGACGTTCGTGCCGCCCTGCGCGATCGGCGCGTCCAGTCCGCCCGCCATCTCGGCGACGAAGTCACGCGCCTGGGCGATCTCCAGCGCGGCCCACAGGTCCGCGTCGGTGGCGTCCGGGTTGCCGTACCGCAGGTTGCTGGCGACGGTGCCGCTGAACAGGTACGGCCGCTGGGGTACCAGCCCGATCCGCCGCCACAGCTCATCCGGGGCGAGTTCCCGGACGTCCACGCCGTCGACCAGGACGGCGCCGGCGGTCGGGTCGACCAGCCGGGGGATCAGGGTCAGCAGCGTCGTCTTGCCGGCGCCGGTGGAGCCGATGATCGCTGTGGTCCGGCCCGGTTCGGCCCGGAACGAGATGTCGTGCAGCACCGGCGCGCTCGCGCCCGGGTACTGGAATCCGGCGCCGCGCAGTTCCAGCTCGCCGTGGCCGGTGACCTCGGTGACCGGGTCGGGCGCCGGCACCACCGACGAGTCGGTGTCCAGCACCTCCTCGATGCGTTCGGCGCAGACCGCGGCCCGGGGCACCATCATCAGCATGAAGGTGGCCATCATGACCGCCATCAGGATCTGCATCAGGTACTGCAGGAACGCGGTCAGCGCGCCGACCTGGATCTGGCCGGAGTCGACGCGCGCCGCGCCGAACCAGAGCACCGCGACGCTGGAGACGTTCAGGACCAGCATCACGATCGGGAAGATCAGCGCCTGGAGCCGTCCGATCCGCAGCGCGGTGGCGGTCAGGTCGGTGTTCGCCGCCCGGAACCGGTCGGTCTCGTACGGCTCCCGGACGAAGGCCCGGACCACCCGGATGCCGGTGATCTGCTCGCGCATCACCCGGTTGACGGTGTCGATCCGGGTCTGCATGAGCCGGAAGCCCGGCACCATCCGGCGGATGATCAGGCCCAGCGCGACGGCGAGCACCGGTACGCAGACCAGCATCAGCCAGGAGAGCCCGACGTCCTCGCGCAGCGCCATCACCACGCCGCCGACGCTCATGATCGGCGCGGCGACCAGCATGGTGCAGCTCAGCAGCACCAGCATCTGCACCTGCTGGACGTCGTTGGTGTTGCGGGTGATCAGGGACGGCGCGCCGAACCGGGCCACCTCGCGGGCGGAGAAGCTGTTCACCCGCCGGAAGATGGCGCCCCGCACGTCGCGGCCGAAGCCCATCGCGGTCTTCGCCCCGAAGTAGACGGCGGCGATCGAGCAGGCGATCTGGAGCAGGCTGACCAGCAGCATCCAGCCGCCCGTACGCAGGATCTGGTCGGTGTCGCCGACGGCGACGCCGCGGTCGATGATGTCGGCGTTGAGGCTGGGCAGGTAGAGCGAGGCGATGGTGCCGACGAACTGGAACGCCACCACGGCGACCAGCCATCGTCGGTACGGGCGTAGATGTGTGCGGAGCAGGCGGATCAACACGGATGGCTCCCCGTTGGCGGCTCGGTGTCGGACTCGCTGTCCCGGTTCAACCGACGGAGGTCTCCGTCGGACATGCCGGTGATGATTTCGATCAGGAACTCGCGGATGACCGCCCGCTTGTCCGGGTCGGCGTCGACGGACGTCAGTGGCCGGTCGCTGTGGATCATGTCGATGATGGTGCGGGCGTGCTCGCCGCCCTTGTCGGTGAGGGCGAGCCGGACGGTGCGGCGGTCCTCGGGCGCGCGGCGCCTGGTGACGAAGCCGTCGCGTTCGAGGGTGTCCACGATGCCGGTGAGCGTGGCGGGCCGGACGAAGCACAGCTCGGCCATTTCCCGGTGGCTCACGTCGCCGGATCGGAGGAGGATCATCAGGACCCGCATGCCGGCGGACGTGAGCCCGTGGTGTTCGGCGAGGTAACGCCCCCAGTGCTGCTCGACGACGTGGCCGGCGATGGAGACCAGCCGGCCGAGTGGCGCGTGGTGCAGGGCGTCGGGGAAGCGGACGAGCGGGCCCATGTTCACGAGCGTCAGATTAGCTCCCGAACCATCAGGGCCCAAACTATTTCTGAGAATCTCCTCAGCCGCGGTCGGCGCGGGCGCGCGGAGGCTCGTCCGGGGCGGTGGCGACGTACTCGCGCATCACCTCGGTGACCTCGCGCAGGAACGCCGTGGTGGCCTCGGCCTGCTCGGGGGTGAGCCGGGAGACCGCCCGGTCGACGCCGACGAGCATCGGGCGCAGCGCCTCCAGCACCTCACCCACGCCGCTCTCGGTCACCTGGAGGCTGAGCCGACGCCGGTCGTGCGGGTGCGGGGCCCGGGCGACGTGACCGGCCTGCACCAGCCGGTCCACGAGCGTGGTCGCCGAGGCGGACCGGATGCCGAGCCGGTTGCCCAGTTCGACCGGGCCCAGTGGCTCCGGGCTGGAGATCAGGTGATGGATCGCGGCGGCGTCGGTCGAGTTGAGGCCCAGGCGGCGGGCCAGCGCGGCCCGGGTGTCACCGGCGATCCGCAGCACCTCGCGCAGCGCCCGGGAGGTCTCGCTGCTCGGCGGCGGACCCGGTGCGGGCTCCCCGGTTGACGGCACCCCCTCCATGGGATAAAGCTAGCACTTCGGGTAGCTAGAAAATCTAGCTAAAGGGAGGGCGCCATGCGCGGCGACGGGCGCGGACGCTGGTTCGGGCTGCTGGCCATCAGCCTCGGCGTAGCGATGATCATCGTGGACGCCACCATCGTGAACGTCGCGGTGCCGCAGATCATCCGGGACCTCGACATCACCTCCACCGACGCGCAGTGGGTGCAGGAGGCGTACACCCTGGTCTTCGCCGCGTTGCTGCTGGTCGCCGGCCGCTTCGCCGACCGGTCCGGACGGCGGCGGATGTTCCTCGTCGGCGTCACAGTGTTCGTGGTCGCCAGCGTCCTCGCCGCGCTCGCCGGCTCCGGCGAGACGCTCATCGCCGCCCGGGTGCTCCAGGGCGTCGGCGGGGCGATGATGCTGCCCACCTCGCTCTCCCTGCTCAACGCCAACTTCACCGGCCGGGAGAAGGGCATCGCGTTCGCCGTCTGGGGCTCCACCATCGGTGGCGCGGCAGCGCTCGGGCCGCTGCTCGGCGGCTGGCTCACCACCACGTACTCCTGGCGGTGGGCCTTCGGCATCAACGTCCCGGTCAGCCTCGCCGTGATCGTGGCGACGCTCGTGCTGGTGGCCGAGTCCCGCGACGACCGGGCCGAACGCGGCCTGGACCTCACCGGCGCGCTGCTCTCCGTGATCGGCATGACCGGCGTGGTCTTCGCGCTGATCGAGGGCCGCACCTACGGCTGGTGGGAGCGGGAACGGCCGTTCAGCCTCTTCGGGCTGGACTGGACCGCGTCGATCTCACCGGTGCCGGTGGCCGCGCTCCTCGGGCTCGCCGCGCTCGGGCTCTTCCTGACCCAGCAGGTACGCCGTAACCGGGCCGGCCGTCCGGCACTGCTCGACCTGTCGCTGTTCGGCATCGGCTCGTTCCGCAACGGCATCCTGGCCGCCGCGATCGTCAGCCTGGGCGAGTTCGGCCTGCTGTTCGCGCTGCCGCTGTGGTTCCAGAACGTGCTCGGCTACAGCGCCTTCCGGACCGGCCTGGCGCTGCTGCCGCTCGCCGTCGGCAGCTTCCTGGCCAGCGGCATCGGCGCGCCGCTGACCCAGCGCTGGGGCGCGGCCCGGGTGGTCCAGCTCGGTGTCGCCGCCGAACTGGTCGGCGTGGCCGGGCTCGGATTCGTGGTCGCGCCGGACACCAGCTGGTGGGCGCCGGTGGGCTTCCTGTTCGTCTACGGCGTCGGCGTCGGCCTGGCCACCGCCCAGCTCACCGGCGTCTCGCTGTCCGAGGTGCCGGTACGCCGCAGCGGCCAGGGCTCGGGCCTGCAGAGCACCGCCCGGCAGGTCGGCTCCGCGCTCGGCATCGCGGTCCTCGGCACCGTGCTCTTCGCCGGCCTCGGCGGGCTGCTCGGCGACCGCCTGGCCGACCAGCCCGGCCTCGACCCGGCCCAGCGGGACCAGGTGGTCAGCGCGGTCAAGGAGAGCGCCGGCGCGGCGATCGGCGGGCTGGAGGCGGACCCGCGTACCGCGCCGATCGCCGAGGAGGCGAAGGCGGCGTTCTCCGACGCCACCCGGTACGCGGCATTCGCGGGCGCCGGCTTCCTGCTGATCGGCCTGGTCGCCTGCCTGCGCCTGCCGACAGTTCGCCACGGGGAGACCGGGGAATCCCAGCCCGCCGAAGCGGAGCCGTCCCGGGCCTGAGCCGGGTTCCGCCGGTCGGCGTGGGCGGGCGGGGTCGCCGGGCCCGCGGCGGGTCATCCGCCGAGGGTCACCGCCAGCGCCGCGGCCACGAAGACGACCTGGAGCACGGTACGGACGCCGAGCGGCGTCACCGGGCGCCCGGCGAGCGTGAGGCGTCGCCGTGCGGCTGACACGTTGGCCGGGAACATGGCGAGCATCAGCAGTGCCAGCCCGGCCGCCGCCGGGCGCGCGGTGGCCGGGAACAGCAGCGCGAGCGCGCCGGCCAGTTCCAGTACGCCGGTCACTGTGACCAGCAGGTCCGGCCGGGGCAGGGACGGCGGGACCATCGCGATGAGGTCGTCGCGACGGGACGCGAAGTGGGCCACGCCGGTCAGCACGAACATCAGCGCCAGCCCGACCCGCAGCGCGGGGTGCCACCCGTCCAGGGCGTCCACGCCGAGCAGGCCGGCTATCCGGGCCAGCGCGGTGCCGGCGAGCAGTGCGATCAGGGGTGCCATTGTCGATCCCTCCGACGAAAATCTTGTCGCTGACAAGATTGCGGCGATGGTGCCATCTTGTCAATGACAAGTTAGGGTGACCACATGGCCTCGTACCACCACGGCGACCTCCGCCGCGTCCTGCTGAGCACCGCCGCCGAGGCGATCGCCGAGTCCGGACCGGCCGCGCTGAGCCTGCGTGAGCTGGCTCGGCGCGCCGGGGTCTCGCACGCCGCGCCGGCGCACCACTTCGGCGACAAGGCCGGGCTGCTCACCGCGTTCGCCACCCAGGGTTTCGACCTGCTCGCCGACGCGTTGCGGCAGGCCGGGGACGACCTGCTCGACACGGGCGTGGCCTACGTCGGGTTCGCGGTGCGGCACCGGGCGCACTTCGACGTCATGTTCCGGCCCGAGCTGTACCGGGCCGACGACCCGGAGCTGGTCGCCGCCCGCGCCCGCTCCGGCGACGTGCTGCGCGAGGGGGTGGCCCGGCACACCGGGCGGGAGCCGGACGCCGACGCGCTCGCCGCCTGGTCGATCGTGCACGGCTTCGCCACGCTCTGGCTCTCCGGCGCGCTGCCGCCACGGGTGGGCGACGACCCGGAGGCTGCCGCCCGTACCGTGATCAGGCGGTTGTTCGACTGAGCGGGACCGAACGTCACCAGCTCGTCGGCAGCGGCATCCCCTCGGTGTAGCCGGCGGCGCTCTGCACACCGACGAGCGCCCGCTCGTGGAACTCCTCCAGGCTGCGCGCGCCCGCGTACGTGAACGCGCTGCGCACCCCGGAGATGATCTCGTCGATCAGGTCCTCGACGCCGGGCCGGCTCGGGTCCAGATACATCCGGGCCGAGGAGATGCCCTCCTCGAAGATCGCCTTCCGGGCCCTGTCGAACGCGCTGTCCTCGGCCGTACGGGCGCTCACCGCACGCGAGGACGCCATGCCGAAGCTCTCCTTGTAGCGCCGCCCGTCGGCATCGGTGTAGAGGTCGCCGGGGGACTCGTAGGTGCCGGCGAACCAGGAGCCGATCATCACGTTCGACGCGCCCGCGGCCAGCGCCAGCGCCACGTCGCGCGGGTGGCGTACGCCGCCGTCGGCCCACACGTGCCGCCCCAGCGAGCGGGCCGCCGCCGCGCAGTCGAGCACCGCGGAGAACTGCGGACGGCCCACCCCGGTCATCATCCGGGTGGTGCACATCGCGCCCGGCCCGACACCCACCTTCACGATGTCCGCACCGGCGTCAACCAGGTCGCGTACGCCATCAGCGGTGACCACGTTCCCCGCCGCCACCGGCACCGGCGGGTCCAGCCGGCGGACCGCCCGCAGCGCCTGGAGCATCCGCTCCTGGTGCCCGTGCGCGGTGTCCACGACGAGCGTGTCCACCCCGGCCTCCAGCAGCGCGGCGGCCTTGCCGGTGACGTCGCCGTTGATGCCCACGGCGGCGGCGATCCGCAACCGCCCCCGGTCGTCCACCGCGGGCTTGTACAGCGTGGCGCGTAGCGCGCCCTGCCGGGTCAGCACCCCGACCAGGCGGCCGTCGCCGTCCACCACCGGCGCGATCCGCCGCCGGCCTGCCGACAGCCGGTCGAATCCGGTACGCGGGTCCGCGTCCGCCGGCACGGTGTGCAGCTCGGTCGACATCACGTGCCGGAGCTGGGCGAAGCGGTCCACCCCGACGGTGTCCGCCTCGGTCACCACGCCCATCGGCCGGCCGTCCCCGTCGACCACCACCACCGCGCCGTGCGACCGCTTCGGCAGCAGGTGGATGGCGTCGCCGACGGTGTCGGTCGGGCCGAGGGCGATCGCCGTGTCGTGCACCAGGTGCCGCTGCTTGACCCAGCCCACCACGTCGGCGACGACCTCGATCGGGATGTCCTGCGGGATCACCGCCACCGCGCCGCGCCGGGCCACCGTCTCGGCCATCCGCCGGCCGGCGACGGCCGTCATGTTCGCCACCACGAGCGGGATCGTGGTACCCGTCCCGTCGGTGGTGGCCAGGTCGACGTCGAGCCGGGAGCCCACCTCGGACCGGTTGGGCGCCATGAAGACGTCGTTGTAGGTCAGGTCGTGCGCGGGGACCGCGCCGTGAAGGAACCGCACCCGGCCATCATTCCCGCCCCGGGCCGTGCCCGCCCCCGGTGGTGGCTCACACCACCCGGCCTCGCGCTGTTAAGAAGGGGGCCCTTCACTACCTCAGGCGTTAAGAAGGGGCCCTTCCTTACACCTCAGGCGATGGTGCAGATCGCGGCGCCGGACGTGATCACCGCGCCGACCTCGGCGGCGAGCCCGCTGACCGTGCCGGCCTTGTGCGCGTGCAGCGGCTGCTCCATCTTCATCGCCTCCAGCACCACGACCAGGTCGCCCTCGGCCACCTCGTCGCCGTCGGCGACCGCGATCTTCACGATCGTGCCCTGCATCGGGGAGGTGAGCGTGTCGCCGCTGACCGCGGCACCCGCCTTGCCTCCGCCGCCCCGGCGGGCCGGCTTCTTCGCGGCGGGCGCGGCTGCCGCCGTACCCGCGCCGAGCCCGGCGGGGAGGACGACCTCCAGCCGCTTGCCGCCCACCTCGACCACGACGGTCTCGCGCTCGGCCGGCTCGTCGGCGGCGCCGGGGGCGGCGGTGAACGCCGGTACGGTGTTGTCCCACTCGGTCTCGATCCACCGGGTGTGCACGGTGAACGGTTCGGCGGTGAACGCCTCGTCGCGGATCACCAGGCGGTGGAAGGGCAGCGCGGTGGCCATGCCGTCGACCACCATCTCGTCGAGCGCCCGGCGGGCCCGCTCCAGCGCCTCGGCGCGCGTCTCGCCGACGATGATCACCTTGGCGAGCAGCGAGTCGAAGTTGCCGCCGATCACATCGCCGGCCGAGATGCCGGTGTCCACCCGCACGCCCGGCCCGGAGGGCAGGCGCAGCGCGGTGACGGTGCCCGGGGCGGGCAGGAAGTTGCGGCCCGGGTCCTCGCCGTTGATCCGGAACTCGATGGCGTGTCCGCGCGGCGTCGGGTCCTCGGTGAAGCGCAGCTTCTCCCCGTCGGCGATGCGGAACTGCTCGCGTACCAGGTCGATGCCGGCGGTCTCCTCGGTCACCGGGTGCTCGACCTGCAGCCGCGTGTTCACCTCCAGGAAGGAGATCGTGCCGTCCGCGCCGACCAGGTATTCCACGGTGCCGGCGCCGTGGTAGCCGGCCTCGCGGCAGATGGCCTTGGCGCTGTCGTGGATCTGGGCGCGCTGGGCGTCGGTGAGGAACGGCGCGGGCGCCTCCTCGACCAGCTTCTGGTGCCGGCGCTGCAACGAGCAGTCCCGGGTGCCCACCACGATCACGTTGCCGTGCTGGTCGGCCAGCACCTGCGCCTCGACGTGGCGCGGCTTGTCGAGGTAGCGCTCGACGAAGCACTCGCCCCGGCCGAACGCGGCGACCGCCTCGCGGGTGGCCGACTCGAACAGGTGCGGGATCTCCTCCATGGTGCGGGCGACCTTGAGGCCACGCCCGCCACCGCCGAAGGCGGCCTTGATGGCGACCGGCAGGCCGTGGTCGACGGCGAACGCCATCACCTCGTCCGCGTTGCCCACCGGGTCCGGGGTGCCGGGCACCAGCGGCGCGCCGGCCCGCTGCGCGATGTGCCGGGCGGTCACCTTGTCGCCGAGGTCGCGGATCGCCTGCGGGGTGGGGCCGATCCAGGTGAGCCCGGCGTCGATGACGGCCTGGGCGAAGTCGGCGTTCTCGGAGAGGAAGCCGTAGCCGGGGTGCACCGCGTCCGCGCCGGACCGGGCCGCGACGTCGATCAGCTTGTCGATGCGCAGGTAGCTGTCCGCGGCGGTGTCGCCGCCGAGCGCGTACGCCTCGTCGGCGAGCGTGGCGTGCAGGGCGTCCCGGTCGGAGTCCGCGTAGACGGCGACGCTCGCCAGGCCGGCGTCGCGACAGGCGCGAATGACGCGGACGGCGATCTCGCCGCGGTTGGCGATGAGAACCTTGCGCACCTTGAGGCTCCTCCCGGGAGGTCGTTGCCGGGAGTTTAGCGGCCTACCTGCGGAGCCTAACGATCGCTCAGTGTGGGATGCGGCACTGTAGTCAAATTTGCCTATTACGCTTGTCCGGTGTCGGCAACGAGGATGATGATTCTGGGCCTGGTCCGGTGGATGCAGCCGGTGCACGGCTACGACGTGCGCCGTGAGCTGCTGAGCTGGAGCGCGGACAAGTGGGCCAACGTGCAGCCCGGCTCGATCTACCACGCGCTGCGCAAACTCACCGACGAGGGCCTGCTGCGGACCGTCTCGGTCGAGCAGGTGGGCGCCCGCCCGGCCCGCACCACGTACGAGGTGACGGCGAAGGGGGAGGACGAGTTCGAGACGCTGCTGCGCGCGCAGTGGTGGCAGGTGCAGGAGCCGCCGGACCCGTTCGTGGCGGCGTTCTCCTTCCTGCCGGCGATGCCGCGCGAGGAGGCCGCGGCGGCGCTGCGCAACCGGGCGAACCTCCTTCGCGCCGGGGTCGAGTCGATGCGCGCCTCGCTCGACTCGGACTGGGTACGCACCCGCAAGCCGGTGCACGTCGGGTGGATGTTCGAGCTGTGGCTGGCCCGCGCCGAGGCGGAGACGGCGTGGTGCGAGCGGATCGCGGAGCGGATCGAGTCGGGAGTGTCGTACCTGCCGGATGGGATGGAGCGGGCCGAGGGCTGGTCGGGCTGGACCGACGGCTCCCGGTGACACGACATAATCAACGTTGACCAAAGAAGCTATATCGCGTTAGCCTCGGCAGGAATCGCGGGGGATTCGTGCGTCCTCGCGGACGATCGGCGGCCGGTCAGGCCCGCCCGGACGACCAGGAGCAGAAATGATCGAGACCAGGGGGTTGCGGAAGTCGTACCGCTCCCGCGAGGGTCGCGAGACGAAGACCGTGGACGCCGTCCGCGGCGTCAACCTCGACGTCGCCGAGGGGGAGATCTTCGGCTTCCTCGGGCCCAACGGCGCCGGCAAGACCACCACGCTGCGGATGCTCGCCACGCTCATCGAGCCGGACGGCGGCGAGGCCACCGTGGCCGGCGCCGACCTGCGCAAGGACCCGGCCGAGGTGCGCCGCAGGATCGGGTACGTGGCCCAGGGCGGCAGCACCTGGGACGAGTCGAGCGCCCGCGAGGAGCTGGTGCTCCAGGCCCGCCTCTACGGCATTGGCAAGGCCGAGGCGCACCGACGCGCCGAGCGCGCGCTCGAAGCCTTCCAGCTCACCGAGTACGCCGACCGCAAGTGCAAGACCTACTCCGGCGGCCAGCGCCGGCGGGTCGAGATCGCGCTCGGCATCATCCACGAGCCGAAGATCGTCTTCCTGGACGAGCCGACCACCGGCCTCGACCCGCAGAGCCGCGCGCACATGTGGGACGAGATCCGCCGGCTGCGTACCGAGGGGATGACCGTCTTCATCACCACGCACTACCTGGACGAGGCGGACGCGCTCTGCGACCGCATCGCGATCATGGATCACGGCGAGATCGTCGCCGAGGGCACGCCGGCCGAGCTGAAGCGGGAGATCTCCGGCGAGGTGGTGATCGTCGGACTGGACGCCCCGAGCACCCCGCGCGCCGCCGAACTGCTCGACACCGAGGCGTACGTGAGCAAGCTGGAGACCGTCGACGAGGGCGGCCTGCGCCTCTACGTCGACGAGGGCGCCACCGCCATCCCGCAGGTGCTGCGCCGCCTCGACCACGCCGGGCTGGACCTGCGCTCGATCGAGCTGCACCGGCCCAGCCTCGACGACGTCTTCCTCACCAAGACCGGCCGCTCGCTGCGCGAGTCCTGACCCCCGGAGAAGCTGTCATGAAACTCGCCCGCGACACCTGGCTGATCTTCCAGCGCCAGACGCAACTGCTGCTGCGCAACCCGGTGTGGATCTTCGTCGGCGTCTTCCAGCCGGTGATGTACCTGCTCCTGTTCGCCCCGCTGCTCAAGCCCGCGCTGAACGCCCCGACGCAGGCCGCCGCGTACAAGATCTTCGTGCCCGGCCTGCTCGTGCTGCTGGCCATCTTCGGCGGCCTGTTCCAGGGCTTCGGCCTGATCGCCGAACTGCGCGCCGGCGTGATCGAACGCTCCCGGGTCACCCCGGTCAGCCGGCTCGCGCTGCTGCTCGGCCGGTCCCTGCGTGACGTGGTCTCGCTGATCGCGCAGGCGATCATCATCACGCTGCTGGCGCTCGCGTTCGACCTGCGCGTCTTCATCGGCAACCTGCTCCTGGCGTACCTGATGCTCGCCCTCATCGCGCTGATGACCTCGGCCGTCTCCTACGGCATCGCGCTCAAGGTCAAGAGCGAGGACGCGCTCGCCCCGCTCATGAACACCGTCGCGCAGCCGGTCCTGCTGCTCTCCGGCATCCTGCTGCCGCTCACCTTCGCCCCCGGCTGGCTCCAGGGCGTGGCCAAGTGGAACCCGTTCTCCTGGGCGGTCGAGGGCACGCGCGCGCTGTTCAACGGCGACCTCGGCAACGACCGCGTCTGGCAGGGCCTCGGCATCATCGCGGTGCTCGCCGCTGCAGGCGTTTTCTGGGCCGCCCGCCAGTTCGCCCGCAGTGTCCGCTGACCAGGGGAGACGTACCTCTCAGGAGGCAGGGGGCACCGGCGCCACGCGCGTAGCGTGGGCCGGTGCCCCGCCTCACCCGTGACCGGATCACCTGGCTGACCTACGCCCAGCTCGGTCTCTGGGGCTTCTTCCTCTACGGATTCGGCCCGGTCGTACCGCTGCTCCGCGACGAACAGGGCACCAGCGCCGCCGTCGCCGGCCTGCACAGCACCGGCATCGCCGTCGGCGCGCTGGCCGGCGGAGCGCTGTTCGCCCCGATCGCCCGCCGCCTCGGCCGCGGCCCCGCCATCTGGCTCGGCCTCGCCGGCGTCGCCGCCGGCGTCACCGCGCTCGGCCTGCTCCGCCCGCTACCGGCCACGCTCGCCGCCGTCGCGGTCATCGCCACCTTCGGCATGATGATCGTCAGTGGCGTCAGCGTGGTGCTCACCGCCCGGCACGGACCCGCCGCCCCCGCCGCGCTCACCGAGGCCAACGCCGCGTGCGCCGGCATGGGCATCCTGGCGCCGCTGACCATCGGCGCCAGCGTCGACGCCGGCCTCGGCTGGCGACCGCTGATGGCCGTCGAGGTCGGGCTGATCACGCTTGTCGCGCTCGCGGCTCTGACCTTCCGGGTACGCGGGCCGAACCGCGCCCCCGCTGTCGCGGCTGCCGGCACACCGGTCGCCGTGGCCGCATCCACCCGGGTGCCCGCCGTCCCCACGTCCGGGGTGGCCGAGGCCACCGCGCCCGCTCCGGCAGTACCCGCCGTCGGCGCATCCGACGCCGCCGTGCCCGCTCCGGGCGCTCCCGTCACCGTGTCGTCCGGGGGTGCCGCGCCTGTGCCCGCTTCGGCCGTGCCCGCGCCGGGGTTGCCGGCGTCGGAGGCGCCCGCCTCCGGGGTGCGTGGGGCAGCGGGGCGGCTGCCGCGTGCGTACTGGATCGCCTGGGTTCTGATGTCCGTCACCGGGTCGATCGAGGTCTGCCTGTCGCTCTGGACCGCCGACGTGCTGCGGACCCACGCCGGGCTGAGCGCGGGCGGGGCGTCGGCGGCGGTGGCCGCGATCGTCTGCGGCATGTTCGCCGGCCGGATCGCCGGTGGCCGGGCCGCGCTGCGCTGGCCGCCGGTGCCGCTGCTGCTCGGCGCGCTCACCGTCTCGCTGGCCGGGTTCGCGCTGTTCTGGGGCAGTACGGTCGGCTGGCTCGCCGTCACCGGCCTGGTCGTGCTCGGCCTGGGCAACGCGCTGCACTACCCGCTGGCGATCTCCATCGCGCTCGCAGTCGCCGGTCCGGCCGCCGACAAGGCGGCGGGCTGGTCGGCGTACTCGATGGGTGTGGGTTTCGGGATCGCGCCGGTCGCGCTCGGGTGGGTGGCCGACGGCGCCGGCCCGCACCCGGCGTTCCTGCTGCTGCCCGCGTTCATCGCGGTGGCGGTGCTGCTGACGGTGCGGCTGGGGCGTGCCTTGCCCGCGCCGGTCCGCGCGACCTGATCGACTCCGTTTCGGCGAGGTTGTGTTCGGGCCGGCTCAGAGCACTCGGGCGAGCGTGACGCCGTCGGCGATCGGCAGCATGACCGCCTCGACGCGCACGTCCGCGATCACCGCGTCGTTGAAGGCGGCGATCGCCCGGTCGTCGGCGTTGCGCGGGGCGAGCACCCGGCCGTCGCGCAGCGTGTTGTCGACGGCGACCACCGCGCCGGGGCGCATGCGCGGCACCAGCTCGTCCCAGTAGATCGGGTAGCCGACCTTGTCCGCGTCGATGAACGCGAAGTCCAGGTAACGCTCGCGGGGCAGCTCGCGCAGCGTCTGGGCGGCCGGGCCGATGCGCAGCTCGATCCGGTCCTGCACACCGGCGCGCTCCCAGTAGCGCCGGGCCACGCCCGTGTACTCCTCGGAGATGTCGAAGCAGGTCAGCCGCCCGCCATCGGCGAGCCCCCGGGCGATCGCCAGCGAGGAGAGGCCGGTGAACGTGCCCACCTCGACCGCCTGCCGTACGCCGAGCAGCCGGGTCAGGAACGTCAGGAACGCCGCCTGCTCCGGCGCGACCTGCATCACCGCCTCGGCGGGCAGGGCCGCCCGGGTCTCCTCGGCCAGCTCCCGGACGATCTCGTCCGGCGCGGACCCGTGGGCCACCAGATAGGCGTGCAGTTCCGGGGTGAGCGGCAGAGGCTTCGTGGTCATGTCCGGACGTTAGCCGAGATGCTCGATCTCCTGGCCCCCGGGCGCGACCTTCGTCCACAGGTCGACGATGCTCAGCTCCACCTCGGCGAGCAGCCGGCGCAGCAACGGCAGGGACAACCCCACCACCGTGCCCGGGTCACCCTCGATCCCGGTCAGGAACGCGCCGCCCAGCCCGTCGATGGTGAACGCGCCGGCAACGGCCAGCGGCTCGCCCGTCGCCACGTACGCGGCGATCTCCTCGTCGCTGATGTCGGCGAAATGCACAGTGGTCGACGCGACGGCCTCGGCCCGCGACTCGTGCGTCACGTCGATCAGACTGTGCCCGGTGTGCAGGACACCGCTGCGCCCGCGCATCCGCTGCCACCGCCGGGTGGCGTCCGCCGCGTCATCAGGCTTGCCGAGGATCTCACCGTCGAAGGCCAGCACCGAGTCACAGCCGAGCACGAGAGTGCGCTCATCCGGCGACGGCCGCAGCCGATCGCGTACGGCCTGCGCCTTCAACCGGGCCAACTCCAGACACAGATCCTCGGCGCGCTCGCTGACCACCTGCGACTCGTCCACGCCGCTGACCAGCACGTCGGGCTCGATGCCAGCGGCCTGGAGCAACTTGCGGCGGGCGGGAGACTGCGAGGCGAGCACGAGGCGCACCGGTACGGAGGTCGACACCCCGCCGACGCTACCGGCTGACCCTCGGCGGCGGGTCGTCGGCACGTCGGCGCCGACGCCAGAACAGGTATCCGCCGCCCGCCGCCACCAGCACACCCAGGGTGGCGAGCCCGCGTACGGTCGCGCTGCTGTCGTCGCCCTTTTCCGGGGCTGCCTCCGCCGACGCCGGTGGCGTGACGTTCGAGGACTCGAAGCCGAGCGGGGGGACATCAGCGGTGAGCGCCGCTACCAGGTCGATGACGCCATAGCCGTACTGGTCGTCGCGGCCTGGTGGTCCCTTGTCGACGGCGGTGGCGGTCAGCCGGTGGGCGACTTCCTGCGCGGGGAGGTTGGGGTACTTGGAGCGGATCAGGGCAGCAGCGCCGGCAACAATCGCGGTAGCACTGGATGTCCCCGTGCCCTTCGAATATTTGCCGCCGTAGCTGGTGCTGTAGATATCAACGGCTGGGGCAACAATATCAATCTCTGGCCCGCGGACTGAAACGGAAGCGTGGTTTCCCGTGCGGTCTACTCCTCCGACTGCAATTACACCGGGCTCACTTGCGGGATAGCCAACATGAGTGTCGTCGGGGGCGTTTCCGGCAGCTGCGACAACGATAATGTTGGCCGAAAGGGCAGCCCGAGTTGCGTTAACCAACTCGGGGCTTGATGCGCCGCTACTGGAGACGCTAATTATATCGGCATGTTGCGAGATTGCGTAGCGTATCCCCGAAGCGAGGTCATCTGCTTCTCCTATATTGTTCCCGCCGGAGGACTGGATTGGCAAGATCTTTGCCGCCGGGGCAATCCCAATCGCTCCTGTTCCGTCTGACTGCCCATGCGCGGCGATTAGGCCGGCCATGCTGGTGCCGTGACTGTTCAGGTCACTGCGGCCGTCGCCGGACCTGCCCGCTATTGTTGTCGTCCCGGGAAGTAGATTACTTAGTAGGTCTGGGTGGGGGTCAACGCCGGTGTCAGGAACTGCAACTAGCACCCCGCTCCCGCGGCTGATTGAATTGGCGTCATCCGCCCGTAAGTAGCGCAGGTGCCACTGGTCTGCCCGTATGAGGTCTGCGGGCGCAGTCGGTGCTGCGATCATTTGTTGTGCCGGTAGGGCTCCGAGGAGTGTCAGAAGTGCTGCCAGGAGCGGTCGACCCACACTCACCGGTTAAAGCCGATTGCTGGGCCAGGGTCTATCGGGCCGTCCTCTTCCGGTGGAAGCATCACGGGATCCACGCCTCTGTTGGTTCGCCATGGATGGTCCGCGTCCCACAGCGGTGTTCCCTCGCCGTCATGCTCGCGCCGGTTCCTAGTACCAAAGTGCGATGCTGCAGAAGGTGAGCCGCCTACTGGGAAGTTGCCGTAGCTAGCTCCTGGTTGAGTAGTTCGTCCTGCTCCAGGCCTAGAACCCGCCGCGCCGCTAGGTGCAGTGCCTGCGCCGCCACCAATGACCCCACCAATGGGATTTACGCGCCGCGGATTGTTGGGAGTTGGTTGGCCGATGCTCCCGCCTGTCGGTGTTCCAATAAAGCCATTGGGCAGAGCCTGGCGTCCGCTGCCGCCAGGTGAAGTGCGGTTCGGGTCGTTGAAAGGCAGGTTTGGCCCGCTCGGGGGTGCTGGCGGGCGCGGCGAAACTGGTCCCATGCTTCCTGTGGGTGCGAAACCTGCCTGGGCGCCAATGCTGGGCGTGGTTGGAGACGTCGGCTTGATGGGTGGCGCAGATGCCTCAGGCGGGGCCTGCGCCGTGCCAGGTGCGGCTGCTCCGAGTATCGGTCCGACGCCGCTGATCGGAGGCGTCAAGGGTTTCGTCTCGACGGGGGAGACCGCAGGGTTTCTAGGCGACGGTTTCCCCGAGCTGCCTGAAACCTGCACTGGAACGACAGGCGGGATAATTGGAGGAGCCTGGTCGTAGGTGTCGGGATCATTAACCTGACGACCTGGACGACCGGGGCCGACTGGTGTTGGCGGGCGCTGGAGCATGACCTGGGCGTGCTGTAGCTCGCCGCTCAACCCCGTCATCAACCCGCGCGCCCGTACGTTCAACTGCTCCAAGTCGTCGTCCGTGACCGGGGGCCGTTCCGGCAACCGGCTACCCGCCACCGCCTTCGGGTCGGCGATCGTCGCCTCGTACGCCCGCTTCTGCCGCAGCTTCTTCTCGTACTCCTCGTGCAGGGGTTGCAGCTCGGCCCGCGCGCTGCCGATGGCGCGGGTGGCGGCGGCGAGCGCGTCGTAGTTCGCGGCGGCGGCGTCGTGGGTGCGCTGCACGCGGTCGATGAGCTGGTCGAGTTCGGCGATGTACGCCCGCGCGGCGGCATTGGTCTCGGGTGGCCAGGCCTCGGCGAGGCCGCGCCGGTATTCCCGCAGCCGGCTGAGGTGGGTCAGCGCGAGGTCACAGACCTTGCGCCAACCGGCGACCTGCTTCCACTGGCCGGCGGTGTCCTGGTCCTGGAGGCACGCCCACATGCTGAGGACGTCCATCAGCCGCCAGTCGGTCAGCCCGGAGGTGCGTCCGCTGCCCCGTTCGATCACGGCAGGATCACCCGGCTCTGTTCGGGGGCGGTGGGGTCGGCCAGTGGCGGCAGCGGGCGGGCGACGGTGCTCGACGGCCCGGCGAGTGCCCGTTCGACGTCGGTGACCCGTGCGGAGGAGAACGCGTCGGCGTCGCCGTAGTGGTTGGCGATCCGGCCGGCGGCGTCGGCGAGCCGGCCGGTGGCGGGTGTCAGGTCCCATACGGCGCTGACCGCTGCCGTCTGGGTGTCGTGGTGGGCCTGGAGGAAATGGACCAGCTCGATGAAGGCGTCGGCCGGGTTGGGTACCGGGGCCTTCATGTCGTCGGCGATGTACGACAGATGCGGCGAGTAGTTGCGCGTCACCTCGTCCTGGAGGCGGTCGGCGAACTCCCGCATCTGTCGGATGTCGGCCTCGATGCCGCCGTAGCCGCGCAGCCAGCCGGCTGGCTGGTTGTCCTCCGGGATCATCGGAGCCTCCTGCCCGTCACCACACGGTTTCCCTGAGTGAGGTTAGTGGCTCAACGTGGATCCCGGCAGCCCCGCCCGGCGCCGCGGGTGGAACCAGACGTCAGCGGGGCAGGCCGGAGGCCCGCCACGCGCCGGCGCCGGCGACCGGGCAGGCGAGGGCGGGACGTGCGCTGCGCGCCCACTGCGACACGGGGGCCGGCGTGGCGGCCTGGGCCGGGCGGGTACGCACCATGATCGCGCCGACCAGAGCGGCCAGCTCCTCGGCGGTGGGCACGCCGCGGACGATCCGGAACAGCGGCTCTTCGGCAGACATGCCCCAAGGGTAACCGTCACGAATTCGACCTTCGCCGTACAGTGGCGTGCCGACGGTGTAGGCGTCGCAGCGGCCGGGTACGGTTTCTGCGATGTCGAACGCGCTCCCCCAACTCGTCGCCGACCGGTACCGGCTTATCACGCCGCTCGGTCAGGGCGGCATGGGCCGCGTCTGGAAGGCGCGGGACGAGGTGCTGCACCGGGACGTGGCCATCAAGGAACTGGTCCCGCCGCCCGGCCTCACCCCCGAGGAGCGCCGCGAGATGCGCGAGCGCTCGCTGCGGGAGGCGCGGGCGATCGCCCGGCTCAACAACGTCAACGTGGTCCGCATCTTCGACGTGCTGCGCACCGACGGCGATCCGTGGATCGTCATGGAGTACGTGGCGTCGAAGTCGTTGCAGGACACCATCGCCGAGGACGGTCCGGTCTCGTCGGCCAAGGCGGTCGAGATCGGCCTCGGCGTGCTGAACGCGCTGAAGGCCGCGCACAAGGCGGGCATCATGCACCGCGACGTCAAGCCGGGCAACGTGCTGCTCGGCGAGGACGGCCGCGTGGTGCTCACCGACTTCGGCCTGGCCACGATTCCCGGCGACCCGAACGTGACGCGCACCGGCATGGTGCTCGGTTCGCCCGCGTACATCTCGCCGGAGCGTGCGCGGGACGGCACGGCCGGGCCGGAGGCCGACCTCTGGTCGCTCGGCGCCACGCTCTACGCGGCGGTCGAGGGCAAGTCGCCGTACGCGCGTCCGTCGGCGATCGCCACGCTGGCCGCGCTCGCCACCGAGCCGCTGCCGCCGCCGCGCAACGCTGGGCCGCTCAAGCCGGTGCTCCAGGGCCTGCTGCGCAAGGACCCGGACGAGCGGATCACCGCCGAGGTGGCGGAGCGCATGCTGCGCAAGGCCGCCGGTCGCCGGGCCAAGGGCATTTCACTGCTGGACGGCGTACGCCGGCCGGGGCCGAACGGTCCGCGTGTGCCGCGCCCGCCGCTGGTGCCGGCGCCGCGCCCGGCCGACCAGGCCGAACGCGCGGCGACCTCGGTTTCCGGGGCCGCCACCGGGGGTACGGCCGCGGCCGTCGACCCGACAGCGAAGGTGGCGGCGCCCACCTCGGACGCCGGCCCGACGGCGAAGGTGGCTCCGCCGGCCGCCGATCCGACCACCAAGCTCGACCAGGCGCCTTCGACCGACGAGACCCGGGTGGACGACGAGGCCCCTGTCGACGGCGTCGACCCGGCGCTGGACGAGACGCGGCTCGACGGCGAGCCGGTCACCGACGCCCCGGCGCCGGTCAGCCCGGCCGTGACCGGCTCCGCACCGGTCAGCCCGGCTCCGGTGCAGGAGGCGCAGTCGACCGGCCGGGCCACGGTGCTGCCGGTCGAGAAGTCCGCGCCCAACCGGCGCAACCTGCTGATCGGCGCGCTGGTACTGCTGCTGCTGGTCGGTCTGGTGGTGGCCGTGCCGCTGCTGAACAACGGTGACGACGGCGACGGCGGTCAGCCGACGGCCGGCACCTCCGCGTCGGCGGCGCCGCCGCCCGCGGCGAGCGAGAGCGCGTCCCCGAGCGCCCCGGCGACCAGTGCGTCGGCCAGCCCCACGCCGTCGGCCAGCCCGTCGGCGTCCGGGGCCGCGTTGCCGGCCGGCTGGCGTCTCTACACCGGCCCGAACGGCTTCAAGGTGCCGATCCCGAACGGTTTCGAGGCGCGGGTCCGCAGCGACAACGTCGTGCTCTATGAGGTCGGTGGCGCTCGGCGGGTGCTGTTCATCCAGTGGACGCCGAACCCGAAGAAGGACGCGTACGCGGACTGGAAGAGCCAGGAGTCGAGCCGACGCAACTTCGTGCGCAACTACAAACTGGTCGGCATCACCAAGTGCGACCCCTACTTCCGCACCTGCGCCGACTGGGACTGGCTGGAGACGCGCAACGGCGACACCCGCTTCCACGTCCGCAACCGTGGTGTGGCGACCGCCAGCAACCGGGGCTTCGCGCTGCGCTGGGAGGTCCCGGCGAAGGACTGGGACGCCAACCTGGCGAACTGGGAGATCATCACCAAGGGCTTCGTGCCGGACCGTCAGAACTGACCGGGAATCCCGCCGGTCACGAAACTCGCTCGCATGGCTTTCCGTCCTCGGGGGTATGAATCCTCCGACGACGGAAGGAGGCGCGACATGGGTTACCGACGCAGGGACACCGGCCCGCGGCTGGCACTGTGGATGCTCGTTGCGCTCGGCGACGTCGTGCTGCTCCTGATCGCCGCCGGCCTGTCCGCGCCGGTCGCGGTCCTCGGTGTGCTGACCCTCACGATCGCGGGTGTGGCGGCGTGGCGCTGGATGCGCCGGACGCCCGTGCCGGCCTCCGCGCGCCGCAGAGCCTGAGCCACGTACGACGCGACAGTGGGACCGCCTCGCACGGAGGCGGTCCCACTGTCGTAAGCCGGTGGATCAGGTGTTGTTGGCCAGGGCGATCAGCCGGCTGCGGTCACCGTTCCAGTAGTTGCGGTCCACGTTGCCGCTGATCCCGGAGACGGAGCCGGTGCTCGTGTACTGCCAGAAGCTGTAGAACGGAGCACCGGCCGGCAGGGTGCCGGGCGAGCTGGCCCAGCGGGCGATCCACAGCGGGTGGTTGGCCCACGGGCCGCTCCAGCTGCCGGTGCACTGGTTCCACCAGCTCGTCGTGGTGTAGATGACCGCGTACCGGCCGGTGCGGGAGCGGTAGGTGTTGAGGAAGTCCTGGACCCAGTTGCGCATGCCGGTGGTGCTCAGGCCGTAGCAGTAGCCGCCGCTGTACGGGTTGCCCTCCAGGTCCAGCGCGGCGGGCAGCGTGCGGCTGTCGGCCGACCAGGCGCCGCCGTTGCTGGCCAGGTAGTTGGCCTGGGTGGAACCGGCGGAGATGTTCGGCCGGGCGAAGTGGTATGCCCCGCGGATCACCCCGGCGTTGTACGCGTTGACGTAGTTCGCGTTGAAGTTCGGGTCCTTGTAGCTCGTGCCCTCGGTGGCCTTGATGAAGGCGAACTGGATGCCCGCGTTGCGCACGCTGGTCCAGTTGATGCTGCCCTGGTAACGGGAGACGTCGATCCCGGGCGTGGTCGCGGCGGCGGCCGGTCCGGCGGTCGCCACGAGGGCCACGGCCGCGGTGGCGGCGGCGGCCAGGCCGGCAGCGAGGAGCCGGCGTACGGAGAGTCTGGTACGGGCCATGGTTGCCTCCAGAGGGACGTCCGTCTATTGACGCCCATCTTTGGAGCTTAGTGCCCTAGATCGCAATAGGGAGCAAGGAAATTTTCATCGACGCCCATCGTTCGCCCAGGTGGCGCGTCGTTTGCGGATCAGCGGAGCGCGCTCGGGTCCATCGCCCAGCGGAACGGCTCGGTGACACTGAGCGTCTCACCCGCCTTGGCCACCGCGTCCTCGACGTAGTGCGCGCCGTCGAGCCGGTGCAGCCGCAGCGAGTGGCTGTCGCCGTCCTGCTCGTGCGAGCTGTAGGACTCCAAGGGAGCTGCGCTCACCGACCTCACCTCCGCTCCGGCGCCTCGTCCGATCAGTCTCACACTCTATGAGACTCGGCCGGTCGAACGACACGGCTCGGGCCGGTAGGCTCCCCGCCCATGCCCCTGATCGACGGCCTCACCACGCTCTGGGACACGCTGATGAGCGCCCAGCCGGACCCGCCGCCGCTGCTGGTGGTGCTCACCGCCGTGGTCGCGCTCGCCGTGGTCGCCACCCGGCTGCCGTGGCGGATCGCCCGGAACGCGGTCACCATCGCGCACGAGGGCGGCCACGCGCTCGTCGCGCTGCTCACCGGCCGCCGGCTGCACGGCATCCGGCTGCACTCGGACACCTCCGGGCTGACGCTCTCCGCCGGCCGCCCCACCGGGCCGGGGATGATCCTCACGCTGCTCGCCGGGTACGTCGCGCCGTCGCTGCTCGGCCTCGGCGGCGCGTGGCTGCTGGCCGGGAACCGGATCACGCTGTTGCTGTGGCTGGCGGTGGCGCTGCTGCTCGCCATGCTGGTGATGATCCGCAACCTGTTCGGCGTGCTCTCGCTGCTGGTCACCGGCGGGGTGGTGCTCGCCGTCTCCTGGTACACCTCGCCCGAGGTGCAGGCCGCGTTCGCCTGGACGTCGGTCTGGTTTCTGCTGCTCGGCGGCGTACGACCGGTGTTCGAGCTGCACCGGCAACGCGCCCGGGGCCGGATGCCGCAGTCCGACGCCGACCAGCTCGCCCGGCTCACGCCGTTCCCGGCGCTGTTCTGGGTGGGCGTGTTCCTGCTGGTCAGCGTCGGGGCGCTGGTGGTCGGCGCGCTGCTGCTGGCCGGCCCGATCCTGGCCGACGCGGGGCTCACCGCCTGACAAGCGGCGTATCCGGCGGGCGAGGCCACATAGGGGCAGAATCGGATCCGTGCGATACGTGATCATCGGAGCGGGCGCGGTCGGCGGCACCATCGGCGTACTCCTGGCCGACGCCGGCCACGACGTGACGCTCGTGGCCCGCGGCGCGCATCTGGACGCGCTGCGGGAGCGGGGTCTGACGCTGCGCACGCCGGAGCGGGAGGTCACCGGCCGGCTGCCGGCGGTGGCCGGGCCGGACGGCCCGCCCCTGCCGGCCGACACCGTGCTGGTGCTCACCGTGAAGTCGCAGGACACCGTGGCGGCGCTGACGGCGTGGGCGGACGCGCCGGTCGAGGGCGGCGGAACGGCGGGCGAACGGCTGCCGTTCGTGCTGGCCCAGAACGGCGTGGCGAACGAGCCGGCCGCGCTGCGGCGCTTCGCCCGCGTACACCCGGTGTGCGTGTGGCTGCCCGCCACCCACCTGGAACCGGGCCTGGTGGTCGCCAACGGGCATCCGCACCCGGGCATGCTGCACATCGGCCGCTACCCGAGCGGCGCCGACGACACCAGCCGGGCGGTCGCCGCCGACCTGACCTCCGCCGGGTTCGTCGCGCCGGTGCGCGACGACGTGATGCGCTGGAAGTACGGCAAGCTGCTCGCCAACCTCGGCAACGGCCTCCAGGCGCTGCTCGGCCGGGACGTGCCCGAAGCCCTGTCGAAGCGGGTACGCGCCGAGGGCGAGGCGGCGCTCGCCGCCGCCGGCATCGCGCACACCACAGTCGAGGAGGAGGCCGCCGAGCGCGGTGACCTGGTGTCGCACCGGCCCGTCGGCGGCGAGGAGCGCTCCGGCGGTTCCACCTGGCAGAGCCTGGCCCGGGGCGCGGGCTCGGTCGAGACCGACCACCTCAACGGCGAGATCGTGCTGCTCGGGCGCCTGCACGGCGTACCCACCCCGGCCAACGCGGCGGTGCAGACCGCCGTCCGCCGGGCCGTCCGCGACCGGATCCCGGCCGGCGGCTTCCCACTCGGCGAACTCGAGAAAATGATCGGCTGAGCGGGCAACCGCACCAGGCACGCCAGGCGTGTCCCCTGCGACCGTCACTCGGGAGGTAGCAGGTGCCGGACGTCGACGGATTCGACGAGTTCTACCGGGGCAGCCGACAGCGGCTGCTCGGCTTCGTCTACGTGCTCACCGGCGACCTCGCCGAGGCGCAGGACGCCGTGCAGGAGGCGTACATCCGGGCCTGGCAGCGGTGGTCCACAGTGCGCGGATACGACGACCCGGAGGCATGGGTGCGGGTGGTGGCGAGCCGGATCGCGGTGAGCCGCTGGCGCAGCCTGCGCAGCCGGGCGCGCGCCTATCTGCGCCATGGCGCCGAGGAGAGCATGCCGGCGCCGAGCACCGACACGGTCGAGGTGGTGGCCGCGTTGCGGCGGCTGCCCGAGGAGCAACGCGTCGCTCTCGCGCTGTACTACCTGCTCGGCATGCCGGTCGCCGAGGTGGCCCGGGAGACCGAGGCCCCGGTCGGCACCGTCAAGGCCCGGCTGTCCCGGGGCCGAGCCGCCCTGGCCGAACTGCTCGCGGTAGTGGATCTGGAGGAGCCCGCCGATGCGTGACGACGACCTGGCGTTCATCGACGTGATGCAGCGGGACCTGCGCAACGTCCGCTGGGCGGAACCGGCCGAGCTGCGGGCACGTGCCCGGCGCCGCAGCCGCCGCACGGTGGCCGCCGCGGCGGTGGCGGTGCTCGCACTCACCTCCGGGGCCGCGTTCGTGGCCTCCGGGCGTGCCGCCTCACCAGCGCGGGCCCCGGTCGCCGCCAATCCGTCGGCGACACCGTGGAGCGCCACGGAGGTGCCCGCCGAGGCGCTGCTGCAACCGTCCGACGTGCGGCCGGCCGGCACCACGCCGTGGAACGACTCCGGCCTCGACGAGGAGATCCAGCTGGACAAGATGCTGGAGGTCTGCCGGCAGGAGCAGGGCCTGCGGACGGAGTGGGTGAAGTCCCGCTACTCGCGGTCGGTGACCCTCCTGCGGAAGCGGCCGGGCGCCGGTGACCAGTCGGCCCCGCAGGCGGTGGTCCTGCAGGATGTGCACCGGCTGGCGCCGCGGGACGGCGAGCGGCTCTTCGACGAGCTGCCCGCGCTGCTCGCGCCCTGCCGCACGTGGCGGTTCACCGGTCCGGTGGAGTTGAAGGGCAAGCGGGTCCAGGCGGAGGTCGTCCACTCCTGGCAGACGGTCGACAGCGGCTTCGCCGGCGACGAGTCGGTGCTCGTGCGGCACGCCGTCGGGCAGGGCCGACGGCTGGACACCGGGGCGCGGCTCGGTGACGGGACCCCGCCGAAGGAGCAGGTGGTGGTGCGGGTCGGTGACCTCGTCACGGTGCTGAGCACCGGACCGGGCGGCGACGAGGTGACACTGCGGGACCTGGCCCGGGTCGCGGCCGAGCGGCTGTGCCGCGCCACGAACCCGGGCTGCTGACGCCGGTGCCCCCGCCACCGAGGCGGCGGGGGCACCCGACGTACTACAGCGGGATGTTGCCGTGCTTCTTCGGCGGCAGCGTCTCGCGCTTGGTCCGCAGCACCCGCAGCGCCCGCACGATCTGCACGCGCGTCTCGTGCGGCGGGATCACGCCGTCCACGTAGCCGCGCTCGGCGGCGATGTACGGGTTGGCGAGCGTGTCCTCGTACTCGGCGATCTTCTCGGCCCGGACCGCGGCCGGGTCCTCGGCGTTCGCCAGCTCCGAGCGGTAGAGGATGTTCACCGCGCCCTGCGCGCCCATCACCGCGATCTGCGCGGTCGGCCAGGCGAAGTTCAGGTCCGCGCCGAGGTGCTTGGAGCCCATCACGTCGTACGCGCCGCCGTACGCCTTGCGGGTGATGACTGTGACCTTCGGGACGGTGGCCTCGGCGTACGCGTAGATGAGCTTCGCGCCGCGCCGGATGATGCCGTCCCACTCCTGGCCGGTGCCGGGCAGGAAGCCGGGCACGTCCACGAAGGTGAGCACCGGGATGTTGAACGCGTCGCAGGTGCGCACGAACCGGGCCGCCTTCTCCGACGCGGCGATGTCGAGCGTGCCGGCGAACTGCATCGGCTGGTTCGCCACCACGCCCACCGGGCGCCCCTCGACGCGACCGAAACCGACCACCATGTTCTGCGCGTACAGCGGCTGCACCTCGAGGAACTCGCCGTCGTCGAGCACGTGCTCGATGACCCGGTGCATGTCGTACGGCTGGTTGGCCGAGTCCGGGATCAGCGTGTCCAGCTCCCGGTCCTCATCCGTGACGTCGAGGATCGCGGGCGCGTCGAACACCGGCGGCTCGTCCAGGTTGTTCGACGGCAGGTACGACAGCAGCGCCTTGACGTACTCGATCGCGTCCTCCTCGTCGGTGCCGAGGTAGTGCGCGTTGCCGCTGCGGGTGTTGTGGGTACGGGCGCCGCCCAGCTCCTCCATGCCGACGTCCTCGCCGGTGACCGTCTTGATCACGTCGGGGCCGGTGATGAACATGTGCGAGGTCTGGTCGACCATGACGGTGAAGTCGGTGACCGCCGGGGAGTAGACGGCGCCGCCCGCGCACGGGCCCATGATCAGCGAGATCTGCGGGATGACGCCGCTGGCCCGCACGTTGCGGAAGAAGATCTCGCCGTAGAGCCCGAGGGACGTGACGCCCTCCTGGATCCGCGCGCCGCCGGAGTCGTTGATGCCGACGACCGGGCAGCCGATCTTCATGGCGAGGTCCATCAGCTTGACGATCTTCTCGCCGAAGACCTCGCCGAGGGAGCCGCCGAAGACGGTGAAGTCCTGCGAGAAGACGCAGACCTGCCGGCCGTCCACGGTGCCGTAGCCGGTCACCACGCCGTCCCCGTACGGGCGGGTCTTCTCCAGCCCGAAGTTGGTCGAGCGGTGCCGGGCGAACTCGTCCAGCTCGACGAACGATCCCTCGTCGAGGAGCATCTCGATCCGCTCGCGGGCGGTCTTCTTGCCCCGCGCGTGCTGCTTCTCGACCGCGCGTGCCGACCCGGCGTGCACCGCCTCGTCGAGCCGTCGCTCCAGGTCCGCCAGCTTGCCGGCGGTCGTGTGGATGTTGAACCCGGTCTCGGTAGTCACCCGTGGAATATAACGATGGTTCAGGTGTCTGAGGCTGTGCAGTACGCCTCATCCGGGCCGTAGGCTGGCGTGATGCCCGGCTCGCCGTACACGGATCTGGACCGACCGCCGCTCTCCGCGGCCCGGCTGCGGCGCGCGCTGGTCGCGCCGAACGGGCCCTGGCGACGCTTGGAGTTGCTGGCCGAGACCGGCTCGACGAACGCCGACACGGTGGCCGCGGCGCGGGGCGGCGAGCCGGAGGGCCTGGTGGTGGTCGCCGAGCGGCAGACCTCCGGCCGGGGCCGTCGGGGCCGTGTCTGGCAGTCGCCGCCGCGCGCCGGTCTCGCCACGAGCGTGCTGCTGCGGCCCGGCGAGGCGGTCCCCGAGCGCGGCTGGGCGCCGGTGCCGGTCACCGGGTACGGGTGGCTGCCGCTGCTCGCCGGTGTCGCGCTGGTCGAGGCGGTACGCCTGCTGGCCGAGCTGGACGCGCGGCTGAAGTGGCCCAACGACCTGCTGGTGGACGGCGCGAAGTGCGCCGGCGTGCTGGCCGAGGCGGTGCCGGGGGAGAACGACAGGCCGCCCGCGATCGTGGTCGGTGTGGGGCTGAACGTGACGCTGCGCGCCGACGAGCTGCCGGAGAACCCGACCGGGCTGCCCGCCACCTCGCTCCAGCTCGCCGGCGCCACCGCCACCGACCGGGACCCGCTGCTGCGGGCGCTGCTGCGCTCGCTCGCCGACTGGTACGAGCGCTGGCGTGACGCCGGAGGTGATGCGGAGGCCAGTGGGCTGCGCGAGGCGTACCTGGCCGGGTGCGCCACCATCGGTCGCCAGGTGCGGGTGTTGCTGCCCGACGGCAGCGAGGCGCACGGCACCGCGACCGGGGTGGACGCCGACGGGCAGCTCCTGGTGGAGACGAATGCCGAGACGCTGCGGCTGGCCGCGGGAGACGTGCTGCACCTGCGGTGAAAGGAAGGGCCCCCTCTTAACGCCTCCGGTAGAGGAAGGGCCCCCTCTTAACAACCACGGGCAGCCGCCCGCGCGGCCGATGCCGACGGGATGCGCCGACCGGTTACGGTCAGCGCGTCCTGTTCTGCGAGGAGGTTCCCCCGTGGCGTTCCCCGAAGACGTGCTCACCGAGGACGAGCACGTCGTGTTGCACCTGCACCCGCACTGGAAGGCCCTGATCCGGCCGGTCCTGGTGCTCGTGCTCGCCGTCGCGGCAGTCGTCGCCGGCTGGATTCTGCTGCCCGACGGCAGCGGCGGCACCATCGCGCTCTACGCCCTCGCGGTGGTCGCCCTGGCGCTGGTGCTGTGGCTGGCTCTGTGGCCGTTCCTGGTCTGGCGCACCACGCACTACCTGTTCACAAACGAGCGCGTCCTGCTCCAGCAGGGGGTGCTGTCGCGCAACCGGCGGGACCTGCCGTTGACCCGGATCAACGACCACGCCATGAACCAGCGCTTCGTGGAGCGGCTGCTCGGCTGCGGCACGCTGACCATCGAGTCGGCGGGTGAGCGCGGCCAGTCGGTGCTGCACGACGTGCCGGGCGTGGACCGGGTGCAGACGAAGCTGTACGAGCTGGTCGAGGCGCACCACGACAAGCACAGCCTGGGCGACGACGAGATGCGCGAGATCCTCGCCGACATGGCCGAGGGCAAGTCCCTGCGCGACCAGCCCTGACCGCGCCGCCGACCGAAGAGGGCCGGCACCCCCGGAAGCGGAGGTGCCGGCCCTCTTCGTCGGTCAGCGGCGCGCGCGGCGGGGCTGGAGTTCGGCGGCGAATTCGGCGTCCAGGTCGGCGCCGAGCGCGCCGCCGAGCCCGGCGTCAGCAGGTGCCGGACGGCCCCGGGGTGGCGCGTAGTCGGGTCGCCCGGCGCCCGGGGGAGGTTCCTCCTCCTCCAGCTCGCTCACCGACTCGGCCAGCTCGGCCACCGGGTCCATCTCGGCGACGTTGTCCCACTCGTCACGCGGCACCGAGTGCCAGGTCTCCTCGGCGTGCTTGGGCACCGGCTGGAAGACGAACGTGCGGTAGGACCAGAAGCGGAACAGCGTCGCCAGCAGGACACCGATGGTCTTGGCGACGTTCAGCGCCAGCAGTCCGTGTACGCCGAGGCCGTACTTGGCCAGGGCCAGGACGCCGAGTTCGATGACCAGACCGGCGCCGTTGAAAAGGAAGAACAGGACGTATTCCCGCCGGAGTGCCGATTTCGGCCGATCCCGGTACGTCCAGTGACGATTCATCAGATACGACGTGATCGTGGCGACAATCGTCGCGATCACGGTCGCTTTCAGCTGACCGTCGCGGAAAACCGTGAGTGCCAGGGCATTGAACACCGCGTAATTGATGACGGTGTTGATGCCGCCGACGATGCCGAATTTGAGCGCCTCGTGGATGAACTTCTGCCAGCGCTCGGGCAGCAGACGGACTCCAGGCATGCGGAACACCTTAGGCAGTGGGCTGGGCCGGCTCGGCCCGGCGGGTCGGGATGGGCGGTTCGTCACGCCCCGGACTCTCGGTCGTGGCTCGTTGCCGGAACGGGTGGTGTTCCCGCGTCGACGAAGACGAACCGTCGGTACGACCAGAACCGGAAGAGCGTCCCGAGGCCGGTGCCGACGATGAAGCTGGCGATGTTGTCGGCCAGCGGGGTCTGGAACACCGCCGGCCAGACCGCGCCCAGCCCGTAGTGGCTGACCGCGAGACTTGCCACCGCGATACCGAGACCGACCGCGTTGAAGAAGAAGAACAGCGCGTACTCCCGGGCCGGGTTGGAGCGCTGCCGGTGCCGCCAGGTCCAGAACCGGTTGCCGAGGAAGGCGACGGTCGCCGCGATCACCGTGGAGATGGTCTTCGCGGCGAGCGGCGGCATGTCCCGGCCGCTGGACAGGAAGTTGAAGAGGACGAAGTCGACCACGAAGGCGAAGCCGCCGACGGTGGCGAACTTGCTCAACTCGTGGATCAGGTGACCGAAACGGTCGAGTAGTGCTCCGATCGGACCCCGACGGGTCTGCGGAGCCCCCGGTTGGTCCCCGGTCATCGTCGCGGCCACCCGCCGAGAGTACCGGTTGTGGGGTACACGGGCGGACCGCAACGGCGAGTCGGCCACGACGGCTTCGTCGTGGCCCTCGCGGCCGGGCCGCCCGGGTCGGGGATCTGTCGCCCGTTCTCGATGTCCGTGAGCAGAGGGTAACCCGCTGTGTGAATCTGTGGAGCCCATCACGGAATCGTCTTTCACGACATGTTCGTACGCTTCCCCGCGATCGGGCGTCGCGGTCACTCCGGGGACGGAGCGGGCCGTCGAAGGTTCACCGCAGGATTTGCGTGAAACTGCGCGCGAAAGCGGGTATCAGATCGTGAAGCCGCAGCGTGGCCGTACCTTGTGCAGTTCTTCACAACCAGTCCCACTGACTGGCGAGGCAGTCCGGTTTACGCTGAGCCCAATCCCAGGTTTCCACGAGGCGGCGTACTTGCCCGCCAGAACTCGTGCACCCCATAGATCGGTCAGCGTCGACCACAAGGAGAAGTGACATGGTTGCTCCGGCTGCTGTTCGGGGTATCGATCAGGCCCCGACGTCCCACCCCAAGCTGCTGGCCTGGGTACGTGAGGTCGCGGAACTGACCACCCCCGACCGCGTGGTCTGGGTGGACGGGTCTGATGAGGAGTGGCGCCGCCTCACCGACGAGCTCGTCTCAAACGGCACCCTCATCCGGCTGAATCCCGAGAAGAAGCCCAACTCGTTCTACGCGCGTACCGACCCCACGGACGTCGCCCGGGTGGAGGAGCGCACCTTCATCTGCTCCGTCGACGAGGCGGACGCCGGCCCCACCAACAACTGGATGGCGCCGGCCGAGATGAAGCGGACGATGACGGAGCTGTACCGCGGCAGCATGCGCGGGCGCACCATGTACGTCATCCCGTTCTGCATGGGTCCGATCGAGGCCGAGAACCCCATGTTCGGCGTGGAGATCACCGACAGCCCGTACGTGGTCGCCTCCATGCGGATCATGACCCGGATGGGGTCGGCGATCCTGGAGGCGATGGGCGACGACGCCGACTTCGTGCACGCGCTGCACTCGATCGGCGCGCCGCTGGCCCCGGGTCAGCAGGACGTGGCCTGGCCGTGCAACGAGACGAAGTACATCTCGCACTTCCCGGAGACCCGGGAGATCTGGTCCTTCGGCTCCGGCTACGGCGGCAACTCGCTGCTGGGCAAGAAGTGCTACTCGCTGCGTATCGCCAGCGTGATGGGGCGCGACGAGGGCTGGCTGGCCGAGCACATGCTGATCCTCAAGATCACCTCGCCGGAGGGCAAGGTCTACCACATCGCCGGCGCCTTCCCGTCCGCCTGTGGCAAGACCAACCTCGCCATGTTGGAGCCGACCATCCCGGGCTGGAAGGTCGAGACCATCGGCGACGACATCGCCTGGATGCGGTTCGGCCAGGACGGCCGCCTCTACGCGATCAACCCGGAGTACGGCCTGTTCGGTGTCGCCCCTGGCACCGACTGGAAGACCAACGCCAACGCCATGCGGACGCTGGACCGCGGCAACTCCATCTTCACCAACGTGGCGCTGACCGACGACGGCGACATCTGGTGGGAGGGCATGGGTGAGCCGCCGGCGCACCTGATCGACTGGAAGGGCAACGACTGGACGCCGGAGAGCGAGAACCTCTCCTCGCACGCGAACAGCCGCTTCTGCACCCCGATCACCCAGTGCCCGATCCTGGCCGACGACTACTACGACCCGAACGGCGTGCCGATCGACGCGATCCTGTTCGGCGGCCGTCGGCGGGACACCATCCCGCTGGTCACCGAGGCCCGCGACTGGGTGCACGGCGTCTACATGGGCGCCACGCTCTCCTCGGAGACCACCGCCGCCGCCTCCGGCGCGGTCGGCGTGGTGCGTCGTGACCCGATGGCCATGCTGCCGTTCATCGGTTACAACGCCGGCGACTACTTCCGGCACTGGATCGAGATGGGCAAGGGCGCCGACGGCGACGAGGCCAAGCTGCCCAAGATCTACTACGTCAACTGGTTCCGCAAGGACGCCGAGGGCAACTTCCTCTGGCCGGGCTTCGGCGAGAACTCCCGCGTGCTCAAGTGGGTCATCGAGCGGTTGGAGGGCCGGGCCGAGGCGGTGGAGACGCCGATCGGCATGGTCCCGGCGCAGGACGCGCTCGACGTCGAGGGTCTGGACATGACCCCGGAGGACGTCCGGATCGCGCTGAAGGTCGACGCGGACGAGTGGCGCGACGAGCTGCCGCTGGTCACCGAGTGGTTCGAGAAGTTCGGGGACAAGCTCCCCGGCGTGCTCTGGGCCGAGCTGGACGCGCTGCGCGCCCGCCTCGACGCGGAGCCGCAGAAGTAGCAGGTGTGCCTGTTGCCCGCGCCGGGCAACATCGGATGCCATGAGGACGGCCGCTGAACCTGTCGAGGTCCGGCGGCCGTCCGCCGTCCGGGCGCTGACCACGCTGCTCGCCGTGACCGCGGCGGCCACCGTCGTGGTCGAGTTGCTCAACTACTGGTACGCCCCGGAGCAGGAGTTCGGTCTGGCCGTACGCACCGGCTGGGCGATGCTCCGATCGCTCGGCTTCCTGCTGCTGATCGGGCAGGTGAACAAGGGCCGGGTGGGCGCCCGGCCGTTCGGGCTGATCCTGGCGGTGACCACGATTTTCGCGGTCGGGCGGCTGATCGTGCCCCGGCAGGGGGTGCCCGCGCTGCCCGGCCTGATCGGGTTCGCCGTGCTCACCGCGCTCTGCGTCGCCGTGGTGGTGCTGCTCTACCGTTCCGAGGCGATCCGCGCGCACCTGGTCCGGCACCGCAAGGGCCTGGTCGTCGAGGGCGGGACGATCGCCTGGCGGGAGATGACGCCGAAGCGTCCGCAGGCGAACGGCTGGCTGCTCACCGCCCGGGTCGCGGCGTTCACCTACAGCCCGCTGATGCTCGTGCCGGCGCTGGTGGCGACCGGCGCCGTGCTGGACGGGCGGCTCGCCGCCGTACCGGCATTGATCTTCTGGTTCGGCGTCGGCATCGCGGTCAGCTACGCCGTCCTGTTCTGCACCGCGTTCCTGCTGCGCGACAAGGCGTGGGCGCGGAAGGGCCTGGTGGCCGTCACCCTCGGCGTCCTCGCGATCGACCTGCCCCTGTGCTGGTGGCTGCTCGGCGCCGACGGCCTGATCCGCGACGGCGCCCCGCTGGTCACGGCGGCAGCCCTCTGCGTCTGGTCGCTGTACCGGGCCACCCGGTCCCGTTGATGCCCGGGGTGGGGGCCGGCAGGGGAGGATGAGGGGGTGTGGGACGTCGTGGTGGTGGGGGCGGGGCCGGCGGGAGCGGCCGCCGCGCTCGGCGCACGACGGGCCGGGGCGGCGCGGGTGCTGCTGCTGGACCGGTCCGACTTCCCCCGCGACAAGGCGTGCGGGGACGGCATCGCCGCGCACGCGCTGGACGTCCTCGACGAGCTGGGCGTGACCGGGGCCGTCGACGGCTACCCGCCCCTGCCCGCGCTGCGCCTGGTCGCACCCGGTGGCGGCACCGTCGCCCGGACGCTGCCCCGGCCCGCGTACACGGTGCCCCGCCAGGTGTTCGACGCACGCCTGGTGGCGGCGGCGGTGGCGGCCGGCGCCGAGTTGCGGCGGCACACCGTACGCCGGGTGGAGATCGCTCCCGACCGGGTGGTGCTCGACGGTGAGCTGTCCGCGCGGGCGCTGGTCGGCGCGGACGGCGCCGGTTCGGTGGTCCGGCGCGCGCTCGGGCACCCGGTCAACCCGGACCGGCACCTGGCGCTCGCCATCCGGGGCTACCCGCCGGCCCCGCCGGGGCCGCCCGAACAGCTCATCGTCACCTCGGCGGCGCGCTGGCCCGCGTACGCCTGGGTCTTTCCGATCGGTGACGGTCGCGCGAACGTCGGGTACGGGGAGGTGCTGCGCGGCGAGCCGCTCAGCCGCGCGCACCTGCTGGACCGGATGGCCGCGCTGCTCCCCGGAGTCGACCCGGCCACGGTGACCGGCCTGCGCGCGCACCACCTGCCGCTGTCCACCCACCGGCCGGCGCCCGGGCGGGGCCGGGTGGTGCTGGCCGGGGACGCGCTGTCGCTGATCAACCCGTTCACCGGCGAGGGCATCTTCTACGCGCTGCGCTCGGGGGCGCTGGCCGGCGCGGCGGCGGCCGGCAGTCCGGCCGAGGCCGCCCGGGGGTACGCCGCCGCGCTGCGCGCCCGGCTCGGCACCCACCTGCGGCACAGCTCGGCGGCGGCCTGGCTGGCGCGTCGGCGCTGGGTGGTCGACGCGGTGGTCGGCGCGGCCGGGCGCGACGAGCGGGTCTACCGCACCGTGGTGGAGCTGGGGCTCGGCGACGGGCGGCTGGACGCCCGCACGCTCGCGGCGATCGCCGCTGACGTGCCGCGACCGCGCCGGACCGGCTCGCCGTCGGCTGATACGCCACCGAGACACTGATCTTTCTCACGGGTCGCTACCCTGCAAGGTGATGACTCTGCGGAAACTCCTCTACTCCGTGTACGAGCGCCGGCTGACGGCGAAGCTCGCGGGCAAGCCCGTACCCGCGCATGTCGGCGTGATGTGCGACGGCAACCGCAGATGGGCCCGGGAGATGGGCTTCGTCGACCCGAACGACGGCCACCGGATGGGCGCCGAGCGGATCAAGGAGCTGCTCCGCTGGTGCGACGCGGCCGGTGTCGGGCACGTCACGCTGTGGCTGCTCTCCACCGACAACCTCTCCCGCCCGGCCGCCGAGCTGGACCCACTGCTCCAGATCATCGAGGACCTCACCACCGAGCTGGCCGAGGAGGGCAACCCCTGGCGGCTGCGGATGGTCGGCGCGCTCGACGTGTTGCCGGCGCAGCACGCCGCCGCGCTCAAGGCCGCCGAGGAACGCACCCGGGACCGCGACGGCGGGGCTCAGGTCAACATCGCGGTCGGGTACGGCGGGCGGCGCGAGATCGCCGACGCGGTCCGCTCGCTGCTGGCGGAGCACGCCGCGAACGGCGGCACGCTCGAGGAGCTGGCCACCTCGCTCGACGTCGACCACATCTCCGAGCACCTCTACACCAAGGGGCTGCCGGATCCGGATCTGATCATCCGGACCAGTGGCGAGCAGCGGCTCTCCGGTTTCATGCTCTGGCAGAGCGCGCACTCGGAGTTCTACTTCTGCGAGCTGAACTGGCCCGACTTCCGCAAGGTCGACTTCCTGCGTGCCCTGCGCTCCTACGCCACCCGCCAGCGCCGATTCGGCACCTGACCCCCCGCCTCCCCGTCGATCTTGCACTTCCGGCCCCGCGTGCGCGGCTTTCGTCCCCGTTTGTCGGGGCGGCAAGTGCAAGATCGACGCGGAAAAGCGGGGTCAGGTCAGGTGGCGCAGGGCGTCGGTGAGGAACTCGGCCAGGGCGGCGGGGGAGTCCAGGGTCAGGTCGGCGGCGTCGGCCACCTCGTGCCCGGTCTCCGGGTTGGCCACGGCGACGCAGACCCCGAGGAAGCCGGGGTCGGCGGCGGCGCGGGCGCGCAGCGCGGCGAACGCCTTGATGTCGGAGACGTCGTCACCGAAGTACCAGGCGCCGCCGGCGTCCCGGACCGTCTCGCCGATCACCATGCCCTTGTCCCGGTCGACGGGGGGCTTGAGTTCCAGCACCATCCGGCCCGGCTGGGCGCGCAGGCCAAGCCGCTCGGCCTGGGCGCGGCCCCACTCCTGCACCAGCTCACCGAGCTGCGGGGCGGTACGCCAGTGCAGCGCGACGGAGAGCCGCTTGAACTCGACCAGCGCGCCCGGCGGCAGCTCGGCGCGGGCCTGCTCGGCCAGCTCGGACATGGTGGGCACCCACGGCAGAGCGGCCGGCTCGGTGACCGTCTCACCGCCGGAGTGGCTGTGCTCCAGGCCGTACAGCCCGTACAGGTCGATTCCGGCGAGGCCGCCGAGGTGGTCGCGGAGGAAGTCCACCGGCCGGGCGGAGACGATGGCGATCCGCCGCACGTGCGGGGCGAGCGCCTCCAGCGCGGTGAGCACGTTGGGCGCGGGCCGGACGGCCGTGGGGTCGTCGTCGACCGGCGCCAACGTGCCGTCGAAGTCGAAGAAGAGAACGACGTCCCGTGCGCGATCGGCGGTCGCACGCCAGGCGTGCTCCGCGTTCAACGGGGTCTTCGGCTGCTGGTTGCCCAGATTCAACGGCGGCACGCGCGTCAGCGTACCCCGCGCCGGGCGGCGTATTCGTGGCCGAGATGTGACGTGGGAACGTCGTGGGGATCAGCGTTCGGCGGCTCCCCGTCCCCGGCGCCCGAACGGCACCACTGCCGCCTCCTGCCCGTGGCTGAGCAGGTAGCCCTCCACGAAGCCGGTGTTGCGGTCGCCGGTGTGCGCCTCGATCTCGTTCAGCCGCGCCACCAGGAACTCGGTGAGCGCGCTGACCCGGTCGTTGAGACGATCGTGCAGTTCGGCGACGACGGCGAGGATCACCGCGGTGCCGGCCGTGGTGAGCGCGAAGAGGTTGACGACCAGGGGAAGCTGCCCGCCGTCCAGTACGCCGACCACCACGTTGCCGGTCACGCACGATGTCAGCGACACCACCGCGACCACGACTGCCAACCATTTCAGGGTCATGGACAGACCCCTCCTTCTGTCCCGCAGGGCTGGGTTCGGCTGTGTCCCGTCCCCCCGCCGATGACGAGCCCCTAGCAGTACAAACGTGGACGCTAGCGGGTCCGATCCGTCCCCGAGGCGAAACGATCGGGTCTGACCTTCCGTTCTTTCGCCATCTGAGGAACTACCCGGCCTGTTTCCCCCTATTTCGGACACCGCCCGGCAGTGTCGGGCGATATGCGAGGTAACGAATGGTTTCTCGAATGTGGAACTTCTCCGCGTCCGACACGGTCGGGTCGACCAGTCGGCGCAGCAGCGCCTCCACGTCCGGGTCCATCGGAGGTGGGGTGGGCGTGGCCCGTGGGCCGGCGGCGCGGTCCCAGCCGAGCGCGGTGAAGGCGGCGGCCGGATCGAGCCCGAGGCCCTCGCAGAAGGCGACCACCCGCTCGGCCTCCGGGTCGCTGGCCCAGTCGCCGCGGACCCAGCGGTTGATGGTCTGGCGGGAGACGCCTGTGCGCCGGGAGACCTCGGTGCCGCTCCAGGCCCGCAGCGCTCGCGCGTCGTCGAGCGCACGTCGGACGAAGGTGGCGAAGGCGATCTTCCGTGCGTTGGCCGTCTCGGTCACCCCGTGACGGTACGGCCAGTCGGTCCCGTCGGGCGGTCTCGGCACGCTGCTGTCACGCTGGCGTGACGGTGATCGCGGTTTTCCGGTAAACGATCCAGTGCTGCTCCTGAGGGGTGTCACCTGGGCAGAATAGATGGACACGAGTACGGCGGCAAAGGTCTGAAAAGCTGATACTGTCACGCTCATGAGACAACTTACGGTGTGTCACGTGCTTGAGACGACGAGTGCTCACATGCGTCACTCCGCGGGTGCCGAGGGGGTCTCGTGACCGAGCTCGCGACCCGTGCCCAGGCCTTCGGGCTGATCGCGGACGGCGTGTCCGCCGGGCTGAGCGCCCCCTGGCGTCTCTATCTCGCCCGCGGGTGCCGGTATCTCTCACTCAGCGTCGGCGACCGGGGGGAGTGGGACGCCTGGCGTACCCACCTCGGCTGCCCCGAGCTGAGCGTGCGGGTCTACGACTCCGGCGGCGAGATCCGCCGGGCGTCGGTGGCCGAGGTGATCCTCGACGGCTGCCGGATCAGCGTCGAGCTGGTCGAGGAGGTCAGCACCGACGACCTGGAACGCCTGCTGGTGGTCGACCCACTCCCCGGGACGGACGAGCGATGACCCCTTTTCTCGCCGTGGTGCTCGTCCTGGTGCTCGGCTCCACCTGCTACGCGGCCGGTCGCCTGCACGGGCAGCTGAGCTACCGCATCGGCTACCGGTTCGGCTACCGGCAGGGCTACTTCGACGGTGACCGGGGCGCCTGGAACCGCCGCCGTCGAGATGCCCAGGCCGCGATCGCCTCGGCGCTGTCCGCCCCCGGCGCGACAGTGGTGACGTCGGCCGGGCGCTCGGCCGTGCCGTTCGCCGGCACCGCCGTACCGGCCGCTGTCGCCGTGCGGTCCGGCTCCGCCCCGGCCGTCCGGGTCACCGCCACCGCCCAGCTCGGCGCGGTGGGGCGGGCGGGCACCACGTACACCGGATCGTCGTTCGGCGCGGCCGGCGCCGGGCCGAGGGCCGGCACGCTGGCGCGGCGGCCGGGCTGAGGCCCGCACCGCGACGCGGTGCCGCCCGTGGGCGACCGGCCGGGATGCGCGCAGGGGGCATGCATCCCGGCCGGTTCCGGTCCGCCCGTCACCCGAACAGGTGTACGTCCGGCGACTGGCACGCGATGATCCACGCGCACCTCTAGCCCCGCGGCCCCGCGGCGATTAGCGTCTAGGCATGGCGCGGGGTTTTCCCGGGCCAGCCGGACAGCCCGGACCTGCGTCCTCGCACACGGGGCCCGCATCCGACCCCGTGTCCTCCGGGCACCGGAAGAGGCGGAACTCGGGTGGCCGGGTGCCCATCCGCGGAGCAGGCCTGTGACCACTCGCCGTACCCCCGCCGGAGCCGAGCAGCAGACCCCGGCCTCGACCGCCCAGACCCGCCGGACCACCCGCAGCCGCCGCAGCGCCGCCGTCGAGGCCGAGGAGCCCCGACCAGCCGGCCCGGCCTTCGTCCTGGACACCTCGGTCCTCCTCTCCGACCCGGCGGCGTTCCACCGCTTCGCCGAGCACGAGGTGGTGCTGCCGCTGGTGGTCATCTCCGAACTGGAGGGCAAGCGGCACCACCCCGAGCTGGGCTGGTTCGCCCGTCAGTCGCTGCGCATGCTCGACGAGCTGCGGGTACGGCACGGCCGGCTGGACCGGCCGGTGCCCGCCAACGAGCAGGGCGGCACGCTGCGGGTGGAGCTGAACCACACCGACGACGGGGTGCTGCCGCCCGGCTTCCGCAACGAGTCGAACGACGCGCGCATCCTGTCCGTGGCGCTGAACCTGGCCGCCGAGGGGCGTGAGGTCACGCTCGTCAGCAAGGACATGCCGCTGCGGGTGAAGGCGGCCTCGGTCGGCCTGCGCGCCGACGAGTACCGCCACGGCCAGGCCAGCGATCCGACCTGGACCGGCATGGCCGACCTGGACCTGTCCGAGGAGGAGATCGGCCGGCTGTACGCGGGCGAGACGCTCGACGTCGACGCCGCGGCGGGCCTGCCCTGCCACACCGGTCTGGTGCTGCACTCGGGGCGCGGCTCGGCGCTGGGCCGGGTGCTGCCGGACAAGACGGTCCGGCTGGTCCGGGGCGACCGGGAGGCGTTCGGCGTGCACGGCCGCTCGGCGGAGCAGCGGGTCGCGCTCGACCTGCTGCTGGACGAGTCGATCGGCATCGTCTCGCTCGGTGGCCGGGCCGGCACCGGCAAGTCCGCGCTGGCGCTCTGCGCCGGCCTGGAGGCGGTGATGGAGCGACGCCGGCACAAGAAGGTGATCGTGTTCCGTCCGCTGTACGCGGTCGGCGGCCAGGAACTCGGCTACCTGCCCGGGTCGGAGTCGGAGAAGATGTCGCCGTGGGCGCAGGCCGTCTTCGACACGCTCGGCTCGGTGGTGCACGAGAACGTGCTGGAGGAGGTCACCTCGCGCGGGCTGCTGGAGGTGCTGCCGCTGACCCACATCCGCGGCCGGAGCCTGCACGACGCGTTCGTCATCGTCGACGAGGCGCAGTCGCTGGAGCGGGGCGTCCTGCTCACCGTGCTGTCCCGGATCGGTCAGGGGTCGCGGGTGGTGCTCACCCACGACGTGGCGCAGCGGGACAATCTGCGGGTCGGCCGGCACGACGGGGTGACGGCGGTGATCGAGGCGCTGAAGGGACATCCCCTCTTCGCGCACGTCACGCTCAGCCGATCGGAGCGTTCTCCGATCGCCGCTATGGTCACCGATCTACTGGAGGACATCCCCGGCTGACCGCCGCTTTTGCTCCACTTTATCCTGATTTTCAGGGTGACGCAGATCACTTTTAGGCCCGGCCATTTCCCACCGGCCTCACTGTGCGCAATGGTGTCCATCGAGCGTCACCGACCACTCGGGAGCCATGTACGCCCCGCAGTCACACCGGTACCGGAGCGCTCGCGGCACCTCGGCGCGGCCCGGCAGGCCACGCGTGCCGCGTCCCTGCCCCCGACGAAGGGAAACTTCGTGAGTCGGCTGTGGAGCCGGTTCGGCGCCCGCACCGCCGCTGTGGCACTGCTCTCCGTGGGCGTGGCCGGCGGCTTCTATCTGGGCGAGGATCGCCAGACCCAGCAGCAGGGCCTGACCGCGCAGGTCGGCCTGGAGGTCGACCAGGCGGAGTACGCGTACCAGCGCGAACGGCTGTCCGACCACCGCGTGGACTCGTCCCGGCAGCGTGCCGCCGAGTACCAGGCGAAGCTGCGTGCCGCCGCGGCGGCGAAGGAGGCCGCCGAGCGGGCCAAGAAGGCCGAGGCGGCCGCCGCCACCCGCAAGAAGGAACGGGAGGCGGCGGAGAGCGAGACGAAGATCAAGCCGTACGACGGGCCGATCCCGTCCTCGTGCGCGGAGTACAGCGGCAACCGGAAGATCGGTTGCGCCGTCATGCTCGACAAGGGCTTCGGCATCGACCAGTTCCCGTGTCTGGACAAGCTCTGGACCAAGGAGAGCGGCTGGAACCCGAAGGCGTCCAACAGCTCCTCCGGGGCCTACGGCATCCCGCAGGCCGTGCCGGGCAGCAAGATGGCCTCGGTCGCGGACGACTGGAAGACGAACCCGGCGACCCAGATCACGTGGGGTCTCGGCTACATCAAGGGCCGGTACGACACCCCGTGCGGCGCCTGGCAGAAGTCGCAGAGTTCAGGCTGGTACTGACGTCGTGACGACGGCGGGACACCCGGGCGGAACCGGGTGCCCCGCCGTCGTCGTACCCGGCCCCGACTGGCGGCCCGCCACTTTTACTGATAGCTCTTGGTAGGTGACCTGGCCTGACAGCCCACGCGGCGGCGACCCTCACCGGTTCGGCACCGATGCGTTCTACGCGGCGCTCGGCCGGGCCTTCGTCGCCATGTGCGCGGTCGTGCCGGTGCTGTTCCTCATCGAGGCGCTCGACGTCGGCCTGCGACTCGGCCTCGACTACACCGCCGGCATCATCCCGCAGCGGATCCAGGGCCTGGACGGTGTCTTCTTCTCGCCGTTCCTGCACGCCGGCTGGAACCACCTCTACAGCAACAGCATCCCGCTGATCCTGCTGGGCACGTTCGTGCTCGCCGCGGGCACCCGCCGGTTCCTCTGGTCCACCGCCGTCATCATCCTGGTCAGCGGCCTGGGCGTCTGGTTCACCGGCTCACCCAACTCGGTGGTGGTCGGCGCCAGCGGCGTCATCTTCGGCTACCTCGGCATCCTGCTCACCCGGGGCGTCGTCGAGCGGAGCTGGTGGAACTTCGCCGTCGGCCTGCTCGTCGGGTTGCTCTACGGCTGGCAGCTGCTCGGCATCCTCCCCACCGACGAGCGCGTCTCCTGGCAGGGCCACCTGTTCGGGCTGCTCGGCGGCGTCGTGGCGGCGATCCTGTTCCGCCGCCGCAGGGACACCGGCGACGCCGACCACCTCGGCTCACCGAGGATGACGCTGCCCTGACGGCGCGTTGATCAGACCCCGGGACATGCTTGCCCGCGGCCACCCGCCCGCCTACCGTTTCGGCATCAGCGAGGGTTGATCCCGAAGCGGAAAGTGACGGTGAGCCATGCGCGAGGTCGATGTCGCCGTGATCGGGGCCGGTCCCGCCGGGCTCTTCGCCGCCTACTACGCCGGATTCCGCGGGCTCTCCGTGTCGGTCATCGACGCGCTGCCCGAGCCGGGCGGTCAGATCACCGCCATGTACCCGGAGAAGCTGATCCTCGACGTCGCCGGCTTCCCCGCGATCAAGGGCCGCGAGCTGGTCGCGAACCTGGTCGCCCAGGCCGCGCCGTTCCACCCCGACTACCAGCTCGGCGTACGCGCGGAAAAGCTGTCCTACCTCGACGGCCGGCCGGTGCTCGGCCTGGCCGGCGGCGAGCAGCTGAGCTGCGGCGCGGTGCTGGTCACCGGCGGGCTCGGCAGCTTCACGCCCCGGCCGCTGCCGGTCGCGGAGAGCTTCACCGGCGGCGGCATCGTCTACTTCGTGCCGCAGCCGGCCGAGCTGACCGACCGGCACGTGCTCATCGTCGGTGGCGGCGACTCGGCGTTCGACTGGGCCGCCACGCTCGCGCCGCTGGCCCGGTCGGTGACGCTCGTGCACCGGCGGGACCGCTTCCGGGCGCACGCCGCCACCATCGAGCGGGTCCGCGCGCTGCCGGTGCGGATCGTCGTCAACGCCGAGGTGAGCCGCCTGTACGGCGAGGAGACGGTCACCGGCGCCGAGCTGACCGTACGCGGCGGCGAGGCGGAGACGCTGCCGGTCGACACGGTGGTGGCCGCGCTCGGCTTCACCGCCGACCTCGGCCCGCTCGCCGAGTGGGGGCTGAACATCGACCGGCGGCACATCGTGGTGGACAGCGCGATGGCCACCAACCTGCCCCGGGTGTTCGCCGCCGGTGACATCACCGAATATCCGGGCAAGGTCCGCCTGATCGCCACCGGCTTCGGCGAGGCGGCCACGGCTGTGAACAACGCGGCTGTCGTCATCGACCCGACCGCGCACCTGTTCCCCGGTCACTCCTCCGACGGCACCTGACGCCGCATCCTCACCGTTCCGTGGCCGGAGCGCGACTGTCCGCGCCCACGATGGACGGATGCGTCCCTCCGAGTCGACAGCACCCGACGGTGCCCGGATTTCGCTCGCCTGGCTGGGTCATCCGGGAACCGTGCTCTCGTTGATCGTGCTGGTGCTCAACGACCATGTGTTCAAGGCGGCCTTTCCGGGCCTGGTGACCGGCAAGCTGAGCGACGTCGCCGGGCTGGTGCTCGCGCCGCCGCTGGTGGCGGTGCTGGTGACGCTGGCCGTGCCCGGGCTCCGGCCCCGGGCCGTCGCCGGTTTCGCGCTGGGTTCGGTCGGTGCCGGCTTCGCGCTGGTCAAGAGCAGTGGGTACGCCGCGACGGCCGCCTCCGGTCTGTGGAGCGTGGTGAGCGGGCCGTCGCTGATCCGGGCCGACCGGACCGACCTGCTCACCCTGCCGGCGCTCGCGGTGGCCGCGTGGACGTGGAAGGCGGCACGGCGGGACCCGGTGGGGCACCGGGCCGCCCGGCTGGTCCGGCTGGTCGTGCTGCTGCCGGCGGCGCTCGTCGCGGTGGCGGCCACGAGCCCGATCGAGCGCCCCGACGCGGTCGCCACCAAGGTGGTCGACGGTCGGCTGGCCGCCGGCGCCGCCACCGGCCCGATGTCGGCGGAGGAGGGCATCCCCACCTGGTGGCGGATCAGCGACGACGCCGGCGTCACGTGGCGCGACCCGGTGGACGCCGAGCAGGAGGCCCTGTGGAAGCGCGTGCCGACCAGGATCGGACCGGACCACCCGGTGTGCGTTGCCGCCACGCCCCAGCGTTGCTACCGGGTGGCGTCGGGCCGGATCCGCGTGGAGGAGAGCGACGACGCCGGACGGACCTGGCGACTGTCCTGGGAGATCCCCGAGAAGCAGCGGGAGTTGTTGAAGGCCCGCTACGAGGAGGCCGGGCCGGACGGGAAACGGATCACCGGTCAGGACCTCGCCGTACTCGACGTCCCCGGTGGCGGACACGTGGTGCTGGTGGCGAACGCCCGGGACGGTTTCGCGTTGCGTGACGTCGCCGGCAGGTGGCAGCGGATCGGTTTCCCGGGTGGCCGGTGGGAAGGGGAGCCGCCGCCGCTGGGCATGATCTCGCCGGGGGACCGGTACGACGACACGGTCCGTGCGCTGCTGCTGGTGCCGGCGTTGGTCGTGCTGGTGCTTCTGGTCGCCCGGACACGGGCCGCCCGGGCGTCCGGTCACGGCTCGTCGCTGCCTGTCCTCCAGGGCGCGCTCCAGGTCCTGATCGGGATGCTGCTGTTCGCGGTCTGGACGAGCGAGAACACCACGCTGGTCAGACTGGCTCCGCTGGTCGTCGTGCCGCTGTTGCTGGGCGCCGCGGTGCTCACCCTCGTCTCGCGCGATCTGTGGGCGGCGCCCGGCCGGTGGGTCGCCGAGGTGCTGGCCGCCGCGGGCCTCACCGCGGCGCTGGCCGGGGCGGCGATGGTGGGATGGCTGCACGGCCGACCGGTGTACGCCGGGACAGCCGTCGTGCTCGCCGTGCTCGGCACGGTGCCAGGGCTGCTGCTCGGCTGGCGGGCGGCCCGGCTGATCGGGCCGTGGCGACCGCCGTACGAGCCGCCGTACCCGCTGGCGGTCCCGGTGGACCGCTCGCGGCCCGGCTGACCCGGCGTCAGGGCAGGCCGATGAGGTCTGCCATCAGGCCGATCTGGTGGTCGAAGTACTCGTCGCGGTGCGGCAGCGCCCGGTTGATCCGGCCGAACAGCTCGAAGCTGATCAGCCCGAACAGCTGGGTCCAGCCGGCCATGCCGCGGGCCAGCAGCGCGGGCGGTACGTCCATGCCGATCTGCTCGACCAGTTCGGTCACGTCGCCGCGCAGCGGCTCGGGCAGTTCCTGGTCGGGCGGGGCGAGCCGGCCGGTGGCCAGCCCGTCGCGCAGGATGCCGATCAGCGTCAGCGGTGGACGCTGGGCCGGCACGATGGTTTCGTCGGGGGCCGCGTACCCGGGCACCGGGCTGCCGTAGAGCAGCGCGTACTCGGCGGGGTGGGCCAGCGCCCAGGCGCGGGCGGCCCGGCAGGCGGCGAGCCAGCGTCCGCGCAGGTCGGCCTGGTCGGCGGCGGCGTCGGCCGCCTCCACCGCGTCGCCGAGCGCGTCGTACGCCTCCAGGATCAGCGCGGTGAGCAGGTCGTCTCGGCTGGGGAAGTAGCGGTAGATCGCCGAGGAGACCATGCCGAGGTCCCGGGCGACCGCGCGCAGCGAGAGGTTCGCGCCGTCGGTGTCCAGGTGGCGGCGGGCCACCGTCTTGATCTCTTCGATCATCCCGGCGCGGACCCGGGCGCGCAGTGAGGGAGCGACCATGCCCTCACTCTGCCACGGATGAGAGCAGCAATCAAAAGAGAGAGCACTGCTCTTGACGTCGACCTGCATTTGAGTCATGCTCTGTTTCGAGAGCGGTGCTCTCGCTTCGGACAACTGCTTCAGAAAGGGTGGATCTGTCATGGCCCTGCATGTGATCGTCGGCGCCGGCCCCGTCGGCACCGCCACCGCCGACCTGCTCGCCGAGCGCGGCGAGCAGGTACGGGTGGTCACCCGGCGCGGCACCGGCCCGGAACACCCGGCGGTCGAACTGGTGGCCGCCGACGCCGCCGACGCGGACCGGCTCACCGAGCTGACCAAGGGCGCGGCCGCGCTCTACAACTGCGCCAACCCGGCCTACCACAGGTGGGCGACGGACTGGCCGCCGCTGGCCGCCGCCCTGCTCACCGCCGCGGAGCGCAGCGACGCCGTGCTCGCCACGGTCGGCAACCTCTACGGGTACGGCCCGGTCGACGCCCCGATGACCGAGGCGACCCCCCTCGCCGCCACCGGCGTCAAGGGCCGGGTCCGCAACCGGATGTGGGCCGACGCGCTGGACGCCCACCGCGCCGGGCGGGCCCAGGTCACCGAGGTACGCGGCTCCGACTACATCGGGCTCGGCGGCAACTCCCTGCCCATGATGGTGCTGCCCAAGGTGCTCGCCGGGCAGCGGGTGTTCCTGCCTGTCGACTGGGACGCCCCGCACACCTGGACGTACGTGCCGGACGTCGCCCGTACCCTCGTCACGGCCGCGACCGACCCGCGCGCCTGGGGACGGGCCTGGCACGTGCCGAGCCCGCCGCCGGTTCCCATGCGGCGTCTGGCCGAGCGGGCGGCGCAGCGGGCCGGCGTGGCGGCGCCACGGCTGGCCCGGATGCCCTACCCGGTGCTCTGGCTCGGCGGCCTGGCCGACCCGTTCGCCCGCGAGATGCGGGAGACCGCGCACCAGTTCGCCGCGCCGTTCGTGATGGACTCCAGCGCCGCCACCACCACGTTCGGGATCGAGGCGACGCCGCTGGACCGCGTCGTCGACGAGATGGTCTCCGGCCTGCGCGCCCCGGCCCCCGCCGCCCGTTAGGGGCGGGGGCGGGACGCCGCCGGGCTCACTCCTGCTCGGCCAGCGGGCGGCCGTCGAAGTCGACGGCCGAGTAGAGGGCGAGCTTCTCCAGGCGGTGGTACGAGTCGATCACCCGGATCGTGCCGCTCTTGGAGCGCATCACGATCGACTGGGTGTACGCGCCACCGGAGCGGTAACGCACGCCGCGCAGCAGGTCGCCGGAGGTGACGCCGGTGGCCACGAAGAAGCAGTTGTCGCCGGTGACCAGGTCGTCGGTGAACAGCACCCGGTCCAGGTCGTGCCCGGCGTCCAGTGCCTTGCGGCGCTCCTCGGCGTCCTTCGGCCAGAGCTTGGCCTGCATCATGCCGCCCATGCACTTCAGCGCGCACGCGGCGGTGATGCCCTCCGGGGTGCCACCGATGCCCATCAGCACGTCCACGTCCGACTCGCCGCGGGCCGCCGCGATGGCCCCGGCGATGTCGCCGTCGGAGATGAACCGGATCCCGGCCCCGGTACGCCGGATCTGCTTGACCAGGTCGTCGTGGCGCGACCGGTCCAGCACGCACACGGTCACCTCGGCGGCGTCGGTGCCCTTGACCTTCGCGATCCGGTGGATGTTCTCGGCCACCCCGGCGTTGATGTCGACCACGTCGGCGTACATCGGGCCGACGGCGAGCTTCTCCATGTAGAAGACGGCGCTCGGGTCGAACATCGCGCCGCGCTCGGCCACCGCGAGCACGGCGAGCGCGTTCGGCATGCCCTTGCTCATCAGCGTGGTGCCGTCGATCGGGTCGACCGCCACGTCCACCTCGGGGCCGGTCCCGTCGCCGACCTCCTCGCCGTTGAACAGCATCGGCGCGTTGTCCTTCTCGCCCTCGCCGATCACCACGACGCCGCGCATCGGGATGGAGTTGATCAGCTTGCGCATGGCGTCGACCGCTGCGCCGTCGCCGCCCTCCTTGTCGCCCCGGCCGACCCAGCGGCCGGCGGCCATCGCCGCGGCCTCGGTCACCCGTACCAGATCGAGGGCGAGGTTGCGGTCGAGATCCTGGGGCGTCCGCGTCCTGGTGGTTGTCATGGCGGCCTCCTCGCGACGTTGCGGGGTGGGACCGGCGGTCGTCGCCGCCGGTTTTGTCGCTGATCCTCACACGATCTCAGGTTCGCGGTCCCGGCGGGGCGGAGGAGGGCAGGATCACGCCTCCCGGCGGGCTGCGACAATGGCCGGGTGGAAGCCGCACAGCCTGCCGACCGCGCACCGACCGACGCCACCCCGCCGGACGGCCAGCCACCGGTCCGACCGGGTGGCGGCCCGACCCCGCCCGAGGGCCAGCCCGCGCTCGTCGCGGAGCAGGGCGAACCGGCCGCCGCGGGCGACACGCCCGCGCCGCCCGCCGGCAAGGAGAAGGCCCGCTCCGAGCGGTCGCCGAAGGACATGGCGCTGTCCCTGCTGATCCTGCTGGTCCCGATCGCGCTGCTGCTCGCCTTCTACCGCGGCTTCCTCGGCGGCGACTCGCCGGTCACCGTCGACCCGGCGTCCGCGCTGGAACAGGCCCGCTCCGCGAACGTCTTCCCGGTCAGCGCGCCGACCGGTCTGGGCGACGACTGGCGTACGGTGAACGCCCGCTTCCGGACCGAGGCCGACGGGTCGACGCTGCGGATCGGGTACGTGACCCCGGAGGGCCGCGGCGCGCAGCTCGTGGAGAGCAACGTCCCGGCGGAGAAGCTCCTCCCGGCCGAGCTGAGTGAGGGCCGGCCGCAGGGGGCGGCCGACCTGCCCGGCGGGCTGAGCTGGCAGCGCTACACCGCCCGCGGCAACGAGCAGGCGCTCGTCCTGCTGGAGCCGAACCGCACCGTGATCGTGGTCGGCGACGCCGGGGAGACGGAGCTGCGCAAGCTCGCCACGTCACTGCGCTGACGTCCGCCCTCCGGGTGAGGCGGGATTGCGGATCCCCGCTTCCGGGAACAGAAGGGACATCGAGCCCGGACGACCCACCTGGAGAGGTTGACGTGAAGATACGACGCTTCAGCGCCACCGCGTTCGCCGCGGCGCTGCTCATTCCCGGCCTGGCGGCCTGCAACGGCGACGCGACGACCTCCGGCGCCTCCTCGACCCCGAGCGCCTCCGGCAGCGTCGCACCGAGCGCCACGGCGTCCAGCAGCGCGGCCAAGCAGGCCCTGCTCGACTCCACGAACGCGATCCGTGAAGGGAACTTCAAGTTCACCATGACCGGTGCGGGCTCCACCGCCGAAGGGCAGGTGCACGAGCCGAGCCAGAGCGCCGACATGCGGATGACCATCGGCGACCCGTCGTCGGACCTGATGATGAAGCTGGACCTGATCCACGCCAAGCCGGACAGCTGGGTGAAGCTGGAGCTGGGCGGCACGGCGGCGACCCAGATCCCCGGCGTGAAGAACCTCAACACCGGCAAGTACCACCACCTCGACCAGAACCGGATCAAGGGCAACCGGGCGCTGGGCTTCGACTTCGAGAAGCTCGACCCGGCCGGCAGCGCCGTGCTCACCCAGGGCATCACCGAGGTACGGCAGACCGGCGAGGGCACGTACGAGGGCACCGTCGACGTGTCCAAGGCCGCCGAGGCGGGCTCGCTCGACCCGGCCGTGATCACCGCGCTCGGCGCGCAGGCCCAGTCCGTGCCGTTCACCGCCAAGGTCGACACGCAGGGCCGGCTCAGTGAGATGGTGCTCAAGATCCCGGCGGCCGGGCAGAACGCCGCACAGGACCTGAAGATCACCTACACCGACTACGGCAACGCGGCGGCGGCCCAGAAGCCCCCGGCCGACCAGGTCGTCGAGGCGCCCGCCGAGCTGTACAACCTGTTCAACTGACCTCCGCGGTGGGGTTCGGCGATCACGCCGGACCCCACCGTCAGTCCTCGGCGCGCTGCCGCGCGGCGTCGATACGGGCGCGCGCGCCGTCCAGCCAGCGCTGGCACACCCCGGCGAGTTGCTCGCCGCGCTCCCAGAGGGCCAGCGACTCCTCCAGCGAGGTGCCGCCGGCCTCCAGCTTCTCCACCACCGAGGCCAGCTCGGCGCGGGCCTGCTCGTAGCTGAGCTGCTCGTCCTTCGTCCCGGTCATCGTCTCTCTTTCCTCAGCCGTCGACGGTGGCGGTCAGCTCGCCCTCGGCGAGGCGTACCCGCAGTGGATCGCCCTTGGCGACCTCGGACGCCGCGCGGACGACGTGGCCGTCGGCGCGCTGCACGATCGCGTAGCCGCGCTCCAGCGTCGCGGCCGGGGACAGCGCGCGCAGCCGGGCCAGCGTGTGCCGCAGGTCGTCGGTGGCCCCCCGCAGCCGGTGCTCCAGGGACCGGCCGGCGCGGTCACGCAGCGCCGACACGTCCACCGCCCGCTGCTCGACCATCACCTGCGGCCGGGCCAGCACCGGACGGGAGCGCAGCAGGTCGATCCGGTGCTGCTCCCGGTCGACCAGGTGACGAACGGCCCGTTCCAGCCGGGACCGGGCCTGGCCGATCAGCCGGACCTCCTCGGTCAGGTCCGGCACGATGCGCTTGGCCGCGTCGGTCGGGGTGGAGGCGCGCACGTCGGCCACGTAGTCGAGCAGCGGCGCGTCGGTCTCGTGGCCGATCGCGCTGACCACCGGCGTGCGGCAGGCGAAGACCGCCCGGCACAGCGTCTCGTCGGAGAAGGGCAGCAGATCCTCGATGCCGCCACCGCCCCGGGCGATGACGATCACGTCGACCGCCGGATCGGCGTCGAGCACCTTGAGCGCGCCGACGATGTCCGGCACCGCGCCCGGCCCCTGCACCGCCACGTTGATCGTGCGGAAGTCGACGGCGGGCCAGCGGCGGCGGGCGTTCGTCAGCACGTCCCGCTCGGCCGCCGAGGCGCGGCCGGTGATCAGGCCGACCCGGCCCGGCAGGAACGGCAGCCGCCGCTTGCGGGACCGGTCGAACAGGCCCTCGGCGGCGAGCAGCTTCTTGAGCTTTTCCAGCCGGGCCAGCAGTTCACCGAGGCCGACCTGGCGAATCTCGTCGGCGCGCAGGCTGAGCGTGCCCCGCGCGGCGTAGAACTCGGGCTTGGCGTGCAGCACCACCCGGGCGCCCTCGCGCAGCTCCGGCGCGCCGGCGTCCAGCACGTCGCGGTTCGTGGTGACGGTGAGGCTCAGATCGGCCGACGGGTCGCGCAGCGTGAGGAAGACGGTGCTCGCGCCGGGCCGGCGGCTGATCTGCGCCACCTGGCCGTCGACCCACACCCAGCCGAGGCGGGCGATCCAGGCGCCGACCTTCTGGCTGACCACCCGGACCGGCCACGGCTCCTCGGCCGTGCTCCGCCCGTCCGGCTTGCTCTGCCCGTCCGGCCTGCTCTGCCCGTCCTCTCCCGCGCTCACCAGCACACCCTACGGCCCGGGACCGACAGCGCCCGCGCGCGCCTCGCGGCCGCTGCCGCGCGGGAGAGCGCCACGTACGATGGGCGGGTGACTGACGCTGAGACGACTCCCCGGACCGGCAAGCGCGTGCTCCTGGCCAACCCCCGCGGCTACTGCGCGGGCGTGGACCGGGCGGTGCAGACCGTCGAGGAGGCGCTGAAGCTCTACGGCGCGCCGATCTACGTGCGTAAGCAGATCGTGCACAACAAGCACGTGGTGCGCACGCTGGAGGCCCAGGGCGCGATCTTCGTGGAGGAGAACGAGGAGGTGCCGGAGGGCGCCACCGTCATCTTCTCCGCCCACGGCGTCGCCCCCGAGGTGTACGAGCAGGCCAAGGAGCGCTCGCTGCGGGCGATCGACGCCACCTGCCCGCTGGTCACGAAGGTGCACCACGAGGCCCGGCGGTTCGCCGCGCAGGACTACGACATCCTGCTCATCGGGCACGAGGGGCACGAGGAGGTCATCGGCACCGCCGGTGAGGCGCCCGCCCACATCCAGCTCGTCGACGGCCCCGACGGCGTCGACAAGGTCACCGTGCGCGACCCGGAGAAGGTGGTCTGGCTGTCCCAGACCACGCTGTCGGTGGACGAGACGCTGGAGACCGTGGCCCGGCTCAAGAAGCGCCTGCCGCTGCTCCAGTCGCCGCCCAGCGACGACATCTGCTACGCCACCTCCAACCGCCAGCACGTGGTCAAGGAGATCGCCCCCGAGTGCGACGTGGTGATCGTGGTCGGCTCGCGCAACTCCTCGAACTCGGTCCGGCTGGTCGAGGTGGCGCTGGACGCCGGCGCCCGCGCCGGGCACCTGGTCGACTTCGCGCACGAGATCGACGACGCCTGGCTGGCCGGGGCGAGCACTGTGGGTGTGACCTCCGGCGCGAGCGTCCCGGACGAGCTGGTCCAGCAGGTGCTCGCGCACCTGGCCGAGCGCGGCTTCGGCGACGTCGAGGAGATCACCACCGCCGACGAGCGGCTGACGTTCTCGCTGCCGCAGGAACTCAAGCGCGACATGAAGGCCGCCGCCGCGGCGCGCGGCTGACGGGAACGCAACGGCCGTCCGCCGCGTCCAACCGACCATGAAGACTCCTCGTACGGTGCTCGTCGCACTGCTCGCCGGCCTCGCGCTGACCGCCTGCGCCGCACCCGGCGACGGGTCCGCCGATCCCAGCCCCAGCCCGAGTACGACGGGAGCCGCCCCGGTGACCAGCCAGCCCGATCCCGGCACCGGCCCGAGCCGGCCGGACCCCTCCTGGAAGGGCGGCCCGTCGACGCCGCCGGGCGTCGGCGGCACCGTCATCACCGGAACCGTGCAGGCCGGGGTCGAGCCGAACTGCCTGCTGCTCGACGGCCACCTGCTCGTCGGCGGCCCCCGCGACGTGCTCAAGGCCGGCGCCCGGGTCGAGGTCACCGGCCGTCCCGAACCGGGCATGATGACCACCTGCCAGCAGGGCACCCCGTTCGTGGTCGAGTCCGCCCGCCCCGCCTGACCTGGCTACTGAAGTCCCGGCCGGCAGGCCGACGAAGCGTCGAACCATCTGTTGTCAGACTGGGCGGCTCTGCGTCACCTGCCGGGCGTCGTCCAGCCCTGGACGTCTCCACAACGTCAGAACGGCAATCGTGAGAAGCGCAGCGCCGATCCATGCACCGAGCCGCAGAAAGACGAATCCAAATCCAAGCCAGACCGGGATCGGCTCCGCCGGCGCGCTGAGGGCCTGGCCAAGGGCCAGTGCGCTCACTGCCGCGGCCGGTAGCAACGCGACGCTGCCGGTGATGAAGAGCACCACGACCGGCTGGCTTTCAGCGGCCGGCCGACGCCGTATGTGATGTGCGATGCCGGCGATCATCCACCAGCCCGCAATCGCCCCCAACGCCGCACCGGCCAGGGCCGCGGGCGACGCCAGCGCGGGGGCGGTGCGAGTTACCGAGGCTTGAACGCCCACGCGATCAGCGTCGACGACGCCCTGTGAGCCCACCTCGATCCGCCAACCATCGCGATACGCCACGAAGGTCGGGCAGCATGTCTCGTCCAGGACGGGCCCGACGTCCCATCCCGCCCGCCGCAGCGGATCGCGGGCGTTGTTGACGGCAGAGACTGCGGCGGACCGGTCCGGCCAGGTGCTCAACCAGCTCACCGAGCCGGTACGGTAGCCGTCGGTCCCGAGTAGTAGATCTTTCCAACCTCGCTCGGCGTCCGCAGCGAAGACCGCCTCGAGCCGATGAGGCCCCTCGGAGTTTGCCGGCAGAGCCGGTTCGATCATCCTTTGCGCTTCCCCGTCGGTCGGCAGCGCAGGCGCAGTCTGCCAGGTCAAGAAAGACAGGAAGGAAGCCGCGGCGACGGCGCAGAGCAAGGCCGCCACGAATGCCGCCGAAAGCTCCCACCTTCCCCGAACAGCCAGCTTCTCACGGGCCGTGCCGATGAACGCCGCGACCACCCGTCGTGGCCGAGCTGATGGCGGTCGGGTCATGATTTCCCCTTAAGCGGTGGCGCTGACGCGGTCAGGGCGCTGCTCACCTTAACACCCTGAGCCCATTGGAATGCGGTTGAGAATTAATGGATATGAAATGAATTGGTGTGGGCGCCAAGCGCCCGCACCAATTCATTTCACGCTTTGGTTCGCTTAGTAGATCCAGACGCCGTTGTAGATGCGGATCCAGCTTCCCTTACCGTAGAACCATCCACGGTAGAAGATGCGATGGGTGGTCGACCTGAAGCAGTCGGTGTCGCGCCAGCCGAAGTAGGAATTCGAGCTCTTTCCGCTGGGAAGGTTGCCGTACGGCCCGGTCACCGAGCATGAGGTGTGGCTCGACGAATCGCGGCTCAGGTTGAGTGTCTTTCCGCTCCGGTTGTGCACAACCCCACAGAACACGTTGCACGAAGTGCCGTTGGTGCAGTCCGGCGGCGGTGCGAGAGTCCTGAACGCGCCACCGCCCTCCTCGCAGGCCAGCGACGGGATGGCCAGCTTCGCCTCGGCCACGTCGAGGTCGAGCCCTGCGGCGTCGATCTCTTCCTGAGTCGTGCCGAGCTCGACGATGATGATGGTTTCTTCTGGTTCGTCAGCCCATGCTGCGCCGCTGTTCGGAAGAGTCAGGCCGCCAATTGAAATGGCCAGCGCGCCCAATGTCGCCAACAATGCGCGACGGATTCCCCGCATGTGCACCTCGTTCTCTGGAAGGGGTGTTGCGGACACCATACATAGACATCGAAGTATCGGCAAGCGGCTAAGAGTGGCCGGGCTTAATTGCCTTAATGTCCGTTATGCCAAAGGGGGCATCGTGCAATGCGGCAGTCTGGCAGAATGCGATTCTGTCTCGACTTGGGCGGGCAGGCGCAGCTGCCGCATGCGCTTCGGCGAGCCGCGCTGTGGCTCAGAATTCGTGGTGGCGAAGCTCGGGCGCCTGCGGCTGCCTCGGCGCCAGCTCGACCTGCGCCGGGGCGGCCAGCTCGTCGTCGGAGACGCCCAGCTCGGCCAGCTTCCGCGCGCTCACCAGCACCCGGGCCTCCAGCGAACCCACCGCCCGGTTGTACGCCGTCACCGCCCCGCCCAGCGAGCTGCCCAGCTTGCCGACGTGGTCGCCCAGCGTGGACAGCCGCCCGTACAGCTCGCGGGCCAGCGAGTGGACGGTCGCCGCGTTGCGCGCCAGCGCCTCCTGCCGCCACGAGTAGGCCACCGTGCGCAGCAGCGCCACCAGCGTCGCCGGGGTCGCCAGCACCACGTTGCGGGCGAACGCATGCTCCAGCAGGGACGGGTCGCGTTGCAGGGCCACGTCGAGGAACGGGTCGGCCGGCACGAACAGCACCACGAACTCCGGCGTCTGGTCGAACGCCGACCAGTAGGACTTGGCGGCCAGGCCGTCCACGTGCGCACGCAGGTGCCGGGCGTGCGCGTCCAGGTGGGTGTCACGCCCCCGCTCGTCGCGCGCCTCCATCGCGGTCAGGTACGCGTCGAACGGCGCCTTCGCGTCCACCACCACCGTCCGGCCGCCGTGCAGCCGGACCACCAGGTCGGGGCGTACCCCCTGGTGGTCGGTCGCGGCGGTGACCTGCTCGCTGAAGTCGCAGTGCTCCAGCATGCCGGCGGCCTCGACGATCCGGCGGAGCTGGTGCTCGCCCCAGCGGCCCCGCACCTGCGGCGCGCGCAACGCGGCCACCAGCTGCTTGGTCTCGGTGCGCAGCTCGCCGGAGACCGCGCTCATGGACCGCACCTGCTCGCGCAGCTCGGCGTACGCGTCGACCCGGTCCCGCTCCAGCTCGGCCACCCGCTGCTCGTAGCGGCGCAGCGTGTCGTGCAGTGGCGCGACCGCGCGGGCCACCGCCTCCTGCGACTGCGCCGTGGCCTCGTAGCTCAGCGCCCGCATGGACTGCTCCAGCCGGCCCTCGCCCGCCTTGGTCGCGGCGAGAGTCGCCTCCAGGCGGGCGATGTCGGCCGCCGCGCGCGCCCGCGCGGCCAGCCAGCCCACCGCGCCGCCCGCGGCGAGGCAGAGCACCACCACGGCCAGCGTCGCAAAGCTCATGGCCAAGAGCTTGCCAAACGGGTACGACGTGCGCCCGGTGGGTACGTTCGAGTCATGGAGTTCGCGTTGTGGCTGTTCCTGATCCTGCTGCTCGGAGGTGCGTTCATGTTCTGGCGGAGGGGGAGCAGATCGCGTCGCTCGAACGAACTGGCCGACGCCCGCGCCGAGGCGCAGCGGTGGTACGAGCGGCTCGGCGGCCAGCTGATGAACCTGCACGGCGACGCCCCGGCGGTCCGCCAGGCGCTCGCCGACGCGGGTGAGCGCTACAACGCGGCCGGTTCGCAGCTGGAGCAGGCGAGCACGCCGCGCCAGTTCGGGCTGGCCCGGGAGACCGCGCTGGAAGGGCTGGCGTACATCCGGGCGGCGCGTACCGCGATGGGCATCGACCCGGGCCCGGAGCTGCCGCCGCTCGCCGCCGCCCAGGGCGCGGGCGCGCTCACCAAGGAGCGTCAGGTCGACGTGCAGGGGCAGACGTTCCGGGCCGGACCGCAGCCGGGCAACGCGACGCCCTACTACTACCCGGGTGGCCGGTTCCAGGGGCGGCCGGTGCCGGCCGGCTGGTACTCCACGCCGTGGTGGAAGACCGCGCTCGGCGCCGGCGTCGGTGTGGTCGGCGGTCTGCTGATCGCCGACGCGCTGTTCTCGCCCGCGTTCGCCGACCCCGGGTACGGCTACGACGCCGGCTACCAGGAGGGCTTCGGCGACGGCCAGGACTTCGGCGACCAGGGCGGAGACATGGGCGGCGGTGGTGACTACGCCGGTGGCGACTTCGGCGGCGGGGACTACGGCGGTGGCGACTTCGGTGGCTTCGGCGGCGGAGATTTCGGCGGTGACTTCGGCGGCGGCGACTTCTAGCCGGCACCGCCGCGCCGGGCGCGGTGCGCCGCGCGTCGGGCGCTGCTCGCGACGCGCCGCGCGCAGGCGTTAAGAAGGGCCCCCTCTTATGCACGAGGCGTTAAGAGGGGGCCCTTCCTTACACCTCAGCCGGTGTTGCGCATGCCGGCGGCGATGCCGTTGACGGTGGTCAGCAGCGCCCGCTCCAGCGCCGTACCGTCGTTCGGGGCACGCCGCCCACCCGGCGCGGTCGCCACCGCCCGCCCGGCCGCACCGGATTCGCGGTACTGCCGCAGCAACGCCACCTGGAGGTGGTGCAGCGGCTCCAGGTAGGTGTCCCGCACGGCGAGCGTGCGCTGCAGCACGGGGGAGTTCTCCAGCAGCGCCGGCGAGCCGGTGACGGCCAGCACCTCCTGCTTGGTCAGCTCGTACTCCTGCTCGATCTTGTCGAAGATCGGGTGCAGCTTCTTCGGCACCAGCGTCTCCACGTACCGCCGGGCGATGGTCAGGTCGGTCTTGGTCAGCATCATCTCGACGTTCGACAGGAACGTGCGGAAGAAGTGCCAGTTCCGGTTCATCTCGGCGAGCACGTCGGCCAGCCCGGCCGCCCGGGCGGCGGCCAGCCCGGAGCCCACGCCGAACCAGCCCGGCACGATCTGCCGGGTCTGCGTCCAGCCGAACACCCACGGGATGGCCCGCAGGCCGGACAGGCCGGCGCCGGTGTTCGGGCGCTTCGCCGGCCGGGAGCCGATGTTCAGCGCGCCGAGCAGCTCGGTCGGCGTGGAGGCCCAGAAGTACGCGGGCAGGTCCGGGTCCTCGACCAGCGACCGGTACGACCGGAACGCCGACTCGGACACCACGTCCATGGCCGCGTCCCAGCGCTCCAGCATCTCGGCCGGCTGCCGGGGCGCGGTGTGCAGCAGCGTCGCCTGAAGCACCGCCGCGACAGTCAGCTCCAGGTTCTCCCGGGCCAGCGCCGGCAGCGTGTACTTGTCGGAGATGACCTCGCCCTGCTCGGTCACCTTGATCGCGCCGTCCAGCGTGCCGTACGGCTGGGCCAGGATCGCGTCGTGTGTGGGACCGCCGCCACGGCCGACGGTGCCGCCCCGGCCGTGGAACAACCGCAGGTGTACGCCGTGCCGCGCGGCCACGTCCCGCAGCGCGCGCTGCGCCCGGTGGATGGACCACTGGCTGGTGGTGATGCCCGCCTCCTTGTTGGAGTCCGAGTAGCCGAGCATCACCTCCTGCACGTCGCCCCGCGCCGCCACCAGCGCCCGGTACGCGGGCAGCGACAGCAGCTCGTCCAGCAGCTCGCCGCCGGCGTTCAGCTCGGCCGGGGTCTCCAGCAGCGGCACGATGCCGATGCGGGCCCGCCCGGAGTGCACGTCCACCAGGCCGGCCTCGCGGGCCAGCACCACGGCGGCGAGCACGTCGTCCACGCCGAGCGTCATCGAGATGATGTACGACTCGATCACCTCGGGGCCGAACCGGTCCTGCGCCTCGCGGATGGCCGCGAACACGTCGAACGTCTTGCGGGCCGACTCGGTGAGCGGGCTGTCCTGGGTGGAGAGCGGCCGGCGGCCGGTCAGCTCGTCGGCGAGCAGCTTGGTGCGCTCCAGCCGGGTCAGCGCCGGGTAGTCGGACACCTCGCCGACGGCCTCGTAGAGCTGGGCCAGCACCTCGTGGTGCTTCTCCGCGTGCTCCCGGATGTCCATGGTGGCCAGGTGCAGCCCGAACGCGGACACCGTACGGATGGTCGAGGCGAGCCGCCCGACGGCGGTGAGCTGGCCGGAGTTGCGGGCCAGCGACGCGCGCAGCAGCTCCAGGTCGGCGATCAGCTCGGCCGAGCCCCGGTAGTCGCGCCCCGGCACGTGCGGGGTGTCGGCGCGCAGCCGCTCCCGGGTGTTGGCGAGCTTCGCCTTCACGCACCGCGCCTTGAGCCGGTACGGCTCCTCCGCGTTGACCCGGCGGAACCGGGGCGCCACCTCGGGCAGCGCGTCCAGGTCCTTGGCGAGGCTGGCGGACAGGTCGAGCGACACCGCGCGCAGCCGCCGGGACACGCTGACCTCGGTGATCAGCTCGTCCATCGCCTTCTCGGTGGCGGCGATGCCGTGCTCGTGCTGGATGCGCAGCACCTCGCGGGTGACCACCGGCGTGACGAACGGGTTGCCGTCGCGGTCGCCGCCGATCCAGGTGCCGAAGCTCAGCGGGCGGGACGTCGGTGACGTCTCCACGCCGAGCGTGCGCAGCGTGTCGGCGAGGTCGTCGAGGACCTGCGGCGCGGCCTCGGCGTACAGGTCGCGCAGGTAGTAAATCGCGTTGCGCGCCTCGTCGGTCGGGTCCGGCCGGTCCAGCCGCAGCTCGTCGGTCTGCCACATCAGGTCGAGCAGTTCGGCCAGGCGGCGGTTCGCCGGGCCCTCGTCGCTGGCGCCGTACAGGATCGCGTTCGCGGTCTCGGTGTCCAGCTCGTCGGCGACCGCGCGCAGCTTGGACAGGATGGACCGGCGGGCCGCCTCGGTCGGGTGCGCGGTGAAGACCGGGCGTACGGCCAGCCGGCGGGCCGCGGCGGCGATCTCCTCGGCCGGTACGCCCCGCTCGGCGATCATCTTGGCGGCCTGGTCCAGCCAGCCGCCGTCGGTGGCGCGGCGGCGGCGCAGGTCCCGGGCGCGGTGCACCTGCTCGGTGATGTTCGCCAGGTGGAAGTAGGTGGAGAAGGCACGGGCGAGCTTCGTGCCGGTGGTGACGTCGAGCCCGGCGAGGCGCTGGGCGGCGGCCGGCGCGTCGGAGCGGACCTGGGCGCGGATCTCCTCGACCAGGTCGAGCAGCGGGCGGCCCTCCTGCCGGGCGAGGGTCTGCCCGAGCAGCGTGCCGAGGCGGCGGATGTCGGCCCGGAGAGCGGCGTCGGGGCCGTCGTGGTCGTGCTGGTCGGTCACGGTTGCGCTCCTTACGCGAGGACGAAGGACAGCGCTGTCCGACTCCCCTGGATCGTATCCGCGTATCCCCGGGGGACAGGAGGGGGACCGCGTGATGATCTGCACTCTGGGACGGCCCGCCGGTCAGCCCCGGTCGACGGCGTGCCGGCCCGGCGCCGGGCGCCGTCGGGCGCGGAACATGGTCGCGGTGAGCAGCCCGGCCAGGCCGGCGACGACCCAGATCAGCAGGCCGGTCAGCGCCCAGCCGCCGCCGCGCCAGTCGAAGTAGATGGCCGATTTGAACAGGTCGGTGGCGAGGCCTGGAACGTTCCAGCGGTGCATGCCGCGCAGGAGCGGCGGCAGGAACTCGGGCGCGTAGATGCCACCGGACCCGGGGTTGCCGAGCACCACGAGCAGCAGGATCACGATGCCGGTGCCGAGCAGTCCGAGCCAGCCCTGCACGGCGGCGGCGACCATCCCGGCCGCGAACGCGGCGAGCGCGCCGACCACCGCCACCGCCGCCACGTGACCGGCGAACACGCCGAGCACCGGTCCGACCAGGATCGCCCCGATGACGCCGAGCAGGATCGCGTGCACCGCGAGCGTGGCGATCCGCAGCCCGGCCCGGCGCAGGTCGCGGGGGCTGGTGCCGAGTGAGATGCCGAGCGCCGTGGACGCCAGGTAGCCGCCCAGCACCACGCCGACGGCCAGGTAGAACGGGACCAGGCCGCGCGGGTCGTCGCCGGAGACCGGCACGTCGTCGGTGACCTGAAGCGGCACCCCGGCCTGCCGGGCCGCCTCGGTGAACACGTCGGTGACGAGTTCGGTGGCGGCGGGCGCTCCGGCGCTGGCGGTGGCGAGCGTCAGGCCACCGTCAGGGGAGGAGCTGAGCACCGCGTACACCGATCTGTCGGTGAGGCCGTCCTGGGCGGCGCCGCGGCTGTCGTACCCGACGGGTTTGATCGTGTCGGTGCGGGCGCGGACGGCGGACATCACGGCCTGGGCCTGCTGGTCGCCGGTGACGACGGCGACCGGGATGTCGCGCGGGTCGGGCTTGTGCAGCGCGCCGACGTAGGCGGCGATGAACGCGCTGGCCAGCGCCAGGGTGCCGAGGATCAGCGCCGCCGTGCGCGGCAGCCAGTCCCGGGTACGCAGTTCCGGCTCGTCGTCCACGCGCTCAGCCTATTGGCGGCATTTGCCTGGCTGAGGCGGTTTCGTCAGGGCGAAAACCGCTGGTCCGGGCCGATAGCGTCGGGCCATGCAGGCACCCGTCTATCCCCCCAAACCGAAGCCGGGCGACCGCGTCGCGGTCGTCTCACCCTCCGCCGGCCTGCCGGGTCTCTTCCCCCACGTGTACGAGCTGGGGCTGCGCCGGCTCCGCGACGAGCTGGGGCTGGAACCGGTGGAGTACCCGACCACCCGCGTCATGGGCGCCGACCCGCGCGACCGGGCACGTGACCTGATGGCCGCGTTCACCGACCCGACGATCACCGCCGTGCTGGCCACCGTCGGCGGGGACGACCTGATCACTGTCACCCCGTACCTGAACGACGAGGAGCTGTGGGCCAACCCGAAGCCGTACTTCGGCTACTCGGACAACACCAACGTGCTCAACCACCTCTACCGGCTGGGCGTCGTCGGCTACCACGGCGGGTCCGTGCTGGTGCACCTCGGGCGCTCCGGGAAGCCGCACCCGCTGACGCTCGACTCGCTGCGCGCCGCGCTGTTCACCTCCGGCTGGTACGAGCTGACCGCCGCCCCCGAGTGGGGCGACGAGCCGTGCGACTGGCGCGACCCGGCCACGCTGGCCGAGGAGCCGCCGATGTACCCGTCCGAGGGCCGGCGCTGGCACGGCCCGGCCGAGGTGGTGCAGGGCCGCACGTGGGGCGGCAATCTGGAGATCCTGCACTGGCTGATGGCGACCGACCGCGTTCCGCGCGCGGCCGACCTGGCCGGCTCGGTGCTGGTGCTGGAGACCTCGGAGGAGATGCCGTCCGTGCAGGAGGTCTTCCGGATCGTGCGGAACCTGGGCGAGCGCGGGTTGCTCGCCGGCTTCCCGGCGATCGTGGTGGGCCGGCCCAAGGCGTGGGACTTCGACCGGCCCCACACGGTCGCGGAGCGGCTGGCCTGGGCCGCCGACCAGCGGGCGGCGATCCTGTCGGCTCTTGCCCCCTACGCGGGCGACCCGGTGGTGGTCTTCGACGTCGACCTGGGCCACACCGACCCGCAGCTGATCATCCCGTACGGCGGCGAGATCCGCGTGGACGCGGTGGAGCGACGGATCGCCGTCCGCTACTGACCCCGCCGCCCGCCTGCTCGGTGGAACGGCATGGGTGTCTACGTCGCCGTTTGACACCCATGCCGTTCCACTCACGCCTCGAGGTGGCGGTCAGTGGAACGTTATGGGTGTCTCAGCGCCCTTTTGACACCCATGGCGTTCCACCCGGCGCTTGGCGGCGCTTGGCGGGCGGCGGTTGGCGGCGGGCGGCGGCGTGGGTCAGGTGGCCACGACGGCGAAGGCGCGGACCGGGAACGTGCCCATGCCGGCGACCCGTGGCGGGGCGGCGGTGAACCGGAAGCCGGTCGGCGGCAGCGCGTCCAGGCCGGTCAGGTGCTCCACGATCGGCACCCCGGCGGCCAGCAGACCGGTGTGTGCCGGGCGCTGACCCGCTGCCGCCGGAGTCATGTCGTCGATGTTGATCGAGTCGATGCCGACGAGCGCCGCGCCCGCCTCGGCCAGCCACTGCGCACCGTCACCGGTCAGGAAGGGCGCCTCCGGCGCGGCGTACCTGTCGGTGCCGAAGTGCGCGTCCCAGCCGGTGTGCAGCAGCACCGCGCACCCGGCCACGTCGTACGGGGCGAGCATCAGCCGGTCCACCGCCCGGGTACCGGCGGGCACCCGCACTACCAGGCCGGGCAGGTCGGCGAGGCGGTCCAGCGGCACCCCGGTCAGGTCCGGGCCGTCGGCGAAGCGGTGCGACGGCGTGTCCACGTACGTGCCGGTGTTGGCGATCATGTCGATCCGGGCGACGTGGAACTCGACGCCCGGCGCGTACCGATTCCGGGACTCCTCCCGGGTCAGCCAGTCGCTGATCGCCGGGCCGGGCCAACCGGGCAGCGTGACCAGCCCTTCGGCGATCACGTGACTCAGTTCGACGAGCTTCCGCCCACCGGAGGCCGGCACATCGAGGCCCCGTCCGCCCTTGTGCGGCTCCTCGACCACGGTCCGGTTGGTGATCCGCACCTCGCCGACCATGAGCAGCCCGAGGTGCCGGACCAGCAGCGCGGCCACCTCGTCGTCGGTGACGTCCGGGTGCGGCACGTCCAACCGGAACCCGTCCGTGCGCAGGCCACCACCGTTTGCGAAATCCACCTGGGCGTCGAAGACCGCCCGATACTCGACCATCCGCCCACCGCACCACGCCCGGCCACGGCCGGTCAAGATCGAAGATCGGGCGGGCCCGGATCGTCGGTGGAGGGGGATAGGCTCGAACGGTGCACCCCCCGTCCGGCTGGACGCGGGGTCGTCGTCGTGTGTCGATCCGCTGGAAGTGATCACTGATGCTCACCGGACTCTTCTCCGCCGCCCTGGCCGACCCGGGGCTGGCCCGGGCGCGTGACCTGGCGCGCTCCGGTGCCGCGCAGGTCGACGGGCTCGACCTCACCGCCCCCGCCGCGCTGCGCCCGTTCGCGGTGGCAGCGGTCGCCGCCGACGAGCCGGCCGGCGGCGCGGGCCGTCCCGTGCTCGCGGTCACCGCCACCACCCGGGAGGCCGACGACCTGGCCTCCGCGCTGGGCAGCCTGCTGCCGCCGGAGCAGGTGGCGGTCTTCCCGTCCTGGGAGACGCTGCCGCACGAGCGCCTGTCGCCCCGCTCCGACACGGTCGGGCGGCGCCTCGCCGTGCTGCGCCGCCTCGCCCACCCGGAGGCCGCCGACGCGCACGGCCGCACCGGGCCGCTGCGGGTCGTCGTCGCGCCGGTCCGGTCGCTGCTCCAGCCGCAGCTCAAGGCCCTCGGCGACCTGGAACCCGTCCAGCTCGCCGCCGGTGACGAGGCCGACCTGGAAGAGGTCGCCCGCCGGCTCACCGACATGGCGTACGCCCGGGTCGACCTGGTCACCAAGCGCGGCGAGTTCGCGGTACGCGGCGGCATCCTGGACGTCTTCCCGCCCACCGACGAGCACCCGTCCCGGGTCGAGTTCTGGGGCGACGAGGTGGAGGAGATCCGCACGTTCGCGGTCGCCGACCAGCGCACCATCGAGGGCGTCGCGCAGATGTGGGCGCCGCCGTGCCGCGAGCTGCTGCTCACCCCGGACGTGCGGGAGCGGGCCGCCGCGCTCGCCGCCGAGCACCCCGAGCTGGCCGAGATCCTGGACAAGCTCGCCGAGGGCATCCCGGTGGAGGGCATGGAGTCCCTCGCGCCGGTGCTGATCGGCGCCGACGCGCTGGAACTGCTCGTCGACTGCATGCCGGCCGGCACCCACGTACTCCTCTGCGACCCCGAGCGCATCCGCACCCGCGCGCACGACCTGGTGCGTACCTCGGAGGAGTTCCTCCAGGCCAGCTGGGCCGCAGCCGCCGTCGGCGGCCAGGCCCCGGTCGACCTCGGCGCCGCCGCCTTCAAGACCCTGGCCGAGGTACGCACGGCAGCCCGCGCCCTGCGCCAGCCCTGGTGGACGCTCGCGCCGTTCGGCCTGGTCGAGGCGGACGCGGCACCGGCCCGGCAGCCCTGGGAGGACGCGCCGGCCGAGGTCGACGTCACCCCCGACGACGCCATCGCGGTGAGCCTGGCCGCCCAGCCGGCCCCGCTCTACCACGGCGAGACGGCCCGGGTGGTCGAGGACCTGAAGCGCTGGGCCGGCGAGGGCTGGTCGATCGCGCTGGTCTTCGAGGGGCACGGCCCCGCCCAGCGGGCCGTCGAGGTGCTCCGCGACGCCGGTCTCGGCGCCCGGCTCACCGAGGAGGTGCCCACCGCGCCCGCACCGGGCGAGCTGCTCGTGTCGTGCGGCTGCCTGACCGCCGGCTTCGTCGACGAGGCGTCGAAGTTCGTGCTGCTCACCGGCAACGACGTCACCGGCGGCCGGGGCACCTCCACCCGCGACATGCGCAAGATGCCCAGCCGGCGGCGCAACACCATCGACCCGCTGGAGCTGAAGGCCGGCGACTTCGTGGTGCACGAGCAGCACGGCATCGGCCGGTACGTCGAGCTGGTGCAGCGCACGGTCAACGGCGCCAGCCGCGAATACCTGGTCATCGAGTACGCGCCGAGCAAGCGCGGCCAGCCCGGCGACCGCCTCTTCGTCCCGACCGACCAGCTCGATCAGCTCTCCCGCTACGTCGGCGGCGAGCAGCCCACGCTGCACAAGATGGGCGGCTCGGACTGGCAGAAGTCCAAGGCGCGGGCGCGCAAGGCGGTCCGCGAGATCGCCGCGCAGCTCATCCAGCTCTACGCCGCGCGCAAGGCGTCCAAGGGGCACAACTTCGCCCCCGACACCCCGTGGCAGCGGGAGCTGGAGGACGCCTTCCCCTGGCAGGAGACGCCGGACCAGCTGGCCGCCATCGAGGAGGTCAAGCGGGACATGGAACAGACCGTCCCGATGGACCGGCTGATCTGCGGCGACGTCGGCTACGGCAAGACCGAGATCGCGGTACGGGCGGCATTCAAGGCGGTGCAGGACGGCAAGCAGGTGGCGGTGCTGGTGCCGACCACGCTGCTGGTGCAGCAGCACTACAACACGTTCGCCGAGCGGATGAGCCAGTTCCCGGTGTCGATCCGGCAGCTGTCCCGGTTCCAGACGCCGAAGGAGACCGAGCAGACGCTGGAGATGGTCGCCGCCGGCACCGTCGACATCGTCATCGGCACCCACCGGCTGCTCCAGGCGTCCACCCGGTTCAAGCAGTTGGGCCTTGTGATCATCGACGAGGAGCAGCGGTTCGGCGTCGAGCACAAGGAGCACCTGAAGACGCTGCGCGCCTCGGTCGACGTGCTCGCCATGTCGGCCACCCCGATCCCGCGCACGCTGGAGATGGCGATCACCGGCATCCGGGAGATGTCCACCATCGCCACCCCGCCGGAGGAGCGGCACCCGGTGCTCACGTTCGTCGGCGCGTACGACGACCGGCAGGTGGCCGCGTCCATCCACCGCGAGCTGCTCCGCGACGGTCAGGTCTTCTATCTGCACAACCGGGTCGAGTCGATCGAGAAGACGGCCCGCAAGTTGCGGGAGCTGGTGCCGGAGGCCCGGGTCGCGGTGGCGCACGGCCAGATGGGCGAGGAGGCGCTGGAGAAGGTGATGGTCGGCTTCTGGGAGAAGGAGTTCGACGTCCTGGTCTGCACCACCATCGTCGAGTCCGGCATCGACATCCCGAACGCCAACACGCTCATCGTGGAGCGGGCCGACCTGCTCGGCCTGGCCCAGCTGCACCAGATCCGCGGCCGGGTCGGCCGGGGCCGCGAGCGGGCGTACGCGTACCTCCTCTACCCGCCGGAGAAGCCGCTCACCGAGAACGCGCACGAGCGGCTGGCCACCATCGCCCAGCACACCGAACTCGGCGCGGGCATGTACGTGGCGATGAAGGACCTGGAGATCCGCGGCGCCGGCAACCTGCTCGGCGGCGAGCAGTCCGGCCACATCGAGGGCGTCGGCTTCGACCTGTACGTCCGGATGGTCGGCGAGGCGGTGTCCGCCTTCAAGGGCGAGAGCACCGAGGAGGAGACGGAGGTCAAGGTCGACCTGCCGATCGATGCGCACCTGCCGCACGACTACGTCGGAGTGGAGCGGCTGCGCCTGGAGATGTACCGCAAGCTCGCCGAGGCCCGCGACGCCGAGCGGCTGCGCGAGGTGGTCGCCGAGATGACCGACAGGTACGGCGAGCCGCCCGCGCCGGTGCAGAACCTGGTCGCGGTGGCACGGTTCCGGCTGCTGGCCCGCCGTTACGGGCTCACCGACGTGTCGATGCAGGGCAAGCACATCCGGTTCGGCCCGCTGCCGCTGCCCGACTCGAAGCAGATGCGGCTCAAGCGCTACCACCCGGACTCGGTCTACAAGCAGGCGCTCGACCAGGTCAGCGTGCCCCGGCCCAGCACCCGGCGGATCGGCGGCGAGCCGCTGCGCGACCAGGCGTTGCTGGAGTGGTGCGAGCAGCTCCTGGCGGATGTCCTGGGCAAGCCCGAGGAGCTGGCTCGTGCGGTCCCGGCGGGTGCGCGATGAGGTGGGTGGAGTCACAGGCCGGTACGGGGCGTGAGAGAGTGAGCCACATGCGTGCACGTCGTTCCCTCGTCGCCGTCAGCGTCGCGGCTCTTGCCGCGCTCTCTCTCGCCGCCTGTGGCCGGTCCGCCCCGGACGTCGCCGCCTACGTCGGAGACACCCGTTACTCCGTCGAGCGGGTCGATGCGATCTACGACGACGCGCAGCGGCAGTACGCGGACGCCGTCCGGAACCAGGCGCCGCAGACGCCGTCGCCGGAGGAGCTGCGGTCCCCGGTGACCCGGCAGGACGTGCTGAACCTGCTCGTCGCGCTCGACCTCGGCAAGCGCGTGGCGGCCGAGAAGGGCCTCCAGGTCACCGACGAGGTGTCCCCGGAGCAGCTTCAGCAGCCGCTGCGGATGCCGGCGACCACCGAGTACACGAAGCTGTGGGGCGAGTGGGTGGACCTCTCCGCCACCCTTCAGCAGAGCCTGCCCCCGGCCGACCTCAGCGACGAGTCCCTGATGGCCGTCTACCGCGCCATCGAGAAGACCGGGGCGATCCAGCCGGGCCTGACCGTCGACCAGGTCCGGCAGGCGTTCGGCGAGGCCGGGTTCGTGCGCAGCGCCACCGCGCTCAGCAACGTGCTGCAGCAGCAGGCCGAGAAGGTGGACGTCAGCGTCAACCCCCGGTTCGGGGTGAGCGGCGTGCCGTCGCTCGTCAACACCGGCCAGTCGCTCGTCTTCTACTCCCTGCCCTACGTCAACCAGGACGGCCCGGTCACCGACATCTCGACGCCGGAGGCGCCGGCCGGTGGTTCGCCGGCCCCCGGAACCGCATGACCGCGCGCATCGTCCTGCTCGTCACCTCGCCCCGGCTGCCCGCCGGCCTGCTGACCTCGGCCGCCTGGGACGCCGTACGCTCCGCGCCGGTCCTCGCCGGTGCGGAGAGCGAGCTGACCCGGGCGGTCCGGACGGCCGGCGCCGAGGTGAGCGTGGTGACCGAGGGCGCGACCCAGGCGCTGCTCGACGCCGCCGCCACGCACGGCGGGGCGGTGTGGCTGGCCGGCCCGGCCGGCGACGAGACGCTGGCCCGTGAGCTGGGGCTGCGGCTGGCCCGCGAGCCCGGGCTGGCCGAGCTGGAACTGATGTACGGCTCGTGGGACCCACCCGGCGCCCGGCTGCTCGACGCGGTCGAGGTGATGGACCGGCTGGCCTCCCCGGGCGGCGACCCGTGGAAGCGGGCGCAGACCCACCGCAGCCTGGCCGGGTTCCTGCTGGAGGAGTGCTACGAGGCGTACGACGCGATCAGCGCCGACGACACCGACGCGCTCCGCGAGGAACTGGGCGACGTGTTGCTCCAGGTGCTGCTGCACGCCCGGCTGGCCGAGGACCTACCGGACGGCAAGAGCTGGACCGTCGACGACGTGGCCGGAACGCTTGTCGACAAGATGGTGCGGCGTAACCCGCACGTGTTCTCCGGCGAGCCGGCCGGCTCGATCGAGGAGATCGAGGCGAACTGGGAACGGATCAAGCGGGATGAGAAGACCCGCGAATCGGTGCTGGACGGCATCGCGCTGAGCCAGCCCGCGCTCGCGCTGGCCGCGAAGATCCTGGACCGCGCCGGCCGGGTCGGCCTGGCCGTACCGCCCCCGCTGGCCGAGTCGCAGGTGGACCCGGAAGCGCGGCTGGGGGCGAGCCTGCTGGCAACTGTCGCCGCCGCCCGGCAGGCCGGCATCGACCCGGAGGCCGCCCTGCGCCGTGCAACCTTGGCGTACGCCGAGGCGGTCCGAGCCGCCGAACGCCCCACCTGACCCCGCCCACCCCTCCCGCCCTCCCGCCCCGCCCTCCCGCCCTCCCGCCCCGCGATCTTGCACTTGCGGCCCCCTGGGCATCGCAAATGTCCCTTCCGTCCGGGCAGGAAGTGCAAGATCGCGGAGGGCTGCCGGGTCGGGTTGCGTGGTGGCGGGACAGGCTGATGGGGGTCGGCGTTTCGCCGCCCTTGTCCGCCCGGTCGGGACCCAGCGCGCTGCCGGCCCGAGTCGAGCCCTCTCGCTTCCCGAGACTCGTAGACCGCATCTCGGGATCGGCCGTAGATCTTGGTATGAAAGGGCCCTCATAGGGGCCGTTCCGTACCAAGATCGGCCCAGCCACCCGGCGGGCCGTGTCGGTGATCAAGGAGTTTGGGGTCGCGGCGGGCACTACTGGGGACGCGAACTCCTTGATCAACGCGGAGGGTGGCCCGGCGGGCGGGAGCTGGGTCGGGAAAGGGGTCGGGGGTGATCGGTAGGGTGCCGGGTATGGAGTCGTTCGTACCGCTGGCGGAGCGGATCGTGGAGGCGTTGCTGGAGAGCCGGCCCGGGCTGGCCACCTCCGCCGGGGACCACCGCTACGACGACCGGCTGCCCGATCTGTCCGCGGACGCGCTCGCCGCCGATCAGGCGATGCTGAAGGACGCGGCGGACGCGCTCGCCGAGATCGACCCGGATGCGCTCGACGTGGCGGAGAGCGTCGACCACGCGCTGCTCACCAGCATGATCGACAGAGGGCTGTTCGAGGCCACCGAGATTCGCGCCCACGAGTGGGATCCGCTGCGCCACAATCCGGGGCCGCTGCTGCACGCCCTGCTGGCCCGTCCCTTCGCCCCCGCCGAGGAGCGCCTGACCAGCCTCGCCGGGCGCCTGTCGGCCGTACCCGATGCGCTTGCGACAGCGCGCGCGACGCTGCGGGACATGCCGCGCATCCACGCGGAGACGGCGGTCGGGCAGTTCACCGGCACGGCGGCGCTGATCCGCGACGAGGTGCCGGCGTTGCTCGCCCAGGCGCCGGCGCTGCGTGACCGGGTCGGCCCGGCGGCCACGGAGGCGATCGCCGCGCTGGAGGAGTTCGTGGCGTGGCTGCGGCAGGGTCTGGCGGCCGACGCGGGCCCGGGGCGTGACCCGCGGCTGGGCCGGCGGCGCTGGGAGGCGCGGCTGTGGCACACGCTCGACACCGAGCTGAGCGCCGCCGAGGTGCAGCGCCGCGCCTGGGCCAACCTGGACCGGGCCACCGAGGAGATCCGCGCGGCGGCCGTCGAGCTGGTCGGTGGCCCGGCCGACGACGAGACGGTACGCCGGGCGCTGGACCTGCTGGCCGCCGAGCACCCGGACGACGCCACCATCGTCGACCTCGCCTCGGTGACGCTGGACGAGGCGAGTGACTTCGTGCGCCACCACGACCTGGTCAGCATGGTCGGTGACCCGTGCGTGATCCAGGAGATGCCGGAGTTCGCGCGGGGTGTGGCGGTCGCCTACTGCGATTCGCCGGGGCCGCTGGAGACGGCCGACGTGCCGACGTTCTACTGCATCGCGCCCACCCCGGCGGACTGGCCGGCGCAGCGGGTCGAGTCGTTCTACCGGGAGTACAACGACCACATGATCCGCAACCTGACCGTGCACGAGGCGATGCCCGGCCACTTCCTCCAACTCGCCCACGCCCGTCGCTACGACGGGCCGACGCGGGTACGCGCGCTCACCGAGTCGGGCGTGTTCATCGAGGGCTGGGCGGTCTACACCGAGGAGCTGATGGCCGGGCTCGGCTTCGGCGGGCTGCCGGTGCGGTTGCAGCAGCTCAAGATGCAGTTGCGGATGACCATCAACGCGCTGCTCGACCAGCTAGTGCACTGCGACGATCTGCCCGAGTCCGAGGCGATGGCGCTGATGACCGGGCGCGGCTTCCAGGAGGAGGGGGAGGCGGCCGGCAAGTGGCGGCGGGCGCTGCTCACCTCCACGCAGCTGTCGACGTACTTCGTCGGCTACAGCGAGATGGCCGACATCGCCGCCGCCCGTCCGGACGGCGTGCCGGTGCGCGACTGGCACGACGCCATGCTGGCGTACGACTGCCCGCCGCCGCGCCACCTGCGCACCCTGCTGGGGGTGTGAGGGCTCACCGGCGGGCGGCGACCGCGTCGATCAGCCAGCGCGACAGGGAGTACGCGGGCGGCAGCTCGGCGGGCAGCGCGTCGACCGGGAACCAGCGCGCCTCGGTCAGCTCTGTGCCGTCGGCCACCGGTTCTGCGGCCGGGTCGGTCACCTCGGCGGTGAACCCGGCGAGCAGTGTGCCCGGTCCGGTCAGCGCCCACGGCTGGCTGTCCACGTACGCGGGGCGGCGCAGGGTCAGGCCGACCTCCTCGGCGACCTCGCGGTGCACCGCCGCCTCCAGCGACTCGCCGGCCTCGACGAATCCGGCGACGAGTGCCCACAAACCGGTCGGGCCGTGCGCGTGCCGGACCAGCAGGAGTTCGCCCGCTGCGCCGGCCGGGCCGGGGCGGGTGATCGCGGTCAGCACCGCTACGGACAGCGGCACGAACACGGTCAGCCCGCAGTCCGGGCAGCGCCGCGCGGTCTCGCCCGGCACGTCGGACAGTTCGGCCCGGCACGCCCCGCACCACCTGTGCGTACGCCGCCAGGTGACCACGGCGAGCGCCCGTCCGGCCAGGTCGGCGTGGGGTGCGGGCAGTTCGGCGGCGAGGCCGCGCCAGCCGCGCCACCGGCCGGGCAGCGACTCGGGGTCGGTGACCTCGGCCGCCCATGCCGGGGTGCCGTCGAGCGTGCCGACGGGTGTCCAGGCGAGGTCGCCGGGCAGCGCGCCGATGCGCAGCGGCTGCGCGGCGTCCGGGCCGGTCAGCAGTTTCCGGCCGGCGACCGGCAGCGCCAGGTCGCCCGGCTGCGGCGGCCGCCCGTGATCGGCGGCGGGCCGGAACCCGGCGCCGTCGGGCGGGGTCACGACGTGGCGGGGCGGCGGTCCACCACGCCCGCGCCGGCCGGCACGGCGAACGCGGCGGCCTCGACGCTCTCGGTGTAGCGGCTCAGCGTCACCTCGGCCGGCTTGCCGTCGATCGTGCCGGAGAAGCTGCCCAGCACGCCTTCGTTCGTCACGCAGGTGCTGAAGCGCTCACCGTCGTGGGTGACGTTCACGCAGGTGGCATGGTGCCCGGCCAGCGTGGTGTCGCTCTGCTCGATGACCGCGTCCGGCGCGAGCGCGGCCTCGGTGAGCAGCCGGATCACCGCCGGGGGCGTGACCAGGCCCTGCTTGCGTGCCTCGTCGTAGACGATCACCGAGGGCTTTCCGGCGGTGAGCACGGGCGGAGACACGGTGCAGGAGGTGCGGGCGGCGGTGCTCGCGCACCGGGTCACCGACTCCTGGGTCACCGTGATCTTGCCGCCGGGCCAGGTGTACGTGGAGCGCAGCGGCTTCCTGGTCTGCGCGATCGAGGCGGTGCGACCGCCGTCGAGCTGGTAGTCGGCGGCCCAGGTCTGCTCCAGCGCCCGGTCCATCCGCGCGGCGAGGTCGTTGACCAGGTCGGCCCGACCGAGCGCGACGCCCGCGTCGTCCAGGGCCTGGCAGCCGGTGACCGAGAGCGACGCGATGACCGAGGCGGCGAGCACGCGGAGAGTCGTCGAGGCGGCAGGCATGATGCCCAGCCTTGTCGATCGACGCAACCTCTCGCAAACCGGTTGCCGGTTGACGACCGGTAATCCGGGAATGTCCGTCTCAGCAAGCGCCTCGGGGGCCGCCCCGAGCGGCGTACGGCGGGGCGGGGACCGATACGCTGCGTTCAACACCTGCCTCAGCCGCACCGTCGCGGCCCATATCGGACCGGAACCACACAAACGAGGAGCGACTCAGTGGCAACCATCGAGGGAATCGTCGCCCGGGAGATCCTGGACTCGCGGGGCAACCCGACGGTCGAGGTCGAGGTCGGGCTCGACGACGGCACGATCGCCCGCGCCGCGGTGCCGTCCGGCGCCTCCACCGGCGCCTTCGAGGCGGTCGAGCTGCGCGACGGTGACAAGGACCGCTACCTGGGCAAGGGTGTCGAGAAGGCCGTCGCCAACATCGAGGACCGGATCGTCGACCAGCTCATCGGCTACGAGGCCAGCGAGCAGCGGCTGATCGACCAGAAGATGATCGACATCGACGGCTCGGACAACAAGGGCGAGCTGGGCGCGAACGCCATCCTCGGTGTCTCCCTGGCCGTGGCCAAGGCCGCCGCGGGCAGCGCCGAGCTGAGCCTGTTCCGCTACCTGGGCGGCCCGAACGCGCACCTGCTCCCGGTGCCGATGATGAACATCCTCAACGGTGGCGCGCACGCCGACTCGAACGTCGACATCCAGGAGTTCATGATCGCGCCGATCGGCGCGCCGACGTTCCGGGACGCGCTGCGCTCGGGCGCCGAGGTCTACCACGCGCTGAAGTCGGTGCTGAAGAAGAAGGACCTGTCGACCGGCCTGGGTGACGAGGGCGGCTTCGCCCCGAACCTGCCCACCAACGCCGCCGCGCTGGACCTGATCGCCGAGGCGGTGGAGAAGGCCGGTTACCGGCTCGGCACCGACATCGTCTTCGCGCTCGACGTGGCCGCCACCGAGTTCTTCGACAACGGCACGTACACGTTCGAGGGCACCGCGAAGAGCGCCGAGGAGATGAGCAACTACTACACCAAGCTCGCCGGCGACTACCCGATCGTGTCGATCGAGGACCCGCTGGCCGAGGACGACTGGAGCGGCTGGGCCACCCTGACCGCCGCGCTCGGCGACCGGATCCAGATCGTCGGCGACGACCTGTTCGTGACCAACCCGCAGCGCATCGCCCGGGGCATCGCGGAGCGGGCCGCCAACGCGGTGCTCGTCAAGGTCAACCAGATCGGCTCGCTCACCGAGACGCTGGACGCCGTCGACCTGGCTCACCGGGCCGGCTTCAAGTGCATGATGAGCCACCGTTCCGGCGAGACCGAGGACACCACCATCGCGGACCTGGCCGTCGCCACCGGCTGCGGGCAGATCAAGACCGGCGCCCCGGCCCGCTCGGACCGGGTGGCCAAGTACAACCAGCTCCTGCGGATCGAGGAGGAGCTGGCCGACGCGGCGCGGTACGCCGGCGCCGGCGCGTTCCCGCGTTACCGTTCGGCCTGAGCGAGCGCTCCGGGGGAGGGGTGTGACGATGCAGCAGCGCCGCACACCGGGTGGCCAGCGGCCCGCCCGTCGGCCGGGTCAGCCCGGCCGGACGGGCGGCGCCCGGGTCCGGTCCACGGCCCGCGACAACGGCGTCCGCGCGGAGACGCGCGCCGCCGGCCGGTCACCCGGCGCGTCCCGGGCCAGCGACGGCGTACGCTCCGCGAGCCGCCCCGCCGCGGCCCGGCGTACCGCTGCCGGTGGTCCGGTCAAGCGGCTCACCGCACCCCAACCCCGGCGCTTCACCGGGCGCGCCACAGTGCTGTTCGCGGTGCTGATCGCGCTCGCGCTGGCGTACACCTATCCGGTCCGGGTCTACCTGGACCAGCAGGCGGACATCGAGCGGATGGAGGCCGCGCAGGCCGCCCAGCGGGCCGAGATCGAGCGGCTCACCGCCGAGGCGGCCAAGTGGAAGGACCCGGAGTACGTCAAGACGCAGGCCCGGGAGCGGTTCTTCATGGGCAAGCCGGGCGAGACGCTGCTGGTGGTGCTCTCCGACCCGGAGGGCGCGGCCAAGGACGCCGGCAAGGACGCGAAGCCGGGGGCGCCGACCGCGCCGGAGCCCTGGTACGACACCCTGTGGTCGAGCGTGCGGGCGGCGAACGCCGAGCGCCAGGACAAGTGAGCTTTGATTCGAGAGGCACAACCTTGAGCGTCGTACCACCGCAGGAGCCGGCGGCGGACTCCGTACCCCCGCCGGAACGCCAGCCGGCCACCGAGGCCGACCTGGCCGCGGTGGCCGCGCAGCTCGGACGCCCGCCGCGCGGCACCCGTGCGGTGGCCCACAGGTGCCCGTGCGGCCTGCCCGACGTGGTGGAGACGACGCCCCGGCTGGCCGACGGCACGCCGTTCCCGACGCTGTTCTACCTGACCTGCCCGCGTGCCACGGCGGCGTGCAGCCGGCTGGAGTCGGCCGGGCTGATGAAGGAGATGGCCGAGCGGCTCGCCGAGGATCCGGAGCTGGCCGCGCGCTACCGGGCCGCGCACGAGGACTACCTGACCCGCCGGGAGGCGATCGGCGAGGTGCCGGAGATCGCCGGCATCTCGGCCGGTGGCATGCCGGGGCGGGTGAAGTGCCTGCACGTGCACCTGGGGCATGCGCTCGCCGCCGGGCCGGGGGTCAACCCGTTCGGCGACGAGACGCTGGCGCTGGTGGAGAAGTGGTGGGCCGCCGGCCCCTGCGTGGACGTGCCGGCGGAGTGAGATGAGCGCCGACCAGATCACTGTGCGCCGGGCCCGCACCGCCGACGTGCGCGGCATCCGGCGGCTGGTGGACACCTACACCGACGACCGGCGGCTGCTCAGCAAGGCGACTGTGACGCTGTACGAGGACGTGCAGGAGTTCCGGGTCGCGGTGACGCCGGACGGCACGGTGGTCGGGTGCGGCGCGTTGCACGTGATGTGGGAGGACCTGGCCGAGATCCGGACGGTGGCGGTCGACCCGTCCTGCCGGGGCCACAAGATCGGGCACCGGATCGTCGGTGAGCTGATCGACTCGGCGCGCGACCTGGGCATCGCCCGGATCTTCGTGCTCACGTTCGAGACCGGCTTCTTCGGCTCGTTCGGCTTCCGCGAGATCGACGGCGCGCCCGTGCCGCAGCCGGTCTACGAGCAGCTCCTGCGCTCGTACGACGAGGGTGTCGCGGAGTTCCTGGACCTGGAACGGGTCAAGCCCAACACCCTGGGCAACTCCCGCATGCTGTTGCGCCTCTGAGCTGCCCCGGGCGGGCTGCCGTAGGGTGGGCGCCGTGAGTGCGCGTGTGGCAGCCATCGACTGCGGGACCAACTCGATCCGACTGCTGATCGCCGACCTGCCCGACCCCTCGGCCGGGGAAACGGCGCCGCTCGTGGACGTCAGCCGGCGGATGGAGATCGTGCGGCTGGGGCAGGGCGTCGACCAGACCGGCATGCTCGCCCCGGAGGCCATCGAGCGGACCCGGGTGGCGCTCGCCGACTACGCGGCCGAGATCGAGAAGTCCGGTGCCGACCGGGTCCGCATGTGCGCCACCTCGGCCTCCCGGGACGCCTCCAACGCCGCCGACTTCCGGACGATGGTCGAGCGCACGCTCGGCGTACCGCCCGAGGTCGTGACCGGCGACGAGGAGGCACGCCTGTCGTTCACCGGCGCGGTGCGCGGCCTGCCCGCCGACGCCGAACCGCCGTACCTGGTGGTCGACATCGGCGGCGGCTCGACCGAGTTCGTCGTCGGCACCCGCGCCGACGGCGTCCGGGGCGCGATCTCGGTGGACATCGGCTGCGTCCGGATGACCGAACGCCACCTGCACGGCGACCCGCCGACCGCGGCACAGATCGCCGCCGCCGAGGCCGACATCGCCGCCGCCGTCGACCGCGCGCTCGCCGCCGTGCCCGGCCGCGAGGCCGCCACGCTGGTCGGGCTGGCCGGTTCGGTCACCACCGTGGTCGCGCTGGCGCAAGGGCTCCAGGAGTACGACCCGAGCCGCATCCACCACGCCCGCGTCTCGTACGAGCAGGTGGCCGAGGTGACCGCCGACCTGCTCGGCAAGAGCAGTGAGCAGCGGCTGGCGTACCCGGTGATGCACCCGGGGCGGGCCGACGTGATCGGCGCGGGCGCGCTGGTGCTGCGAGTGATCATGGAGCGGGCCGGGATGCCGTCGGTGGTCGCCTCCGAGCACGACATCCTCGACGGCATCGCCTGGAGCCTCGCCTAGCCCTCTGGCCCCTTCCGGCGGTGATCAAGGAGTTTGTGTCCGATCCGGACGCCTCCGGGGCCGCCAACTCCTTGGTCAACAAGAAGGGCCGATCTGTTCGACCGTTTCATCGGATGGACCGCCCGCCTGTAGGTGCTGTGTCGTTGACGGTAGTGCGTATTGCGCACTACTGTGCGGAGCGTGGATACCACGCAGCTCCTCAAGGGCGTGCTCGACCTCGCGGTGCTCGCCGTGCTCAAGGACGAGGACGGGTACGGCTACGACATCCTGCGGCGGCTACGCGAGGCCGGTCTCACCGAGGTCGGCGACGCCTCGGTCTACGGCACGCTGCGCCGGCTGTTCGCGGCCGGTCTGCTCACCACGTACGTGGTGCCGAGCGAGTCCGGGCCGCACCGCAAGTACTACTCGCTCAACGCCGCCGGGCGTGACCAGCTCACCCGCTCCGGCAAGACCTGGCGCTCGTTCGCCACCACCATGGACGCGTTGCTCGACGATCGGGGGATGGCGGCATGACCGTCACGGGGCAGGAGATCACGGACTACGTCGACCGGGTGCGGGCCGCGCTCGCCGACCTGCCACCGGAGGTCCGCGACGAGTTGACCGAGGAACTGCCGGAACACCTCGCCGAGGTCGCCGCCGAGGGCGAGGGCACGCTGGTCGACCGGCTGGGCACCCCCGAGGCGTACGCCGCCGAGCTGCGCGCCGTCGCCGGTGCCCAGCCGAGCCGGCGGCCGGCGCGTTTCCACCGCCTCGCCGAGGCCCGGCGGGAGGCGGCCACCCAGCTGCGTCTGCTCGACCGCCAGCTCGGCCCGGTCTTCGGGCACGAGACGGTGAGCGACTTCCTGCGTCCGCTGCGTCCGGCCTGGTGGCTGGTGCGCGGATGGCTGGCCGCGCTGATCGTGGCGTGGATGGTGGACGGCCGGTCCGGCCTGGTGCCCCGGCTGGACGGCAACAGCTCGACGGGGCTGTTGCTGCTCATCGGCGCGGTCGTCGCGTCGATGTGGTGGGGTCGCCGCTCCGCCGGGATCACCGGGTGGCGGCGGCAACTGCACCAGATCGCCACCGCCGCGCTGCTGCTGTTCTCCTTCGCCGTGCTGGCCCAGGTGGACGAGCGCGCCGACACCGACAGCTACGGCAGTTACGAGCAGACGTCGGTGGACCACAGGTACGACCGGATCGAGGACGTCTTCGTCTACGACCAGCAGGGGCGGCTGATCCGCGACGCGCGGCTCTTCGACCAAAACGGCGTGCCGATCCGGCTCGGCTGGCCGAGCTGCATGGCTGACGCCGGCGCGGTGCCGGAGATGCGTAACACCTACCCGTACTGCCCGGAGCTGGCCCCGTTCGGTCCGCCGGCCTCGCCGTCGATCGCTCCGCCCGCACTCGCGCCCACCGGCAGTGCCACCCCCACCGCTTCCCCGGAACCCACGTCAACTCCCTGAGCGCGCGCTCGATCCGGCGAGATCTTGGAAGGAAACGGCCCTCATAAGGGCCGCAAGCTTCCAAGATCTCGCCGGGTTGTGGTGCGGGGCGTCGGCCACTGGTCTGTGAGGTCTACAGGAGGTGAATGCCACTGTTGTTCTGTCTTCCCCGGGCCGCTGACCGCGTGGCACGCTACCGGCACGTAACAGCCAACTGTGCGACCAGCCAACGTTGACTGACCGCAAGGAGGACGGGCCCATGGGCGAGATGGTGAGCTTCACCGGCAACGGGGGGACGAGCGAGGGGTATCTCGCGATACCCTCCGGCGGTGTGGCCAGCCCGGCGGTCATCGTCATCCAGGACTGGTGGGGTCTCGTACCCCACGTACGGGCCGTGGTCGACCGCTTCGCGGAGGCCGGCTTCGTCGCGCTCGCGCCCGACTTCCGGCACGGCGGACCGGCCGTGAAGCCGACCGAGCCGCGGCTGATGCTCAACAGCTCCCAGATGGACGAGGCGGCGAGCGACATCGCCGCTGCCGCCGAATACCTGGCGAGCCGGCCCGAGGTCGCCGGCAAGGTGGGCTGCGCCGGGTTCTGCGCGGGCGCCAGCCTGGCCCTGTGGTCCGGCACGTTCTCCGAGCGCATCGTGGCCACCGCCGGGTTCTACCCGCGCCTGCCCTGGGAGGGCATGGCCGTGGGAGCGGCGGACGAAGGCGGCTGGGCCGGCTACGCCGGGAAGGCCGCGCTCATCCACTGCTCCGAGGCGGACGGCCTGTCCGCCGCCGACGGGGTGCAGAGCGTCCGCCGGTCCATCGAGTCGGCCGGTGGCACCTGCCAGACGTTCGACTACCCGGGCACCGCGCACGCGTTCTTCAACGAGGACCGGCCGGAGCACTTCGACCAGCGGGCCGCCGCCACCGCCTGGGCCCGCACGCTGGAACTGTTCCGGGCGAAGCTTGGCTGAGTCGCGTACCCCGCAGGACGTGGTCGCCCGCGCCGCGCGGGCGGCCGACCTGGCCGACCTCGACGGCGCGGTCAGCGACTGCTTCGCCTGCCCGCGCCTGGTGGCGTGGCGGGAGGAGGTGGCGCGGGTCAAGCGCGCCGCGTTCCGCGACCAGGACTACTGGGGACGGCCGGTGCCCGGCCTCGGCCCGCCGGACGCGCGCATCGCCATTCTCGGTCTGGCGCCGGCCGCGCACGGCGGCAACCGCACCGGCCGGATCTTCACCGGGGACCGGTCCGGTGACGTGCTGTTCGCCGCGTTGCACCGGGCCGGGCTGGCCAACCAGCCGACGAGCGTCTCCGCCGACGACGGCCTGACGCTGCGCGAGACCCGCATCTTCGCGGCCGTGCGGTGCGCGCCGCCGGACAACAAACCCACCCCGGCCGAGCGGGACACCTGCGCGCCGTGGCTGCACCGCGAGGTAGAACTGATCCGGCCCACGCTGCGCGTCGTGGTCGCGCTGGGCGCGTTCGCGTGGGCCGCGTGGTGGCCGGTGCTCCGTCAGGTGTACGGGCAGCGACCGCCCACGCCGCGACCGGCGTTCGGCCATGGGGCACACTGGTCCGGCGAGTCCGTGCCGGACCTGCTGGGCTGCTACCACGTCAGCCAGCAGAACACGTTCACCGGCCGGCTCACACCGGCGATGCTGGACGACGTGTTCACCCGGGCGAAGGACCTGGCCGGGGTGGACTGAGGAACACCTGAGGCGGTGGGATGGATTTCGGCGTACTGCGCAGGTGGTGGCCGGTCGCCGCGGTGACGGTGCTGCTCGCGCTCGCCGCGTTCGCCGCCGGTCACTCCGCCATCGGGGCCAGCCGGATCCCGCCGGCCGCCGACACCATCCCGTACGTGCCGGAGTACCCGTCGCCCGAGGCGGTGCCGTCGTACCCGGTGGAACCCCGCGACGTGGGTGAGTCCACGTCGGGCGGTGTGCCCGACTGGCTGGCCACCGCCGCCGTGGCGTTGCTGTTCGCGGTGGTGCTGGGCGCCATCGGGTACGTCCTGTGGAACGTGCTCCGGGGCGCGCTGCGGCGGACGACCCGGGCGGTGCCGGTGCGGCGCTCCCGGCGTACCGCCGAGGGGACCGCGCGTGAGGTGGTGGCCGCGCTCGACGCCGGGCTCGTCGAACTGGACGACCGCTCCACCGACCCGCGTACCGCTGTGATCGCGTGCTGGGTGCGCCTGGAGGAGGCCGCCGAGGACGCGGGCGTGCCCCGGCACACCGGCGACACCCCGACCGACCTGGTGGCCCGGCTGCTGCGCGGCGACCCGGAGGCCGGCATCCCGGCGATCGCCAGCGCCGACGTGCTCGACGGGTTCGCGCACGTCTACCGGGAGGCCCGGTACGCCACGCACCCGGTCGACGAGCACACCCGGGACCAGGCCCGCGCCGCGCTACGCCGGCTGCGCGGCGAGCTGACCAGCCTGGCGGGGGAGGCGTCGTGAGCACCAGCATCGACGACCTGCTGTCGTTCGGCGAGGAGCCCGCCGGGGAGGACGTACGCCCCTCGGGCGGTGGCCGGGCACGCCTGCTGCTGCGTACCGCGGCGGTCACGGCCGCCGTCGTGGTGGTGGTCGTGGTCGGGCTGCGCGCGGTCGGCCTGAAGGTGCCGATCTGGATCATCGTGGCCGGGGTGCTCGCCGTGCTCGCCGTACGCCGGGTCACCGCCGCGCTGTCGCCCCCGCCGCCGCCCCGCGCCGGCGCCCGGACGCCCGCCGGTGAGGAGCCCGGCACCTGGAACTGGTCCGCCCGGGACGCGCTGCGCACCGCGATCAACGGCTGGGAGCGCCCGCTGGACTGGTCCGGCGACAACCGGGAGCGGTTCACCGAACGCATCCTGCCCCGCCTCGGCGAGCTGGCCGACGAGCGGCTGCGCCAGCGCCACGGCGTCACCCGCGAGTCCGATCCGGCCCGCGCCCGCGCCCTGCTCGGCGAGCCACTGTGGACGTTCCTCACCACCCCCGCCCGCCGCCCTCCGTCGCCGCGCGACCTCGCGGCGATCGTCGCCGAACTGGAGAAGATCTGATGAACGACGTGGACCGGAGCATGGCCCCCGCCGAGGTGGGCCGGCTCGCCCGGGCCGTCCTGGAGGCGGTCGGCACCGTCGTGGTCGGCAAGCGGGACGCGCTGGAGCTGGTGCTGGCCGGCATCCTCGCCGGTGGTCACGTGCTGCTGGAGGACCTGCCCGGCCTGGGCAAGACGCTCACCGCGCGCTGTTTCGCGCAGGCGCTCGGGCTGGACTTCCGGCGGCTCCAGTTCACGCCGGACCTGCTGCCCGCCGACGTGACCGGCTCGTTCCTCTACGACCAGAGCAGCGGCGACTTCGCGTTCCGGGCCGGGCCGGTGTTCACCAACCTGCTGCTCGCCGACGAGATCAACCGGACGCCGCCGAAGACGCAGTCGGCGCTGCTGGAGGCGATGCAGGAGAAGCAGGTGTCGGTGGAGGGCGTGACCTACCGCCTGGACGAGCCGTTCCACGTGCTGGCCACCGCGAACCCCATCGAGTACGAGGGCACGTACCCGCTGCCGGAGGCGCAGCTCGACCGGTTCCTGCTGCGTGTCTCGTTCGGCTACCCCAGCCACGACGAGGAGTGGGACGTGCTGCGCCGCCGGATCGCCCGCCGCCGTGAGGAGGCGGAGATCAAGCCGGTGGTGGACGCCGCGACGCTGCGCGCCATGCAGGCAGCGCTGGAGGACGTGGTGGTCGAGGACTCGGTCGGCCGGTACATCGTGGCGCTCACCGCCGCCACCCGGGAGCACCCGTCGGTGCTCGTCGGCGCGTCCCCGCGCGGCTCGCTGGCGCTGCTCCTGCTGTCCCGGGTCCGGGCGGTGCTCGCCAACCGCGACTACGTGGTGCCGGAGGACGTCAAGGCGGTGGCGGCGCCCGCGCTGGCGCACCGGATCACGCTGCGGCCGGAGATGTGGCTGCGCCGGGTGGATCCGGCGTTCGTGGTCGGCGAGGTGCTGGAGTCCACGCCCGCCCCGGCCAGCGGCGCGCTGCCCAGCTACGCCGCCGGGCGCTGATGGATCGGGCCGAGGCGGCGAGCGGCTGGGCGCCCACCTGGGCGCTCGGCCGGGCCGTGCTGCTCACCGGCGTGCTGCTCGTCGCGGCGGTCCTGCTCGGCCGCATCGACCTGGTGGTGCTCGCCACGCCGTTCGCGCTGGGCACCGCGTACGCGCTGCGCCGCCGCCCCGCGGGCCTGCCGGAACTGGAGCTGGGCGTCGCGGACACCCACCTGGTCGAGGGCTCCCCGCTGGCCGCGACCGTCGCGGTGGCCAACCCGGACCTGGTCGGGTACGACCTCGCGGTGGTGCGGACGCGGATGTCGCGCTGGCTGCGCGTGGAGCAGGTCGGCTTCGGCGGCGCCGGGCTGGACGTGAGCCGCTCCGGCGGGGCGGACCGCCCGTTCGTCACCTCCGTACCCCGGGGCAGCGCCGTCGACCTGGAGCTGACCGGCACGGCGCTGCGGTGGGGGCGGCACCCGATCGGCCCGGCCGGGGTGCGGGTCGCCGTCGCCGACGGGCTGCTGGTCTCCCGCGCGGTGATCACCGACCCGATCCGGGCCCGGGTCTACCCGCGTACCGAGCCGTTCGACGCGGTCGAGGCGATGCCCCGGGCCGCCGGGCTGGTCGGCGCGCACCGGTCGCGGCGGCCGGGGGAGGGCGGCGAGCTGGCCGGGGTACGCGTGTTCGCGCCCGGCGACCGGCTGCGCCGCATCGACTGGCGGGTGTCGCTGCGAGCGCGCCAACTGCACGTGGCGGCGACGCTCTCGGACCGGGACGCCGAGGTGGTGGTGCTGCTGGACGTGCTCGCCGAGGCGGGCCGCTCCGGTGGCGTGAACGGCCCGGCGTCGGTGCTGGACACCACGGTTCGGGCCGCCGCCGCGATCGCCGAGCACTACCTGCACCGCGGTGACCGGGTGTCGATGCTGGAGTACGGCCCGGCCGCGCGCCGGCTGCGTCCGGCCACCGGGCGGCGGCAGTACCTGACCGTGCTGGAGTGGCTGCTCGACGTGCACGCCGAGTCGTCCCCGCACGAGCCGTACGACCAGGTCTTCGGCCCGCAACTGCTCTCCTCGGACGCGCTCGTGGTGGTGCTCACCCCGCTGCTGGACGAGCGGTCCGCGCAGATGCTGGCCCGGCTGGCCCGCGGAGGCCGGTTCGTGGTGGCGGTGGACACGCTGCCGGCCGAACTGCCGGTGCCGAAGGAGCGGGGCTGGGCCGAGGTGGCGTACCGGCTGTGGCGGCTGGACCGGGACACGATGATCGGCCAGCTCCGCGAGCACGGCGTGCCGGTGGTGCGCTGGGCCGGCGCGGGCAGCCTGGACGAGGTGCTCCGCGACGTGGCCAGGCTGGCGACCGCCCCGAAGGCAGGACTCAGATGACGGATGCCCTGGTCGAGCGGGTACGGGCACTGCGGTACGCGGCCGCCCGGGTCAGCCCGCTGCCGCTGCTGGTACGCGGCGGCATCTTCCTCACCGTGCTGGCCGGTTTCCTGCTCGCGTACCCGGTGCAGGCCCTCACCGCGCGCTCGCTGCTGGCCCTGGCGGTGGCCGCGGTGCTGCCGGCGTTCGGTCCGCGCCGGATCTGGCCGACGTTCGCCGCGCTGGTGACGGTCGGCGGTTGGCTGCTGGCCACGCTCGGCTTCGACCGGCCGCCGGCGCTGTGGCGGCTGCTCGCCGTGGCGACGCTGCTCTATCTGGCGCACTCGCTCTGCGCGCTCGCCGCGTTGCTGCCCTACGACGGGCTGATCGACCCGGACGTGGTGTTCCGGTGGTTGAGCCGGGCGGGCGGGGTGGTGCTCGCCAGCGCTGTGCTCGGCGTGGTGCTGGCGTGGCTGGGTGGCGTCGGCGGGACGGACGGCTCGCAGGCGGCGACGGTGGTGGGGCTGCTGGTGGCGGTGGGGCTGAGCGCGCTGCTGGGCTGGTTGCTGCGTCGCAAGTGACGCAGCGTTCCGGTGACGTTGCGCAGGTCACATGGGTTGTGCTCCGTCACAGAAGGGGGTCTCGCGCGGGATTACCGGGGGCCCCCGGGGAAAGATAGATGACGTGAACCCGAAGCGGATCCTTGTCGTGGGTGCCGGTCACGTGGGCCTGTACGCCGCTCTGCGCCTGTCCAAGAAGCTGAGCAGGCGTGAGGCCGAGGTCATCGTCGTCGACCCGCAGCCGCACATGACGTACCAGCCGTTCCTCCCGGAGGCATCGGCGGGCAACATCTCCCCGCGGCACGCCGTCGTGCCGCTGCGGCGGGAGTTGCGCAAGTGCACCGTGGTGGCGGGCACCGTCACCCGGATCGACCACGACCGCATGACCGCAGTGGTGCAGCCGATCAGCGGCCCGGCCCGGGAGATCCAGTACGACCACGTGGTGGTCGCGCCCGGCTCGGTCTCCCGCACCCTGCCGATTCCCGGCCTGCACGAGCACGGCATCGGGTTCAAGACCATCGGTGAGGCCATCTACCTGCGCAACCACGTGCTGGACCGGCTCGACGTGGCGGCTTCCACCACCGACCCGGCGGTACGCAGCCGCGCGCTGACGTTCACCTTCGTCGGTGGCGGCTACGCCGGCATCGAGGCGCTCGCCGAGATGGAGGACATGGCCCGCGACGCGCTGCGCTACTACCCGGAGCTGAAGCCGGAGGAGATGCGCTGGGTGCTGGTCGAGGCGACCCAGCGGGTGCTGCCCGAGGTCGACCGGGACATGGGCGCCTACACGGTGCAGCAGCTGATGAAACGGGACATGGACATCCGCCTGGACACCCGGCTGGAGTCCTGCGTCGACGGTGTGGTGAAGCTCTCCGACGGCGACAGCTTCCCGTCCGACACCATCGTCTGGACCGCCGGTGTGAAGCCGTCGCCGATGCTCGACGCCACGGACTTCCCGCGCGACGAGCGCCGCCGGGTCACCTGCCGGCCCACGCTGCAGATCGTGGACGGCGACCGGGTGGTCGAGGGCGCGTGGAGCGCCGGCGACTGCGCCGCCGTGCCGGACCTGACCAAGGAGCCGGGCAACTTCTGCTCGCCGAGCGCCCAGCACGCGGTGCGGCAGGCGGCGCGGATGGCCGACAACATCGCCAACGTGATCCGCGGGCGCGAGCCGGTCGACTACAAGCACAAGCACGCCGGCAGCGTGGCCAGCCTCGGCCTGCACAAGGGTGTGGCGCAGGTCTACGGCATCAAGATGACCGGCTGGCCGGCCTGGTTCATGCACCGGACGTACCACATGTCGCGGATCCCCTCGTTCAACCGCAAGGTGCGCGTGGTGGTCGACTGGACGCTGGCGTTCTTCCTCAAGCGTGAGGTGGTGGCGCTGGGTCAGCTGCACGACCCGCGTGAGGAGTTCGCCGAGGCGTCCGCCCCGCCGGTCGCCGCGCGCGTCTGACGCCTGCCGGACGAAAGGCCCTTCCCGTACGCGGGAGGGGCCTTCGCCGTGTCCGGGATCAGAAGCGCCAGGTCCAGGCGTCGGCGAGCCGCGTACCCGGCCGCCCGAACAACTGCTCCAGGGTGCGGCGCAGCATGTCCGCGTGCGGCGCGTCGTCGGTCACCGCGACGCAGGACGCGCGCCAGAACTCGACGTCCCGGGCGGCCTGGCGGCGCTGCCGGTCACCGACCGCCGGCGCCACGCCCCGGCGGGCCACGTCGGCGAGCAGGGCCGAGGTGGGGCGTTGCCAGGTGCCCATGGTGGCCGAGCCGCCCCGCCCGTACGGGCCGATGAAGAAGCCCTCCGGCATGGCGAAGCCGACGCCGGTGGCGGTGGCCCAGCGCATCGGCCAGGGGGTCTGCGGAGTGGCGGTGGGCACCGGCACCAGCACCCCACCGGGGCGTACGCACTGCCGCCAGTGGCCGCCGGTGACGAACTCGGGCAGCGGCGGCCGGTCCATCGTGGGCAGCGGCGTCGGCAGGACGCTGAGCACCGCCGCGCCGACCGCGATCGGGACACCCCGGCGGGCCCGGCCGGACTCGCCGAGCGCCCGGTGCACGGCGAGCGTGAGCACGGTACCGACCAGCGGCAGCACCGCCAGCGCGAAGCGCATCGGCAGCGCGCCGTCCACCACCGGCAGCCCGGCCAGCAGCCGGTACGGGCCGGGAAGCCCGGTCCGTTCGCCGCCGACCACGACCTCGGGGCCGAGCGCGAGCGCGGCCGTCACCAGCGCGCCTGCCACCAGCGCCACCACCAGCGGCCGCCGGCCCAGCCAGGCCGCGCAGCCGACCGCGACCAGCAGCAGCGGCCAGCCGAGGAACGTGGTGAACTCGGCCGGACCGGTGGTCAGCCGGACCGCCTCCGGGCTGCCGAACACGGTCAGCGCGGAGAGGCGGGTCCAGCCGGCCAGGTCGGCGGAGAAGTAGGCGGGCGGGAACATCCCGTCGGCGACGCCCTGCGGACCGGCGAACTGCACCCAGAGCGGGTACGCCAGCACGAGCAGCGCCAGCCCGGCCGCGCCCAGCAGCCCGCGGGCGAAGCCGGGACCGGCCCGGCGCAGCAGTTCCCGGTCGGCCAGCCCGTACGCGAGCGTCATCACCGCCAGCGTGAGCGCGGTGAGGAAGAGCACCTCCTCGCCGACGAACACCTGCACGGTGACGACAGCGGCGAGCCCGGCCGCCGACGAGACCATCCGGCGGCGGTCCGGGCCGTCCGGGCGCCCGGCCGGGTCGGCGGCGCGTAGCAGCCGGACGACCAGCCAGACCAGCGCCGGGACCAGCCACTGCGCGGTCATGTGCAAATGGCCGTTGCTCTGCGAGACCATGCCCGGCCCGAAGCCGCACAGTGACGCGCCCAGCCCGGCCGCGAGCGGACGGGCCCGTAGGACGCGGGTGAACAGCAGGTACCAGGCCAGCGCGGTACCGGCGAGGTTGAGCGCGACCAGCAGCGCGAACGTGACCGGCGCGCCGAACGCCAGCGTGACCGGGGCGAGCAGCACGCCGAGCGCGACGACCGAGGTGTTCGCCATCAGGTTGACCCCGTCCGGCGCGTTCAGGCGGTCGCTGACCAGGCTCAGCTCGCCGCGCAGGGCACGCGCGTCGAGCGCCAGGAACCACTCGTACAGCGTCTGGTCGGCCGGGTTGAGCGCGAGTACCCGCGTGCCCGGCGCCGGCCAGAGGCCGTGGGTGAGCCAGGCGGCGAACGCGGCGAACGCCAGCCCCACGAGCAGGTCGGCGCGGCGCCGCCGGACGGCGGCCGTCATCCGCCGCGTGACCGTCGCCGGGCGGGCCGCCCGGACCTGGTCGGGCCCGGAGGCCGTGCGGGCGGCGCTGGTCACGGCCTCGACCATAACGGCCGCAGCCGTCGGGGTACGCCGGGTCGCGGCCGAGCCGCTACGGTGAGATCTGCACCGCGCGTGTCGGCGCGCCGGTGTCACCCGCCCGGGTGGTGGAACGGCAGACACGGCCGCCTTAAAAGCGGCTGCCGCAAGGCGTGCGGGTTCGACCCCCGCCCCGGGCACACGAACTCTCAGGTTTCCCACAGCTAGCCGTCGCACGCGCGATTGCGGCCACGTCTACCCTGGAGTAGCACGTCTACGTGCGATCGACCCCCTGAGGGAGGCCTGAGAAGTGAAGACCTCGAACCCGGTGCTCGCCCGGCTCGGCCAGGCGGCAGAGCGTGAGCGGGCGGCCGGGTACGCCCAGCCCGGGCCTTACGGTCAGCCCGGATACCCCCAGCAGCAGTACCCGCAGCAGCCCTACGCCCAGCCCTACCCGGGCGGCTACGGCCAGCCGGTGGCACCGCCCACCGTGACCCCGATGACGCTCGACGACGTGGTCGTCAAGACGGTCCTCATGCTCGCCATCCTCGGCGCCTCAGCCGCTGCGGCCTGGGTGCTCGTGCCGGACTCGCTCGTCGGCGTGGCGTGGATCGGCGCCGCGGTGGTCGGCCTGGTGCTGGGTCTGATCATCTCGTTCTCCCGGATGGCCAACCCGGCGCTCGTGGTGGCGTACTCGATCATCGAGGGCGTCTTCGTCGGCATGGTCAGCAAGGCGTTCGAGGCGCGGTACGACGGGATCGTGCTTCAAGCCGTGGTGGCGACCTTCGGCGTCTTCTTCCTCATGGCGATGATCTACAAGGCGCGGATCATCCGGGCTACCCCGAAGTTCGCCCGCATCCTGGTCTCGATCATGGCAGGCCTCTTCGCGGTCATGCTGATCAATTTCGTGTTGTCCCTGGCCGGCGTGAACACTGGCTTGCGGGATGGCAGCAAGTTGGCCATCGGCTTCAGCCTGGTCTGCATCGTGGTGGCGTCGCTGAGCTTCGTGCTCAACTTCGCCGACATCGAGGAGGGGGTCCGGATGGGACTCCCGCAGCGCTACTCGTGGACGGCCGCCTTCGGCATCGTGGTCGGCCTGGTCTGGCTCTACATCGAGATCCTGCGGCTGCTCAGCTACTTCCAGGGCGACGACTGACGTCTCGCTTTCCGCCGACGCCCGCCTGCCGCATCCGCGGCGGCGGGCGTCGCCGTTTTCCCGTCCCTGCCGTGCCGACCGGGGCAGAGTGGGACTCGGGTACGTGGGCGGGAGGTGGTCACGGTGCGCAGTGCCAATCCGGTGCTGGACCGGCTGGACGACGTCGGCCGCGCCGAACGGCAGGTGCTCGGGGTCGGAACCGCCGACGCGATGACGGTGGCCGACGTGGTGAGCCGCACCGTGGGCCTGCTGCTGGTCACCGGCGTCACGGCGGCGCTGTCCTGGGTGCTGGTGCCGCGGGCCGCGTGGATCTCCGCCGCGCTGGCCGGAAGCGCGCTGGCCAGCCTCGCCCTGGTGCTCGTCATCTCGCTGAAGCAGATCACCAGTCCGCCGGTCATCGTCGGGTACGCCGTGTTGCAGGGGTTGCTGCTCGGGGTGGCCAGCCGCGCCTTCGAACTGGTCTACCCGGGCATCGTGGCGCAGGCGGTGGTCGGCACGTTCGGCGTCTTCCTCGGCATGGCGGTGCTCTACCGGGCCCGGCTGGTACGCGCCACGCCGCGCCTGGCCCGCCTGGTCATCGGCACGCTCGTCGGGATCGTGGCGATCGGCCTGGTCAACCTGTTCGCGTACCTGTTCACCGGGCGGCAGGGCGTGGCCGTCTACAGCCTCAGTGACCGGGTGGGCTGGCTGCCGTACGTGTTCTCGGTGGTGGCGATCATCGCCGGGGCGCTCAGCTTCATCCTCGACTTCGACCTGGTCGAGCGGTCGGCCGCGAATCGGCTGCCCCGCCGCTACGCCTGGTACTGCGCGTTCGGGCTGCTCGTCGGGCTGATCTTCCTGTACTGGCAGATCCTGCGCCTGCTCAGCTACGTACGCCGCTGAGCACGCTCCGGCCCGGCGTCGCCGTAGACTCGGCGGCGATGAGCGCAGCGGAACTGGACCGGGCGGTGACCCTGCTGGTCCGACAGGTGGGGCACTGGCAGCAGCCGCGCTGGTCGGCCAAGGCCGAGGGCGGCAACGTGTCCCGGGCCGACCTGGTGCACAAGCTGGTCCAGGAGATCGCCAACCTGGCCGCCGACGCGGCGGGCGAGCCGCGCCGCGAGGTGCCCCGGCTCCCCAGCGACCAGGCCCTCCCAGACCAGCTCCGCGTGGTAACCGCCGACCTGACGCTGGCCGATCCCCCCGCCCCCGTCCTGGCCGAGGCCGCCGAGGCGATAACCCGAACCCGCGGCGCCCTCTGACCTGCCCCCTGCCCTTTCGTCGCGTTGATCATGAAGTTGGCGGCGACAAAACGGACGCGGATCCCCGCTAACTTCATGATCGACCGGGTGGCGGGGGCGGTCAGGGGTTGAGCCAGCGGCGTGCCTTGCGGCGTCGGGCCCGGTCGCGTGCCCGCAGGACCGCCGGGCGGTCGTGGCCGGCGGCCTCCGCCTGCCTCCCGTGCAGCAGGCCGTAGGTGAACGTGTTCTCGCCGTCGGCGTACGCCTGGAGCGCCTGCCGCCGCAGCGTCTCCCGGGTCACCACCGAATCCTGGTGGGCGCCGAGCAGATCCTGGAGCGCCTTGAACCGCTTCACCAGGCGGGCGGCCGGTTTGCCGGCGCTCGGCTCCCGCATCTCCACCGCGTACCGGGCCGCCTTGTGCTTCTTACGCGTCTCGTGCAGCGCCGCGTCCCCGGCCGTCCCTTCGAGCGTGAGCGCCCGGTCCAGCCGTTCGTCAGCGCGGCGTACCGCCTTGCGGATCCGCCGGTCCACCCAGCGCCGGCCCACGTCGGCCGGTGCGCCGTCGACCAGCCGATCCAGGCGGGCCAGCAGCTCGGCATAGCGGTCGGAGTCCAACGCGGACCGCAGCGCCGCCGTCGTCCCGGCCAGGTCGGCCGCGAACCGCTCGCCGATCCGCGCGGCCACCGGGCCGAGCACCAGCTCGTCCGGCAGCTCGTGCACCGCCTCGGTGAGCCGGGCCGCCATCACCTGGGTGTCGCGGACCCGGCCCAGCTCACCGCCGAGCCAGCGCAGCTCGGCCCGGACCGCCTCGCTCTCCCGGCGGTCCCACAACCCCCGGAACGTACGCAGCGTCGCCCGCAACCGGCGGGCCGCGACGCGCATGTCGTGGACCGCGTCCTCGTCACCCTGGTACGCGGCCGCGTGGTTGCCGACGATCGCGTCCCGCTGCGCCCTGGCGTACGTGAGGACCGGCCCCGCCGGGCCGTCCGGTTCCCGGTCGTCGAAGCGCTCGATCCGGCCCGCGACGGCCCGGTGCGACTTGCTGACCGCCACCTCCCGGGCACCTGCCGCGCGCAGCCGCTCGCCCAGCGCGTCGAGCAGCGCCTCGTCGCCGTCGACCAGCTCGATCTCGATCTCGTGCCAGGTCCGCGCGGCGCCGTCCACCAGATCCTCGGACCGGACGTCGTCCTCGGCCACCTCGGCCAGCACCCGGCCGTCCGCGTCCAGCAGCCGCCGTTCCCGGCGGCGGTTGACCACCCGGGCGGCCGGAGCGACGGTACGGCCCCGCGACGCGCCCCGGATCAGCGCGACCATCTCGGCCGGCGGGCCGTCGTCGGACGCCCCGGCCGGGAACTGGTGCTCGACCCGCGCGCCGCCGACCGCGCCCACCTTGAGATGCCAGCCCGCGTCGTGCCCCCCGGTACGACGACGCAGCGCGTGCCCGCTGCGCAGCAGGAGCAGGTCATCGGTGTCCCAGTAGACGGCGTCCAGATCCGAGACGGTGGCGTCGGACATGGTCACGACGCCACCGCACCCGGTCAGGTCGGGCAGCTGGAAACCCTCGTCGCCGGAGTACTTGCGCTCACGTTCCACGACGGTCGCCATACGGCCTCCCGCACCCGGCCCGCGCGCCGGCGAACCGGTCTCAGCTCAGTCGCTCCAGCACCATCGCCATGCCCTGGCCGCCGCCGACGCACATGGTCTCCAGACCGATGGTCTTGTCGTGCCACTCCAGCGCGTTGAGCAGCGTGCCGGTGATCCGGGCGCCGGTCATGCCGAACGGGTGGCCGACGGCGATCGCGCCGCCGGCGACGTTCAGCTTCTCCTCCGGGATGCCGAGCTGCCGGTACGAGGGGATCACCTGCGCGGCGAACGCCTCGTTGATCTCGACCAGGTCGACGTCGTCGATGGTCATGCCGGCCCGCTTCAGCGCCTGCTTCGACGCCTCGACCGGGCCCAGGCCCATGATCTCGGGAGAGAGCGCGCTGACGCCGGTGGAGACGATCCGGGCCAGCGGGGTGAGACCCAGCTCGGACGCCCGCTCGGCGCTCATGATCACTACTGCGGCGGCGCCGTCGTTGAGCGGGCAGCAGTTGCCGGCGGTGATCCGGCCGTCCGGGCGGAACACCGGCTTCAGACCGGCCACGGCCTCCAGGGTCACCCCGGCGCGCGGGCCGTCGTCGGTGCTGACCACCGTGCCGTCCGGCGTGGTGACCGGGGTGATCTCGCGGGCCCAGAAGCCGTCCGCGATCGCCTTCTCCGCGAGGTTCTGGCTGCGGACGCCGAACGCGTCCATGTCCTCGCGGGTCACGTCGTACACCTGGGCCAGGTTCTCCGCGGTCTGCCCCATGGCGAGGTAGATGTCGGGGAGCTGCCCGGCCTCGCGCGGGTCGGCCCACACCTCGGCGCCGCCCTGGGCGCGGGCCGCGGAACGCTCCCGGGCCTCGGCGAAGCGGGGGTTCTCCCAGCCGCCGCCGACCAGCGCCTGCGCCTCCGGCGGCAGCGTGTCCGAGTTGCCCCGGGCGTACCGGGAGACCATCTCCACACCGGCGGAGATGAACACGTCGCCCTCACCGGCCCGGATCGCGTGCATCGCCATCCGCGTGGTCTGGAGCGAGGACGCGCAGTAGCGGGTCAGCGTGGCGCCCGGCAGGCCGTCCAGGCCCATCAGCGTGGCGACCACCCGGGCCATGTTGAAGCCCTGCTCGCCGCCGGGCAGGCCGCACCCGAGGTAGAGATCGTCGATGGTGGTGGGATCGAGCGCCGGAACCTTGTCGAGGGCGGCCTGGACGATGGTGGCGGCGAGGTCGTCCGGGCGGACCTCGCGGAGGGAACCCTTGAACGCGCGGCCGATGGGGGACCGGGCGGTGGCGACGATGACGGCGTCGCGGGGCGACTCAATCGGCATGAGCCAACGTTAACGCGCCGGTAACATGCGCGGGAAGGTGTGCGGCGGGCGGGAAATGTCACCCTGTGGGCGGTCGGCGGTGGTGCCGGAACGCGACAGTCGCCGCCGCCTCGACCGCCGGCAGCAGGGCGTGCGCCCAGATCCGGTAGCCGTCGGCGGACGGGTGGAAGCCGTCGCGGCAGAGCGTGCCGGCATCCGCGCGGAACACCGGGCCCGTCTCGGTGCCCAGGTCGACAACCGTGCCACCGGCGTCCAGCACGGCCGCTGTCTGGGCCCGTGCCATCCGCCGGCCGGACCAGCCGAGCACCTGACGCAGCGGGGCGGCGACCGCGCGTACCGCGCCGAGGTCGGGGCAGGTGCCCACCACCACCTCGACGTGCGCTTCCCGCAGCCGGCGCACCGCCGAGCCGAGATAGGCGGCCGCGTCACCGGGGCGGCTCAGCGCCGTCGCGTCGTTCGCCCCGATCAGCACCACCGCCACGTCGGGCCGCTCGCCGAGCAGCGCCCGGGCCACCTGGGTGGCCAGGTCGGTGGCGCGGGAGCCGGAGACCCCGACGCTGGACAGATGCACCCGGCGGCCGTGCGGCCCCTCGGCGAGCAGGTTCGCGAGCTGACCGCCGATCGTCTCCTCGAAGCGGTCGACGCCGACACCGAGCGCCGACGAGTCACCGAGCAGCACCAGCCGCAGCGGCGGCGCGTCCGCCCGGCCGACCGTCGCGCGCAACACCAGACCCAGCTCGGGCTGGGCGTACTCCCGGCTGCGGGCGGCGATGGCCTGCCCGGCGAGGACCGCTGCGCCGCCCACCGTGCCGGCCAGCAGCGACAGGGCCGCCGCCCGGCCCCACCGGGCCACCTCGTTCCGCTCGCTCATGACAGCACTCCGCTTCGCTCCGTGCCGTCATGAGGCACGTTTGCGCTGAGCTGGCCGATTCGCTCGCTGCGCTCGCTCATGACAGCACTCCGCTTCGCTCGCTCATGCCGTTTCCTCCAGGGTGGCCGAGTCGGCGGCGCTGCCGGTCGGGGGCAGCGCGCCGACGCCGAAGAAGGCCCGTCGGCGAAGCTGCGCCCAGCGTCCGCCGGGCCCGCGGTCGCGACCCCGGAGCTGGGCGCCGCTGACCTCCGTGCCGGCGTGCCGGGCCGCCTCGTGAGCCGCCTCCGGGAGCGACCGTACGCCTTCCACGCCGGGCAGGACAGGCCTGCGTTCCGGGACCGCGCCCAGCGCGGACAGCACGGTGGGCAGCAACGCCGCCGCGGCTATCGCGTACCCCTCGGCGGAGGGGTGGAACCGGTCCCAGGCGAACATCCGGGCGGGCTCGGCGGCGAACCGCGGCCCGAGCATGTCGCCGAGTGAGACGGCCCGGCCGCCGGCCTCGACCACGCCCACCGTCTGCGCGGCCGCGAGCTGGCGGCTCCAGCGCCGGGCCAGCCAGCGCAGCGGCGGCTGGATCGGCCGGATGGTGCCCAGGTCGGGACAGGTGCCGACGACCACCTCGCAGCCGGCCGCCCGCAGCGTGCGGACCGCGTCGACCAGGTAGCGCACGGCCAGCCCCGGCGGCGTGCGGTTGGTGACGTCGTTGCCGCCCACCAGGATCACCGCCACGTCCGGCTCGACCTCCAGGGCGGACTCGACCTGCGGTTTCAGCCCGGACGAGAGCGCGCCCACCACGGCGAACCGGTGCAGGCGTACCGGCCGGTGCAGGCGGCGGGACAGCCCGGTGGCCAGCAGCGAGCCCGGTGTCTCCCGGCGCCTGTGCACGCCGTAGCCGGCTGCCGAGGAGTCGCCCAGGATGACCATGGTGACCGGCGGGCCGGGCAGCTTCGCGCCGTACACGCCGTCGCAGCGCGGTGGCGGGGCCTGCGCCATCGGGATGGTGCGCCGGGCCTGCCGGGCCTGGCCGAGCAGCACCCCGCCGGTGGCGGCGGTGGCCGCCACCGTGGCGCCCGTGCCGATCGCCGCGAGGCGGGCGATCTGCCGGACGCGCTGCCAGTGGACCGGCGCGACGGAACCAGCGTCCCCCATGAACCGACAGTATCGCGCCGGTACGACCACTGCTGTCCTTGATCGGATGGCTGGGCGGCGCCCGGACTGGGTACCGATGGGGGTGGCGGACGCGGGCTTGCCCCCGGGCCGCACCATGGTCGGGCGGAGAGGGGCGAAGACATGGGGAAGACGTTGAAGCGCAGCGCCGCGTTCGCCGCGCTGGCCCGGGCGCTGGCGGCCGGTACGCGGGGCGGGCCGTCGCTCGGGGCCCGGCTGGCGGCGCTGCCGAGGATGATCCGCGCCACCACCAGGGGCGAGTACGACGGCGGCCTGCGCCTGGCGCTGATGGCCGGCGCGACCGCGTACATCGTCAGCCCGATCGACCTGCTGCCGGAGATCCCGCTGGCGATCTTCGGGCTGGCCGACGACGCGGTGATGGTCACCTGGCTGGCCGGCAGCGTGCTCGCCGAGACGGAACGGTTCCTGGAGTGGGAGGCACGTCGCAGCTCGGTCATCCCGGGGCATGTGGTGCCCTGACGGCACGTACGCTGGTCGGCGAACTGACGGCTGACCGACCGCCCCACGACGGCGGCGCGACGAAGGGCACAACGAGGTGCAGTACTACGACAACGTCGTCGAGCTGATCGGCAACACCCCGCTGGTCCGCCTGCGCAACGTCACCGAGGGCATCCAGGCCACCGTGCTGGCGAAGGTGGAGTACGTCAACCCGGGCGGCTCGGTCAAGGACCGGATCGCGATGCGCATGGTGGAGGACGCCGAGAAGGCGGGCATCCTGCGGCCGGGCGGCACGATCGTGGAGCCGACCAGCGGCAACACCGGCGTCGGGCTGGCCCTGGTGGCCCAGCTCAAGGGCTACCGCTGCGTCTTCGTCTGCCCGGACAAGGTCAGCCAGGACAAGCAGGACGTGCTGCGCGCGTACGGCGCCGAGGTGGTGGTCTGCCCGACCGCCGTCGCGCCGGAGGACCCGCGCTCCTACTACAACGTGTCCGACCGGCTGGCCCGGGAGATCCCCGGCGCGTGGAAGCCCAACCAGTACAGCAACCCGGCCAACCCGCGCTCGCACTACGAGACCACCGGCCCGGAGCTGTGGAAGCAGACCGAGGGCAGGATCACCCACTTCGTGGCGGGCGTCGGCACCGGCGGCACCATCTCCGGCATCGGCCGCTACCTCAAGGAGGCGTCCGAGGGCCGGGTCAAGGTGATCGGCGCGGACCCGGAGGGCTCGGTCTACTCCGGCGGAACCGGCCGGCCGTACCTGGTCGAGGGCGTCGGTGAGGACTTCTGGCCGGAGACGTACGACCGGAAGATCGCCGACGAGATCGTCGAGGTGTCGGACAAGGAGTCCTTCGAGATGACCCGCCGGCTCGCCCGCGAGGAGGGTCTGCTGGTCGGCGGCTCCTGCGGCATGGCGGTGGTGGGCGCGCTGGAGGTGGCCCGCAAGGCCGGCCCGGACGACGTTATCGTGGTGCTGCTGCCGGACGGCGGCCGGGGCTACCTGTCGAAGATCTTCAACGACAAGTGGATGGCCCGGTACGGCTTCCTGGACGACTCCGGCACCGAGCCGACGGTGGCCGACGCGCTCGCCGGCAAGCCCGGTGGCCTGCCCGAGCTGGTGCACGTGCACCCGACCGAGACGGTCCGCGACGCGATCGACTACATGCGCGAGTACGGCGTCTCGCAGCTCCCGGTGCTCAAGGCCGAGCCGCCGGTGGTGACCGGTGAGGTGGCCGGTTCGATCGCCGAGAAGGACCTGCTCGACGCGCTGTTCACCGGCCAGGCCCACCTGCACGACACGATCGAGCGGCACATGGGCGAGCCGCTGCCGATGATCGGCGGCGGCCAGCCGGTGAGTGAGGCGGTCGGGCTGCTGGAGAAGGCGGACGCGGCGCTGGTGCTGGTCGACGGCAAGCCCAAGGGCGTGCTGACCCGCCAGGACCTGCTGGCCCACCTCGGCGCCCGCTGACCCTGCTTGTAAGGAAGGGCCCCCTTTTAACACCGCGGTGTTAAAAGGGGGCCCTTCCTCTACCGGAGGCGTTAATAAGGGGCCCTTCCTTACAAGCGGCGGGCGTAGCGGAGCTGGGGGACCAGCACCCGGCCGATGTGTTCGTCCCGCTCATCACCGGTGGCGGTCCAGCCGCCGCGCTCGTAGAAACGGCGCGCGTGGGCGTTGTCCCGCAGCACCCACAGCACCGCGCGCGTCCAGCCCCGGGCCCGCATCGCGTCGAGCGCGTCCACCATCAGCGCCCGTCCGGTGCCCCGGCCCCGCTCGGACGGCTCCAGGTGGATCGCGTTGAGCAGCCCGGTCGCCGGGTCGCCCTCGTCGTCGGGCCCGAGGTAGCTGAAGCCCACCAGCTTCCCGTCCCGCTCGGCCACCGTCATCCGGTGGTCCGCGCCCTCCCAGGTCAGCCGTTCCACCCAGTAGCGGCCCATCGCCTCCGGCGTCGGGTCGGCCAGCGCCTCGGGCGGCAGGAACGACGAGTACGCCGCCACCCGGGAACGCTGGTGCAGGGCGCCGACCGCCATCAGGTCGGCCTCGGTCGCGGAACGTAGGGAGATCGTCACCCGGGCGACGGTACCCGCCGGGGCGGCACCTGTACCGTCTGAAGATCCTCGGCGATCACCAGATCACCGGAGAAGTGCTCGCGGGCCTCGTCGTGGAAGCGGCGCGGGTCGGCGTACCGCTGGGAGAAGTGGGTGAGCACGAGCGTGCGTACCCCCGACTCGGCCGCGACCCGCGCGGCCTGGCCGGCGGTGAGGTGCCCGACCTCGGCGGCGAGCGCCGCCTCCGACTCCAGGAACGTCGACTCGATCACCAGCAGGTCGGCGTGCTCGGCGAGCGCGTACACGCCGTCGCAGAGCCCGGTGTCCATCACGAACGCGAACCGCTGCCCCGGCCGGACGACGCTCACCTCGTCCCGGGTGACGCGGCGCCCGTCGCGGTCCAGGTGGCCGTCGCGCAGCAACCGCCCCACGTCCGGACCGGCGATGCCGTACGCGGCCAGCCGCTCCGGAAGCATCCGGCAGCCGTCCGGCTCGACCAGCCGGTATCCGTACGTCTCGATCGGGTGCCGCAGCCGGCGGGCCTCCAGCGTGCCGACGCCGAGCGTGATCCGCTGCCCGTCGACGTCGATCGGCTCGACTGCCAGTTCGGCGGTCTCGTAGAAGCTGGAGGCGTGGCGCAGCCGGGCGAAGTACTCGGCGCCGCCGGCCGGGAAGTGCACAGCCACCGGGCGCGGTACGCGGTCCAGCGAGAGCCGCTGGATCATGCCGGGCAGCCCGAGGCAGTGGTCGCCGTGGAAGTGGGTGACGCAGATCCGGGTCAGGTCGGTGGCGGTGACCCCGGTGTGCAGCATCTGCCGCTGGCTGCCCTCGCCCGGGTCGAAGAGGATCACCTCGTCGTCCCAGCGCAGCAGGTAGCCGTTGTGGTTGCGCTGCCGGGTCGGGGCCTGGCTGGCCGTACCGAGCACCACCAGCTCACGCATGGACACCGCACCCTCCCGAGCGCAAAAAGCGACCCCCGGGGCTTCCGCGCTCGCGCGCGGGCCGGCTGGACTGGGCCGGCACCCCGGGGGTCGGGTGGCTGTCGTGGTTTCGCCGCACCGCTGCCACACGGTCTCGACGATCCTGCAGGTGCCCGCCTCGCGGCGGGCGAGATTTCACTGTCGAGGACAGCGGCTAGCGGACAGCCACCTCACGAGTCCGATTGCTATACAAGTCTGGACCACCTCCTTTCCCGTGTACCGCCACGCTATCCACTTCGCGGCGGCCGCGGCAACGGATTTCGATCACAGGCCCGGTCAGTCCAGGCCGATCGGGCCCTCGCGCGGGCCGTCCTCGTTCGCCGGCTGCACGGCGAGCGACGGGAAGTCGGCCAGGTCGCCCTCCGGCTCGGCGTCCCACTCGGGGAACACCAGCGGGCTCTGCAGGTAGAGGCAGAGCAGCTGGGTGAGCTGGTGCAGGCCGTCGAGGTGGGTGCGCTCGTGGCCGTGGGTGGCGTCCACGCCGAACCCGAGCAGCGCCACCCGGGCGTGCGCCCCGGCCTCGACCGCGGCGGCCACGTCCGAGCGGTAGTAGTCGAACACGTCCCGGACCAGGTCGACGCCGTGTTCCTTGGCGATCGAGGCGAGGTTGCGGGTCAGGTGGTAGTCGAACGGGCCGACCCCGTCGCCCATGGCGAGTGTCGCCGCGGTCTCCCGGGACTGCTGGCCCGGCGCGACCACCGCCGCGTCCACCGACACGATCTCCGCGACGTCCGGGTCCAGCCCGTGGCTCGCGCCGTGGCCGATCTCCTCGGTGACGGTGACCAGCAGGTGCGCGGTGACCGCCGGGGTGACTCCGGCGTCGACCATCGCCTTGAACGCGGTCAGCACCGCCGCCACGCCCGCCTTGTCGTCCAGGTGGCGGGACTTGACGTACCCGTTCGGGGTGATGGTGGGGTTGGGCAGGAACGCGACGAAGTCCCCGGCGTCGATGCCGAGCGCCCGCAGCCCGGCCTCGTCGTGCACCGGCTCGTCCACCCGCACCTCGACCAGTTCCCAGCCGACGCCCTGCAGGTCGACCGCCTCGTTGTAGCGGTGCCCGCTCGCCTTCAGCGGCAGCACCTGGCCGGTGACGACCCGCTCCAGGTCGTCGGTGAAGATCCGCACGTGGGCGCCCTCGGCGAAACGGGCGCTGTGCGTACCGATCGGGTTGACCTCCAGCCGGCCGTTCTCCTTGAGCCGCTTCACCATGCCGCCGATGGTGTCGGTGTGCACCACGATCGCCCGGTCGGCGCCGGTCGACCGGGGGCCGGGCAGACAGGCGCTCAGCGCCCCGCGACGGGTCAGCGTGGAGCTGATCCCGATCGCGGAGAGCCGCTCGCCCACGTACTGCTGGATGTGGTCGGTGCGCCCCGACGGGCTGGGGATCTCCAGCAGCTCCACCAGCACCTGGCGGAGGTAGTCGAGGTCGAGCTTGAGCGGTTGGGGCTTGCGTGCGGTCATGCCCCAGAGCTTGCCGCACCGGCCGGCGACCAGAGTCGCTGCGGTGCCCGGGTACCCGGGAAGAGCAGGTCGACGAAGCGCTCGGCGGTGGGCTGCGGTTCGTGGTTGGCCAGTCCGGGCCGCTCGTTCGCCTCGATGAACACGTGTTCCGGCCGGTCCGGGGCGGGGACCAGCAGGTCCAGCCCGGTGACCGGGATGTCCAGCGCCCGGCTCGCGGTCACGCACGCCTCGGCGATCGCCGGGTGCAGCTCGGCGGTCACGTCGTGGATCGTGCCGCCGGTGTGCAGGTTGGCCGTCCGGCGTACCGCGAGCACCTCGCCCTCCGGGAGCACGTCGTGCATCCGGTACCCGGCCTCGGCCACCACCTCGCGGGTCATGTCGTCGATCGGGATGCGGGACTCGCCCCCGGTGGCGGCGGCCCGGCGGCGGCTCTGCCGCTCGATCAGCTCGGTGATGTCGTGCACCCCGTCGCCGGTGATCTGCGCCGGGCGGCGTACCGCAGCGGCGACCACCTCGTGGTCGATCACCACGACCCGCAGGTCCTCGCCCGCGCGCAGCTCCTCGATCAGTACGTCCGGGCAGAACCGGCGGGCCAGCTCGACGGCCGCGGTCAGCGCCTCGGGCGTACGCACGCCGACGGTGATGCCGTTGCCCTGCTCGCCCCGCGCCGGCTTGACCACCACCGGACCCACGTCGTTCAGGAACGCCACGTCGTCGGGCTCACCGGTGGCGGTACGCCCGCGCGGCACCGACAGGCCCGCCTCGGTGAGGATGCGCCGGGTCACCCGCTTGTCGTCGCAGCGGCTCATCGCCACCGCCGAGGTCAGCTCCGACAGCGACTCGCGGGTGTGGATGGTCCGGCCGCCGGTGGTCAGCTTCAGCTCACCCCAGTGCGGGTCGGTCACCTCCACCCGGATGCCGCGGCGCATCGCCTCGTCCGCGACGATCTTCGCGTACGGGTTCAGCTCGTCGTACCCCTCGGGCATGGCGGGCAGGAACAGGCGCTCGTTGATCGGGTTCTTCCGCTTCACGCAGAGCGTGCCGGTGCGGTGGAAGCCGAGGCGCTCGTACAGCCGGATCGCGCCCGAGTTCTCAGCCAGCACGGACAGGTCCACGAACGCCCGGCCGCGCCCGTCGAGCCGGTCGGCGAGCGCGGTGAGCAGCGCCTGCCCGGTGCCGGGCGGGGCGGTGTTGAAGTCGACTGTGAGGCACCACAGGCTCGCGCCGTTCTCCGGATCGCCGAACACCGCGACGTGGTCCACGCCGGTGATGGTGCCGACCACCTCACCCGTGGTGTCCTCGGCCACCAGGTGCAGGAACCGGTCCGTGCCGGCGTTGTCCACCAGCACCTCGACCGGGGCGGTGACCATGCCGTTGCGCGCGTAGATCCGGTTCACCGCCTCCGCGTCGACGGCGTCACGCAGCGGCCGGACGGTCAGCCCGGGCACCTCGCCGCCCTCGGTCGCGGCGGGCCGCTTCTCGCCCAGCGGCAGCCGGTACGTCAGCGACGGGTCGATGAACAGCTCGTCCGGAAGCCGCGACACCAGCACGTGCGGGTCGCGCAGGTAGATGCAGATGTCCCGGGCGCCGACCGCCTCGGAGCGCAGCACGTCGGCCACGTGCACCTGGTCGTCGAACGTCTGCCCGAACACCAGCCGGCCCCAGCCGCAGTCCAGCACCACGCCCGAGGCGTCGGTGGACGTGGGCTCCGGATGCCGCTGCTCCGGCGTACCCGGTGCGACCGGGTCACCGCCGGGGCCGATGCGTTCCCGGCGGCGCCCCAGCACCCGTTCCCGGTCGGTACGTGCCGTTCCGGTGGCGAGGGTGTCGGTCACGGTCAGTCGATTCCGTGGCTCTGGAGCCACATTTCCAGGAGTCCCAGTTGCCACAGCTTGTTTCCGTTCAACGGGGTCAGTTCGGCGTTCGGGTCGGCGAGCAGCGCGTCGACGTAGTCGGCGCGGAACAGGTCGCGACGGCGCGCCTCGGGCGCGGTGAGCGCGTCGCGTACCCGGTCGAGGAGCTTGCCCTCCAGGTGGGTGAGTCCGGGCACCGGGAAGTAGCCCTTGGGCCGGTCGATGACCTCGTGGGGCAGGACCCGCCGGCCGATCTCCTTGAGCACGCCCTTGCCGCCCTGGGCCAGCTTCAGCTCCGGCGGGCAGCTCGCGGCCAGCTCGACGAACTCGTGGTCGAGGAACGGCACCCGGGCCTCCAGCCCGTGCGCCATGGTCATGTTGTCGACCCGCTTCACCGGGTCGTCGGTCAGCATGACCTGGGTGTCGATCCGCAGGCCGGCGTCGACGGCGGTCTGCGCGCCCGGGCGGCCCAGGTGCGCGGCGACGAACTCCCGCGCCGGGTCGCCGTCGGCCAGCCACGCCGGGTTGAGCACCCGGGCCAGTCCGGCCGCGTCGCGGTCGAAGAACGCCTTCGCGTACGTCTCGAGCGCCTGCTCCCGGTCCACCCCGGCCAGCGGCGGGTACCAGTGGTAGCCGCCCAGGATCTCGTCCGCGCCCTGACCCGACTGCACCACCTTGACGTGCTTCGCGACCTCCTGGCTGAGCAGCCAGAACGCGACGCAGTCATGGCTGACCATCGGTTCGCTCATGGCCCCGACGGCGGACTCCAACGGCGGCAGCAGGTCGCCGGTGGGCACCCGGATCTGGTGGTGGTCGGTGCCGAACGTCTTCGCGACCAGGTCGGAGTAGACGAACTCGTCGCCCTCCCGCCCGCCCACCGCGTCGAAGCCGATGGAGAACGTGGCCAGGCCGGACCGGGCCTGCCCCTCGCCGGCGAGCAGCGCGACGACAAGGCTGGAGTCGAGGCCGCCGGAGAGCAGCACGCCCACCGGAACGTCGGCCACCATGCGGCGGCGTACGGCGGTGGTCAGCGAGTCGAGCAGCGCGTCCTGCCAGTCCCGCTCGGACCAGCCGGCCCGCTCGGCGGCGCGGCCGAACGACGGGTCCCAGTAGACCCGCTCGTGGGTGGAGCCGTCCGCCTCGTACACCCGGACGGTGGCCGGCGGCAGCTTGGTGACGCCGGCGAGGATGGTGCGCGGCGGCGGCACGATGCTGTGGAAGCTCAGGTAGTGGGCGAGCGCCACCCGGTCGATGGTGGTGTCGATGCCGCCACCGGCGAGCAGCGCCGGCAGGGTCGAGGCGAACCGGACCACGCCGGGGCTCTCGGCCAGGTAGAGCGGCTTGATGCCGAGGCGGTCCCGGGCCAGCACCAGGCGGCCGGTGTCGCGCTCGCTGATCGCCACGGCGAACATGCCGATCAGGTGGTCGACGAAGTCGAGCCCCCACTCGGCGTACGCCTTGACCACTACCTCGCTGTCGCCGGACGAGAAGAACCGGTGGCCCTTGGCCTGCAGTTCGGCGCGTAGTTCCCGGTAGTTGTAGATGCAGCCGTTGAAGACACCGGTGAGCCCGGCGGCGGCGTCCACAATGGGTTGGCCGCTCGCCGCGGACAGGTCAATGATCTTCAGGCGCCGGTGTCCCAGCGCGGTCGGCCCTTGCGACCAGACGCCGCTGTCGTCGGGCCCTCGGTCACTCATCGTGGCCGCCATCCGCTCCACGGCCGAGACATCGGCGCGTGAACCGTCACGGCGGAACTCTCCCGCAAGTCCGCACATACGAGCCAATGCTGCCAGAGGTTGTTTCGGTTCGCCTGTTGAGACGATGACGAACGTGTGACAGCTTGCTACGATGCGCCGTCACGCAGCGTGGTTGCCGCGCACAGCGTCGCTTCCTGCCCCCCAGGGCGCGGATGCCGGAAATCGGGCCCGTGCCGGCTGTGAGGAACGCCGCATGCCCGTCCAGCCGCAGCCGGAATCCGCGATCTTGGAGTTGTGGTGCCTGTGATGCCGGTTTCGCGAGGGTTGCCAGGCACCACAACTCCAAGATCGGTGGAGGGGTCTAGCCGGCGGTGCGGGCCACGCCGACCGGGCAGCTCAGCCCGTTCGGTCCGTGGTTGCAGTAGCCATTCGGGTTCTTCGTCGGCGCCAGGTACTGCTGGTGGTAGTCCTCGGCGAAGTAGTAGTCGCCGAGCGGCGCGATCTCGGTGGTGATCTCACCCTTGCCGGCCCGGGCCACGATCGGCGCGAACGCGTCCCGCGACGCCTTCGCAGCGGCGGCCTGCTCGTCGGTGGTGGTGTAGATCGCCGAGCGGTACTGGGTGCCCACGTCGTTGCCCTGGCGCATGCCCTGGGTCGGGTCGTGGTTCTCCCAGAAGACCTTGAGCAGGTCCTCGTAGGCGATCTTCGACGGGTCGTAGACCACCTGGACCACCTCGGCGTGCCCGGTCATGCCCGAGCACACCTCCTCGTACGTCGGGTTGGTGGTGTAGCCACCCGCGTAGCCGGCGGACGTGGTGATCACGCCGGGGAGGGTCCAGAACAGCCGCTCGGCGCCCCAGAAGCAGCCCATGCCGAAGACAGCGACCTGCGCGCCCTCGGGGAACGGGCCCTTCAGCGTCGACGGCAGCACCTCGTGCCGGTCGGCGATCGGCATCGCGATCGGGCGGCCCGGCAGGGCCTGGTCAGGAGAGATCATCTCGGCCTTCATGCGGCGGAGGAACACGGTGGGACTCCTCTCTTGGCTTTCCCAGCGTGTGCAACAGCGTGGCCCTCCGGTTCCTTACCCGCCCACCGCGACGTCAGGCCAGCGCCGCCGAGATCCGCCCGGCGAACGCCTCGGCCTCGGCGTCACCTGCGTACCGGGTACGCGGCCAGAAGAAGCCGCGCAGACCGTCGCCCTTCGTCCTGGGAACCACGTGGGTGTGCAGGTGCGGTACGGACTGGGACACCCGGTTGTTCATCGCCACGAACGTCCCACCGGCGTCCAGACCGGTCTCCACCGCCACGGCGATGCGCTGGACCAGCCGGAAGTAGCCGGGCAGCGCGTCGGGCGGCAGGTCGGACAGGGTGACCAGGTGGGTGCGGGGCACCACGAGCACGTGCCCCTTGAACACCGGGCGGGTGTCCAGGAACGCGACCCCGTCCGGCTCGTCGGTGACCCGGAACGCGGGCACCTCGCCCGCCACGATCCCGCAGAACACGCACCCGCTCATCCGCCCACCCTAGGTCCGACCCGCCCACCCCACCTCCGGGCGAGCGTTGATCATGAGGTTGGCGGCGACAATTCGGACGGCGACCACCGTCAACCTCATGATCGACGAGAAGACCGGCCGTAGGTCAGGCGCGATCGAGGTAGGCGTCCCAGTCATCGTCGGGGATGCCGGTCGGGCCGGTCTCGCCGTTGGCGAGGCGCGCCCGGATGTCCGCCTCCCACCGACGGGCCCAGCGCCTGAGTCCGCCGATTTCGTCCTCGCCGAGACCGTAGGAGGCGAATGTCTCCACGTCGAGCTCGTCGACCCCGCCGAGTCGGTCGGCCAGCTCGTGAAGCGAAAACGCGACGGTGTGCCGGGCGCCCAAGGATTCGAGTCCCGTGAACTCCACGATCCGGCTGGCAGCGCATACGTCGATGTAGTCGCGATGCGCGGCGCGGTCGTGAAGCGCCCTGACCTTGAGGCCGATGGCATCCTCCAGCGCGAGCACCGGGCCGATCTGCAACCTCGCCGGCGGCCCGATCGCCTCTTTCAAGAGGTCGACCTCGCAGGCGAAACCCTGCCCCTCGACCAGCAACCGGGCCATCCGCGGCGTCGCCTCAACGACCCGGCAGCCGAATTCTCCGGCTCGGTACGCCTCGGCCAGCCGCGCCGCCACGAGGGGCAGCGGCAACGCGGTTGCGGTGGCGAAGTCGATGTCGCGGGACGGTCGGCTCACGAGATCGTGCGCGGCGAGTGCGTAGCCACCCGCGAGTACCAGACCGAGGTCGTCACCCGCACGGAATCCGACGTGCAGCAAGCGCGTGTGCAACTCGTCCACGGCTAGGCTGCCAGGCCCGGCATTCTGCTCTCCCAGAGTCGGATCACCCGGTGCGCGGTCAGCTTGCGGATGCGGGACCAGTCCTGCCGGAGGAGCGCCGGGTTGACGTACCGGACGATGTCCTCGCGCTGCCCGCAGTCCATCAGCGTGCGGTAGAGCGTGAGCCGCTGTCCGCTGTCGTCGACGTCGAACTCGCTGAGCCCGGACCACGCGAGGCGGGTCGGCAGCGTGACCCGGCCGCGCTCGGGCCCCTTGAGGTCGTCCAGTGACGTGGGGATCCGGTCGGCGACGCCGTGCAGGCGGGAGGGGAGCGCCTCGGTCGTACTCACCGGACCAGTATGGCCGACCACCCCGACAGAGTCCTGGTTGTGACAGGCGCGCCCGGCCTACCGGGAGCAAAGGGGAAGCGGGCGGACTAACGTCTGCGGCATGAGGCACGGCTTCGACACACTCGCCATCCACGCCGGTCAGGCCCCGGAGGCCCGCACCGGCGCGGTGATTCCGCCGATCTACCAGACCAGCACGTACGCCCAGGACGCCGTCGGCGCGCCGCGCGAGGGCTACGAGTACAGCCGCTCCGGCAACCCCACCCGGGACGCGCTCCAGGAGTGCCTGGCCGCGCTGGAGGGCGGCCAGGTGGCACTCGCCTTCGCCAGTGGCCTGGCCGCCGAGGACACGCTGCTGCGGACCGTCTGCAAGCCGGGCGACCACGTGGTGATCCCGGACGACGCGTACGGCGGCACCTACCGGCTGTTCGCCAAGGTGGCCGAGCGCTGGGGGCTTGACTACACCCCGGCGAAGGTCTCCGACCCGGACGCCGTGCGCGCGGCGATCCGCCCGGGCGCCACCCGGATCGTGTGGGTGGAGACGCCGACCAACCCGCTGCTCGGCATCGCCGACATCGCGGCGCTGGCCGCCGTGGCGCACGACGCCGGCGCGCTGCTGGTGGTCGACAACACGTTCGCCTCGCCGTACCTGCAGCAGCCGATCGCGTTCGGCGCGGACGTGGTGGTGCACTCCACCACCAAGTACGTCGGCGGACACTCCGACGTGGTCGGCGGCGCGCTCGTCGCGGCGGACCGGGCGCTCGGCGAGGAGCTGCGTTACCACCAGAACGCGATGGGCGCGATCAACGGCCCGTTCGACGCCTGGCTCACCCTGCGCGGCATCAAGACCCTCGGGGTACGGATGGACCGGCACTGCGACAACGCCGAGCGGATCGCGGCCTACCTGGACGGCCACGCGAAGGTCGCGCAGGTCATCTACCCGGGCCTGCCCTCGCACCCCGGCCACGAGGTCGCCGCCAAGCAGATGCGGCGGTTCGGCGGCATGATCTCGTTCCGCGCGGCGGGCGGCGAGGAGCATGCCGTGGACATCTGCAACCGATCCCGGCTGTTCGTGCTCGCCGAGTCGCTCGGCGGCGTCGAGTCCCTGATCGAGCACCCGGGCCGGATGACACACGCAAGCGCTGCGGGCTCGCCGCTTGAAGTTCCCGGCGATCTCGTGCGACTGTCTGTCGGCATCGAGACGGTCGACGACCTGCTCGCCGATCTGGAGCAGGCCCTGGGCTGACCGCTGGCTGGGGAGGGTGGCAGTGCCGGAGATCTTGCCGACGACGTGGGTCGGTGCGACCGCGAAACAGATCGCCCGGGCGGTACGCCGTGGCGACGTCTCCGCCACCCAGGTCGTCGCCGACCACCTGGATCACGTCACCCGGGTCGACGCCGACCTGGCCGCGTTCCGCACGGTACGCGGCGGTGAGGCGATCACCGAGGCGGAGAAGGTCGACGAGCAGGAGGAACTGGCGAACCTCCCGCTCGCCGGCGTGCCGGTGGCGGTCAAGGAGAACACGCCGGTGGCCGGCCTGCCCACGTGGAACGGGTCGGCCGCCATGCGTACACCGGTGGCGGAGGCCGACCACGAGGTGGTCCGGCGGCTGCGCGGAGCGGGCGCGGTGATCCTGGGCGTGACCCGGATGCCGGAACTGGGCCTGTGGGCGCTCACCGACGACGAGACCGCTGCCACCCGCAACCCGTGGGATCCGGCGCGTACCCCCGGCGGCTCCTCCGGCGGCGCGGCCGCCGCGGTGGCCGCCGGGCTGGTGCCGATGGCGCACGGCAACGACGGCCTCGGGTCGATCCGCATCCCGGCGGCCTGCTGCGGCCTGGTCGGGCTCAAGCCCGGCCGGGGCGTGGTGCCCTGCCAGCTCGGCGCGGACGACTGGTTCGGCCTGACCGAGCACGGCATGCTCACCAGCACCGTGGCCGACGCGGTGGTCGGTTTCTCGGTGCTGGCCGGCCGCCGGCCGGACAAGCTGGTCCCGCCGGCGCGGCTACGGGTCGGCGTCTCGCTGCGCTCGCCGGTGCGCGGCGTCTCGCCGGACGCCCCGAACCGGGACGCGGTGGCCGCCGCCGGCCGCCTGCTCGCCGCCGCCGGTCACGACACCGTGCCCACCGACCCGGTCTACCCGACCCGGCTCGGCCTGCAGGGCATCGCCACCTGGTTCGCGGCGGCCGCCGCCGACGTGCGCGCCGCCGGGATCGCCCCGCGCCAGCTCCAGCGCCGCAGCCGCCGGCACGTCACGCTCGGCGAGTGGGCGCAGCGCCGGGGGTACGTGCGGGAGGCCGACCGGGCGGCCTGGCGCGAACGGTCGGTGAACTTCTTCGCGGACAACTCGATCGACCTGCTGCTCACCCCGGCGCTGGCCGGGCCGCCGCCGGAGGCCGCCGGCTGGTCCGGCCGCTCCTGGCTGGCGAACATGTCGGCGAACATCAGGTACGCCCCGTACGCGGCGCCGTGGAACATCGCCGGGCTGCCGTCGATCGTGGTGCCGGTCGGCCGCCGCCCGGACGGGCTGCCGGTGGGCGTGCAGTTCGTCGGCCCGCCCGGCTCCGAGCTGCTGCTGCTCGGCGTGGCCGGTCAGTTCGAGATGCAGGCGCCGTGGGCGCGGCACGCCCCCGGCTACCCCCGCGTCGGAACGGGGTCGCCGGCCACGGCGTGATCGTCTAGCGTGTGCGCACCCTGTCGCGCACACCAACTCGGACGGTCCCCGATGAACTGCCAGACCTGCGGGGACGCCACGTCCCCGGCCTTTGAGGAGTGCCAGCGCTGCGGTACGCGCGTCGGCCAACCCGCCGTGAGTCCCGGCGTGCCCACGTACGGCGTGCGCGGACTGGCGGTGGCCGGGGCGTCCGCGGTCGGCGCCGCCACCCTGTGCTACCTGCTCACGGCTCTGTTCCCGCTGGTTGGTGTGCGGATGGCCCGCTCGGCCGCCGAGCAGCTCGACCGGGACGTGCTGCTCGGCGCGGTGCTGGTCGAGGTGCTGTTCACCCTGCCCTACCTGCTCGCCCTGCTGACCGCGGGGACGCTCGTGGTGATCTGGACCTGGCGGGCGCGCAAGAACCTGGACGCCTTCCCGGGCGCCGTGCCGAGCCTGAGCCCGGCGTGGGCGATCGCCGGCTGGCTGGTGCCGTTCGCCAACCTCGTGGTGCCGGCCCGGGTGCTCGCCGACCTGCTCCGGAACAGCGTCTGGCAGCGCCGCCAGTCGTGGCTGGTCGGGGTGTGGTGGGTGAGCTGGCTGGTGTTCCTGATCGGTGACCGGTTCGTCGCGCAGGCGCAGCAGCAGCGGTACGACCGGCTGACCGAGCTGCCCCGCAACGACGCGGAGTTCGGCACGTACGTGCGCTACTACGAGGAGGCGCTCGCGCCCCGGCTGGTGCCGGCCTTGGCCTGCCTGGTCGCCGGGATCGCGTTCGTCGTGCTGATCCGCCGGATCTCCGCCGCCCAGCAGGACCGGCTCGCCCGGGCCGTGCCCGCGTGGCCGGGTCAGCAGGGGTGGCCGGGTCAGCAGGCGTGGCCGGGTCAGCCGGGCGGGCCGGGGCACGCCGACCGGCCCGCTTCCGTCGCGCCGGTGCCGCCCGCGCCGTCGGCCACGTCGGCGCAAATCCCACCGGGGCCGGGTGGCACGATCGGGGCATGACGGAACTGGTCGGTCTCGCCGACGTTCAAGCTGCGCGGGAACTGCTCGGCGGTGTCACCCGTACCACCCCGCTGGAGCCGTCCCGGCCGCTCAGCGCCGCGCTCGGCGGGCCGGTCTGGCTCAAGTGCGAGAACCTGCAACGCGCCGGGTCGTACAAGGTGCGTGGCGCGTACGTGCGGATCTCCCGCCTCTCGGACGAGGAGCGGGGCCGGGGCGTGGTCGCGGCGAGCGCCGGCAACCACGCCCAGGGGGTGGCGCTCGCCGCCGGGCTGGTCGGCGCGCACGCCACCGTCTTCATGCCGGTGAACGCGCCGCTGCCGAAGGTCGCCGCGACCAAGGGGTACGGCGCGCAGGTCGAGCTGGTCGGCAACACGGTGGACGAGTCGCTCGTCGCGGCGCAGACCTTCGCCGAGCGGACCGGTGCGGTGTTCATCCACCCGTTCGACCACGCGGACGTGATCGCCGGTCAGGGCACCGTCGCGCTGGAGATCCTCGAACAGTGCCCGGACGTGCGCACCATCGTGACCGGGGTGGGCGGTGGCGGACTGGTCTCCGGGATGGCGGTGGCGGCCAAGGCGCTGCGTCCCGACGTACGGGTGATCGGGGTCCAGGCGGCGAGCGCCGCCGCCTTCCCGCCCTCGCTGCGGGCCGGCGAGCCGGTACGCCTGCCCTCCTTCGCGACGATCGCCGACGGGATCGCCGTCGGCCGGCCGGGGGAGCTGACCTTCACCCACGTCCGCAAGCTCGTCGACGACGTCGTCACGGTCTCCGAGGAGGACATCTCCCGGGCGCTGCTGATGCTGCTGGAACGCGGCAAGCAGGTGGTCGAGCCGGCCGGCGCGGTAGGGGTGGCGGCGCTGCTGTCCGGCGCGGTTGAGGTGACCGCGCCGGTGGTGGCGGTGCTCTCCGGCGGCAACATCGATCCGCTGCTCATGCTCCGGGTGATCGAGCACGGTCTGGCGGCGGCCGGCCGTTTCCTGCGGATCACGGTGCGCTGCGTCGACCGGCCCGGCCAGCTCGCCTCGCTGCTCGGCGAGATCGCCGAGCACCGCGCCAACGTGGTGGACGTGGTGCACCAGCGGGCCAACCCGCACCTGCGCCTGGGCGAGGTGGAGGTGGCCCTGTCCGTGGAGACGCGCGGGGTGGAGCACTCGGACACCCTGATCAGCGCGTTGCGGGCCAGCGGCTACCAGGTGGTCTTCACCGGCGAGGGCTGAGCCCCTCGGTGGAACACCGACGTCACAGCGGAACGCGAACGCCCCGGCCGGATGATCCGGTCGGGGCGTTCGGGTGTGCGGCTCGGGTCCGAGGAGCCTGTCAGCCTCGGTCGGGTTCGGGACCCGAGCCATCCGGCGCGGGTCCGGAAGGTCAGCCGCTGTACGGCTCGAAGGAGACGATGGTCACCTTGATATCGGCGCCGCTCGGCGCGGTGTAGGTGCAGGTCTGCCCCGCCTTGCCGCCGAGGATGGCCTGGCCGAGCGCGGACTCGGGGCTGTACACCGTCAGGTCGGTGGTGGAGGCGATCTCCCGGGAGCCGAGCAGGAACGTCTCGCTGTCGTCCGCGTCGTCGTCGAAGTAGATCGTCACGACCATGCCCGGCGACACCGCGTCGGTGTCCGGAGCCTCACCGACCTTGGCGGTGCGCAGCAGCTCCTTGAGGTAGAGAATGCGGCCCTCGGCCTTGCCCTGCTCCTCGCGGGCGGCGTGGTAGCCACCGTTCTCCCGCAGGTCGCCCTCCTCGCGCCGGGCGTTGATCTCGGCAGCGATGACCGGCCGGTTGGCGATCAGCTCGTCGAGCTCTGCCTGCAGACGGTCGTAGGCGTCCTGGGACAGCCAGGTGGCGGGCGCCTCGTTTCCATTTGTGGACACAGGCGGTCTCCTCGGTTGGTGCGGACTGGCTGACAGGTGAACTTGCAAGGCTACCAGTGCCGCACACGTCGAGGTGTGCTCAATCACCCCGGTGCCGGCGACGGGACCGGGGTGCGGTTGCCGGCGGCTCGCCGGCGCTCCGGCTCAGCCGGCCGGCCGGCAGCGCAACACCTCACCGATGAACGGCCGGGCGCTCGTGGGCACCTCCTGGCGGGTCCGGATGTGGCGCTGGCCCGGCTCGGCGCTCACAGTGGTCTCGATGCTGCCCACCTGGGCGCCGTCGTGCGAGCGGGCCCGCAGCAGACAGGTGGCGGAGCCACCCGGCGGCACGGTGACCCGGAAGTCGACTGTCACCCGGGAGTCGGTGATGTCGGAGTAGCTGATCATCTCGCCCTGGTACTCCGGGTCGCCGTACTGGTAGTAGAGCTTCGCCGCGCCCAGCCCGAGGACGGCGAGCAGGACCGCCACCGTCAGGGCGAGCAGGACCGGCCGGCGGCGCCCCGGCTCCCGGCGTCGGCCGTACCGGCCGGGCGGGTAGACCGGCGCCTCCGCGGCGACTGTGGCGTGCGTCTCGCTCACCGGCGGGTATCTCCTGGCGTTGTTGTCGGCGGCATCGGCAAGAATGGCTAGGTCCATCTTCCCAGCCCGGCGCTGAGTCAAGGATGGCAGGTCGGCCTGGACCGGCGGGCGTGGCCCTGGCCACTCCGGTGGCGGCCCCCGACCGGCCGTCACGGGGGCTTTCGCGGGCGCGGGGGGAGATTCCGGCAGGTCAGCCGACCGGAGGGTGGTCGGCGGGCACAGACGAGGAGCGCCGAAGGTGGCAGAACAGCTGCGTCTCATGGCGGTGCACGCCCATCCCGACGACGAGTCGAGCAAGGGTGCCGCCACCATGGCGAAATACGTCGCCGAGGGGGTGGACGTCCTCGTCGTCACCGCGACCGGTGGCGAACGGGGCAGCGTGCTCAACCCGAAGATGGACCGCCCCGACGTGTGGGCCAACATCGGTGACATCCGGCGGGCCGAGATGGACGCCGCCCGGGCGATCCTCGGCGTCGAGCAGGCGTGGCTCGGCTTCGTCGACTCCGGGCTGCCCGAGGGCGACCCGCTGCCGCCGCTGCCGGAGGGCTGCTTCGCCCTGCAGGACGTGGACGTCGCCGCCGCGCCGCTGGTGCGCCTGATGCGGCAGTTCCGCCCGCACGTCGTCACCACGTACGACGAGGAGGGCGGCTACCCGCACCCCGACCACATCATGACCCACAAGGTCACCGTGGCGGCGTTCGACGCGGCCGGTGACCCGGAGCGCCATCCCGAGCTGGGCGAGCCGTGGCAGCCGCTCAAGCTCTACTACGACGTGGGCTTCTCCCGGGCCAAGATCATGAGCCTGCACGAGGCGGTGCTCGAAGCCGGGCTCGAATCGCCGTACGGCGAGTGGATGAAGCGCTGGGACGAGCGCCCCGACAAGGGTGCGCGGATCACCACTCGGGTCGAGTGCGCCGACTACTTCCCGGTCCGCGACGACGCCCTGCGCGCCCACGCCACCCAGATCGACCCGGACGGGTTCTGGTTCCAGGTGCCGATGGAGCTGCAGAAGCGCGCCTGGCCGACGGAGGACTTCCAACTCGCCCGGTCGCTGGTGGACAGCCCGCTGCCCGAGTCCGACCTCTTCGCGGGCGTACGGGAGGCGTGCCGTGCCCACTGACCGGGCCGGGGTCTACCCTGGTGCGCAGTCGCACATCGGAGGAACACCATGCTGACCGCCGTCGAGGTGCTCGCACAGAACAACTTCGGTGACACCCGCACGGGTGGTCTGGCCGGTCCGATGGGCCTCTTCCTCATCGTTGCGCTGGCCACCGTCACCGTCCTGCTGATCCGCAACATGAACGCCCGGCTGCGCCGGCTGCCCGACCGCTTCCCGCACCAGGGCACCCCGGGCCGGGCCGATTCCGCAGTCGCCGATCCGACAGAAGGGCTCGTCGAGCAGGATTCACCGACGAACACGCCCAGCGGCTCCCAGCAGCGACGGAACAGCTGAACACCGCGTGAATCACGCCCAAGCCGGTCGTCGCCCCCTGTTGCGACCACCGGCTTTGGCTTAGCCTTCCGCCGGGGGGACCGTCAGGCCCCGGACCCTGCGCGGAAGGGGGACGCCGATGTCGAAGGCAGCACCGGCCCCCGGCCATGCCTCCGCCCGGCCCGGTGACGGGGCGGCCCCGTGACCACCGAGCCGGCCGACCGTCCCCCGGACCGGGTCGGCCTGCGCGGGACGCCGACGGGCGTCGTCGTGTTGACCGTCGCGGTCGCGTTCACCGGTCTGCTGGCCGCCGTCCTCGGCCTGGTCGTCCCGCCGCACCTCCCGGTGGACCACCCGCTGCCCGGCCCGGCGCGGTTCGGCATCGCCACTGTCGCGTTCGCGGTTGCCCAACTCGCCCGGCTGCGCTTCCGTACCGCGTCGGGGATGGTGAGCATCACCTGGGGCGAGGCCGCGCTGGTGGTCTGCCTCTGGCTGGTGCCGGCCGGCTGGCTTCCGGCCGCCGCCCTGCTGGGCGTGGGCACCGCCTGGACCGTGATGTCGGTGGTCTCCGACCGTCGACCGGCCCTGGAACTGGCGGGGATCGCCGGCTCGCTCACCGCCGCCACCGCGCTCGCGGCGGCCGTCGCGACCGCCCTCGGCCCGCCGCTGCTCGCCGCGCCCACCCCGGAACTCGCGCTCACGCTCACCGCCGCCGCGGTGACGTACCTGCTCACCACCGCCTTCCTGGGCGCCGTGACGCTCGCGCTGCGGCACGGCATCCCGATGGGGCCGCCGCTGTTCGCCGCGCTGCGCGGCAAGCTGCTCATGTTCGTCGGCAACGTGGCGGTCGGCCTGGTGGTCGTCGCGCTTCTCGAACTCGACGCGCGCTGGCTGCTGCTCCTGCCGCCGCCGCTCTGGCTGCTCCAGCAGACCTACCGGCACCGGCTGCGGGCCGACCAGGAGCGCCGGACCTGGCGGGCGTTCGCCGAGGCCACCGCCGCGCTCAACCAGCTCGACGAGCGGGGCGTGGCGACCGCCGCGGTGACCGGCGCGCTCACGCTGTTCGGCGCCGAACTGGTCGAGGTCGACGTGGCCCGGGGCGAGGGACGCTGGCGCCGGTACCGGGCCGACCGTGGCGGGCAGGTCCGGGACCGGGAGGTGGAACCCGCCGGGTGCGCCGGCGTCGCCGAGCACGAGTTGATGCGCCGGCTCGTCGTGGGCTCCGCCGAGGTCGGCCGGCTGCGGGTGCGGTTCGCCCGGTCCGCCCCGCCGAGCGCACGGGAACGCGACGGCGTGGCGGCCTTCGGGGACGCGCTCGCCGCCGCCCTGCACGACGCCGCCACGCATCGGGAGCTGCGGCTGGTCACCGCCCGCTCGTCGTACGACGCGGTGCACGACCAGCTCACCGGCCTGCTGAACCGGGCGGCGCTGCTCACCAAGGGGGACCAGGCGTTGCGGCAGCGCCCGCACGACCACCCGGTGGCCCTGCTGCTGCTCGACGTGAACCAGTTCAAGGAGGTGAACGACACGCTCGGGCACTCGGCGGGTGACCAGCTGCTGCGGCTCACCGCCAGCCGCCTCGCCGCGCTGACCCGGCCGGGCGACCTGCTCGGGCGGCTCGGCGGCGACGAGTTCGCGCTGCTGCTGACCTCGGTGCCGATGGTCGAGGACCGGACGGCCCCGCTGGCGTACGCGCTGCGCCAGGCCCGGGAGGTCGCCGAACGCCTCGCCGCCCCGACCGAGGTGGCCGGGGTACGGATGTCCGTCGAGGTGGCAGTGGGCGTGGTGGTGGCCGACGCGGGCGCGGCCGACCTGACCGAGCTGCTGCGGCGCGCCGACATCGCCATGTACCAGGCGAAGGAGGGCGGCGGCAGCGTCGCCGCGTACGACAGCTCCCGCGACGCGGCGAGCACCGACCACCTGGCGTTGCTCGCGGAGATGCGGGAGGCGCTGGCCGCCGACGACCAGCTGGTCCTGGCGTTGCAGCCGGCGGTGGACCTGGCCACCGGCGCGCCGACCGGCGTGGAGGCGCTGATCCGGTGGCGGCACCCGCGCCGGGGATGGCTCGGCCCGGCCGACTTCATCCGCCCGGTGGAGAACAGCGAGCAGCTCGGCAGCTTCACCCGGTACGTGCTGGACAAGGCGCTGGCCGTGGCGTCCGCGTGGGCGCGGGACGGGCTGGACGTCCCCATCTCGGTGAACCTGTCCGCGCGCAGCCTGCTCGACCCGCGACTGCCCGCCGAGATCGACGAGGCGCTTCGCCGCCACCAGGTCCCGCCGCACCGGCTGGTCCTGGAGATCACCGAGACGGTGGTGATGAGCGAGCTGGAGATCATCGACGAGGTGCTGGCCACGCTGCGCGCCATGGGCGTGCAGCTCGCGGTGGACGACTTCGGCACCGGTTTCTCCTCGCTGACGTTCCTCACCCGGATCGCCGTGGACGAGCTGAAGGTGGACCGGTCGTTCGTGCTCCGGATGGCCGACTCGCCCGAGGCGGCGGCGATCGTCCGGACCACCGTCGGGCTGGCCCACGAGTTGGGGCTGCGGGTCGTGGCCGAGGGCGTCGAGACCGCCGAGCAGCGCACCGCGCTGGCCGAGCTGGGCTGCACAGCCGCGCAGGGCTACCACTTCTTCAAGCCGATGCCCGCCGACAAGATCGCCGCGGTGCTCGGGTCGCTGCGCGACGGCGCCCGGGGCAACGTCTTCCCGCTGCGCGCCGACGGCGCATCCTGACGCCTGCCGCACCGGCGGCGTCGGAAGGCGATGGTGGATAGGGTCGGGTGGTGAACCGACTCGCCAAGGCCACCTCGCCCTATCTGCTCCAGCACGCCGACAACCCGGTCGACTGGTGGCCGTGGTGCGAGGAGGCGTTCGCCGAGGCGAACCGGCGCGACGTGCCGGTGCTGATCTCGGTCGGTTACGCGGCCTGCCACTGGTGTCATGTGATGGCTCACGAGTCGTTCGAGAACGAGGCAGTGGCCCGGCTGATGAACGACGACTTCGTCTGCGTGAAGGTCGACCGCGAGGAGCGCCCCGACGTCGACGCGGTCTACATGACCGCCACCCAGGCGATGACCGGGCAGGGCGGCTGGCCGATGACCGTCTTCGCGACGCCGGACGGCACCCCGTTCTTCTGCGGCACGTACTTCCCGCGAGCCAACTTCATCCGCCTGCTCGGCTCGGTCGCCACCGCCTGGCGCGACCAGCGCGAGGCGGTGCTGCGGCAGGGCGCCGCCGTGGTCGAGGCGATCGGCGGCGCGCAGGCGGTCGGCGGCGTGACCGCGCCGCTCACCGCCGACCTGCTCGACGCCGCCGCGAGTCAGCTCGCCCGGGAGTACGACGAGACGAACGGCGGCTTCGGCGGCGCGCCGAAGTTCCCGCCGCACATGAACCTGCTCTTCCTGCTCCGGCACCACCAGCGCACCGGCTCGGCGCGCAGCCTGGAGATCGTCCGGCACACCTGCGAGGCGATGGCCCGTGGCGGCCTCAACGACCAGCTCGCCGGTGGGTTCGCCCGCTACTCGGTGGACGGCCACTGGACGGTGCCGCACTTCGAGAAGATGCTCTACGACAACGCGCTGCTGCTGCGCGTCTACACCCAGCTCTGGCGGCTCACCGGCGACGGGCTGGCCCGCCGGGTGGCCCGGGACACCGCCCGGTTCCTCGCCGACGAGCTGCACCGGGCCGGTGAAGGCTTCGCCTCGGCGCTGGACGCGGACACCGAGGGCGTCGAGGGGCTCACCTACGTCTGGACGCCCGACCAGCTCGTCGAGGTGCTGGGGGCCGACGACGGCCGGTTCGCCGCCGACCTGTTCGAGGTCACCGCCGAGGGCACGTTCGAGCACGGCAGCAGCGTGCTGCGGCTGGCCCGGGACGTCGACGACGCCGACCCGGCGGTGCGGGCCCGCTGGCAGGACGTGGTGGGCCGGCTGCTCGCCGCCCGCGACACCAGCCCGCAGCCGGCCCGCGACGACAAGGTGGTGGCCGCCTGGAACGGGCTGGCGATCACCGCCATCGCCGAGTTCCAGCAGGTCGCCGCGCTGCTCGTGTCCCCGGACGACGAGGACGCGAACCTGATGGACGGCGTGCTGATCGTCTCCGACGGCGCGATGCGGGACGCCGCCGAGCACCTGGCCACCGTGCACGTGGTGGACGGGCGGCTGCGCCGGGTCTCCCGGGACAAGGTCGTGGGCGAGCCGGCCGGTGTGCTGGAGGACTACGGCTGCGTCGCCGAGGCGTTCTGCGCGATGCACCAGCTCACCGGCGAGGGGCGGTGGCTGAGCCTGGCCGGTGAGCTGCTAGATGTGGCGCTGGCCCGGTTCGCCGGCCCGGACGGCGCCTTCTACGACACCGCCGACGACGCCGAGCGCCTGGTCACCCGGCCCGCCGACCCGACCGACAACGCGACCCCGTCGGGCCGCTCGGCGATCGTCGCGGCGCTCGTGGCGTACGCGGCGCTGACCGGGGAGACCCGCTACCGGGAGGCGGCCGAGCAGACGCTGTCGACTGTCGCGCCGATCGTCGACCGGCACGCCCGGTTCACCGGCTATGCCGCCACTGTCGGCGAGGCGCTGCTGTCCGGGCCGTACGAGATCGCGGTGGCGACCGGCGACCCGGAGGGCGACCCGCTGGTGGCCGCCGCCCGGCGCCACGCCCCGCCCGGCGCGGTGGTGGTGGCCGGCGCCCCGGACCAGCCCGGCGTGCCGCTGCTGGCCGGACGGCCGTTCGTCGACGGGCGGCCCGCCGCGTACGTCTGCCGGGGCTTCGTCTGCCAGCGGCCGGTGACCGGCGTCGAGGAGCTGGTCGCGCAGCTCGGCTGAGCGGAGCGGGCCGGGCCGCCCTCGCGGTCCGGCCCGGCACCGGCCCTTATAGGCTGGCGGCGCTATGGACTCCCGTACCGGTCTCCCCGTCGTGGGCATGGTGGGTGGCGGCCAGCTCGCCCGGATGACCCACCAGGCCGCCATCGCCCTCGGCCAGTCGCTGCGCGTGCTGGCGCTCGCCCCGGACGACGGCGCCGCGCTGGTCGCCGCCGACGTCCAGTACGGCGACCACACCGACCTGGCCGCGCTGCGTACGTTCGCCAAGGGCTGCGACGTGGTCACCTTCGACCACGAGCACGTGCCCAACGAGCACATCCGCGCGTTGACCGACGAGGGCGTGAAGCTGTTCCCGCCGGCCGAGGCGCTGGTGCACGCGCAGGACAAGCGGGTGATGCGGGAACGGCTCGGTGAGCTGGGCGCGCCGAACCCGGCCTGGCGTCCGGTGGAGTCCCCGGCCGACCTGATCGCCTTCGGCGAGGAGACCGGCTGGCCGGTGGTGCTCAAGGCCGCCCGGGGCGGCTACGACGGGCGCGGCGTCTGGATGGTCGACGACGCCGGCGCGGCCGGTGAGCTGGCCGCCACGCTGCTCGCCGGTGGCACGCCGCTGCTGGTCGAGGAGCGGGTGGCGCTGCGCCGGGAACTGGCCGTGCAGGTGGCGCGGTCGCCGTTCGGGCAGGTCGCCGCGTACCCCGTGGTGGAGACGGTGCAGCGCGACGGCATCTGCGTCGAGGTGCTGGCGCCCGCGCCCGACCTGCCGGAGGAGCAGGCCGTCGCCGCGCAGCAGCTCGCCATCGACCTCGCGACCGCGCTCGGTGTGGTCGGCCTGCTCGCGGTGGAGCTGTTCGACACGCCGTCCGGGCTGGTAGTCAACGAGCTGGCCATGCGGCCGCACAACTCCGGTCACTGGACCATCGAGGGGGCCCGGACCTCGCAGTTCGAGCAGCACTTGCGGGCGGTCCTCGACTACCCGATGGGGGACACCTCGCTGACCGCGCCGGTCGTGGTGATGGCGAACGTGCTCGGCGGCGAGCCGGGCGGCATCTCCATCGACGAGCGGCTGCACCACCTGTTCGCCGCCGAGCCCGGGGCCAAGGTCCACCTGTACGGCAAGCAGGTCCGCCCCGGCCGCAAGATCGGGCACGTCACCGTGCTCGGCAACGACCTTGAGGACGTACGGGCCCGGGCCGCGCGTGCCGCCCGCTGGCTCCAGGAGGGGCACTGATGAGCACCGTCGGGCTGATCATGGGCAGCGACTCGGACTGGCCGGTCATGCGGGCCGCCGCCGAGGCGCTGGACGAGTTCGGCGTGCCGTACGAGGTGGGCGTGGTCTCGGCGCACCGCACCCCGGGCAAGATGATCGAGTACGGCCGGGCCGCCGCCGGTCGGGGCGTTCAGGTGATCATCGCGGGCGCGGGCGGGGCGGCCCACCTGCCCGGCATGGTCGCCTCGGTCACCCCGCTGCCGGTGATCGGTGTCCCGGTGCCGCTGAAGTACCTGGACGGGATGGACTCGCTGCTGTCCATCGTGCAGATGCCGGCCGGTGTGCCGGTCGCCACCGTCTCGATCGGGAACGCCCGCAACGCCGGCCTGCTGGCGGTACGCATCCTGGGCGCCTCCGACCCGGTGCTGCGCGACAGGATGGCCGCCTACCAGGCGAGCCTGGAGGATCTGGTCGCCGAGAAGGAAGCCGCGCTGCGCGCCTCCCTCACCTGACCGTTCGTCACTCTTCGTGCTTGACTCGGTTGGTTGCTGAGCGTGACCGGCTGGGCGGGCGGCTGTTTGTGCCCTCCGCCGACTTTGCTCTGCAGCCATCGACGCAGCGCGGCCTTGAACTGCGGTTCTGCGTTTCCTCGAAATTGGCTCCGCAACGGCACTCGTCACGGTGGGTGACCGTTGCCTTCGTGGCTGCAGAGCAAAGTCGGCAGAGAGGTGCCCCGCCCGCCCCGGCACTTCGACACGGAGTGTGACCGGACTGAACGGCCGGGGAGACGCCGCGAGCCGGCCGGGCAGGGCGCTGCGGACCGGCTGGGTGAGGTGCCGCGGACCGGCGGGCACGCGGCCCGGCGGCGGGCGAGTCGGGCGTGAGTCGGGCGGTCCCGGCAGCGCCAGGCCCGATCGGCTCACCGCATGCCGCGCAGCGCGGTCTGCAGGCGCTCCTGGGCGCGGCGGCGACGCTCGTTGCTCGCGCCCAGCGCCAGCAGCACGATGCCGACCGGGATCAGCACCAGCCACGGGCCGAGGCTGAACAGCGCGTGCACGGCCGCGATCGCGGTCACCGCGGCGCCCACGATCACCGGGGCCTGCTGCCGGCTGGTCGAGCCGAAGATGAGCACCGCGACGGCGCCGAGCAGCAGCAGCACCTGGCGCAGCATGCTGGAGTCGGTGGCGATCACGATCGCCAGCGTGGGCAGGAAAGCGGTGACGAGCGCCGGGCCGTACGCCACCCAGCTCGACAGGTCGGGCCGGTGGCGCAGTTGCAGCACCCCGACCAGCAGGGCGAGCGCCGCGAACGGCAGCGTGTACGCCTCCGGCAGCGCCACGTCGGCCACCCGCATCAGGATCCACCAGGCGCTGATCTCGCAGGCCACTACCGCCCAGAACAGCAGGTTGCGCTCCATCGGCCGGCGCCCCGGACGGGTGGCCGCCACGCCGAGGACCGCGCCCCACGCGGCCAGCAGCGCGGCGATGTGCCGGGGCGAGTCGTACGCCAGGGCCAGCGCGATGAGCGCCGCCCCGAAGCCGCTCCACTCGACGGTGGCCGCCTCCCGGTACGCCTCGGGGCGGCGCAGCCGGGGCAGCGTGGCGGCGAAGACCTGCAACGCCGCGCCGACAGCGAGTACCCCGAAGGCGGACCAGACCGCGGCGAGCCCGGACTTCAGGCCGACGGTGAGCACGAAGAGTTGCGCCATCAGCGAGCCGAACAGCCAGCCCAGGATGCGGGCGCGCTGGGTGGTGCCGAACAGCGCGGCGACGGCGCCCACGCCCACCGCGCCGCCGAGCGTGAACACGGTCAGGTCGCTGGTGGCGAGGCTGCCGGCCAGCCCGGCGCCACCGGCGGCCAGCCCGAGGGCGAAGACCAGCACCCGGGCCACCCGGATCGACCGGCCCGGCTCGGCCAGCGCCGGCGGTGGGGTCAGCGCCAGGCCGAGCATCGAGATGGTGAACACCGCCAGCGCGGCCAGCGCGGTCACCGGCCAGCCCCGGCCGAGCGCCACCGGCGTGATCAGCAGCGTGACCGCCGCCCCGGGCAGGATCACCGGCACCGCACGGGACCGCCGGCCCCCGCTGAACCCGGTGGCGGCGAGCGCCGCTGTCACTGTGAGCAGCAGCGCGGTGAGCACGTGGGTGGGATTCACCGCGTTCGCCGGCGGGGTCAGCAGCTCCGGTGGCGGCCCCTGCCACACCCGGCTCAGCACCGCGAACGGCGAGAACAACGCCACCACAAGCGCGGGCGCCAGTGTGGCCAGCGCCAGCGCGGTGGGCAACGCCGCGGCGGCGAGCGCGCCGGCGGCCGGGCTGACCCGCCAGCGCAGCACCGGATCGTCCGGGTCACGTCGCATCGCCCCGTTCAGCAGGACGGTCCAGCGGCGTACCGGCCGGGCCGAGCCGGCGGGCGGGACCGTGGCGGCCCGTACCAGTTCGGCGAGCACGCCGAGCAGCGCGGCGGCGGCGGCGAACACGCCCGCCGGCAGGCCGACCGCGAGCGCGGCGGCAGCGGTGACGGTGGCCGCGCCGACCACCGCCACGCTGGCGAACGGGAGGTACTGCGGCACGTACCGGCGCGCGGCCGCGATCGCGGCCAGACCGATGCTGGTGGCGGCCAGCGCGGCGGTCAGCACCACCTGGGGCGGGTGGCCGAACGCGGCGGCCAGGGCGGCCACCGCGCCGGGCAGGGCGAGCACCGCGGCGCCCGCGCCTGCGCCGCCCACCTGCACCAGGTGCGGCGGCATGCCCTCGGCGCGTACGTCGTCCACGAGCGACGGCGCGAGCGTACGGGCCAGGGCGGCCACCGTCGCCCCGATCAGCGCGATGCTGCCGAGCGCCAGCGCCGTGGTCCCCGGGCGGACCAGTCCCGCCCCGGCCGCGTGCAGCGCGACCACACCGGCCACCGTGGCCCGGGACAGCGAGGCCCGGGGATCGACAGCGGCCACGGCCGCCATGCCGTAGACAGTGGCCACCATTGCGCCCACCACCACCGGGGACCACCAGGGCAACTCGAACGCGGCCGGCGCGCCCACCGTGGCGAGCACGACGGCCAGGCCAGAAACGTCGTACTTCCACGGCGCCGGCAGCAGGACGGCGGCGGTCACCGCGAGCAGCACCAGCGCGACCGGTGCCTGCCAGGTCGACCCGCCCGTCGGCGCGGCCGGCCACCCGCTCAGGTCCCCGGCCCAGATCGGGCCGGGGGTGGCCAGCACGCCGAGCCCGCCGCGCAGCGCGCTCCAGGCGGCGATCAGGCCGAGGAGCAGGCCACCGGCGGCGATGCCGAGGATCGGTCCGCGCCGCCACTCCTCCGGCAGCGCCCGGGCCGCCACCGCGACCAGCAGCACCAGCGCGGAGGCCACCACGAGCTGACCGCCGGGGGCGAGCACCGCGGCGATCCGGGCCAGCGTGGCGACGAGCGCCACGGTGGTGGCGGCCAGGGCCAGGTCGGACCCGTCCAGGGACATGTCGGCGCGGCGCCCCGCGTCGATGCGCGGCGCGAGCGCCAGCAGCGCGGCGGCGACCAGGAGCAGACTGCCCACCCAGGCGTCCGCCGAGGTCGCGCCCGGCGCGCCGAACGCGGCGGCGGCGACGGCCACCGTGCCGAGCACGGTGCCCAGCGCGTGCGGAATGCTCAGGTGCCGCTGCGCCACCTGCACCAGGGCGGCGTAGCCGAGCGTGACGCAGACGGCGAGGAAGCTCGCCGCGAGGATCGGAACGGTGATCTCGCGCAGGTTCGCCGGAGTGGCGATCGGCGGGGTCGGCGCGGTGGCGGCGACGAACGCGGCGACGGCGCCCGGCAGTGCGAACGCCGCGCCGCCGGCCGCCCAGGCGCAGACGGTGTCGGTCGCGGCGGCGGCGAGCCGGACCCGAGGGGCGAGGGAGACCAGCGCGCCGGCCAGGAAGAGCAGCGTCAGCGCTGCGGCGGTCAGCGCCGGCCGGGCGAGCGCGGCGCCGGCGCCGATCAGGCCCAGCCCGGCCGCGGTGACCGCGTGTGTCACCGCCGCGCGTTCGGTGCCGGCGCTCAGGCCGAGCACACCGACGACGACCGCGGTCAGCAGCATCGGCCAGCAGGCCGCCGCCCACCCCAGGCCGAGCGACGCGGGTACGGCGAGCGCGGTGAGCGCCGCGCCGACCACCGCGAACTCACGCCGGATCTCGGGCGGCAGCGCGATCACGGCGGCGACGGTGAGCAGCAGCGCGCTGGCGGCGAGCTGCCAGCCGGTCGGGCCGACCGCCCGGGCCAGCTCGGCGTGCCATCCGCTCAGGTCCGCCGACCAGGCCGGCAGCGCGGCCCGGAGCGGCGCCAGCCCGGCGCGCAGCGCGCCACCGGCGACCACCAGGCCGCTGACCGTGAGCGCCACCGCCGACGCGAGCTGCGGACCCCGCCGGGCCGCCTCCGGTACGGCCCGGACGGCGAGCCCGGTCAGCGCGATGACGGCGGAGATCAGCAGCAGGGACCGGCCCGGCAGGGCCACCGAGGCGACCCGGCCGAGCGCGCCGATCACCGCGAGCGTGAGGATGCCGGCGCCGACATCGGGCAGCGGCGGCCGGCGCAGCACGAGCGTGCCGGCCAGCGCGACCAGGGCGGCGAGCAGCAGCACCGCGCCCGATGCGGCGGCCGGCGGGACGGTGGCGGCGCGCAGCAGGCCGGTGACCGCGTACGCCAGCGCGACAGCGACCGCCACGCCGTGCAGCAGCCAGGTCAGCTCGGGCAGCCACGGCACCGGCCGGGCGGTGGCGGCCGGCTCCGGGGGAGCGTCCCCGCCGAGCACCTCGCCGACCTCCTCCGGCGCCGACTCGGGCCGGTCCTCGTCGGCGCGTTGCCGGGGCGGGACGGGCAGGGTCGGCGCGGTGGCGGGCAGGTCACGCCGGACCGGCCGCTCACGTACCACAGCGGAACGGACGAGCGCGAGGTCGAGCACGGCCACCACGGTGAGCACCAGCGCCCAGCCGACCGGCCCGGTGATCCGCTCGTACGCCAGCAGCGGCAGCACCGGCTGGGCGGCGAGCACTGTGGCGAAGCGTGGCGCGCGCAGACCCGTCCCGTACGCGTACCCCAGGGCGACGAGCGTGGTGACCAGGAAGATCGTCCCGGCGAACGCGGCACCTGATCCGTCGCCGCCGATCCGGTCCACGGCCCAGAGCGCGTACCCGGCCAGCGGCACCAGCAGCAACCCGACCGCGGCGACGGTCTCGGCGGTGGAGGTCAGCCCGCGCCGGGCCAGGACCGGCGGGGCGACGAGCATCAGCGCCGTCGCCACCAGCAGTACGCCGAGACGCGCCAGCGCGTCCATCGAGCTGGTGGCCACCGCCGCGAAGACCACCGCGGCGACGCCGAGCAGGAGCGCGCCCAGCCCCAGCGGGATGTTCTGCACCTCGCGCGAGGACGCCTCGGGCGGGTGCTCCGGGTCGTCCGCATCGAGCCAGCGGGGGCGACCGCGCGGCGGCGACGGGGGCAGGTCCTCCGGCGGCCCGGGCGGCGAGGTGCCCTGGCGGGGCACCCGGGGCGGCGCGCCGGTGGCGGCGGTGGGCGGGCGGCGGCCGGGCCGGCGGCGCAGGACCCGGCGCGGCCGGGTGGCCTGCCGGACCCGTTCCTCACCGGCGTGCGCCAGGATGTCCCGCTGGAAGAGGGCAGCCTGCATCTTGGCGGCGATCTGCCGCTGTTCCCGGGCGATCTCGGCGTCGCGGGCCTTCATCTCGGCGATCGAGCGCTCGATGTCGGCCAGGTGCTCGGCCCACTGCGGCTGGTGCGCGCCGCAGTGCGGGCAGACGACGGCGGGCTTGATGTCCTGCCCGCACGAGGCGCACCTGAAGCTCTCCACGACAGTCTCCCGTCCGCCCGTGCCCTCGCACTGTGGACCTCCCAGAGGCAGCATGCCTTGAGTGGGCCGGGATTTCGACAGTTGCCGCCGCGTTCCGGACAACAAAAAGCGGACCGGCCGCCGGGAGACGTTCCCGGCGGCCGGTCCGCGCGGTCAGCGGATCAGGGGCGGCCCATGCCGCGGTACTCCCAGCCGGCCTGCGTCCACAGTGTGGAGTCGAGGCAGTTGCGCCCGTCGACCACCTTGCGGCCGTTGGCCAGCTCGCCCAGGGCCACCGGGTCGGCGTTGCGGAACTCGGCCCACTCGGTGAGTACGCAGACCAGGTCGGCGCCGCGGACGGCGTCGTTCATGGTCTCCTCGTACGTCAGCTCGGGCACCGCGCGGCGCGCGTTCTCGATCCCCTGCGGGTCGAACACGTGCACGTCGGCGCCGGCCTTGCCGAGCAGCGCGGCGACCGCGAGCGCCGGCGCGTCGCGTACGTCGTCGGTGTTGGGCTTGAACGTGGCGCCGAGCACCGCGACGCGGGTGCCGGACAGGTCCGGCCCGGCCGGGCCGGAGCGGCGGCCGAGCAACTCGGCGGCGAGCTGCACGACGCGGCTGCGCCGGCGCAGGTTGATCAGGTCGACCTCGTGCAGGAAGCGCAGCGCCTCACCGGCGCCCAGCTCCTGCGCGCGGGCCTGGAAGGCGCGGATGTCCTTGGGCAGGCACGCGCCGCCGAAGCCGAGTCCGGCCTGGAGGAAGCGGTTGCCGATGCGCGGGTCGTAGCCGATCGAGCGGGCCAGCTGGGTGACGTCGCCGCCGGCGGCCTCGCAGACCTCCGCCATCGCGTTGATGAAGGAGATCTTGGTGGCGAGGAACGCGTTCGCGGCGACCTTGACCAGCTCGGCGGTGGCGAAGTCGGTGACCACGAGCGGTACCTCGCGGTCCTCGGTGGCGGCGAGGTCGAAGACGCCCTTGTGCGCGGCGTAGAGCATGCCGTTGGCCCACTCGCTCTTGACGCCGACCACGATCCGGTTCGGACGCAGCACGTCGTCGACGGCGAAGCCCTCCTGGAGGAACTCGGGGCTCCACGCCACCTCGACGCCGAGGTCGGCCGGGCTGTGCTTGCCGACGAGCTGCTCCACCCACTCGGCGGTGCCCACCGGCACGGTGGACTTGCCGACGATCAGCGCCTTACGGGTCAGGTGCTGGGCCAGGCTGGTCACGGACGCCTCGACGTACGACAGGTCGGCGCCCATGCCGTCGGCCCGCTGCGGGGTGCCGACGCAGATGAAGTGGACGTCGCCGAAGTCGGCGGTCTCGTTGATGTCCGTGCTGAATCGCAGCCGGCCCGCGGCCAGGTTGCGCCGCAGCAGCTCGTCGAGGCCGGGCTCGTGGATCGGCACCTCACCGGCGTTCAGCTTGGCGATCTTGTCTGCGTCGACGTCGAAGCCGAGCACCTCGTAGCCCAGTTCGGCGTAGCAGATGGCGTAGGTCGCACCGAGGTAGCCGGTGCCGAGGAACGTCACCCGGGGGCGGGGGGCGCCGGACGGCGGGGTCACCGCGGCGATGGCGGGCATCGGCTGGGTGTTCGGGTACGGAATCGTCACGCCTGTCTTCTCCGCTCGCACTGGCGGCGCTTCCATGCGTCGCATTCTGCTGGGGGCGCCTGGGCCGGGCACCGAGGGAACTGAATTTCTGCTGTGAGGGTAGTGGGGCCGGGCGGGCGACGCTCGGGCGCGAGCCTACCCGCCGGTAAGGTCCGGCAGGGGCCGGTGGCTATCCTTCAGTTTGCGGCAGTCTTCGGCCCCCGGGCGGTACAGACTGCGCATGATAGCGGTGAAAGGGGAGGGCCGACATGGCCGCAGAGCAGTCGTTCGACGTCTACCGGTTGCCGGAGGAGCACGAGGCGATCCGGGAGGCGGTCCGTGAGGTCTGTGCGGCCAAGGTGGCACCGCATGCCGCTGAGGCCGATGAGACAGGTGAGTTCCCGAAGGCGTCCTACGAGGCGCTGCGGTCCGCCGACTTCCACGCCCCGCACATCCCGGTCGAGTACGGCGGCGCCGGCGCGGACGCGCTGGCCACGGCCATCGTGATCGAGGAGGTGGCGCGGGCCTGCGCCTCGTCCTCGCTGATCCCGGCGGTGAACAAGCTGGGCACCATGCCGCTGCTGCTGGCCGGCTCCGAGGAGCTGAAGCGCAAGTACCTGACTCCGGTAGCGGCCGGGGAGGGCATGTTCTCCTACTGCCTCTCCGAGCCGGAGGCGGGCTCCGACGCCGCCGCGATGACCACCAAGGCGGTACGCGACGGCGACCATTGGGTGCTCAACGGCGTGAAGCGGTGGATCACCAACGCGGGCGTCTCCGAGTACTACACCGTCTTCGCCGTGACCGATCCCACAGCCCGGTCGAAGGGCATCTCCGCCTTCGTCGTGGAGAAGTCCGACCCGGGCGTCAGCTTCGGCGCCCCGGAGAAGAAGCTCGGCATCAAGGGCTCGCCGACCCGCGAGGTCTACTTCGACAACGTACGGATCCCGGCCGACCGCATGATCGGCGCCGAGGGCACCGGCTTCGCCACCGCGATGAAGACGCTGGACCACACCCGGGTCACCATCGCCGCGCAGGCCGTCGGCATCGCCCAGGGCGCGCTGGACTACGCCAAGGGCTACGTCCAGGAGCGCAAGCAGTTCGGCAAGCCGGTCGCCGACTTCCAGGGCATCCAGTTCATGCTCGCCGACATGGGCATGAAGCTGGAGGCGGCCCGGCAGCTCACGTACGCCGCCGCCGGCCGGTCCGAGCGCGGCGACGCGGATCTGACCTACTTCGGCGCGGCCGCGAAGTGCTTCGCCTCGGACGCCGCCATGGAGATCACCACCGACGCGGTCCAGCTGCTCGGCGGCTACGGCTACACCCGCGACTACCCGGTCGAGCGGATGATGCGGGACGCCAAGATCACCCAGATCTACGAGGGCACCAACCAGGTGCAGCGCATCGTCATGGCCCGTCAGCTGCTCAAGGGCTGACCGGAGGCGTTCGGGCGGGCGGGCCGGTGCACACCGGCCCGCCCGCGCTCGTTCAACGGCTCTCGGTGCCCTCCGGCCGGCCCGCGCCGCGCGGCGGGGCGGACCACGGCGACTCGCCGCCGGTACGGCGGGGCAGCGGCTCGGTCGGGCTCTCGGGGTACGCCAGCGTGAGCGGTGGCGTGTCCGGGTCCTTCGCCGGCGCCGGAGGCCAGTCGGTGAGCGTCGGCTTGTGCTCCACCGGCGCGGCGGCCGGGGTCAGCTCCGCCTCGGCCGGCGCGGGTGTGGCGGGACGCCGCCAGCGGCTCGTGCTGAACACGGCCATCAGCAGCAGCACGCCGATGAGGAACAGCGTGCCGTTGTCGAGCGGGTCGCGCAGCGGCAGCGGGTCACCGAGCAGCTTCAGGTCACCGGGCACCCGGTCCCGCACGCTGAACGGCGCGACGAACAGCCCGAGGTACGGGACCGCGAGCAGCAGGCCGGCCACGAGCGGGCCGAGCGGCGAGAAGCGCAACGTGCCGAGCAGGCCGAGCAGGATGCCGGCGACGCCCAGATAGACGGCCGGCTCGATCAGGTTCGGCGTGCTGTACGTCCCGATCTCCACCCAGCGGTCGACGGTCCGCTCAGATCCGTCCTGACCGAGCGTGACGAGCACCCAGGTGACGGGCGCCACCGCCAACCCGGCGAGGAAGCTCCAGAGATGTCGCATCCGCGCACCGTACCGTTTTCGGCATGACAGATCATCCCGCGGTCCCGCCGGGTAAGCCGACCTCGTACTCCCGCGTCACGCTCAGTCGCATCATGACCGCGGTCGATGTCAATCTGTACGGGACCGTGCACGGTGGGGTACTGATGAAATTCGTGGACGACGTTGCTGGCGCGGCGGCGGCCCGGCACAGTGGCGGCACCGCGGTGACCGCCTCCATCGATGAGATCGTCTTCTCCGAGCCGGTCCGGGTGGGCGACCTCGTGCACGCGCACGCCCAGATCAACTGGACCGGCAGCACCTCGATGGAGGTCGGCGTGAAGGTGGTCGCCGAGCGCTGGGACTCGGCCGAGGAGGAACCGGTCCGGGTCGCCACCGCGTACCTGGTCTTCGTGGGCGTCGACGTGGGTGGCACGCCCCGTCCGGTCCGGCCGGTGCTGCCGGAGACGCCGGAGGACGAGCGCCGCTTCCGGGAGGCCGAGATCCGGCGGGCGCACCGGCTGGCCCGCCGCCGGGCGATCCAGGCCCACCGCGCCGGCTGAGGTGTAAGGAAGGGCCCCTTGTTAACGCCTCCGGTAGAGGAGGGGACCCCTATTAACACCCCCGCCGACACACGCCGCCTCCACCGGCGCCTGGACACCCGCGGAGGGCGAGGTGTTAACAAGGGGCCCTTTCTCTACCGGAGGCGTTAACAGGGGGCCCTTCCTTACACGCGGGCCACATGGGGTGGGGGTGCGGGGTGTGGGCGGGCCACGCCCCGTGCGCCGTGCCCGGCGCGGACAATGGCGGCACGAGGTAGGGCAAGATGGCGCCACGGCCCCGGCACACCGTCGTGGCAGGGCCTCAGGGAGGGTGGATCAGTGGCTGACGTGCTGTGGACGCCGCCGGCGGACGTGCGGGAGCGGTCCCGGATCGGTGACTACCTGCGCTGGCTGGCCGAGCACCGCGGGCTGGAGTTCGCCGACTACGACGCGCTGTGGCAGTGGTCGGTGACCGACCTGGAGGCGTTCTGGCGCTCGATCTGGGACTGGTTCGACGTGGTCGCGCACACCCCGCCGACGGCGACGCTGACCGACCGGGCCATGCCCGGCGCCCGCTGGTTCCCCGGCGCGACGCTCAACTACGCCGAGAACGTGCTGCGCATGCCGGGGCTGGGCGACGACGACCCGGCGGTGATCGCGCACGGGCAGACCCGTGCCCCGGAGACGCTCACCGCCGTCGAGCTGCGCGAGCGGGTCCGCCGGGTGGCGGCCGGGCTGCGCCGCCTCGGCGTGGGTGCGGGCGACCGGGTGGCCGCGTACGCGCCGAACATCCCGGAGACGTACGTCCTGCTGCTCGCCACCGCCAGCCTCGGCGCGATCTTCTCCTCCTGCGCGCCCGAGTTCGGCACCCGCAGCGTCACCGACCGCTGGCAGCAGATCGAACCGACGGTGCTGGTTGCAGTGGACGGCTACCGGTACGGCGACAAGCCTGTGGACAGGCGCGCCGAGGTGGCCGCGATCCGGGCCGCGCTGCCGTCGCTGCGGCACACGGTCGCCATCGCGTACCTCGATCCGGACGGCCGGGCCCCCGACGGCGCGCTGCCGTGGGCGGAGCTGGCGGCGCCGACCGACGAGCCGTTGACGTTCACGCCGGTGGCGTTCGACCACCCGCTCTACGTGCTCTACTCCTCCGGCACCACCGGCCTGCCCAAGCCGATCGTGCACGGCCACGGCGGCATCCTGCTGGAACACCTCAAGATGCTGGCGCTGCACCACGACCTGGGTCCGTCCGACCGGTTCCTGTGGTTCACCACGACCGGCTGGATGATGTGGAACTTCCTGGTCTCCGGCCCGGCGGTGGGCGCGGCGATCGTGCTGTTCGACGGCAACCCGGGCCACCCCGACCTGGGCGCGCTGTGGCGGCTGGCCGCCGACACCGGCACCACGTACTTCGGCACGTCCGCGCCGTTCCTGCTGGCCTGCCGCAAGGCCGGCCTGGTGCCGCGCGAGGTCGCCGACCTGTCCGCGGTGCGCGGCCTCGGCTCGACCGGCGCGCCGCTGCCGGCCGAGGGCTTCACCTGGGTGTACGAGAACGTCAGCGACCGCCTCCAGCTCCAGTCGCTGTCCGGCGGCACTGATGTGTGCACCGGGTTCGTCGGCGGCGTGCCGCTGCTGCCGGTGTACGCGGGGGAGATCGCCTGCCGGGCGCTGGGCGCGAAGGTGGAGGCCCGCTCGGCCGACGGCAGCGCGGTGATCGGGCAGCTCGGCGAGCTGGTGATCACCGAGCCGATGCCGAGCATGCCGGTCGGGTTCTGGAACGACAGGGACGGCGCGCGCTACCGGGAGGCGTACTTCGAGGTCTATCCCGGGGTGTGGCGGCACGGCGACTGGATCACCGTGAACGAGCGCGGCGGGTGCGTGATCACCGGCCGGTCCGACGCCACGCTCAACCGGGGCGGCGTACGCCTCGGGACGGCCGAGTTCTACTCGGTGGTCGAGGGGCTGGACGAGGTGGTCGACTCGGTGGTCGTGCACCTGGAGGACGACGAGGGCGGCGCGGGTGAGCTGCTGCTGTTCGTGGTGCTCGCCGAGGGCCTGGAGCTGGACGACGACATGCGTAAGAAGATCTGCCGGGAGCTGCGTACCGCGCTGTCGCCGCGGCACGTGCCGGACGAGATCCACCAGGTCCGGGCCGTGCCGAGAACGTTGAGCGCCAAGAAGCTGGAGGTCCCGGTCAAGAAGATCCTCACGGGCACCCCGGTGGACAGCGCGGCGGCCAAGGGCGCCCTGGCCAACCCCGAGTCCCTGACGGCGTTCGCCGCCCTGGCCCAGCGCCGGTCCACCACCGACAGCCCCGTCTCGCGTCGCTGATCCCGCCGTCCCCGTCGACCCGCCCGTTGATCTTGCACTTTCTGCCCCGGCGAACGGGGCGAATCACCCGCCCCGAGGGCCGAAACTGCAAGATCAACGGGGAGAGGGCGGGCGAGGGTCAGGGCAGGGTGTGGGTGGTCTTCTCGGTTTCGGCGCGGGAAGCCAGGCGGGTCGGGTCGGGGTGGGCGCACGCCACCACGCTGGCTCCTGCCGTGAGCGGGGTGAGCAGCCAGTCGACCGGGTCGGGGTGGGTGGTCACGTCTACCAGGAGGCGGTCGCCCTGGGTCAGGCCCAGCTCGGTGGCGCGGGCCGTCGCGCGGGCCAGCAGCGCCGCGTCCCCCTCGCCACCCTCGGGGTACGGCGTGAAGTGGTCGCCGTGTCCGCGTACCGCCGTCACGAAGTCGGCGTAGCCGGCGGGCACCTGCCGCATCGGCAGCGCGAACGGGTCGAGCGCCAGCGCGTACCGCTCGCCGGCCGGCCACCCGGCCGCCCCGTCCGCCCGGTCGGCGGCCACGAACAGCACCTCCACCGGCCCCGGCGCGTCGGTCACCGTCAGTTTCGCCGACCAGCAGCCGAGCAGCACGGCGGCGGTCTGCCAGTGCGGCGGCAGCAACACGCCGGCCGGGTCGCCGGGCGCGGCGCCGATCTCGTCGGTGAGCAGGTTCGCGGTCTTCGCCACCCAGTTCGCAAGCGTCGCGCCGGACAGTTCGGTGCGCTCGCCGGTGGCGTCGTCGTACCAGGTCAGCAGCGGTCGGGTGGGGTCCGGCGCGATCGCGTCGGCGAACACCCGGGCAATGTTGTCGGCCATCGGCGCGAACGATACGCGCCCCGCGTGCGTACTCGATGACAACGTCAAGTCGGCGTACCGTCGGGTCGCGGTCAGCGTTGTGCGCCCGGCGCGGCGTACGCTTGCCGACAGTGTTCTTCCCCACAACTGCGCCATCTGAGGAGCCGCCCCGTGACCGCCGGTCGCCCGCCCCGCGTTCTCATCGACGCCACGAGTGTCCCCGCCGACCGTGGCGGCGTCGGTAGATACGTCGACGGACTGCTCGGCGCGCTGGGCCGGGTCTGCGGCACCGGCGTCGACCTGGCGGTGGTGAGCCTCCGCACCGACCTGGAGCGCTACACCCGGATGCTGCCCGGCGCCGAGGTGATCCCCGCCCCGGCGGCGGTGGCGCACCGGCCGGCGCGGCTGGCCTGGGAGCAGACCGGCCTGCCGCTGCTGGCCCAGCAGGTGGGCGCGGAGGTGCTGCACTCGCCCTTCTACACCTGTCCGCTGCGGGCCGGATGCCCGGTGACGGTCACCGTGCACGACGCGACGTTCTTCACCGAGCCGGAGCACTACGACAAGTCGCGCCGGACGTTCTTCCGCAGCGCCATCAAGACCTCGCTGCGGCGGGCCGGCCGGGTGATCGTGCCGAGCAAGGCCACCCGGGACGAGCTGATCCGGCTGCTGGACGCCGACCCGACCCGGATCGACGTCGCCTATCACGGCGTCGACCAGGACGCCTTCCACGCGCCCGGCGACGAGGAGAAGGCGCGTGTGCGGGCCCGCCTGGGTCTGGGCGACAGCAGCTACGTCGCGTTCCTCGGGGCCAAGGAGCCGCGCAAGAACGTACCCAACCTGATCCGCGGCTGGGCGCGGGCGGTGGCCGACCGGCCGAACCCGCCGGCGCTCGTGGTCGCGGGCGGTCAGGGGCACGACGACGACATCGACCGCGCGGTGGCCGAGGTGCCGTCGCACCTGCGGCTGCTGCGCCCGGGCTACCTGCGTTACGCCGATCTGCCCGGCTTCCTCGGTGGCGCGCTCGTGGCCGCCTACCCCTCCTACGGCGAGGGCTTCGGCCTGCCGATCCTGGAGGCGATGGCGTGCGCGGCCCCGGTGCTCACCACGCCGCGCCTGTCCCTGCCCGAGGTGGGCGGCGACGCGGTGGCGTACACCAGCGAGGACCCGGACCAGATCGCCGCCGACCTGGCCGCTCTGCTGGACGACGAGCCGCGGCGGCTCTCGCTGGCAAAGGCCGGGTTCGACCGGGCCAAGGAGTTCACCTGGGAGTCCAGCGCGGACGTGCACATCGCGGCCTGGCGACGGGCCCGGTCCTGAGGGCCGGCGGGGCGGCCCCGGCCGACCGACCGTGACGACTCGCCCGCTTCGGGCATGATGTGCTGATGTTCTACGCCGTCATCCCGGCGGGTGGCAGTGGCACACGGTTGTGGCCGCTGTCCCGTGCCGGCCATCCCAAATTCCTCCACCCGCTGACCGGCACGCCGGCCTCGCTCCTGCAGGCCACTGTCGACCGGTTGTCGCCGTTGACCACACCGGAGCGCACGCTCGTGGTCACCGGGGCCGCGCACGCCGCGGCGGTGGCCCGGCAGCTGGCCGGCGTGCCGGAGGAGAACATCCTGGTCGAGCCGTCGCCCCGCGACTCCTGCGCGGCGATCGCGCTGGCCGCCGCGGTGATCGCCGCGCGTACGCCGGACGCGGTGATGGGCTCGTTCGCCGCCGATCACCTGATCGGCGACCCGGCCCGGCTGGCGGAGGTGGTACGGCAGGCCATCCGCGGCGCGGAGCAGGGGCTGCTGATGACGGTGGGCATCACCCCGACCCGCCCGGAGACCGGCTACGGCTACCTGGAGACCGGCGACCCGGTGGGGGACGGCACGCTGCGCCCGGTACGCGAGTTCAAGGAGAAGCCGGCCGCCGAGGTGGCCGAGGTCTACGTCAACTCCGGCCGGCACCTCTGGAACGCCAGCATGTTCGTCTGGCGGGTGGACGTCTTCCTCGCCGAGCTGGCCCGCCAGGAGCCCGAGCTGCACGCCGGGATCACCGCCATCGCGGCGGCGTGGGGCACCCCGGAGCAGGACGACGTGCTGGGCCGGGTCTGGCCGACGCTGCCCCGGATCTCGGTCGACTACGCGGTGATGGAGGGCGCGGCGACGGCGGGCCGGGTGGGCACCGTGCCGGGTGACTTCGGCTGGAACGACGTCGGTGACTTCCACACGCTCGGCGAGGTGCTGCCGGCCGACGGCGCCGGCAACGTGGTGCTGGGCGGCGACGCCAAGCCGGGCGTGCTGCTGCACGACACCACCGGCACGGTCGTGGTGTCGCACTCCGGCCGGCTCGTCGCCACCGTGGGGGTGCACGACCTGATCGTGGTGGACACCCCGGACGCGCTGCTGGTCTGCCCGCGTGACCGCGCGCAGGACGTGAAGAAGGTCGTGGACGAGCTGAAGGAACGCGGCGAGGAGGGCCTGGTCTGATCCGGCCGGTGCGGCCGCCCGCTTCCGGTCAGCGGGCGGCGCGACGGGCCAGCACGGCGAGCGCCGGTGGCACCAGCTGGGCCGTCGCGTGGGCGAGCGGCTCGGGCAGCCGGTCCGGCGGGAACCAGCCGAGCGCCTCGGACTCCGCGCTCACCTGCTCGACCGCCCCGGCCGGGGCCAGCACCGCGTACCGGACGTCGTAGTGGAACGACCCGCCCTGGCAGGCGACCTGGTGGATGTCCACGTCGATCGGTTCCGGCTCGATCGTCAGACCGGCGATGCCGGACTCCTCGGTGGCCTCGCGCAGCGCGGCCGCCACCAGCGTCCGGTCGCCCGGCTCGCAGTGCCCGCCGAGCTGCACCCACCTGCGGATCTTGCCGTGCAGGCAGAGCAGCACCCGGCCGTCCGGGTCGAGCACGAGCGCGCTGGCGGTGACGTGCCCCGCCCGGTGTGTCCGGCTCATCGCCGCCGGCCCGTCGGCCAGCAGCGCCAGCGTCCGGTCCCGGGCGGCGCCGGCGGCCGGGCTGGTCGCCGTCCAGCGGCTCAGCGCCGCGACGGCGTCGGCGTGCAGGTCGGCGTACGTGGTGAGATCGGTGTCGGGCACCCGGACACTCTACGAGCGCCACTGCGCTGCGTCTGCGCGGCGACCCACCGGCGGATGAGCGAAAGCCGGGCGGCACCCCTGCGACGATGTCGCAGACCCTCGTGGTGCCGCCCGGCCACGCCCGTCAGCCGGCGACCGGGTCGAGACTGCGCCCCGGCGTCGGCGGGCAAGGAAGAGTTTGCCGAACCGGTCACCTCACCGTCGAGGTCTTTCACCTCAGGCTTAAAGATGGAGATTACTGCCGACGGGTAAAGTCGAGCCGTGGCGGGCACCCCCGCCGTCCGCACGGGAGCACTCCATGTTGAAGATCGTTTTCTCGGGCGAAGACGTCCTGCGGACCCGGGTCGCCCCGCGCGCGGACCCGCTCTGGGAGCTGGTTCTCAGCCTGCACCTGCTCCAGGGGCGCAGCCGCGACCCGATGATGACCACATGGCGGCGGACCGTGGCGCACGGGCTGCGCACCGACAGCGACGCCGAGCAGTACCGCCTGCTCCTCGCGCTCAACCCGCCGCGTGGCTACTTCCCCGACTTCCTCACCCCGTTCGCCAGCCGGGAGGGCTTCGAGGTGGGGCTGGACGCGGTCCGCGGCACCCCTACGGACATGCTGCGCCGCGACCTGACCCGGCTCGCCGAGGAGACCACGTTGCCGCCCTCGGCGACGGCGCTCGCCCGGGGTGAGCCGGAGACACTGCACCACCTCACCGACTCCATGGCGCGATACCAGTCGCTGGCCGTCACGCCGTACTGGGCCCGGGTGCAGGCAGCGGTCGAGGCGGACCGGGCCCGGCGTGCCCGCGCCATGCTCGACGGCGGCGCCGAAGGGCTGCTGGCCAGCCTGCGTCCGAACATGCGGTGGAACTCCGGCGTGCTGGAGGTGCTCGACTATCCGGACACCCGGGAACTGCACCTGGACGGGCGCGGGCTGCTGCTCGTCCCGTCGTTCTTCTGCTCGCGTACCCCGGTGGCGCTCGTCGACCCGACCCTGCCGCCGGTGCTCGTCTACCCGGTGGACCGGCTGGCCGGCCTGACACCGGCGTCCGGCGCCGCCGGGTCACCGCAGGGCGAGGCGCTCGCGGCCCTGATCGGCCGCACCCGGTCGCGGGTGCTGCATGCCGCCGACGAGGGCTGCACGACCGGCGAGATGGCCCGCCGGCTGCACATCTCCGCCGCCGCGGCCAGCCAGCACACCACAGTGCTGCGCAACGCCGGGCTGCTGGTCAGTCAGCGCGAGCGCAACACCGTCCTGCACACGCTGACGCCGCTGGGCCGAGCCGTCCTCGACGCCTGACCTCCGCCGGGCCGTCTCAGAGCGCCAGCGTGGCGCTGGCGGCGCTGCCGGCCGGGGGCGGGAGCAGGACGGAACCGATTCCCTCGGCGGCCAGCGCGGCACGCAGGCGTTGCACGTCCGCGCCGAACCGGACCAGGTCCGCCGGGTCGAGCGGGGTCGGCGCCGCGCCGAGCAGCAGGCCGGTGGCCGAGGCGGGCCAGCCGGGCACGGTGGCGGCGAGCCCGGCGCGTACCTCGTCGTCTGTGACGTGCGTGAAGGTCGTGCCCGGCGCTACCACGTCGGCCACCGAGCCGATCGCCCGCCGCACCGCGTCCGCGTCGGCGGGCTCCGGCCCGGCCCGGTCCGGCAGCGTCGCCGCCGCCCGCAGGCCGGCGGCGCGCGCCTCGGCGGTACCGAGCGAGAACAGGTCCATCGAGGCGTCGCGGACGAGCGCCCGGGCGCCCTCGTCGTCGTCCCGGGGGGTGCCGAGGTAACCCCGGACCACCGCGACCGGCACCTGGTCGCACTTGCCCTTGATCAGCTCGCCGGCGCCGGCCAGTTCGTCGACCACCGCCATCTGGGTGACGAACAGTTCGTTGCCGTACGGGTCGACCTCGCCCCGGTGGTCGCGGATCGCCGGCATGCCCGCCACCCCGAGCGCCACGTCGGTGAGCCCGTTGCGCCACGGGCGGCCCATGGTGTCGCTGACGATCACGGCGACGTCGAGGCCGTACCGGTCGCGCAGCGCGGCACGCAACGCCCGCGCGGAGGCGTCCGGGTCGGCCGGCAACAGCACCAGGCGGGTCTTGTCCACGTTCGACGCGTCGATGCCGGCGGAGGCCATCACGAACCCGTGGTGGGTCTGCACGATCCGGGTGGCGCCCCGCGTCGCCACCACCCGGGCGGTCTCGCCGTCCAGGATCCGGTCCCGCGCCTCGAGCCGTTCCGGACCGTCGGCGGGCACGTCGACCAGCCGGCCCTCCGCCTTCGACACGATCTTGCTGGTGACCACCAGCACGTCGCCGTCACGCAGCCACGGCGCCGCGCCGGCGATCAGCGCCGCCAGGTCGTCGCCCTCGGTCACGTCGCCGATGCCCTGCACCGGCAGAATCTCCAGCCTCACATCAGCTCCAGCGCGGCGCGCACCATCGCGGCGGTCGCCGCCTCGTCGGTCATCCGCAGCGGCGCCGCGCGGACCACCACGTCCGGCACCGCCGTGCCCTCGTCCTCCGGCGCCACCAGCCAGCCGTCGAGCAGCCCGCCGGTGGACCGGGCGCCGTAGAGGCCGGCCACCCCGGCCGCGCTGCACTCCACGCCGAGCACGGCGAGGCAGCGGTCGGCCATGCCGCGTACCGGCGCGCCGCCGATGATCGGTGACACCCCGATCACCGGGGCCGGCCCGCCGGTCACCGCGTCGCGCAGGCCGGGCACGGCCAGCACCGGGGCGATGCTGACGACCGGGTTGCTGGGCGCGATCAGCACCACGTCCGCGGCGGCGATCGCCTCCACCACGCCGGGCGCGGGCTTCGCCGCTTCGGCGCCCACGAAGACGAACCGGTCGGTGGGTACGTCGGCGCGGTACCGCACCCACCACTCCTGGAAGTGGATCGCGCGCCGCCCCTGCTCGTCGGTGACGACGGCATGGGTCTCCAGGCGCTCGTCGGTGGCCGGCAGCAGCCGTACGCCCGGTTGCCAGCGCGCCGCCAGCGCCTCGGTGACCTGGGACAGCGGATAGCCGGCGTTGAGCATCGTGGTGCGGACCAGGTGGGTGGCGATGTCCTTGTCGCCCAGACCGAACCAGCTCGGCTCCGCGCCGTACGCGGCCAGCTCGTTCTTCACCGTCCAGGTCTCGCCGACCCGGCCCCAGCCGCGTTCCGGGTCGGCGCCGCCGCCGAGCGTGTAGAGCACGCTGTCCAGGTCGGGGCAGACCTTCAGCCCGTGCAGCAGCAGATCGTCGCCGACGTTCACCACGGCGGTCACCTCGGCGCCCATCTCGCGGGCGTACGCCCGTACGCCGAGCAGGAAACGGGCGCCCCCGATGCCGCCGGTCAGAACCACGATGCGCATGCGTCCATCCTTCCGCACGTGCCGCCGTCGATCGCTCGGTGGCCGGAGAGACTACGCTCACTTCGGCAACTGTCCGCTTTCGTCCCCTGGGGGAGTCCGTGACCAGCCCCGCCGAGCCCGCGTCCGGCGACGCCGCGCAGGCCAGCCAGTTGATCAAGCCGTTGCGCGAACTGGCCGCGCTCGTCCTTCTCGGCGCCAACGCCGTGCTGCTCTTCGTCGGCCTGCTGCGCCTGCTGGTGCCGGTCGACGACTACAGCACGTTCAGCGGCCGGGCGGGAAGCACGTACTTCAGCTTCGTCGGCCTGGAGGCGACGGTCCTGCCGTTGCTCGCCGTCCTGATCGCCACCGTGATCCGCCCGGTCGTGCCGAAGGCCAAGCTGATCACGCAGGTGGCGCTGGTCGAGTACGCCGTGTCCGCCGTGTTCGGCGCGCTGACGTTCCTGATCTGGCTGGTCGGCCGGCTCGCCGACGGTGAGGTGCTCGATGCGTTCCTCGGTCTGCTGACCCGCGCTGCCTGGCTGGCGCTCTTCGCGGTCGCCGCGTTCGTGGTGTTCAAGATCTGGCGCACGCTCTACTACGTGCCGAAGCCCAAGGCGCAGCCGGGCGTGTACGGCCAGGCCCAGCCCGGCTGGCCGCAGCAGCCGGGGCAGCCCGGCGGCTACCCCGGTCCGGGTGGCTACCCGCAGCAGCCCGGCCCGGGCTACCCGCAGGCCGGCTCGCCGCCGCCCGGCTGGCCGCAGCAGCCCGGCCAGTACGGCCAGCCGCAGTCGGCGCCGCCGTTCAACACCGCGCCGCCGCACGCCCCGCAGTCCGGCCCGCCGTTCGCCGACCCGCAGCCGGCCCCGCAGGCCGGCTCGCCGTTCGCCGGTCCGCAGCAGGCGCCGCAGTACGGCTCGCCGCAGTCCGCGCCGCCGTTCGGCCAGCCGCCGTCGGCCGACCCGACGCAGGCGATCCCGCGCCAGTCCGCCGAACCGGGCGCGTCGACGCCCGCCGCCGACGACGAGCGCACCCAGCGGTTCGACCGCGAGGACCCGAACCAGCCCCGCTGAGCCGCGCGGCGGGCGACGGAGCGCCGTCGCCCGCCCGACGGCAGGCTCCCGACGGCCCGCGCCGGTCCCGCTGTGAGGCGGGCCACGCGGGCCGTCCCGTTGCCCGGACCGCGAGCGGGCGCGGGCGGCCTGTCGCCCGGCAGCGCATAGGCTGGGCGGATGGTTGATCGCAGCGACCCCGAACCGACCGAGGCGAGCGTCCGGCGGGCGCTGGGACGGGCCGCCACCGGCCGGGCGCTCGACGCCGACGAGGCCGGCGCGCTGCTCGCCGCGCGCGGGCAGATGCTCGACGAACTGCTCCGGATCGCCGGTGAGATCCGCGACGCCGGGCTGCGCGACGCCGGGCGGCCGGGCGTGGTCACGTACTCCAAGAAGGTCTTCATCCCGCTGACCCGGCTCTGCCGGGACCGTTGCCACTACTGCACGTTCGCCACCGTGCCGCACCGGCTGCCCGCCGCCTACCTGGAGCGCGACGAGGTGCTGGCGATCGCCCGCGAGGGCGCCGCGCAGGGCTGCAAGGAGGCGCTGTTCACGCTCGGCGACCGGCCGGAGGAGCGGTGGCCGGCGGCCCGCCGGTGGCTGGACGAGCGGGGGTACGACTCGACGCTGGACTACCTGCGCGCCTGCGCGGTGGCGGTGCTGGAGGAGACCGGCCTGCTGCCCCACCTCAATCCGGGCGTGCTCTCCTGGTCGGAGCTGCAGCGGCTCAAGCCGGTCGCGCCGAGCATGGGCATGATGCTGGAGACCACCGCCACCCGGCTCTGGTCCGAGCCGGGCGGCCCGCACTACGGCTCACCGGACAAGGAGCCGGCGGTCCGCCTGCGGGTGCTCGACGACGCCGGCCGGGTCGGGGTGCCGTTCACCACCGGCATCCTGATCGGCATCGGCGAGAACCGGGCCGAGCGGGCCGACGCGATCTTCGCGATCCGCCGCGCGATGCGGGAGTACGGCCACCTCCAGGAGGTGATCGTGCAGAACTTCCGCGCCAAGCCGGACACGGCGATGCGCGGCATGCCGGACGCGGAGCTGCACGACCTGGCCGCCACCGTGGCGGTGGCCCGGGTGCTGCTCGGCCCGAAGGCCCGCATCCAGGCTCCGCCGAACCTGATCGCGGGCGAGTACGACCTGCTGCTGCGCGCCGGCATCGACGACTGGGGCGGCGTCTCCCCGGTCACGCCCGACCACGTCAACCCGGAGCGCCCCTGGCCGCACCTGGAGGAGCTGGCGGCGCGTACCGCGAGTGCCGGGTTCACGCTGCGCGAGCGGCTGACCGTCTACCCGGAGTACGTCCGCGCGGGCGGCCCGTGGCTGGACCCGCGCCTGCTGCCGCACGTCACGGCGCTCGCCGACCCGGCCACCGGGCTCGCGGTCGAGGAGGCCCGCCCGGTGGGGCAGCCCTGGCAGGAGCCGGAGGAGACCTACGGCGGCCGGACCGACCTGCACGCCACCATCGACGTCACCGGCCGTACCGAGGACCGGCGGGGCGACTTCGACAGCGTGTACGGCGACTGGGCCGAGGTGGCCGGCAAGGTGGCGCCGCAGGCGCGCGCGGGCGTACCCCTTGCCGGTGGCGCGGACGCCGACCTGCGCGCGGGCCTGCGGCTGGCCGCGGACGACCCGGCCGCGCTGCTGACGCCGGCGCACGAGGCGAAGGCGCTGGCGCTGTTCGGCGCGGACGGCCCGGCGCTGGACGAGTTGTGCCGGCTCGCCGACGACGCGCGCCGGGACGCGGTGGGTGACGACGTGACGTACGTGGTGAACCGGAACATCAACTTCACGAACGTCTGCTACGTGGGGTGCCGGTTCTGCGCGTTCGCCCAGCGGGAGAGCGACGCCGACGCGTTCCGGCTGTCCCTGGAACAGGTCGCCGACCGGGCCGAGGAGGCGTGGACGGCCGGCGCGACCGAGGTCTGCCTTCAGGGCGGCATCGACCCGAAGATGCCGGTCACCGGCTACGCCGACATCGTCCGGGCGATCAAGGAGCGGGTGCCGGGCATGCACGTGCACGCGTTCTCCCCGATGGAGATCGTCACCGCCGCCGCGAAGGCCGGCGTGCCGGTGCGGGAGTGGCTGCTCCAGCTCCGCGAGGCCGGGCTGGACACCATCCCGGGCACCGCCGCCGAGATCCTCGACGACGACGTGCGCTGGGTGCTCACCAAGGGCAAGCTGCCGGCCGCCGCCTGGGTCGAGGTGGTGAGCACGGCGCACGAGCTGGGCATCCGGTCCAGCTCCACGATGATGTACGGCCACGTCGACCACCCGGGCCAGTGGCTGGCCCACTTCCGGGTGCTGGCCGGGGTGCAGGACCGTACCGGCGGGTTCACCGAGTTCGTGGCGCTGCCGTTCGTGCACACGAACGCGCCGATCTACCTGGCCGGCATCGCCCGCCCGGGTCCGACGTGGCGGGAGAACCGGGCGGTTCACGCGATGGCCCGGCTGCTGCTGCACGGGCGGATCGGCAACATCCAGTGCTCCTGGGTGAAGCTCGGCGACGAGGGCACGGTGGCGATGCTGCGTGGCGGCTGCAACGACCTCGGCGGCACGCTGATGGAGGAGACCATCTCCCGGATGGCCGGCTCGGGCAACGGCTCGGCCCGTACCGAGGAGCAGTTGCGGGCCATCGCCACCGCCGCGGGCCGCCCGTTCCGCAAGCGGACGACCGCGTACGGTCACGCCGGCGCCTGAGGTCGAACCTTTCCCCGTCGCCTGCCGTACCTGTGGATGCCGGCGGCGGTTTCGGCGAGGACCGCCGCCGGTGACCCCAGAACCGGGGCCCGGCGGTGTCCGGGCGTCCCGGGCCCGTTGCGGCGCTGCGGCGCCGGTCCGGAAAGGTTGCCGATGAGCACTGACGAGACCACCGACGCGCCGAAGAAACGGCGGACCTGGCCGCGGTTGACCCGCAGGCAGACGCTCACCGCCGCGGCGAGCGCGACGCTGGGCGCCGCCGCCCTCACCGTGCCGGGCCTGTCCGCCGCGCAGAACTCCCCCACGGCGAGCCGGCGCGACGAGCCGATCGTGGCTCACCTCCGCGACGCCGCCACCGGCGCGATCGACGTCTTCGTCGGTACGACAAGGGTCGAGATCCGCGACCGCGGTCTGGCCGACCGCCTGGTGCGCGCCGCCGGCCGGCGCTGATCCCACCCCTCCACCGGCGTGGGCTCCCGGCGCCGGTTCCGTCTTCCGTTCCCCCAACGAAGGTGCGTCCGTCATGTCCTCTCACCGCGAGGCCCCGGAGATCGCCAAGGATCCGGTCGCCGACAGTTCCGACCTGTACGCGTTCGTCACGCCGAGCCAGCCGGACACGGTCACGTTGATCGCCAACTACGTGCCGGTGCAACTTCCCTCCGGCGGCCCGAACTTCTTCGAGTTCGGCGACGACGTCCGGTACGAGATTCACATCGACAACGACGGCGACGGTAATCCGGACGTCACCTATCGTTTCGAATTCACCACGGAGATCACGAACCAGAACAGCTTTCTCTACAACACCGGGCCGATCGAGTCGCTGGAGAGCAAGAACTGGAACCGGCGGCAGTTCTACCGGCTGACCCGGATCGCCGACGGCCGGGCGCGGGTGCTGGCGCACAAGCTGCCCTGCCCGCCCTGCAACGTCGGGCCGCTGTCCACCCCGAAGTACCAGAACCTGGTACGCCAGGCGACGTTCAAGCTGTCCACCGGCGAGAAGGTGTTCGCCGGACAGCGGGCCGACGGCTTCTTCGTCGACCTGGGCGCGGTGTTCGACCTGGGCACGCTGCGGCCGTTCCAGCAGTTGCACGTCGCCGGCAAGAAGCTGTTCCAGGCCGAGGGTGAGCCGGTGAACGCGCTGGACCGGCTGAACGTGCACAGCCTCGCCGTGCAGGTGCCGCTGAGCCAGGTGCGCCGCAAGGCGGCCCGCTACGGCGTGGCCGACCGCGCCTCGACCATCGGGGTGTGGACCAGCGCGTCCCGCCAGCAGGTCCGGGTGCTCGGCGACCGGGTCTCCGCGGACACCGCCGCCGGCCCGTTCACCCAGGTGTCGCGGCTCGGTAACCCGTTGTTCAACGAGGTCATCGTGCCGATGTCCAGGAAGGACGTCTGGAACACGCTGCCGCCGTCGGAGGACAAGCGCTTCGCCGGGTTCGTCGAGCGGCCCGAGCTGGCCGCGCTGCTGCCGGCGCTGTACCCGGGCGTGTTCGGAAATCTGGACGCGCTGAACAAGTCCAAGAAGCCGCGCGCCGACCTGGTGGCGATCCTGCTCACCGGAATCCCGGCCGGACTGATCGACGGCTTCGCCAACACCACCGGCGACGTCCAGGCGGACATGCTGCGGCTGAACACGGCGATCCGGCCCAGCCGCACACCGGACCGGTTCGGCGTGCTCGGCGGCGACCTGGCCGGTTACCCGAACGGCCGTCGCGTCGCCGACGACGTGGTGACGATCGCGCTGCGTGCCATCGCGGGCCTGACCGTGCCACTTGTCGACAAGACGTTCCGCCCGGACGCCGCCGCCGCGGCGGTCACGCCGGGTCTGAGCGCGGCCGACGTCACCGCGCCGTTCCTGGCCGACTTCCCGTTCCTCGGCACACCGTACGACGGGTTCGGCAACCCGCAGGCGAAGAAGTCCTGACGGGAGACGCGGATGTCACACCATCACGATCTCGGCCCGTCGGAGGTCGGCAGCGTCGTGCTCGACCTCGGCGGCGACCGCGGCGCGCTGATCATCCACACCGGCCGGGACCTGCACGGCCGGGAAATCGAGATCAGCCGGGCGGACCTCGACAGCCCGCGGACCCACTCCGCGGTACGCGAGCGGCACGTCCTGGACGGGGTCTTCCACAGTGCCGTCTACCCGGATCTGGAGGCGGGTGTCTATACCGTCTGGTGGGACGAGAACACATCGGCCGGCGCGATCTCTGTTACCGGTGGGTGTATCGCCGAATTCGTCTGGCCGACCAGCTCACCCGCCCGGGTGGACTGAACCGGCGACCGCGCCGACGCCTGCGCCCTGTCCACATGGTGGACGGGGCGCAGTCGGCGTTGGACGGCTCGGCGGGCGGTACCGCAACGAGCGCGTTACCCTTTGGCCCACCAATTCTGATCTTGGTACGAGCGGCCGGCGGGGGCGTCCGGCCGGCCCGCCGGCGGTGCGCCACGGCAGAAAACTTCCGGCAACTCGCCGGGGAGGGCGTTACTCGTCCGGGGTCTGAATCGATAGGGCAGGTTGCGAGGCTACGGGCGACCGCGGCGGTCGTCCCGGACGTGTCGGGAGGGCGACTCCATTATCAAGTTTGGCTTGACGGCGCACGCATTACACGCGTGTAATTTGAATGGGGTTGTTCGCACGGAACGCAACAAATGGTGACCGTACGGACAGGCACGCCTTTCGCGTGGGGGGTTGCAGCGGCGAATGACGCCGGTGCGCGACAAGGAGGCAATCGATGGACGGCCAGCTCGAGGTGGCCGACCTGCTCGGGAACGCGCCGGAGTGGCAGGAGCGGGCGCTCTGCTCGCAGACCGACCCGGAGGCGTTCTTTCCCGAGAAGGGCGGCTCGACCCGCGAGGCGAAGCGCATCTGCTCGCGGTGCGAAGTGAAGACGGAATGCCTGGAGTACGCGCTCGGCCACGACGAGCGGTTCGGAATCTGGGGTGGCCTCTCCGAGCGGGAGCGGCGCAAGCTCAAGCGGCGGGTCGCCGCCTGATCCACGTACGGGCCGACGGGCGGTGGGGGCCGTCCGGGCCCGGGTCGCTGTCCGGCCGGCGGGGGCCGGCCGGGTGGCGGCGTCAGGCCAGCTCGTCCGGGTCCACCCCGAGCAGATTCGCCACCTGCTCGATGATCACGTCGTGCACCAGGTCGGCGAGATCCTCGCGGTCCATCGCGCGGAACTCCAGCGGCCGCCGGTAGAGCACGATCCGCGGCGGCACCTCCTGGCGGCCGGGACGCCCGGGCAGCAGCCGGGCGAGCGGCACCTCGCCGTCCTCCAGCACGTCCGAGTCGTAGACGTTCAGATCCGGCGGGACGTCCTCGACCGCGAACTCCACCCCGGCCAGCTCCTTGGCGAACCGGCGTTCGAGCGTCTCCACCGTGTCGAGCACCAGGTCGTCGAAGACCTCGGCCTTCGTCCGGGCCAGCGGGACGGTGGCCGGCACCAGCCGCCCGCGCAGCCCGCGACCGTGCCGGTCACGGTGGGTGCGCCGGCCGGAGCCGGGGCGGCGGTTCTGCGGGCTCGTCATGACGGACAGGGTAGCCCGGGGTGGCGGTCCACCCGTCGCCGCGCGGCTGTCCGGCGCGCCGGGGAGCCGATCGGAGGAATTGTGATCACCATGACGGGCGTGTCGTAACGCGAAGCGGTGCGCCGGACCCGGTAATGGGGATACCCTGCCGCCGTGAGGTCACCACGGCGCTGCTCCCGTAACGGCTGCCCCCGGCAAGCGGTCGCCACATTGACCTATGTCTACAACGAGTCGACGGCGGTGGTGGGCCCGCTCGCCGCGTTCGCCGAACCGCACACGTACGACCTGTGTGAGCCGCACGCCCGCAGCCTGACCGCCCCGCGCGGCTGGGACGTGGTGCGGCACGAGGGTGAGTTCGAGCCGCCGCCGCCCACCACCGACGACCTGGTGGCGCTGGCCGAGGCGGTCCGTGAGGCCGCCCGCCCCGCCCCGCCCCGTCCCCCCGAGGACGAACCCACCACCAAGCCCCAGGCCCCCCACCAGCAGGGCCGCCGGGGCCACCTCCGGGTCATCCCACCCCACCACTGACCGACCCCGCCGGCCTCCGCGCGTTGATCAAGGAGTTTGTGTCAAGGAAACCGTGTCCGGAAGACACAAACTCCTTGATCAACGGATTGGGAACCCGGGGTCAGTGGCCCAGGAAGCGGTTGAAGAGGTCGGCTCGGCGGGACGTGCGGGACGTACGGTGCTCGGTGTGGTCGGCTGAGGACATGATCCTCAGGCCGGCGTTCATCGCCAGCCAGCGCAGCGGCTCCGGTTCCCAGCGCGGGGAGCGGTGGCCCACCCAGGGAAGTGCCGTGAGGTCGGTCTCCACGCCGCGGATCAGGTCGGCCAGCGTACGACCGGCGAGGTTGCTGGTGCCCACTCCGTCACCGACGTACCCGCCGGCCCAGGCGAGCCCGGTGCGGCGGTCCAGCCCCACCGACGCGGCCCAGTCCCGGGCCACGCCGAGCGGCCCGCCCCAGGCGTGCGTCACCGGCACGTCCGGCCCGAGCACCGGGAACAGTTCCCCGAGCGTCCGGCGCAGCGCCGCGAACACCCGCGGCTCCCGGTCGAAGCCCGGCCGCACCCGGGAGGCGTAGTGGTAGGGCGCGCCCCGCCCGCCGAACGCGAGCCGGCCGTCGGCGGTGCGCTGGCCGTACACGATGACGTGCCGGTAGTCGGAGAACGTCTCCCGCTCCGCCAGCCCGATCCGCGCCCACGTCTCCTCGGGCAGCGGCGGGGTGGCCACCATCAGCGAGTAGACGGGCGCCACTGTGCGCCGCTGGCCGGGTAGCCCGGGCGTGTAGCCCTCGGTCGCGCGGACCACCACCGGCGCCCGGACCACGCCCGCCGGTGTCACCGCCGCGCCCGGCCGCAGCGCGGTCACCGGGGTGCGCTCGTGGATGCGTACGCCCCGGCGCTCCACCGCCCGCGCCAGGCCCCGGACGAGCTTCGCCGGGTGCACGGCGGCGCAGTGCGGGGTGTACGTGCCGCCACGTACCCCCTCGGCGTCGCACCGCGCGGCGGCCTCGGCGGCGTCCAGCAGCGTCAGGTCGTCGTCGGTGAGCCCGTGCGCGTGGGCCTGGTCGACCTCGGCGCGGGCCCGGTCGAGCTGGACCTCGCTGCGCGCCAGCGTCACCGTGCCGCCGGCCCGCCAGTCGCAGTCGATGCCCTCGGCGGCGGCGACCCGCCCCACCTCGCCGACCGTGTCGTGCATGGCCCGCTGCAGGGCGAGCGCGCGGTCCCGGCCGTGGCGTCGGGCCAGCGCCGGCAGCGAGGTGGGGAACAGCGCCGAGCACCAGCCGCCGTTGCGCCCGGATGCGCCGTACCCGGCGATCTCCCGCTCCAGCACGACGACGCGCAACGTGGGGTCGGCCTCGGCCAGGTAGTACGCCGTCCACAGCCCGGTGTACCCGGCGCCCACGATCGCCACGTCGGCGTCCGTGTCGCCGGGCAACCCGGGTCGCGGTGTCAGCGGCTCGTCCAGGCTGGACAGCCAGTACGAGAGGTGCCGGTAACCGGTCATCGGCTCAGAGTCGGGACCACGCCTCGGTCAGCACCGCGCGCAGGATCTGCTCGATCTCGTCGAAGTGCTGCTGGTCGGCGATCAGCGGCGGGGCGAGCTGCACCACCGGGTCGCCACGGTCGTCGGCCCGGCAGTAGAGCCCGGCGTCGAACAGCGCGGTGGACAGGAAGCCGCGCAGCAGCCGCTCCGACTCGGCCTCGTCGAACGTCTCCCGCGTGGCCTTGTCCTTGACCAGCTCGATGCCGTAGAAGTAGCCGTCACCGCGGACGTCGCCGACGATCGGCAGGTCGTGCAGCTTCTCCAGGGTGGACCGGAACGCGCCCTCGTTGGCCCGGACGTGCCCGATCAGGTCCTCCCGGGCGAACACCTCCAGGTTGGCCAGCGCGACCGCGCAGGAGACCGGGTGGCCGCCGAACGTCACGCCGTGCGCGAACATGCCGGTCTCGGTGAGGAACGGCTCCATCAGCCGCTCGCTGGCGATCATCGCGCCGAGCGGGGCGTAGCCGGAGGTGATGCCCTTGGCGGTGGTGATGATGTCCGGCTGGTAGCCGTACCGCACCGCGCCGAAGTACTCGCCGAGCCGGCCCCAGGAGCAGATCACCTCGTCGCTGACCAGCAGCACGTCGTACGCGTCGCAGATCTCGCGTACCCGCTCGAAGTAGCCGGGCGGCGGCGGGAAGCAGCCGCCGGAGTTCTGCACCGGCTCCAGGAAGACGGCGGCGACCGTCTCCGGCCCCTCCCGCTCGATCGCGCGGCCGATCTCCTCGGCGGCCCAGCGGCCGAACGCCTCGGGGTCGTCGCCGTGTTCGGGGGCGCGGTAGAAGTTGGTGTTCGGCACCTTGATGCCCCCGGGCACCAGCGGCTCGAAGTCGGTCTTGATGCCGGGCAGGCCGGTGATCGACAGCGCGCCCATCGAGGTGCCGTGGTAGGCGATGTAGCGGCTGACCACCTTGTGCTTGGTGGGCTTGCCGGTGCGCTTGAAGTAGGCCCGGGCCAGCTTCCACGCCGCCTCGACGGCCTCGGAGCCGCCGGTGGTGAAGAAGACCCGGTTCAGGTCGCCGGGCGTGAGCGTGGCGATCTTCTCGGCCAGCTCGACGGCCTTCGGGTGGGCGTACGACCAGAGTGGGAAGTAGGCCAGCTCGCCGGCCTGCTTGGCGGCGGCCTCGGCCAGCTCGGCGCGGCCGTGGCCGGCGTTGACGACGAACAGCCCGGCCAGCCCGTCCAGGTAGCGGCGGCCCTGCGCGTCCCAGACGTACGCGCCCTCGCCCCGGACGATTGTCGGAACCTCGCCGGCGGGGTAGCTCGCCATGCGGGTGAAGTGCATCCACAGGTGGTCGGTGGCGTTGGCCATGTCAGCCCCATCGGGTCTCGGGCCGGTCAGGGGTGACACCGGCCGCTCTGCCCACGGTTATCCCACAGGCGGTGCCGATAAGGCAAGCGAAGAAGCTTCACCGCGACGGATTCAGCGCCATATCACTGCGCTGTCAACGGAATCCGCATCAGGCGGTGCCCCAGCTGTAGGTCTGCTTGCGCAGCTTCAGGTAGACGAACGCCTCGGTGGAGAGCACTCCGGGCACGCCGCGCAGCTTCTGCAGGATCTCCAGCAGGTGCGCGTCGTTGCGGCAGACCACCTCGGCCAGCAGGTCGAACGAGCCGGCGGTGATCACCACGTAGTCGATCTCCTCGAACTCGGCCAGCCGGTCGGCCACCGACTCCAGGTCACCGTCGGTGCGCAGCCCGATCATGGCCTGGCGGGGGAAGCCGAGCTGGAGCGGATCGGTGACCGCGACGATCTGCATGACGCCCGCGTCGAGCAGCCGCTGCACCCGCTGGCGTACCGCCGCCTCGGAGAGGCCCACCGCCTTGCCGATGCTCGCGTACGGGCGGCGCCCGTCCTCCTGGAGCTGCTCGATGATCTGCTTCGCCACGTCGTCGAGCAGAACGTGATTGGCTCCTTCACGCACGGTGACCCGACGGCCGCCGTTGGCGTTCTCCTGGTGCCGGTTGACCATCGACGCTCCTTGTGTCCGATTCTTCGTATCGAGCGTAGTGCCCCGCGCAGTCTGGCGTATTTCGTGGCGACTGGCTATTCCAGCAACGGAATCCCTTGTGAGAGAGGTTTTCTCATGTCAGGATCAGTCGTCCATCGCCACTGACCCTCCCGCCGGCGTGCCGCCCCCCGTCCCGCCGCCGACGATGCCCCCCAAGGAGTCGTCACATGCGTAGTCCCCTTCGGACCCTCACCCGGCGTGGTCTGCTCACCGGGACCGTCGGCTCGGCCGCACTGCTCGCCACCGCGGGCGCCCTGGCCGGCTGCGGGACCAAGGGCGCCCAGCAGACCGAAGCCGGTTGCAAGAGCGAGGATCTGTCCGCCACCGAGAAGAAGGTCGCCTTCTCGAACTGGCCGCAGTACATGGACACCGACGAGAAGGACGAGTCCAAGCGCCCCACGCTCGACGCGTTCGTCGCCGCCACCGGCATCCAGGTGACGTACACCGAGGACGTCAACGACAACAACGAGTTCTTCGGCAAGGTGCGCAACCAGCTCGCCGGGTGTCAGAGCACCGGCCGGGACATCATGGTGCTCACCGACTGGATGGCCGCCCGGGTGATCCGCCTCGGCTGGGTCCAGAAGCTGGACAAGTCGAAGATGCCGAACGTCGAGGCGAACCTGCTGCAGTCGCTGCGCGGTCGCTCCTTCGACGCCGAGACCCAGCTCGCCGTCCCGTGGCAGTCCGGTCTCGCCGGGCTCGCGTACAACGCGAACGTCACCAAGGAGATCCGCACCGTCGACGAGCTGCTCACCCGCCCCGATCTCAAGGGCAAGGTGACTGTGCTGTCGGAGATGCGCGACACCATCGGCCTGCTGCTCCAGTCGCTCGGCCACGACCCGGCCAAGTTCACCTCGGCCCAGTTCGACGACGCGCTGAACAAGCTGAAGAAGGCCGTGGACAGCAAGCAGATCCGGCGGTTCACCGGCAACGACTACGCGCCCGATCTGGCCAAGGGCGACATCGCCGCGTGCATCGGCTGGTCCGGCGACGTGGTCCAGCTCGGCTTCGACGACGAGAAGATCAAGTTCGTGGTGCCCGAGTCCGGCGTGATGCTCTGGTCGGACAACATGCTGGTGCCGAACAAGGCCACCCACAAGGCCAACGCCGAGGCGTTGATGAACCACTACTACGACCCGGCGGTGGCGGCGAAGCTGGCCGCGTACGTCAACTACATCTGCCCGGTGCAGGGCGCGCAGGCCGAGATGGAGAAGATCGACCCGGACCTGGCGAGCAACCCGCTGATCTTCCCGGACGACACGATGCTGTCCAAAGCCAAGGTCTTCATGGCGCTCGACGAGGCGCAGGAGAAGGAGTACGAGACCAAGTTCCAGCAGGTGATCGGCGCGTGAAGGGGCAGCAGACCCCGGCCGGCGACCTGCGCCTGGTCGACCTGACCAAGCGGTTCGGCGTCTTCACCGCCGTCGACGACCTCACCCTCACCATCCCGCAGGGCTCGTTCTTCGCCCTGCTCGGCGCGTCCGGCTGCGGCAAGACCACCACACTGCGGATGATCGCCGGGCTGGAGCAGCCGACCAGCGGGCAGGTGCTGCTCGGCGAGCAGGACATTGCCGGGCTGCGGCCGTACAAGCGGCCGGTCAACACGGTGTTCCAGAGCTACGCGCTCTTCCCGCACCTGGACATCCACGAGAACGTGGCGTTCGGGCTGCGCCGCCGCGGCATCCGCAAGGTGAGCGACCAGGTGGAGCAGATGCTCGCGCTGGTGCAGCTCGAAGGGTACGGCCGACGCCGCCCGGCCCAGCTCTCCGGCGGCCAGCAGCAGCGCGTCGCGCTGGCCCGGGCGCTCATCAACCACCCGCAGGTGCTGCTGCTCGACGAGCCGCTCGGCGCGCTCGACCTCAAGCTGCGCCGGCAGATGCAGATCGAGCTGAAACGGATCCAGACCGAGGTCGGCATCACGTTCGTGCACGTCACCCACGACCAGGAGGAGGCCATGACGATGGCCGACACGGTCGCGGTGATGAACGCCGGCCGGATCGAGCAGCTCGGCGCGCCCGCCGACATCTACGAGTACCCGGCCACCGCGTTCGTGGCGAACTTCCTCGGCCAGTCCAACCTGCTCGCCGCCGAAGCCGGCGGGCGCGCCGCCGACGACGTGCTGGTCACGGCGCACGGCTCGCGCTTCTCGGTGCCCGCCGGCCGGGCCCGGCTCACCGACGGGCCGGCCTTCCTCGGCGTACGTCCGGAGAAGCTGCACCTGGTCGACGACCCGGACCGGGTGCCGGCCGGACACCAGCACGTCGGTGGCGTGGTCAGCGACGCCTCCTACGTCGGGGTGAGCACCCAGTACCTGGTGCGCACCGCGTGGGGCAGCGAGCTGACCGCGTTCGCCGCGAACAGCGGGCTGGGCGGTCAGTTGGCGGTCGGCACGGCGGTGACCGCGCACTGGGATCCGCGGCACGCGTTCCTGCTGCCCCGGGCCGCCGGTGAGGACGACCAGACCGCGCCGCTGCTCGACGAGCCGCCGGTGGGTGCGTCGGCATGAGCGAGCGCAGCGAGCGAATCGGCTGGCTCAGCGCGAAGGTGTCTCATGGCGGCACGGAGCGAAGCGGAGTGGCGGCATGAGCGCGCTGGCCCACGTACCGACCTCCGCCGGGAAACCGGCGCCGCCGCCGTTGCGGCGCGGGCGCAGCCGGCTCCTGCCGTACCTGTTGCTGCTGCCCGGCGCGGTCTGGCTGCTCGTCTTCTTCGCGCTGCCGCTGGTGCAGCTCGCCTCGGCCAGCCTCTACGACCCGGCCGGCTCGCTCTCCACCGGGTACGCGATGACCTGGGCGTTCGGCAACTACCCGGACGCGCTCCAGGCGTACTGGCCGCAGTTCTCCCGGTCGTTCCTCTACTCGGCGATCGCGCTGGTGCTCGCGCTGCTGATGGGCTACCCGCTGGCGTACGCGATCGCGCAGAAGGCCGGCCGGTGGAAGAACCTGCTGCTGGTGGCCGTGGTCGCGCCGATGTTCACCAGCTTCCTGGTGCGCACGCTGGCGTGGAAGACCATCCTGTCGGACAACGGCGCGCTGGTCGGGCTGCTGCGCGACGTGCACCTGCTCGGACCGGACGGCCGGCTGCTGGCCACCCCGATCGCCGTGGTGCTCGGCCTGACCTACAACTTCCTGCCGTTCCTGGTGCTGCCGCTGTACGCGAGCCTGGAGCGGCTCGATCCCCGGCTGCTGGAGGCGGCGAGCGACCTGTACGCGAGCCCGCTGCGCGCGTTCGCCAAGGTCACGCTGCCGCTGTCGATGCCCGGCCTGATCGCCGGCACGCTGCTGTTCTTCATCCCGGCCACCGGTGACTACATCAACGCCGAGCTGCTCGGTACGCCGAACGAGTACATGATCGGCAACGTCATCGACTCGGCGTTCCTGGTCCGGCTGGACTATCCGCAGGGCGCGGCGCTGTCGTTCCTGCTGATGGCCGCGATCCTGGCGATCGTCTTCGTCTACCTGCGCCGCGCGGGAACGGAGGAGGTCCTGTGAGCAGACTGAAGCGCTGGCTCGCCGACCGGTGGGTGATGGGCGTGGCCCTGCTCGTCCTCGGCTACCTGACGCTGCCGATCATGGTGGTCGCCGGTCTGTCCTTCAACCGGCCCTCCAGCCGGCTATCCTACGACTTCAACGAGTTCACGCTCGACAACTGGAAGCAGCCCTGCGCCACCTCGGACATGTGCGACGCAGTGGTGCGCAGCATGCAGATCGGGCTCATCGCCACAGTCGTCTCCACGCTCCTCGGCACGCTGATGGCGTTCGCGCTGGTCCGGCACAGCTTCCGCGGCCGGTCCGGGCTCAACGGTCTGATCTTCCTGCCGATGGCCACCCCGGAACTGGTGATGGGCACCTCGCTGCTCGCCCTCTTCGTCGCCGCCGGGGTGCCGCAGGGCTTCTGGACGATCGTCATCGCGCACGTCATGTTCTGCATGTCGTTCGTCGTGGTCACCGTGAAGGCCCGGCTCTCCGGCATGGACCGGCGGCTGGAGGAGGCCGCCATGGACCTGTACGCCAGCGAGTGGCAGACGTTCCGAAGGATCACGCTGCCGCTCGTGCTGCCCGGCATCGTGGCCGCCGCGCTGCTGGCGTTCTCGCTCAGCTTCGACGACTTCATCATCACGAACTTCAACGCCGGCACCACAGTCACGTTCCCCATGTACGTCTGGGGCGCCTCCCAGCGGGGCATCCCGCCGCAGGTGAACGTGATCGGCACGGCCATGTTCGTGATCGCGTTGCTGCTGGTCGGGGCCACCTCGCTGCGCGGGCGGCGGGCGCGACGGGCCGCCCTCGCGGTGGTCGCCACACCGGCGGGCAAGCCATGACACTCCCGCATACCGGCCGGGCGCTGGCCGACGCCGCGCCCGTGCCGTACTGGCTGGACCGCCCGGAGCGGCCCGACCCGCTGCCGCCGCTGTCCGGCTCGCACACCGCCGACCTGCTCGTGGTCGGCGGCGGGTACGCCGGACTGTGGACCGCGCTGCTCGCAAAGGAGGCCGACCCGGACCGGGACGTGCTGCTGGTCGACGCGGGCACGTGCGGCTGGGCGGCGTCCGGGCGCAACGGCGGGTTCTGCGCCGCCTCGCTGACCCACGGGCTCGCCAACGGCGTCGAGCGGTTCCCCGGCGAGATCGGCGAGCTGGAACGGCTGGGCCGGGAGAACCTGGACGCCATCGCCGCCACGGTGGCGAAGTACGACATCGACTGCGACTTCGAACGCACCGGTGAGCTGGCGGTGGCGGTCGAGCCGTACCAGCTCGACGGGCTCGCCGCGGACGCCGACCTGGCCCGCCGGTACGGCCACGACGTGCGGCTGCTCGACCGCGACGAGGTACGCGCCGAGGTGGCGTCGCCGACGTACCTGGGCGGGATGTGGGACCGCGACCGGGTGGCGCTGCTCGACCCGGCGAAGCTCGCCTGGGGACTGCGCCGGGCCGCACTCGACCTGGGCGTACGCGTGCACGAGCACACCCGCGTCACCGGCCTGGCCGGCGACGGCGCGGCGCTGCTCGCCAGCACGGCGGGCGGCGCGGACGCGGCGCCCGGCGCGGTACGGGCGCGGCAGGTCGTGCTCGCCACGAACGCGTTCCCGCCGCTGCTGCGCCGGCTGCGTTCCTGGATCGTGCCGGTCTACGACTACGCGCTGATGACCGAGCCGCTGACCGCCGCGCAGCGCGACGCGATCGGCTGGCGGCACCGGCAGGGGCTCGCCGACACCGGCAACCAGTTCCACTACTACCGGCTCACCGCCGACAACCGGATCCTGTTCGGCGGCTACGACGCGATCTACCACTACGGCAACCGGGTGGCGCCCGCGCTGGAGCAGCGCGAGGCCACCTTCACTACGCTCGCCTCGCACTTCTTCACGACGTTCCCGCAGCTCGCCGATGTGCGCTTCAGTCACCGCTGGGGTGGCGTCATCGACACCTGCACCCGGTTCTGCGCGTTCTTCGGCACCGCGTACTCCGGACGCCTGGCGTACGCGGCCGGGTTCACCGGGCTCGGCGTGGGCGCGACGCGATTCGGCGCCCGCGTGACGCTCGACCTGCTCTCCGGCACCGACACCCCGCTGACCCGGCTCGACCTGGTGCGCCGCAAGCCGCTGCCGTTCCCGCCGGAACCGGTCCGGTCCGTGGGCATCAACCTCACCCGCTGGTCGCTCGCCCGCGCCGACGCGCGCGACGGACGGCGCAACCTCTGGCTCCGTACTCTCGACCGTCTTGGACTGGGGTTCGACTCCTGATGCGTATCCTCCTCGTCGGCGCCGGTGGCGTCGGCTCCGCAGCCGTATCCATCGCCGCCCGCCGTACCTTCTTCGAGCTCATGGTGGTCGCCGACCACGACCCGGCGCGGGCGGCGCGGGCCGTCGCCGGGCACGGCGACCGGTTCGTCGCCGCCACTGTGGACGCGTCCTCCGCCGACGCTGTGGCCGCGCTGTGCCGGGAACACCGGATCACGCACGTCCTCAACGCGGTCGACCCGCGTTTCGTCATGCCGATCTTCGACGGCGCGTTCGCCGCCGGGGCCGACTACCTGGACATGGCGATGTCGCTGTCCCGGCCGCACCCCGAGCGTCCCTACGCCCAGACCGGGGTCAAGCTCGGCGACGAGCAGTTCGCCGTCGCGGAGCAATGGGCCGCCGCGGGGCGGCTCGCGCTCTGCGGCATCGGCGTCGAACCGGGCCTGTCCGACGTCTTCGCCCGCTACGCCGCCGACGAACTCTTCGCCGAGATCGACGAGATCGGGGTACGCGACGGCGCGAACCTGACGGTCGCCGGCTACGACTTCGCGCCCTCGTTCTCCATCTGGACCACCATCGAGGAGTGCCTCAACCCGCCGGTGATCTGGGAGGCCGGGCGCGGCTGGTTCACCACCGAACCGTTCAGCGAGCCGGAGGTCTTCGACTTCCCGGCCGGGATCGGCCCGGTCGAGTGCGTCAACGTCGAGCACGAGGAGGTGCTGCTCATCCCGCGCTGGGTCCAGGCGAAGCGGGTCACCTTCAAGTACGGCCTCGGCGCCGAGTTCATCGAGGTGCTGCGCACGCTGCACAAGCTCGGGCTCGACTCGACCGAGCCGGTGCGGGTACGCGGCGTCGACGTGTCGCCGCGCGACCTGGTGGCCGCCGCGCTGCCCGATCCGGCCACGCTCGGCGACCGGATGAGCGGCAAGACCTGCGCCGGCACGTACGTCACCGGCACCGGCCCGGACGGGCGGCCGCGCCGGGTCTACCTGTACCACGTGGTCGACAACGAGTGGTCGATGGCCGAGTACGGCCACCAGGCGGTGGTCTGGCAGACCGCAGTCAACCCGGTCGTGGCGCTGGAGCTGCTCGCCACCGGCGCCTGGTCCGGCACGGGCGTGCTCGGTCCCGAGGCGTTCCCGCCGACCCCCTTCCTGGACCTGCTCACCGGCTACGGTTCGCCGTGGGGGATGGAGGAACGATGACCCGGTACGGCCCGATGTACGGCCCCGACATCACGTTCCTCGGCGTGCCGCCGTGCACGGTCGAGGAGCCGGTCACGTACGCCGACGCGGACGTGGTGATCATCGGGGCGCCGTTCGACGGTGGCACCTCGCACCGGCCCGGCACCCGGTTCGGGCCGTCCGCCATCCGGCAGGCCTGCTACCTGCCGCACGACGGCTCCCGCCCGTCGCTGGCGCTGCGCGTGGACGGGCTGAAGGACCTGTGCGTCTACGACGCCGGCGACGTGGAGATGTTCAGCGGCGACATCGAGCGTTCGCTCGCCGCGCTGGAGACCGCCGTGCACGCGGTCGCCGCCGCCGGGGCGATCCCGGTGGTCCTCGGCGGCGACCACTCCATCGCGCTGCCCGACGCCACCGGCGTGGCCCGGCACCACGGGCTCGGCCGGGTGTCGCTGGTGCACTTCGACGCGCACGCCGACACCGGGGACGTCGAGTTCGGCTCGCTGCACGGCCACGGCCAGCCGATGCGCCGGCTGATCGAGTCCGGCGCGGTACGCGGCGACCGCTTCCTGCAGATCGGGCTGCGCGGCTACTGGCCCGGCCCGGACACGCTGGCGTGGATGGCCGAGCAGCGGATGCGCTCGTACGAGATGACCGAGATCGTGGCGCGCGGCCTGGACACCTGCCTGACCGAGGCGTTCGGCATCGCGACCGACGAGTGCGAGGGCGTGTTCCTCTCCGTCGACGTGGACGTGGTCGACCCCGGCATGGCCCCCGGCACCGGCACGCCCGAGCCGGGCGGGTTCACCTCCCGGCAACTGCTCGACGCGGTCCGCCGGGTCTGTTACGAGCTGCCGGTGGTCGGGCTGGACGTGGTCGAGGTCGCCCCGCCGTACGACCACGCCGACATCACCGCGTACCTGGGCAACCGGGTGGTGCTGGAGGCGCTCTCAGCGATAGCCCGCCGCCGCCGCGACGCCGAAACCGGAACCCCGTGGAACCCCACCCAGCCCCTCCTGGATGACCGCTGACTGGTAGGCCGGGATGTTTAGCCCGGGCTATAGTCAGGGCATGGGTGCGGACGGGAAGCGCTGGTCGGTCCGGGTCACCGGAGAGGTCCGGCACTGGCTGCGCGACCTGCGGGACCACGACCCGGCGTCGTACGAGAGCGTCCGGGTGGCGGTGGACAAGCTGGCCGAGGTCGGGCCGGGGCTGGGCCGCCCGCTCGTGGACACGCTGCGCGGAAGCAGTCTCCGTAATCTCAAGGAGTTGCGGCCCCGCTCCGGTCGGGACGTGGCTATCCGGGTGCTGTTCGTCTTCGATCCGTGGTCGCAGGCGGTCCTGCTGGTCGCCGGCAACAAGGCGGGCGACTGGAGTCGCTGGTACCGGCAGCACATCCCGGCGGCGGAGGTTGCCTACAAGGCTTGGCTCGACAGCGAGCGCGAGCGAAGGGGGGAGTCGTGACGGAGTTCTATCACTGGGACGAGGTCCGCGCCGAACTCGGCGGCGACGACGAGGCCTACGAGGCGGAGCGCGCCCGGACCGACGCCTGGGTGAGCGCGTTCCACCTGGCCGAGGAGCGCAAGCGGCTGGGCCTGACCCAGCGGCAGGTCGCCGAGATCATGGGGGTCACGCCCGGCCGGGTGAGCCAGATCGAGAACGGCGACCTCGACGTCAACGAGGTGGCAACGCTGAGCCGGTACGCCAATGCCCTCGGAGCCCGGCTGCGGATCATCTTCGACTACGGCGACGACCTCCGGCAGATCGCCTGACCGGAGGCCGCCGAGGCGGTCAGGGGCGGGCGCAGCGGGGGCGCAGGCGTACGGGCTCGGTGGTTTCGGTGATCGAGTTGGGCTCGATCACCAGGCGGGCGATCGTGGTGGCCGGGCCGGGGCGGAATCTGCCCTGGTCGGCGGGGATGGTCGCGGTCCAGGTGCCGGCGGGGCGCTCGTCGGTGCACGCGCCGATCACGCCGAACCCGAAGCCGTTGACCGAGCCGCGCCGCTGGTCGAGGTGCACCTCGATGTAGGCGAGGCCGCGCTCGGCGCCGCAGTCGAACCGGCCGCCGACGGTGGCGGTGTGCGCCCGCCCGTCGGCCGTGCCGAACCAGTTGACGGAGATGCTCGGAGAGGCCGCCGGGGCGGCGACGGCGGCGCCGGGTGAGAGCCCGAGCGTGGCGGCGGTGGCCAAGGCGGTGAGGCCGGCGGCGAGCACTGGCTGTCGGACCGGGTGCATGGGCGGTCTCCTGTCGGGCGGTGGGATGCGACTCCGAAGTGGACGGCGTCAGCATCCCACCGCCGCGATGCCCGCGAGCTGCAAGATCTCGGACAGATCAGCGGTTCAGGTGGGACCGGATGAGGAACCGGACGCCCTCCGGTGCCTCCAGGGAGAAGCCGCTGCCCCGGCCGGGCACCACGTCGACGGTGAGCCGGGTGTGCTTCCACAGCTCCCACTGGGCCTTCGACATCCAGAACTCCACCGGCTCGGGCACGCCGTCGACAGTCAGCGAGGCGAGCAGCACGTCCGAGCCGCCGGTGCGGAACTCTCCGGCCGGGTAGCACATCGGGGCGCTGCCGTCGCAGCAGCCGCCGGACTGGTGGAACATCAGCGGGCCGTGCTGCCCCCGCAGCGACCGGATCAGGTCGGCCGCCGCGGGGGTCACTGTCACGGTGTCGCCCATCAGAAGAAGCCGAGCTTCTTCGGCGAGTAGCTGACCAGCAGGTTCTTGGTCTGCTGGTAGTGCTCCAGCATCATCTTGTGGTTCTCCCGGCCGATGCCTGACTGCTTGTAGCCGCCGAACGCCGCGTGCGCCGGGTAGGCGTGGTAGCAGTTCGTCCAGACCCGGCCGGCCTGGATGGCGCGCCCGGCCCGGTACGCGGTGTTGAGGTCCCGGGTCCACACGCCCGCGCCGAGCCCGTACAGCGTGTCGTTGGCGATCTTCACGGCGTCGTCCAGGTCGGCGAAGGAGGTCACGGACACCACCGGGCCGAAGATCTCCTCCTGGAAGATCCGCATCGAGTTGTCGCCCTCGAAGATCGTCGGCTGGACGTAGTAGCCGCCGGACAGCTCGCCGCCGAGGTCGGCCCGCTCGCCGCCGGCCAGGACGCGAGCGCCCTCCTGCCGCCCGATGTCCAGGTAGGACAGGATCTTCTCCAACTGGTCGTTGGAGGCCTGCGCGCCGACCATCGTGTCGGTGTCCAGCGGGTGCCCCTGCTTGACCGCCTTCGTCCGCTCGACGGCGGCGGCGAGGAAGTCGGAGTAGTGGCCCTGCTGGATGAGCGCCCGGGACGGGCAGGTGCACACCTCGCCCTGGTTGAGGGCGAACATGGTGAAGCCTTCGAGAGCCTTGTCCAGGAAGTCGTCGGAGGCGGCGCTGACGTCGTCGAAGAAGATGTTCGGGCTCTTGCCACCGAGTTCCAGCGTGACCGGCTTGATGTTCTCGCTGGCGTACTGCATGATCAGCCGCCCGGTGGTGGTCTCGCCGGTGAACGCCACCTTCGCCACCCGCGGCGAGGACGCCAGCGGCTTGCCCGCCTCGACGCCGAAGCCGTTCACCACGTTGATCACGCCCGGCGGCAGCAGGTCGCCGATCAGCGAGAGCAGGTAGTGGATCGAGGCGGGCGTCTGCTCGGCCGGCTTGAGCACCACCGCGTTGCCGGCGGCCAGCGCCGGGGCGAGCTTCCACACCGCCATGAGGATCGGGAAGTTCCACGGGATGATCTGCCCGACCACGCCGAGCGGCTCGTGGAAGTGGTAGGCGACGGTGTCGTCGTCGAGTTCGCCGAGCGAGCCCTCCTGCGCCCGGATCGCCCCGGCGAAATAGCGGAAGTGGTCGATCGCGAGCGGGATGTCGGCGGCGAGCGTCTCGCGTACCGGCTTGCCGTTCTCCCACGTCTCGGCGATCGCCAGGGACTCCAGGTTGTCCTGCATGCGGTCGGCGATCCGGTTGAGGATCAGCGAGCGTTCGGCGACCGACGTGCGGCCCCACGCGTCGGCCGCGCCGTGTGCCGCGTCCAGCGCCTTCTCCACGTCCTCGGCGGTGCCCCGGGCCACCTCGCAGAAGGTCTGCCCGGTCACCGGGGTCGGGTTCTCGAAGTACTTGCCACCGTGCGGCTTCACGTACTCGCCGCCGATGTAGTGGTCGTAGCGGGACTGCCAGTGGGTGGGGGCGTCGTAGCGCGTCATGGGTACCTCCGCCGTCCGTCTGGGGTGGATGGCGGGCAGGCTAGTTTCCAGGACGTTGCAGGAACGTTGCGCGCGGCAGCGCGTACTCCTCGGCGAGCTGGCGGGCCCGCGCGAGCGCGAGCGGCCGGCGGGGCGCGCCCGGCGGCAGCGCCCGCGCCAGGGCCTGCCAAGCGGCCAGGTCGTCGGCGCCGGCCGCCGTCGCGGTCCAGGCCGCGAGCAGCCCCGGGTCGCCGCCGGCCAGCACGGCGGCGCGCAACTGGCCGTCGACCAGGCGGCGCAGTCGCGCGACTCCCGGTGCGTCCGACAGGGGCAGCAGGGGCCCACGGTACGCGCGCAGCGCCGCCGCCGGATCGCCACGTTCCAGCAGTTCGGTGACGGTACGGAAGTCGGCGCGCACGGTCGGGCGCAGCCGGTACGGGCGGGAGTCGAGCAGCTCCTCGCCGAGCACGCGGCGCAGCCGGGACAGCTCGGCGCGCAGCGTGACCGGGTGCCGCCTGTCGTCGCCGTAGAGGTCGAGGCCGAGCTGTTCCCCGGTGCGCCCCTCGGGATGGTCGACGAGCAGCACCAGCAGCTCGCTGTGCCGGCGACCGAGCCGGATGCGCCGGCCGCCGACGCGCAGCTCCGCCTCGTCGCGGCCGAGCGCCGACACGTACGCGACGTCCGGCGCGGCGGGCGCGACGCCGGCCAGGAACGCCTCGGCGGCCCGGGCGGTGGCCCGGACCAGAGCCAGGCTCTGCGGGTTGGCCAGGTGGTCCCCGCCGGTGATGTCGACGGCGCCGAGCAGCGCGCCGCTGACCGGGTCGTGGATCGGCGCGGCGGCGCAGGTCCAGCGCTGCACCGGCCGCACGAAGTGCTCGGTGGCGAAGATCTGCACGCCGTGGTCGACGGCGAGGGCGGTGCCGGGCGCGTTCGTGCCGGCGTGCGCCTCGTCCCAGCGTGCGCCCGGTACGAAGTTCATCCGCTCGGCGTGCCGCAGCACCCCGGGGTGGCCCTCCACCCAGAGCAGCCGCCCGGCGGCGTCGCAGACCGCCATCAGGTGCGCGCCGTCCTGCGCGATGCCGCCGAGCAGGTCGCGGAAGAGCGGCATCACCCGGGCGAGCGGGTGCGCGGCGCGGTACGTCTCCAGCGCGTCGTCGGTGAGGTCGACCGGCGCGGTGGCCTCCGGGTCGAGCAGCGCGGACCGCTCCCAGGAACGGGCCACCACCTCCCGGACCCGGCCGGATGTGGTGCCGGCGGTGAGGAACGCCTCGTGGGCGGCACCGACCTGCGCGATCCGCTCCGCCGGATCCGCGCCGAACTCCAGGGCGAGCCACGGGTCAGCCACCAGCGCCTCCTTCCACCCATCGTGACCCACCTCACGCCCGAGCGCCAATGCGTGATCCGGGTCACTTCAGCGGTGCTCGCGCCGCCCGCGGACCGGACGAACGGCCCAGACGGCCGTACGCCGGTTGTCGCAGCGTGGCCCGCGTGGAGGATGGCTGCTGCGGACGCTTACAGAACCCTTAACTCCGGCCTGCGAAGGTGTGCCGGACGACGAGGGAAGACACGGGGAGCGCAAGGTGCGGGTGCTGGTGGCGGACGACGAGCGGCTCTTGGCGGACACGGTCGCCGAGGGGCTGCGACGGTTCTCCATGGCTGTCGACGTCTGCTACGACGGCGACGGCGCGCTGGAACGGATCGGGGTCAACCGGTACGACGTGGCGGTGCTGGACCGGGACATGCCCGGCGCCACCGGCGACGAGGTGTGCCGGAGCCTGGCCGGGTCCGACGCCGGCACCCGGGTGCTGCTGCTGACCGCAGCCGCCGGCATCCGGGACCGGGTCGCCGGCCTCGGGCTGGGCGCCGACGACTACCTGACCAAGCCGTTCGCGTTCGCCGAGCTGGTGGCGCGGGTCCAGGCGCTGGGCCGCCGGTCCACGCCGGCGCTGCCGCCGGTGCTGGAACGGCACGGCGTGGTGCTCGACGTGGCCCGGCACACCGCTACCCGGGACGGCCGCCCGCTCGGGCTGAGCCCGAAGGAGTTCGCCGTCCTGCACGTGCTGATGCGGGCCGGCGGCCGGGTGGTCAGCGCCGAGGAGCTGCTGGAACAGGCGTGGGACGAGTTCGCCGACCCGTTCACCAACGCGGTCCGGGTGACGGTGATGACCCTGCGCAAGAAGCTCGGCCAGCCGTCGGTCGTCCACACCGTGCCGAAGGCCGGCTACCGGATCGGCGAGCCGGAATGAGCCCCCGTCGCCGCATCCTGCTGGTCGGGCTGCTCGCCCTGCTCGCCGGGTTCTTCGTGCCCAACATGGTCAAGTCGCTGCTCGAACTGGTGTGGGGGCAGGCCCAGTGGTTCTGCGGCCTGGCCACCATCGGCGCGGTGTGCGAACCGGGCCGCCCGTTCGTCCCGCTGTTGCCGCTGCTGGTCCAACTGCTGGTGCTGGTGGCCGCCGGATTCGCGGTGTGGGGAGCGGCCCGCTGGTGCCTGCGCCCGGTGCGCGACCTGGCCGCCCCGATGGCGAACCTGGGCCCGCAGAACCTCGGTTACCGCATCCGGCATCGCGGCCGGGACGAGCTGGCCGGGCTCGCCCGCGCGGTCGACGCGATGCTGGACCGGGTCACCGCCGGGTACGAGGGGCAGCGGCGGTTCGCCGCGAACGCCTCCCACGAGCTGCGTACGCCGCTCGCGGTGCAACGCACGCTGATCGAGGTCGGCATGGCGCAGTCGCTCACCGGTGAGCAACTGGAGCTGCTGACCGCGCAACTGCTCGCCACGAACGAACGCAACGAGCGGCTGATCGAAGGGCTGCTGGCGCTCAGCGAGAGCGACCAGGGCCTGCGGTCCTCCACCCCGCAACGCCTCGAACAGATCGTCAGCGGCGTGCTGGCCGCGTACGCCGACCGGGCCGCCGAGGCCGGCGTGACGGTCGAGACCCGGCTGTCGCCCCGGATCGTGACCGGCGAACGGGTGTTGCTGGAACGCCTGGTCACCAACCTGGTGGAGAACGGCATCAAGTACAACCGCCCGGGCGGCCGGCTCGTCGTCACCGTCGGCGGCGACCCTGCGCTGACCGTCACCAACAGCGGGCAGGCCGTGCCCGCCGAAGCGGTCGACGGGCTGTTCGAACCGTTCCGGCGCCTCGCCCGGGACCGGACCAACCAGGGCGGCGGCGCCGGGCTCGGCCTGGCCATCGCCCGCTCCATCACCCAGGCGCACGGCGGCATCATCGCTGCCCGCCCAGGTGACGACGGCGGCCTGCGGGTCGACGTCCACCTGCCCCACGTGGGCTGACCACCCCACATACGACTCCGGGAGCCGCCGTCGCGGCATCCCGCGATGACACCTGCCCGAGGACCGGACCGGCGGCACCGCCGCCTGCCTTGGAGAGGGCCGGAGAGGAGACCGCAGTGCCGACGCGTACCGAGGGGAGCGCACCACCCGGTGACCGGGTGGCCTGGGCCGACGTGGCGAAGGGCGCCTGCATCGTGCTCGTGGTGCTCTGGCACGTCGTCGTCAAGGACTACCTGCGCATCGACTGGCGGGCCGGCCTGCCGGTGCCGGGCGCGTGGGGGCTGCTCGGCGAGCAGCTGCTGCCGCTGCGGATGCCGTTGTTCTTCGCGATCTCCGGCATCTTCGCGGCGAACGCGGTGGCCCGCCCGTGGCGGGTGTCCGGACGGCCCCGGATCACGCGGAACCTCTACCTGTACGCGATCTGGCTGCTGATCCACACCGCGCTGCTGGCGCTGGCGCCCGGCTTCCCGACCGACCGGGCCACCGACCCGGGTGAGCTGCTGGCCCAGCTCACCGTGACGCCGTCGAACCTGTGGTACCTGTACGCGCTGGCGCTCTACTTCGTGCTCGCCAAGGCGCTGCGCCGGGTCCACCCGGCGGTACTGCTGACCGCCGCGGGCGCGCTGTCCGCGGTGGCGGCCACCGGGCTGCTGGACAGCCCCGGCAACCGGGGGCAGGTCTACCAGAACCTGGTGTTCTTCCTGGCCGGGGTGCGCCTGAAGCCGTACCTCACGCGGTGGGCGGACGGCGCGAGCACCCGGCGGCTCGCCGGCACCGGCGCGGCGTACGCGATCGGGCTGGCCGCCATGGGCCTGGCCGGCGTGCAGAGCTGGCCCGGCGCGTACCTGTTCGTCTCCGTGCTCGCTGTGGCGTTCGGGCTGACCGCCGCCGCCCGGCTGGCCCGGCACCGCCTGGCCGGTCCGGCGCTGGCCCGGCTGGGCCGCCGCACGCTTGGTGTCTACGTGATCCACATGCCGGTGCTGGCGCTGCTGGACCGGCTCCTCGCCGCGCCGGTGGCCGGTCTGGGCGGACCCGGCCGGGCGCTGCTGGTGACCGTCTACCCGGTCCTGCTCACCGCGCTCGTGCTGGCGCTCAGCCTCGCCGCGCACCGCGGCCTCACCGTGCTCGGCGCGCGCTGGCTGTTCGACCTGCCGCGCCGCCGCGTCCACTCGAATCCCGAAGGAGAGACCATGCCCCGAATCGACGGGCCAGCGCTGCCGGACCGCACACATGTCGAGGAGGCCGCCCGCGCGCTGTCCGGCCGGGTGGTGCGTACCCCGGTGCTGCACAGCCCGGTGATCGACCGCCTGGCCGGCGCCCGGATCCTGCTCAAGGCGGAGAACCTGCAGGACGGGGGCTCGTACAAGATGCGCGGCGCGATGCTGGCGGTGGGCCGGCTCGCCGCCGCCGGGCACACCGGCGTGGTCGCGCAGAGCACCGGCAACCACGCCGTCGCGGTGGCGCTGGCCGCGCGTCGGCACGGGCTGGCCGCGACCGTCGTGCTGCCGGTGGACGCCGCGCCGGTCAAGGTGGACCGGGCGCGGGCGGCGGGCGCCCGGGTGGTCCGGGCGGGCACCACGGTCGAGGAGCGCCTCGCCGTCGCCCGGCGGATCGCCGAGGTGGAGGGCCACCCGCTGGTCGACGCGTACGACCACCCGGACGTGGTGGCCGGGCAGGGCAGCGCCAGCCTGGAGCTGATCGAGGAGGCGGCGCGTCGCGGCACACCGCTGGACGCGCTGGTGGTGCCGGTGGGCGGGGGCGGGGGCATCGCCGGGGCCTGCCTGGCCGTGGCCGGAACGCCGATCCAGGTGTACGGCGTGGAGCCGGTCGGGTGCGACTCGCTGGCCCGCAGCCTGGCCGCCGGACGGCCCACACCCGTCGCCCCGGCGCCGAGCCTCGCCGACGGGCTGCGCCCCGGGTGCGTCGGCGACCTGCCGTTCGCGGTGGCCCGCACCGGTGTGCGGGGCGTGGTCCGGGTCGACGACGACGCGATCGTCGAGGCGTTCCGGCTGCTCCTGCTGGACCTGAAGGTGCTGGTCGAGCCGTCCGGCGCGGCCGCGCTGGCCGGCGCGCTGCGGCTGGACGAGGTGAGCGGTCCCGGCAGTTCGGGCACCGGGACGCGGCGGACGGTCGGCGTGGTGCTGACCGGCGGAAACGTGGAAGCGGACCTGGTGGCCCGGTTGGCGGGCGACCCGATGACGGCAGGAGTGGCGGCATGAGAGCGACAGTGCGGATCGGTGTCCTGTTCGGAGGCCCGTCGGCGGAACATGAGGTCTCCTGCGCCTCGGCGCTGGGCGTGGCCCGCGCCCTGGCCGGGCAGGGGCACCGGGTGGTGGCGCTCGGCCTCACCCGTACCGGCGGGCTCCGGCTGCTGCCCGAGCCGGTGCTCGCACAGCACCTCGGCACGGTGGCGGCCGGACGGGCGATCGACGACCGGCTGCCGGTCACCGGCCCGGCGGTGGAGCTGCGGCGCGGGGCAGCCGCCGGGACTGTGGCGGTCACCGCCGCCGACTCCCCGGCCACCGTGCACGCCGAACTGGACGTGGTGTTCCCGGTGCTGCACGGCCCGTACGGCGAGGACGGCGTGGTGCAGGGGCTGCTGGAATCACTCGGCGTGCCGTACGTCGGGTGCGGCATCCTCGCCTCCGCCGTCGGCATGGACAAGGTGGCGATGAAGCGGGCGCTGCGCGCCGAGGACGTCCCGACGACGCCGTACGTCTGGTTCGACGAGCCGACCTGGCGGGCCGCGGCGGACCCGGAGAAGCTGGTCGTCGGGCTGCGCGGGCCGCTGTTCGTCAAGCCGGCCCGGATGGGCTCCTCGATCGGCATCTCCCGGGTCGCAGGCGGCGACGACCTGGTCGCGGCCGTGGAGGAGGCGTTCCGGCACGACCACGTGGTGCTGGTCGAGCAGGGCGTGACCGGCCGGGAACTGGAGTGCGGCGTGCTCGGCGGCTGGCAGCCCGAGGCGTCGGCGGTCGGCGAGGTCCGGGTCGCGGGCGGCTGGTTCGACTACCGGCAGAAGTACTTCGGCGACGCCGACCCGATGATCGTCCCGGCCCCGCTGCCGGACGAGGTCACCGAGCGGATCCGCGAGCTGTCGGTACGGGCGTTCACCGCGATCGGCGGCTGGGGCCTGGCCCGGGTCGACTTCCTCTACGACGAGACCACCGGCGACCTTTACGTCAACGAGCTGAACACGCTGCCCGGCTTCACCGCGCACTCGATGTACCCGAAGGTGTGGGCCGAGTCCGGCGTCGCGTACCCCGAGGTGGTGGACCGGCTGGTCGCGCTCGCCTTCACCCGGCACGCGGCCCGGCCGTCCACCGCACACCCCGGGGGTACGCCGTGATCCTCCTCTCCGACCCCCGCGTCGCCGCCGTGTCCAGCCGGGACGACGGCGAACCCCTGGTGGACCTGCGCGAGGTGCCCGGGCTGCGGGTGGACGAGCGGGCCGCCGACCCCGCCGGGGCGTACGCGCGGGTGCGGTGCGGTGTCGCGGACCGCCTGCTGGCCGCGCAACGCGCGCTGCCGGCCGGGCTGCGCCTGCTCGTGGTCGAGGGCTACCGGCCGTACCGGGCGCAGCTCGACATCTTCACCGGCTACCGGGACGAGCTGCGGCGGCGGCACCCGGACTGGCCGGCGGACCGGCTGCACCGGGAGACCACCAAGTTCGTGTCGCCGGTCGAGGTGGCCCCGCACAGCACCGGCGGAGCAGTCGACCTCACGTTGTGTGACGCCGACGGGGTGGAGTTGGACATGGGCACGGTGCTCGACGCCACCCCGGAGGAGAGCGCCGACGCCTGCTTCACCGCCGCCCGGCACATCCCGGTGAGCGCGTGGCGCAACCGGAACGTGCTGGTGGCGGCGTTGAGCGGCGCGGGGATGGTGAACTACCCGACGGAGTGGTGGCACTGGTCCTACGGCGACAGGTACTGGGCGCTGATGACCGGTGCGCCGCACACCCGTTACGGTCCGTTGTAGCCCGTCGGTTCAGGTGAACGTTCCGGCCCTCCCGTCCGTACCACGCGGGGAACGACAGCGACGACGGGAGAGAACGTGAGGGTGCAGCGTAAGCACGCGATGGCGGCAATCGTGGCGGTGACCGCCACGGTGGCGGTCTCGGTGGGAACCGGACTGGGATTCGCGGACACCGCGCCGGTCGGGCGGTCGGCCTGCGCCGGGTCGGTGACCTTCTCGGCCGAGAGCGGCCCGCCGGCCGCGACGAGCGACAGGTTCCCGGTGGGCACACGCCTGCGGGTGACGAACCTCGACAACCGCAAGGTGGCCACGGTGACGGTCACCGGGCCGTCCGGTAGCTGCGTGCTGCTCAACGCCGCCGCCATGGACCTGGTACGCGAGCCGGGCAAGAACGTCATCCGCCGCAACGTGGTGGAACGCCTCGACGGCGGCGCCGCTCCGGCCCCGGGCGCGCAGCCGGGCGAGACCCGGCCCGGCGCCGCGCAGCCGATCGGCGGCAGCGTCTGCTCCGGCGCGCTCACGTTCTTCGCCGAAGGTGGGGCGCCGGCCGCCACCAGCGGCCAGTTTCCGCTCGGCACCCGGCTTCGGGTGACGAACCTGGACAACAACAAGGCGGTGACCGTGACTGTCACCGGGCCGTCCGGTAGTTGCGTGCTGCTCAACACCGCCGCCATGGACGCCATCCGGGAACCGGGCAAGAACCTGGTCCGGCGCAACACCGTCGAGCTGATTCGCTGAATTCCGGGGTGGGACACCATGGGCCGGTCCTGGGGATGATCGGCCCATGGTGTTCCACGTCCGGGGTCAGCCGAAGGCGGCCGCCAGGATGTCCAGCCCTCGGCCCAGCTCGTCGTCGGAGATGACCAGCGGCGGCAGGAACCGCAGCACGTTGCCGTAGGTGCCGCAGGTCAGCGTGAGCAGCCCGGCCGCGTGGCAGGCCGCCGAGATCGCCGCCGTGGCGGCCGGGTCGGGGGTCGACGTGCCCGGTACGACGATCTCCACGGCGAGCATCGCGCCCCGGCCGCGTACCTCGGCCACGCGCGGGTCACCGGCGGCGATCGCGCGCAGCCGCTCACCCATCACCGCGCCGATCCGGCGCGCGGCGGCGGCCAGGTCCAGCTCCCGCATCGTCTCGATCGACGCGAGCGCGGCGGCGCAGGCGATCGGGTTGCCGCCGTACGTGCCGCCCAGACCGCCGACGTGCACCGCGTCCATCAGCTCCGCCCGGCCGGTCACCGCCGCCAGCGGCAGCCCGCCCGCGATGCCCTTGGCCAGCGTGATCAGGTCCGGCTCGACGCCCTCGTGCTCGCAGGCGAACCAGTCGCCGGTGCGGCAGAAACCGGTCTGGATCTCGTCGGCGACGAACACCACCCCGGCCGCCGTCGCCCACTCGCGCAGCGCCGGCAGGAAACCCTCAGCGGGTACGACGAAACCGCCCTCGCCCTGGATCGGCTCGATCAGCAGCGCCGCAACGTTCTCCGCGCCCACCTGCTTCTCGATCATCTCGATCGAGCGGGCCGCCGCGGTGGCGCCGTCCAGCCCGCCGTCGCGCAGCGGGTACGACATCGGGACCCGGTAGACCTCACCGGCGAACGGCCCGAACCGGTGCTTGTACGGCATGTTCTTCGCGGTCAGCGCCATGGTCAGGTTGGTCCGGCCGTGGTACGCGTGGTCGAACACCACCACCGCCGGCCGCCCGGTCGCGTGCCGGGCGATCTTCACCGCGTTCTCCACCGCCTCGGCGCCGGAGTTGAACAACGCTGAGCGCTTCCCGAAACCACCCGGGGTCAGCGCGTTGAGCTGCTCGCAGACCGCCACGTACGACTCGTACGGCGCGACCATGAAGCAGGTGTGGGTGAACCGCTCGACCTGCGCGCGTACCGCCTCGACCACACGCGGCGCGGAGTTGCCCACGTTGGTGACGGCGATGCCGGCGGCGAAGTCGATCCACTCCCGCCCGTCCACGTCGGTGATCGTGCCGCCGCCCGCCCGGTCCACGTACGCGGGAATGGTGCTGCCGACGCCCCGCGCCACCGCCTCGACCCGGCGCTTGTGCAGCTCCTCGCTGGTGGCCATCGCGATCAGCCCTCGATGTTGTGCATGACGTGCTTGACCCGGGTGTAGTCCTCCAGGCTGTAGACCGACAGGTCCTTGCCGTGGCCGGAGTGCTTGAAGCCGCCGTGCGGCATCTCCGAGACGAACGGGATGTGCGTGTTCACCCAGACGCAGCCGAAGTCCAGCCGCCGCGTCATCCGCATGGCCCGGCCGTGGTCGCGCGTCCACACCGAGGCGGACAGGCCGTAGTCCACGCCGTTGGCCCAGCGCACCGCCTCGTCCTCGTCGGAGAAACGCTGCACGGTGATGACCGGCCCGAACACCTCGTCCTGGATGATCTCGTCGGCCTGGCGTACGCCGGAGACCACGGTCGGGGCGTAGAAGAAGCCGCGCTCGCCGACCCGGGCGCCGCCGGTGGTGACGTTCGCGTGGTCCGGCAGGCGGTCCACGAAACCGCTCACCCGGGCGAGCTGGTTGGCGTTGTTCAGCGGGCCGTAGAGCACGTCGGCGTCGTCCGGCCCGCCGGTACGGGTGTTGCGGGCCTGCTCGGTCAGCGCGGCCACGAAGTCCTCGTGGATGCCCGGCCCGGTCAGCACCCGGGTGGCCGCCGTGCAGTCCTGACCGGCGTTGAAGTAGCCGCCCATCGCGATCGCCTCGGCCGCCGCCGCCACGTCGGCGTCGTCGAAGATCACCACCGGGGCCTTGCCGCCCAGCTCCAGGTGCGTCCGCTTCAGGTCCGGCGCCGCCGCGGCGGCGACCTCCATGCCCGCGCGGGTCGAGCCGGTGATCGACACGAGCTGCGGGGTCGGGTGGGAGACCAGCGTACGGCCGGTGTCGCGGTCGCCGCAGACCACGTTGAACACACCCGGGGGCAGGTGCTCGGCGGCGATCTCGGCCAGCAGCAGCGTCGACACCGGCGTGGTGTCCGACGGCTTCAGCACCACCGCGTTCCCGGCGGCGAGGGCCGGGGCGATCTTCCAGACCGCCATCATCAGCGGGTAGTTCCACGGCGTCACCTGGGCGCAGACGCCGATCGGCTCGCGCCGCACGTACGAGGTGTGCCCGGCCATGTACTCACCGGCCGAGCGGCCCTCCAGCAGGCGCGCGGCGCCGGCGAAGAAGCGCAGCTCGTCCACCGCCGGCGGCAGCTCCTCCTCGGTGGTGAGCTGCCGGGGCTTGCCGGTGTTGCGGACCTCGGCGTCGACCAGCTCGGCGGCCCGCGCCTCCACCGCGTCGGCGAACTTCAGCAGCGCCCGCTGCCGCTCGGCCGGAGTGGTGTCGCGCCAGGTCTCGAACGCGGCGGAGGCGGCCTTCATCGCCGCGTCCACGTCCGCCGCGCCGGAGACCGGGGCCTGGGCGAAGACCTCGCCGGTGCACGGGTCGATCAGGTCGGCGTAGCCGCCGTCCACCGGGTCGACGTACTCGCCGTTGACGAAGTTGCGCAGCTGCTGCTGGTCGCTCATCAGAAGTCTCCGTGAAGGTGGCCGGGGAGAGGGTCAGCGGAGGTTATCGCAATCTGACTGCCATCTTGGCTACTAAATCCGAGGCAGACAAGGGTTTGAGCAACTGTTTCCGCGTGGGCACCTGTGGTCTAGGCTGCCGGTCGTGGAGCCGAGAGCCTTCTACGTCGCCGGTCGCCCCGCCCACGGCGAGGACGAGCTGACAGTCACCCACCCGTACGACGGGCAGCCGGTGGGGCGTACCACGCTCGCCACGGCCGACCAGGTCGAAGCCGCAGTCGCGGGGGCCGCCCGGGTAGCAGCGGAGGCCGCGGCCCTGCCCGCGCACGCCCGCGCGGCCGCCCTCGACCACGTCTCCCGCCGGCTCGCCGAGCGGGCCGACGAGGTCGCCGCGCTGATCACCGCCGAGAACGGCAAGCCGGTCAAATGGGCCAAGGCCGAGGTGGGGCGCGCGGTCTCCACGTTCCGCTGGGCCGCCGAGGAGGCCCGCCGCTTCTCCGGAGACCTGCAACGACTCGACACCGACCCCGCCGCCACCGGCCGGATCGCCCTGGTCCGGCGGGTTCCGCGCGGCCCGGTCCTCGGCATCACGCCGTTCAACTTCCCGCTCAACCTGGTCGCCCACAAGGTCGCCCCAGCGCTCGCCGTCGGTACGCCGATCGTGGTCAAGCCGGCCCCGGCCACCCCGCTCACCGCGCTGCTGCTCGGCGAGATCCTGGCCGAGACCGACCTGCCCGAGGGCATGTTCTCGGTGCTGCCGCTACCGAACGAGCGCGCCGCCGAACTGGTCGCCGACCCGCGCCTGCCGGTCGTGTCGTTCACCGGCTCCGGGCCGGTCGGCGCGGCCATCCGCCGGGCCGCCCCGGACAAGCACGTCACGCTGGAACTCGGTGGCAACGCCGCAGCGGTCATCTGCGCGGACTGGTCGGCGGACGACGACCTGACGTTCGCCGCACAGCGCATCGCCACGTTCTCCAACTACCAGGCCGGGCAGTCCTGCATCGCGGTGCAGCGCGTCTACGTGCACGAACGGCTATACGACGGCTTCCTGCCCCGGCTCGTCGCGGCGGTACAGGCGCTGCGAACCGGCGACCCGCGCGCCGAGCTGACCGACGTCGGCCCGCTGGTGTCGGTCGAGGCGGCGCAGCGCGTCGAGACCTGGGTGGACGAGGCGGTCACCGCCGGCGCCGTCGTCGAGACCGGCGGGCGGCGCGACGGCGCGACCTACCCGCCCACAGTGCTCAGCGGCGTACCGGCCGACGCGAAGGTGTGCGCCGAGGAGGTGTTCGGACCGGTGCTGGTGGTCGCCCCGGTCGCGGACGACCGGGCCGCGTTCGCCGCCGTCAACGACTCCGCGTACGGCCTGCAGGCCGGCGTCTTCACCCACCGGCTCGACGTGGCGTTCGACGCCGCCCGCACGCTCGAAGTGGGCGGTGTGATCGTCGGGGACGTGCCGTCGTACCGGGCCGACCAGATGCCGTACGGCGGGATGAAGGGCTCCGGCGTCGGGCGGGAAGGGCTGCGCAGCGCCATGGACGACTACACCGAGCCGCGGGTGATGGTGCTGACGGGCGTGCCTCTCTGATCGCTTGGCCTCACCAGGTGCCGTCGTCGCGGACCCGGGCGGGGGCGCGGCCGAGCAGCAGGGTGGTGAGGGCGGCGTCGATGTCGGCGCCGAGGAACCACTCGCCGGCCTGGTCGAGGGCGAAGATCCGGCCGTGCTCGTCGACGGCGAGGATGCTCTCCTGACGTTCGCTGCCGAGCGGGAAGAGGCGCGCGCCGATGACCGCGCCGAAGTCGGCGAGAGAGTCGGCGCTGTGCGCGGCCCGGAGCGGATTCGTGGTGAACCGGCTGATCCAGACCTGCTCCCCGGGGCCGCGTCGCCGGCTCAGGACGGCCGGGAACGCGGTGAGCGCCGCCTCGGCGGCAGGGAAGGGCTCATGCCGGTGATGCTGCCCCGCGATCTCTCTCGTCTCCGTCATCGCGCCCATCGCGAGCGCCTCGTTGAACATGCTGATCTGCCAGCCGCCGTCCATGAGCGCGTGGGCCACCTCGTCGGGAAACCTCCCGGGTTGAATGACCTCGCGTGGTTCCGGGCGCCATTCCTCGACGAAGGCGAGGTCAGGCCACGGCAGTAACCCGAAGCGCACCAGGAACTTGACGCACGAGTCGCAGGGAAGGTCGGCGAGTCCGCCAAGCGGATCACCCGGCTCGCGGCTGCGGTAGACCTCGATCCGGCTGGTGCCGAGCAGGTCGCGGGCGTCCTCGATGGTCAGTGGTGGCAGACCTTCGGCGGTCCGGCGGTGGTCGTGCTCGTACAGCGCGTCGGAGACCACGATCATCTCGGCGTGCCGCTCGCCGCCCCGCACCAGATGGCCCGGGGTCAGGTCGTCCAGGTAGGACTGCACCAGCGGATGGTGCCGGACCTCGACATCTCCTTTGGCACCCTGCGCGACGTGCCGGCGGCCGTCGAGCGTGAGGTGCGCCGCCGCGCCCGGCGTGGGCAGCCGGGTCAACTCGCGCAGCAGTTGGGCGGCCGGGTCGACGGCGCGCGGCGCACGGGGTTCATCGGGCCGCTGCTGCCGGTACAACGCCTCGACCGCCGGCGCCGGAATCCGCGGCCAGGTGGAGACCTCGCCGGTCTCCTTGTCGATGACTGTGGTCGGCAGGTCGCCGGGCAGCGCCCGGGCATCGGCGGACACAGTGGACAACACCACGTAGCCCAGGTCGAACTCCTCGACCACCGGCGTGCAGGGAAAACCGAGGCGGTCGGAGTCCCGCCGGGCCCATACCGAGGCGATCTGCTCGGCCTGCTGTCGCTCGATCACCACTTGAAATTACCGGACCCCACGGATTTCGTGGCACCCGGTATGGTCGGGCCTACCCACGGTGACGGAAGGGGTGCGGCGGTGGCCGAGAGTGCGGACCGGGATGCGAACCGTGCACTACGCGCGCGATTCGACGAGGTGTACGGCCAGTACCAGCGGTTGCGGTCCGGTCTGGACGAACTTCAGGTCAAACTGGCCGAGCTGCGGGTCACCGAACGCTCCGACGACGGTCAGGTGACCGCTGTGGTCGGCGCGCGAGGCGAGCTGATCAGCGTCGAGGTGAGCCCTGCCGTCTTCCGGGACCGGGATGCCGGAGGGCTGAGCCGGAAGATCACCGAGACCGTGCTGCGCGCCTCCACGGCCGCGGTCACCGCCACCCGCGAGCTGGTCTCCGGCTATCTGCCCCCGGGTTCACCGTCGGTCGAGTTCCTGCGTACCAATGACTTCGGCGCGCTGCTCGGCCGGGCCGACGCCGTGCTGGCACGCGGCGAGTGACAGGTGGCCGGGGGAGAGATCTGGCTGGACCCGGACCGGGCCCGGCGCGGCGGCGCCGACCTGACCCTGTCCGGTAAGGCGATGAGCGCGGCCCGGCGGGAGACAGGCGACCCGATCGCGACTGCGAGCGCCCAACGACCCTGGGGCCGGGACGACATCGGCGTCGCCTTCGACAAGCACTACCAGGGCTACGCCGAGACGCTGCTGCGGGCGTGGGAACAACTCGGCCGGTCGCTGGAGGTCCTCGGGTCGGACGTCGTCCGCTCGGTCGCGGCCACCGTGGAGACGGACCTGAGCAACGCCCGTGACCTCGGAAAGATCCCCCAGCAGGGCCACAACCCGCGTCGGCCCTGGCGCTGACCACCGGAGGATCCGCGCGTGAGCATGCTGCCCAGCCCGATCCCGCACCCGCTCGACTTCTGCCCGTGGGACGTGCCCGGCTGGATCTACGAAGCGCTCGACTGGGTCGTGGGCGTCGAGTGGCCGGAGGGCAACGAGCGCTCCGTCTGGGACCTGGCCGACCAGTGGTACGGCGTCGCGGGCGTCCTGACCGGTCCGCGCGACGACGCCACCGCCGCCGCCGGTGAGGTGAAGAGCGGATACGGCGGCGTCGGCCTGGTCGCCGGCGCGTTCGACAGGGCCTGGCACAAGCTCGCCGAAGGTGAGGATGCGCCGCTGCACGTCCTCGTGGCGGCCACCGACGAGTTGGGCCGGCTGGTCGACTCCTGCGGCTGCGACATCGAGGGCGCGAAGCTCGAAGCCTGGATCGAGCTGGGCATCCTGGTGGTGGAACTGCTGGCCCTGGCGGTGGCCGCCGTGCTCACTCTGGGCGCCGCCTCCCCGGCGGCCGCCGCCGCGATCACCGCGACGAGGGTCGTCGTCCAGCAGATCTTCAAGCGCCTGGTGGCCCAGCTCGCCCGCAAGGCGGTCAAGCAGGGGCTCAAGGAGGCGGGTGAGCGGGCCGCGAAGGAGGCGGCGAAGGCCGCTGCCCGTGGACTGGCCCGACGGGCGGCGCTCGGCGGCCTGGTGGAGGCCGGTCAGGAAGCGGGTACCAACCTCGCGACGCAGGCGTATCAGAACACCACCGGCCGACGTGACGGCCTGGACCTGACCGACGTGAGCACGTCGGCTCTCGGCGGCTTCGCCGGTGGGGCGGTCGCGCCGCTCGCGGGTCTGGGCCGTCATGCGAGCGGGCGGTTCGCCGAGATAGGCGAGCGGTTCGGCCGGGAGATGGCCGGGGAGACGCTGGCCGAGACCGCGGCCGGATTGGCCACCGGTCACGGCCCGTCGCTGGAGGATCTCGCGCGCGCCGCGGCGTCCGGCGCGACCGGCTCCGCCACCGGCCAGACCGACTCCGCGCTGCAACGCCGCCTCGACGGGCAGTTGAGCGGGCTGACCGTTCCGCCGGTCGGGCTGGACGTGCCACCCGTCGGCGACCCCGTCGGGCTCATCCCGGCCCAGCGGGTCGCCGAGCCGCTCGTCCAGGGCGGCGATGCGATCGGGGGCGCCGTTCCCGTGACATCGACGCACGTCTCGCCCCAGGTCGTCGGCCCGCACCCGCTCGCCGTGGACCTGCCCCGCCCCGCGCCGGAACCCCCAACGACGCCGCTCGGCGATGCCGTCCCGCACGACGTGGCACGTCCGACGGTCGCCGCGAGCCCCACGTTGTCCTCGGTGATCACGGACGCGCCCGTCGCCACGCCCTCGTCGACCGCGCCCGGCGTCCACAGCGGCGCGGGTCCGGTGGCGGCGCCGATCGACCACCCCACGCCGTCCTCGACCAACTCCATTCACACAGCAGCAGTGCCGACGACACTGCCAGCATCGCCTGCCGACCACCCACAGGTCGCGACGCCACCCGCGGCGGACCGGGCCGTTCCCATCAGCAATCGAGGTCAGGCAGGACCGCCTCCGGCCTCACCGGTCAGCGCTCAGCCAGGACCGCATCCGGGAGCGCCGGCCGTCGGGCCCGACCCCCGGCCGGGGCCGAATCCCCGTTTCCCGCTGCTGGAGTCCTTGGCTCCGCATCGCCCTCCCACCGACTCCCCAACGCCCCACCCCGGCCCGTTCGATGTCCAGTCGCGGCCCCGCGAGACCGCCGAGCAGCGTGCCGCGCGGCTGAAAGCTGATCGGGAGGGCCTCGACCGGCGGCGCTACCAGGGCTATCTGCAGTCTCAGCGTGCCCTGCACGAGGAGAACCGGCAGCAGGCGCAGATCAAGGAACTGCGTGACCTCGCCGAACAGCACTACGAGGCGGCGCGTTGGCTCCTCACGCAGGCACACGAGCTGCGCCAAGCCGGGCAACACGACCTCGCTGACCGGCACGTGCGGGAAGGGCGGCGGCGAGAGCGCCTGCACTACCGGGCCGTCGACGAGGTGGAGGCGGTGCGTGCCGGCCAGCGTCTGCCGCGCGAGGTGATGGTCGAGGACGACCTCGACTTCTACCGGATCAACGACGACGTGGCGGACCTGGCCGTCGGCGCGGTCGAGACGGCCGACCATTCCGCGCTCACCGGCCACGGCCACCCCGAACCGATCGACAGGTCCCGGCCCTACGGCCGTCGGGGAGGGCTCCGGCCACCGCTCGCACTGCATCAGACCGACCTGGAACGGCAGATGCCCCGCAACCCGGACGGCAGCGTCGCGCGTACCGCCGATCCCCGGCGTGGCGGATGGTTCCGCCTGGCGAACGACGGCGGACCGGCGGCGGACGCGACCCGGGGCATCAACTGCCTCGACTGCACCCTGTCGCTGTTCGAGACATGGGTCCACGGACGGCCGCGGGTCGCCGCTCCGCGTACGTTCGACGGCTACCTCGGCGGTGACGTGCTCCGCCCGGTGGGCGGCGAGGCGGACGGACCGCTGCGGGTCGAGCAGACCACTGGCGGCCGGTTCCAGAACCTGTGCCCGGTCGACCGGCCCGGCATCACCGGCCCGCAGCGCCAGTGGCTGGTGGATCGCGGCTACCGCGACCTGTACGCGCAGTTGGCGTCGGGCGGCCACGGCAGCTACGCCTTCCTCATCACCAGCTTCGAGGGTGGCGGATCGCACGCCTGGGTGGCGTTGAACCAGAACGGCACGGTCCTCTTCCTCGACCCGCAGTCGGGCGCCGTCGCCGACCGGCCGCTCTACCACCACAGCGGTCGCCCGTTCGAGGGCAACGTGGTCGGTGTCGACGCGCTGGTGCTCGGCCCTGACGGACGGCCGATGCCGCTCACCGGCCGCCCGCCCGGCACGTTCAACGTCCTGCCCGAGCCCTTGCCCCGCCCGGCGCCGCCACGCCTGCCCGAGCCGCCGCCGACCGACGACGGGAACGCGCCGGACTTCAATCACGTCCACCTGCTCGGCGAGTCCACCACTTTCCACACCCGGGCGGACGCACCCCCGCCGGGCAGCGCGCCGCCCGTCGAGCCGCAACCCGACCGGGTACGCGAGGAACACCGGCAGGCGCACGCCGACCGGATAGCCGGCGGGCTCTACGTACGCGACGTGCTCGCCGAGAGCGGAAGCCTCGACGCGGCCTTCGCCGCCGGGGTGACACCCGTCGAGCTGGCGCAGGCCGCCGACGCGCCGACGCTGCGGTGGCTCGCACCCGGGCTGGACGATGCCGCAGCGGCCGACCTCAGCCGGTTGTTCGCGGACCCGCGCGTGCAACGGATGCTCGACCAGAGCTGGGAGGCGCCGCCGCGACGGGAGGAGTTGCTGGCCGAGACGCTGGTACGGCAGCTCGCCGAGCGGCCCGACCTGGTCCGGATGATCCTGGCGACACCGGAACTCGCGAACTCCCTGACCGCGCGACCGCTGACCCTGCATCACCTGGCCAGCCACCAGCAGGCCATCGACGTGTTGCAAGACGTGGTAGGCGAGATCCGGGAAAGGGGGGCTGACGTCGTTGCATCGACGGAACCGCCGGCCCTGATGCCGACTCCATTGACAGGCGCCCACCTTGAGGTGAGCGAATCCTTCACGACTGATGGCGTGGAGGCCGCGCAGCCGGGTTTCGATCTGACGCGACTCGGTGACGCCGCGTATCGGAAGCGGTTCTTGGACCAGTTGTATGAGGAAGCCGCTGTCGCACAGTCGGAGCTCAACTCCCTGGGGCGGGATTTGGCAGAGTCATGCGGTGGTGCCGAATATCACCCACGTCGTGAGCCCAAGGACCGTGCGCGGGCTGAGGACAAGATCAAGGGCTACGGCGGCGATGCGTCACAGCTGAAGGATCTCGCGGGCGGCTACGTCTCGTTTGGCAACCTCGACGAACTCTACGGCGGACTCGCACGTCTGAGGAATGACGGGCGACTGGATCTGGTGAAGTTCGAAGACCGCTTCCAGAGCCCACAGAAAAGTGGATACCGAGACGTCCAGATGTTCCTTCGTGCCTCCAACGGGCACATCGCTGAGTTCCGGCTGCAACTGGCGCCACTCGACAGAGTGGCGACCTGGGAACACTCCCTCTTCGAAGTGCGGCGCGACCTCGAAGCGGTCGCCCGTGAGGAGGGACGTAGCGTGACGGTGACGGAGTCCGCGATTCGTCGGGCGGTGCTTCGGCGCCAGCGAGAGCTGTTCTGGGAGGCTCTTCAGACGGCGCTGCACAAGGAGCGTGAGTGATGGCTACAGTCGACGGCGTCGAACTTCCCGCTTATTTCGAGCACTACGACACGCCTGTGAAGCTGGTCGCCACACCGGATGGCGGCCACGCCGCTTGGAAGCTGGACCGCTCAACTGGGGGTTGGCGGCCGGCGGACGAGCTCATCGACGACGTGATCGGTGGCGTGGGCGGCGAGATCTACGTGCGCTCGGCTGATGCCTTCGTGCAGCACGTCGAGCAGTTGCGCGGACGCTACCTGAGCGGAGAGGGACCGATCTTCGCGCTCTACGAGACGGTCCGGGCACTGGCGGCGCCCGCCATCGCGGAGAGGCGGCCGTTCACCGCGGAGGAAGCGGCGTTGATCAAGGGGATCCGGCGGCGGACCTTCGTGATGTTCGAGGAGCAGCTCCAGCAGGCCGGTGACCCCGCCGCCGACCCCACCATCGCCGCCACCCCCTCCTGACACGCCATGTCCGTCGACGAAGATCCGGCCGTGCCGTACGTGCCGCCCGCCGACGCGACGGAGGCGAGGCGCGTACAGGAGGAGCTGCGGTCGCGGGTGGACCTGGTGGGGCCCGGTCCCGCCACGCCCGCGACGGTGGCCGGCCTGGACGTGGCGTACGCGCAGGACGGTGTTTTACTCGCCGCCGCCGTCACGGTGCTGGACGCAGTCAGCCTCGCCGTGGTGGACGAGGCGGTGTGCGTGGGGCGGCCCGCCTTTCCGTACGTGCCGGGGCTGTTCGCCTTCCGGGAGATGCCGGCGCTGCTGGCCGCGTTGGACCGGCTGACCGTCCGCCCTGAGTTGCTGGTGTGCGACGGGCACGGGCTGGCGCACCCGCGCCGGTTCGGGCTGGCCTGCCATCTGGGTCTGGTGACCGGGCTGCCCGCGATCGGCGTGGGGAAGACGCCGCTCGTCGGCTCGTGGACCGGGCCGGGCCCCGAGCGTGGTGACAGCGCCGACCTGTGTGACGAGGGCGACGTGGTCGGGCGGGTGCTGCGTACCCGGGACGGCGTCCGGCCGGTCTTCGTCAGCGTCGGGCACCGGATGGGGTTGGACAACGCGGTCGAACGGGTACTGGCACTGACGCCCCGGTACCGGCTGCCGGAGACGACCCGGACGGCCGACCAACTGTGCCGCCGGGCGCTCGCCTCGGCCGTCGTCTCCGGCGGTGACCTGGACCGGCGGTGATCGCGTGGCGCGGCACACATGTGGCGTGGTCGATGCGAAGGTGCCCTCCGGGCCCGGTAGTAACCTGACCGGCGGATCCGGTCCGGACGCAACGGTGAGGTGGGGATGTCGGTGGGGCGGCACGCGGCGCGGTGGGCCATTGTCGGCGCGCTGCTGGGTGGCCTGATCGCCGTACCGGCGTCGCCGGCGTCGGCCCGGGACGACCGGGTCGGGCTGCGCTCGGCGGGCAGCTTCACCGCCGGGGGTTCGCCGGGTGGCGTGACTGTCGAGGTGCGCAAGCGCACCGACGGCTGCGTGCAGCTGCGTACCGCGATCGGGCTCCGGTTGGAGGGCCTTCGGGCGGACCAGGTGCGGGTGCAGGTGGCCGCCGGCGACGGCTGGACGCCGGTGCCGGTCTCCGGTGGTGACGGCGCGGTCGCCACCGCCCAGGTCGCGCCGGTCGACCGGCCGCTGTGCAAGGGCAAGGGCGCCACCGTGCGCTACCGGGTGTCCTTCCTGGCCGGCGTCGTCGGCGGGCGGTTGGAACTGGCGGGCGAGGCGAGCGCCGCGAACGGTGACGTGCTCGGCCGGGCCGGTGGGTCGGCCCGGCTGGTGGGCGCGCCGCGTACGCCGAGCCCGAGTCCGTCCCGCAAGCCCTCGCCGACGCCCAGCGCGAGCGAGACCACACCGGCCGAGGTGACTGACACGTCGCCGGTCGCCGCTGCCGTCGCCCCGGCCACCGCCGCGGCCGACGACTCGTCGTTCGGAGGTTCCATGATCATGTGGTTCGGTATCGGGCTGGTGCTCGTCGGCGCCGCGCTCATCGTCCTGCTGCTGCGCCGCAGTCGCGCCGACCGCAGCGGCGGCGGGCCGGTCGCCGACCAGCCGCCGGTCCCGCTGCCACGCAGCACCACCACCTACCGCTCCGGCGCCACCGGGCCGGCCCCCACGGTGTACGGCGGCACGCCGGCGCCCCGTCCGGCGGGCAGCGTGTACGGCGCGCCTTCGTCCGGTCCGACCCCGCCCGTCTCCGGGCCGACGCCGCCCGCGCCCGCGGGCGGGGACGCGACGAGCCTCCTGCCCCGCTTGCCGGACTGAGGCCGAACCCGACCGGCTCCCGGGGTTACCGTGACGGTGGGTGGTCACGCCGTGACCCGGTGGCCGCCACCTGCCCGGCCGGAGGACCGGACACCGGGGCCGAACGGGGCCCGGTGCCGGGGCCGGTTGGCCGATAAGATCGCGTGCGCCGATCGGCACCGCCGACCGGTGAGACCGCATACGTGGAAGGAGCCGCGCCGTGGCCCTGGACCCGCAGTTGCTCGAGATCCTCGCCTGCCCGGACACGCATCACGCCCCGCTCGACTACGACGCGCAGGCGCAGACGCTCACCTGCACCGAGTGCGGTCGCATCTTCGAGGTCCGCGACGACGTACCGGTGCTCCTGCTGGACGAGGCGCGCGGTGGACCCGCGGCCGACGAGGCGCGGGGCGGGTCGTCGCGGTGATGGAGGGTACGGCCGGGGTCAGCGGGCACCGGCACGCCGATGAGGCCCTGCTCGACGACGCGGCGCTGCTGGCCGAGCGGGACCCGGGCGGCATGCTCCGGCACACCGCGTCCGCCGGCGCGCAGGTGCGTGAGTCGGCGGCGCTGGCCGCCGAGGCCAACCTGTCAGTGCTCGCCGACGACGGCCGGCCGCGCGCGGTGGTCATCGCCGGCATCGGCACCGCCGGGCGTACCGGTGACGTGCTGGCCACTGTCGCCGGGCCGCGCTGCCCGGTGCCGGTCATCCCGCACCGCAGCGCCGGCGTGCCGGGCTGGGTGGGCGCGGCGGACGTGGTCATCGCGGTGAGCGCGTCCGGGCGCAGCCCCGAGGCGCTGGGCGCGGCCGAGGCGGCGCACCGCCGTGGCGCCCGGCTGGTGGCAGTGGGCGCGCCCGACTCGCAACTCCAGTCGGTGGCGGAGCGGGCCCGGGCGCCGTTCATCCCGGTGCCCCGGCGCGCGCCGGCGCGGGCCAGCCTCTGGGCGCTCACCGTGCCGGTTCTGCTCGCCGCCCGTACCCTCGGGCTGGTGAAGGTCAACGAGGCCGACCTGGCGGAGACGGCGGCCCGGCTCGACGCGGACGCCGATCGGTGCCGGCCGACCGCGGAGTCCTTCGTCAACCCGGCGAAGTCGCTGGCGCTGGGGCTGTCCGGCTCGATCCCGATCGTCTGGGGCTCGTCTCCGCTGGCGACCGTCGCGGCCCGGCGGTTCGGCGACACGTTGTCCGCCAACGCCCGCTACCCGGTGGTCGCCGGCGCGCTGGGCGAGGCGGGGCGGGGTCGTGTCGGCCTGCTCGACGGCGTGTTCGGCGGCCTGGCCGAGGGCGAGCGGGACATCTTCGCCGACCCGGGCGACGACGAGTCCGACGGCACCCGGCTGCGGCTGGTGCTGCTGCGCGACGGCGGGCTCAACGCCGACGACGACACCGACGAGCCGCTGGCGGTCGAGGAGCGCCGCGCGGACGCGGTGCAGACGCTCGCCGAGCGCCGTGGGGTGCGCTGCGACGTGGTGACCGCCGAGGGCGGCTCCGCGCTGGAGCGGCTCGCGTCGCTGGTGGCGGTCCCCGACTTCGCCTCGATCTACCTCGCCCTGGCACACGGCCTGGACCCGATGGCGGTACCGGCCATCACGGAGATGAAGGAGCTGGCGAACCAGTGAGCACACGGGGCATCGAGCGAGGCGGGGAATGAGCGCGAACGGGGGCACGAAGGCGATCGTCGCCGCCCTGGCGGCGAACCTCGGTATCGCCGTCACCAAGTTCGTCGCGTTCGCCCTCACCGGCTCGTCGTCGATGCTGGCCGAGTCGATCCACTCGGTGGCCGACTCGGGCAACCAGGGCCTGCTGCTGCTCGGTGGCCGGCGGGCCAAGCGGCAGGCCACGCCGCAGCACCCGTTCGGGTACGGCCGGGAGCGCTACATCTACGCGTTCATCGTGGCGATCGTGCTGTTCAGCCTCGGTGGCCTGTTCGCGCTCTACGAGGCGTACCACAAGGCGTCCGATCCGCACCCGATCGAGAGCTGGCAGTGGGTGCCGGTGGCGGTGCTGGTGGCCGCGATCGTGATGGAGGGCTTCTCCTTCCGTACCGCGATCAAGGAGTCCAACCTGGTCCGGGGCAACCAGACCTGGGTGCGGTTCATCCGCCGGGCCAAGGCCCCGGAGCTGCCGGTGGTGCTGCTGGAGGACTTCGGCGCGCTCGTCGGTCTGGTCTTCGCGCTGTTCGGCGTCGGCATGACGCTGATCACCGGAAACGGCATGTGGGACGCGGCGGGCACCGCGATGATCGGTGTGCTGCTCGTGGTCATCGCGGTCACGCTGGCGATCGAGACCAAGAGCCTGCTGCTCGGCGAGGGCGCGGAGCAGGGCGAGCTGGCCAAGATCGAGCAGGCCGTCACGAACGGTCCCGAGGTCGAGCGGATCATCCACATGAAGACGCTCTACCTGGGCCCCGAGGAGCTGATGGTGGCCGCGAAGATCGCGGTGCCGGCCTGGGAGACCGCCGAGGACCTGGCCCGCGACATCAACGCGGTCGAGGCCCGGATCCGGCGTGAGGTGCCGACCGCCCGGGTGATCTACCTGGAGCCGGACATCTACTCGCCGGAGGCGGAGCGGGCGGGCACCGGGCAGGCGGCGGCGACCGCCGTCCCGGAGGCCGCGACCACCGGCGAGGCGCACGCGGCCGACGAGGTGGCCGGGCGGCCCGGGAGCTGACCGATGGAGCTGTTGCAGGGCCGGATCCGTGACTACGCCTGGGGCTCGCGCACCGCGATCGCCGAGTTGCAGGGGCGGCCGGTGCCGAGCAACGGGCCGGAGGCGGAGCTGTGGCTGGGCGCCCACCCGGGCGCCCCGGGCACCGTTCAGCGGGACGGCCGTCCGGTCAGCCTCACGGAGCTGCTGGTGGCCGAGCCGGGCCACTGGCTGGGTGAGCGGCTGGTCGGCCGGTTCGGCACCCGGCTGCCGTTCCTGCTGAAGGTGCTGGCCGCCGACTCCCCGCTGAGCCTCCAGGCCCATCCGGACGCCGAGCAGGCCCGCGCCGGGCACGCCGCCGACGTGGAGCGGATCAACTACGTGGACCCGTACCACAAGCCGGAGCTGCTGGTGGCGCTCTCGGAGTTCGACGCGCTGTGCGGCTTCCGCGATCCGGGGGAGTCGGCGGCGGCGATCGCCGCGTTCGGCGTACCCGCGCTGGAACCTGTGGTGGCGGCGTTGCGCGCCGGGCCGGCGGGGCTGCGGGAGGCGGTACGCCTGCTGTTGAGCTGGCCGCGGGCGGAGCGCGCCGGGCTGGTGGCGGCCGTGCTGGCGGCGGCGGACGCCGGTCCCGGGTCGGCGGACGCCGAGCTGGTACGCACGCTGGCGGCCGGCTATCCGGAGGATCCGGGCGTGGTGGTGGCGTTGCTGTTGCACCACGTCCGGCTGGCGCCCGGCGAGGGCATCTGGATGCCGGCCGGGAACCTGCACGCCTACCTGCGCGGCACCGGCGTGGAGATCATGGCGGCCAGCGACAACGTGCTGCGTGGCGGGCTGACCCCGAAGCGGGTGGACGTGGACGAGCTGCTGCGGGTGCTCCGGTTCGAGGTGCTGACCGAGCCGGTGCTGCGGCCGGAGACGGTGGCGCCCGGGGTGCTGACGTGGCCGGTGCCGGTGGAGGACTTCGCGCTGCACCGGGTCGAGGTCGCCACCGGGTCGCCGGGGGCGCGGTTGACGCTGCCCGGGCCGCGGGTGGTGCTCTGCCGGACCGGGAAGCTCACCGTTGACGACGGGGTGGGCGTGGTCACGCTCGGCGCGGGACAGGCCGCTGTGGGCACGGCGGCGGGAGGTCCGCTGACGCTGAGCGGGGACGGCGAGGCGTTCGTCGCCACCTGTGGCCTGCGCTGAGCGCTCAGCAAAAAGCCGCAAGTCCGACTTTCCCGAAATAGCTTGACGGTCCACTGGCGTGGTGTGACCCTATGGGTACGCAGCGTTGTCGCGACGAAGGTCCGATGACGTGCGGGGGAACCAAACCGGGGGGATGCACGGGGCGGCCGGGCCGTGGACGGAAAGTCCGTCCACGACCGACCGCCCCGTGCGCTGTCCGCCGACCGGCCGATTGTGTGCTCGGTCAACCGGGCACCGGCCGGGTGGGTCGCGCGCGTAAGGTGGAAGGCTGCGCACCACATCGTTCGACAGGAGCTTCCATGACCAGCACCCTCCCCGCGGCCTCCAGCGGCGCGTCGTCGCAGGCTCGGCCGAGCACCCTCGCCGAGGGCGACTACAAGGTGGCGGATCTGTCGCTCGCCGCGTTCGGTCGCAAGGAGATCCGGCTCGCCGAGCACGAGATGCCCGGCCTGATGGCGATCCGGCGTGAGTTCGCCGAGGCCCAGCCGCTGGCCGGCGCCCGCATCACCGGCTCGCTGCACATGACCGTCCAGACCGCCGTCCTGATCGAGACCCTTGTCGCGCTCGGCGCGCAGGTCCGCTGGGCGTCCTGCAACATCTTCTCCACCCAGGACCACGCCGCCGCGGCGATCGTGGTCGGCCCCGAGGGCACCCCGGAGGCCCCGGCCGGCGTGCCGGTCTACGCCTGGAAGGGCGAGACGCTGCCGGAGTACTGGTGGTGCACCGAGCAGGTGCTCGCCTGGCCGGACGGGCAGGGCCCGAACATGATCCTGGACGACGGCGGCGACGCCACCCTGCTCGTCCACAAGGGCGCCGAGTTCGAGAAGGCGGGCGCCGTACCGCCGGTCGAGTCCGCCGACTCCGAGGAGTACGCGGTCATCCTCGAACTGCTGCACCGCTCGCTGGCCGAGGACAACCAGCGCTGGACCCGGATCGCCGCCGGCATCAAGGGCGTCACCGAGGAGACCACCACCGGTGTGCACCGGCTCTACGAGATGCACCGCGCCGGCACGCTGCTCTTCCCGGCCATCAACGTCAACGACTCGGTGACCAAGAGCAAGTTCGACAACAAGTACGGCTGCCGCCACTCGCTCATCGACGGCATCAACCGGGCCACCGACGTGCTGATCGGCGGCAAGATGGCAGTGGTCATGGGCTACGGCGACGTGGGCAAGGGCTGCGCCGAGTCGCTGCGCGGCCAGGGCGCCCGGGTCGTGGTGACCGAGGTCGACCCGATCTGCGCGCTCCAGGCGGCGATGGACGGCTACCAGGTCGCCACGCTGGACGACGTGGTCGAGCAGGCGGACATCTTCATCACCGCGACCGGCTGCTTCGACGTCATCACCAACGAGCACATGGCCCGGATGAAGCACCAGGCCATCGTGGGCAACATCGGCCACTTCGACAACGAGATCGACATGGCCGGCCTGGCCAAGCGCAGCGACGTGACCCGGGAGAACATCAAGCCGCAGGTCGACGTGTGGCGCTTCGACGACGGCCACGCGATCATCGTGCTCTCCGAGGGCCGCCTGCTGAACCTGGGCAACGCCACCGGCCACCCGAGCTTCGTGATGTCGAACTCGTTCGCCAACCAGACGATCGCGCAGATCGAGCTGTTCACCAAGACCGAGGAATACCCGATCGGCGTCTACGTGCTGCCCAAGCACCTGGACGAGAAGGTCGCCCGGCTGCACCTGGACGCGCTCGGCGCGAAGCTGACCACGCTCACCAAGGAGCAGGCCGCCTACCTGGGCGTCTCCACGGAGGGCCCGTTCAAGCCCGACCACTACCGCTACTGAGTTCACACTCCGGAAGGGACCGGGGTCGGCCGCCGCGCGGCCGTCCCGGTCCCTTTTCGCGTACGGGGTGGGCCGGCGGGTGCCGAACCGGGTGACGTTACCGCGATCAGCTTGACGTTTGCTGTGAACAGGAGGAAGGTATGCCTGCCCTAAGTTAGCGACCACGGAGCAGCTGATGTTCGCCACGTACCTGATCGGCCTGCGCGAGGGCCTGGAAGCGACACTTGTGGTCAGCATCCTCGTCGCGTTCCTGGTGAAGTCGCAGCGCCGCGACCGGCTGCCGCAGGTGTGGACCGGCGTCGGCCTGGCCGTGGCGCTCTCCGTCGGCTTCGGCTCGCTCATCCAGTACACCTCGACCTCGCTGCTGCGCACCTCGGAGTCGCGCGAGCTGTTCGAGGCGGTCACCTCGGTCGCCGCCGTGGTGTTCGTGACCTGGATGATCTTCTGGATGCGCCGGGCCGCCCGCACCATCGCGGGTGAGCTGCGCGGCAAGCTCACCGACGCGCTCGCGGTCGGCTCCCTGGCGGTCGCCGGCATGGCGTTCCTCGCGGTCATCCGGGAGGGCCTGGAGACCGCGCTGATCTTCTACGCCGCCGCCGAGAGCGCGGCCGGCGGCACCGGGCCCGGCTCGCTGCTCGCCCTGGCCGGCGGCATCGCCACCGCCGTGGTGATCGGCTTCCTGCTCTACCGCAGCGCCGTCCGGATCAACCTCAGCCGGTTCTTCACCTGGACCGGGGCGCTGCTCATCCTGGTGGCCGCCGGCATCCTCAAGTACGGCGTGCACGACTTCCAGGAGGCGGGCGTGCTGCCCGGCCTGAACGACCTGGCCTTCGACATCTCCACCACGCTCGACCCGAACGCCTGGTACGGCGCACTGCTCGCCGGCATGTTCAACGTCACCGCCGCGCCGACGGTGCTGGAGCTGGTCGCCTGGGTCGCGTACGCGGTCCCGGTGCTCGTGCTCTTCCTGCGCAAGCCCGCCCGGCCCGCCAAGCCGGTTCCGGCCGCCGCCACACCCGCCGCGCCGGCCGACGTCGCCGCTGTTCCGTCCCCCCGCGCCTGAACCACCCGTTCCCGAGGAGACCGCACGATGCGTACCACCCGACTCGTCGCGCCCGCCGCCGCCGGGCTGCTCGCCGTCGCCGGACTGACCGGCTGCGGGGGCGGTGACGACGCCGACGCCAAGAACGGCGGGCCGATCGCAGTCAAGGCCACCGACACCGTCTGCGAGGTCGCCGACACCGAGATCGACGCCGGTCAGGTCACGTTCAAGGTGACGAACAACGGTTCCAAGGTCAACGAGTTCTACGTCTACGCCGCCGGTGACCGGGTGATGGGCGAGGTGGAGAACATCGCCCCCGGGCTCAGCCGGGAGCTGCGCGTCGAGCTGACCGCCGGCACGTACGAGACGGCCTGCAAGCCGGGAATGAGCGGCCGGGGCATCCGGGGCGCGCTGAAGGTGAGCGGCACCGCCGCGACTGTCGCCCCCGACGCCGCGCTGACCCAGGCCACCGAGAGCTACCAGCGGTACGTGCGCAGCCAGACCGCCGCGCTGCTGACGAAGACCGAGGAGTTCGTGGCCGCGGTCAAGGCGAAAGACGTGGCGAAGGCCAAGGCGCTGTACCCGGTGGCCCGCACCTACTGGGAGCGGATCGAGCCGGTCGCGGAGAGCTTCGGCGATCTCGACCCGAAGATCGACGGCCGCGAGGAGGTGGTCGAGGAGGGCATGGAGTTCACCGGCTTCCACCGGATCGAGAAGGACCTCTGGACCACCGGCGACGTCAGCTCCGACGGCCCGATCGCCGACCGGCTCCTGGCCGACGTGAAGGCGATCGTGGCCAAGGCGGACGCCGAGAAGCTCACCCCGCTCCAGCTCGCCAACGGTGCCAAGGCGCTGCTCGACGAGGTCGCCAGCGGGAAGATCACCGGCGAGGAGGAGCGCTACTCGCACACCGACCTCTGGGACTTCAACGCCAACCTGGAGGGCTCCAAGGCGGCCGTCGCCGCGCTGCGTCCGGCGCTGGAGCAGCGCGCGCCCGACCTGGTCAAGCAGCTCGACAGCGAGTTCGCGAACGTGGAGACCACGCTCGGCAAGCACCGCGCCGGCGACGGCTGGAAGCTGCACACCCAGCTCGGCAAGGACGAGCTGAAGGAGCTGTCGGACGCGGTCAACGCGCTGGCCGAGCCGGTCAGCAAGGTCGCGGCGGCAGTCGCGCGATGACCGGCCCGGCCGGCGGTGACGCGACGAGCGAGCCGAACCGCGAGCGGACCGGCCGCGGCCTGTCCCGGCGCCGGGCGATGACCCTGGCCGGCGTCGGCGTGGCCGGTGTCGCCGGGGTGGCGGGTGGCGCGGGCGCGCTGCTCGCCGGCGGGAACGAGGCATCAGCGACCGGATCGGCCGCCGGTTCCGTGCCGTTCCTCGGCGAGCACCAGGCCGGCATCACCACCCCGGCCCAGGACCGGCTGCACTTCGTCGCGTTCGACGTGGTCACCAAGGACCGGGACCGGCTCGTCGCCATGCTCCAGGAGTGGACCGCCGCCGCGGCCCGGATGACCGCCGGGAAGGACGCCGGGGTGATCGGCGCGGTCGGCGGCATGCCCGAGGCTCCGCCGGACGACACCGGCGAGGCGCTCGGGCTGCCCCCGTCGCAGCTCACCCTCACCGTGGGCTTCGGACCGACGCTGTTCCGCGACGCGCAGGGCCGGGACCGCTTCGGCATCGCCGCCCGGCGTCCGGCCGCCCTGGCCGACCTGCCGCACTTCGCCGGGGACGCGCTGCGGCCGGAACTGTCCGGCGGCGACATCTGCGTCCAGGCGTGCGCCAACGACCCGCAGGTCGCGGTGCACGCCATCCGCAACCTCGCCCGGATCGGCATGGGCGTGGTGAGCGTCCGCTGGTCGCAGCTCGGCTTCGGGCGTACCTCGTCGACGTCGCGGGACCAGGCCACGCCACGCAACCTGTTCGGCTTCAAGGACGGCACCGCCAACCTCAAGGCCGAGGACGCCGCCCTGCTCCGCGACCAGCTCTGGGTGCAGCCCGGTGACGGCCCCGACTGGATGACCGGCGGCTCCTACCTGGTCACCCGGAAGATCCGGATGCTGATCGAGACGTGGGACCGCAGCCCGCTGGCCGAGCAGGAGATGATCGTCGGCCGGACCAAGGGCAGCGGCGCGCCGATCGGCCGCCGGGACGAGTTCGACGAGCCGGACTTCGCCGCCAGGGGCGACGACGGCGAGCCGCTCATCGCCGACACCGCGCACGTACGGCTGGCCCACCCGGACACCAACGACGGCGCCCGCCTGCTGCGCCGCGGCTACAACTTCGTGGACGGCTCGGACGGGCTGGGCCGGCTCGACGCCGGGCTGTTCTTCATCGCCTACCAGCGCGACCCGCGCCGGCAGTTCGTGCCGATCCAGACCCGGCTGGCCCGCAACGACGCGATGAACGAATACCTGCGGCACGTCTCCAGCGGCCTGTTCGCCTGCCCGCCCGGCCTGCGCGACGCAGCCGACTGGTGGGGGCGCGCGCTGTTCTCCTGAAGCCGGCTCAGCTCACCCGAGGCGGCTCAGCGGCGTACCGGATCGGGTTCGACCTGCGGCGCGGCGGGCCGCAACCGGCCCGCGCCCGGCCCGGCGGGGCCTGGCAGGACGGCGCCCGGCCCGGTGGAGCCCGGCAGCACGGCGGGCGCCGGGACCAGCTCCGGCCAGAGCGTGGCGGCGACCGCCCGGCTGCGGCCCAGCCGGTGCGCCGCCCGCCGCCCCCGCTCGGCGAGCACCGCCGACAGGTACGCCCAGTCCGGCGCGGCCCACGGCGGAGGCGGCGAGGTGACCGCCGCGACCTCCGTCCACAGCCCCCGGCCCAGCCGGAACCGGTCCGGTTCGGCGAGCTGGGGCAGCCGGTCCAGGTACTGCCGCACGGCCAGCGCCAGCCCGTCGTCGAGGCGGGTCAGGTCGAGCGTGCCGGCCCAGGCCAGCAGCGGCGGCGCGGCCGGCGGCAGCGGCCGCCACAGCGTCGCGCCCCGGGTGTGCACCACGAGCGTGCCGGCGACCAGGTCACCCAGCCGGCGTCCGCGCGGGTCGGTGAGCATCACCGTGACGCTCGCCGCCCAGCTCAGCAGCGGCAGCACCAGCCCGGGCCACTCCACCGCGACGCCGACGAGCGCCCGCGTCAGCGACTGGGCCACCCCCACCGGGCCGCCGTCGGCCCGGACCACCCGCAGCCCGACGGCCAGCTTGCCCACCGTCCGGCCACCGGCGAAACGTTCCATCACCACCGGATAGCCGATCAGCACCAGCACCAGCAGCACGATCTGCAGCGCCCCCGCCAGGGCGGCGTCGAGGTAGTCCCCGAGCAGGGCGAGCGCCACCATCCCCAGCACCGCGCCGAGCACGAGCGCCAGCGCGAGCTGGATCACCGCGTCGATCAGCAGGGCCAGCACCCGGGAGCCCAGCCGGGCCGCCCGGACGTCCAGCTCCACCGCCTCGCCGCTGACCAGACCGGCGTCGGCCCACCGGGGCGGTGGGGGAGGTTGCGCGCGCACCCCGACAGTGAACACCATGGACGCCGAACGGGGGAGGGCGAGTGGATCTCGATGCGTACGTGGCCGAACACAACGCCGAATGGCGGCGGCTGGAGTACCTGACCGGGCGGCGTCGCCTCGACGCGGCAGAGGTCGACGAGCTGGTGGCGCTCTACCAGCGCAGCGCCACGCACCTGTCCGCCCTGCGCGCCCGGGCGCCCGAGCCGGCGCTGGTCAACCGCCTGTCCCACCTGGTCCTCGCGGCCCGCGCCCGGGTCACCGGCCGTCAGCGGTTCTCCTGGGCGGCGGTGGGCCGGTTCCTGGCCGCCGACCTGCCCGCCGCCCTCTACCGTGCCTGGCCGTGGTGGTGCGGCGTGGCCACCGGGTTCAGCCTGCTCACCGCGTTCCTCATCTGGTTCGTCGCCGGCAACCCGGACACCGCCGCCGCGTTCGTCGGCGACGAGGCCGCCCGGGAACTCGTCGACTCCGGTTTCGCCGGTTACTACACCGAGTTCGCCGCGCCCACCTTCGCGTTCCACCTGTGGACGCACAACGCCTGGCTGGCCGCCCAGTGCCTGGCCGCCGGCGTGCTCGTGGTGCCGGTGCTCTGGCTGCTGTGGCAGAACGCGCTGAACATCGGCGTGGTCGGCGGCGTGATGGTCGCCTACGGCCGGGGAGACGTCTTCTTCGGCCTGATCACACCGCACGGCCTGCTGGAACTGACCGGCATCTACGTCGCCGCCGGGGTCGGACTGCGTACCGCCTGGGCCTGGATCGCCCCGCCCGCGGACCTCGGGCGCGGCCGGGCGGTCGCCGAGGCGGGCCGGCTCGCCGTCGTGGTCGCGGCCGGGCTGGTCGGCCTGTTCGCGGTCTCCGCGCTGGTCGAGGCGTTCGTCACCCCGGCGCCGCTGCCGGTCGCGCTCCGGGTGGCCGCCGGCGCCGCGGTGTGGCTGGCCTTCCTCGCGTACGCGCTGGTGCTCGGCCGGCGCGCGGTCAGAGCTGACCGAGGGACTTGAGCCGCAGGTAGGTGTCCGCGACGGCCGGGGCGAGCCGGTGGGCCGGCACGTCCACCACCGTCACCCCGTAGCGGGACAGCGCGGCGCGTACCCGGTCCCGCTCGGCCAGCGCCCGCCACGCCGACGCGGCCGCGTACGGGTCGTCCGGGCCGGTCGGGGTGGCAGTGGCGAGCCTGCTCAGCACCGGGTCGCTGCCGGCGGCCAGCACCACCCGGTGCCGGGTCGCCAGCCGGGGCAGCACCGGCAGCAGCCCTTCGCCGATCGCGCCCGCCTCCAGCGCGGTGAACAGCACCACCAGGCTGCGCTGCCGCTCCCGGCGCAGCACCTCGCCGGCGATCAGCTCGAAGTCGGTCTCGGCGAGCGTCGGCTCCAGCGGCGCCACCGCCTCGACCAGCCGGGCGAGCAGGGCCGGACGGCCGCTGCCGGTCACCCGCGCCCGGATCTCGGTGTCCGCCGCCAGCAGGTCCACCCGGTCACCGGCGCGGGCCGCGAGCGCGGTGAGCAGCAGCGCCGCGTCGATGGCGGTGTCCAGCCGGGGCTCGTCGCCCAGCCGGACCGCCGAGGTGCGGCCGGTGTCCAGAACGCAGACCAGGCGCCGGTCCCGTTCCGGGCGCCAGGTGCGGACCAGGATGTCGGCGCGCCGGGCGCTGCCCCGCCAGTCGATCGAACGGACGTCGTCGCCCACCGCGTACTCGCGCAGCGTGTCGAACTCGGTGCCGTGGCCGCGCCCCCGGGTCACCTGCACACCGTCGATGACCCGCAGCCGGGCCAGTTTCTCCGGCAGGTGCCGGCGGGAGTCGAACCGGGGCAGCACCCGCAGCGTCCACGGCGGGGTGGCGGGCTGCCCGGCGCGCTGCCGGGCGCCCAGGCGCATCGGCCCGAGCGAGCGTACGGTCAGCGCCACCGCGGGCCGGTCGCCGCGCCGGGTCGGGGTGAGCCGGACCGGCAGCGTGGCGACGCCGCCGGGCGGCACGGTGAGCAGGCGCTGCGGCGGCACGTCCGGGCGGGCCCCGGCCGACGGCACCCAGGCGTCGCGCACCTGGGCGTACAGCGTGTGGTGGGTCGGGTTGGTCAGGTGCAGCGTGACGGTGGCGGTGCCGCCGAGCCGCACCGTACGGTCGCCGGAGCGGGTCACCGTGAGCGCGTGCGGCGGGGCGGCCATCGCCCGGTCGAGCGCCACCAGCAGCAGCACCACGACGGTCAGCACGGCCACCCCGACGAACGGCGCCGGCCAGAACGGCAGCGTCAGCGCGCCCACGCCGAGCAGCAGACCCGCCCGCCAGGTCATCGCGGCGTCGGCACGGTGGCCAGCACCGAGTCCAGCACCGCGTCCACGGTCACGCCCTCCAGTTCCGCCTCCGGGCGCGGCCGCAGCCGGTGCCGCAGCGTGGGCCGGGCCACCGCCTTCACGTCGTCCGGCGTGACGTGGTCCCGGCCGGCCAGCCAGGACCACGCCTTGGCGGTGTTCAGCAGCGCGGTGGCGCCCCGGGGCGACGCGCCCAGCTCCAGCGCCGGGGCGGAACGGGTGCCCCGGCACACGTCCACGATGTAGCCGAGCACCGGCTCGGCCACGTGCACCCGCTGCACCTCGGCCCGGGCCGCGGCCAGGTCCGCCGCACCGGCCACCGGGCGTACGCCGGCGGCACGCAGGTCACGCGGGTCGAAACCGGCGTGGTGCGCGCGGAGCACACCCAGCTCCTCCTCCCGCTCCGGCAGCGGCACCGTCAGCTTGAGCAGGAAGCGGTCGAGCTGCGCCTCGGGCAGCGGGTAGGTGCCCTCGTACTCGACCGGGTTCTGGGTGGCCGCGACGATGAACGGGTCGGGCAGCGGACGGCGCTCGCCCTCGACCGAGACCTGCCGTTCCTCCATCACCTCCAGCAGCGCCGACTGCGTCTTCGGCGGGGTGCGGTTGATCTCGTCGGCGAGGAGCAGGTTGGTGAAGACCGGCCCCTCCCGGAACGTGAACGCGGCGGTGCGCTGGTCGAAGATCAGCGAGCCGGTGACGTCGCCGGGCATCAGGTCGGGGGTGAACTGCACCCGCTTGGCGTCCAGGTCGAGCGCGGCGGCAAGCGTCCGCACCAGCAGCGTCTTGGCCACCCCCGGTACGCCCTCCAGCAGCACGTGCCCCCGGCAGAGCAGCGCGATCACCAGCCCGGTGACCACGGCGTCCTGCCCGACGACGGCCTTGGCCACCTCGGCGCGCAGCCGGTGCAGGGCGGCGCGGGCGCCGGACGGGGCGGTGGTCGTGACGGGTCCGGTCACCGGGTGTCTCCTTCGCTCGGATGCGGGGCCAGGGTACGGGTCAGGGCGTCCAGTTCGCGGGCCAGCTCCAGCAGCTCGCGGTCCTTCTCCGGGGCGGGGCCGTAGAGCAGTTCGGCCACCCGTTCCGGGTCGGCGCCGGCACGCTCGGCGATCCGGGCGGCCACCTCGTCGTCGGGCGTGTCCGGAGGCAGGTTGAGCCGGGGCAGGAGCCGGTCCAGCGCGGCGGCGCGCAGCGTCTCGGCGACCGTGTCCCGGGCGCCCGCCCGGCGGTAGAGCCGCGCCCGGCCGCGTACCGTCTCGGCGGCCCGCACGGTCACCGGCAGCGGCTCCGACACCGGTGGCCCGAGCCGGCGGGCCCGCCAGAGCACGACGAGCAGCCCGGCCAGGGCGAGCTGCGCCAGGAGCGCCCAGAACCACTGCGGGAAGGCGCCCCAGAGCGGGTTCTCCCACGGCGGGTCGGCGCGGTCGGGCGGGTCGGGCCGTTCCGACCGTTCGCCGTCGCCGCCCTGGGCGGGCTCCTCGCTGAAGGGTTCCGGGGACCAGCTCGGGCGGGTCGGGGCCGGTACCGGCTCGGGCAGGTCGAGCCAGACGAGCGGGCGGTTCCCGCCGAGCAGACCGGTGGCGAGGGCCTCGTTGCCCCACTCGCCGATCCGGTCGTTGCGGAACGGGTCGCTGGCGCCGGCCAGCACCACCTCGACCCGTCCGGGGACGCGCAGCAGCGCGCCGCCGTAGCAGTGGCCGACCTCGGCCGGCCCGGCGTAGCGCTGCAGGTCGATCGCGGCGGTGCCGGCCCGGACCGCCTCGGGCAGCGGGCACGGCGTGCCGTCCGCGTCCGGCGGCACGGCCCGCGCGGCCCAGCGCCGGGCGGCCGCCTCGACCGGCGTGTCCAGTTCGGCGAGCACCCGCGGGGAGGGCTCGACGAACACCAGGCGGGTGCCCGGGGGCAGGGCGGTCAGGCGGTCGAGCAGGTCCGGGTGCACCAGTCCGGGCGCGGGCACGAAGACGGTGCTCGGCGCGATGCCGGCGGTCTGCAGCACCCCGTCGAACGCGGTCTCCCGGCGCACCGGCACGCCCTGCGCGCGCAGCGCCTCGGCGAGCCGGCTGCCCCCGTCGTCGTCGGTGGCGACCGGGGAGAGGAAGCCGGGCTCGTCGGTGTCGGGCCGGTCGACGGCGTGCAGCACGAGCGTGGTCACGATCAGCAGCACGGCCAGCCCGAGCGGGACGAGCAGCCGGTGCCGCCGACGGCGCGGCGTCGCGGCGGTGGCCGTCTCCGCCGGCGTCACGGTGGCGGTCATCGCGGCTCCTCCCCGGTCAGCTCGCGACGCAGGTCGGCGGCGAGTTCACGCATCCGGTGGTCGTGCGCGGCGGTGGCGGGACGCTGGGCGTACCAGAGGTCGGAGAAGATCGCCCCGGCGGTGTGCAGCGTCGGCCGCACCTGGGGCCGGGCACGGGCCGCCGCCTCGGTCAGCTCGACCACTGTGAGCCCGGGGCGGGGCTCCACGACGTGCCGCGTGACCAGGAGCCGGACCATCTCGCGCAGCCGTTCCCGGACCGCCTCGGCGTACCGGCCCTCGGCCGCGAGCCGGTCGGCCAGCCCGGGCGCGCCGGCCGGCACGGCCTCCGGGGTCCGGGGCTCGGGCACGCGTACCGGCGGCGGATCGGAGCGGCGGCGGCGCGCGGGCCGGCGCAGGCGGGGCAGCCGCAGCCGGGGCAGGCGCGGCAGGCGCAGCCGGGGCAGTGAGAACCGGGGCAGCCGGCGGGGCACCCAGGCCGGGAAGAAGTACCAGCCCAGGGCGGCCAGCAGCGCGACCGCCAGCAGGATCAGCGCGGCCAGCGGCAGCGGCAGCAGGTCACCGAGGGCCGCCACCGTCTCGGTCCACCACCGGCTCACCGCTGCGCCGCCAGCAGGACCGGTTCCGGTACGCCCGCCGGCGCGCGGGAGAGCCGGATGTCCAGCCCTTCGGTGCGGATCCGGGTCTCCAGGTGCAGCACCGCGTCCAGGCAGGCCAGCGCCGGGTACGCCAGCGCGTTCACCGCGGCGAAGGCGGCGACGGTCACCGGCAGCGCCCAGGCGGACACGTCGAACAGGCCCAGCATGCCGAGACCGTGATAGACGCCCAGCCCGATGCCGAGCCGGATCAGCCACCAGCCCAGGTAGCCCAGCAGCCGGACGGCGGCGGCCCGCGCGCTCACCCGGCCCGCCAGGCGGATCGCCCGCCACGGGGCCCGGTGTCCGGGCACCCCGTCCAGCACCAGCACCGGCACCACCAGGCCGAGCAGCCCGTACGCCAGGAACCAGCCCGGCCCGGTCAGTGCGGCGAGCGTGACGACGGGGCCGACCGCGACGGCGGCCAGCACCACGGGGCCGGGCCGGGAGCCGCGCAGCAACTCGGCCGGCCCGGGACGGCGCCCCAGCAGGGCCGCGCCGGCGCCGCGCGCGGCCGGGCCGCCCAGCAGCGCGATGATCGCCGCCTCGGTGCCGGCGCCGGTCGCCAGCAGCAGCCAGTACCAGGGCAGCGAGTCACCGAAATCCGCCGGCCACCACTGCGGCGGGTCGGCCTCGACCAGCAGCCGCAGCGGGTGGAGCACCGCCTGCTCGGCGAGGGCCAGCACGAGGGCGAGCGGGACGAGCACCCGAGCGTGGTCGCGCAGCAGCAGCACTGCCGCGTCGAGCAGTTCGCCGACGGTCAGCGGACGGCGCGGCAGTACCGCGGTCGGGCCGGCGTCGGGCACGCGTACTCCTGGCGGGCAGGGCGGAGGTGGCGGGCGGCGCGGCGCCCGAGGGATCATGGTTGCACGGCGGGTCCGCATCCGGTGGACCCGTCCGCCCTGACGCGCCACGCTGTGCGGCCACGCCGCTTGCTGTGGTGCGCGGGCCCGCTCGGCGCTACCGTGCCGTGGAGACGCCGAACCCCTCCAGACGAACGGGGATGGAACGATAAACCCCATGAGAGCCCGGGTACTCGTGGTCGACGACGACCCCGCCCTCGCCGAGATGCTCGGCATCGTGCTGCGCAGCGAGGGCTTCGTGCCGTCCTTCGTCGCGGACGGCGAACGGGCGTTGGCCGCCTTCCGCGACAACCGACCCGACATCGTCCTGCTCGACCTGATGCTCCCCGGCATGAGCGGCATCGACGTGGCCCGCGCCATCCGGGGCGAGTCCGGCGTGCCGATCGTGATGCTGACCGCCAAGAGCGACACCGTGGACGTGGTGCTCGGCCTGGAGTCCGGCGCCGACGACTACGTGGTCAAGCCGTTCAAGCCCAAGGAGCTGGTGGCCCGGATGCGGGCCCGGCTGCGCCGGGGCGAGGACGTGGCCCCGGAGATGCTGACGATCGGGCCGCCCGGCAACCAGATCACCATCGACGTGCCGGCGCACACGGTCAGCCGCGACGGCGACGAGGTGAAGCTGACCCCGCTGGAGTTCGACCTGCTGGTCGCGCTCGCCCGCAAGCCGCGTCAGGTCTTCACCCGCGAGGTGCTGCTGGAACAGGTCTGGGGCTACCGCCACGCCGCCGACACCCGCCTGGTGAACGTGCACGTGCAGCGGCTGCGCGCCAAGATCGAGCCGGATCCGGAGCGACCCGAAATCATCCTGACCGTGCGGGGCGTGGGTTACAAGGCGGGTACCGGATAGCCTGGTCAGCACTGTGGTGACCACCCCGCTGCCGGACACGCCGACCGCCGAGCCCCGCCGGCTCCACGCCGTGCGGGCGCTCTGGCTCGCCCTGAGCGGCCGGGTCGCCCGGCTGGTCGCCGCGGTGCACCAGGCCTGGCGGCGGTCGCTCCAGGTGCGTGTGGTCACCATCACGCTGGTGGCGTCGAGTCTGCTGGTGGGCGGTTTCGCCTACCTGATCGCCGACAAGATCACCAGCATCCTGCTGGAGAACGCCGAGACCGACGTGCGGCTGCGGCTGAGCAACGGCAGCGAGTACGCGGCGAAGCAGTTCAACCTCTACAGCCAGCCGCAGGAGGCGCAGCTCCAGAACACCATCGACGGCACGGTGAACTACCTGGCCGGCGGTGACCCGACGCAGACCAGCGGCGTCGTGGTGGCGATCACCGCCGACAACTTCGCCGAGTTCATCGAGCCGCGCACCACGCCCGAGGTGCCGGTCGGCACGGTGATCGGCGACGAGCTGCGGGCCGCCGTGGCCTCCGGCAAGGTCGCCCACCAGATCCGCACCGGGTCGCTCGGCGGCGAACGCACCAAATACCTGGTCTACGGCTCCCCGGTGCCCACCAAGTTCGGGCAGGTCGAGCTCTACTACCTCGTACCCCTGGCCCGGCAGGACGCGACGGCGGCCGACGCCCGGGCCACGGTGGTCGCCACCGGCGTCGCGCTCGTCCTCCTGCTCGGCCTGCTGGCCGCCCTGGTCACCCGCCTGGTGGTGACGCCGGTACGGGTGGCCGCGCGCACCGCGCAGCGGCTCTCCGCCGGCCTGCTCGACCAGCGCATGGTGGTGAACGGCGAGGACGACCTCGCCCTGCTGGCCGCCTCGTTCAACCAGATGGCGACGAACCTGCAACGGCAGATCCTCCGGCTGGAGGAGATGTCCCGGCTGCAACGCCGGTTCACCTCCGACGTCTCGCACGAGCTGCGGACCCCGTTGACCACGGTCCGGATGGCCGCCGACCTGATCTTCGCCGAGCGGGACGAGTTCGACCCGGCGGTGGCCCGCAGCGCCGAGCTGCTCCAGGCCGAGCTGGACCGGTTCGAGGAGCTGCTCACCGACCTGCTGGAGATCAGCCGGTTCGACGCCGGCTTCGCGGTGCTGGACAGCGAGCCCACCGACCTGGTGCCGGTGGTGCACCGGGTCACCGAGCGGCTGGCCGGGCTGGCCGAGCGGGTCGGGGTCACGATCGAGCTGGACCTGCCGGACACTCCGGTGATCGCCGAGGTCGACCCGCGCCGCGTCGAGCGGGTGCTGCGCAACCTGGTCGGCAACGCGGTCGAGCACGGCGAGGCCAAACCGGTACGGATCACCCTGGGTCAGGACCGCAGCGCGGTGGCGATCACCGTGCGGGACCACGGCGTCGGCCTCAAGCCGGGGGAGGAGAAGCTGGTGTTCAACCGCTTCTGGCGGGCCGACCCGTCGCGGGCCCGGCAGACCGGCGGCACCGGGCTCGGCCTGTCGATCAGCCTGGAGGACGCCCGCCTGCACGGCGGCTGGCTGGAGGCGTGGGGCGCGCCCGGCCAGGGCGCCCAGTTCCGGCTCACGCTGCCGGCCCGGGCCGGGGACCGGCTCACCACCTCCCCGCTGCGGCTGGTGCCGGCCGACGCCACGGTGCCGTTCGGCGGTCCCCGCGACGGCGGCCTGCTCGCCATCGGCCCGGGCACCGACGCCGGAACGCTGACCGTGGAGCCCGCCGCCGACGGCGACCGGGCGGAGGTCCGGCCGTGAGCCGCCGCGCCCTGGCCCTGCTGCTGGCCGGCGCCCTGCTTCCGGCCGCGCTCGTCGGCTGCGGCATCCCGGGTGAGACAGACGTCCAGATCGACGGCTCGGTGCCGGCCGCGCAGGGCGGAGCGCTCAACGGCAGTCCGGCCCGGCCGCCCGAACCGGCCGACAGCAGCGAGCCGGTGCCGTTCATCGAGAACTACCTGCGGGCGGCGGCGGCCGGGGAACGCGACCAGGCGTACGCCCGGGCCCGGAAGTTCCTCGCCGAGGAGTCCCGCGACCTGCTCCCGGGCAAGCCGCAGACCAGCGAGGTCGAGTTGACCGTGGTGCGGCTGCGGGAGAAGCCGGAGAGCACGCCGCCGAACAACCAGGGCACCAGCACGGTGACGCTCAAGGTGCAGCAGGTCGGCGTGCTGCGGGCGGACGGCACGCTCGGGCCGCCGGTGGCCAGCGACACGCAGTACGTCTTCGAGCTGCGCCGCGCCGAGCCGGCCGGGACCGGGCTGCTGATCACCGAGGCGCCGAACGTGCTGCTGGCCAGTGACTCGGCGATGCGTGAGTACTACCGCCCCCGCACCGTCTACTTCTGGAACTCGGACCAGACCCGGCTGGTGCCGGACCAGCGCTACCTGCTCTCCTCGGCGCCGACCGAGCGGCGGATCACCGAGGTGATGAAGTGGCTGGCGGACCGCCCCTCGGATTGGCTGGCCGCCGGCGTGACCGGGTTGCCCGACGGCACCCAGCTGATCAACAACGCGACCGGGACGGACGGGCACTGGGAGATCAACCTGAACATGCCGGGGGCCAACGAGCAGCGGCTGAACCGGCTCGGCACCCAGTTGGCCTGGTCCCTGTCGGACCTGGACGGCGTGGTCGACCTCAAGATCCAGAACCAGAAGCGGCTGACCGTCGACCTCCGGCGGGAGCGCGTCTCGGTCGTCGCGTACCCGCGCGGGGCGAACCCGATGCGGTTGGGCGTCTACGACGGCGCCGTACGCCCACTGGCGTTCGGCAACGAGCCGCGGGCCGCCGTGCCGCTGCCGCCGGAGGAGAACCGCAACGTGGTCTCCGCCGCGCTCGCCCGTGCCGAGGAGCAGGTGCTGGCCGCGCTCGTCGTGACCGGCGCCGACAACCGCAAGCGGCTCAAGGTGGGCTCCGGCGCGGAGCCGGTGGCCACGCTCAACGCGAGCGACCGCACGTTCCGCGCGATGAGCCGCCCGACCTGGCTGCGGTCGCTGACCAAGGCCCGGCCGGGTGGCCTGGTGGCGGCAGACGGCAAGCTCTACCGGTTCGACGGGTCGGGCCGGATGAGCGAGATCGCGCTGTCCGTGTCCGGCCCGGTGACGGCGGTCGCCGGTTCCCTCGAAGGCCACCGGGTCGCACTGGTCAGCGGCGGCGCGCTCTACGTCGCCGCGGTCAGCGTCGACGGCGGCGTGGTCAACCTGGGACAGCCGCGCCGGGTGGCCACCCTGCTCACCGGCGTGACGGTGGTGGACTGGGTGGCGGAGAACGAACTCGTGCTGGCCGGCAACGAGGCGGACCGGCGTTCGGCGATCCACCAGCTCAGCGTCGACGGCGTGTGGGAGACCCCGCTGGCGGTGGAGATCGGCGCCCCGGTCACCCAGCTCGCCGGGTATCCGGGCGGCAGCGACCGGGGCCTGGCCGCGTTCTCGTTCATGTTCGAGACGGACGGGGCGGCCTGGCGGAACAACCCGTTCGACTTCGTCAAGCGGGAGCAGGTGCTCGACGTGCCGGCCGGCAGCCGGGCGACCAACCCGACCGCCCCGTTCTTCCTCTACTGAGCCGCCGTGCGTGACCTGGGCGGGCTCTGGTCGGACCTGACCGACCTGGTGCTGCCCGCCGGGTGCGCCGGCTGCGGCGGGGGAGCGCCGCGGCTGCGGCAGGGCTTCTGCCCCGGCTGCGTACGCGAACTGGAGTCGCTGCGCCCCGCGCCCACCCGGCCCGATCCGGCCCCGCCCGGCCTGCCGCCCTGTGTCGCGCTCGGCCCGTACGGCGGGGCGCTGCGCGAGGCGCTGCTCGCGTACAAGGAACGGGGCCGGCACGGGCTGGCCCGGCCGCTCGGCGCGCTGCTGGCGGAGGTGGTCGCCGAGGCGGTGGGGCCGCCCGGCCCGGTGACGCTGGTGGCGGTGCCGGACACCGCCCGCGCCGCCCGGGCCCGCTACGGCGACCACCTGGACCGGCTGGTCCGCCCGGCGGCGTCCCGGCTGCGCGCGGCCGGCTGGCCGGTACGCGTGCTGCGACCGCTGCGGGCACTGTCCCGGCCCGACTCGGTGACGCTGGACAGCGCCGGACGGGCCACCGCGGCCGAGGCGGCGTTCCGGTTGCGCCGCCCCGTGACCGGACACCACCCGGCCGGGACCGTGGTGCTGCTGGACGACATCGTCACCACCGGCGCGACGCTCGCGGCGGTGAGCCGGATGTTGCACCGCGCGGGAATGACGCCAAAGGCCGCGGCCGTGCTCGCCGCAACGCAAAAGCGGCACGTTCGGTGACGCTTCGTGTATCCGTTTCACCCCATGGTGTATGAGGTGTTAAATTCCGCAACCCCTTTCGGCAACCAGGGGTGACGGTTGGCGGTACAGGAGTTAGCGTTTCGGTGTCGGGGGTAGAGAGGATGCCAACCTTCCCCCGGCGCTGGAAGGAGGCGTAGCCGAACACCACCGGTCGACGCCGAGCGGGGCCCTCCCGGGCGGGTCGACCGGATTCTCCGGACCGAACGACCGTCCGAACAAGGGAGGTCACGTGGACATCGTGGTCAAGGGCCGTAACGTCGAAGTGCCGGACCATTACCGGGTGCACGTAGCCGAGAAGCTCGCGAAGATCGAACGCTACGACCAGAAGCTCATTCGCGTGGACGTCGAGTTGTTCCACGAGCGCAATCCACGCCAGGCGGACCACTGCCAGCGAGTGGAGATCACCTGTGTCACGCGCGGCCCGGTGATCCGGGCCGAGGCCTGCACGAGCGACTTCTACAGCGCGCTCGACGCCGCAATCGCCAAGTTGGACACCCGCTTCCGCCGCGCTGCGGACCGCCGCCGGGTGCACCGGGGGCGGCACGCGCCGATCTCCGTGGCCGCCGCGACCGCCGGACTGCCGGTGGCCGAACTCGACGGGCCCGGCCTGGCGGCGCGCGACGGCCACGGCGCCGCCACCGCCGTCGCCGAACGTCCCGACGAGGACGGTTACGTCGAACCCGACGACCAGCCGTGGCACATCGCCCGGGCGAAGGTCCACCCCGCCGATCCGATGACCGTCGACGACGCGCTGTTCCAGATGGAACTGGTCGGCCACGACTTCTACCTGTTCCAGGACAAGGAGTCCGGCCGCCCGAGCGTGGTCTACCGGCGGCACGCGTACGACTACGGGATCATCCAGCTCGACACGTGACCCCTTGACCGGTGAGACGGGCCCCCGCACGCGCGGGGGCCCGTCTCAGTTCTCGTCGGTGGCGAGCCGGCCGTAGACCACCGAGTCGACCCGGGCGCCGTCCGGGCCGGGCAGCCGCCCGCGCAGCAGCCCTTCCCGCCGGAAGCCGGCCCGTTCCAGCACGCGCTGCGAGGCCACGTTGTCCGGCCGGGTACCGGCCCAGAGCCGGGCCACCCCGATGCCGAACGCCCACCCGGCGACCAGCCGGACCGTACGCGCGGCCAGCCCGCGCCCGCGCGCCTCCGGCAGCAGGCTGTAGCCGATCATCGCCTGGCCGGTGGCGGGCTCGTCGTAGAACAGCGCGCACCCGCCGACGACAGCGCCGGTCACCGCGTCGACGATCGCCAGGTCGGCGGCCTCGCCGGCCAGCCAGCGGCTCGCCGCCAGCCGGCAGCGCCGCGCGAGCGCGGCCCGCTCCGGCGCCACCGGCGGCACTCGGTTCGCCACCACCTCCGGCAGCGAGTGCAGCCGGTGCAGCACGTCGGTGTCCGCCGGCCCCACCGGGCGCAGCGTCACCACGCCGTCGGTGAGCCGGCCGCCGGGCAGGTCCGGCAGCAGACGGGCGACCGGTCCCGGCGGGTCGTCGGCCAGCCGTACCCAGGCGATCAGATCCTCGCGTACGCCGCCCGCGCTCGCGCCCGCCGCCCGGCGTACGCCCTCGTGCCGGTAGCCGCAGGCCAGGGCGATGCGCTGGCTCGGCACGTTGTCGACGCGGGTGAGCAGTTCCAGCCGGGCCGCCCCGGCGGCGAACGCACGCTCGGTCAGCAGCCGGGTGGCGGCGCTCGCCACGCCCCGGCCGCGCGCCGCGGGACCCACCCAGTAACCGATCTCGTAGCTCGCCCGCTCCGCGCTGAGCCGGCTCAGACCGATGCTGCCGAGGAGCCGGTCGGTGGCCGGGTCGGCGATCGTGTACGCGGCCCCACCCGCCGCCCACGCCGCCGGCGAGCCCTCGGTGATCCACCAGCGGGCGGCGTCCTCGTCGTAGGGATCGGGCAGCAGAGGCATGAACCGGCGGGTCTCCGGGTCGGCGCACCCGGCCACCATGTCCGGCACGTCCCCGAGGTGGCACGGCCGCAGCCGTACGCCGTACCCCTCGATCGTCTCCGGCGTCACACCAGGTCCTCCGGCAGCAGCGCGCCGATCCACGCGTCCTGGCGCTCGCCGCGGTGCTGGACGCCGCCGCGCAGCGTGCCCTCGACGGTGAAGCCGGCCTTCTCGGCGGCCCGCCGCGAGGCGGTGTTGCCCACGTTGGCCCGCCACTCGATCCGGGCCAGGCCGAGCGTGGTGAAGCCCCAGGCGCACACGGCGGTGAGCGCGGCCGGCAGGTAACCCCGGCCGCGCGCGTGCGGCGCGGTCATGTATCCCACGTCGGCCACCAGCGGGTCGTTGGGGAGGATGCGCAGGTCGATCGAGGCGACGTAGCTGTCGTCCGGGTCGGCCACGGCGAACGTCGCGGCGGTGCCCCGGGCCCAGGCCGGGCGGACCAGGTCGTGCAGGAAGCCCTCGGCGTGCTCCGGCCGGTACGGGTGCGGCACCGTGGTCCAGCGGATCGTCTGCTCGTCCTGGCAGGTGCGGGTCACCGCGGGCAGGTCGCGCTCCTCCAGCGCGCGCAGCCGCAGCTCGGTGTCCCCGGCGGTGGCGAACAGGACCGGCTGCGGGCGGCCGAAGACCGCCGCGCGGCGGGCCTGCAGCGTGTCCGGCCCGTAGGGGACCGGGTCGCCGGGCGCGGCCAGCTCGGCCGGGAACAGGGAGCCGATCCAGCCCTCCGGACGGCCGCCGGGGCTGGGGTGGGCCAGCCGCAGTTCACCCTCGACGCGGAAGCCGGCGCGCAGCGCGACCAGCCGCGAGGCGTGGTTGCCGATCTCGGCCTGCCAGGTGAGCCGGCGCAGCTTGAGCGCGTCGAACGCCCAGCGGGCGAGCGCGCGGGTGGCGCGGACCGCGACGTCCCGGCCCCGGGCCCACGGCGCGGTCCAGTAGCCGACCTCGGCCGAGTCCAGCTCGCGGTCCACGGAGACCAGGCCGCACGAGGCGAGCAGCTCCCCGGTGCCGGCGTCGCAGACCGCGAACGGTGCGCCCGCGCCCTCGGCCCAGGCGGTCGCGCTGAACGTGGTCACGAACTCGGCGGCGTGCTCCGGCAGGTACGGGCGAGGTACGGTGGTCCAGCGCTGGATGTCCGGATCCTGGCAGGCACGGTGCACCGCGTCGGCGTCCGCCGCACGCCAGGGGCGCAGCAGCAGGCCGTCCTCGATGATCTCCACAGGCTCCATCCGAGCCATCGTGCCGGATCGTTCGCGCACGGCGTAACCCGATTAGCGGCCGGTGGCGCACGGTCGCGGCGTTATGTCGGGTTCCGGAGCCCGGACCGCCGCCACCAGTGACCATCGTCGCCTCCGAGCGCCTACGATGGTTCGAGACCGTCTAGGGGAGCGTTGATCCGTGTCGATTCTGGAAAAGGTCCTTCGCGCCGGCGAGGGGCGCATGGTGCGTCGGCTCAAGGCCATCGCGGCCGCCGTCAACTCGATCGAGGACGACTACGTCAACCTCAGCGACGACGAGCTACGCGGCATGACCGACCAGTTCAAGGAGCGGCTCGCTGACGGCGAGACCCTCGACGACCTGCTGCCCGAGGCGTTCGCGGTGTGCCGTGAGGCGGCCTCCCGGGTGCTCGGCCAGCGTCCCTACGACGTCCAGGTCATGGGTGGCGCGGCGCTGCACTTCGGCAACATCGCCGAGATGAAGACCGGTGAGGGCAAGACGCTCACCTCGGTCATGCCGGTCTACCTGAACGCGCTCGCCGGCAAGGGCGTGCACGTGGTCACCGTGAACGACTACCTGGCCGAACGCGACGCCGCCTGGATGGGCCGGGTGCACGAGTTCCTCGGCCTGCGCGTCGGCGTGGTGCTGCCCAACCGGCCCGCCACCGAGCACCGCGCGGCCTACGAGTGCGACATCACCTACGGCACGAACAACGAGTTCGGCTTCGACTACCTGCGCGACAACATGGCCTGGTCGAAGGACGAACTGGTCCAGCGCGGCCACTTCTTCGCCGTGGTCGACGAGGTCGACTCGATCCTCATCGACGAGGCGCGTACCCCGCTGATCATCTCCGGTCCGGCCGAGCACTCCGCCCGGTGGTACCAGGAGTTCGCCACCGTGGTGGCCCGGCTCCAGCCCGGCACCGACGGCGAGGGCGACTACGAGGTCGACTACGCCAAGCGCACCATCGCGATCACCGAGCGCGGCGTGGCCAAAGTGGAGGACCGCCTCGGCATCGACAACCTTTACGAGTCGGTGAACACCCCGCTCGTGGGCTACCTGAACAACGCCATCAAGGCCAAGGAACTCTACAAGCGCGACAAGGACTACATCGTCAACGACGGCGAGGTCCTGATCGTCGACGAGTTCACCGGCCGCATCCTGCACGGCCGCCGCTACAACGAGGGCATGCACCAGGCGATCGAGGCCAAGGAGGGGGTGGAGATCAAGCAGGAGAACCAGACCCTGGCCACCATCACCCTCCAGAACTACTTCCGCCTCTACGACAAGCTCTCCGGCATGACCGGTACCGCCCAGACCGAGGCGGGCGAGTTCAACAAGGTCTACAAGGTCGGCGTCGTGACCATCCCGACGCACCGGCCGATGGTCCGGCTCGACCGGCCCGACGTCATCTACAAGACCGAGAAGGCCAAGTTCAACGCCGTCGTCGAGGACATCGCCGAGCGGCACGAGCAGGGCCAGCCGGTGCTCGTCGGCACCGTCTCGGTGGAGAACTCCGAGATCCTGTCGCACATGCTGCGCCGCCGCGGCATCCCGCACTCCGTGCTGAACGCGAAGTTCCACGCCAAGGAGGCGGAGATCGTCGCCCAGGCCGGGCGCAAGGGCGCGGTCACCGTCGCGACCAACATGGCCGGCCGCGGTACGGACATCCTGCTCGGCGGCAACCCCGAGTTCCTCGCCGCGAACGAGCTGCGCCAGCGCGGGCTCGACCCGGTCGAGCAGCCGGAGGAGTACGCCAAGGCGATGGAGGAGATCCTCCCGACCTGGAAGCAGGCGTGCGACGTCGAGGCGGAGGAGGTCGCCGCCGCCGGTGGCCTCTACGTGCTGGGCACCGAGCGGCACGAGTCCCGCCGGATCGACAACCAGCTGCGCGGTCGCGCCGGCCGGCAGGGTGACCCGGGCGAGTCCCGCTTCTACCTGTCGCTGCAGGACGAGCTGATGAAGCGCTTCCGAGCCGGCGCGGTCGAGGCCGTGATGGACCGCTTCAACATCCCCGAGGACGTGCCCATCGAGTCGAAGATGGTCACCCGGCAGATCAAGAGCGCCCAGGCCCAGATCGAGGGCCAGAACGCCGAGATCCGCAAGAACGTCCTCAAGTACGACGAGGTGCTGAACAAGCAGCGTCAGGTGATCTACGCCGAGCGCCTGCGGGTGCTCAACGGCGAGGACCTGTCCGACCAGGTCCGCAACATGATCGACGACGTGGTGACCGCGTACGTGGTCGGCGCGACAAGCGACGGCTACGCCGAGGACTGGGACCTCGATCAGCTCTGGTCCAGCCTCAAGCAGCTGTACCCGGTCGGCGTCACAGTCGACGAGCTGGAGGAGGAGGTCGGCTCCCGCTCGGGCATCGACCAGGACTTCCTGCTCGCCCGCCTGAAGGAGGACGCGCACGCCGCGTACGACAGGCGCGAGGAGAGCCTCGGCGAGGAGGCGGTCCGCCAGCTCGAGCGGATGGTCCTGCTCCAGGTGATCGACCGCAAGTGGCGCGAGCACCTCTACGAGATGGACTACCTGCAGGAGGGCATCAGCCTGCGGGCGTACGCCCAGCGCGACCCGGTCATCGAGTACCAGCGCGAGGGCTTCGACATGTTCGCCACCATGATGGACGGCATCAAGGAGGAGACGGTCGGCTTCCTCTACAACCTGGACGTGCAGGTCGAGGAGGCCGAGCCGGAGGCCGAGGAGGTGCAGCTGCTGGAGAAGCCGGTGGAGATCCGGGCGAAGGGTCTCAACCGCGCGCCGCAGCAGCAGGGCCTGCAGTACTCCGCTCCCGCCGTGGACGGCGAGGCCGGTCGCGGCGCTCCGGTGATCGAGCGGCCCGAGCAGCAGGCGCCGGCGCTCGGCATCGGCCAGCAGTCGGAGCGCCCTGCCGCCGCCGGGCCGCGCCGGGCTCCGGCCGGTGCGAGCGGCCAGGCGGTCGCGGCGAGCACCGCCCGGCGGGCCGCCCCGGGCCAGGTCGACGGCGGCGAGGGCCCGTCCCGTAACGCGCCCTGCCCGTGCGGCTCGGGCCGCAAGTACAAGCGCTGCCACGGCTCGCCCAACGGCGGCAACTGACCCCGAACGCCCACGACGGGCCCCGGCCTCCCGGCCGGGGCCCGTCGCCGTCCCTGGGTTCCCCCAGGGCCCTCGCTCTCTCCCGCGGTCTTGCAGTTCCGGCCCTCATCATGCCCGATTCATGCCGTTATCTACGGGACGGAAGTGCAAGATCGGCGCCGGTGGAGGCGCGGGTGGCCGCGGCGCGGTCGAGCCGGGTCCGGGGGGCCCACGACCGGGCTCAGAGGACGTCCAGGACGAGGCACAGCCAGGTGCCTCGGCGGCGTTCCAGGCGTATCGCAACGGCCCAGCTCGTGCCTCCGACGCCGGCGAACACGGCGGTGGCCTCGACCGCGCCCGCGCGGGGCTCGCAGACCCGCAGACGCCGCAGGAGCAGAGTCGGCCGGGCGGTACGGCGGCGGACCGGGGTCACCCGGCGGGCTGCTCGGGTCAGCTCGGCCGCGACCGGGCCGGCCGACTCGGGCACACAGAGCGGCCGGAGCTGGCCGGGCGGCCGGAAGCCGTTGACGATCTCCAGGAAGGTGCGGACGAATCGGTGTGCGGCCCGTGTTCCCTCGGGTGCGGCGGACGCGAGGGCTGACGCGGGGGTGCCGGTCCAGCGTGGCCAGGCGGGTGCCGGGTCCGGGGCGCGGCCGGCGGGGCGTGCGGCGGCACCGCGGCGCGGATCGCTCAGGTCGAGGGTGAGCTGCCCGACGGGACTCCACAGCGGCTCCTCGTCGACGCACGGCGGGTCGAGTGGCGGGGCGGGCCGGAGACGGACCGGCGGGCGGGGTGCGCGGGGACGGCGGGTGTCGACCATCTCGAATCCTTGCGTTTGCCTTCGTTTGCCTCCGACAGGGCTTCATCTTCCCGGAATGGCGTCACCGGCGTCAATGGCCGACGGTCCTCGGGTGGTCACTCCTCGTCGCGCTCACCGAGCGGGTTCCCGCGTACCCACTCCGCCGTCTCGGCGTACTTCCGCTCGATGTATTCCTCCAGCCGGGAGCGCTCGACCCGCCACTGCCCCCGACCGCCGATCTTGATCGCCGGCAGCTCGCCACTGCGAACCATGTGGTAGACCTGCGAGTCCGAGACGTTCAGCTCGGCGGCGACGTCGGACAGCAGCAGGAACCTCGACTCCACGGTGACTCCCGGGGTTGGCTTCGTTTGCCTTAGTTTGCCATCACCGGCTGACATCGCCCCATGCCCGTTCGCCTGACACACCGGCGGGAGACTTCACCCGCGCGGATGCCGGGTGTATGACGGTCCTGGCGTACGGCATGATCGGCGCCCGGAGCCGGCGTCCGCCGGTGAGTGGCCTGAATGCGGGAGTGACCGGTGACCGACGAGCTTGTCCGGGTGTACCTGCCGGCGACCGTACCCATGCTCGCCCGGCTGCGCGAGGAGGGGCTGACCGCCGAGGCGGCGCACGCGGTCACCCCGGAACTGCGCGAGTGGTACGCCGAGGGCGACGAGGAGGAACTGGAGTACGTGGCCTTCACCCGGGCCGCCCAGGACGCGCTGTTCCTGCTCCGGAGCGACCCCGCCGCGCCCCGGCGACGGGTTGTCGTCTCGGCCGACCTGCCCGCCCGGGCGGTCGGACGAGTCGGCGGCGAGCTGGGGTCCAGCGTGGTCCGGCCGGCCGGACCGGTGCCGGTGAAGTCGGTCGCCGCGCTTCATGTCGACGGCGCGGAGGCGGTCGAGGACGTGGCCGCTGCCGTCGAGGTGGTGGCCGAGGCCCAGGCCGGCGACCCGGACGCCCAGTTCACCGTCGACGGCGCCGAGGACCACGAACTGGAGTGGTACGACGTGACCGAGCTGGACCTGCTGCTGCGCGAGGCCGGCTGAGCCGGCGGCTCAGGACGCCGCCGGCTCGTCCGTCTCGTCCTCGACCGGGCGGGGGCCGAGCGTGCGGCCGAACACGATGAGCGTGGTCAGCGCGCCCACGAAGAGCACCCAGATCCCGTTGTCCACCCGCGAGGTGCCGAGCGCGGTCTGCGCGACCTCGTCGGCCTCGCTGAGCGCGGCGGCCAGGTCGAGCAGCCCGCGGCCGCCGATCCGGATGATCACCTCGGTGAGCAGCAGGAGCAGGCCCGCGCCCGCGCCGGCCACCAGGTACGCCGGCCAGCGCAGCGGCGACGCCACGCCGTCACGGCGCTCGGCCCGGCGACGGGACCAGGTCAGATAGAGGTACGCGGCGAGGCCGGCGAGCAGGCCGGCGAGCAGCGATTCGGTACGCGAGACCCACTTGGCGGCGTCGAGCACCGACTGCTGGGTCTCCCCGGCGCCGAACAGGTCGGACAGCGGGTCCCGGGCGCGGCTGAACAGCACCACGAAGATCTGCGCGGTGAGCGTCGCAGCGGTGATCGCACCCACCACCCGGGCCTGACGCGCGCCCGCCATCGCGCCGCCGATGATCGCGGCTGCCGCCGTGGTCCCGGCGATCGTGTTCGTGGTGGCGTTGTCGGCGTACGTCAGGTTGATCGCCACCGCGGCGAGCAGCCCGACCACCAGGCCGGTCCCGACGGCGGCCAGGAACCGCAGCGTGGCCCGGCCGAGCCGGTTGGTCGCGGCCAGGGCGACGGTGGCGCCGGTGACCAGCGCCGCGGTGATGACGCCGGGCAGCGCGTACGCGGAGAGGCTGATCGCGGTCACGCCGGCCGCGGTCGAGTGGATCGCCTCGCGGGTCGACCAGAGCATGGCGGCCAGCCATCCGAGCGAGAGCAGGGCGAGTACGAGCGCGCCCGGGGCGAACTCCGGCCGACCGCCGGTGACAGTCCCCTCGTCCCCATGCGCGTATCCGGCTGCGTCCTCGCCCGTCCGAGCCTCGCTCGCCGGTGCCTCGCCCGACGGTGTCTCTCCGGAGGGCACCTTGACGGAGGACGCCTTGACGGAGGACGTCTCGACGGTGGCCCCGTCGCCCGTGGTCGGCCCGACGGTCTCGGGCTGATCCGTCTCCGCGGCCGTGGAGCTGCCGGGCTGGTTGCTCATCGTCTTCCCTTCGACGGTCGCCGGATCCCCGAGCCGGGCCGGGCAGGTCACCGGTCATCCAGCGTACGCGGCGCATCACCACTCCTCGGGCGGGCCGTGTGCCGTGTGCGCGTTGATCGACTGCAGTACGGCGATGTGGTGGCATCCCGAGGGCCCGGATACCGCCATTTCCCCGAGGTGGAGTGGATCAATGGCCGATAACCGCCAGCCGGGCGGGCCGTGTGGTGCCGTTGGTCGACTCCAGCTCGGGGAGGTGCCGCCCGGAGGCCCGGAACACCGCCACCCCCGAGGTGGGCTGGATCAAAGGTCGAGTAAGCGCCGACGAATCGTCGACGAACTGGGGCGCGATCCGATGTTTCGTCGGATCCGGGTCGGTTGGGGCCGACGGTCCGGAGATGAACCGGCCGTCCGGTGTGCCAGGGAGGCGCGTCCGGCGGGGGCTTGTCGTGACAGAATCGGGGCCAGGTCCCGCCGCCGCCCACCCCGCGGCGCCCCGGTGTCCGGCCGCCCGGCCGGCGCCCGCGGGTCCGGTTTCGCCGTCGCCGTCGAGATCGCCAGGAGCCTGTTGATGGACGCCGTGTTCTCCGTACCCGAGCCGCTCAACGAGCCGGTCCACTCCTACGAGCCCGGCAGCGCCGACCGGGAACGGCTCCAGCGGCGGCTGGCCGAACTGGCCGCCGAGCGGATCGAGCTGCCCATGACGATCGCCGGCGAGCGGCGGATGGCCGGCGGCGCGTCGATCGACGTGGTGCAGCCGCACAAGCACGCGCACGTTCTCGGCGTCACCGGGCACGCCACCCACGACGACGCCCGCGCCGCGGTGCAGGCCGCCAAGGACGCCGCGCCGATGTGGCGCGCGCTGCCGTTCGAGGAGCGGGCCGCGATCTTCCTGCGCGCCGCCGACCTGCTGGCCGGCCCCTGGCGGGACACGCTCAACGCGGCCACCATGCTCGGCCAGTCCAAGACCGCCGTGCAGGCCGAGATCGACTCGGCGTGCGAGCTGATCGACTTCCTGCGCTTCAACGTGCACTTCGCCCGGCGGCTCCTGGCCGAGCAGCCGCTGTCCTCGCCCGGGGTCTGGAACCGCCTCGACCACCGGCCGCTGGAGGGCTTCGTCTACGCGATCACCCCGTTCAACTTCACCGCGATCGCCGGCAACCTGCCGTCCGCGCCGGCCATGCTCGGCAACACGGTGGTCTGGAAGCCGTCCCCGACGCAGCAGTTCGCGGCGCACTTCACGATGCGCCTGTTCGAGGCCGCCGGCCTGCCGCCCGGCGTGATCAACATGGTCACCGGCCGCGGCGAGGAGGTCTCCGAGGTGGTGCTCGCCGACCCGGACCTGGCCGGCATCCACTTCACCGGCTCGACGAAGGTGTTCCAGCACCTGTGGAAGACCGTCGGCGACAACATCGCCCGCTACCGCGGTTACCCCCGCCTGGTCGGCGAGACCGGCGGCAAGGACTTCGTGGTCGCGCACACCAGCGCCGACGTGGACGCGCTGCACACCGCGCTGATCCGGGGCGCCTACGAGTACCAGGGGCAGAAGTGCTCGGCTGCCTCGCGCGCGTACGTCCCGCGGTCGATCTGGGAGGGCGGGCTGCGCGACCGGCTCGCCGCCACCGCGGACTCGCTGACCTACGGCGACGTGACCGACTTCAGCAACTTCGGTGGCGCGGTGATCGACGACAAGGCGTTCGGCCGGCACACCGCCGCGCTGGAGCTGATCAAGGGTGACGACTCCTGCCGCATCCTGGCCGGCGGCACCGCCGACGACTCGGTCGGCTACTTCGTCCGGCCGACGCTGTTCGAGTGCTCCGACGCGGCGCACGAGACGTTCACCACCGAGTACTTCGGGCCGATCCTCGGCGTGCACGTCTTCGACGACGCCCGCTTCGACGAGGTGGTCACCCAGGCCGAGTCGATCGCGCCGTACGCGCTGACCGGGTCGATCTTCGCGACCGACCGCCGGGTGGTCGACCAGGTGGCGGAGAAGATGCGGTACGCGGCCGGCAACTTCTACATCAACGACAAGCCGACCGGCGCGGTGGTCGGGCAGCAGCCGTTCGGCGGCGCCCGGGCCAGCGGCACCAACGACAAGGCGGGTTCCTGGCACAACCTGGTCCGCTGGATGTCGCCTCGGACGATCAAGGAGACGTTCGTTCCGCCGACCGATCACACCTACCCGCACATGGGCTGAGACGCTCGAAGAGGGCCCGTCCCGGCCGGGACGGGCCCTCTTCCTCATCCGACAGTGCACATCGGACCGGTCCGCGGGTGCCGAAATAGGCAAATCCTGGACGCCAGAGCCGACAAAGTGGCAGCTTAGAGGGCATGGCGGATTCCGGAGTCAACCCGACGGCGGCAGCTTTGCTCGGCCTGCTGCACGACGGCCCGATGACTGGCGGCCAGTTGATGGCCGCGGCTGAGCGCCGGCTGGCGCCGTACTGGTCGATGACCCGCAGTCAGGTCTACCGGGAGCTACCGGTCCTGGCCGAGAAGGGTCTGGTGCGTCTCGGCAAGCCCGGGCCGCGCATGAGTCAGCCGTACGCGCTGACAGCTGCCGGTAAACGGACATTCTCCCGCTGGCTGGCGGAGAATCCCGGCAAGGACACCATCCGTAACCCGATAGCGCTACGGATGGCGTTCGGCAACCTGCACTCGGCGAGCCAGCTCAAGAACCTCTACGCGACGGCGAACGAGTACCACACCGAGGCGCTGGCGGCGGTGCGGGAGCAGGTCAAGAACGCCAAGAAGGAAGGCGAGAGCTACGACGCCAGCGCGCTGGAGTTCGCCGTCGCCTACCACAAAGCGGCGCTGTCCTGGCTCAAGACCGCGCCGGTCGGCTGACCACCTGCAGCAGGTTGAGGGAACGACGCAGTAGTCTTGTCTGTCGTGACCGCTGCCGATTACGCCGAACAGCTCAAGGAACTCGACGCCACGCTGCGCAACATCGAGGCCGTGCTCGACCTCGACAAGCTGCGCGAGCAGAAGGCACGGCTGGAGCAGGAGGCCTCCGCGCCCGACCTCTGGGACGACCAGGCCAAGGCGCAGCAGGTGACGTCGCAGCTGTCGTACGTCAACGGCGAGATCACCAAGCTCGGCGACCTGCGCTCCCGGCTCGACGACGCCGGGGTGCTGCTGGAGCTGGCCCAGGCGGAGGACGACCCGGGCGCGCTGACCGAGGTCGAGTCGGAGATCGCCGGGCTGACCAAGGCCATCCAGGAGATGGAGGTCCGCACGCTGCTCTCCGGCGAGTACGACTCGCGGGAGGCGCTGGTGGCGATCCGGGCCGGGGCCGGCGGCGTGGACGCCGCGGACTTCGCCGAGATGCTGCTGCGGATGTACCTGCGCTGGGCCGAGCGGCACGGCTACCCGACCGAGGTCTACGAGACCTCGTACGCCGAGGAGGCGGGCCTGAAGTCGGCCACCTTCACGGTGAAGGTGCCGTACGCCTACGGCACGCTCAGCGTGGAGTCCGGCACGCACCGGCTGGTGCGGATCAGCCCGTTCGACAACCAGGGTCGCCGGCAGACCAGCTTCGCCGGCGTCGAGGTGCTGCCGGTCACCGAGCAGACCGACCACATCGACATCCCGGAGAACGAGGTCCGGGTGGACGTCTACCGGTCGTCCGGGCCGGGTGGGCAGAGCGTCAACACCACCGACTCGGCGGTGCGGCTGACCCACATCCCCACCGGCATCGTGGTGACCTGCCAGAACGAGAAGTCCCAGCTGCAGAACAAGGCCTCCGCGATGCGGGTGCTCCAGGCCCGGCTGCTGGAGCGCAAGCGGCAGGAGGAGGAGGAGAAGATGGCCGGCCTGAAGAGCGGCGGCACCAGCTCCTGGGGCGACCAGATGCGCTCGTACGTCCTGCACCCGTATCAGATGGTGAAGGATCTGCGTACCGAACAGGAGACGGGCAATCCGTCCTCGGTCTTCGACGGTGACCTGGACAGCTTCATCGAGGCGGGAATCCGCTGGCGGAAGCAGCAGCAGCTCAGCGCTGACGGTGCGTGATCACGTTCGGACTGAGCGCGTCATCGATCCCGTTCTGACCGGGTAAATCGATGACGCGCACCGCTTCGGCGGGCCTGGGGGCTTGGCTCTGCGGTTACACCGCGTAGACTACCGACCCGTGATTCAGCTTGAGCAAGTGACGAAGACGTACCCGAAGGCGTCCCGGCCTTCGCTCGACAACGTGTCCGTCTCGATCGAGAAGGGCGAGTTCGTCTTCTTCATCGGTCCATCCGGCTCCGGCAAGTCCACCATCATCAAGTTGCTGCTGCACGAGGTCACGCCCAACAAGGGTCGCGTCGTCGTCAACGGCAAGGACGTGACGTCGATGCGTTCCTGGAAGCGACCACACTTCCGGCGTTCCATCGGCTGCGTCTTCCAGGACTTCCGGCTGCTGCCGAACCGCACCGCGTACGAGAACGTGGCGTTCGCGCTGGAGGTGATCGGCAAGACGAAGGCGGTCGCCCGCCGGGTCGTGCCGGAGGTGCTGGAGCTGGTCGGTCTCGGTGGCAAGGAGCACCGCTACCCGCACGAGCTCTCCGGTGGTGAGCAGCAGCGTGTGGCGGTGGCCCGGGCGTTCGTCAACCGGCCACTGATCCTGCTGGCCGACGAGCCCACCGGAAACCTGGACCCGGACACCTCGATCGAGATCATGCGCCTGCTGGACCGGATCAACCGCACCGGCACGACCGTCGTGATGGTCACGCACGACTCCAACATCGTGAACCAGATGCGGCGCCGGGTGATCGAGATCGAGAGCGGCCGCATCGTGCGCGACCAGGCCCGCGGCGTCTACGGCTGAGCCGTACGACGTTCCGTAGACCCTGACGACGAACCCTCACGCCGGAGAGCCGGAGGAATATCCCGATGCGGATGAAGTACGTCCTGTCCGAAGTACTGGTCGGGCTGTGGCGCAACGTCACCATGACCATCGCCATGATCATCACAATGGCGGTGTCGCTGTTCATGCTGGGCGGCAGCGGCCTTCTGTACCAGAAGGTCGGCGACATGAAGGACCTCTACTACGAGAACGTCGAGGTCTCGATCTTCCTGAAGACCGACGCCACCAAGGAACAGGTCGACGCGCTGGGTCAGCAACTCGACCAGGACCCGCTGGTCAAGGACTCGACGTACGTCAACAAGGACCAGGCGTACGAGCGCTTCCAGCAGATGTACGCCGACGCCCCGGACCTGGTCAGCGCGGTCAAGCCGGACCAGCTTCCCGAGTCGTACCGGGTGAAGCTCAACGATCCCGAGCAGTACAAGGCGATCTACGACAAGTACAAGACCGCCGAGGGCATCGACACGATCGTCGACCAGAGCAAGCTGCTCGACAAGGTCTTCGGCGTGCTCAGCGGCTTCCAGAACGGCGCGCTCGCGATCGCTATGGTGATGGCCGTCGCCGCCCTGCTGCTCGTCGCGAACACCATCCAGGTGGCCGCGTACAGCAAGCGGCGTGAAGTGGCGGTCATGAAGCTGGTCGGCGCGTCGAACTGGTTCATCCAGGCGCCGTTCGTGCTGGAGGCGGTGGTGGCCGGTCTGTTCGGCTCCATCCTCGGCCTGCTGGCGTTGATCGCGGTGAAGGTGCTCGCGGCCGGCAGTTCGATGGCGGCCCTGGAGGGTCTGATCACCCCGATCTCCTGGTCCGACATCTTCCTGACCTTCCCGCTGATGGCCGCCGTCGGTGGCGTGGTCAGCGCGGTCACCGCCTGGGTCACGCTCCGCTTCTACCTGCGGGTCTAGTCACCCGTCCGGCTCCGGCAAGGGCCCTCCCGCGCGGAATAAACCGCGCGGGAGGGCCCTTGTGGTTCCGGTAGCATGATCTTCGCTCGCCGGCCGGTGGCCGGCGACGGACCGGGAGGGAGGTGGCGCCGATGCCACGGGAAAAGGGTCGCAAGGTGGTCGCCTCCAACAAGAAGGCGCGCCACGACTACGCCATCCTCGACACGTACGAGGCGGGCATGGCGCTGACCGGCACCGAGGTGAAGTCGCTGCGGGCCGGGCGGGCGTCGCTCGTCGACGCGTTCGCCCAGGAGCGGGACGGCGAGATCTACCTGCACGCCATGCACATCCCGGAGTACGCCCAGGGCACCTGGACCAACCACGAGCCGCGGCGTACCCGCAAGCTGCTGCTCAACCGGATCGAGATCGACCGGCTGCTGGGCAAGCTCAAGGAGAGCGGCCTGACGCTGGTGCCGTTGCAGGTCTACTTCTCCGACGGCTGGGCCAAGGTGGAGATCGGCCTGGCCCGGGGTAAGAAGTCGTACGACAAGCGCCAGGACCTGGCCAAGCGGGACGCCGCCAAGGAGATCGCCCGGGCGGTCGGCCGGCGCGGCAAGGGCATGGCTGAGTGATACGTCCGGTTCGTCCGGCTGTCCGCGTCGGGCGGGCCTCGGGATGAATCTGGTTGCGCCAGGCGTTAGGCTTGGTGTGCTGCCGACAGGGGCAGCGCTTCGAGGGGGTGACTGGTTTCGACTTCGTACGCAGCGACAGGGGAAGCGAGCCGAGGAAGCCGACGTCGTCTCGAGAATCGGTCGTCGGAAACCAATAAGCGCCAAGAACAATCGCGCTGACTTCGCTCTCGCCGCCTGAGGCGAGTAGCAAGTCTGTCGGCCTGGGAGCGCCTTCGACCCAGTTAGCCGGCATCAGCTAGAAGGCTGGCCAATCGGACCCGGTCGCGGGGTCCGTGCGGCGAGATCAATCAGCGACTGGGCCCGTCACACCAACTTGCTCGCGTGAGCGGTGGGGCCGAGTAGAGGCACAGCGAGCTGCGCTCGGAGAAGCCCTGACAAACCGGCGAAGGACCCGGGTTCGATTCCCGGCACCTCCACTACACGGCCTGTGCGCCCCGGTCCACGAGGACCGGGGCGCACAGTCGTCTGAGGCCTCTGAGCCTGCCGGGGCAGATGGTGCCAATGTGGCAGATGAGGCGCGTCGCAGCGCTGGACAGGGCCGCGCACCGGGTCCACCATCGCCATACGGGTTCGCCCAGCAGCGGGAGGTGTCCCATGGTCACCAGTCCGATCCAGCAGCCGATCTCCGTGCTCCCCACCGCTCCCGGTGACCTGCGCGCCCTCGCCCGGGCCACCGGCGGCCCGCGCTGGCGGGAGCGCCTGCTCACCGACCTCGACCCGGTCCGGCGGGGCTTCACCGAACACGTCCGTGTCACCGAAGGGCCGGGAGGCCACTACGCCGACCTGGTGCGCGCCGCGCCGCGGCTGCACCGGGGCGTACGCCTGCTGGTCGCCGAGCACGCCGCGATCCTGGCGGCGCTGGCCGCGCTCCAGCACACGGTCCGGCTGCCCGGGGCGTCCGCCGCCCAGGTGCGGGCCCGCACCGTGGACCTGCTGCGCGCGCTCGACCGGCACCGGCGCCACGGTGCCGACCTGCTCTGGGAGGCGTACCAGGCCGACCTCGGCGGCGAGGACTGAGCCCGGGGGAACCGGCCGGGACGGGCCGGCGTCCAACCGGTATGCGTCGCGTGCTCGCCCTGCTCGGGATCTCGTTGCTGACCCTCTCCGCCTGCGCCACGCCCGGCGCCGCTCCCGTCCGGACGCCGCCCACCGGCCCGGACCAGCGGCCCGCGTTCACCGAGCGGGCCGAGGAGGTCGCCGCCGGCTGGCGACCCGGGCCGGGCTGGCGCGACGGGTACGTGCCGCTCCAGGACGCCACTGTGCTCACCGGCGACCCGGGCTTCACCGACGAGACGAAGGTGGCGTTCGGAGCGGGCTGGTACCGGGACCAGATCCCGATCCCGGCCGCCGTGCCGAAGGACGGCACGATCCGGTTCCCCGACGGCACGCTGCGGGTGCCGCTGGTCAGCGCCGCCGACGCGTACGCCCAGCTCCGCCAGGGCGACCCGCCGCCCTGCGACGGGCGCCCCGCCGCGCCCGACCCGGCACCGACCGGACGGCCCGGCCCGAACGACCCGGTGTCGACCTCGGCGCCGACGCCGTGCGTCCCGCTCACCGTGACCGAGGTACGGCTGGGCAGCGCGCCGGTGTGGACCAGCCGGGGCCGCGCCGACGTGCCCGCCTGGCTGTTCACCGTGGACGAGCTGGCCGTACCCGTGGCCCGGATCGCCGTCGCGCCGCGCGTGACCGGCCGGGCGCCCGGCGGTGCGGTGCCCACCCGGCCGCTCCCGGCCGGCCTGGTGTCCGCTCAGCAGTTGCGGGCGGTCGAGGGCAACCGGATCGACTACGTGCTCGGCGTCGGCGCCTGCGACGGCCCGCCCACCCCGCTCGTGCTGGAACGGCCGGACGTGGTGGTGATCGGCGGCGCCGTGATCGCCTCCACCGGCGTCTGCACCGCGCAGCTCGTGCTGAAGCCGGTCAGCGTCACGCTCGACGCGCCGCTCGGCGGCCGGGCCGTGCTGGACGCCGCCAGCGGCGCCCCGCTGATTGTCCAGCCCGGCTGAGTCTCAGAGGATCCGTGGCACGTCGGTGCTGATCGGCACCGGCAGCACCGTCGGCCGGTCCGCGGCCAACGCGGCGGCGAGCGCGGTGCCGAGCCCGTCCAGCGTGGTCACCGCACCGGCGCAGCCGTAGCCGTGCGCCACCGCCGTCACGTCCAGCCCGGGCAGGTCCAGCGCGGGCACACCAGGGGTGTGCTTCAGCTCGGCGAACGCCTTCAGGATCGCGTACTGCTGGTTCACCGGAACCACGACGGCGAGCGGCAGGCGCAGCCGCGCCGCCGTCCACAACGCCTGGACCGAGTAGTGGAACGAGCCGTCGCCGACCACCGCGACCACCGGGCGGCCCCGCCCGGTGTCGCGTTCGGCGAGCGCCATGCCGACCGCCGCCGGCAGCCCGAAGCCGAGCCCGCCGCTGGCCATCGTCAGGTACGAGCGCGGCCGCTCGATCGGCAGCCGGCGGCGCAGCGCGGCCAGGTTGGACGGCGACTCCTGCACCAGCACCCCGTCCGCCGGCCACGCGGCGGCCAGCGCGGCGAACAACGCGTCGGCGCTGGGCGGGTCAGCCTGCTCCGGCGGGGCCGGCTGCGGGCGCGGTGACGGCGCGGGACGGTCGGCCGCCGGCAGCAGCTCGCACAGCGCGGCCATGGTCAGGCGGGCGTCGCCGAGCAGGCTGTCCCCGACCGGGGCGCGGGCCGCCTCGTCCGGGTCGTCTGTGACGTGCAGCAGCCGCGCGTCGCCGGGCAGGTAGTCGCCCGGCACGTGCGGGTAGTAGCGGAACACCGGCGCACCCACCACCAGCACCACGTCGTGGCCGCGCAACGCCTCCGACAGCGGCCCGATCGCGTACGGCAGCACGCCCCGGAAGTGCGGATGCCGCTCGGGGAACACGGCCCGCTCCGGCGCCGGGGCGGCCCAGACCGGGGCGGCCAGACGCTCGGCCAGCGCCACCGCGTCCGGCCAGGCGTCCGACCGGTCCACCGCCGCGCCGAGCACCAGCGCCGGGGCACGGGCGGCGGCCAGCGCGTCGGCGAAGCTCCGCAGCCGGTCCGGGTCCGGCGCGATCCGGGTGGCGACGGTACGCACCTGCGGCGGCGGGTCGGCCGGGCGGTCCCAGTCGTCCATCGGCACAGAGAGGAAGACCGGCCCGGCCGGTGGCTGCACCGCCGAGGCGTACGCCCGCATGAAGGCCGCCGGGATGTCCTGCGCGCGGGCCGGCTCGTGGGCCCACTTGACGTACGGCTGGGCCAGCTCGACCGCCCGGGGGCTGGCCAGGCGCGGCTCGATCAGCAGCATCTCGCGGGTCTGCTGGCCGGCGCTGACGATCAGCGGCGTCCGGTTGTGCCAGGCGGTGACCAGGTTGCCCATGCCGTTGCCGGTGCCCGGCGCGGTGTGCAGGTTGACGTGCGCGGGCCGGCCGGTGCCCTGGGCGTAGCCGTCGGCCATCGCGACCGCCGACGCCTCCTGCAGCGCGTGCACGTAGTGGAAGTCGGCCGGGAACTCCTGCAGGAACGGCTCCTCGGTCGAGCCCGGGTTGCCGAAGACCGTGGTCAGCCCGAGCGCGCGCAGCAGGTCGTAGGTCGCCTCCCGCACCGTCGCCATCGCCGGCTGCCTCCGTCCTGCCTGCGGATGCCGGAGACGGCCCGGTGCCCGGTCCCCCGACCAGCCGAATCTATCGGGCCGAGGCCGACTTTTCGGGCGCTTCCCGCGCTCAGGGCAGCGGGAACGGCAGCTTGATCCCGTCCAGCGCGTGCCCGCACCCGCACTCCCGCTCGGCGGGCAGCGCCGCCACGGCGTCCAGCAGCAGCCCGCGCAGCCGGTCGGTGTTCTCCGCGAAGACCCGGAACACCTCCTCGTGGGTGACCGACTCGCCCGCCTCGACGCCCGCGTCCAGGTCCGTCACCAGCGCGATCGACGTGTAGCAGAGGGCCAGCTCACGGGCCAGCACCGCCTCCGGGTGGCCGGTCATGTTGACGATCGTGCCGCCCATCGAGGCGAACCAGCGCGACTCCGCCCGGGTCGAGAAGCGTGGACCCTCGACCACCACGACGGTCCCGCCGTCCACCGCCGGCACGCCCCGACCGGCCGCCGTGTCCAGCAGCGTGCGCCGTCCCACCGGGCAGTACGGATCGGCGAACGACACGTGCACCGCGCCCCGGTCGTAGTACGTCTGCACGCGCCCGCTGGTGCGGTCGATCAACTGGTCCGGCACCACGAACGTGCCCGGACCCAGCTCCGGCCGCAGGCCGCCCACCGCGCAGGGTGCCAGCACCTGGCGTACGCCCAGCGACCGCAGCGCCCACAGGTTCGCCCGGTAGGGGATCAGGTGCGGCGGGTAGCGGTGATCACGCCCGTGGCGGGGCAGGAACGCCACCCGGCGACCGCCCACCTCGGCGACGGTGATCGGGCCCGACGGCTCGCCGTACGGGGTGTCCACCACGTGCTCCACCCCGTCGAGCAGGGCGTAGAGACCCGACCCGCCGATCACCGCCAGTTCGGCCTGCGCCGCCATCCGACCCTCCCTCGATCCGTCGTGATCACCCGCCGTCAGACCTTAACCAGCGGGCCGGACGCAGGCTATGGTGCGTGACATGGCGTTGACAGGATGGACGGTCGACGGCCTCGGGCCCGTACGGGCGCACGGCTGACGGGTGTCGGACATGCAGAGTGAGGGGCAGGCGATCGGTGGCCGAGCCATGGAGTCGATGACCGGACGACTGCTGGTCGCGACACCAGGGCTCAAGGATCCGAACTTCGACCGTACGGTCGTGCTGCTCGTCGCCCACGAACCCGGCGGCGCCCTCGGGGTGGTGCTGAACCGCGCCACCGAGGTCTCGGTGGCCGACGTGCTCGGCGACTGGAGCGACCTGGCCCGCGACCCGGCCGTGCTGTTCGAGGGTGGCCCGGTGCAGCCCGACTCCGCCATCTGCCTGGCCCGGATGCGGCACCCCGTCCGGCCGGTCAAGGGCTTCCACCGCGTCTCCGGCGCGGTCGGCACCATCGACCTCTCGGTCGACCCGGAGAAGCTGCGCGAGGCGGTCGGCGGGATCCGGGTGTTCGCCGGTTACTCCGGCTGGGGCGCCGGACAGGTCGAGCGCGAGATCGAGGAGGGCTCCTGGTTCGTGCTCGACGCGCTGCCCGGTGACGCCTTCGTCGACCGGCCGGATGATCTCTGGCCGATGGTGCTGCGCCGGCAGGGCGGCATGATGGCGGCGGTGGCCCACTTCCCGCCGGATGTGGCACTGAACTGACCCCCTCGGTGGGGGACCCCCGCGAGATGACCATGCGGGGCGGCGTGTGTATAGTTCTTCCCGTGCCCGGGCGACCGGGGACGATCGCAAGGGGCCGTGGCGCAGCTGGTAGCGCACCACACTGGCAGTGTGGGGGTCAGGGGTTCGAGTCCCCTCGGCTCCACCCTTGAAGCAGGTCAGCGGCCTGGTCGAGTAATCGTCGACCGGGCCGCTGATTCGTTGGAACGTGATCACGCTTTCTCATGAGCCTTGCGTGCTGCATCCAGAAATCGAGCCTTGTCGGCTGCTGCCCACATGACCGGCGCACTGCGCCCTTCTTGTTCCCCCTTGCCGCTACCCGCAGGCCGGCAGTCTGGCAGTCGCCCAATGTCTGCGGTCGACGAGCGAACCATGCGTTCGTGGGGCGACGCACGGACGGTGTCTGCTGACGTCATCAGAGAAATCCTGCTCGGTCGGGCCGGGCAGCATGTAGATCCCCGAGGGCTCCGGCTGCGTGGCGCGCGCATCGCCGGGCGCCTCGACTCGAGTATGTGCACAGCGATGTGCGGCTTCATTTGATCATGACCGCCATAGGAGCATCGGGATGCCGAGGTGTTCTTGATCAGTCTTCAGCTGCGCACCTAGTGGTATCGAAGAACGGGCTGGCGATCGCGCTGAGCAATTGCCTGGCCGGTGCAAAGTTTGGATCCACGTGGCGGCCGAGGATGACGGCGGCAACGGTGGCGGCACCGGCGACCTTCAGTGCGTGCGCCAGGGACTGTGTTCGCGCCCCGGTCGTCCAGGTGTCCTCGAGGATCAGCGCATGAACGGGCGCAAGCGAAGTGGGGAGGGACGGCTTGAACCAGTCGGCGTGAAAGTCGTGATCCTCCGGACCGTAGCTCGGGTTGACCGTGCTGTTGATCCAGGGCAGCCGGAGCCGGTCGCCGACAAGGTCGGCAAGCGGATGTGCGCCAGTGCGGCTGCGGGTGCTCGGGACGGTGATGACGTGCGTTGGGGAGGCTCCCGTACTGGACGTTATACACGCGAGATGGTCATGCAGGAACAGCAGCAGGAGCGCAAGCAAGCTTCGCCGAGCCTGCTCGGACGGAGCTGTGCCCTTGTACGTCCGGAGGTTGTAGTGGTGTTGCCAGGTGCGTGGCGAGTAGGAGATCGGTAGTACGAGGTCCGCGAGAAGGCCCTGGGACCGAGCGACGTGGGACTGGCAGCGGAAGCAGAGCGAGTAGCCCTCGTTCCGTACTCCCCGGCACGTCGGGCAGATCCAGGGGTGTGCCGGTAACGGGTTGCGCAGGTAGCCGCGCTGGACCTCGACGTGCCGGCTGATGATGGTCCAGCGCTGGTCAGCGGAGGGCGAAGTCAGGGAAGTTCTCCAGGCCGGCGTCGGTGGGCTGGTAGCTGAGGATGTCGTCGACGGCTTCCAGCAGCTGCGCGGTGCCGTGGACGACGTAGACGCCCGGGTTCTCGGCGAACGTCTTGGCCCAGTCGCACCGCATGACCTGGCTCGTCAGCACGACGGGACGGCCGTGCTGGAGGGCGAGCCGGGCCTGGATCCGTGCTCCGCTGGTCTCACCCGCCTCGACAACGACCGTCGCGACTGCGTACCCGCTCATGACGGCGTTGCGCATGGGGAAGCTCTGCCTGCTCGGCGGGGCGTCCGGCCAGAACTGGGAGATGACGAGCCCGACCTCGGCAATGTGGTCCTGCAGGCGCTGGTTCGCGGAGGGGTAGTACCGGCGGATCCCGGTGCCGATGACCGCGACCGTTCGCCCACCTGCCTCCAGCGCAGCTGAGTGTGCGGCGGTGTCGATGCCGGCGGCCAGCCCGCTGACCACGGTCACCCCGCGGCCTGCCAGGGTGGTGGCGACGGCTCGGGCGATCCGCAGCCCTTCCTCGCTGGCCTTGCGACTGCCGACGACGGCCACTGCCTGGTCGTGAACCCGTAGATCACCTCGGCTGAACAGGAGCGGTGGCATCTCCCGGATGCCGCGCAGCTGTGCAGGGTAGGTGTCTTCGAAGAAGGCGTGGACGCCGACTCGATCAGCTTGCCAGCCGGTGATCTCGGCGACGGCAGCGCTGATCAGCTCGGTGGTTGAATTCCCGTCCGGAAAGAGCGTGTCGGAGTGGCCGACCGTACGGTCCAGGACTGCCCTGGCGCTGCCGTTTTCCTGGATGTCGAGAGCGATCTCCGACCAGCGCGCGCGAGGCCGGCGAAGTAGCGCGACCAGGGAGGCCCGCTCGATCGTCGCCGTGTCCATGGGCACGATCGTAGGCCCTGGGCTGCGTTCCTGGCTCAGCCATCCTGGCCTGTGTTGATGACGAGAACCCCCGGCGGACGTCATCGCTAGAACGTATGTTCGATTCTGGCTGGAATCAAGAGCGGACCGACACTGGGCGACCGATCCTGCTTCCCCTTGCTGTCCAGGTGAGCGAAGGCTGGGGTTCGGCGGCGGCGCAACACCGCCGCGCTCGATCGGACGGCACGCCTTCCTTGCCTGGCAAGAGCGCCGCCGTGTTGAACGACCGGCGGGAACAGCGCGGGCCGAACGGGAGCCGTCATCGGTAGATGCGCCGTACCGGCCGATGCCGTCATCGAGGACGGCCCGAAAGCAGGATCATCAGGTGGTGGCTCCGGGGGATGATCATGAGCGTCCGCCCGTGATCCGACCGTGAGGGAGAGCACCGTGAACGACGCCATCCGCATCCGCCAGGCCGGTCCGGACGACGCGGCCGTGGTGGACGCCCTGGTCCGGGAGATCGCGGCCCACGAGGGGGAGAGCGAGCACGTCGGCGCGACCCCCGACCGGTGGCGCGAGGTGCTCGGCCGCGCCGACGTGACGGTCCTGCTTGCCGAGCGGGACGGTGAGACGCTCGGCTACGTCTCCGCGCAGCGGCGGCTGCACATGTGGAGCGGTGAGGACATCCTCGCGCTCGACGATCTGTTCGTCCGCGCCGAGGCCCGCGACGGTGGCGTGGGCCGGCGGCTGATGACCGCGCTGGCCGAGCGGGCCGCCGCCGAGCGGCTGGTCATCCGCTGGGAGGTGAAGCCGGAGAACGAGGCGGCACAGCGGTTCTACCGGCGGCTCGGCGGGACGCTCTACCCGAAGGTGGTCGTCCGCTGGCTGCCGGAGAGCTACCTGCCGCTGATCGAGGACAAGGCGTAGCGGCTCAACCGGCCGCCCGGCCCGCGAGCACCAGCGCCCAGCACAGCGCGCCGAACCCCGCAGTGCTCGCCACCGCCCGGACCACGTTCCAGGTGACCCAGGCGGACTCGAAGCGCTCCCGTGCCGCACCGAGATCCGCAGAACCGGCCGCCGCGAGCGCGTCGTTCAGCGGCACGTTCACCGCCACCGTGACGACGAACATCACCAGGTAGAGAGCAAGCCCGACGACGATCCACGGCAGCGCCGGCCGGACCGCCCCGCGCCACGCCAGCACCGCCGCGAGCGCGGCCAGCACCGGCGTACCCAGGAAGGCCAGCAGGAACCAGCCGTTGACGATGGTGACGTTGATGCGCTGCATCGCGTCCACGAACGTGCGGTCGTCCGCGCCGCGCAGCGCCGGCATCACCGCGTACGCGAACGCGGCGAACAGGCCCGCCATCAGCCCGGCCCCGACTGTGGCGCCGACCAGCGTCAGTTGTTGTACGAGTCGCATGTCCTCATCGAACCGCCGCGCGGTGAGACGGCCCATGGCCAGGACGCGCGATCCTGTGTTCAATCGTCTCCGTGGACGCCGTCTCCGGCCTGCTCGACGGTCCCCGGGCGCGGGGCGCCTTCCTGCTGCGCTCGATCCTCACGCCGCCCTGGTCGATGCTGATCCGGGACGAGGCGCCGCTCACGCTGGTCGCCGTGGTGCGGGGGGACGCCTGGATCGTGCCGGAGGAGGGGGAGGCCGCGCGGCTCGGCGACGGTGACGTGGCGATCGTGCGCGGCCCGGCCCCGTACACGGTGGCGGACGACCCGGCCACGACGCCGCAGGTGGTAGTGCACCCGGGGCAGCGCTGCACCACGCCGGACGGGCGCGAGCTGTTCGCGATGACGCGGTGGGGCGTACGCACCTGGGGCAACGGACCGGACGGCCGGACCGTGCTGCTCACCGGCACGTACCCGGTGCGGGGCACTGTCGGGCGGCGGCTGCTCGACACGCTGCCGCCGCTGGCGGTGGTCCGCCGCGAGTCCTGGGACTCTCCGCTCGTGCCGTTGCTGGCCGACGAGATCGTCAAGGACGACCCCGGCCAGGATGCGGTGCTGGACCGCCTGCTGGACCTGCTGCTCATCGCCGCGCTGCGGGAGTGGTTCGCACGGCCCGGGGCTGCCGCGCCGGGCTGGTACCGGGCGTACGCGGATCCGGTGGTCGGCCGCGCGCTGCGGATGCTGCACGACGACCCGGCCCGGCAGTGGACGGTGGCGTCGCTGGCCGCCGAGGTGGGGCTGTCGCGGGCGGCGCTGGCCCGGCGGTTCACCGCCCTGGTGGGCGAGCCGCCCATGTCGTACCTGACGGGCTGGCGGCTGGCGCTCGCGGCCGACCTGCTCCGCGAGCCCGGCGCCACTGTCGGCGCGGTGGCCCGCCGGGTCGGCTACGGCAGCTCGTTCGCGCTGAGCACCGCGTTCAAACGCCGGTACGGCACGAGCCCTCGTCGGCACGTCGACGGGGCTAGATTGACCGGATGACTGTCGACCTGTTCGCCGGCGTCCCGATCCACGACATCGCCGTGTCGACGGCCTGGTACGAGCGGCTGCTCGGCGCTCCGCCGCAGTTCCTGCCCAACGACCACGAGGCGGTGTGGGAGCTGGCCGAGCACCGCTACCTCTACATCGAGGTGCGGCCCGACCACGCCGGTCACGCCATGCAGACTGTCTTCGTCGAGGACTTCGACTCCCGTCTCGCGGCGATCGCCGCCCGAGGGTTGGAGCCGGCTGCGCAGGAGACCTACGACAACGGCGTCCGGAAGGCGATCTTCCACGACCCGGACGGCAACGAGATCGGCTTCGGCGGCGGCCCCGCCTGACCGGGCCGCGGCGATCCGCGGCCCGGTCGGCGACGTCAGCGTGGACCGCGCGTCTTCGGCAGGTCGAACTGGTCCGCCCGGCGGCAGTCCTTCGGGCCGCCGACCGCCTGCGGGCCGACCTCCTCCAGTGCCTTACGGGCGCGCTGCCGACCGAGGTTCCAGGCGTACCAGGGGTCGGGCTCGGCGAGGTCGTCGGCGATCCAGCTCAGCGTGCACCGGCGTACCGGGTCGGGAAGCTTGGCCAGCGACGGCGTCGCGTCGGCGGACAGCGCCCGCAGGTACCAGGCGTCGATCTTGCCGGTCTGCTCGTACCGCAGCGTGTTGCGGCGGGCGACGTAGTCCTCCGGGTTGAGCACCGCCAGGCCGAGCAGCATCGTCACGGCCAGCGCGACGGTGGCGCCGGGAATCCACCGGCCCTTGAACCGGACGCCGGCCAGGATGATCATCAGGAAGACCGTGCCGAGCAGCATCTCGAACGCCATCACGAAGATCCGCTCGCCGGTGAAGCTGTAGACCTTCTGGTACGTCCACATGCGGGACAACGCCGACGCCACGATCACCACGCTCAGCGCGCTGATCAGCCCGAGCAGCACACGCAGCAGGACGCGCTCGACCGGCCGCTCCCGGCGCGCCCAGCGGCCCACGCCGCCGAGCACCGCCACCGTCAGCAGCGTGACGAAGAGCAACTGCCAGAAGCCGCTGCGCGCGTACTCGGCGTAGCTGAGACCGGCGACCCGCTGCACGTGCTGCTGCCCGCCGAAGAGCACAGTGAACTGCACCACCACGAACCCGGCGAACAGCAGGACGAGCGCGCCGATGGCCGGGGCCCACTCCAGCAGGCCGATCCGTCGCTCGCCGGACCTGTCCACGGTGGACAAGTCGGGCGGCGCGGCGAGCGTGTAGACCGCGGCCACCGCGATCAGCCCGCCCACCACGGCCAGGAACACCCAGCTGAACACCGAACCCATGTCGGTCTCGGGAACGAGCGAGCCGAGCGCCTCGGAGAACGCCGCGTCGGCGGAGGCGAGCAGACTGCCGAAGACCACGAGCACCACGACCGTGGCGACCACCGAGACGGTCACCTTGCTCACCGTCGCCGCCGACGCCGAGGCGGTGACGTGCCGGCGTACCCAGGGCAGGCCGCGTAGCGCCGCGAACGGCGTGGCGACCAGGCCGAACAGGATCGATCGCACCAACCGCCCGCCGACGATCGCGAGGGTGGCGCAGCCCAGCGCGCCGAGCACGCAGAACGTCACGAGCCACCAGGCGTTGCGGAACGCCGGCACGGCCATCAGCGCCAGCGCGGCCGCCGCCCACCCGGCCCGGATGAGCCGGTCGGCGCGCGGCAGGTCAGCGGTCTTCGACCGGATCGCCAGCACCACCGCGACAGTGAGCGTGAGCCACCCCAGGAACCAGCCGACGCCGACCCGGCCCAGCGGCACGAAGGCCGCGCCGCCGACTGCGCCGGCCAGCACCGCGAGCGGCACGGCCCGGCCGGTCGCCGCCTTCGGGCCGGGCCACCGCGCGCCGAGGAACGAGGTCCGCGGCGTCGGCGGTCGCGGCGTCCAGACCGGCGCCTGCGGGTGGCCGGTCCACCCGACACCGGGGTACGGCGGCGCGCCCACCGGCCGACCGGGAGGCTGCGGCATCCCCGGAGCGTGCGGTGTGACCGGCGCGGGCGACGCGCCGGGGATCAGCGCGGGCGACGCGCCGGGGATCGGCGGCGTGCTCGGGGTCCCGGGCCGGCCGGAAGCGTGCGGCGTGCCGGGCGCGCCGGAACCGGCCTGCGGGTGCCCACCCGGTGCGCCCGAACTGGCCAGTGTGCCGGAGCCGGCTTGCGGGTTCGGCTCATCCGACGGGGACGAACCCGGGGCGGCAGGCGAACCGGTGGCCGGAGCCGTCGTGCCGGCGCCCGAGGTGGACGGACCCGCCGATGCGGCGTCCTCGGCAGCCGAAGGGGTTCCGTCGGCTCGGGTGGCGGCAGGCCGGGCCGCCGGAGCGGCGTCCGGCGTGGCGGCGACGGGCTCCGCCGGACGGTCGGCCGGTGCGGTGGCGGGCTCCCCATGATCAGCCGCCCCCGTCGAACCGTCCCCGGCCGGGGACACGCCCGCGCCTGCGGAAGCCGGCGGCGTCTTGGCGACGTCGCCGGTGGTGGGGGAGAGGGCGGCATCCTCCACCGGGGAGCGTTCGACGGCCGGTGCTGTCGCCTGGGCAGGCACCGCGCTCGGCTGGCCGGCCGCCGGCACCAGCGGGACGAACAGCGCGTACCCCTGGGTGCCGGGCGGGACGGTGACCGGAATCGCCCAGCCGGGCTGCCCCTCCGCGCCGGGCCACGGCACCGGTGGGGGCGCGCCCTCCATGCTGGGCATCACCAGCAGATAGGGCTGGGAAGGTGGGACGTCGCCCGCGGGAGGCCCGTTCGCCGGGGCGGCGCGGGAGGGCTCGGGGGACGGTTCCGGCTCGGGCAAGGGACGCTCCTCGATCACAGGGTTTCGTCACTCTAGGTCCACCCACATGCGCCCCGCCGCCCCGTCTGTCCGTTCGGTCACGTCGGCCCGGCCGATCGGCGCGGATCGAACCTTTGACGTCTCGCGGCCGTACCAGTGCGCGGGAGGTCGATCACATGGCCGCACGCCGCGCGCTCGTCGCGCTCGCCGCCGTCGCCGTGACGGTGCCGCTCGCCGCCACGCCGGCCGGCGCGCACGGTGCGCCGACCAGCCCGCTGAGCCGGGCCGCCACGTGCGGGCCGGAAGGTGGTGGCCGGGCGCGGACGCCCGCGTGCCGGGCCGCGATCGCCGCCGGAGCGGCGGTACGCGAGTGGGACAACATCCGGGTCGCCCGCGTCGACGGGCGGGACCGGGAACGCATCCCGGACGGGGAACTGTGCAGCGGCGGGCTGTCCGCGTACCGGGGGCTGGACCTGCCGCGCGCGGACTGGCCGGCCACCACGCTCACCGCCGGTGCCCGGCACACGTTCCGCTACCGCACCACCATCCCGCACCAGGGCACGTTCCGGTTCTACGTCACCACCGGCTCGTACTCGCCGCAGCGGCGGCTGACCTGGGCGGACCTGGAGAAGAAGCCGTTCCTTCAGGTCACCGACCCGCCGATCCGCTCCGGCGCGTACGAGATGCGGGGGCGGCTGCCGGCCGACCGGACCGGCCGGCACATCGTCTACGTCATCTGGCAGAACTCGGACACCCAGGACACCTACTACTCCTGTTCGGACGTGATCTTCCGGGCGGCACGCGGTGAGCCGGACGCGACACCGGCAGCGCCGGAGGCGAGCGCGTCGCCTCCGCGTACCCTCGCCGGGGCGGCGACCGACGACGAGCCGGCGGTGCCGGTGGCGACGGTGACCGACGGCGGACCGCTGTCCCGGCCGCTCGTGCTCGGCGCGGCGGCGCTCGTCGTCGCGCTGCTCGCCGCGGCCGTGGTCGGACGGCGGCTGAGCCGGGCCGGCGGCCCTCCGCCCGGACGGCCGTGCGGTGTCCGCAACCACCGCGCCGGGCGGCGCCGCGTCTGGTGAGTCAGCCGAGCAGGCCCTCGATCTCGGCCAGGTCGTCACCGGCGAGGTCGAGGTTGTCCAGCGCGGCCACGTTGCCCTCCAGCTGCGCCACGCTGCTCGCGCCGATGATGAGGCTGGTCATGCGCGGGTCGCGCAGCGCCCAGGCGAGGGCGAGCTGGGCGAGCGTCTGACCGCGCCGCTCGGCCACCGCGGCGAGCCCCCGGACCGTCGCCATCGTCTCCTCGTCGAGGTCGGCCTCGTTGAGGAAGACGCTCGTGCGCACCCGGGAGTCGGCCGGGATGCCGGTGAGGTAACGGTCGGTGAGCAGGCCCTGGGCGAGCGGGCTGTACGCGATGCAGCCGGCGCCGACGCCCTCCAGCGTGTCCAGCAGGCCGTCGCTCTCCGTCCAGCGGTTCATCATCGAGTACGACGGCTGGTTGATCAGCAGCGGCGTGCCCAGGTCGCGCAGGATCTCGGCGGCGCGCTCGGTCTGCTCCGAGTCGTAGTTGGAGATGCCCACGTAGAGCGCCTTGCCGGAGCGGACGATCGCGTCGAGCGCGCCCATCGTCTCCTCCAGCGGGGTCTCCGGGTCGAACCGGTGCGAGTAGAAGATGTCGACGTAGTCCAGCCCGAGGCGGCGCAGCGACTGGTCCAGCGACGAGATCAGGTACTTGCGCGAGCCCCACTCGCCGTACGGGCCGGGCCACATCAGGTACCCCGCCTTGCTGGAGATCACCAGCTCGTCCCGGTACGGCTTCAGGTCGCCTGCGAGCAGCCGGCCGAAGTTCTCCTCCGCCGAACCGGGCGGAGGACCGTAGTTGTTGGCCAGGTCGAAGTGGGTGATGCCGAGGTCGAAGGCGCGGCGGACGATGTCGCGCTGCCGCTCGAAGGGCCGGTCCGGTCCGAAGTTGTGCCACAGGCCGAGGGAGATGACGGGGAGCTTCAGCCCGCTCCGGCCGCTGCGCCGGTAGATCATCTCGTGGTAACGGTCGTCGCTGGCGAGGTATGTCACGGGGCCATTCTGTCCGCAGCGGAGTGCGGCCGCAGCGGCGCGGGTACGTTCGGCCACATGCGTTACGTGCAGCTCGACACCCCCAAGCCCATCTCCAAGATCGGCCTCGGCACCTGGCAGTTCGGCTCCAAGGAGTGGGGCTACGGCCCCGACTACGAGCGCCGCGCCGCCGAGATCGTCCGGCGGGCGCTCGACCTGGGCGTCACCCTGTTCGACACCGCCGAGCTGTACGGCTTCGGCCGCAGCGAGCGCATCCTCGGCTCGGCGCTGGGCGACGACCGGAGCAAGGTCGTCGTCGCCAGCAAGATCTTCCCGCTGCTGCCGGTCGCCCCCGTCGTGCAGCAACGCGCGGTCGCCTCCGCCGCCCGGCTCGGCGTCGACGGCATCGACCTCTACCAGGTGCACCAGGCCAACCCGGTGGTCGCCGACACCACCACCATGCGCGGCATGCGCTCGCTGCAGGACGTCGGACTGGTCGGCGAGGTCGGCGTCAGCAACTACGGCCTGCGCCGGTGGCGGTTCGCCGAGGCCGCGCTGGGCCGCCGGGTGCTGAGCAACCAGGTCCGCTACAGCATGATCGACCGCGGCCCCGAGGAAGACCTCATCCCGTACGCGGAGCAGGCCGGCCGGATCGTCATCGCGTACTCGCCGCTGGCGCAGGGTTTCCTCTCCGGCCGCTACGACGCCACGAACCCGCCCGCCGGGGCGGTACGCCGGGCCAACCCGTACTTCCTGCCGGAGAACCTGGAACGCGGCACCGCGCTGATCGCCACGCTGCGCGAGGTCGCGGACGCGCACGACGCCACGCCGAGCCAGATCGCGCTCGCGTACGTGCTGCGGCACCCGAACGTGGTGGCCATCCCCGGCGCGTCCGGGGTCGAGCAGATGGAACGCAACGCGGCCGCCGCCGAGATCGACCTGACCGACGACGAGTACGCCGCGCTGGTTGCCGCCGCGCACGCGTTCCGCCCGGTCACCGGCCTGGCCGCGGTGCCCCGGATGGTCCGCGCCCGCCTCGGGAGGTGAGCGGCGCTCCGGCGGCGTCAGTGGCGACGGGCGCCGCCGGTCACCGGAGCGCGCTAGCGTGGATCGGGTGACCGCTCCCAACCAGGTTCCCCCGGTCCCGCCCGCCGAGCTGCCGAGCACGCTCGGCGCGTTGCGCGCGGCCGGCCACCAGTACCGCACGGTCAAGCAGGAACTCCGAGACAACCTCCTCGCCCGGATGGGCTCCGGCGAGGACCGCTTCCCCGGCATCGTGGGCTACGAGGACACGGTGCTGCCCGAGGTCGAGCGCGCGCTGCTCGCCGGGCACGACATGGTGCTGCTCGGCGAGCGCGGGCAGGGCAAGACCCGCCTGATCCGCTCGCTCGGCGCGCTGCTGGACGAGTGGACCCCGGTGATTCCCGGCTCGGTGCTCAACGAGCACCCGATGCACCCGATCACCCCCGCCTCCCGGGCACTGGTCGACTCGGCCGGCGACGACCTGCCGATCGGCTGGCTGCACCGCTCGATGCGGTACGGCGAGAAGCTCGCCACGCCGGACACCAGCGTCGGCGACCTGATCGGCGACGTCGACCCGATCCGCCTCGCCCAGGGGCGCACGCTCGGCGACCCGGAGACCATCCACTTCGGGCTCGTACCGCGTACCAACCGGGGCGTCTTCGCCGTCAACGAGCTGCCCGACCTGGCCGAACGCATCCAGGTGGCGCTGCTCAACGTGCTGGAGGAGCGCGACATCCAGGTCCGCGGCTACCAGCTGCGGCTGCCGCTGGACCTGCTGCTGGTGGCCAGCGCCAACCCGGAGGACTACACCAACCGGGGCCGGATCATCACGCCGCTCAAGGACCGGTTCGGCGCGGAGATCCGTACCCACTACCCCCTCGACCTCGACCTGGAGCTCTCGCTGATCCGGCAGGAGGCCGACCTGGTCGCCGTCGTACCGGAACACGTGCTGGAGGTGCTGGCCCGGTTCGCCCGCGACGTGCGGGAGTCCCCGTCGGTGGACCCGCGCTCGGGTGTGTCCGCCCGGTTCGCCATCGCCGCCGCGGAGACGGTGGCCGCCGCCGCGTTGCGTCGGTCCGGTCTGCTGGCCGGTGCCTCTGCTGCCTCGGGTGGCGGGGCCGGGTCGGCGCCCCGGCCGGAGGCGCCGGTGGCCCGGATCGGCGACACCGTGTCGGTCACCTCCACGCTGCGCGGCAAGGTCGAGTTCGAGAGCGGCGAGGAGGGACGCGAGATCGAGGTGCTCGCGCACCTGCTGCGTACCGCCACCGCCGAGACGTTCCGCGCCCGCCTGGCCGGGCTCGACCTGTCCGGCTTCACCGCGATCGTCGCCGAGGGCGGCGCCGTGGAGACCGGGGAACTGGTCTCCTCGGCCGAGCTGCTGCGCCAGGTCGGCACCGTACCGGGGCTGGCCAAGGTGCTCGACCGGCTCGGGCTCGGCGACGCGCCCAGCCCGGAGGAGGCCGCCGCCGGCATCGAGTTCGTGCTCGAAGGGCTGCACCTGACCCGCCGGCTCGGCAAGGACGTCACCGAATCGGGGCGCACCGTCTACGGGGACCGGGACTGACAATGGCCGGCGGCAACCGCTTCCGGTACGGGCAGTGGCGCGGCGGACCCGACCCGCTCGCCCCGCCGTACGACGTGCGCGCCGCGGTGGACGCGGTCGGCTCGGACGTGCTCGCCGGCGGCAGCCTGCGCGAGTCGCTGCGTGAGCTGCTGCGGCGCGGCCCGCAGGGGCGGGGCGGCCTGGACGACCTGGCCGCCCGCGCCCGCCGCCTGCGCCGGGAGGCGCTGCGCCGCGGCGACCTGGACGGCGCCGTAACCCGGGCCCGGGCGCTGCTCGACCAGGCGCTCGCCGCCGAACGCGACGAGCTGCGCGGCCGCGACGGCGACGACGCCCGGTTCGCCGAGGCCGTGCTCGACAACCTGCCCCGCTCCACCGCCCGCGCGGTGTCGGAGCTTTCCGGGTACGACTGGGCCAGCGCCGAGGCCCGGCAGACCTACCAGCGCATCCTCGACGGGTTGCGTGGCGACGTGCTGGAGCAGCGCTTCGCCGGGCTGCGCGACGCGGCGCGGGCCGCCGCCGACCCGGCCGCCCAGCGGCAGCTCGCCGAGATGATGCGCGACCTCAACGACCTGCTCGCCCGGCACGCCCGCTCGGAGGACACCACCGACGCGTTCGCCGAGTTCATGGGGCGGCACGGGGAGTTCTTCCCGGAACGGCCCAGGAACGTCGACGAGCTGATCGACGTGCTGGCCCGGCGGGCGGCTGCAGGTGAGCGACTGATGCGGTCGCTGTCCGACCGGCAGCGCGAGGAACTGGCCGGACTGATGCGCCAGTCGCTCGGCGACCGGCTCGCCGGTGAGTTGTCCCAGCTCGACGCGCACCTGCGGTCGCTGCGGCCGGACCTGAACTGGCAGCGCGGCGAGCGCGTACGCGGCGACCAGCCGCTCGGCTACGGCGAGGCCACCGGCGCGCTCGACGAGATCGCCGAACTCGACGAACTGCTGGACTCCCTCGACCAGGACCAGCCCGGCGCCACGCTCGACGACGTCGACGTGGAGGCGGTCGCCCGCACGCTGGGCCGCGACGCCGCCGACGACGTACGCCGGTTGCAGGAACTGGAACGCGAACTGCGCCGCCAGGGCTGGGTCACCCGCGACGCGGACGGGCTGACGCTCAGCCCGAAGGCGCTGCGCCGGCTCGCGAGCACCGCGCTGCGGCGCGTCTTCTCCGACCTGACCGCCGGCCCGCGCGGCCAGCACGACCTGCGCACCGCGGGCGCGGCCGGCGAGGTGAGCGGGGCGTCCCGCCCCTGGGAGTACGGCGACGAGCAGCCGCTGGACGTGGTGCGCACACTCACCCGCGCGGTACGCCGGGCCGGCCCCGGAGTGCCGGTACCGCTCGCGGTCGAGGACTTCGAGGTGGTGGAGACCGAACGGCGGGCGTCGGCGGCCGTGGTGCTCTGCGTCGACCTGTCGTACTCGATGATCTCGCAGGGGCGCTGGGGCCCGATGAAACAGACCGCGCTGGCCCTGTCGCACCTGATGGCCACCCGGTTCCCGCAGGACGCGCTGCAGATCGTCGGCTTTGGCCGGGAGGCGATGCCGCTGACCCAGCAGGAGTTGGCGGCGGTGGAGCCGGACATGCAGCAGGGAACCAACCTCCAGCACGCGCTGCGGCTCGCCGGCCGGCACCTGCGCCGCCACCCGGGCGCCGAGCCGGTGGTGCTCGTGGTCACCGACGGCGAGCCCACCGCGCACCTGGACCCGGGGGACGGCGAGGCGTACTTCCACTGGCCGCCGCTGCCGGAGACCATCTCGGCGACGATCCGGGAGGTGGACCGGCTGACCCGGTACGGCGCGACGCTCAACCTGTTCATGCTGGGCGACGACCCGGGGCTGCGCCGGTTCGTGGACGCGGTGGCGCGGCGCTCGGGTGGCCGGATGTTCACCCCCGACCTGGACGACCTGGGCGAGTACGTGGTGTCCGACTACCTACGAGCCCGCCACGGCCGCCGCTGACCCCGCGCTCCCTCATCCTCCCGCCCCCCGGTCCCCGCGCTCCCTCGTCCTCCCATGTTCTCGCATGTTCTCGTCGATCTTGGAGTTGTGGCGCCCAGGACGCCCGGCTTGACACCTTTCGCGAGGCACCACAACTCCAAGATCCCGACCCCAGGCCCCTGAGTGCGCGCGATCTTGCACTTTGGTGCCCCGCAAACCTGGCGAATCGGGTGCTCGGAGGGCGCAAACTGCAAGATCGCGGGGCCGGTCGCGGCCGCTTCGCTCCCGTCCAGCGCACCGCACCGCCCTGCCCGCTCGCGTCGATCATGAACTTGGCGGCACCTGGTGTCCGTTATGTCGCCGCTAACCTCATGATCAACCCTGTGGTGGGTGCCCGGGGAGGCTTCTTCGAGGGTGATCAAGGGGTTTGTGTCCTTGTGGGTGCCGGAAAGGGCCGCAAACTCCTTGATCGCCGGGGTGCAGAGCGAGGTGTCCGGATGGGCTGGGCGAGTCTGGTCGGTGGTGTGCGGGTTGTCGGGTTCGGGGGTGGTGGGCGGCACTTTGGGGGTGGAATCGTGGGCGGGCCGGTGGCGTTGTAACCGGGTGAACGATCGAGCAGGGCCGCGCCCCCGGAGCGAGGGGGTGCGGGCTGTGGGAACAGTGCCGGTCGTTGAGTACGTGCGGCGGCGTGAGCCGCGGGGAATCATCCCGCCCGGCTGGTCGTTGAGCATGGTTCCGACGACGTGAGCCCCGCGCCGCACCCCCGACAGCGTGAGCTGGCCCGGGAATGATGCCGGGCCGACAGTCGTTGGACATCCTCCCGGCGCCGCGTAGAGGCCCACCAGCCCCCGCGAGCAGCCGAGATCCCCCTTGAGACTTTCTTGAGCGCCTGACGGTGCCCACGCACCCCCGGTCCCCCCGGGGGGTGTGTCGACCCCCGAATGGAGCCCCCATCATGAACACGATTCTGCGTAAGAGCATCCTGGGTATTGCTGGTCTGGCTTTCACCGGTGGCGTGTTCGCCGGCCCGGTCGCCGCCCACGCGGCCGACACCACCCACGCCGCCAAGCCGGTCACCGCCACGGTGCAGTCCGACAAGCTGATCCCGCACGGCGTGCAGGGCGCCCAGTCCCGCATCGACCTCAATGACGAGCAGACCAAGAACGTGAAGGCGATCATCGCGGCGACGAAGAAGGCCGGCATGGACGAGCGTGCCGCGGTCGTGTCGATCGCGACCGCCCTGCAGGAGTCGAAGCTGGAGAACCTCGGCCACCTCGGTGACCGTAACGACCACGACTCGCAGGGCCTGTTCCAGCAGCGCCCCTCCTCCGGTTGGGGCACGGTGGAGCAGATCACCGACCCCGAGTACTCCACGACCGCGTTCCTGAAGGGTCTGAAGCAGGTCGACGGCTGGAAGGACATGCCGCTGACCAAGGCCGCCCAGACCGTCCAGGTCTCCGCCTACCCGGACCACTACGCCCAGTGGGAGCAGCAGGCCGCCGACCTCGTCGCTGAGCACTGGAACAAGTAAGTGAGTGTTTGAGATTTGGGGTGCGGCGGCGTGTCGGGTTGAGGTGAGGGAAGGCCCTCGGTAGGTCCGGTGGTGTCGAGCCAACCGTTTCCATACCGAGGGCCTTCTGATGACGTTGTACCCGATCACTGTCACGCCGTCCGCGTCGCCCCGCCGTTATCCGTCGCAGCGGGTGCGGCGGGAACGGGAACGGGCGGTGCGGCGGCGGTATCCCAGTGATCTGACCGATGCGCAGTGGGCGTTGATCGCGCCGCTGGTCACGCCGGTGTCGGTCGGTCGGCGGGGGCGGCCGCCGTCGCATCCGATGCGGGCAATCGTCACGGCGATCTTGTATGTGGCCTGCACCGGTTGTCCGTGGCGGGCCCTGCCGCGGGAGTTCCCGCCCCCGGGGACGGTGTACTGGTGGTTCGCTCGATGGCGCGATGACCACACGTTGATGCGTCTGCACGACCGGTTGCGGGAGCAGTGCCGTACCGCCGCCGGACGGCACGCGCATCCCAGCGCCGGAGCGATCGATTCTCAGTCGGTGCGCGCCGCGGACACCGTGCCCCGACACAGCCGCGGTTTCGACGTCGCGAAGAAGGTCAACGGCCGTAAACGCCACATCGTCGTGGACACCATGGGCCTGCTCCTGGCCGTCATGATCACCGGCGCGCACGTCAACGACCGCACCATCGCCCGTGACCTGCTCTGGCGCACCCGGCTGTTCCACCCCCGCCTA